>NZ_JBNHGB010000013.1:0-277 GCF_059090825.1 Arthrobacter sp. Y3224055 | reverse complement strand
CCGGCACCTCTGCGGCGCTTCCCGGATGGCTTCGCGCCGGTTGGCGGCGTCCATCTGGTAGGTCCGCCGGTCCCCGGTCAGCTGCGAGTCGACCGCTTCGCGGAACGGCCCCGAGAAGGCCGAGGCCTACTTTGCGGCGTACGCCAGGATGGAGACGTCCTGGTAGCCGGCCTCGTCGAGTGCCTGCCGGATCACCGCCACCAGTCCGTCCATCATGCCGGAGGGACCGAGCACGTCCGCGCCGGCAGCCGCCTGGGCGACGGCCATTTCCGCGTAG
>NZ_JBNHGB010000012.1:0-899 GCF_059090825.1 Arthrobacter sp. Y3224055 | reverse complement strand
ACGCGCTGCCACGATCCTGACGCGGCCGATCACCAAAGTCCCGACGCTCACCACGATCCTGACGGGGCCGATCCTCGCGCGAACGGAAACCGCCGGCACCACCAGACGCGCTGCCACGATCCTGACGAGGACGATCACCAAAGTCCCGACGCTCACCACGATCCTGACGCGGCCGATCATCCCGCGAACGGAAACCGCCGGCACCACCAGACGCGCTGCCACGATCCTGACGAGGACGATCACCAAAGTCCCGACGCTCACCACGATCCTGACGCGGCCGATCATCCCGCGAACGGAAACCACCCGCACCACCAGACGCGCTGCCACGATCCTGACGAGGACGATCACCAAAGTCCCGACGCTCACCACGATCCTGACGCGGCCGATCATCCCGCGAACGGAAACCACCCGCGCCACCGGAACCGCCGCTGCGCCGGTCCTGGTTGTCGGGGCGTTTTCTATCGCCGCCCTCGGTGGAGCGCTCGGCTCCCGACCGGTTGCCAAAGTTGCCTCTGCCTGCACCCCTGTCGTCTCGTCCTTCACGACCCCGGAAATCAGCCATGCCGGAACTCCTCTCAGTGCGGGCCAAGGTCGAACCAGCCAACCACAGCCGTCAAAATCTCTATGAAATGCGTGTCTTGTTGTGGGCGCAATCATCTGTGGCGCGCCCGTACCATCGATCCATTCTAGTCCAGCCGACTGTTCTGCCAGTTGCAGACAACCGCCGTAGGACTGTGACTCCACTAACGAACCGGCATCGTGGTTAAACGCGGGAAGGCCCCGCCATCGTTGGCGGGGCCTCCCCGGTGTTCAAAGAATGTCCGGCGGCGACCTACTCTCCCACACCCTCCCGAGTGCAGTACCATCGGCGCTGTGGGCCTTAGCTTCCGGGTTCGGAA
>NZ_JBNHGB010000011.1:0-1023 GCF_059090825.1 Arthrobacter sp. Y3224055 | reverse complement strand
GTGTGGGAGAGTAGGTCGCCGCCGGACATTCTTTGAACACCGGGAAGGCCCCGCCAACGATGGCGGGGCCTTCCCGCGTTTAACCACCAACCACCCCGCCCAACCGGTGGGGGATGTGCCGGCCGCGGCGGCCCTCCCACGTCGCGCACGTCCCTGGATGCCTGGCCGTGGTGGGTTGTCCGGCCGTCGCGCGGAAGCCGCGTCCTTGGGTGACCGGCGGTGGTGTCCGGCCGCGGTGCTGGGTGAGGTCGGGTGCGGCGACGTGGGGAGCTCGCACCGGCCCGGGTGGATTCGTTCCCGGGCACAACCTGCACAGCCTCCACCCGGGGCGCGGCAGGGGCGGGAGCGGCCTGCCGTGGCGCCGGCGCCCACACATCAGGAGTGCCGGTGCCCAAGCATCAGGAGGCCACCGGTGCCCCGGCACCAAGAGCTGCCCGGGCGCCGAAGGCTTGGGGGTTCCCGGCCTGCGGCAGGGCATGCCCGGGCAGGGAGTCCCGGGGCAGGGGAGTCCCGGGGCGGCGGGCTGCCGGCAGCGGTCGCCCGGGGGGCCGGTGGCGGCCTTCGGGCTGCTGCCTTCGGTGGATTTTGTGAGCGGGTGCACAAGCTGTTCGGGGCGGCAGCTGCGGGGATCGGCCGGCCGGCGGCAGGGCCGTGTGGGCGCCGGATCCGCTGAACGGCGCGGTTTTCGGGGCGCCGGCGCGGTCCCGCCAGGGGTGTCCGGGCGGTGCATCGGGCTGATTTGCGGGCCGGGCGGAAGGCGTGTATTGTTTTCTGAGTCGCTGCTGCTGAAGCAGAACGAACGGCGGCCAAAACCCCTTCAAAATACACCAGGATCTGGTGCGTTAGACGCGCCCCTGGAGTGGTTGGAGGATCGGGATTCGAACCTGAATCTGCCGGGAACGGCGATTTGCAAAGGTCGCGAAGACCGGGTAAGTTAGAAAAGTTGCTCCGGAGCGATGGAGGGCCTGAGAGGGTCGTCCTGGTGCCGGGTGCTCCTGTTGTTTGAGAACTCAATAGTGTGCC
>NZ_JBNHGB010000010.1:0-1436 GCF_059090825.1 Arthrobacter sp. Y3224055 | reverse complement strand
TGAACTGCTCCCCGGAAGTTGGACTGAGAAATTCAGTTCCGACTCCTGGGGAGCAGTTTTATGCATGCATGTAGTTCGTTATCCGAGGATCAGCGCGAGTCCGCTGTAGCGTGGTTCGAGCAGGGCATCGCTTATAGGGCGACAGCCAGATTGCTGGGAGTGCCTCACGCGCCGGTCAAGCGGCTGTATCGGCGATGGAGGATTCATGGCCGAGGAGCGTTGATGACCAAGCCAAAACAGTCGTACTCGTTCGAGTTCAAGCTCGCTTTGGTTGAACGGTTCCTCGCTGGTGAGACTGCCCCTGATCTCGCAGCAGAAGTCAGCTTGTCGTCGCCTCGCCTGCTCGAAACGTGGGTACGGGCATATCGCCGAGAGGGTGCGGATGCGTTGCGTCCCAAGCCTAAAGGCAGACCCAGGAAACCTGATGTGCCGCCGCCCGCGGAGTTGTCCGAGGTGGAGCGGTTGCGGCGCGAGAACGAACGGTTGCGGGCTGAAGTGGCTTACCTGGGAAAATTGCGGGCCTTGAGGGCGCAGGAACGACGGTGAAGGTTCAGGCCATCATCGCTCTCAAGGCTGACTTTCCCCTCCCGGTTCTGCTGCAGGTCGCCGGCCTCGCCCGGTCAACGTTCTTTTATCACCAGGCCCGGCTCCAAGCCCCGGATCCGCACAAGGAACTCAAGACGGCAGTCACGGAAATCTTTGCGAAGAACCATGGCAGATACGGGCACCGCCGCATCCACACTGAACTGGTCAAGCGGGGCTGGACGATCGCGAAGAAGACCGTGCTGAAGCTGATGCGTTCCCTGCGGCTTGTTTGCAAAGTCCGGCGCAGGAAGCGCTACAACTCCTACCAGGGCGAGCAGGGCGCCGTGGCTCCCAACCTGCTGAACCGGGAGTTCGCAGCCGATGCCCCGAACCAGAAGTGGGTCACGGATGTGACCGAATTCAGCGTCGGAGATCGGAAACTCTACCTCTCACCGGTCATGGACCTCTTCGACCGTCAGATCATCTCCTACACACTGGGCCCATCTCCAAACCTGGAGCTCACTAATACCTCCCTGCGCAAGGCTCTGACAACACTCGCCTCCCGACAGGAACCGCTCGTGCATTCCGACCAGGGCTTCCAGTACCAGCACGCCTCCTGGCGGAAGCTTCTGCTGGGCGCCGGCGCCGTCCAGTCGATGTCACGCAAAGGCAATTGCTACGACAACGCGGTGATGGAAAACTTTTTCGGACACCTCAAGGAAGAGCTCTTCCACCATGTTCGGTTCCTCAACACGGAAGCGCTGGAAACAGTACTGCACGAGTACATCCACTGGTACAACACCGAAAGAATCTCGACAAAGCTCGAGGGCCTAAGCCCGGTGCAGTACCGTGCTCAGGCCCTCGCGGCCTAGTCTCTTATTTAGCCAGTCCAACTTTCGGGGCCCAGTTCA
>NZ_JBNHGB010000009.1:0-5221 GCF_059090825.1 Arthrobacter sp. Y3224055 | reverse complement strand
GGTCATGGATGGACTCGCGGCCTATCAGCTTGTTGGTGGGGTAATGGCCTACCAAGGCGACGACGGGTAGCCGGCCTGAGAGGGTGACCGGCCACACTGGGACTGAGACACGGCCCAGACTCCTACGGGAGGCAGCAGTGGGGAATATTGCACAATGGGCGAAAGCCTGATGCAGCGACGCCGCGTGAGGGATGAATGCCTTCGGGTTGTAAACCTCTTTCAGCAGGGAAGAAGCGAAAGTGACGGTACCTGCAGAAGAAGCGCCGGCTAACTACGTGCCAGCAGCCGCGGTAATACGTAGGGCGCAAGCGTTGTCCGGAATTATTGGGCGTAAAGAGCTCGTAGGCGGTTTGTCGCGTCTGCTGTGAAAGCCCGGGGCTCAACCCCGGGTCTGCAGTGGGTACGGGCAGACTAGAGTGCAGTAGGGGAGACTGGAATTCCTGGTGTAGCGGTGAAATGCGCAGATATCAGGAGGAACACCGATGGCGAAGGCAGGTCTCTGGGCTGTAACTGACGCTGAGGAGCGAAAGCATGGGGAGCGAACAGGATTAGATACCCTGGTAGTCCATGCCGTAAACGTTGGGCACTAGGTGTGGGGGACATTCCACGTTTTCCGCGCCGTAGCTAACGCATTAAGTGCCCCGCCTGGGGAGTACGGCCGCAAGGCTAAAACTCAAAGGAATTGACGGGGGCCCGCACAAGCGGCGGAGCATGCGGATTAATTCGATGCAACGCGAAGAACCTTACCAAGGCTTGACATGGGCCGGATCGGGCTGGAAACAGTCCTTCCCTTCGGGGCCGGTTCACAGGTGGTGCATGGTTGTCGTCAGCTCGTGTCGTGAGATGTTGGGTTAAGTCCCGCAACGAGCGCAACCCTCGTTCCATGTTGCCAGCGCGTAATGGCGGGGACTCATGGGAGACTGCCGGGGTCAACTCGGAGGAAGGTGGGGACGACGTCAAATCATCATGCCCCTTATGTCTTGGGCTTCACGCATGCTACAATGGCCGGTACAATGGGTTGCGATACTGTGAGGTGGAGCTAATCCCAAAAAGCCGGTCTCAGTTCGGATTGGGGTCTGCAACTCGACCCCATGAAGTCGGAGTCGCTAGTAATCGCAGATCAGCAACGCTGCGGTGAATACGTTCCCGGGCCTTGTACACACCGCCCGTCAAGTCACGAAAGTTGGTAACACCCGAAGCCGGTGGCCTAACCCCTTGTGGGAGGGAGCCGTCGAAGGTGGGACCGGCGATTGGGACTAAGTCGTAACAAGGTAGCCGTACCGGAAGGTGCGGCTGGATCACCTCCTTTCTAAGGAGCTTCCTCGAACCTTTCCTGGCCTGTCATAGTGCGGGTTGGGTGGTTTGCAGGGCAAGCCCGTTGCGGACGCGTCTGTTGTCCGGCGGGTGCTCATGGGTGGAATATCAACGGATTCGGTGTCTTTCGCGGTTGGCCGCATGCCAGTACGGTGCCCTTTGGGGTGTTTGGAACGTGTGTGGTTGGTTTCGCGGGGGATGTCTTTTGGCACACTGTTGGGTCCTGAGGCAACAGGACCTTATTCTTGCAGCGATGTGAGGAGAGGGAAGAAGTTGGTTCCTCTTGTTTCCTGCGCTTGCCGCGCCGGCCGCCCCGTTTGGGGTGGCGGGGGTGGGGGTGACGGGGTTGTTGTTTGAGAACTACATAGTGGACGCGAGCATCTTAAAGCAATTTTTTTGATGAACCTGGTGGCTGAGTCGTCTTTTGACGGTTTGGTTGTCCTGGTTCTCTCGAATAGCTGATTTTGATCTTTGTGGTCAAGTTTTTAAGAGCACACGGTGGATGCCTTGGCATCAGGAGCCGAAGAAGGACGTGGGAATCTGCGATAAGCCTGGGGGAGTTGATAACCGAACGGTGATCCCAGGATGTCCGAATGGGGAAACCCCGCCCGGCGCGCGAGTGACCGGGTGACCCGTACCTGAACACATAGGGTGCGTGGAGGGAACGCGGGGAAGTGAAACATCTCAGTACCCGCAGGAAGAGAAAACAACAGTGATTCCGTCAGTAGTGGCGAGCGAACGCGGAAGAGGCCAAACCGGTCCATGTGTGATAGCCGGCGGGCGTTGCATGGCCGGGGTTGCGGGACTTTCCGCTGCTGTTCTGCCGGACAGCGAAAGTGAGTGCGTGCGTATAGGTGAACGGTCTTGAAAGGCCGGCCGGAGAAGGTGTAAGCCCTGTAACCGTAATGCGTGACGCCGCTTGGAGAGTATCCCAAGTAGCACGGGGCCCGAGAAATCCCGTGCGAATCTGCCAGGACCACCTGGTAAGCCTGAATACTACCTGATGACCGATAGCGGACAAGTACCGTGAGGGAAAGGTGAAAAGTACCCCGGGAGGGGAGTGAAACAGTACCTGAAACCGTGTGCTTACAATCCGTCGGAGCAGCCTTAGTAGCTGTGACGGCGTGCCTTTTGAAGAATGAGCCTGCGAGTTAGTGTTACGTCGCGAGGTTAACCCGTGTGGGGAAGCCGTAGCGAAAGCGAGTCTGAACAGGGCGTTGCAGTGGCGTGATCTAGACCCGAAGCGGAGTGATCTACCCATGGCCAGGTTGAAGCGCGTGTAAGAGCGCGTGGAGGACCGAACCCACTTCAGTTGAAAATGGAGGGGATGAGCTGTGGGTAGGGGTGAAAGGCCAATCAAACTCCGTGATAGCTGGTTCTCCCCGAAATGCATTTAGGTGCAGCGTTGCGTGTTTCTTGCCGGAGGTAGAGCTACTGGATGGCCGATGGGCCCTACAAGGTTACTGACGTCAGCCAAACTCCGAATGCCGGCAAGTGAGAGCGCAGCAGTGAGACTGTGGGGGATAAGCTTCATAGTCGAGAGGGAAACAGCCCAGACCACCAACTAAGGCCCCTAAGCGTGTGCTAAGTGGAAAAGGATGTGGAGTTGCCCAGACAACCAGGAGGTTGGCTTAGAAGCAGCCACCCTTGAAAGAGTGCGTAATAGCTCACTGGTCAAGTGATTCCGCGCCGACAATGTAGCGGGGCTCAAGTACACCGCCGAAGTTGTGGCATCAGCGTATTATCCAAGCCTTCGTGGTTCAGGAGCGCTGGTGGGTAGGGGAGCGTCGTGTGGGCAGTGAAGCTGCGGCGGAAGCCAGTGGTGGAGCCTACACGAGTGAGAATGCAGGCATGAGTAGCGAAAGACGGGTGGGAAACCCGTCCGCCGAATGATCAAGGGTTCCAGGGTCAAGCTAATCTGCCCTGGGTAAGTCGGGACCTAAGGCGAGGCCGACAGGCGTAGTCGATGGACAACGGGTTGATATTCCCGTACCGGCGAAAAACCGCCCATGCCAATCCGGTGATGCTAACCGCCCAAACCGTTCATCCGTGCCCTTCGGGGCCAGTATGGGCGGGGCGCGCGGGACCCGATCCGGGGAGGTAAGCGTATTAACAGGTGTGACGCAGGAAGGTAGCCGAGCCGGGCGATGGTAGTCCCGGTCCAAGGATGTAGGGTGAACGGTTGGCAAATCCGCCGTTCGTGAAGCCTGAGACCTGACGGGACCCCCGTATGGGGGGATTCGGTGATCCTATGCTGCCGAGAAAAGCATCGACGCGAGGTTTTAGCCGCCCGTACCCCAAACCGACACAGGTGATCAGGTAGAGAATACCAAGGCGATCGAGAGAATTATGGTTAAGGAACTCGGCAAAATGCCCCCGTAACTTCGGGAGAAGGGGGGCCCGGACCGTGAAGAAGCCTTGCGCTTCGGAGCGGGTAAGGGCCGCAGAGACCAGGGGGAAGCGACTGTTTACTAAAAACACAGGTCCGTGCGAAGTCGCAAGACGATGTATACGGACTGACTCCTGCCCGGTGCTGGAAGGTTAAGAGGACCTGTTAGCCCCTTTGGGGGCGAAGCGGAGAATTTAAGCCCCAGTAAACGGCGGTGGTAACTATAACCATCCTAAGGTAGCGAAATTCCTTGTCGGGTAAGTTCCGACCTGCACGAATGGAGTAACGACTTCCCCGCTGTCTCAACCATAAACTCGGCGAAATTGCACTACGAGTAAAGATGCTCGTTACGCGCAGCAGGACGGAAAGACCCCGAGACCTTTACTATAGTTTGGTATTGGTGTTCGGTGTGGCTTGTGTAGGATAGGTGGGAGACTGTGAAGCCCGGACGCCAGTTCGGGTGGAGTCATCGTTGAAATACCACTCTGGTCACTCTGGACATCTAACTTCGGCCCGTAATCCGGGTCAGGGACAGTGCCTGATGGGTAGTTTAACTGGGGCGGTTGCCTCCTAAAGAGTAACGGAGGCGCCCAAAGGTTCCCTCAGCCTGGTTGGCAATCAGGTGGCGAGTGTAAGTGCACAAGGGAGCTTGACTGTGAGAGAGACATCTCGAGCAGGGACGAAAGTCGGGACTAGTGATCCGGCGGCACATTGTGGAATGGCCGTCGCTCAACGGATAAAAGGTACCTCGGGGATAACAGGCTGATCTTGCCCAAGAGTCCATATCGACGGCATGGTTTGGCACCTCGATGTCGGCTCGTCGCATCCTGGGGCTGGAGTAGGTCCCAAGGGTTGGGCTGTTCGCCCATTAAAGCGGTACGCGAGCTGGGTTTAGAACGTCGTGAGACAGTTCGGTCCCTATCCGCTGCGCGCGCAGGAAATTTGAGAAGGTCTGTCCTTAGTACGAGAGGACCGGGACGGACGAACCTCTGGTGTGTCAGTTGTACTGCCAAGTGCACCGCTGATTAGCTACGTTCGGATTGGATAACCGCTGAAAGCATCTAAGCGGGAAGCCGGCTTCAAGATGAGATTTCCATCCCCTTCGTGGGGGAGAGGACCCCAGCCAGACCACTGGGTTGATAGGCCGGATGTGGAAGCGAGGACGAAAGACTCGTGAAGCTGACCGGTACTAATAGTCCGACAACTTACACCACACCACCCCCCTGGGGGTGGGTGATCAAAACATGCTACGCGTCCGCTATGTGGTTCCCAGACAACAACCGTTGTCGCACAGGGAACAAACAATTGAATACAGTTCCAAGCACAAGCTTGTAACCAACAGGTTTGCCGCCAACCCCCACCGGGGCGGGCGCGCACGAAGGGTTACGGCGGTCATAGCGTGGGGGAAACGCCCGGTCCCATTCCGAACCCGGAAGCTAAGGCCCACAGCGCCGATGGTACTGCACTCGGGAGGGTGTGGGAGAGTAGGTCGCCGCCGGACATTCTTTGAACACCGGG
>NZ_JBNHGB010000008.1:0-128913 GCF_059090825.1 Arthrobacter sp. Y3224055 | reverse complement strand
GCCCGGCGCGAGATCCGCGAGGTGATGAGCTCCCAGGCATATACGGATGCGGGCACCACTCCCTCCGAAAACTTCCGCTTCCTCGATGGCGAGACCGAACCCCACGAGGGACACCATCTCCCCCATCAGGGAGCGAGCGAACTGCCGGGCGGGCGGACGTGTTCGAAGATGACCGTGGTATTCGTGCCGGCAACCTCGGGGCGGACGCTGAGGTTGTTCGCGACCAGGTCGCGCAGCGCGTTGGAGTCCGCCACAGCTACATGGATCAGGAAGTCGCGGTCACCGGTCACAAAGAAGATCCCCTCTACCGCGGGCAGGCCCGACAGGAAGTCCTTGAACTGGGTCAGGTTCGACCGCGCGTGCGCCTGCAAGCGGATGGAGATCAGCGCCTGCAGGCCGCGCCCCACGGCCGCAGGGTCCACGTCGGCATGGAAACCGCGGATTACGCCGCGTTCGCGCAGGGAGCGGATCCGGCTCAAGCACGTCGAGGGGGCGATGCCGGCCGCCGCCGCGATCGCGTTGTTGGGGGTTCGGGCGTCGGCTTGGAGCATCTCGACGATCAACCGGTCGATGCGGTCCAGCCCCGACCCCGCGGGAGCCCCGAACGGGCGTCGAAGATCATTCGATTCGACCATGTGATCACCACCACTTTCTGAACTTACTGCCTGCGTGCCTCACTCTTACAGAATCTTCTCCTAACGGCTTGAGAAACGGGTAAACATTCTTCAGGATGGGTCCGAGAGAAGAGTCGACCCGAGGAGCACACGATGTACTCTCGCGCACACGCCCCGAGCACCGCCGTCGTCGTGGGTGCAGGCATGGTTGGCTTGGCCACCGCCTGGCATCTGCAGGAACGCGGCGTGGAAGTCACCGTTCTGGACCGATCAGGCGTCGCCGCCGGCGCCTCGTGGGGCAATGCCGGCTGGCTCACGCCCGGCATGGCCATGCCGTTGTCGGATCCGACCGTCTGGACCTACGGGCCCAAGGCGCTGGTTGACCCGACGGCGCCGCTGCACATTCCCGCCCGCCTGGACCCGCAGCTGTGGAAGTTCCTGGCCCGCTTCGCGCTGCACGGCACGCAGAAGGCCTGGGACCGGACCATGGCCGCGCTGACGCCGATCGACAAGATGGCGCTGGAGAGCTTCGATGAGCTGACCGATAACGGCGTCGAATCGTGGACGCGCAAGGGACCCTTCATCGTCGGTTTCGAGGCGGAGAAGGAAAGCCGCCACTTTGTCCACGAGCTGGCCAACGTGGAGAAGGCCGGCCAGTCCGTCCCGCTGAGCCGCCTGGACAACCCCCAGGTCAAGGTGCCGCAGCTGTCCGCCGGTGTCTCGACGGTGTTCGAACTGGAAGGCCAGCGGTTCCTTGAGCCCGGCCCGTTCGTCGAGGCCCTTGCCGCATCCGTGGTGGCACGCGGCGGAAAGATCATTTCCGGCGCCGAAGTGCGCTCGCTGCGCCACGGCCACACCGGGATCTCCGTGGAGACCTACGCGCATGAGCCGTTCCACGCCGACGTCGTGGTCCTGGCCACCGGCGCCTGGCTGCCCGATCTCGCCAAGCCGCTGGGTGTTCGCACCATGGTGCAGGCCGGGCGCGGATACTCGTTCAGCGTGGCCACCGACCAGCCGGCCGAGTTCCCCATCTACTTCCCGGCGCGCCGCGTGGCCTGCACCCCCTACGAGGGACGGCTGCGCATCGCCGGAACCATGGAGTTCCGCGGCCCGGACGAACCGCTGCAGACCGGGCGGATCGACGCGATCCTGGCCGCCGTGCGGCCGTTGTTCACCAACATGGACCTGGAGAACCTCGAGGATCTCTGGGTCGGCCCGCGCCCGGTCACGCCCGACGGGCTGCCGCTGATCGGCGCCACCCGCTCCCCCGGCGTGTACGTTGCCGGCGGGCACGGGATGTGGGGCATCGTGCTGGGCCCGGCGACCGGCAAGCTGCTGGCCGAACAGATTGTCACCGGCCGGGTGCCCGACGAGATCCGGCCGTTCGACCCGCTGCGCTGACGGCACCTGAAGACCCACTGACAGCTCGTTGGGGTGGGACTAATATGGGCGGCACTTGGGGCACTATGCGCTCCACGGGAAGGTGACTGTCATGGAATCGCTCACGGTGCCCGGGCTGGACGCGCGGACCATGGAAGGACTCCGGATCCTGGCCGATACCCACCATCGCTCACCCGAAGCTGAGGCCCGGGCGATCCTGGTGCAGGCAGTACGCGGGCTGGGCGAGGCGGACGAACTCCTGGCTTCGATCATCGGCGACGACGATTCACGCCACGACGGCGAACGCCGGACCGGCCGGCAGTAGGCGGGCCCGTCGCCGCGCGGCGCCCGACCGCGCAGGCAGTCGACGCGCAGGCAGTCGACGCGCCGGCGCCGTCGAGCGCTCAAAACCGCGCCACCGCCGCCGAGCGTTCAAAACCGGGCGCCCGCCGTCGTCGTTGTTAAACAAGCGCTGCCCCGCACCGAAACGGTACGGGGCAGCGGAGCCTGCGGGAAATCAGCCGCCGAAGAGCGGCGAGACGGAGTTCCACAGCTGGTAGACGCCGAGGACCACGAACAGCAGGGCACAGATGCCCAGCGCGATGTTCGTGTGCAGGCGGTTGGCCCATTCCTTCGGGATCCGCTTGCCGTTGAGCAGGCCCAGCAGCGTCAGTGCGAGGAACGGCATGAACAACGACCCCAGGGCGCCGTAAAGCAGGATCAGCGCGATCGGCTTGCCCAGCATGAACAGCAACATGGGCGGGAACGTCAGCCAGAGGACGTAGAACTTGAAGTACTTGCCGCCCACGCGCGTGTCCGGGTGGCCGGACTCCTTCTTGCGCATGTTGCCCCAGAAGTCGGCGAACATCAGGGACACGCCGTTCCAGACGCCGATGATGGAGGAGAAGGAGGCGGCCCAGAAACCGACGAGGAAGCCGGTGCCGACCACGTCTCCGTACTCATCCTTGAGTACCCCGTACAGGTCCAGCAGTCCTTCGTCGCCGGCGCTCAATGAAACACCCGCGGTGCGGACCACTTCGGCGCCGACAATCAACATGGCGATGACGAAGATGCCGGTCATGACGTAGGCCACGGAGTTGTCGATGCGCATGACTCGCATCCACTTGGGCGTGTGCCAGCCCTTTTCGCGCAGCCAGTAGCCGTAGGCCGCCAGCGTGATGGTGCCGCCCACGCCGCCCGCGAGCGCCAGGGTGTAGAACACCGCGCCCTCTTCCTGCGGGATCATGGGCACCAGGCCGCCGATCATCTCCGGGATGTTGGGCACGGCGATGACGGCCAGCCCGACGACGGTGACGAACATCAGCCCGACGAAGAATGCGGTGATCTTCTCGAAGGTGGCGTACTTGCCGAACCAGACCATGACAAATCCGGCCAGGCCCATCAGGATCGCCCAGGCCCACAGCGGCAGCACCGGGAACATCGCGGCCAGCGGCAGCGCTGCCGATGACATTGCCGTGGCACCGTAGACGAAGCCCCAGATCATGATGTACGGACCGAAGTACCAGGTGGTCCAGCGGCCCAGCGAGCGCCAGCCCTCGAAGATCGTCTTGCCCGTTGCAAGGGTAAAGCGTCCGGCACCTTCAACCAGGATGATCTTCAGGATGACGCCGACGATCACCGCCCAGAACAGCCCGTAGCCGTACCGGGAGCCCGCCACCAGCGTGGCCACCATGTCCGCGGCGCCGACGCCTGTGGCGGCGACAACGAGACCGGGACCGACGATCTTCCACTTGGCGGGAGCGCCGCCGTCGTTATCCACCCGTGCAGCGGCATCGAGCGTGCCCGGGGCATTGTTCTCAGTGGCCATGAGCCATGTATTCCTTACCGTGATGGAGCTTGTCCGCAGAAAGAGGGGGCAAGAGTGCCGCCCGTCACCGGACCCCGTCCAGTTTCTCACGCGTTCTGAACGCCCGGTCGGTAAATAGCCGAGGGGGCCACTCGCGGAACCGTTCGGCGCAACACAGGCACTCTTCGGCGGGAAAGTGGCGTGCGATTGTGGTCGTTCGCATACCCGCTGCGGTTGATCACGGGGGTCGGTGGCGGCGTCGGACGGGGCCGGTCCTGGGGGTGCGGTGCTGGGGGTGCGGGCGCGGGGTGCTCGAGGTGTGGTGCTCCCGCCCATGGCCGCTGCAGGCCTAGCGCCGGGCCGGCGCCCAGGGGTCGCAGGCTTCGACCGCAAGCCGCCGATAGGCCTCGGCGTTGCCGGACACCACGGTCAGGCAGTGCCTGGAGGCGGTCGCGGCGATCAGCGACTCGACGGCCGGCACGTCCTGAATGGCCAGCGGCGCCCAGGCCTCGGCCACCTGCTGGTCCACCGGCAGGATAAAGGCCGAGAACCGCGCGGTCAGCTCGACCAGCCACGCGTCGGCCTGCCCGGTCAGCGCGGCGTCTTGGGTACTCAGCGCGCGCAACTCCCCCAGGGTTAAGGCGGAGATGTAGACCCGGGAGCGGCGGCGCCGCCGCAGGAAGTCGACGACGGCGGGGTCCGGGCTTTCGCGCCTGAGCTCGACCACGACGTCGGTGTCCAGCAGCAGCCCGCGGGCCCGCCGCGGGCCGGAAGCTGCGGCCGGCGCCTGCGCGGTGGCGTGGGCCTTCGGTCCGGGTCCGGTCTGCGCGGCTGCGTGGGCCTTCGCTGTCGGCACGATCCGCGTGGTCATTGCGCCGCGGCGACGTCGCGCTGCTGCCCGCGGGGCTGCCGGGCGGCATCCAGCAGGAAGTCCACGAAGGCCTCGCGCGCTGCGGAAACCTGTTCATAGTCGGCCAGGCTCAAGACCTGCAGTTGCGGGGAGTAAGGGATGTCCATGGCAGCCGGCGCCGGGCGCCGCGTCCTTTCGCGTGCTCTTGCCCGCATCGGTAGCCGAGGGCTGATGCGGACCGCTTCGTCATCCGAACCACCCAACGAGCGTGGGGTTGGTATGTGGCCAAGTCGGAGCTTGGCGGCCACAGTTCTTGAAGCTGTTGGCAGTATAGCCAGAGCGGCCGCCTGACCGTCGGAGACCGCGGTCACATCGCGTAACAGGAATCCTGGAGCCGGGCGCCCATGCCCCATTCGCCAAAATGTCGGTGCCGGACGGTAGACCTATAACTGCCGGCAGGCACCGGCTGGCGGCGGGATATCGTTGGGGGGACCCGCCGCCGGCCGGGTTGGCACCTGCGCACCTGTTTGAAGGAGGCACCGTGTTTCTGCTCGACTCCGAAGTCGACGGGGCTGACCGCGACCTGGTCTACACAGCCAGCGACCTCGTCGTCGCCGCCCAGTGCGAGTACCAGCTGCTGCGCAAGCTGGACGAGAAGCTGGGGCGCTCCCCCGTGGCGGATTTTGGCCGCGACGAGATGCTCGAGCGCACGGCGGAGTTGGGCGATCTGCACGAGCACCGGGTCTTGCAGCACTTCCGCGACACCTTCGGCGCCGGCGTGGTGGAGATTGCCGAGACCCGCAGCTACACGCGGCAGGATTTGCAGGCCAAGCACGACGAGTCGATCGCCGCGCTGCGCTCCGGCGCAGACGTGGTGTTCCAGGCGTCCTTCTTCGACGGCCGGTTCCACGGACGGTCCGATTTCCTGGTCAAAACCCACAACGACGGCGGAGCTGCCGCCTACGGGGTCTATGACACCAAGCTGGCCCGCCACGCCAAGGTCACCGCGCTGCTGCAGCTGGCCGCGTACGGGGACCAGCTCCTCCAAGCCGGCATCGCCGCGGCTCCCACCGTGACGCTGGTGCTGGGCGACCGGCGGCACAGCAACCACAGCCTCACCGACCTGCTGCCGGTCTTCCGCGAACGCCGCACCAGGTTCCTCAACCTCGTTACCGCACACCGCGAACAGCCAGACCCGGTCCGTTGGGGGAACGAAAGGGTCACCGCGTGCGGACGCTGCAACTACTGCTCCGAACAGGTTGAGCTGCACCGGGACCTGCTGCTGGTCGCGAACATGAGCACGCTGCGCCGGCGCAAGCTGCGAGCGGCCGGGATCTTCACCATCGACCAATTGGCCGCCCTGGAACTTCCACCCGGTGAACCGACAGACGGCGCGCTGGCCCGGCTCCGCGACCAGGCACGAATGCAGACCGGCTCCGCCACGCCGGACGGCCGGGTGACCTACCGCAAGGACGGCACGGAACACGAGGTTTCGTACCGCGTGCTGGAGCAGCACACACTGTCCCGCCTGCCTGCGCCCAACCCCGGCGACATCTACTTCGACTTCGAGGGCGACCCGCTGTGGCAGGACGAGGACGGCGAGTGGGGGCTGGAATACCTTTTCGGCGTGGTGGAAAATGCGCCGGCTGCCGGCACGGCCCCGCCGTTTAAGCCCTTCTGGGCGCACAGCCGCGCCGGCGAACGGCAGGCGCTGGCGGATTTCCTGGAATATGTCTCCGATCGGCGGCGCCGGTATCCGGGGATGCACATTTACCACTACGCCAACTACGAGAAGGCCGCATTACGCCGGCTGTCGCTGCAGCATCTGGTGGGTGAGGAAACCGTGGACGGTTTGCTGCGCGAGGGCATCCTGGTGGACCTCTACGACACGGTCCGGCACAGCCTCCGGATCTCGGAAAACTCCTACAGCATCAAGAAGCTTGAGCCCTTGTACATGGGAGATAACCTGCGGTCCGGAGACGTCAAGGACGCCGGAGCCTCCGTGGTCGCATACGCCCGCTACTGTGCGGCCAGGGACGCCGGCAACGACGCCGAGGCAGACACGGTCCTGAAAAGCATTGCCGACTACAACGAGTACGACTGCCTCTCCACGCTGGAACTGCGCAATTGGCTCCTGCTGTTGGCGGCCGAGCGCGGAGTCGTGCCGGGGCGCACTGCCACCCCCGCGGCGGCCGCTGCCTCTGCCGCGAGTGGGACGTTGGCCGCCGACGACGAGCCGCTGCCGCCGGAGGAGCGGCGGCTGCACGACTACGTCGAGGCTGCCGCCGACAGGGCCGCCCGCCGAAGCGAAACGCTGTCCGCCGATGAACAGGCCGTCGCCATGGTCGCGGCCTCGGTCGGCTACCACCGGCGGGAAGCGAAGCAGTACTGGTGGGCGCATTTCGACCGGCTCGACGCCCCGCTGGAGGACTGGGCGGATACCCGCGACGTCTTCACCGTGGATTCCGCGCGCGTGGTTTCCGGGTGGGAAAAGCCGACGTCGCGCAGCAACCCGGTCCGCGTGCTGCGGCTCACCGGCAGGCTGGCACCCGGATCCACCATCAAGGGAGGCAGCCTGCTCTGCCGGCTCTACGACCAGCCCTTCCCGGAGTTCCTCTGCGACCAGAACGACGGCGTCAATCACCGCGCGTTTTGTTTCGGCGCGGAAGTGCTGGAACTGGGTGCGGACGGTGAGAAGGACACGCTCCTGGTGAAGGAGCGGCTGCCCCGCGGTGCCGACGAGTACAACGAGCCGCCGGTGGCGCTCACACCCGACCAGCCGCTGCCCACCACCTCCATCCGGCAGGCCCTCGCAGACCTCGCCGCTGCGGTTGCCGGCACATTGCCCGGCTTCCCGGCCGAACCGGCGCTGGACCTGCTGCGCCGTCGCCCGCCGCGGCTGGCAACGCTGGCGCGGCTGCCCGAGGTCCAGGACCACCCGGACGGCTACGTGGACGCCATCACCGCCGCCGTCGCCGACCTGGACGATTCCTACCTGGCGGTCCAGGGACCGCCGGGCACCGGCAAGACCTACGTCGGTTCGCACGCCGTCGCCCGGTTGGTGGCCCGGGGCTGGAAGGTGGGTGTCGTCGGCCAGTCGCATGCCGTGGTCGACAACATGTTGCGCGCCGCCATCGAGAAGGCCGGCGTGCCGCCGGAAGTCGTTGCCAAAAAACCCAACGGCGACCACGACCTGCCGTGGCCCAACCGGAGTATGGACGATGTGGCCCGGTTGATCGCCTCCCCCGGGGGCTCGTTGATTGGCGGCACGGCGTGGACCATGACGGGGTCTGCTGTCCCGCCGAAGTCGCTGGATCTGCTGGTCATCGACGAAGCCGGCCAGTTCTCGCTGGCCAACACGCTGGCCGTCTCCCGGGCCGCCAGGCGCCTGCTGCTGCTGGGTGATCCGCAGCAGCTGCCGCAGGTGACCCAAGGAACGCATCCGGAACCGGTCGACGAGTCGGCACTCGGGTGGCTCTCTGACGGCCATGCCACGCTGCCGCCGGAGCTGGGCTATTTCCTCGCCCTGAGCTGGCGCATGCACCCGGACCTGTGCCGGGCCGTCTCCGTCCTGGCCTACGAGGGGCGGCTCAAGTCGGCGCCGGCCGCCGGGCTGCGGCGGCTGGAAGGAGCGCCGCCCGGGGTGGAATGCGTGTACGTGAACCACCACGGCAACGCGACGTCGTCGCCCGAAGAGGCCGCCGAGGTACTGGCCCAGGTCCGCCGGCATCTGGGCCTGCCCTGGCGCGCGGACGGCACGGCCCGGCCGCGCCCCCTGGCCGGAACGGACATCCTCGTGGTGGCACCCTATAACGCCCAGGTCCAGCTGATCCGTTCCGTGCTGGACGGCGCCGGGCTGGCGGAGGTCCGGGTGGGCACGGTGGACAAGTTCCAGGGCCAGGAAGCGCCGGTTGTGATCGTTTCCACCGCGGTGTCCGCCGCGTCCGAGGCGCCGCGCGGAATGGAATTCGTGCTTAACCGGAACCGGAACAACGTGGCTGTCTCGCGCGGGCAGTGGCGGGCGGTTATCGTACGTTCCCGTGCCCTCACGGACTACCTGCCGGCACGGCCCGCCGGACTGGAGGAGCTGGGGGCGTTCGCGGGGCTCTGCGACTGCACGAACTAACCTCACCGCGCCCGCTCTCTGGAGGTGGAATGTCGTCTTCGGGGGTCAAACCGCCCGACAGGCTGCGGATGCGGGGCTACGTCAGTGGCGAAATTCGCTACGGTGCCAGCCTCGGTCATGTTTGAATGAGGATTGGCAGCTTGGCGGGCCAACCACCCGTTGTCCGTGCCGGCTGGAAGTGTGCACTGAGTAGTTTCCGCACAGTAATTCCGACGAGAGGAAGAACATGAGCAAGTACGAACTGCCCCAGCTCGACTACGATTACGCGGCCCTGGAGCCGCACATCTCGGCGAGGATCATGGAGCTGCACCACTCCAAGCACCACGCCACCTACGTGGCCGGCGCGAACACCGCGCTGGAGCAGCTGGCCGACGCCCGCTCAAAGGGCGAATTCGGCAACGTGCCGAAGCTGTCCAAGGACCTGGCCTTCCACCTCGGCGGGCACACCAACCACTCGATCTTCTGGAAGAACCTCTCCCCGGAAGGCGGCGACAAGCCCACCGGCGAACTGGCCTCCGCCATCGATGAGTACTTCGGTTCCTTCGACGCGTTCCGCGGCCACTTCGGCGCCGCAGCGCTGAGCCTGCAGGGCTCGGGCTGGGCCGTGCTGGCCTACGAACCCCTGGGCGGCAACCTGGTCATCGAGCAGCTCTACGACCAGCAGGGCAACATCCCGGTAGGCACCATTCCGCTGCTGATGCTGGACATGTGGGAGCACGCCTTCTACCTCGACTACGTCAACGTCAAGGCCGACTACGTCAAGGCGTTCTGGAACATCGTCAACTGGGCCGACGTCGCAGCCCGCTTCGACTCCGCCCGCACCGGCGCTTCCGCGCTGATCACCCCGGCCAAGTAACACTGGCCAACCGTGCTCGGGCACGGAGACGACCCAGGCACCGCCGCTGGGCCGGACAACCGGCTCAACGGCGGTGCCTCGTCGTTAAGATGTCCGCTTGTATCAAGGACTTCCTTTCACCGAAGCGATGCAGAAGGATGAAGGCATGATGTTCGAACACGATGACGCGGTCCTTGAGCTCACCGACGAGCAATCGTGGATGCTGCTGGAGAGGACGAAGCATGGCCGCCTCGTCCTCACGGCCGCCGGGGAAACCGATATTTTCCCCATCAACTATGTTGCGCGCGATGGCAGGCTCGTCCTGCGCACGGCGCCGGGCACCAAGCTGGCCGAATTGACGATCAACGACCAGGTCTTGTTCGAGGCCGACGGCATCAGCAGCGAGGAAGCATGGAGCGTTGTCGTCAAAGGCACGGCCCGGGTACTGCAGGACCAGGAGGACATCCCGGCCGCCGAAGCGCTGCCGGTCGAGACCTGGATCCCGACTCTCAAGGATTTCTATGTGGAAGTGAAGCCGGCCAGCATCAGCGGACGCCACTTCAAACTGGGTCAACAACCCGGACGTTTTTAGCCACAGCAAAGGCCCGGTCCGGGTGGTCGCGCTGCGCAGGTGCGCATCGCTGGGCCACTCCCGACCGGGCCTTCGTCTTGCTCAGCGGTAGACGCTCATTCAGTGGCCGACGCTGGCGAGGATCTCCTCGAAGCTTTTGGATTCGACGCCGCCACGGCCGCGCTCGGTCACCGGAGCGCCCTCCACCAGGTCAACCAGTTCGGCGGCCGCCCGGTCCGAGCGCTCGGACAGTCCGCCGGTTCCCGCCTCACCGGCACCCCAGTCCTCCGGTGCGGCAAAGACCGTGGTTTGTACCGTGCGGGCACGGAGGTAGCTGAACAGCGGACGGACGGCGTAGTCCAGGGCCAGCGAGTGGCGGGCGCTGCCACCGGTGGCGCCCATCAGCACCGGTTTGCCGGCGAGCGCGCGCGGCTCGACCACATCGAAGAAGGACTTGAACAGCCCGCTGTAGGAGGCGCTGAAGACCGGGGTCACCACGATCAGCGCATCGGCTGCCACGGTTGCCTTGAGCACTTCGTCCAGCTTCGGCGCGGCGTAGCCGGTCACCATGTTGTTGGCGATATCGACGGCGTAGTCACGCAGCTCCACCAGTCGGACCTCGGCCTCGACGCCCTTCAGGCGGAACTGGTCCACGGCAGAGGCAGCCAATTGGTCAGCCAGCATCCGGCTCGAGGACGGAACGCCGAGTCCGGCGGAAATAACAACGATCTTGCGCTCTGACACTGAGACCCTCCTGGTTTGTTCATGCAATCGCATCTAGATGGGTCAACCAAGGCATCGTGAAGATTATTCCGGGGCGAGCCGACGGCGGAGGGCGGGGCGCCACGCTTCGGCGGCGGGCGTCGGCCCGCAAGAAGCACACGAGCCGCCTTCAACGGGCCACAAGAGGTGTTGGACTGCGGGGGCGAGGCTGCCTCAACCCTAGCCAGCCCCCATCCAAGAGGGCTACCGTGGCACCCACCATCCATGACTTCCGCATCAGAGGAATCCCCATGAGCAGCAATCGAGCAGTGGCTTACAAGGAACCCGGCAAGGTCGAAGTGATCGACATCGACTATCCAAGTTTCACGCTCAAGGATGGTCCGGGGGTCCACCCAGACAACGTGGGCCGGCAGGTATCGCACGGAGTCATCCTGCGCACCGTTGCCACCAACATCTGCGGCTCCGACCAGCACATGGTCCGGGGCCGTACTACTGCCCCGAAAAACCTGGTCTTGGGCCATGAAATCACCGGCGAGGTCGTCGACGTCGGCTCCGACGTGGAGTTCATCAAGGTCGGCGACATCGTCTCCGTCCCTTTCAACATCGCGTGCGGACGCTGCCGGAACTGCAAGGAGCGGAAGACCGGCATCTGCCTGAACGTGAATCCGGAGCGCCCGGGCAGCGCCTACGGCTACGTGGACATGGGAGGCTGGGTGGGCGGCCAGGCCGAGTACGTGCTGGTCCCCTACGCCGACTGGAACCTGCTGAAGTTCCCGGACAAGGACCAGGCGCTCGAGAAGATCATGGACCTGACCATGCTCTCCGATATCTTCCCCACCGGCTTCCACGGCGCCGTCACCGCCGGCGTGGGGGTTGGATCCACCGTGTACATTGCCGGCGCCGGCCCCGTGGGGCTGGCCGCTGCGGCCAGTGCCCAGTTGCTCGGCGCCGCCGTCGTGATTGTCGGGGACATGAACGAGGGCCGCCTCGCCCAGGCGCGCAGCTTCGGCTGCGAGACCGTGGACGTCTCCCAGGGCCATCCCAGGGACCAGATCGAACAGCTTTTGGGCGTCCCGGAGGTGGATTGCGGCGTGGACGCGGTGGGTTTCGAGGCCCGCGGGCACGGCAAGGACGCCCAAGAGGCGCCGGCCACCGTGCTGAACTCGCTGATGGAGGTTACTGCGGCCGGCGGGGCGCTGGGCATCCCGGGGCTGTACGTCACCGGCGACCCGGGCGGAATCGACGAGGCCGCGCAGAAGGGCTCGCTCTCGCTCTCGCTGGGCACGGGCTGGGCCAAGTCGCTCTCCTTCACCACGGGGCAGTGCCCGGTGATGAAGTACCACCGCGGCCTGATGATGGCCATCCTGCACGACAGGGTGCAAATAGCGAAGGCCGTGAACGCCACGGCCATCCCCTTGGAGGACGCGCCGAAGGGCTATGCGGAGTTCGACGCCGGTGCCGCCACAAAGTACGTGCTCAACCCCAACGGTTACATCAGCTAGGCCCCGCGACGGGGCCTTGAACCTAGGAGCAAACATGGACACCGTCACCTTGGAAGACGCCCGCCGGGTCATTGCCGCCGCCGAGGCCAAAGCCGCCGACATCGGCCAGCCGATGAACATCGCCGTCGCCGATGCGGGCGGGAACCTGGTCTCGCACGTGCGGATGGACGGGGCGTGGCTGGGCAGCATCGACATCTCGATCAACAAGGCCTTCACCTCGCGGGCGTTCGACATCCAGACCAAGGACCTGGGCGACAACTCGCAGCCGGGCAATCAGTTCTACGGCATCCATGCCAGCAACCACGGCCGCATCATGATTTTCGCCGGCGGCATCCCGCTCTCCCGCGACGGCCAGGTGGTCGGTTCGATCGGCGTCAGCGGCGGCTCCGGAGAGCAGGACCAGTCGGTGGCGGAGGCTGGAGCGGCGGCACTCTAGTTTTGGCTCCGGAGCCGGTCAACACCTGATTATCGGCACCGGGCCGCGGACCCGAGTCCGGGTCAGCGCCTGATCGTCGGGACCGGGCCGCCGGCCGGGATTCGGCGTCTGCTCGCCGGGTTTGGCCTGCTGCGCCAGCCGAACTGACCGGTACGCGGCTACATCCGGATGCCTGCCCCTGCTTGTTGCGTTCATCACGGCAGGCCTTCACCGCGTCCGCAGTCTGCGCCGCCACGATTCACTGCGCACTTCCCCGAGAGCAGCGCTGCGAAGGCTTGCTGCGCGCCGGGCCGCCAATGCTAACTGCAAGCTGCCCGGCGGCGGCGTCCCTTACCGGCCGGGGTTCGGTAGCGGCCGGGTCCGGTAACGGCCGGGGAACGGCGTGTAACTTCCGCTCACTCCCCGGCGCGGGGGCTCCACTAACGGCCCGGGAACGGCGTGCAACTTCCGATCACTCCCCGGCGCGGGGCTCCGCTAACGGCCAAGCAGCGCCGCGAATCCCTGGCGGATGCACACACCGCCCAATTAAAGGAATCACCTCAGACCGAGGAACTTCTGGTGACAAGGAACACGGATAACGAATTTGTAACGCCGCGTGTCGCTCCGGTAATTTTGAATTTGTTCCTATCTATCTAGGTAGGCACCCGGTCCGCCCGTCTAACCCTGCCAGCGGACCGCAAGAATCGAGCTTTTCATCGAAGGCAGGGGCGGAGGAACCACTTACGGTGCTTGGGGGCACCTCGGGGTGAAGTCCTCACCGGCACAGTCGCACTCTGAAATCCGACTGCCGGCAGGACCGAGTGAACTCTCGCTCGAATCCGACAGCTAACTTCGCAGACGCAAGAGAGGAAACCCTGTGAACAACCCTGTGCGCGGTCGTCGCCGTTCCGACACCCCCACGAATGCCCTGTCCAAGATTTCGCGTTCCGCTCTGGCTAAGATCTCCCGTTCCAGCGAGGGCTCCCCTGCCCGCCGCGAAGGGGAAGCATCCCCGGCGGCCTACTCCCTCGCCCGCAAGACCGGCCTTGCTGCCGTTGCCGCCGGCATCCTGGCCGCGGCAGTGGTCCCGGTGGCCCAAGCCGGCGGCACTACCGACGTAGGTTCCGACCGTGCCTCCGAGCAAAGCCCCGTGCAGATTCAGGCGGCCCAGGAGGCCGAAATCCGCTTTGACCGGGCCAAGGTAGCCAGCAAGGCTACGCCGGAGGAAGCCCAGGTTGCCGCCGAGGCCGCCGAAAAGAAGAAGGCCGACGAAAAGGCGGCGGCCGCCAAGAAGGCTGCAGCCGAGAAGAAGGCGAAGGCCGAAGCTGCGGCCAAGAAGGCTGCAGCCGAGAAGAAGGCAAAGGCCGCGGCCGCAGCCAAGAAGGCCGCCGCAGCCAAGGCGAAGACCGTCGGCTTTGCCACCGGCAAGCTGGCCGCTCCGATCCCGAACATGAACCAGACCTCCGGCTTCGGCTACCGCCAGAACCCGATCACCGGTGCTGCCGGCGAGCTGCACACCGGCATTGACTACGCCATGGCCTGCGGCACCCCTGTCCACGCGGCCGACGGCGGCAAGGTCGTCGAGGCCGGCTGGCAGGTTGGCGGCGGCGGCAACCGCATCGTAATTCAGCACGGCAGCGGCCTGAAGACTACCTACAACCACCTGCAGTCGATCGGCGTTTCGCTGGGCCAGAAGGTGGCCAAGGGCCAGGCCATCGGCCAGCTGGGCACCACCGGCAACTCCACCGGCTGCCACCTGCACTTTGAGGTTGTCAAGGACGGTCAATTGGTGGATCCGGCCGGCTGGCTCTAACCCACCCTTGACGACGGCGGAGCTTCCGCCACCGACGACGGCGATGCCCACACGGCATCGCCGTCGTCGTTAAGGGCCGGTCAGGCGAAGGGCCTCGACGCCCGGTCCAGGGCGGCAACTTCGTCGGCGGTCAACTCCACGTCCGTGGCGGCCATCAGCTCCGGCAGCTGTTCGGGCGTCCGGGCGCTGGCCAGCGGAGCGGTAATGCCGGGCTTGGTCAGCAGCCAGGCGAGCGCGGTTGTCGTGAGGGAGATGCCGCGCGACTGGGCGACGGTCTCCAACGCGTCGACGACCGCGAAGCCCTCCATCGTGAGGTAATCACGGAGCATGCCGCCGCGCGGGCTGCTGTCGGCGTCATCCGTCGAGTGGTACTTGCCGGACAGGAAACCGGCGGCCAGCGAGTAGTACGGGAACACCGAGAGGTTGTGTTCGCGGGCCAACGGAGCATAGCCCTGTTCGTAGTCTTTGCGGGCCACCAGGTTGTAGTGCGGCTGCAGCGCGACCGGCAGCGCAAAACCGTTCTGCAGGGCGATGTCCATCCACTCGGCGATCCGCTCGGGAGACAGGTTGGACAAGCCGATCTGGCGGACCTTGCCCTCCCTCACCAGGGCGTCGAACGCGGCGGCCGCCTCAATCAACGGGGTGCCCTCGTCGTCGTAATGGGCGTAGTACAGGTCGATGTATTCGGTGCCCAGCCGCTGCAGTGAAGCCTCGGCGGCAGCAGCCACGTTCACCGCCGACAGTCCCTGGAGTTCCGGATGACCGCCCACCTTCGTAGCGATGACGACCGATTCGCGGTTTTTCCGTTCGGCCATCCAGCGGCCGATGATCTCCTCGGATTCGCCCCCGCGGTTACCCGGAACCCACGCGGAGTAGCTGTCCGCGGTGTCAATGAAGTTGCCGCCGGCCTCGGTGAAGGCATCCAGCACCTGCTGTGAACCGGACTCGTCCGAGGTCCAGCCGAAGGTGTTGCCGCCCAGAGCGAGCGGGAAGATCTTGATGTCCGAAGTGCCGATCAAGCGCATCGAAGGTCCTTTCAAAGGTAAGGCGCGGCCTTCGCATGCCGCTTACGTTTAACCTAGCAGCGGCGGACGCGTTCCCCGGACGCGGTAACGGCGCCGCCGGGCGGCCGGCGGCCCGCCGGGCAGTACCGTGCTCCCCTAGACTTTAGCCATGGCCGACTCGCTGACCCCGCAGCAGCGCAGCGCCAACATGGCCAAAATCCGCGGCAAGAACACCAAACCCGAGCTGTTGGTCCGGAAACTGCTGCATGCCAAGGGATACCGCTACCGCCTGCATGGCAGCGCAGGCGGCGGGAAGCTGCCGGGCAAACCGGATCTGGTTTTCGCCGGACGGCGGAAAGTGATCTTCGTCAACGGCTGCTTCTGGCATGCCCATGACTGCAGGGTCGGCCGGCATGCGCCGAAGTCCAACGCCGGCTTCTGGGAAGCCAAGCGGACGCGTACGGCTGCCCGCGACGAAGCCCAACGGTCGGCGCTGCAGGCGGCCGGCTGGCAGGTCCTCACCGTCTGGGAGTGCGAGTTCAAGAGAACCGGCGATCTGGCCGCGCTCGAGGACAAGCTGGTCGCTTTCCTCGCCTGAGCCGGCCCAGTGGCCCAACAGCCCCTCCGCCCGCGGGGAAAATCCCGGGGTGGAGGGGCTGTTGGCCAGGGGAAGCGGCAATGGGTGGACCCCCGTCGGGATTGGGTCAAAGGTGCGTGGGGGCGAACATCTTCAGCAGTGTCTCGACGACGACGACGTTCGGTCCCTCGGCGGCAAAGCTCTCCCGGAGTGCGGGGCCGACATCCTCCGGCGCCACCCGGCGTGCCGGCACGCCAAAGGCCTGTGCCAGCGCCACGAAGTCCGGCCGCGCCAGTTCCGTTGCCGTCGCCCGTCCGAACGCGCCTTCCATGTATTCGCGCAGGATGCCGTAGCCGCCGTCGTCCACAATCAGCCAGGTGACCGGAAGGTCATGCTGCCGGACGGTTGCCAGCTCGCTGATCGAATACATGGCCGAGCCGTCGCCGGAAACGGCCAGCACGCGCGCGGGCTTTCCCTGGCTGGCCAGGCCGACGCTGCCGCCGATGGCGCCGGGAAAACCGTAGCCCAGGCCGCCGGCGCCCTGCGCCGAGTGGAATTCACCGTCGCGCGAGTCCCAGCAGCTCCAGGCCCAGTACGCGGAGATGGTCATGTCCCAGAAGGTTTGCATGTCGTCCGGCACGGCCTCGCGGATGTCCGCCATGAAGGTCCGCTCCTTGGCCAGGTCCTGGCTGTCCAGGCGGGCCTGGACCTTGGCCAGGGTGTCTTTGACCAGCTGCTCGGGCGTTTGGCCGTGCCAGTCGGGTCCGTTATCCGGATCGTCGGACAGCGCAGCGTCCAGCGCCTGCAGTGCCTGGCCGGCGTCGGCGCGAATGCCCAGGGCCGGGCCGTTGGACTCCAGGACGCGGGGCTCGGCGTCGATCTGGATGATCCGGCCCCGCGGTTCCATGGTGAAATAGTTGCTCGTCACTTCACCGAGCGACGAGCCCACGACCAACAGGACGTCCGCATCTTCGAGGAGGTCGGTGACGTACCGGTCCTCGACCCAGGACTGCAGCGAGAGCTCGTGGTTCCACGGGAACGCGCCGTTGCCGCCCGGCGAACAGACCACCGGGGCACGCAGCTTTTCCGCGATGGAGCGCAGCCACGGTTCTGCCTTGCCCCGGCGGGCGCCGCCGCCGGCGATGATGGCCGGCCGCTTGGCCTCGGAGAGCCAGTGCACGGCTTCCTTGACCAGCTCGGTCCGCGGCGGGTTGTCGAATGCCTCGGCCAGCGCGTCCTCCACCGGCGGCACCATGATCGGGTCCAGCAGCACGTTCTGCGGCACCTCCACCCAGACCGGTCCCTGCGGCGACGAGATCGCCTCGGTCCACGCGTCCTGAATGGCCGACGGGATGCCGGACGCGTGCTGGATCAACCGCTGGCTTTTGGTGACGTTGGCCGCCGATGCCTTCTGGTCGTCGAGCTGGTGCAGCATGCCCTTGCGGCGCGCGCCCAGGCCTTCCAGTGGAATCTGGCTGGCAATGACCACCATCGGCACGCCGGTGGCATAGGCCTCCTGCAGCCCGGCCAACGAGGTCAGGGCGCCGGGGCCGGTGGAGAGGAACAGCACGCCGACCTCTCCGGTGGCACGCGAGAACCCGTCCGCCGCGAAGGCGGAGTTGTTCTCCACCCGGGATGAGACGAAGCGCAACGGCGAACGGGACAACGCGTCGAACAATCCCAAGGCATGCTGCCCCGGAATCCCGAACACGGTCGTCGCGCCCAACGCACTGAGGGTTTCGACGACGAGGTCCCCGCCGTTGCGGACGGTCGGTTCGGCCGGGGCCGTGGAGTCGGCTTTCCCTGCTGTCATTCGAAGGACTCCTGATCCGATCCCTTGCCGCTGCCGACGGTGGCGCCCGCGCGCTTCAGCGCCTGGGCGCTGTAGCCGTTGCCGGACCCGCCTGCCGCGGTATCGGCCATCAGCGAGACAAGTTCGTACGCCACGTGGCTGCCGGCAACCCCTGTCATCTCCGCGTGATCATAGGCGGGGGCCACTTCCACCACGTCGGCGCCGACGAGGTTCATGCCGCGGAACCCGCGGATGATTTCCAGCAACTCGCGGCTGGTGATGCCGCCGGCCTCCGGGGTGCCGGTGCCGGGTGCGTGGGCCGGATCCAGCACGTCGATGTCGACCGAAATGTAGAGCGGGGTGTCGCCGATCCGGTCGCGCAGCTTGGCCACCACGTCGCGGGCGCCTTCGTAGTAGACGTCCGAGCTGGTGACGATGCCGAAACCGAAACGATGGTCGTCGTCGAGGTCCTTCTTGCCGTAGAGGGGGCCGCGGGTGCCCACGTGGCAAATGGCCTCGGTGTCCAGGATGCCTTCCTCCACAGCCCGGCGGAACGGAGTGCCATGCGTGTATTCGGCACCGAAGTAGGTGTCCCAGGTATCGAGGTGCGCGTCGAAATGCAGCATGGCGACCGGACCGCCGGCCCGCTCGGCGGCTGCGCGGAGCAGCGGCAGGGCGATGGTGTGGTCACCGCCGAGGGTGACCAGCTTGGTGCCGGCGGCGGTCAGGTCGAGGGCGTTCTGCTGAATGGTCTCGATGGCTTCGTTGATGTTGAACGGGTTCACGGCCATGTCGCCGGCGTCGGCCACCTGGACCTCTTCGAACGGGCTCAGGTCCCACGCGGGATTGTACGGCCGCAGCAGCCGCGAAGCCTCGCGGACGTGGTTGGCGCCGAAGCGGGCGCCGGGGCGGTAGGACACGCCGGAATCGAAGGGTACGCCGACGACGGCGATGTCCGCCTGCTGCACCTGGTCCAGGCGGGGCAGCCGGGCGAAGGTGGCGGCTCCGGCGTACCGCGGGATGCGGGACGAATCGATCGGGCCAAGATGGCCGTTGGCTTCCACACGTAGCTCTTCCATGGTTCTCCTCTGAGGGGTGCGGGCGGCGGGTAAGTTGCGGATCTCAAGCGGCGCGACGCATGCGGGGTGCGATCGACTCGGCTTGGTTGCCTTATGTGCAACATCTGTTGCCTCAGATGTTATTTGTGGTGGGGGTAACAGTCAAGACCGCGGCCCGTGTGGCACGGGCACCAGCGCGGCGCGGCGCGGGCGCTAGCGCGGCACGGGAACTAGCGTGCGGCGGCCGGGACCAGCGTCCAGGTGACGATGGCCTCTTCGTCGGTCTCGTTGATCCACGTGTGCGGCTCCCGCCCGGAGAAGGAAATAGTGTCGCCGGCGTCGAGCACGTAGCGCTCGGAGGTGAAAACCAACGTAATGCTCCCGGCTATCACGTGCAGGACATCCACGTCGCAGTCCACGGAGTAGAGGTCAGCTTCCCCGCGGCCCCGCGGTTCAATCACGGCACGGATGATCTGCAACCGGCGCTCGTGCCGGGCGGTCAGCAGCTCCTCCTTGATGCCATCGCCGCCCAGATTGATCCGCGGCCCCTCCCCGGCGCGCGAAACATGTGTTTCCGGCATCGAGAAGAGGTCCCCGATGGAGATGGACAGCACCTGGCACAGGGTGACCAGCGAGGCTACCGACGGCGAGGTCAGGTCGCGCTCCACCCGGCTGAGGAATCCCTTGGTGAGCCCCGTCGAATCCGCCACCTGTTCGATGGTCATGCGCTGACCTTGGCGTGCGGCGCGGATCCGCGATCCGATGGCCACCGGGTCATTGCTGGGTTCGACTGGCAGTGCCTTCACTGATCATCCTTCTCGGTGCAGAGTTAAGGGAAGCGGCGTGCAGCGGCAGGGAAATAGCCCCGGCCGAAACCGGGCCCCGCAACCGGGGCAGCCTGCCGAGTTGACCTGTGCCCCGTGCCACATTTAGCTTAACACTCAACACTTGTTGCCTCACAGGCAATTTTCCGCATGTCGCCCGCACTATTTTCATTCCCCTTGGAGTCCCCCCATGGACAGTCAAATCGTCAACGTCGTAATTGTGGTGGCCTATCTGGCCGCCATGCTGCTCTTCGGGTGGTGGGGCAAATCCCGCACCAAGAACACCAGCGACTATCTGGTGGCCGGCCGCCGTCTCGGCCCCGTCCTCTACACCGGCACGATGGCCGCCGTCGTCCTGGGCGGAGCCTCCACCGTCGGCGGGGTGGGCCTGGGCTACAAATGGGGCATCTCCGGGATGTGGCTGGTCGTCGCAATCGGCTCGGGCGTGCTGTTGCTGAGCCTGCTCTTCGCCCCGACCCTGCAGAAGTTGAAGATCTACACCGTGGCACAGATGCTCACGCTGCGGTACGGCGTGCATGCCACCAAGGTGTCGGGCATCGTCATGCTGGCGTACACGCTCATGCTCTGCGCCACGTCCACCGGGGCCTACGCCACCATCATGGTGGTGCTCTTCGGCTGGGAGCGCTGGCTGTCCATCGCCGTCGGCGGCGCCATTGTGCTGATTTACTCCACGGTCGGCGGCATGTGGTCCATCACGCTGGCCGACATGGCACAGTTCATCATCAAGACCGTCGGCGTCTTCCTGCTGATGCTGCCGTTCACCTGGTCGGCCGCCGGCGGCCTGGACGGCATCCGCTCGCGCGTCGATGCGGAGTTCTTCTCGCTGACCGGCATCGGCGTCCAGACCATCATCACCTACTTCGTGGTCTACACGCTGGGCCTGCTGATCGGTCAGGACATCTGGCAGCGCGTCTTCACCGCCCGCAACCCAGGGGTCGCCCGCTGGGGCGGCGCGACGGCCGGCATCTACTGCATCCTCTACGGAGCAGCCGGCGCCCTGATCGGCATGGCGGCCTCCGTGGCGCTGCCGGCCATCGAAGTCGAGGACGACGTCTACGCGGACGTGGCCATGAACCTGCTGCCCATCGGCATCGGCGGCATTGTGCTGGCCGCGGCCGTGGCCGCGATGATGTCGACGGCGTCCGGCTGCCTGATCGCCGCGGCGACGGTGGCCCGCGCCGACGTGGTGCCGTTCGTGGCCTCCTGGTTCGGCAAGCACGTCCATTACGACCACGAGAACACCGAACACGATGTGGCCGGCAACCGCTGGTGGGTCTTCGGCCTGGGTGCCGTCTCCATCCTGCTGGCCATCGTGGTGCAGGACGTAGTTGCCGCGCTGACCATTGCGTACGACATCCTGGTGGGCGGGCTGCTGGTCGCGATCCTCGGCGGCCTGGTCTGGAAGCGCGGCACCGGCCTGGGCGCCGCGTGGTCCATGGCGGCCGGCACCATCGTCACGCTGACCACCATGATCGTGCTGGAGATCAACGCCGAGGAACAATATGCCGGCGTTTACGCCAACGAGCCGATCTACTACGGCCTGATCGCCTCCGCGCTGGTCTACGTGGGAGTGTCGCTGCTCACGAAGCCCACCGATGCCGCCGTGCGCCAGGCGTGGGACCGCCGGGTGGCGGGGCAGGCAACGGAGGAAGTCCCGGTCGAGGGTCCCGACGAGGTCGCCACGCGCTGACGCGGTGCGCTGCCACCTACGTCTGCTGGCGTGGGCTCTGCCCGAACGGCTATTGACACGGCGCGTTACCAGGAACGACTGCTGACGCAGGTGCCTGGGTCCGGCCAGGAGACGGTGACGGCGGGGCGGTCCTCAAGGGACCGCCCCGACCGGCTACAATGGAGGTTGCGAAGGGGAGTAGCTCCACCGCCGCGCGGTTCACGCGTACTGGGCGTGGAGGCCTGTCGACACACTGGCCAGCGTTAGCGGCCCGGCAGTCCACCTGAGCGCAGGGCAGGTACCGCCTGATCCACTGCGCCCGGGCGAGCGAGACCTTCGGTCAGTTGATGGTTAACTGACCGGAGATCATCGAACCGTCTCCGGTCCGACTCAGGAGCAGCGTGACAACGAGCCCCGATCCAGCCGGCCCCGACCCTATGGACGCCCACCCCGACGGCAAGGCATCGCCGTCAAAATCCGACATCCGGCTGTGGCGCCGCTATCTTGCCGACGAACGCGCCGAAGCCGCCATCTACCGCGACCTGGCAAGGCGCCGCGAGGGCGAGGAACGTGAGATCCTGTTGGCCCTGGCCGACGCCGAGGGCCGGCACGAAAAACACTGGCGCGACCTGCTGGGCAAGCATGCCGGACAAAGGCTGCGGCCCTCGTTGCGCCGGACCGTGCTGCGGTTTCTGGCCCGCAGCTTCGGCTCGGTGTTCGTGCTGGCACTGGCACAGCGGGCCGAGAGCCGCTCCCCCTACGGCAGTGAGCCTGCGGCGACCGAGGCCATGGCCGCCGACGAACTAATTCACGAAGAAGTCATCCGCGGCCTCGCCACCCGCGGCCGGGCCCGGCTCTCCGGCAACTTCCGGGCGGCGGTCTTCGGCGCGAACGACGGGCTGGTCTCGAACCTGGCGCTGATCATGGGTATCGGCGCCACCGGGGTGTCCAGCGGATTTATCCTGTTCAGCGGCTTCGCCGGCCTCCTCGCCGGCGCGCTGTCCATGGGCGCCGGCGAGTACGTGTCCGTGCGCTCCCAGCGGGAGTTGCTCTCCGCCACCCGCCCCACCCAGATCACTTTGCAGGCAGCGCCGGACCTGGACCTGAACGCGAATGAACTCGTGCTCGTGTACCGCGCTCGGGGCATGACCCCGGAAGCAGCTGAACACCGTGCCGCCGAGCGGATGGGCTACCTGGACTGCGACTGCGATCCGAGCCTTTCCCTGCAGCCGCCGGAAACGTACATCAACGACTACCAGGAGATCGGCACCGGCTGGAATGCCGCCCTCTCCAGTTTCCTGTTCTTCTCCAGTGGCGCGCTGATTCCGATCCTGCCCTACATCTTCGGCATGCAGGGCACCGCGGCCGTGGTGGTCGCGCTCGTGCTGGTCGGCCTGGCACTGCTGGTGACCGGCGGAATCGTGGGGCTGCTGTCCGGGGCTTCGCCGCTCAAGCGTGCCCTGCGGCAGCTGGCGATCGGCTTCGGCGCGGCCCTGGCCACCTACCTGCTGGGTTCCTTGTTCGGCACCACGGCGCTCTGATCCCGCCGGCGGACCGTCCTGTTCACCCGCCGGCCACCGGACAGCCCCCTACCGTTTGTCTCACGGCTTCGTTACCCTGAGGCAAGCGGGGCAACGATGCACCGCCGTCCGCCATGCCGAGGGGGACCATGAGTTGGCCGCCGACCGAAGGCCCGCGCCAAGCGCCGGGCGTGGCCCGGCCTGTGCCGGAAGCCGGGACGGAGCAGGCACCGGTCACCTCCGGCTCCGTTGAGCGCCGGAAGCCCGACGCCGACCAGGGGCAGGTCTGGATCAACCCGACGGCGCGGCAGGTGCGCACTCCCGGGCAGCAGCCCGTACTGCCAACGGGCTGGCATGCCCCGCCCGTCCGGCGGGAACATGACCTCCGGGGCCCGTCGCCGTTCGGCAAATTCATGCTGCTGGCCGCCGCTGCGTCGCTGGCGGCGTGGGCCTTCATCTGGATGGCACAGCCAAGTCCCGCCCCGGCGGTGCAACCCGGCGGGGCCGCCGCCCTGAATGGCGTTCGGCTCGACGCCGGCTCCACCGTCAAGGGTCCGGGCCACGGCGGTTTTCCGCCGCCGGGAGTCGACGCCGCGGACGAACCGCTGGGGCTGCCCGCGCCGATCGACGAGGAGAACAATTCCTACGAATTCCTGCCCTCGCCGTCCAAGCAGGACTACCTCGCCTACGACCCGTGCCGCCCGATCCGGTATGTGGTCCGCGCGGCCGACTCCCCTGCGGGCAGCACGGAACTCGTCCATGAGGCGGTGGACCACGTCTCGGAGGCCACTGGCCTGCAATTCATTTACGAAGGGACCACCACCGAACGGCCCGCCGAGCGGCGCCGGTCCTACCAGCCCGAACGCTACGGCGAGCGGTGGGCGCCGGTGCTGATCGCCTGGTCGGAGCCGAAACAAAGCCCGTCCTTGGCCGGTCCGACCATCGGCTTGGGCGGAAGCGGCTGGGCGTCGCGGGGCGGGGTTTCCGCTTACGTGTCGGGCCAAATTGAACTGGACACCCCGCAGTTCCGCCAGCTGCTTGGTGCGCCCGGGGGCGACGACGCCGCCCGGGCCATCATCATGCACGAGCTGGGCCACCTGATCGGCCTGGACCACGTTGACGACCCCACCCAGCTGATGTACGCGCAGGCCTCGCACGACATCCTCACCTTTGCCGACGGCGACCTCACCGGCTTGTCATTGCTAGGCCAAGGCGAGTGCGTGCCCGAGCTATAGAACGTCCAGGGCCTGCTCGACGGTGTCCACCAGGTGCACGGCGCCCTCCATGGACCGCCCCCGCGCCAGCGCCTGCAGCAACGGCCAGGCCGGCAGTTCCTCGGTCCAGTACTTGCGCCCGACCAGCACCATCGGCGAGAGCGCTTCCGGGGTGGCGTAGTAGTTCTCGCAGGCGTCCTGGAAAATTTCCTGCACCGTGCCGCCGGCGCCGGGCAGGAACACGATCCCGCCGTCGCAGCGCTGCAGCAGCACGGCCTCGCGCAGGGCGTTGCCAAAGTACTTGGCGATATGGGTGGCAAAAAGGTTCGGCGGCTCGTGCCCGTAGTGCCAGGTGGGGATGCCCAGATTCGCGACGCCGGGTCCGGCCTCGGCGAGCACGTCGGCCGCCGCGCGGGCCCAGTCTGTGACGGACGGCCGGAAGCCGGGGACGCCGGCCAGACGGTCCAGCGCGTCGGCAAACTCTTCATCCCCGGACGCGGAGAGTCGCGCGCCCAGGTTGGCGGCCTCCATCGCGCCCGGGCCGCCGCCGGTCGCCACCGCATAGCCCTCCCTGGCGAGCAGCCTGCCGAGCCGGGCGGCGCCGTCGTAAATGGTGCTGCCCCGCTCGGCAGCGTGCCCGCCCATCACCCCCACCATCCTCCGGTCGGCGAACACGGTGGAGAACAGCGCCTCCATAGCGTCGCCGATGGCGTGGTCGTGCAGGCTTGCCGCGAGGGTGGAGTCCAGGTCGTGGCGGGTCGCGGACCGCGAGGACCAGGCGTAGACCTGCGCGTCCAGCGTCCCTTCGTAGGGTCCGGTGTCCAGCCCGCTGTAGAGCTCTGCGGCCGTGTACACCTGGCCGCGGTACGGGTCGAACGGGACGCCGGGCAGCGTGGGAAAGATCAGCGCGCCGTTGCGGTGCAGCCAGTCCTCGGTGGCCGCCTCGAACGTGCACCCAAGGAACACCGAGCCGGCCGGGTCCATGCCGAGCAGGGCCTTTGTGCGGCCGCTGAGGTCCACCGATTGGAAGTGCCAGCCGTTCATCGACGGCGGTCCCCCGTCCGGCCGCGATCGCCAGGTGGGCTGCGGCTCGCTGTCTGGCTGCCGGCTGTCCGGTCCCCCGCCTGGCCGCGGTGCCCTGGATGGCTTCGCAGGGCTGTCGGGCCGGCGTCCGCCGTCGCCCGCCGCCCCGGCTCGCGGAGCCTGGGCGACGAGCCGGTCGAAGTGCTCGAGCGACTCAATCTCGACGACGCGCGGTTCCTTGTGCAGTGCCGCTGACGCTCCCATGCAGCCAGCATAACCGTCGACTCGAAGCTGTCGGGGGCCGCGGCCGGACCGGCTACACGCTCCGGCCTGCCACCGCCCCGGCGGCTACGTGCCCGTGCTCCGGCGCGCTACCTGTTGCTGGCTTCGGCCTGGCGCAGGTCCGTGTTCGCCGGCTGGTTGCCCTCGGTCGCGGAGGTGATCGCGATATTGCCCTCCGCGGCTGCCTCGGCCAGGATGTCCGGCTCCAGCGAGGTGGCCAACGGCTTTTCCACCACGAACATGCACAGCACGGTGGCTACAACGGCCATCGGCACCATGAACAGGAAGAGCGGCATCAGGGCTTCGTTGTAGGACTCGACGATGATGTCGTGCACCGGTGCGGGCAGGCCGGCGACCATGTCCGGCGTCAGCGAGTTCCCGCCTCCGGTGGCCGCGACGGCTGCGGCCGGCAGGCGGTCGTTGAGGAGGTCGACCAGGCGGTGGGCGAACAGGCTTCCCACGACGGCCGAGCCGAGCGTGGCGCCGATCTGGCGGAAGAAGTTGTTGGCCGCCGTCGCCGTGCCCACCTGCCGCAGCGGGAAGGAGTTCTGCACGATCAGCACCAGAATCTGCATGTTCAGGCCCAGGCCAAGGCCCAGCAAGCCCAGGTAAACGCAGAGCACCCAGACGGGCGTGTCCGCGCGCACGAAGTACATCAGCAGCAGGGCCACAGCCATCACCGCCGAACCGGCCACCGGCATCCACTTGTAACGGCCGGTCTTTGAGACCAGGATTCCGGAGGTCATGGACGACGCGAGCAGCGCGGCCATCATGGGAATCATCAGCATCCCGGCCGCCGTCGCCGACACGCCGGCAGCCATCTGGAAGTAGGTGGGCATGTAGCCGAGGGCCCCGAACATGGCCACGGAGATCAGCAGGCCCGCGATGGTGGTCATGATGAAGTTGCGGTCACGGAACATGGACATGGGAATGATGGGTTCGGCGGTCTTGCGCTCCACCAGCACGAACCCGACGGCGGCCAGTACGGTGCCTGCTATGAGGGCGATGAGCACCGGGTCGGACCAGGCAAAAGTGCTGCCGCCCCAGCTGCTCACCAGGACCAGGCCGGTGGTCGCGGCCGCCATCAGCAGCATGCCCCAGAGATCGAGCTTCGGCCGCACCTTGACAGGCCGGGACTTGAGGAAGAACAGCGCGCCAATCAAGGCCAAGACACCCACCGGAATGTTGAACCAGAAGGCCCAGCGCCAGCCCGGTCCCTCGGTAAACCAGCCGCCCAGCAGCGGTCCGACCACCGAGGAGAACGCAAAGACTCCGCCCATGGCGCCCATGTACTTGCCGCGTTCCCGGGCGGGAACCACATCGGCGATGATGGCCTGCGACAGGATCATCAGTCCGCCGCCGCCCAGCCCCTGCACCACACGGGAAGCAATGAGCCAGCCCATGTCCGGCGCCAGGGCGCCGATGACCGAGCCGATCAAAAACATGATGATCGCGGCGACCAGCAAGTATTTGCGGCCGATCTGGTCGCCCAGCTTGCCGTAGATGGGCATCATGACCGTGGCGGCCAGGATATAGGCGGTGATCACCCAGAGCATCAGGTTGGCGCCGTTGAGCTCCCCCACGATGGTGGGCAGTGCAGTCGCCAGGATGGTCTGGTTCAGGGCGGCCAGCAACATGGCCATCATCAGCGCGACGAATACCAGCAGCAGGTTGCCATGGCTGTGGCCATGCTGCCCCGGCCGGGACGTCGCGGATGCCGGTGGGCGCTGTAGCGCCTGTCGGCTTTCGTTGTTCATTCGGATTCCTTCAGAACTGCGCGCAGCAAGGCCAGGCTGTGCTCCAGGGCCTCGGTCTGCGATTCCAGGGTGGGTTGGGACATGGTTTTTTGCATGGCAAAGCGGATTGCTGCGCCCGCCGTCATGACCAGCATGCGGGCGGCGTCTTCGGCGGTGTACTGCCCGCCGACGGGATGGGCGGCCAGGATGCGTTCAGCGTCCGTGAGCCGGTCGGAGCCGGCGAGCAGTTCGGCGACTGCGGTGGTGACCAATTGCTCCACCTTGACGATGTACTGGACGCGGCGGTGCAGCAGGTGCGGGTGCTTGCGCAGGATCAGGTGGCGGGTGGCATCGTCTCCGCCTTGAATGGAGCGGGTGACCGCCAGCATCAACTTGCCGACTTCGTCCAGCAGATTGGCGTGGACGTCGAATTCGGCCAGCATGGCATCGTCAAGCACCGGCTCGCGCAGGCCCAGCACCGCGTCTTCCTTGCACGTGAAGTAGTTGAAGAAGGTGCGCGGGGAAACTCCGGCGGAGAGCGCCACCGCATCCACGGTGACGCTCTCAATTCCGTCTTCCAGCGCCGCTTCCGCCGCGGCGTCATGCAGGGCGGTCCAGCACTCGGCGCGCTTGCGCTCACGCAGGGAATTTAGTTGACTCACCGAACCAGTGTGCCAGCGCCCCCGCTCGTTGCACAAGTGCAAACATTCATTCCTGCAAAAATTTGAGCAACGTCACACCGGCAAACGAAGGAGAGGATCGGTGGCATCCGTGGCAGCTCAGCGGTAAGAAACCAACCAACCGCGCGCTCCTACCGCAGCACCACGGTGCGGTTGCCGTGCAGGATGACCCGGCCCTCGCAGTGCCACTTGACCGCGTTGGTCAGGGCCTTGCACTCGGTGTCGCGGCCGGCGGCGACCAGGTCCTCCGGCCCGAAGGTGTGGTCGACTTCCACCGTCTGCTGGGCGATGATCGGGCCTTCGTCGAGTTCGGCGTTGACGTAGTGCGCGGTGGCCCCCACGGTTTTCACTCCTTTTTCGTAGGCCTGGTGATAGGGCTTGGCCCCCTTGAAGCTGGGCAGGAAGGAGTGATGGATGTTGATGGTGCGCCCGGTCAGCTCGCGGCTTAGGTGGTCGCTGAGGACCTGCATGTAGCGGGCCAGCACTACCAGCTCCACGTTGTGGGCATCGATCAGTTGCAGCAGCTCGGCCTCGGCGGCCGGTTTCGTGTCCGGCGTGACCGGCACGTGGTAATACGGGACCTCATGCCATTCCACCAGCCCCTTGTGGTCCAGATGGTTGGACACGACGGCGACAATCTCCACCGGCAGCTCCCCCATCCGGGAGCGGAAGAGCAGGTCGTTCAGGCAGTGCCCGAACTTTGACACCATCACCAGCACCCGCCGCCTGCGGCCCTTGGGTTCCAGCTGCCACGCCATGCCGTACTGCTCGGCCAACGGGGCAAACGCCTCGCGCAGCCGCTCCGTGGAGTTGGTTCCGCCGTTCTCCCCGGCGAAGTCGGTGCGCATGAAGAAATGCCCGGCCCGCCGGTCGTCGAACTGCTTGAGCTCCTGGATGCTCTGGCGGTGCTCGACCAGGAAACCGGAGACCGCGTGGACGATCCCCAACCGCTCCGGGCAGTCGAGGGTCAGGATGTGCTCGTGGTGGATCGGCATGGTTGCTACCCCGTTTCGGTCTGGCTTTTCGTGCGGCGGTCTCGTCGGGACTGCCGTGCGGCTGGCGGTTCAGCGCTGGCTGTTCAGCGCTGGCTGTTCAGCATTCGACGACGTTGACGGCCAGGCCGCCGCGCGACGTCTCCTTGTACTTGGACATCATGTCCGCCCCGGTCTCCCGCATGGTCTTGATGGCCATGTCCAGGGACACGCGGTGGTCGCCGTCGCCGGCCAGTGCCAGCCGGGCGGCGTTGATCGCCTTGACGCTGGCGATGGCGTTGCGTTCGATGCAGGGAATCTGCACCAGGCCGCCCACCGGATCACAGGTCAGGCCCAAATTGTGCTCGATTCCGACCTCGGCGGCGTTTTCCACCTGCTCCGGTGTCCCGCCGAGCACCGCGCACAGTGCACCGGCCGCCATCGAGCAGGCTGACCCGACCTCGCCCTGGCAGCCGACCTCGGCCCCGGAAATCGAGGCGTTGGTCTTGAACAGGATGCCGATGGCCGCCGCGGTGAGCAGAAAATCCACCACCGCGTCGTCGTCCGCGCCGGGCACGAACCTCGTGTAGTAGTGCAGCACGGCGGGCAGGATCCCGGCCGCCCCGTTGGTGGGGGCCGTGACGATCCGCCCGCCGGAGGCGTTTTCCTCGTTGACCGCCAGCGCATACAGGTTGACCCATTCCATCGCCCAGAGCGGGTCGGCGTTGGGCGTGCCGTCCGCTGCCCGTGCCTCCTCGGCGGCACGCAGCCTTCGCCGCAGCCCCGGGGCACGCCGGCGGACCAGCAGCGACCCGGGCAGGGTCTCCTCGGTGCGGGTACAGCCGTTTTCCACACACTCCTGCATCACCGCCCAGATGCGCAGGAGGTCCGCCCGCAGTTCGGCTTCGCTGCGCCAGGTGAGTTCGTTGGCCAGCATCACGCCGGCTATCGACGTTCCGGCCTCGCGGCAACGGGCGAGCAGTTCCGCGGCACTGGAGAACGGGTACGGGAGCCGTTCCCCCTCCCCGGCAGAGCTCGCCGCACGGGCGTCGCGCGCGGTGGCGCCGCCGTCGCGCTCCCCCGCCCCGGCGTCGCGCGCAGCCTCTTCCGCCGCACGTTCGGCCTCCTCGGCCGTCACCACGAACCCGCCGCCCACCGAGTAATAGGAGGACGCACGCAGCGGTGAGCCGCCGGCGTCGTACGCCGTGAAGGTCATCCCGTTCGGGTGCGCCGGCAGCGAGCGGCGGCGGTGCAGCACCACGTCGGAAGCAGGGTCGAACTCCACCGGGTGCGTGCCGGCGAGGCTCAGCTTCCGTGCGGCCGCCGCCTCCTGCACCTGCGCGTCCGCGGCATCCGGATCAACGGTTTCCGGGTCCTCGCCCTGCAGGCCCAGGATCACGGCCTTGTCCGACCCGTGGCCGGCCCCGGTGGCACCGAGCGAGCCGAACAGCTCCGACTTCACCCGGGCCACCGACTCCAGCAGCCCGTCCGCGGCCAGTGACGCGGCAAACTGCCGGGCGGCCCGCATGGGGCCCACCGTGTGAGACGACGACGGCCCGATGCCGATCGAAAACAGGTCCAGCGCGCTCAGTGCCATCTCAGTCCACCTCGGGCGAGGCAAACTCCGTCATGGCGTCCAGCAGCCAGCGCGCGGTGTAGTCCGCGAACGAGGCCCGCGGCATGATCCGGTAGACCTGGCCGCCGTCCCGCTCCGCGGTCTGCCACAGCAGCACCGGCACCGGGCCCAGCTGGGTGGTGATCGCCGTGCCCGGACCGAACGCCCGCGGGTGCAGGTCCGCGTGGCAGCCCTTCTCCAGCACCAGCCGGGCCGAGGGTCCGGAAAGTTCCAGCGTGGTGCGGTTCGCGGACAGATCGACGACGGCGCCCGGCTCACCGCCGAGCGCGGCGGTCAGGTCCGCCGTGGCGTCCGTGCCTTCGGGCCCGACCAGCAGGAACTCGTCCGGCCCCAGCCACAGGATGGCGGTCGAGTCCGCGCCGCCGGAAACCTGGCCGTGGCCGGCCGGCAACGGCAGCCCGGCGGCGGCCTCCAGCGCCTTGGCGCCGGCCGATCCGGGCTCGGCCCGCAGGGCGACCATGTTCAGGAACGGGATTTCACGCAGGCTGACGCCGCGTTCGCCGGCCACGGCGCCCTGGCTGATTGCCTCGGTCAGGTGCGCCAGCGGACTGCGGCGCAGTGCTTCGATGTTGGTCAAGACCTGTTCAGCCATCACGACGGCTCCCTTCGGGGTCGTAGAGTACGGGTTCTGCGATGACGACGTCCACCAGCTGCCCGTTGACGGGTGCCTGCAGCGTCTCGCCGATGCGGTTGCGGCCGTTTTTGATCAGGGCCAGGCCGAAGCTGCGGCCCAGCGCGGCGCTGTGGTAGCTGGAGGTCACGTGCCCCTCCATTGGCACCGGCGCCTCGGCCGGCGCGATCCGGGTGCCCTGGTTGACCAGCTGCGCGCCCTCGGGGAGGCGGAACGACTTGTCCGCCGGCAGAACCCCGACCAGCTGCTTGCGGTCCTCGCGCAGGTTGTCGGCGCGGGTGTAGGAGCGCTTGCCCACGAAGTCCTTGGCCTTGGAGACCACCCAGTCCATCCCGGCGTCCTGCGGGGTGACCGTGCCGTCCGTGTCCTGGCCGACGATGATGAAGCCCTTCTCGGCGCGCAGCACGTGCATGGTCTCGGTGCCGTACGGGGTGATGTTGAACTCCGCGCCGGCTTCGGCCACGTCTTCCCAGACCTTCAGGCCGTACCAGGAGGACACATTGATCTCGAACGCCAGCTCGCCGGAGAACGAGATCCGGCAAATGCGGGCCGGGATGCCGGAGGCCAGCGTGGTCTCCCGGAACGCCATGAAGGGGAAGGCGTCGTTGTCCAGGTCCAGCTCGGGCGCCAGCTTGGCGATGACCGCGCGTGACTTCGGCCCCACGACGGCGACGGTGGTGTACTGCTCGGTGACCGAGTTGCACACGACGTCCAGCTCCGGCCATTCCGTCTGCAGCCACTCCTCCAGCCAGTCCAGCACCTTGGCGGCACCGCCGGTGGTGGTCGTCATGAAGTAGCGGTCCTCGTCCAGGCGCAGCGTCACGCCGTCGTCGAAGATCATGCCGTCCGGGGTGCACATCAGCCCGTAGCGGCCCAGGCCGGGCTTCAGTTTCTTGAACGCGTTGGTGTACATCCGGTTCAGGAATTCGCCGGCGTCCTTGCCGCGGATCTCGATCTTGCCCAGGGTGGTCGCGTCCATGAAGCCGACGGATTCGCGGACGGCGGCGCATTCGCGCAGCACCGCGGCGTCCATGTCCTCGCCCGGCTGCGGGAAGTACCAGGGCCGCTTCCACTGCCCGACGTCCTCGAACAGCGCGCCGTGGGCGACGTGCCAGGGGTGGATCGAGGTCAGCCGCGCCGGGTCGAACAGCTCCCCGCGCTGCCGGCCCGCCAGTGCGGCGAATGCCACCGGCGTGTAGGGGGCGCGGTAGGCGGTGGTGCCGATGCTGCCGACGTCCGGGTTGTTCAGCGCCGCGGCGATGACGCCGATGGCGTTGACGCCGGAGGTCTTGCCCTGGTCGTTGGCGGTGCTGATCGACGTGTAGCGCTTCACATGCTCCACGCTGCGCATTCCGGCGCCGGTCGAACGCAGCACGTCGGCGACCGTCTGGTCGCGTTGGAAGTCGACGAAGTGGTTCTTCCAGCCGGCGGCCTCGCCGTCGAGGGCGGGAACCAGCCACAGCGGCCGGATCGGGGAGACGGTTTCGGCGGCGGCCGCGGGGACCTGCGGGTCCGCGCCGAAGCCGGCGCGGGTGGCCGCTTCAGCGCCGGCGGCGGCGCCTTCGCGCAGGCTGCCGGCCAGATCCAGGGTTCCGTTGCAGGCGCCGGCGGTCTGCTGGTCCTTGACCACGTGGCCGGGCACGAAGGCCGCCAGCTCGTCGTTCCAGGACAGGCGGCGTTCGCGCTGGCTGTGCAGGTGCACCACCGGGCTCCAGCCGCCGGAGACGGCCAGCAGGTCCGTCTCGATGGTTTCCGGTTCCCCGGTCAGCTGCCCCTCGGCATCCAAACCGCTGACGACGACGGCGCTGATCCGTCCGCCGTCGTTCCGGCCTTCGGTGTCCACCACGGCACTGCCGGTGATCAGGCGGGTGCCGGCCGCGCGGACCGTCTCGGCCGCGTCGCCGCCGATCTCGGTGCGCGCCTCCACCACGGCGGCGACGGCGATGCCGGCCGCGGACAGGTCGGCGACCAGTTGGTACGCCGAGTCGTTGTTGGTGGCGACGACCACTTGGTTGCCGGCGGCCACCGCGTACCGGTTGAGGTAGCTGCGGACGGCGGAGGCCAGCATGATGCCGGGGCGGTCGTTGTTCGCGAAGACGATGGGACGTTCGTGCGCGCCGGTGGCGAGCACCACCTGCTTGGCGCGGACGTGCCAGATGCGCTCGCGGGAGACGCCGGCTCCCAGCTCGCCGGCCAAATGGTCGGTGCGGCGCTGGACGGCGACGATGAAGTTGCTGTCGTAGCTGCCGAATGCCGTGGTGCGGGCCAAGTAAATGAGCTCTTCGGCAGCTGACAACTCGGCGGCGGTCCGGTCCACCCACTCCTGCGCGGGCAGGCCGTCGATGGTCTCGCCGCGGCCCGACAGCAGGGAGCCGCCGGCCTCCGGCTGCTCGTCCATCAGGATCACGCGCGCACCGCTCCTGGCTGCCTCGCGTGCCGCGGCCAGGCCGGCCGGGCCGGCACCGACCACCAGCACGTCGGTGTGCACGTACTTGCGGTCGTAGACGGCCTCGTCGGTGCGGGGGTCCAGCTGGCCCAGGCCGCTCAGCAGCCTGGCGTCCATGCCGTCCGTCAGCTCGAGGGCCGTCGCCGGCAGCATGGACTCGTCAACGTGCCCGGCGTAGCGGGCACTGACCTTGACCAGTGCGTTGGGCTCTTCCACGCCGGCCGACATGATGCCGCGCGGGCGGCCGAGATAGAGCGAGTCGCCCACCGTGACCTTCCCGGCCCCGAGCAGCGCGGAGGCCAGCGTGTCCCCGGCGTAGCCGGTGTAGGTGTCGCCGTCGAGCGTGAAGTTCAGCGGCTTGTTTCGGTCGATCCGGGCAGCGGCGGGGGCGGCAAGCCGCTGGGACTGGTTGGCGATGTTGCCGGTGGCGGTCATTTCGCTCCTCCTTCGGCCGGCTGGGCCTTGGCACCCGCGAGGCTGCCGAGTTCGATCGGTGGTTTCTCGCCGGGCTTGTACACGGCTTTGAATTCGTAGCTGACGGTGTCGCGCACCGCGTTGAACCAGCGCCTGCAGCCGGTGCTGTGCACCCAGCGTTCGGCGAACAGGCCCTTGGGGTTGGCGCGGTAGAAGAGGAACTTCGCCCATTCCGCGTCGCTCAGCTGGTTCGGGTCCGCCGGGTAGGCGACGTGGGCCTGGCCGCCGTAGTGGTATTCGGTCTCGTCGCGCGGCCCGCACCAGGGGCATTCGATCAGAAGCATCTCGGTCTTCCTTCCTAGTGGGCCACGGCGGCGGCGCCGTGTTCGTCGATGAGGTGTCCGGTCTCGAACCGGTCCAGGGCAAACGGGGCGTTCAGCGGGTGCGGTTCGTCCGTGGCGATGGTGTGGGCGAAGGTGTAGCCGGCGCCGGGCGTTCCCTTGAACCCGCCGGTGCCCCAGCCGCAGTTCACGTAGAGCTGGTCGATCGGCGTCTTGGACACGATCGGCGAGGCGTCCATCGTGGTGTCGACGATGCCGCCCCAGGTCCGCAGCACGTGGGCGCGGGCGAAGATCGGGAAGAGCTCGACGGCGGCCGCCATCTGTTCCTCGATGACGTGGAAGGCGCCGCGCTGGCCGTAGCCGTTGTAGGTGTCGATGCCCGCGCCCATGACCAGTTCGCCCTTGTGTGCCTGGGAGACGTAGACGTGGACGTGGTTGGACATGACCACCGTGGGGTGGACCGGCTCGTGCAGCTCGGAGACGAGCGCCTGCAGCGGGTGCGACTGGATGGGCAGTTCGAAGCCGGCCAGTTCGGCGAGCACCGAGCTGTGTCCCGCGCCGGCCAGGCCGACCTTGCCGGCGTTGATCCGGCCGCGGCTGGTTTCGACGCCGACAACCCGGTCGCCGTCCTTGATAAATCCGGTGACCTCGCAATTTTGGATGATGTCCACGCCCATTTCGTCGCACTTGCGGGCGAAGGCCCAGGCCACGTGGTCGTGCTTGGCGATGCCGGCGCGGGGCTGATAGGTCGCCCCCATCACCGGGTAGCGGATGTCGTCCCCGGTGTTGATGATGGGGCACAGTTCCTTGATCTGGTCCGGGGTGATCCACTCGGCGTCCACGCCGTTGAGCTGGTTGGCGTTCACCCGGCGGATGCTCTCGCGCACGTCCTGCAGGGTGTGGGCCAGGTTCATCACGCCGCGCTGGGAGAAGAGGAAATCGTATTCGAGTTCCTCCGGCAGCTGCTCCCAGAGTTTGAGCGAGTGCTCGTAGATTCCCGCGCTCTCGTCCCAGAGGTAGTTGGAGCGGATGATCGTGGTGTTGCGGGCCATGTTGCCGCCGGCCAGCCAGCCGCGTTCCAGCACCGCGATGTTGGTCATGCCGTGGTTTTTGGCCAGGTAGTAGGCGGTGGCCAGGCCGTGGCCGCCGCCGCCGACGATCACGGCGTCGTATGAGGATTTCGGCTCCGGATTCCGCCAGAGGAAGTCCGGGTGCTCGGGCAGCAGATCGGCCATTATTCGGCTCCGTTCGGCTCGGCGTTCAGGTTGGGGTAAAGCGGGAACTTCTCCGCCAGCAGGGCCACGCGGCCGCGGAGCTCGGTGAGCAGCTCCTCGTCCGGTGCACGGGTCAGGGCGGCGGCAATGATGTCTGCCACCTCGGTGAATTCGGCGGCGCCAAAGCCGCGGGTGGCCAAGGCAGGGGTGCCGATCCGCAGGCCGGAGGAAACCATCGGCGGGCGCGGATCGAACGGGACCGCGTTGCGGTTGACGGTGATGCCGATGGAGTGCAGCCGGTCCTCGGCCTGCTGGCCGTCCAGTTCCGAGTTGCGCAGGTCCACCAGGACCAGGTGCACGTCGGTGCCGCCGCTGACCAGGCTGATGCCGGCGGCCGCCACGTCGTCGGCCAGCAGCCGCTGGGCCAGCAGCCGCGAGCCCTCGAGGGTCCGCTGCTGGCGGTCCGCGAACTCGTCGGAGGCGGCAAACTTGAAGGCCACGGCCTTGGCTGCCACCACGTGCTCCAGCGGGCCGCCCTGCTGGCCGGGGAACACCGCGGAGTTAATCTTCTTGGCCAGCTCCTGCTTGGACAGGATCACGCCCCCGCGCGGGCCGCCCAGCGTCTTGTGCGTGGTGGTGGTGACGACGTCGGCGTACGGCACCGGGTTCGGGTGCAGTCCGGCGGCCACCAGGCCGGCGAAGTGCGCCATGTCCACCATCAGGTAGGCGCCGACCTCGTCGGCGATCCGCCGGAACTCCGCGAAGTCCAGCTGGCGGGTGTAGGCGGACCAGCCGGCCACGATCAGCTTGGGCTTGTGCTCGACGGCGAGGCGCTCCACCTCTGCCATGTCGATCCGGTGGTCGGACTCCGAGACCCCGTAGGGCACGACGTTGTAGAGCTTGCCGGAGAAGTTGATCTTCATGCCGTGGGTCAGGTGCCCGCCGTGTGCCAGGTTCAGGCCCAGGATGGTGTCTCCCGGGGACAGCAGCGCGAACATGGCCGCGGCGTTGGCCTGGGCACCCGAGTGGGGCTGGACGTTGGCGGCTTCCGCACCGAACAGTGCCTTGACCCGGTCGATGGCCAGCTGCTCGATCACGTCCACGTGCTCGCAGCCGCCATAGTAGCGCCGGCCCGGGTAGCCCTCGGCGTACTTGTTGGTCAGCACCGACCCCTGGGCCTCCATCACCGCGGTGGGGGCGAAGTTTTCCGACGCGATCATCTCCAGCGTGGACTGCTGGCGTTCCAGCTCCCGCGCAATGGCACCGGCCACCTCGGGATCGGCCGCAGCCAATCCGGTTGTCAGCGTGTTCACCATCCGACTTCTCCTTCGAAGAACCTGATCAATCACAACTAATGTGTGACTGATATATCAGAACTGATTGCAATAGTATGGGGGAGATCACACCCCGTCAAGAGGTTCCTTCCGGCATCCAGTTTTCGGCCGGCAGGACCCCGACCAGGTCAGCGGACCATTAGGAGCATCATGAGCATCACCGCGGAAACCGATGCCGGGACCGAGCACCTGTCGCTGGCCGAGCAGGCCTACCGGGCGCTGCGGGACAAGCTGATCATGTTGGATATCCGCCCTGGCGCGCCCATCAATGACGGGCAGCTGGCGGCGGAACTCGGCTTCGGCCGCACCCCGGTGCGCGAGGCCCTGAAGAAACTGGAGATCGATCACCTGGTCATCTCCTATCCGCGCCGCGGGACCTTCGCGACCATCGTGGACATCACCGAGCTGGCCGCCGTGTCGGAACTGCGCCGCGTGCTGGAACCCCTGGCGGCCCGCAAGGCAGCGGAGTCGGCCGGGGAGGCCATGCGCGCAGAACTGTCGCAGCTGGCGCGGGACATCGGAAAGCTCGACGACGCCCGGCCCGCCAAACACGACCTGATGCGTTACGACCTCAGCGTGCACCGCGCCATCTATCGCGCCGCGGGCAATCCCTACCTCGAGGACACCCTGATCAGGCTGGACAACCTGGCCACCCGCATCTGGTGCCTCGTGCTGGATAAGGTGCCGTCCGTCGCCGGCCACATCACCGAGCACGTGGAACTGCTGGACTCAATTGTCGACGGCGACGCGGACCACGCTGCCGGCCTGGCCCTCGAGCACATCACCGGCTTCGAAAAGGCCATCCGCGCGGTGTTGTAGCGCGGGGAAGGTGTCTTTGGCGGAACGTTCAGCCGCCGATTTCGGCGGGCGAGGGGTTCTTGGCCAGGCGGACCGCCAGGTTGAGCCCGGACATCTTGGGCGTGCCCCGGGGGTCTTCGCCGATGAGATCGAAAATCTTGCGCAGCCGCTTATGCAGCGTTTGGCGTTCCACGAACAGGATCCGCGCAGTCTCTGCGGAATTGCAGCCGCTCATAAGCCAGGCGTCGAGGGTGTCCAGCAGCCGCGTCCCCCGCTTCCGGTCGTAGTCCAACAGCTCGCCGAGCAGTTCCTGGGTGATTCGTCCGGCGACAGGTCCGGAGAGCTCGCGGGCCGCCAGCCGCTCCAGGACAAAGTCCTCGCAGTCGCGGATGTTGCTTTCCAGGTCGTCCGGGGGCCCCACCGCTTGGGTCAGCCTGGCCTCGACCAGGGACGAGTGGGCGTGCAACGGCGTGGCAACCGTCGGCCCGATCGCACCCGCCACCGCCAGGCCGCGGAAGTCCTCACGCAATCCGGCCAGGATTTCCCGCCGCTCTTGGCGCGTGCCGCTGATGCTGAGCTGGACCAGGGCGCACAGGCTCTCGCCGTCCAGATAGGTCCGGGCGTCGGGACACCGGTTTTTGAGGATCCTTTCGGCCACTCCGCGTACGCTGGTCAGCCCAATCCGGCGAAACACCATGACGAAGGCGGGTTGCACTGTCGAGAGGCCCGCGGCGGTGCACAACTCGTGGATTTGGGAGGCGCCGGCGCCGCTGATGACGGCCCGCATCAGGGCGGTGTGGGCAATCTGCTGCGCCGTCGGCCTGTGCTGCTGCGACACGGCGAGCGCCAGAATGCCGCCGATCCGCTCCCCCACCGTCTTCAGCAGCTCCGGGGCAACATCCCGGCGGCTTTGCAGCCGCAGGCGCGCCGACACCAGGCTGCCAACGAAAATGTCCGATTCCACATTCACGGAGGTGGGGTCGGGCGGGAAGCCGCCGGCGAACTCCAAGACGGTCCCGCTGGGGTCCAGCAGCGCCGCCTCGATCCGCAGCGACTGCGAGACAATCTCGATCAGGGGGCTCAGTGCCGGACCGGAAGAAGCCAGGCGTTCCGCCAAGCGCTGCGAGATGGAATCGGCGGTTTGCAGGGCCGTGACATGTTCAGACACGACTTTCCGATTGACTTCTTCCGCAATCTCCACGAACGGGACCACGCGCCGCAGCTCGATCAGCGGCAGCCCCACCTCTTCGGCTGCCTCCACAAGCTCGGCCGAGAGGGAGCGGCCGGAGCCTGCGGTCTGGATCGCCAAGGCCGTCACGTGCCGGGCCGCCAGGCTGCGGATGTACTCGTGTTGTGCGGCGGGCCGGAGGTTCAACAAGGCGTCCCCGCCGCTCAGCAGCAGCTCCTGGCCGCGCAGCAGCGGCGCTATTTCCAAAACTTCGCTCGAATGCACCCATCTGACCTTGCCGCCGGGAATCTGGCTTTTGCCGGCCCGGACCAACGGACTGGCGCGCTGCATCAGTTCAAGCCCAAGCACATCCGACAACATCACGACCATGGATAATCCCGCCTCTGAGCAGCCCGACCGGCGTAGGGGGGACAGTCCGTCACCCTCCGTGCACCTAAGTGGTTACGGTCCGACTATACGCTGTGAGCTGCATCACCTCCTAGTCTGGGTGAAGTCCTGCTCCGCCTCGCGTTGCAAATCGTCAGGAGACCCGCCATGAGCCAGAGATCCGCCACGAAATCCGAACAGGCCACCCAACACGTAGAAGACATCCTGCAGCCGGTTCCCGAATCGGCCCGTACCACAAAGCTGTCCGGCCAGTTCTGGATCTGGGCAGGCGCCAACGTCGCCCCGATCAACTGGATCCTGGGTGCCCTGGGCATCCACCTCGGATTGAGCCTTGCCGATACCCTCACCGTGCTCATTGCCGGCAACGTCATTGGCATGCTTGGCTTCGGCTTCTTCGTAATCCTCGGGCAGCGCACCGGAGCTACCGGCATGTTGCTGGCCCGCGGAGCGTTCGGCCGCAGGGGCGCCTACCTACCCGCAGCCATCCAGGCCGTGATCGCCATCGGATGGTCCGCCGTCAACACGTGGGTCATCCTGGACCTGATCATGGCGCTGTTCGGAATGATCGGCTGGGTTGATCCTGCGGCCACCAACTTGGGGTGGCGCATCGGCACGGCTGCCGTCATCATGTCGATCCAGGTGGCCATTTGCTACCGCGGCTACCGCGCCATTTCCCGCTTCGAGCGGATCACCATGCCGCCCACCGTCCTGGTCCTCATTGCCATGTCAATCGTGGCCTGGACGCAGCTGGACATCGACTGGAGCTACCAGGGACCCGTGGGCGAGGTTCTCACCGGCATGCCGAGGATCGCTGCCATGTCCTCGATCATGACCGCCATCGGCATCGGCTGGGGCATCGGCTGGTTTACCTACGCTCCCGATTACTCCCGCTTCGTGAGCAAGAAGATCCGGCCCGCAAAGCTTTATGTCGTCAGCGTCCTCGGGCAGTTCCTCCCGGTGGTCTGGCTCGGCGTCCTGGGCGCCAGCCTGGCGACAAAGAACGGCACGGCCGATCCCGGCCAGCTGATCGTGGAAAGCTACGGAGCGTTCGCCATTCCGGTGATCCTGCTGGTCATCCACGGACCCATCGCAACCAACATCATCAACATGTACACGTTCGGCGTCGCCACACAGGCCCTGGACATCCAGATCTCCCGCAAGAAGCTGTCCATCGTCGTCGGTGGCCTGGCAATGGCGGCGGTCATCGGTTTCATGTTCGCGACTGACTTTGCCCACATGCTGCACAACTGGATCATCGCGATCGCAGCGTGGGTCGCGACCTGGGGCGGGATCATGGCCGTTCATTACTTCGTGTTTGAGCGCCACCATAAGAACTTCAGCTACCTCTTCCGCTCGCCGTCCGACACCCAGCTCAAGGCCTTCAACCCGGCGGCTTTCATCGCCTTCTTCGCCGGCATCTTCATGACCTGGATGTGCATGTACGGCTCGGTTCCGGTCCTCCAGGGACCCATCGCGACCGCTGTCGGAGGCATCGATTTCTCCTGGCTGGGCGGGACCATCACCTCGGCCACGGTGTACTTCCTGCTCGGATACTCCCGGTTCCGCTCTCGGATTGCCGCCGGCATTCCGCTCGGCCTGAAGCAGGACAGCTCCGACGAGGAATTCCTGAAGGACCACGGCGACTGCGAAACAGCGTTGGTCGAGGCCGACCATCCCGCAGGCTCCGTTGCCGTGCTGGCACCGGAGGCCCCGGATGCCCCGGAGGACCGCACCCCCGCACCCACGGCCTAGCCGGCGGACCGACGCATCAACATGCGTGGCCGCACCAACCTCAAAGCCACCTTTCCCGCACACAGAAACACCATGAAGGAGATCCAATGACCATCGCCCCCGCCTCCCCCTCCGCCAACAGCGTGTCCGAGCTCGAGCGCCTGAAGGTCCTGCACAACGGTGAGAAGCAGCAGCTGACCTTCTCCGATGCGGAATTCGAACGCCGCCTGGCCGGGCTGCGGCAGATTATGGCCGCCAAGGAGCTCGACGCGGTCATCCTGACCAGCTACCACGGCATCAAGTACTACTCGGACTTCCTGTACACGACGTTTGGCCGCAACTACGCCCTGGTCGTCACCGCAGACGACTCGGTCACGGTCACCGCCAACATCGACGCCGGAATGCCATGGCGCACCAGCTACGGCGAGAACATCGTCTACACGGACTGGAAGCGAGACAACTTCTACTTCGGCCTCCAGGAAGCCCTGCGCCAGCGCGGCGTCAGCGCACGCCGCCTCGGTGTCGAGGACGATGCCCTGCCGTTGATGACCCGCCAGCGCATCCAGGCCGCCTTCGACGGCGCCGAACTGCTCGACGTCTCGCAGGACGCGATGCGCCAGCGGATGATTAAGTCGGCCGAGGAAATCGAGGTCATCAAGCACGGTGCACGGATCGGCGACCTGGGCGGCGAGGCCATCAAGGCGGCCATCCGGGAAGGCATCAGCGAGTACGAAGTGGCACTGATCGGCACCGAGGCCATGGTCCACGAGATTGCCCGCACCTTCCCGCACCGCGAAGTCCGTGACACCTGGGTCTGGTTCCAGTCCGGCATCAACACCGACGGTGCGCACAACTGGGCCACCACCCGCAAGCTGCAGCGCGGGGACATCCTGTCCCTGAACTGCTTCCCGATGACCTCCGGTTACTACACCGCGCTGGAACGGACCCTGTTCCTGGGCGAGCCGGACGAACGCTCGCTCGAGCTGTGGAACATCAACGTAGAGGTGCACCGCCGCGGGCTGGAACTGATCAAGCCCGGCGCCGTCTGCAAGGACATCGCCGCCGAGCTGAACGAGATCTACATCGGCCACGGGCTGCTGGCGAACCGCACGTTCGGGTACGGCCACTCGTTCGGCGTCCTCTCGCATTACTACGGACGCGAGGCAGGCCTGGAACTGCGCGAGGACATCGACACCGTCCTGGAACCGGGCATGGTCGTTTCCATGGAGCCGATGATCACCGTCGCCGACGGCGAACCCGGTGCCGGCGGCTACCGCGAACACGACATCCTCGTCATCGGCGAAGACAGCGTGGAAAACATCACTAAGTTCGGTTTCGGCCCCGAGAACAACATCATCCAGGCCTGACCCGACCTGCCGGGGCGGGGCCGTTTGGTCCCGCCCCGGCAGCACCACCTGCAATCCACCGCCCATCGCGAATGAGCCGCACAACGATCGTTTGGAGCAAGCATGCCTGCCAGCGTGTACATGGAAGAACTCGACGCCTTTACCTATCGGGAACGCATCGCCGACGACAACGCCGTCGTGCTGATCCCGGTCGGCTCCATTGAGCAGCACGGGCCGCATATGCCGCTCAACGTGGATGTTCTCCTGTCTACGGCGTTGGCCGGTGCGACGGCGTCATCCATCGGTGGTGTTGTCGCCGCTCCCGTCGTCTACGGGTACAAGTCCCAGCAACGCTCCGGGGGCGGCAACCACCTCCCCGGCACCACCAGCCTCGACGCCGCGACGGTCATTTCCATCGCCAAGACGCTCACCCTGGAATTTGCCCGGCACGGTGCCCGGAACATTGCCTTCATCAACGGCCATTTCGAGAACTACCAGTTCCTGTACGAAGGCGTCGACCTGGCGCTCCGCGAACTGCACCAAAGCGGCGTCCAGGACGTCAAGGTAGTGCTGCTCTCCTACTGGGACTTCGTTGACGAGCGGACCATCACCGAGCTGTACCCGGATGGCTTCACCGGCTGGGACCTGGAGCACGGCGGCGTGCTGGAAACCTCGCTCATGCTGCACCTCTACCCGGAGCGCGTCCGCATGGACAAGGTCGTCGACGCTCCCCCCGCCGTCCTGCCGAACTACGATGTCCTGCCCGTCAACCCCGAACTGACACCGGCCTCCGGCTGCCTTTCCTCCGCGGCCGAGGCGACCGCCGGCAAGGGCAAAATCCTCCTCGAGCGGGCATCGGCCGGCATGGCTGCCGCCCTGTCCCGCGAATTCTCCCCTACCGTGGCGCAGGCACGCGCCGCCGACCCTGAATCCGTCGCGGCACTGTAGGACCAGCTTCGCCGTGCGGGCCCACCGCGCCCTGCCGCAATGAGATTATGGTCCTATGGCCGATCCTGAAGAGTTCGACGACGAGGCGTCGCCTGAGAACCTGAACCGCGGTGTGCAGTCTGTGGACCGCGCCATCACCGTGCTCGAGATCCTGGCGCGCCGTGGCGCCGCCGGCGTCAGCGACATCGCCGAGGAAATGGGCGTGCACAAGTCCACCGCGTCGCGGCTGCTGGCGTCCTTGGACCAGCGCGGCATGGTGCAGCAGAACAGCGAGCGCGGCAAATACCAGCTCGGCTTTAGCATCCTGCGGCTCGCGAACTCGATCCCGGGGAACCTGAGCCTGGTGCGCGAGGCACGGCCCGTGCTGGAACGACTGGCGGAACAGTACAAGGAGACCGTGAACCTGGCAGTCCTGCGTTCCAACTATGCCGTCAACGTGGACCAGGCGCGGGGCACCTCCACTCTGGCGATGTCCGACTGGATCGGCAGTCTGACGCCCCTCCACGCCACGTCCAGCGGTAAGGTCCTGCTGGCGGGGCTCACCTCCGAAGACCGGCTCAAGATCGTGAAGCAAACCCGGTTGCCGGCGCAGACCGCGAACACGATCACCTCCCGGCAGAAACTGGAAAAGGAGCTGCTCCAGGTCTCCGCCCAGGGCTACGCCGTCGTCAAGGAAGAATTCGAGATCGGCCTGAATTCCATTGCTGTTCCGGTATGGGACCACCTGGGAACCGTTATCGGATCCGTCAGCATTTCGGGCCCGGCCTTCCGGTTCAAGCCCGAGCAGATTGACGGGCTGGTCGAGGACATCAAGCAGGCCGGGCAGGACATCAGCGCCCGGATGGGCTACTCCCGGGACAGCTGACCGCCGCCGGCTACCCAATGACGACGCCGGCGCCCGGCTGTCATTTGACGACGGCGGCGGCGGGCTCTCCGGCCAGTCGGGCCGTGACCCACTCGTGGAACGCGCTGATGTGGTGTTCGCTGGGAACCAGCACGCCGCCGTTGGCGTAGATCTTGGAGCCCATCGCCGGCTGGCAGCGTTCGCACGCGTCGAAGTCCTGCTGGTTCACCCGGTGAAAGAGCTCGACGGAGGCCGTGAGGTCCTTTCCGGCTTCCACCACGCCGGGCATGTACAGCCAGTCGCACTCCACCACTGTCCGGTCCGCGGCCAACGGAAACATCCGGTGGATGATCACGTGGTCCGGCACCAGGTTCAGGAAGACCGTGGGTCTGATGGTCACCGCGTAATAGCGCCGGTCCTGGTCGTCGGCGATGCCCGGAATCCGTTCCAAGCCTTCCGACCCGTCCACCGTGAAGCCCTTAACGTCCTCGCCGAATTCGGCGCCGTGGCCCACAAAATACTGCGCGGCCAGTCCATCGGCGAACTCCGGCAGCACTTCCGTCAGCTCCGGATGGATGGTCGCGCAGTGATAGCACTCCATGAAGTTCTCGATAATCAGCTTCCAGTTGGCCTTCACGTCGTACCTGATCCGCCGGCCCAGGCTGAGGTTGGCGATGTCGTAGCCGTCGATCGCGCCGGCGTCGCCCAGGCGCTCTTCGATCGCCCCCACCACGTCGTCGTCGAACGACGGCGGTTCCTCCGCGAGGCACAACCACACGTAACCCAGGTATTCGCGCACCGGAACATCCACCAACCCGTACTTTTGCCGGTCGATATCGGGCATCTTGGTGAGATTGGGCGCCGCGATGAGCTTGCCATCGAAGTCGTATGTCCAGGCGTGGTAGGGACATTGGAACGAACGTCCCGCCTCACCGCTCTCTTCCATGCAAAGTTTGACGCCGCGGTGCCGGCAGATGTTGTAGTACGCACGGACGGTGCCTTTGCGGTTGCGGGTCACGATGACCGATTCGCGGCCAACCTGCACCGTCCGATAGGCGCCGGCTTTGTCAAGGTCGGCGGACCTGACCGCACAGAACCACATCTGCTCGAAGATGCGTTCCTGCTCGGCCCGAAAGACGTCGTCGTCAACATAGGTATGGCCGGGCAGGGTGGCGATCAGGCTATCCGAAACCATTTCGGCGGTCATGCGAACTCCTTTGAACAGAACTGGCAGCGGGAGAATGGGTGCGTTGCTCAGGATGCGGCGGCGAATTCGGCTGAAAGTACGCCCAGGTGCCGTTCGGCTTCCCGGTTGAGGAATTTGCGCCACCTGGTGAACTGGCGGACCTGGTTGACACCCAGCACGGCAACGGGGTCGGCTCCGGCATAGTAGACGGCGAGGAAGCTGTTGTCTTCGAGGCAGCCGTGTTCAATTTCAACCCGGTCGTGGCCGTGCACGTGGCCGGCAAACTGAATGCGCGAGCCGTATTGGTCGGACCAGAAATAGGGCGGATTGACCGGCGGCAGGGTCGCGGTGTCCTGCAACAGCGCTGCCACTGCAACGGCAGGTTGCTCCAAGGCCCCGGTCCAGTGCTCAACCCGCTGGTGCGCCCCTGCCCGCGGGTCCCACCAGGCCGCGCAGTCCCCGACGGCCACCACCGAGGAGACGCTGGTGCGGCCCGCCGAGTCGCAGAGCACGCCGTTGCCCAACTCTATTCCGGAGCCGAGCAGCCAGTCGGTGTTCGGTTGCCCGCCGATGCCCACCAAGACGATGTCGGCGGGAAGTTCCCGCCCGTCGTCGAGCACCACGTGGCTGACGTTTCCGCCGCTGGTGCGGAAGGACCGGACAGATGTGCCGCACAGCATCTCCACCCCGCCGGCCAAGTGCAGCCCGGCGACGGCCGCACCCATCTCGACGCCCAGGGCGCCGGACAGTGGGGCAGGAGACCGCTCCACCACGGTGACGTCGAGGCCCGCGTCACGGGCGGTCGAAGCGGTCTCGGCGCCGATGAAGCCTGCCCCGATCACCACCATTTTCCGGCCGGGAAGCAGATGACCGCGGAGCGCACGGGCATCGTCCAACGTGCGGAGGGTGAAAACGTTCGCGCAGCCATCGACTTCGGGGAGTACCCGGGCGGAGGACCCGGTGGCCAGGACCAGTCCGTCCGCGGCGAGGCTCCGTCCGTCGCTGAGCGACACGGTCATCGACTCCGGGTCGAGGCCTATGGCCGTCACACCCAAAATCCATTCCGCGGCCAACTCGTCGTCCCCGTCGACTAATGCCAGGTCCGCCTCCGAGACCCGGCCCGCCAGGAAGTCCTTGGACAGCGGCGGACGGTCGTAGGGCGGATGCACTTCCGCTCCAACGACGATCAGGCGGCCGGCAAAACCTTGGTTCCGTGCCGCCCGGGCCGCAGAAAGCCCGGACAGCGAAGCTCCGATGACAACAAGGGTCTGCATGGATAGGGCCTTTCACAGCATGAGGGTCCACGTTTTCCGAAGAAGCAGCGCCTGACGCAACACGACGCGCTATGTGAAACAGCTTGAAGACGGATTCCGCGTGTGTCAAGGGGTAAGGACCCGCAGAAAAGAATTTCTCCAAACCCTTGACAACGGAATGTGACCCGGCACACTGTTGCCTATCGTGAACGCCGTTGTTCACGACGGAACTTGGCACGCTGTGTCGTTGCGAAAGAAGGCGCCCCCATGCATCAGGCCTGCCCCTTAAGCCAGCTAACCCCCGGCGACGCCATCCGGCTTGACACTTCGCCTCCCATCGCCGTCTTCCACACGGAAGAGGGCGAGCTCTTTGCCATTGACGACACGTGCACCCACCAGGACGCCTCGCTGGCGGACGGCTGGGTAGAGGGCTGCGAAGTCGAGTGCCCGCTGCACGCGTCGAAGTTCAATCTGCGTACCGGCGTCGTTGACGCGCCGCCGGCAAAACTCCCGGTCCGCGTCCACGGTGTCTCCGTCGTGGACGGCATCATCATGGTCCAGGAATCAGAAGAGGCCCCGAATCTCCCGCCCGGCCTGCAGGTCGACGGGTTCGTGTAGCCGGGCCTTCGTCATCCACCAAAGGAACCAGATGTCAGTGAACAACGATCTTGCAGTTGATGATGGCCCACCCGACCACGAGGTGCAGCGGGTGCTGGCCCAGGAGCCCTCCGACAGACCGGCCAATGCGCCGCCGGATCAAGCGGGCACCGAGGAGGACGCCCGGATCCTGGCCGAGCTTCGGGAGAGCGAGAACGAGCAGGCGCTGGCGGGCCGCCAGCGGACGAGCGGAGGCTTGGACAAGACAGTCTTCGCCGTGGCCGGCGCCCTCGCCGTCGCTTTCGTGGCCTGGGGTTTCCTGGCCACCGAGCATCTCGGCACCACCTCGGTCACCGTACTGAACTGGGTGATGGAGAATACCGGTTGGCTCTTCATCCTGCTGGCCTCGCTCTTCGTGGTTTTCGTGCTGTGGCTGGCGATCGGCCGGTTCGGCAACATCCCGCTGTCCAAGGACGGCGAAAAGCCGGAGTTCCGCACCATCTCCTGGATCTCCATGATGTTCGCCGCCGGCATGGGCATCGGCCTGATGTTCTACGGCGTGGCAGAACCGATGTACCACTACATCGCCCCGCCGCCCGGCACCGTGGACGGGCAGACGCCGGAGGCAATCCAGACGGCGATGGCAACCTCGCTGTTCCACTGGACGCTGCACCCGTGGGCGATGTACGCCGTCGTCGGCATCGCCATGGCCTACGGCACCTACCGGCTGGGCCGCAAACAGCTGATCTCGGCAATCTTCACCTCCCTGTTCGGCAGCAAGACGGTGGAGGGACCGGCCGGGAAGTTCATCAACATCCTGGCCATCTTCGCCACCCTCTTCGGCACGGCCGCGTCGCTCGGCCTCGGCGCCCTGCAAATCGGCAGCGGCTTGGCGTTCAACGGGTGGGTGGGCGAGCTGGCCACCGGCGTGCTCGTGGTCATCATCGCCGTGCTCACGGCCTGCTTCATCGCCTCGGCCGTCTCCGGAATCCGCCGCGGCATTCAGTGGCTGGCCAACATCAACATGGTGCTGGCCGTTCTTCTGGCGCTGATCGTGTTCCTTGCCGGCCCCACGCTGTTCATCCTGAACCTGGTGCCGGCCGCCGTCGGGGATTACGCCCGCGACCTGGCCGAGATGGCCTCCCGCACCGAAGCGGTGGGCGACGAGGCGCTGCGCAGCTGGATGTCCGGCTGGACGGTCTTCTACTGGGCCTGGTGGGTGTCCTGGACACCGTTCGTCGGCATGTTCATTGCCCGGATCAGCCGCGGCCGCACCATCCGCCAGTTCGTCACCGGCGTGCTGCTGGTGCCAAGCGTTGTGAGCGTCGCGTGGTTCGCGATCTTCGGCGGCGCCAGCTTTGGAGTGCAGGCCGCGGCAGACGCCACACCGGATACCGGCGACGGGCTGGTCGACATGGTCGACGGCGAACCGACCATCTCCTTCGACGGCGCCCTCTTCGATCTGCTGCAAAACCTGCCGTTGCCGAACATCCTGGCCGGCGCGGTGGCGATCCTGGCGATGGTTCTGGTAGGGATCTTCTTCGTCACGGGCGCCGATTCGGCCTCGCTGGTGATGGCTTCCCTCAGTTCCAACGGGGCCGAAGAGCCCTCCCGCGGCGTCGTGATCTTCTGGGGCGCGCTGACCGGCGGAGTCGCTGCGGTGATGTTGCTGGCCGGCGGGGACCAGCCGGCCGAGGCCCTGAACGGGCTCAAGAACATCACCATCGTGGTCGCGCTGCCGTTCGTCCTGGTGATGCTGCTGATGTGCATTGCGCTGGCCAAGGACCTGCGCCGTGATCCGCTGGCGCTGCGCCGCCGGTTGGCCGACTCCGTCGTGGAACGCGCCATCCGATCCGGGGTGGGCCAGCACGGCGGCAGCAGGTTCGACCTGGTCACCAAACACGAATGCGACGACACCTGTCCCGAAGGGAAGTGCCCGGCAGCTGCTCCACCGCCCGCCTAGGCCGCCCTGCGGCGGGCGGCCGGGGCAACCGGGCCACCCGCCGCACCCCAAACTCGCCGCCCCACAACGCATGGCCTCACATTCAAAACGCATGGCCCGGCATCTCTTGCCCCGCCCTGCTACCTGAAGGAGCATTACCGCATGAGCACTTCCCCGCGCATCGTCATCATCGGAGCAGGGATCGTCGGCGCCAATCTGGCGGACGAACTGGCGGCCCGCGGCCGGACGAACGTGACCGTCCTGGAGCAGGGCCCGCTGCATCTGGCCGGCGGGTCGAGTTCGCACGCACCCGGGCTGGTCTTCCAAACCAACCCGTCCAAGACCATGACCGAATTCGCCCGCTACACCGTGGGCAAAATGCGCTCGCTCACGGCCGACGGCATCTCCTGCTTCAACCAGGTGGGCGGGCTGGAGGTGGCCACCACGCCCGCGCGGTTCGACGAGCTCAAGCGCAGGGCCGGCTTCGCCGCCTCCTGGGGCGTGGAGGCACGGCTGATCGATCCGGATGAATGCGAAAAGCACCATCCGCTGCTGCCGGCCGGCAACGTGCTCGGCGGCCTGCACATCCCCTCCGACGGGCTGGCCCTCGCGGCCCGCGCCGTCCGGCTGCTGATCGCCCGCGCCTCCGCCGCCGGCGTCGAGTTCCGCGGTTCCACCACCGTGACGGGCATTGAGCACGACGGCGGGCGGGTCACCGCGGTGGAGACCGACACCGGGAGGGTGCCCGCCGACGTCGTGGTCTGCTGTGCCGGGTTCTGGGGGCCGAAGATCGGCGCCATGGTCGGCATGACGGTGCCTCTGCTTCCGCTGGCGCACCAGTACGTCAAGACCTCGGCGCTGCCGGTGCTGGCCGGCCGGAACGAACTGCCCAACGGCGCCCGGTTGCCGATCCTGCGCCACCAGGACGCGGACCTGTACTTCCGCGAGCACGGTGATCGGCTGGGCATCGGTTCCTACGCGCACCGGCCCATGCCGGTGGACCTGGACGGGCTGCCGGCTGTCGCGCCGGCGGACGTCTCCGACGACCGCATGCCCTCGCGGCTGGGCTTCACGCCGGCGGACTTCGAACCGTCCTGGCGGGAAAGCCAGCGGCTGCTGCCGGCCCTCCGCGGCGCGGGCATCACCGACGGCTTCAACGGCGTCTTTTCCTTCACCCCCGACGGCGCCCCGGTGATCGGGGAGTCGCCGGACGTCGCCGGCTTTTATCTGGCCGAAGCCGTGTGGGTCACCCATTCGGCGGGAGTGGCCAAGGCGGTTGCAGAGCTGCTGGTGGACGGGCGGTCGCAGACGGACCTGCACGAAGGCGACGTGCGCCGGTTCGAAGACGTGCAGCTGGCCCCGGAATACATCAGCGAGACGTCGCAGCAGAACTTCGTGGAGATCTACGACGTGCTGCACCCGCTGCAACCGCGCGAATCCCCGCGGAACCTGCGCACCAGCCCCTTCTTCGGCCGCCAGCAGGAGCTCGGCGCGGTCTTCCTGGAATCCGGCGGCTGGGAGCGCCCGCACTGGTACGAGGCCAACGCGGCCCTGCTGGCGGCGCTGCCGCAGGACTGGCGGGAACCGGAGCGCGACGCCTGGGCCGCCCGCTACCACTCCCCCATCGCCGCGGCCGAAGCGTGGAAGACGCGCACCGCCGTCGCCATGTACGACATGACGCCGCTGAAGCGGGTGGAGGTGTCCGGGCCGGGCGCCCTGGCCCTGCTGCAGCGGCTGGGCACCGGGCAGCTGAACAAGAAACCCGGGGCGGTGACTTACTGCCTGTTGCTGGATTCGGGTGGCGGCATCCGCAGCGACATCACGGTGGCCCGGCTGGCCCCCGAGCGGTTCCAGGCCGGCATCAACAACAACGCCGACTACGAGTACCTGCGCGGCGAGGCGGCCGCGCAATCGCAGGCCGACCCGGCCCAGTGGGCCCGGGTCGAGGACATCACCGCCGGCACCTGCTGCATCGGGCTCTGGGGCCCCCTGGCGCGCGGCGTGATGGCCAAGGCCAGCAGCGACGACTTCAGCAACGACTCGCTCAAGTACTTCCGCACGGCCCAGGTGCGCGTCGCCGGCCTCTCCGTCACCGCGATGCGGCTCTCCTATGTGGGCGAGCTGGGCTGGGAACTGTACACCACGGCCGACCAGGGGCTCAGGCTCTGGGACGCGCTGTTCGACGCCGGGCAGGAGCACGGGATCGTCCCCGCCGGCCGGGCCGCATTCAACAGCCTGCGGCTGGAAAAGGGCTACCGGCTCTGGGGCACCGACATGACCACCGAGCACACGCCGGAGGAGGCGGGCCTCGGGTTCGCGGTCAAGGCCGACAAGGGCGAATTCGTCGGCGCCGCCGCGCTGGCCGCCGCGGGCGCGCCGCCCCGCCGGCTGCGCTGCCTGACCATCGACGACGGCCGGTCGGTGGTGCTGGGCAAGGAGCCGGTATACGTGGACGACGTCCCGTCCGGCTACGTCACCAGCGCGGCCTTCGGCCACACGGTAGGCCGGCCGGTGGCGTACGCGTGGCTGCCTGCGGACATCGGGGAGGGAGACGGCGTCGAGATCGAATACTTCGGCCGCCGCATCCCGGCCACCGTCGCCGCCGAGCCGCTGGTCGACCCCGGCATGGAACGCCTGCGCGGCTAGGCCCGCGCTGGCGGGAAGCCCGGCCGCGGTTAGGGCCGCAGCATCACCTTGATCGCGCGGCGCTCGTCCATGGCCCGGTAGGCTTCCGCGGCGTCGCCGAGGGGCATGACCGCGTCGAAGACCTTGCCGGGGTTGATCTTCCCGGCCAGGACGTCCTCGAGGAGTTCCGGAAGGTATTCGCGGGTGGGCGCGGCGCCGCCGGCGACGGCAATGTTTTTCGAGAACAGCACGCCGATGGGCAGTTCGGCGCCGCCGGCGGGGACGCCGACGAACCCGACGGAACCGCCGGGCCTGGTGCAGCGCAACGCCTGGTCCATGGACTCCGCCGTGCCCACGCACTCGAGCACGGAGTCGGCCAGCACGCCGCCGAGCAGCTCCTTGACCTTTTCGGCGGCGGCCTTCCCGCGTTCCGCCACCACATCGGTTGCCCCGAATTCGCGCGCCAGTGCCGCCCGGTCGTCGTAGCGGGACATCGCGATGATCCGCTCGGCGCCCAGCCGCCGGGCTGCCAGCACTCCGCACAGCCCGACGGCGCCGTCACCCACGACGACGACGGTGCGTCCCGGGCCGACCTTGGCGCTGATGGCCGCGTGGTGTCCGGTCCCCATCACGTCGGAGAGCGTGAGCAGGCTCTTGGCCAGTTCCTCTCCCGGTTCTGTCACGCCGGGCACCGCAACAAGCGTGGCGTCGGCGTGGGGCACCCGCACGGCTTCGCCCTGCCCGCCGTCGACCGGCAGGCCGTGTTCGTCCCGGCCTCCCCAGCTGGCCCGGCGTTCGCAGGAGGTTTGCACGCCGTTGCGGCAGGGTGGGCACTCGCCGCAACTGATGGCCCACGGGGCGATGACGAAGTCGCCGGCGGACAGCGCCTGCACCGCGTCGCCGGTGGCCTCGACCACGCCGATGAGTTCGTGGCCGATGGGATGCGGCCTGCCCGGCTCGCGGATGCCGCGGTAGGGCCACAGATCGGAGCCGCAGACGCAGGTGGCGCTCACGCGCACGATCGCGTCGGTGGGGGCAAGGATTTCCGGGTCGGGTCGTTCCTCGACCCGGATGTCGCCCGGTCCGTGGATGATGGCAGCGCGCATGAAGCCTCCTGTGCAGTGGTGGTGCTTTCCAGCCTAACCGCGTCGCCGCGGCGGCCGGGAACGGGCGAAGCCCGCCACCTTGTGCAGGTGGCGGGCCTCGATGCCGTAGGCGGAGGGCCTAGAGGCTGGACGGTGCCTCGTGGTCCGGGTAGACCTCGCGCAGCAGGTGCGCGGTCTCGGACGGGGTCTTGCCGACCTTCACGCCCGCGGCCTCGAGGGCCTCCTTCTTGGCCTGGGCCGTGCCGGAGGAGCCGGAGACGATGGCGCCGGCGTGGCCCATGGTCTTGCCCTCGGGCGCGGTGAAGCCGGCCACGTAGCCGACGACCGGCTTGGTGACGTTGGCCTTGATGTACTCGGCGGCGCGCTCCTCGGCGTCGCCGCCGATTTCGCCGATCATCACGATCGCCTTGGTTTCCGGATCGGCCTCGAACGCGGCCAGGGCGTCGATGTGGGTGGTGCCGATGACCGGGTCGCCGCCGATGCCGATGGCGGTGGAGAAGCCGAGGTCGCGTAGTTCGTACATCATCTGGTAGGTCAGCGTGCCGGACTTGGAGACCAGGCCCACGCCGCCCTTGCCGGTGATGTTCGCCGGGGTGATGCCCACCAGCGACTCGCCGGGCGTGATGATGCCCGGGCAGTTCGGGCCGATGATGCGGGTGATCTGGTTGCCGTCGGAGTCCTTCTTGGACTGTGCCAGCGCCCAGAACTCGGCGGAGTCCTGCACCGGCACGCCCTCGGTGATCACCACGACGAGGCCGATTTCGGCCTCGATGGCCTCGACCACGGCGTCCTTGGTGAAGGCCGGCGGGACGAAGACGATGGAGACGTCGGCGCCGGTCTCGGTGACGGCTTCCTTGACGGTGCCGAAGACCGGCAGGGTCTTCTCGCCGTGGGTGACGGTGGTGCCGGCCTTGCGCGCGTTCACGCCGCCAACGATGTTGGTGCCGGCGTGCAGCATGCGCGCCGTGTGCTTGGAGCCTTCGCCACCGGTGATGCCCTGGACGATGACCTTCGAGTCCTTGTTGATGAAGATAGACATGTTTTAGTTCCTCGGTCCTTAGGCGTTGGCCAGCTCGGCGGCCTTGTCGGCGCCCTGGTCCATGGTCAGGGCCAGGGTGACCAGCGGGTGGTTGGCGTTGAGCAGGATCTGCCGGCCTTCGTCGACATTGTTGCCGTCGAGGCGGACAACCAGCGGCTTGCTGGCCTTCTCGCCCAGGATTTCCAGGGCCTTGACGATGCCGTTTGCCACGGCGTCGCAGGCGGTGATGCCGCCGAAGACGTTCACGAACACGCTCTTGACCTGCTCGTCGTTGAGGATGACGTCCAGGCCGGCGGCCATGACCTCGGCCGAGGCGCCGCCGCCGATGTCCAGGAAGTTGGCGGGCTTGACGTTGCCGTGCTTCTCGCCGGCGTAGGCGACGACATCCAGGGTGGACATGACCAGGCCCGCGCCGTTGCCGATGATGCCGACCTGTCCGTCGAGCTTGACGTAGTTCAGGTCCAGTTCCTTGGCCTTGGCCTCGAGCGGATCCGCGGCGTCCTTGTCCTCGAGCTCCTCGTGGCCGGGCTGACGGAAGGAGGCGTTCTCGTCCAGCGAGACCTTGCCGTCCAGGGCGACGATGTCGCCGGCGCCGGTCTTGACCAGCGGGTTGACCTCCACCAGGGTGGCGTCTTCCTTGATGAACACGTCCCAGAGCTTGACGATGACCTCGGCGACCTTGGGGCGAAGGTCTTCGGCGAAGCCGGCCTCGGCAACGATTTCGTCGGCCTTGGCCTGGTCGATGCCCACGGCCGGGTCGATGGCAACCTTGGCCAGGGCGTCCGGGCGCTCCACGGCCAGCTGCTCGATCTCCATGCCGCCCTCCACCGAGCACATGGCCAGGTAGTTGCGGTTGGCGCGATCCAGCAGCACGGAGAAGTAGTACTCCTCGGCGATGTCGGCGCCCTGCGCGATCATGACCTTCTTGACCGTGTGGCCCTTGATGTCCATGCCGAGGATGTTGGAGGCGTATTCGAATGCCTCGTCCGGGGTCTTGGCAACCTTGACGCCACCGGCCTTGCCGCGGCCTCCGACCTTCACCTGAGCCTTGACGACAACTACGCCGCCAATTTTCTCAGCAGCTGCCTTGGCTTCTTCTGGGGTGTACGCAACGATTCCAGCCAGCACGGGTACTCCGTGTGCCTCGAAGAGATCGCGCGCCTGGTATTCATACAGGTCCACGGGTTGTGTCCTTCTACGTCGAAGTCGTTTCTGACTCGGAGCGGCGTCCGCGGTTGGCCGTGGCGGTGACCACGGACGGTGAGCGGATGCCTGCAGTGCTCCATGGGGAACTCTAGCCCCTTTGGCCTCGGGCGCCGGTCCCAGAGTACCGCTTTAGTGGCCAAGGGCACACTTCTACGACTTGTAGAAGTGTCCGGCTTTGAGGTATCGGCGCCGAACCTAATTCTTGCCGCCGGCTCCCGTCTGATCCACGACGGCGGTGTTCCCGCCTTGGGCGGCGGCCCCGTCCTGCGCGGTGGTTCCCCCGCCCTGCGCGGCAGCGTCCCCGTCCTGCGCGGTGGTTCCCCCGCCCTGCGCTGCGGCTGCTGCCGGTGCACTGCCCCTGATCACGGTCTGGTTTAGCAGCGGAATGCGCAGGCCTTCCTCGGCCAACGCTTCCTTAAGGCGGGCCCGCATCTTGCGCGCGATTGCCCACTGTTCCAACGGCTTCGTGCGGATGGCCAAACGGATCACCACGGATTCGCCGGTCAGTGCCTCCACACCCCAGACCTCCGGATCGTCCAAAATCAGCCTGCGGTTGTCCTCGTCCATGCGCAGCTCCATGGCGGTCTTGAGGATCAACTCGGAGACCTTCTCCACATCGGAGTCGTACGGCACCGGGATGTCCAGCACTGCCCGCGCCCAGCCCTGCGAGGAGTTACCCACCCGCAGGATCTCCCCGTTGCGAACGTGCCACAGCGTGCCGTCCACGGCGCGCACCTGCGTGACCCGCAGACCGACCGACTCCACGGTGCCGGATGCCTCGCCCAAGTCGACCACGTCACCGATGCCGTACTGGTCTTCGGCCACCATGAACAGCCCGGACAGGTAGTCCTTGACCAGGGTCTGGGCGCCAAAACCAATGGCGACGCCGGCAATACCGGCACTGGCCAGTACCGGGCCAAGATTGAATTCCAGCTCCGTGAGCACCATCAACGCGGTGACGCTGGCCAGCACGATGGTGGTGATCGAACGCAGCACCGATCCGATTGTCTTCGAGCGCTGGGCCCGGCGAACCGCGGCGATCGGCGAGTCCTGAATCAGCCAGTAGCGCGGGTCCTTCGTGTTCTTGGGCGCTGCCGGGTCGAATTTGTCCAGCTTGGCGGTCTCGCCATCGGCGATCTTTCCGGTGACGCGTTTGATCACCATCCGCAGCACAATGTTCAGCAGGAATCCACCCAGCAGGATCAGCGAAACGCGCAGCGGCTTGTCAAGCCAGAAATCGGGGGTTGCCAGCCGTTCCAAAGTCCTGATGTCCACGTGGTCCATGGATAAGAACGGTAAGCGCCCCGTCATGCCGCTGCCAAATGCGCCGTCGCAAACGTGGCGCATCTCCCAGCGGGGTCAGCCCATCTTGGTCAGCGGCGCATAGCGCAGCAGCAGCCGCTTCTCGCCGGCGTCGAATTTGACCTTGGCCACCGTCTTGTCGCCGGCTCCTTCGAGGCCCAGGACGGTCCCGTTGCCGAAGCTCGCGTGGTTGACCTTGTCGCCGATGGACAGCGCGATGACTTCCTTCTGCGGCTGCACCCGTCCAGCCCGGGTCTTGGCGCTGGTGATCGACGGCGCCGATCCCCGCATGTTGCTGATGTCCTGGCTGCCCGAGGTCCCGGCACCCCAGTGCGATCCCGAGTAGCGGCTGGACCCGAAGCTGCCCGCGGAGGCAAAGGTCGGGCGGGCCGTGCCTTCGCGTTTCCAGTCGATGAGTTCGGCCGGCACCTCTTCGATGAACTGGCTGGCCGGATTGAACTGGCTCTGGCCCCACATGCTGCGCGACTCGGACCGGGTCAGGTACAGCCGCTGGCGGGCGCGGGTCAGGCCGACGTAGGCCAACCGGCGCTCTTCGGCCAGCTCCGTCGGGTCGGTCATGGAGCGCTGGTGCGGGAAGATTCCGTGTTCCATGCCGGTGAGGAAGACCACCGGAAACTCCAGTCCCTTGGCGGTATGCAGCGTCATCAGCGTCACCACGCCCTGGTCCTGGGCCAGCCGTGCCGCCTCGCTGTCCGGGGCGTCGGGCACCTGGTCCGCGTCGGCCACCAGCGCCACCTGTTCCAGGAATTCGGACAGCGACCCTTCCGGGTTGTCCCGTTCGTATTCGCGCACCACGGCCACGAGTTCGGCCAGGTTTTCCACGCGGGATTCATCCTGCGGGTCGCTGCTCTGGCGCAGCATCGCCAGGTAGCCGGTCTGCTCCAGCACGGCCTCCAGCGCGGCCGCCGCACCGGACCCGGCGGCCACCTCGGCCAGGTCGTCGATAAGCTTCACGAAGCCGGCGACCGCGTTCACCGACCGGGTGGCCATGCCGGGCGCCTCCTCCGCCCGGCGCAGCGCGTCCATGAACGAGATCCGGTCCCTTTCCGCGAGCGCCGCGACGGCGTACTCGGCCCGGTCGCCGATCCCGCGCTTCGGTTCGTTGAGGATGCGGCGCAGGTTGACGACGTCGTCCGGGTTGGCCAGGACCCGCAGGTAGGCCAGCGCGTCCTTGATCTCCTTGCGTTCGTAGAAGCGGGTGCCGCCGACTACCTTGTAGGGCAGCCCCACCCGGACCAACAAGTCTTCGATGGACCGGGACTGGGCGTTGGTCCGGTAGAAAATGGCGATGTCGCCGGGGCGGATGCCCTCGGAGTCCTGCAGCCGGTCGATCTCCCCGGTGATGAAGCGGGCCTCGTCGTGCTCGTTCTCGCCCACGTAGCCGATGATCTTCTCGCCGTCGCCCTCGGCGGTCCAGAGCCGCTTGGCCGGGCGGTCGGGGTTCCGGGAGATCACCGAGTTGGCCGCGGTGAGGATGGTCTGGGTCGACCGGTAGTTCTGTTCCAGCAGGATGGTGCGCGCGCTGGCGTAGTCCTTCTCGAAATCGACGATGTTGCGCACGTCGGCCCCGCGGAAGGCGTAGATGGACTGGTCCGAGTCGCCCACCACGGTTAGTTCGCCGGCCGGCACCGACCCGTCCTCGGACTCCCGGGTCAGCTCGCGCACCAGCCGGTACTGGGCATGGTTGGTGTCCTGGTATTCGTCCACCAGCACGTGGCGGAACCGCCGGCGGTACGAGTCCGCAATCGCCGGGAACGCCTGGAAAATGAAGACAACCTGCGCGATCAGGTCGTCGAAGTCCATGGCGTTGGCCTGGCGCATCCGCTGGGTGTACCCGGTGTAGACCGAGGCCACCGCCTGCTCGAACGGATCCGAATAGTTGGCGGTGGAGGCAAAGGACTCGTCGTCGATCAGTTCATTCTTCAGCGCCGAGATCTTGTGCTGGATGGACTTGGGCGGGAAGCGCTTCGGGTCCAGGTCCAGCCCCTTGGCCACCTGGCTGACCATCCGCAGCGTGTCCGCCGAGTCGTAGATGGAGAAGTTGGAGTTCAACCCCACGTGCTTGGCTTCGCGGCGCAGGATCTTCACGCAGGATGAGTGGAACGTGGAAATCCACATCCGCTTGGCCGAGTCCCCCACCAGCGACTCGATCCTCTCCCGCATCTCCGCGGCGGCCTTGTTCGTGAAGGTGATGGCGAGGATCTCTCCCGGCCGTGCGCGGCGGGTGGCGAGCAGGTACGCGATGCGATGGCTGAGCACCCGGGTCTTGCCGGATCCGGCGCCGGCGACGATCAGCAGCGGGGAGCCGGCATGCTTGACCGCCTCTTCCTGCTGCGGGTTCAGCCCCGAGAGCAGCTCTTCGGCGCCGGGCAGATGCGGAGCGGGCGGAGAGGCAACATGCGGGTCGAACGCCGGGTCGGTGAGGAAATCCATGGTCCCCTAAGTCTATTAGCCACCACCGACACTGCGGGACGCCGGCGGCGACTTCCGACCACGGCCGACGCAGGAGCGCCCCGGCATAATGGTTGTATGTCCAAAACCCCAGCACAGCGCGCGAAGAAACACGGTGCGGCGGCGGCCCCAGCCCCCGGCAGCAGCGCCGCCGCGAGGCCTGCCGTTCCCGGCAGCACCCGGTCGCCCCAGCGCGCTGCCGGCAACGCGAACCTGATCGTCATCGCCGGGGCCGCGGCCTCGGCCTTTCTGTTCGGCTACTCGTTCCTGCTGGTGATGCCGCAGTTCTCCCAGCTGACCGGGGGGCTGGCCATGCCGGACACGCTCATCGGCGGATACTCCACCGAGTACGTCCAGCAGGTGCGCACCGCGTTCGGCGAAGACGGTGCCGGGCAATACAACTACTGGCACAAGACAGCCGACACCATCTTCCCGCTGATGTTCGGCTTCACGTGGCTGATCCTGCTGGGGCAGCAAATCCGCCGCCTCGGCTGGCGCTGGCTCGCCTGGTCCGTCGTCGTGCTTTACGTGGCAGCGGATCTGGGGGAAAACCTCGCCGTCGACGCCATGCTGGCCACGGACCCGGTCGGCGACGCGTCACTGGCGAGCTTCCTCACTGTCGCCAAGTCCGTCCTGTTCGGGCTGAGCCTGGTCGCCGCCGTCGTCGCGGTCTTCACGCGTAAACCCCGGCCTGCCGGAGGCCCGGCCGCCGCACCGGCGGGCGGCGCCGTTTAAGCTAAGCTTTTGGCGTTGCCCCCGTAGCTCAGGGGATAGAGCACCGCTCTCCTAAAGCGGGTGTCGGCAGTTCGAATCTGCCCGGGGGCACTTCACCGCCGGCCCTGTCGGCGAAATGCGGCGGCCGCGCCCGGCCCGTTAACCAGGGCAGCCGACCGCCGCCTGTGCAACCCCCCACGGAAGCACAGACGGTAGCCGGCTGTAGTGCCTTCCACCAAAGCGGCCAGGAATTCCCGTCAGCTGGGACCGCTGGTTCCGGTTCTTCCCGTTCGCCGGAGCCAGCAGTATCTTCCCGCCGCCTGTTGGCCGACGGCCGAGCCGTTCCCCTGAAGCACGTGAGCCGCTGAAGGGACCGTTCATTTTCCCAAAGCGTGAGCACTCCAGGCACTGCCGTCACCATATATCTAAATCGATTGGATTTAATAAAGCAACTCCTGAACCCGTCAGGGCGGCGGCCCGGTCCGATGACGCCGACGTCGCTGTGTGAACCGCACCCCTGCCCGCGTCCCGGCTAGCCGCCCAGGATCAGCCCGCTGGCCTTGGGCGAGAGCGCGTCATCCAGCACCAGGCAGGCGCCGCCGATGGCCCCCACCTCGAAGCCCAGCGGGGACGACACCACGTCAACCTCGTGGATCGCCCGCGAGACGAACCGTTTGTTGATTTCCTCCCGCAGGATGGGCAGCGCGAGCTCGTCCAATCCGTCCCACAGCGGGCCGCCGAAGATGACCCGGTCCACGTCCAGGATGTTGGCCACCTGCCCCACGGTTCCGCCCAGCAACCCGGCGGCCCGGCCGATGATCGCCGCGGCCGCCGGCTCCCCCTCGCTGGCCATGCGGCAGAGCGTGACGATCCTTTCGGTGGCCTGATGGCGGTCCCCCAGCTCGGCGCCGGCCGGGAAGATGCCGGCCTCCATGGCCTGCCGGAACAGCGTGCCGAAGTTCAGCGCCATGCCCACGCAGGTGCGTTTCCCGCAGTCACACGGCGGGACCTCCGCCTCCACCGGAAAATGGCCGATCTCCCCGATATTGCTGGAGGCGCCGCGCAGCACCTGTCCGTCGAGCACGATGCCGGCGCCCAGGCCCGTGCCCAGGTAAACGAACACGAAGTTCTCGGGCTCCCGCCGTTCGCTGGCCCACAGTTCCGCCACCGCCGCGGCCGTCGTGTCCTTGTCCATCAGCACCGGCAGGCCCGTCAGGTCGCGCAGGGGTTCGCGCAGCGGCACCGAAGTCCACTCGCGCATCATCGGCGGATCCACCACCATCCCTTCGACCGCGTCGATCGGCCCGGGCGCGGCCAGCCCGATGCCCAGGATGCGGTGGCGTTCGATTCCGGAAGCGGCGATGAGCGCCTCCGTGGCCGCGGCCATCGCGGCGGCCATCCCGTCCGGCTGCCCGGCGGCGGGAACATCGTGCCGGGCACGCGCAACCACCTCGCCGTCGAGGTTCAGCATGACCAGGGTCATGACCACGGGGTCGAGGTGGATGCCGATGGCGAGCCGGCTGGAAAGTTCCAGCTGCAGGACCGTGCGCGGTTTTCCGGGCCCGCTGACCGTCTTGCGGTCCTCGCGCACCAGGCCCTCGTCCACCAGCCGGCGCACCACGTTGGAGATGGTCTGCGGGGACAGCCCGGTGCTCTCCACCAGTTCCACCCGGGCGATTCCCCCGCGGGCACGTCGGATGGCGTTAAGGATCACGGCCTGGTTGTAGCCGCCCAGGCGGCCCAGGTTGGTTCCGCGCTGCATTGCACCCGCTTTCCACTTCTTCGACGTGTGGGACCCAGAGCAACTCTAGTCATTGAGCGGGCGGACCACACCCGCCACGCGGCCACCCTCCCGGCGCGGGCCGGACCGCCGCAGTCAGGCCAAACCGGCCACCGGGGTATCGCTGAGGAACTGGGTCCGGTACAGCTCGGCGTAGCGGCCCTCCAAGGCCAGCAGTTCAGCGTGCGTGCCCTGCTCGGCAATCCGGCCGCCCTCAATGACCAGGATCCGGTCGGCGGAGCGCACGGTGGACAGCCGGTGGGCAATGACGACGGCGGTGCGCCCCTCGAGTGCCTCGCTGAGCGCGGCCTGCACGGCGGCTTCGTTGGTGGAGTCCAAGGCCGCCGTCGCCTCGTCCAGGATCACCACCCGGGGATGGCCCAGCAGCAGCCGGGCGATGGTCATCCGCTGCCGTTCGCCGCCGGAGAGGCGGTAGCCGCGCTCCCCCACCATGGTGTCCAGGCCGTCCGGCAGGGAACGGATCAGGTCCTGCAGCCGGGCGCGGCGCAGAACGTCCCATATCTCGTCGTCGCTGGCCTCCGGCCGGGCCAGCAGCAGGTTGGAGCGGATGGTCTCGTGGAACAGGTGTCCGTCCTGGGTCACCATGCCGATGGTTCCGCGCAGCGCCTCGAAGCTCAGGTCACGGACATCGGTGCCGGATAGCTCGACGGCACCGGAGTCCACGTCGTACAGGCGGGCCAACAACTGGGCCATGGTGGATTTTCCGGCCCCGGAGGAGCCCACCAGCGCCACCGTCTGGCCCGGCTCCACCCGGAAGCTGATCCCGTGCAGCACTTCCTCGCCGCCGCGGGCGTCGAGGGTCGCGACCTCCTCCAGCGAGGCCAGCGACACCTTGTCGGCGGAGGGGTAGGCGAACCGCACGTCCTTGAACTCGACGGAGACCGGGCCCGGCGGCACCGCAGCGGCGTCGTCCTTTTCGGTAATCAGGGGCTTCAGGTCCAGCACCTCGAAGACGCGCTCGAAGCTGACCAGCGCACTGGAGATCTCCACCCGGGCGTTCGCCAGGGCCGTCAGCGGCGCGTACAGGCGGGTGAGCAGGAGCGCCAGCGTCACCACCTCGCCCGGATCCAACTGGCCGATGATGGCGTAGAAACCGCCGAGCCCGTAGACCAGGGCCAGCGCCAGCGCGGACACCAGGGTGAGCGCCGTGACGAACACCCACTGCATCACCGCCGTCTTGATGCCGATGTCGCGCACCCGCTGGGCCCGGAGCTTGAACTCGCGGGATTCGTCGGCGGGCCGGCCGAACAGCTTGACCAGCGTGGCCCCGGGTGCGGAGAACCGTTCGGTCATTTGCGTGCTCATGGCGGCGTTGTGGTCGGCGGTCTCCCGGCGCAGTTCGGCGAGCCGGCTGCCCATCCGGCGGGCCGGCAGCAGGAACACCGGCAGCAGCAGCAGCGCCAGCAGGGTGACCTGCCAGGAGGTGTTCAGCATGACGATCAGCGTGAGGATCAGCGCCACGAGGTTGCTCACCACCCCGGAGAGCGTTCCGGCGAAGGCACGCTGCGCCCCGATGACGTCGTTGTTCAGCCGGCTGACCAGCGCGCCGGTGCGGGTGCGCATGAAGAAGGCGATCGGCATCTTCTGGACGTGGTCGAATACGGCGGTGCGCAAATCCAGGATGATGTCCTCGCCCAGCCCGGAGGAAATCCACCGGGTCACCATGCTGAGCCCGGCGTCGGCGATGGCCACCAGGGCGATGACGACGGCGAGCCAGACCACTACCTCGACGCCGGTTTTGGCCACGATCGCGTCCACCACCCGGCCGGCGAGAACCGGCGTGGCGACGGCCAGCGTGGCGGTCACGACGGAGAGCAGCACAAAGACAGCAATCTTGCCCTTGTAGGGCGCGGCGAACGCAAAGGTCCGGCGGACAGTCTCCCGCGAGAAGGACTTCTGCTCCTTCGAGTGCGAAAGCCGGTACAGCGAACTCCAGGCTGCCCCTTCCATGGACATGATGGCTCCTAACGGCTGATGGTGCTACTGCCACCCTAGAACCAATCCGCACGCCCTGGTGTTCCTGCCAGCGGCCATGCGGCCGGAAGCTGTCCGGAATTGCGGGTGGGCAGGCGAAGGGCGCCGGCCTGACGAGTGCAGGACCGGCGCCGCCCCCGCCCGCCCGGCGCCACCCGGCGCCGCCCGGCGTCAGCTGAGCTGCTTCTCCTCGTGCGGGACGAAGCGGACCGTCATCGCCTTGAAGCCCGGCGTGTTGGACTCCCGAGCCACCAGGTCCCGGTGCACCAGCGCGTTGGCCTCCGGGAAGTAGGCGGCCGCACAGCCCCGCGCCGTCGGGTAGGACACCAGGCGGAACTCGTCGGCGCGGCGCTCGGTGCCCTTGAACGTGCTGATCACGTCCACCACGTCGCGGTCGGCGAAGCCCAGTTCGGCCAGGTCGTCGGGGTGCACCAGGATGACCCGCCGCCCGTTGGAGATGCCCCGGTAGCGGTCGTCCAGGCCGTAGAACGTGGTGTTGTACTGGTCGTGGCTGCGGATGGTCTGCAGGATCAGGTGTCCCTCGGGCGCCTCCAGGTACTCCAGCGGGCTGACCGTGAACCGCGCCTTGCCGATGTCGGTGGCGAAGGAGCGCGTGTCGCGCGGCGGGTTCGGCAGCACAAAGCCGCTCTTGTTCCGGATCCGGGTGTTGAAGTCCTCGAACCCCGGCAGCACGCGGGAGATGTGGTCCCGGATCACGTCGTAGTCCTCGGCCATCGCCCGCCAGTCCACCGGGTGGTCGTCGCCGAAGGTGGCCTGGGCCATCCGCGCGATGATCACCGGTTCGGCCAGCAGGTGCTCGCTGACCGGCTCCAGCCGGCCCTGCGTGGACCGGACGACGGACATGGAGTCTTCCACCGAGAGGAACTGCGCGCCCTTCGGGTGCTTGTCGTCCCGGTCGGTGCGGCCCAGCGTCGGCAGGATCAGCGACGTCTTCCCGTGCACCACGTGGGAGCGGTTGGGCTTGGTGGAGACATGCACGGTCAGGCCGGCCTTCTTCATCCCGCTCTCGAGCAGCTCGGTCTCGGAGTTCGCCAGCGCGAAGTTGCCGCCCATGGAGACGAAGACGTCGACCTTGTCCTCGTGGAAGCGGTCGATCGCCTCGGTGGAATCGACGCCGTGCTCGCGCGGCGAGGCGATGCCGAACTCCTTGTCCAGCGCCGCCAGCAGCCACTCCTTGGGCTTCTCCCAGATGCCCATGGTGCGGTCGCCCTGGACGTTGGAGTGGCCGCGGACCGGGCAGGCACCGGCGCCGGGCTTGCCGAAGTTGCCCTGGAGCAGCAGCAGGTTCACGATTTCGCGCAGGGTATCGACCGAGTGCGGCTGCTGGGTCAGGCCCAGCGCCCAGCAGATGATGGTGGCCTTGGACTTGGCCAGCAGCCCGGCGACCTTGGCGATCTCCAGCCGCGACAGCCCGGTGGCCTTCTCGGTTTCGGTCCAGTCGACGTGCCGGCGGGCTTCGACGTACTCCTCGAAACCTTCGGTGTTCGCGTCGATGAATGCCTTGTCCACGACGGTGCCCGGGGCGCGGCCTTCTTCTTCGAGCAGCAGGTGTCCCAGCGCCTGGAAGAGGGCGAGATCCCCGCCCACCTTGATCTGCAGGAATTCGTCGGCCAGCGCGGTGCCGCCGCGCAGCAGCCCGTCCACCGACTGCGGGTCCTTGAACGCCATCAGGCCGGTTTCGGGCAGCGGGTTCACCGCCACGATGGTGCCGCCGTTGTCCTTGCACTCCTTGAGCGCGGAGAGCATGCGCGGGTGGTTGGTCCCGGGGTTCTGGCCGACCACGAAGATCAGTTCGGAGTGGTGGATGTCCTCCAGCGACACGGTGCCCTTGCCGATGCCGATGGTCGGGTTCAGGGCGCTGCCGGAGGACTCGTGGCACATGTTGGAGCAGTCCGGCAGGTTGTTGGTGCCCAGCGAGCGTGCGAACAGCTGGTACATGAACGCGGTCTCGTTGGCGGTCCGGCCCGAGGTGTAGAACACGCAGCGGTCCGGCGTCGTGGCCCTGATGCGTTCGCCAATCAGGCTGAACGCGTCCGCCCACGAGATCGGCGAATAGTGCGTCTCCCCCTCACGGATGATGACCGGCTCGGTGATCCGGCCCTGCTGGCCCAGCCAGTACTCGGTCTTCGTGGAGAGCTCTTCGATGGAGTGGCGCGCCCAGAACTCGGGCGTGACGGTGCGCTTCGTGTTCTCCTCCGCCACCGCCTTGGCGCCGTTTTCGCAGAACTCGGCCGGCTTGCGCGGACCGGTGATGGATTCGGGCCAGGCGCACCCCGGGCAGTCGAAGCCGCCGCGCTGGTTGATCCGCAGCAGCGACCGGGCGGTGCGGGAGACGCCGGCCTGTTCGATGCCGCGCTCCAACGCAACCTTCACCGCCGGAATACCGGCGGCGACCTTCTTCGGTTCCTTGACCTTCAGGGTGCTTTCATCAATGTCATTCACGGGTGCCGGACGAGTCATGCCCCTAATGTATCCCGGCTCACACCGGTTCCCCGACTCACCCGGCGCGTCTCACACGAAATTCCCGACGGCGGCGCCCACCCGCCCCGGGTGGGCGTACACGTTAATGCTGCGGCCGCGGCTGAAGCCGGCCAGCGTCAGTCCCACCTTTTCCGCCAGCTCGACGGCGAGCGAGGACGGCGCGCTCACGGCCGACAGGACGGGGATCCCCGCGAGATAGGCCTTCTGGACCAATTCGAACGAGGCGCGCCCGGAGACCTGCAGCACCGTGTTGCGCAGCGGCAGCCGCCCCTCGCGCAGCGCCCAACCCACCACCTTGTCCACCGCGTTGTGCCGGCCCACGTCTTCGCGCAGGCAGAGCAGTTCGCCCGCGACGCTGAACAGCCCAGCGGCGTGGACGCCGCCGGTGCGCTCGAACACCTGCTGCCGTTCGCGCAGCCGGTCCGGCAACTGCAGCAGAATCTCCAGCGGCACTTCGCCGCCGGCACCGGTGCCGTCCGCGCCCGGGGAGGCTCCGCCGTCGTCATGGTGCAGCGGGAAGCGCGAGCGCTTCGTCACGGCGTCGATCGAGGCGGTGCCGCAGATGCCGCACGCGCTGCTGGTGACCACCTGCCGGTCAAGCCGCGGATCCGGCAGCGCCACCCCCGGCGCCAACTGGGCCTCCACCACGTTGAAGGTCTGCCGCCCGTCCTCGTCCTCGCCGGCACAGAAGCGCATCGAGACGAGATGTTCGGGCGACCAGATGACGCCCTCGGAGACCAGGAAGCCGGCCACCAGGTCGAAGTCGTCGCCCGGGGTGCGCATGGTGATGGAGAAGGCGCGGCCGGCCAGCCGGATCTCCAGCGGCTCTTCCACCGCCATCACGTCCTCGCGGCGGCGCGGCGGCGCATCGAGACTGAGTTTGAGCACCTTGCGGCGCTGCGTCAAGCGGCCCATGAAGTTCTCCTCTACTGCCTGTAACAAGGGTAAGGCAGCCACGCGGCTGCGCGCGGCGGGCGCGGCGGGCGGGGCCGGCTGCGCGCTGGGAGCGCCGTTTACCAGGGCAGCTCGAGGGCCGGCAACTGCTCGCCGGGTTCTGCGCCGGCGGCCGGCACCACCATCACGCCGTCAGCGGCCGCCAGTCCCCGCATCATCGCCGAACCGATGCGGTCCGCGGGGACGGCACCGCCATCCGGCGACCGGCCGTAGGGCACCAGCCGGTCCTGGTCGTGCAGCGGTGGCATGGCTGTTCCGGCGGGCACGGTGCGCAGCGGGGCCAGCGGCCGGCCGGTCATCCCGGCCAGCAGCGGAGCCGCCAGGGTCAGCAGCGCCATCATGGCGGCCAGCGGATTGCCCGGCAGGCCCACCAGCAGCCGCCCGTCGGCCAGCCGGGCCAGCAGCGCCGGATGCCCCGGACGCATCCGGACGGACGGAACCAGGATCGTGGCCGCGTCCGCATCCAGCACCCGGCGCAGATGATCGGCCGACGAGTGGCCCGTTCCGCCGGTGGTGACCACGACGTCGCCGCCGCAGCCGGCGATGGCTTCCGCGGTGGCCGCGAAGTCGTCGGGCAGCCGCCGGCTGTCCACCACCTGGCCGCCGAGCCGGGCGATGATGGCCGGCAGCGTGGGCCCGAACGTGTCCCGGACCCGGCCCGGTGCGGGAATGCCCGAGGTGACGACCTCGTCGCCGGTGAGCAGCAGGGCCACCTGCGGCACGGGGGCAACGGGGAGCGCGTCGTGGCCGCACACCGCCGCGACGGCCAGATGCGCCGGGGTCAGCACGGTGCCGGCGGAGACCACGACGGCGCCGGCGGCGGTCTCCTCGCCGGCCGGGCGGATGTGCCGCCCGGGGGCCAGTTCCCGCGCGTCGGTCCCCGCGCACAGCTGCAGCCGGCCAGTCGCCGCGGTGCCGCATTCGCTGCGCAGCACGCTGTCCGTGCCGTCGGGGATCAGGCCGCCGGTGACTACCGGGGCGGCCAGCCCCGGCCGCAGGGCGCTGCCGGCCGGCACCAACTGCCACGGCCCCGTGCCGGCAATGGCCCAGCCGTCCATGGCGGAGGAAGCGTAGTGCGGGACCGGCACCAGCGCCGGCAGGTCGCGGGCCAGCGTGCGGCCGGCACAGGCGGCCAACTCCACCTTCGAGAGATCGGGCCGCCCCGCGTCCCGGCCCGCGGCATAGGCGGCTCTGCGGGCGTCGTCCCAGCGCAGTCCGGAGCCACTCACTCCTGCACTGCGCCGTGCCGGCGCGCCACTTCGTCGGCCACGCGGGAGGCGGCGCGCATGGCCACCTCAGGTGTTGCCTGTCCGGTGGCGGCCGCCAGGCCGGCCGCGTAGCCCACCACGAAGGTGGTCAGGGGCGCCGCCGGGCGGATCACGCTGTGCGCCGCGACGCCGGCGAGCCCCAGCACGGCGTCGATGTCAACGGGCGTGTCTTCGATTTCCAGCGCCTGGAGCAGTTCGCTGACGAAGGGGGAGAGCTTTTCGGCCGCTCCGGACACAATGGCCTCCGATCCGCCCGGTGCGGGCAAGTACAACGTTTGTTTCAGGCTACGGCGCAGGCCGAACAATGCCAAAGCGGCCCGCGTCCTGCCACGTGTCGACATCGGAGGTGTGGCCCCCTGACGGGCCCTCGAGCGTGACTTCCGCGGCGGGCAGGCCGCCGAGCAGCCGCCTGACCGGCTGGCCGGCCAACCCGGCTGCTCCCCCGGCGTTCCGCACCGCGGCCTCCAGCGCCGTGCTGTCCGCGCAGCAAGCCAGCGGCTGCTGTTTGCCGTCGGCGTCCACCGGGATCCAGAGCCTGGCCTCCGGCCGGCTGACGGCGTGGCGCAGCAGCAATTCCGGCAGCCCGGACAGCATCGGCATGTCGCAGGCGAAGAGCAGCGTGAACGGCGCCCGCACGGAGGCACCGCCGTCGTCGTCCCGCGCCCGCGCGGAGCCCCCGCCGTCGTCGTCCCGCAACAGCGCCTGGATCCCCGCCGCGATGCCCGCTGCCGGGCCGGAGAACGGCGGGTCCTCCCGGGTGAGCGTCAGCCGCAGCGGCTGCGGGACCAGTGCGCGGCGGAAAGCTTCCACTTCCTCGGACAGGTCGTCGGGGCCGACGACGGAGATCCGCCGGGCCCCGCGGACGGCCTCCAGCGTGCGGCGCAACAGGGTGGATCCCTCGAGCCGCAACAGTGCCTTGGGGCTGCCGCCCAGACGCGAGGACCGGCCGCCGGCCAGCACGACGGCGTCGAAAAGCGGAGCGGTCACGCGGCGGTATGGGTGTCGAGGAACTGGCTCCAGGCCGGGGCGGGACGGTCCAGGTCGCGGATCCGCCAGCGGGCGCCGCTGGGCGGCCGGGGCGTGAAGCGCAGGCTCCAGCCCATTTGGGCCAGCGTGCGGTCGCCCTTGGCGTTGTTGCAGCGCAGGCAGCAGGCCACCAGGTTCTCCCAACTGTCTTCTCCCCCGCGGGACCGGGGCTTGACGTGGTCCACCGTGGTGGCTGTCTTCCCGCAGTAGGCGCAGAGGTGGTTGTCGCGGCGCAGGACGCCGCGGCGGGTCACCGCGGTGTCCTTGTTGTACGGCATCTTAATGTAGCGGTTGAGCAGGATGACCGAGGGGCGGCCCAGTATGTCGTTGGGGCCGACGACGGGGTCCCCGTCTTCGGCGATTACGCTGGCTTTGCCGGTGAGCACAAGAAGCAGCGCCCGGCGGAAGGTGACAACCGCCAGGGGTTCATAACCAGCATTCAGAACGAGTGTGCGCATGCACATTCCTCTAGGTCTGGCCAACCCGACCGGTGCTTCAGATCCCGGTCCGGGACTGGATTTTCTGCACTGACAGTCAAAGAGTATGACGGCGAGTGCGTTCCGCGCTAACTTTTTCGCTGCCCGCGGGCCGTCGGAATGACGCCGCGGGCGGTCCGGCGGCGCGGGGCGGGCGGTCCGGCGGCGCGCCGGCGGGCGGTCCGGCGGGCGGTCCGGCGGCGCGGCGGCGGGCACCCGCGGGGTTCACCTTGGGCCGTGACGAGACAGTCCGCGCAGGCGTCTGGCCTCCCGACAACGCCGCCGGCCCCGGTGCGCGCGCTGGGCGTGCACCGGGGCCGGCGGGACGGTCGCTGCGGACCGGGAAGGCTTGTGCCTAGTTGACGCGGATGGCTACGTAGCCGGATCCGACGTCCGCGCTGGCCAGTGCCGTGGTGTAACCGGTCCAGCCGCCGTGGATGGCCTGGCCGTTGCCCACGTAGATGGCGATGTGCGCAACACCTGCTCCGCCGTCGGAGTAGTAGAGCAGATCGCCCGGCTGCGGGGTGGAAACCTGGGTGCCGTAGCTGAAGAACTGTGCGGGTGCGAGGTCGCCCACCGAGAAACCGGCGGCGCGCAGCGCCTTCTCCACCATGGCGGTGCAGTCCTGCGAGATGCCGATCTGGCCGTATGCGGAGGACACCAGCGTGGAGGCCACGCCGCTGGCGGAAGCTTCGGCCTTCGCCGGCGCTGCCTTGGCTGCGGGAGCCGCGGCGGCTGCCTTGACCTCGACCGCGGGAGCGGCGGCCTGGACGGCACCCTGGGCGGTGTCTGCGGCCTCCTCGACGACCGGGGCCACTTCCTCGGCCACGGCTTCGACGACAGGCTCGGGCTCCGGGGCCGGAGTGGACTTGATGGCGGGACGCGAGAAGGTCAGCTCGACGGCACTCGAAGCCTGGACGGTGTCCACCTGCACGCGGCTGGGTACGGACACCGTGGATGCGGTGCGTTCGATGGAGGTTGACTGCGCGGGAACCGCGGCGGTCAGGGCCAGTCCGGACGCGGCAGCGATCACGGCTGCCGAGCGACCCATGGATCCGGCATTGGACGAGACGGCTTTGGAAATCGTCTCCAGCGGGTTGGTGCGGACGGAAACGGCGCGGTGGCGCCCCGTAGCGGTGTCATTGAACACGTTAAAGGCCTCTCCCAATGCCTGCGAGGTGAGCTGTCGGATTCGGATGGGAGTGCATCCGGCCGCAGCCCTCCCCGGCATTGCCTGAGAGTGCTGGCGACTTAACCCCAAGGGTTCCTGTACGGAACCCGAAATTGGTTCCCCCGCCTCTGCCCGCGAAGTTTTTTGCGAACGGACTCCGGACGGTGGCAGAGCTCGGCAATCCACCCGGAGGTCCCAGCCGTTTGGCAACTGGCACGCGTTAGAGCGTATACGATCAATCACGCATTGTCACATTCTGATCACGGCGTGGTGATGTTTTGATTACGACAGCCGTCGGAGCCCTGCTGCCAGACGGTTCCGGGACGGGGCTGGTACGAAGGGTGCACCGTGCGTTTCGGGGCTGCGCGCACGTTCCAAGCGCCGTTGTCGCGCGGGTCTTCCGAACGGGTCATCCGCGCCCGTTTCCGAGCAGAGGTTCCGCGCGGCTCCGGACCCGACTTCGCGCACGGGTCTTCCGCGCGCCGACCGGACCCCTTCTTCGCGCCACTCCTGGGCAGGTCTGCCGCGCGCTGTGTCCGCGCGCCGATTCCGCCCAGGTCCTCCGCGCGCCGCACCCGCGCACCGATTCCACCCAGGTCCTCCGCGCGCCGTTTTTAACGCCCGCAGCGCGCCCCGAAGGACGCGCCGCGAGAAGGCCGTGACAGGAAGCGCTAGCCTGCCGGACGGATGAAGACCGGGCCGGAGCCGATGTAGGCGCTGCCCAGAACAGTGCTGTAGCCCGCCCATCCGCCGTGGACCGCCTGGCCGTTGCCGACGTAGATGGCCACGTGGGCCACGCCGGCACCGCCGTTGGCGTAGTAGATGATGTCGCCGGGCTGCGGGGTGGCCACCTGTGTGCCGTAGGCAAAGAACTGCGCCGGGGCGAGGTCGCCCACCGCGAAGCCTGCCGCGCGCAGGGCGTTCTCGACCAGGGCCGTGCAGTCCTGGGCGACGCCGATCTGTCCGTAGGCGGCCGCGACGATGGCGCCGGCGGCTCCGCTGGCGGCAGCCTCGCCGGCCTTCTTGACAGTCTTGGTTTCGTTCGACCCGGCGTCGTTGCCGGTCGTGGGGTTGATTTCGTTGGAGACGGCCTGGACAACCGGCTCCGGCGCGGGGGTGGAGGTGATCCCCGCGCGTTCGAAGGTCAGCTTCACGGCTGCGGAGGCCTGCACGGCTTCCACCTGCACGCGGGCCGGGGCCTCGACCCCTCGGTCAGCGCTGACAGCCTGGGCCGGGATGGTACCGGTCAGAACCAAGCCGGTAGCGGCGGCGATCACGGCACCCTGACGTCCCATGGTTCCCGCATTCGCGGACACAGCCTTGGAAATCGTCTCAAGCGGGCTCGTGCGGACGGGGGTCGCACGATGGCGGCCCGCAGTAATGCTCTTGGACACGGTCTGTACCTCTCCCAAATGCCTGCGAAGTGAGCTGTCGGGTTCGGATGGGAGTTCATCCGGCCGGCAGGCTGCGGGCTGGTGGCCCGGGCCTGGTCGGCTTTACCCCAAGGACACCGTGCGATGTCCGGGAAGTGGTTCCCCCGCCTCTGCCATGCGATTCGGTGCGAACGAACTTCGGGCGACGGCAGAGTTCGGCATTCCGCCCGAAGGTGCCAGCCTGTTGACGACGGGCACGGGTGAAACCTTATAACAATTTGCGGGATGTGTCACGTTCCGATTACGGCGTGTTCATCACAGCCAGCCGGTGGGGTCCACCAGCTTGTCGTTGACCATTACTTCGAAGTGGAGGTGGCAGCCAGTTGAGGCGCCGGTGGTGCCGCTTTGGCCCACCATCTCCCCGCGTTGCACGGTGGCACCGACGGACGTGTCAATGGTGCTCAGGTGGTTGTAGGTGGTCTTCAGGCCGTTGCCGTGGTCCACCACGATCCGGTTACCTCCGCCGCCGACTTGGAAGCCCGCCTCGACGACGGTTCCGCCGGCCGCTGCGTGGACGGGGGTGCCGCAGGCTGCTCCGTAGTCCTGGCCGGTGTGCAGCTCCCCGGCGTAGCCGGTGATGGGGCTGACGCGGTAGCCGAACGGCGACGTCATGGTCAGCTCGTCCATCGGCTGCGAGAGGGAGCCTTCGCTGCTGACGACCTTGGCATTGCTGCCCGAGGCGACCATGACCTGCTTCAGCTTCGTGTCCGGGTCGAATTTGCTGGTCAGGCCGGCACGCTCGAACGTCAGCCGGGCTTCGGTGGCGGCGGAGATGCTGCTGGCGGCCGGGGCATCCTGCGGGGCGTCGGCGGTGGCGCCGGCCGTCGTCGGCAGCATCACGGTCAGGGCCATCCCGGAGGCGGCTGCAACGATCGCTGTCTTATGCCCGACGTCGCGCGCGGCTGCTGCTACCGGAGACGGCGCCGGCTGGGCGCGGCGTCGGCCGGGCGTTGCGGCACGAGGGCGTGAGTGTTCGGCCGGGGCGGTTGAACGGCGCCGTCCCGAGGCTTTGTGTCCTGCCAAAATTCTGTTACCTCTCCCAAAGCGCCTGCGAAGTTAGCTGTCGGATTCGAGTCAAGAGAAAACTCGGCCACACCGCACAGAGCGCCGGTGGAACGATTCACCGAGGCTTTGCCCGCTGCGGCTTCACCCCAAGGCAGCGAACAAACTGCCGCTTGGTGGGTCCTCCGCCCCTGTCTCACGGATACACGCCTCCGCCGACAGGGTTCGGCTTGCGAAGGGTGTGGGAATCGATGTCTCGATGCCCGGGTCAACTATACGTAAAACTCCCCGAAAGTAATAAATCCGTTATCCGGGGTGCGTGTTTTCAAGGGTCAACGTTTCATCGCATTGATACAAAGATGTGCGCGGCAACTTCCGGAGGCAGTTCCAAGGCCCCTTCGATCCCCGGCACGCGCACGGAGATGTACTCGCCGGCGGTCTCCAGCTGAAGGCTTGCTCCCGGCTTCAAACCGCCCTCTTCCAGCTGGAGCAGCAGTTCCGGTTCCACCTGGATGGGCTCCGCCAGCCTGACGATGCTCACCTCTTTGTCGGACGTGTAGCCGCCCATGGCCTGCGCCAGATTGAGCACGCCGGTGGTGAACTCTTCGGCCGGCTGGCCCCCGAGCGCTTCCAGGCCGGGGATGGGATTGCCGTACGGCGAAACCGTCGGCCTGCCCAACAGTTCGTAGAGCCGCTGCTCCACCCGCTCGCTCATCACGTGCTCCCAGCGGCAGGCCTCGTCATGCACGTAGGCCCAGTCCAGTCCGATGACGTCGGAGAGCAGCCGCTCGGCAAGTCGGTGCTTGCGCATCACTTCGGTGGCTTTTCGCCGGCCCAGCTCGGTCAGTTCCAGATGCCTGTCGCCGGTGACGACCACGAGTCCGTCCCGCTCCATCCGCCCGATCGTCTGCGACACGGTCGGACCCGAGTGGCGCAGCCGCTCGGCGATCCGGGCGCGCAGCGCGACGATGTTCTCTTCTTCGAGCTCGAGGATAGTGCGCAGGTACATCTCGGTAGTGTCGATGAGATCAGTCAATGGCTTCTTGCTCCTCGGCGCGGTGAAAAGGCTGCTCTAGCAGCATGCATGAGGGTGTTTTCCCCTCCCCAGCCTAGCCTGTTTTCCTTGCCGGCCCGGCAGCTTCGCCGCGGGCTGACGCGCCGAGCGGCCAACGCAACAATGCCCACTGCAACTAACGGCGGCCCTCGGCGTTGAGGCAGAATGAAACGGGCGTTCAACGGCGAACCGCCATCGAGATCATTGCCACCACGCCAGGAAAGGTATTCATGAGCGATACCCAGTCCATCAGCATTCCCGCCGACCTGCTGCCGAAAGACGGGCGCTTTGGCGCTGGGCCGTCCAAGGTGCGCCCGGAACAGGTCGACGCCCTGGTCGCCGCCGGCAAGAACCTCCTGGGCACGTCGCACCGCCAGGCACCGGTGAAGAATCTGGTGGGCAGCGTCCGCGAAGGGCTCAAGGAGTTCTTCAAGGCGCCGGAGGGTTACGAGGTCATCCTCGGCGTCGGCGGCTCGACGGCGTTTTGGGACGTTGCAACCTTCGGACTGGTCGAGCAGAAGGCCCAGCACTTGTCCTTCGGGGAGTTCAGCTCCAAGTTCGCCGCGGCCACCAACAAGGCTCCGTTCCTGGCCGAGTCCAGCATCATCACCTCGGAACCCGGCTCCCGGCCGGAGCCGCGGGCTGAGGCCGGCGTGGATGTCTACGCGTGGGCGCAGAACGAAACCTCCACCGGCGTGGCGGCTCCGGTGCAGCGTGTGGAGGGTGCCGACGACGGCGCCCTGGTCCTCATCGACGCCACCTCCGCCGCGGGCGGGCTCGACGTCGACGTCGCCCAGAGCGACGTCTACTACTTCGCGCCCCAGAAAAACTTCGCGTCAGACGGCGGCCTGTGGCTGGGCGTCTTCTCCCCCGCAGCGCTGGAACGGGCCGCCCGGATCGGCGCCACCGACCGCTGGATTCCGGACTTCCTCAATCTTGAAACGGCCATCGACAATTCGCTGAAGAACCAGACCTACAACACGCCCGCGCTGGCAACCTTGGTCACGCTCAACGCCCAGATCGAGTGGCTGAACGGCAACGGCGGTTTGGACTTTGCTTCCGCCCGGACCGCCGATTCGGCAGGACGGGTGTACCAGTGGGCGGAGGCTTCCGCCGTGGCGACCCCGTACGTGGCGAACCCGGAGCACCGCTCGAACGTCATTGCGACGGTGGACTTCGACGAGTCTGTTGACGCCGCAGCGGTCGCCAAGGTGCTGCGCGCCAACGGAGTGGTGGACGTGGAGCCGTACCGCAAGCTCGGCCGCAACCAGCTGCGCATCGCCACCTTTGTCGCCGTGGAGCCGGAGGACGTCAGCGCACTGCTGGCCTGCATCGACTACGTGGTGGACCGGTTCAAGGGCTGACTCCCCCGACCTCGCGTCGTTCGCAAGGGTCCGGCTTCCGTTCGCGGCGGCCGGACCTTTTGCATTGGCAGCGTTGCCTAGACCGTTGCGCCAGCGGTGAGCGACAGCGACGTGCGTTAGCAGTGTGCGTTAGCAGTGTGCGTTAGCAGTGTGCGTTAGCAGTGTGCGTCAGCGGCGCGCGTCAGCGGCGCGCGTCAGCAGCGCGTCAGCAGCTCGCGTCAGCGGCGCGCGTCAGCGGCGCGCGTCAGCGGCGTGCCTCATTGGCGTGCGTCAGTGGCGTGCGTCAGCAGCTCAGCAGCTCGCCTGTGCACGATGGCGCCGGCAGCGTTGCGTCCCACCAGCGTCGTCCCGCCGTCCAGCGAGCCTGAATGCTCGCCCCTAAACTGTCGGAGGCAGCCGGTAGCGTGTGGCTATGGAGGGCGAGGTCGACGAGCTTCGGTTCCCGGTTCCCGGACAGGAACTGGTGATGGACCTTGGCGTGCCTTCGCGTCCGGACAATTCCCTGCTGGAAGCGCTGCTGCAGCACGTGGTGGCAGAGGCACTGCTCCGGCGTTATGGTATCGAACCTGATCGCGCCGAACTATTTCCCGCGGCCGCTGACCCTGACGCGTCTGCCGCCGCCGAGGCGGCCGACACTGCAGAGATTCCCTCGCCGACCGAAGCCAACGGCGGCGGGCAGCCAGCCATGCCCGAGGATCCCGGAGCATCCCAGGGATCTGGCACCGGACAGCCGACGGCCGGGACCACCGAGGAAGGGGTAGGCCTGCCCGTGGTGCCGGAGGACGCCGATGGTAAGCCTGTGATGCCCGAGGGCGGGGTGGGGGTGCCTGCCGTGCTGGCCGGTTTGCTGGCGGTGATGGAGCCGGCGGAGCTGGATGACGTGCAGACCATGGATTACCTTTTGGCTGCGGGGCGGGTGGAGGCGTGGGTGCAGTCCTGCCGGGTGAAGGCGTTGGACCGCTTCGCCCGGCTGCGTCCCGGTGCTGGCGGGGACCGGGACCCGGAAGGCTTTTCCCGCTTCGCGCCACAGGAGATCTCGGCGCACCTGTGCACCGGTGACGCGTCGGCGCGGGCCATGCTGGCCGACGCTCGGCAGATCTGCACGCACCTGCCGGGCACTCTCGAGGCGATGGGCCGCGGGGACCTGGACTTGCCGCGGGCGAAGGCGCTGGCCCGCGGCTGCGCGGACCTGCCGGCCGAATGCCTGCCGGACTTTGAGGCCGCGGTGCTGCCCGGCGCCGGGGACGTCACACTGGATACGGTGCGGTCCCGTGCCCGGCGGATGCGGGACCGGCTGCACCCGGAATCCCTGGCGCAGCGGCACCGGCGGGCCAACGAGTCCCGGGACGTGCAGCTGACCGACCAGGACGACGGGATGGCCGAACTGTGGATCCGCACCGGCGCGGACAAGGCGCATCTGGTCTTCGACCGGATCCAGGCCACAGCCCGCTCCCTCCAAGGCCCAGGCGAGACCAGGACCCTGCCCCAACTCCGCGCCGACGTGTTCTCTGACCTCATGCTCCCCGGCCGCACCGGCCGGACCTGCACCCCGAACACGGATGCAGCGGAAGACGCGGGACCGGCAGCACCGGAGCCGGCCGCGGCACCGACAGAACCGGCCGCGGCACTGGCACCAGCCGGCAGCGGAAGCGGCAGGTTCGCTGAAGACTCCGTGGGGAACGGCACTGTTGCGGCCCCTCCGCCGGCCCCGGTCGGCGGAGGTACCCGGACCGCACCCGGCAGCGGCAGCGGCGGTAACTGCGGCGGTGCTGGGCCGGCGCTGCTGGTCACGGTGCCCCTGGCCACGCTGCTGGGACTGGGCGAGGAGCCCGGGGACCTGGCCGGGCACGGGCCGATCCCGGCAGACATGGGACGGGAGCTGGCGCAGCTGGCCAGGTCCTGGTTGCCGGTGCTCACCGACGACCACGGCCAGGCGATCGCGGCCGCCCGGAAACTGCGGACTCCGCCCGAATGGCTCAAACGCCTGATCCGTGTCCGGGACCGGCACTGCCGCTTCCCAGGCTGCCGCCGCGCGGCCAGATACTGCGAGATCGACCATGTCCGCGGCTGGGACGACGGCGGGCCAACTGTGCCGGAAAACTTGCAGTGCCTGTGCAGCGCCCACCACGCGGCGAAGACCGGCGGGCACATCCAGGCCCAGGCCGGGCCACACGGTCAGATCACGTGGACCACGCGCACCGGCCACCGCAAGACCACTTACCCGGACGAGGGCTGGGACGCCCTCCTGCCCCGGCCGAAGGAAACGGAAGCGGCATCTAGCGGCGAAAGCGAAGAGAACACCGACGCCGCACCCGCCGCGGGAGACGCAGCCACCCGCGACGCCATCGACCGCGATGCCATCGAGCCCGGCGACCAACCACCAAAACGTACGCTCGGCGGCATCGAACTGCCCGACGACAACACTGACCCCAACGCACCACCCCCATTCTGAGCTTCCCGCGGCACGAGCAGAAAATGTCGGGGGCGCTTGCGGAGAATGCCGTAACCTCAGCAGAAAATGCCGGGTGCGTGGGGCGCCTGCGGCCTCGGAATCTTTTAGGCGCGACGGTCCGGCACGCCGTAGGTAATGGTGAGTTTCCGGGCCGCAGAGCGGTCGAAGCGCAGACGCATGTGGTGGGCACGCCAGGCCCACACGATCCCGATCGCGGCGGCGGCCACGCCGGACAGCGCGGCCACTCCCAGCCCCCAGCGCGGGCCGAAGCTGTTGGCCACCAAACCGACCAGAGGCGCACCGATCGGGGTTCCGCCCATCAGGATGGCCATATACAAAGACATGACGCGCCCGCGCATCATGGGAGCAGTCGTGGTCTGCACGTACGCATTGGCGCTGGTCATGATCGTGATGGCGGCAGCGCCGACCGGCACGAGCGCCAGCCCGAAAAGCCAAACCGTGGGGGCGAGCCCTGCCACAGTGCAGGCGATGCCGAAGGCCACCGACGCGCCGAAGATATAGCGCAGCCGCGGCCGGTCACGCCGTGCGCTAAGCAGCGAACCGGTGACCGAACCCGCGGCCATGACCGAGGAGAGCAAACCGAAATCGCCGGCATGTCCGCCGAATTCGGTCCGCGCCATGGAGGCGACAAAGACGGAAAAGTTTAGGCCGAAGGTACCGATGATAAAGATGGCGGCGAGCACCACCACGAGGTCGGGCCGCTGCTTCACATACCGGAAGCCTTCGAGGATCTGCCCGCGTCCCTTGGCGGCCTTCTCCCGCAGGTGAAGCTCCTGCCGTCGGATGGCGAGCAGCGCCGCGATCATTGCCGCGAAGGTGGCGGTGTTAATCAGGAATACCGGTCCGGGACCAATGGCGACGGTGAGCACACCGGCAATGGCCGGCCCGACCATTCTGGCCAGGTTGAAGGACGTGCTGTTCAGCGCCACTGCGTTGGGCAGGTAATCGTCGCGCACCACGTCCGAGACGAACGTCTGCCGTGCCGGCGCATCCACCGCCGTCACCATGCCGAGCGCCAGGGCAAAAGCGTAGACATGCCACAACTGGGCGACGTCGGCGATCACCATCAACCCCAACGCCAGGCCCAGCAGGGCCATCGAAATCTGGGTGGCCATCAGCAGCTTTTGGCGGTCAAAGCGGTCGGCTACCAGCCCGGCCCAGGGAGCCATGACCAGTTGTGGTCCCATCTGCAGAGCCATGACGATGCCCATGGCAGCGGCGTCCTGCTCGGTCAAAATGTCGTAGACCAGCCAGTCCTGCGCCGTGCGCTGCATCCACGTGCCGATATTGGAGACCAAAGCTCCAATGAACCAGATCCGGTAGTTGAACAACCTCAGTGAACGAAACACGCTTTACCGCCTCTCCGGCTGCATACCTGCCTCGTCGATGGGTCGCGTCAGGACGTAGTTTCGGCGCCGTCCTCGGTCGCGGTGATGTCGGATGCCTCGGCCGCGGTGATGCCGGAGGCCTCGGTGCCGTTCCCGTCGGCTGAGTCCTCAGTGGCCGGGCGCACGTCCTCGGCTGCAGTCACGCCGTCCGCGGCTACGCCGGAATCGTCTGCCTCGGTCCGATCCGTTGCTGCCACATCGTCGGCAGGAGCGGCCTCGGTCCCGTCCGCGGCCGCTACGTCGTCCGCGGCTTCCTCGGTCTGAGCCGTCGCTGCCGCATCATCGGCAGGAGCTGCCTCGGTGCCGTCCGCCGTGTCTGCCTCATCGTTTGCAGCGGCAGCCTCGGAGCGCTCCGCAGCCTCTGCTTCCGCCGCAGCCGCGGCTTCTTCGGGCCGAACCCGGTCGGCCCACGGCACCCACTCGGGCGCCAGCAGCGACTTCTCGGAGGGAAGCAGGCCCACTTCGCAAACAGTTGCTTCCTTGCCCCGCGGCACCCGGGCCAGCGTGGCGAACCACTGCCAGCCCGCGTAGCCCGCCAGTTGGGCCTCGAACCGGTGGGTGACCAGGCGGTCGCCGTCGGCAAACGTGCCGACGTGTGCACCGATCTGCTCCGACGGGGCGATCTCCAGCACACCGTCGCGCGCACGGTCCACCGCGGCGGCCAACACGGGGTCCAATTTCGGAGCGCGCCTGGCGGGACGACGCCGGGGCGCCGCCTCGGCCTGCGGCTCGTCGGCGACGGCCTGCCCCTCGTCAACCGTCTCAGCGCCGGCGTCGGTCATATTTTCAGTCATCGAGGCCGCTCTACGCGTCCAGGTCGTCGGCCACGCGGCGGAGCACCGCTGCAACCTTCGACGCGTGGGAGCGCTCCGGGTAACGGCCCCTGCGCAGGCCGTTGGAGACCTCGTCCAGCAGCTTAATCAGGTCTTCGGTGATCACGGCCATGTCCTCGGCCGGCTTGCGCGTCGCCCGGACCACCGAGGGAGCGGCGTCGAGGATGCGCGCCGAGAGCGCGGAGGGGCCACGCCGGCCATCCGCTATGCCGAATTCCATCCGGGTGCCTGGCTTGACGTCTTTGACGCCGGCCGGCAGCGCCGAGGCGTGCAGGAACACTTCCTGTCCGTCCTCGCTGGCCAGGAATCCAAACCCTTTATCCGTGTCAAACCACTTGACTTTGCCGATGGGCACTTTGCTTACCTCGTTCTGCTTCATGATGCAGCGGTACCGCACGCTGCTGCGTTCTTACCATGGGCCCCGCCGGTAGCACAGCGGTCGCACATGCGACCGCGCCGAATCGGGGAAAGTCTGTCTCTAGGTTATCGCGTTCCGCTGACTGCCGAGCCCGTTGCCCACCGCTTTCCGCTCGTGGCGTGAGCGCCCGGAATTAGCCCCCGGAATGGCGGCTGTAATCTGGTGTTATGCCCGCAACCGTCCCCGCCCACAATGCGTCCCGCCCCGCCGAGTCCGGTGCTTTGCACCGAGTGCTGGTCCTTGCCGCCGTCGTCGCGCTGTTGACCGGTTTGGGCAGCCTGGGCGTGATTTTGGCCGGTGCCATGGCCGGAACCGAGGTGTGGGCCGGCTTTCTGGGACTGGCCTGGTTCTGCTTTCCCATCGCCTTCGTGCTGATGGTGCTGCTGGTGGCCGGCAGCGTCCGCCGCCGCCGCCGCAGCTAGCGAGCAGCCAGCGCGCAGCAGCCTCTCCCGAGACAGTCCCGCCTCGGCACCGTCGCGCCGCAGAGGCCCGGGGTAACGTTAATCCGGTGTCCTCCATCCGCGCCCTGGCTGGTCAACTGGCCGCCCGCAGCGACACCGAGCTGCGGCAACTGTTTGGCGCCCGTCCGGATCTCTGCCTGCCGGCCGTGCCGGACTTTTCCGCGCTGGCTGCGCGCGCGTGCACGCGGATCAGCCTGCAGCGGGTGCTGGAGCAGCTGTCCCGGCCCGAGCTGGAGGTGCTCGAAGCGGTAGTGCTCAGCACGGATGTGGATGCCGGACGCGCCGCCGACGCCCGCTCCCTGCGGCCGATGCTTGTGCCGCCGGACGGCACGGCGACGCTTCACGAATTAAACTCGTGCCTGACGCGGCTGCATGGGCTGGCCCTGCTGCTGCTCGCCGAACCGCCCTCCGACGACGACGACGGCGGTGGCGCCCTTTTTTCCCCGGCCTACCTACCGGTGGCGAGCCTGGCCGAAGCACTGGGTCCGTACCCGTCCGGCCTTGGCCGCAGCTATGCAGCCCTGGCCGCCGCCAGCCCCGCCGCCGCCGACCATTTGGTCCGTACGGCGCGGCTGCTGCGGGAGGCCGGTCATGCCCTCCCCGCCGACGTTGGCGAGCCGGCCCCGGACGAGAGCGCGGGCGCCCCGTCCCCGGGCGTCCGCGCAGCCGCCGCCCTCGAGAGCTGGCTCGCCGAACCGCGGACCTGGCCGGCGCTGATGGCCCAGGCGCCGGCGCACACGGAGGAGCTGCTCGGGAAGTTCCACCGCTCCCCGCTCGGGGCGCTACCGCATCGGCTGGCCGATACCGGCCCGCGAGACGCCGCCTCGCCCATCGACTGGCTGGCCGCCCACGCGCTGCTGGTGCCCATCGACGCATCGCACGTGGAGCTCCCCCGCCCGGTGGGCCTGGCGGTGCGCGGCGGCGCCGTGGCTGACCCCTGGCACACGCGGCCGCCGGAGGTTGCAGCCCGGCAGGTCCGGAATTCGCTGCGCGACAACGCCGCTTTCTCCGCCGCGGCCGAGACGCTTCGGCTGGTGGCCGAACTGTTGGAACAGATACGCCGGGGCCCGGTGGCCACGCTGCGGGCCGGCGGCGTGGGGGTCCGCGAAGTCCGGCGGCTGGCCGAGGCGTTGCGGATCGAACCGGGCATGACCGGCTGGCTGCTGGAGCTGTCCGCCGCCGCCGGCCTGGTCGTCCTGGACGTAGACACCTCCCGCTGGGTGGTCCCTGCGGGCGCCACGTTCGGCTCCCTGGAGCGCCGGGACCAATGGCAGCTGCTGGTCGCGTCCTGGCTCCAGCTCGACCGGGCGCCGTCATTGGTGGGCGGGCGGACGACGTCGGACACCGCCATTAATGCGCTGGCAGCCGAAGCGTCGCGCCCCGATGCACCGGCAGTCCGGCGCCACGTGCTCGAGGCAGTGGACGAACTCTGCGGTGCGGCCGATTCCGCCACAGGTCGGGTGGGACAGGGCGCGCCGGAAGAGGGTGGAGCGACCAGCGGCAGCACGCCGGCGCCCTCGCCGGAAGCGGTTACCGCCTACCTGGTCTGGCGGCGGCCCCGGCAGCAGCGCCGGTACAAGCGGCTGGTCCCGGGCATCCTGACCGAGGCCGCGAGGCTGGGTCTCACAGGCTCCGGCGCCCTGACCGATCTTGGCCGGGCCACGGCGCAGGACCGGCTGGCCGAGGCCGCCGCGCTGCTGGCGGAGCAGCTGCCGGAACCGCTGGACCAATTCATGCTGCAGGCGGACCTGACGGCCGTTGCTCCCGGGTATCTGGCACCGAACATCGCCGCCGAGCTGTCCCTGCTGTCCGACGCCGAAGGCCAGGGCCCGGCGGCCATCTACCGGTTCTCGGCCAACAGCATCCGGCGCGCCCTGGACACCGGCCGGGATGCGGCCGGAATTCTCGGCTTCCTGACCCGGCATTCGGCAACCGGCGTGCCGCAGCCGTTGGGGTACCTGGTGGAGGACACCGCTTCCCGGCACGGGTCGCTGCGGGTGGGATCGGCCGCGAGTTTCCTGCGCAGCGACGACGAAGATGCCCTGACGGACCTGCTCGCCGACCCGCGCACCGCCCGCCTGGGCCTGCGCCGGCTGGCCCCTACGGTGCTGGTGTCGCGGGCCGGTTCCCGCGACCTGCTCGCCTCCCTGCGCCAGCTCGGTTATGCGCCGGCTCCGGAGGCCGACGACGGCGTGGCCCTGGGCGCCGGGGCAGGCGCCGGCGACGGCGTGGCCCTGGGCGCCGGGGCAGGCACCGGCGGCGGCCGCACTTCCGCCGACAGCACCCCGGCCGATGGTTCCGGCGCGGCGCAGGCCGGCCGGGCGCCGTCGTCGTTCCCGGTCAGGACGAACCCTTGGGAACTCAGCGCCGAAGACACGGATGCGCAGTTGGCGATGCTGCGGAGCAGCGGCGTTCCCGCCCGGCCGGCCGCCGAGGCCGGGCCGCTGCTGGCGCTGGAAACGCTGCGCACCGCGGTCCGGTTGAAACAGAAGGTGCGGATCGGGATCGTGGACCCGGACGGCAACCACCGGCGCCAGGTGATGCTCCCGCTGTCCGTCAGCGGCGGGCGGGTGCGGGTTTTCGACCCCGACCGTGACAGCGAGCGCACTGTCTCCATCCACCGCGTCATGGACATCGAACTAGTGGAGGGCAGCTGAATGGCCAACGGACCCCTGATCGTCCAGAGCGACAAGACCATCCTGCTGGAAGTGGACCACGAACAGGCCACCGAGGCCCGGCACGCCATCGCCGCGTTCGCCGAACTGGAGCGCGCACCCGAGCACATGCATTCCTACCGGATCACTCCGCTGGGGCTGCGGAACGCGCGCGCGGCCGGGCTGGACGCCGAACAGGTGCTGGACACGCTGCTGAACTACTCCCGCTTCCCGGTGCCGCACGCGTTGCTCGTGGACATCGAGGACACCATGTCCCGCTATGGGCGGCTGCGGCTGGAGAAGGACCCGCAGCATGGCCTCGTGCTGCGCACCACCGACTACCCCGTGCTCGAAGAGGTCATGCACGCCAAGAAGATCCAGCCGCTGCTGGGTCCGCGGATCGATGGCGAGACCACCGTGGTGCACTCCTCCCAGCGCGGCCAGCTCAAGCAACTGCTGCTCAAGCTGGGCTGGCCCGCGGAGGACCTGGCCGGCTACGTCGACGGCACGCCGCATCCGATCGCGCTGGCCGAATCCGCGGAACCCGGCGGCTGGCAGTTGCGGCCGTACCAGCGCCTGGCCGTGGAGAATTTCTGGGCCGGCGGTTCCGGCGTCGTCGTCCTGCCGTGCGGGGCCGGCAAGACGCTGGTCGGCGCGGCCGCGATGGCCACCAGCTCCACCACCACCCTGGTGCTGGTGACCAACACCGTCTCCGCGCGGCAGTGGAAGGACGAACTGGTCCGCCGGACCTCCCTGACCGCGGAGGAGGTGGGTGAATACTCCGGTTCGGTCAAGGAGGTCCGGCCGGTCACCATCGCCACCTACCAGGTGCTGACCATGCGCCGCGGCGGGCTGCACCCGCACCTGGAGCTCCTGGATGCCAACGACTGGGGTCTGATCATCTACGACGAGGTGCACCTGCTCCCGGCCCCGATGTTCCGGATGACCGCTGACCTGCAGGCGCGGCGGCGGCTGGGGCTGACCGCCACGCTGGTGCGCGAGGACGGCCGCGAGGGCGAGGTGTTCTCGCTGATCGGCCCGAAGCGCTACGACGCGCCGTGGAAGGACATCGAGGCACAGGGCTACATCGCCCCCGCCGACTGCGTCGAAGTCCGGGTGGACCTGCCGCGGGACGAGCGGGTGGCATACGCCATGGCCGACGACGGCGACAAGTACCGGCTGTGCGCAACGTCGCCGACCAAGACCCCCGTGGTCGATGCCTTGGTGCGGGCGCACCGGGGCGAGCAGCTCCTGGTGATCGGGCAGTACATCGACCAACTGGATGAGATTGCCGCGCACCTGGATGCGCCGGTGATCAAGGGCGAGACGTCGGTGAAGGAACGGCAGCGGCTGTTCGACGCGTTCCGCCGCGGCGAACTGCAGACGCTGGTCGTCTCCAAGGTCGCCAACTTCTCCATCGACCTGCCCGAAGCCACCGTGGCCATCCAGGTGTCCGGTTCGTTCGGCTCGCGTCAGGAAGAAGCCCAGCGCCTGGGCCGGCTCCTGCGCCCGAAGTCGGACGGCCGGGCTGCCCGGTTCTACACGGTGGTGTCGCGGGACACGCTGGACCAGGACTTCGCGGCCAAACGCCAGCGCTTCCTGGCCGAGCAGGGCTACGCCTACACCATCAAGGATGCCAACGACGTGCTGCAGCCGTAGGCCGGTTTGGGGCTGCCGCCGGCCTCAGCGCAGGCCGCCGTTTCGGTACAACTGGAGGAAGGCCTCTTCGCGGACTTCCTCCAGCCGCTGGTAATCAACCGCCCAGCGGCGCCGGTCCATGCGGCGACGGGCAAGGCTTCGGCGTGCGGTGCCCGCCGCCGCGCTCAGCGCCTCCGCCGTGTCGCGGAGCAACTGCCGGAGTTTCAAGGTTCGGGAACCGTCGAACTCCTCAACCGCCTCATGAAGATCCGTTGCTTCGGATTCGCGGGCCAATACTGCTGACTGCATGATTTCCCTTTCGGCTTGTGCCGGACTTTCGCCGACGAATCAAGAATCCGTCGCCGACAGGTGTGGCAGCATCGGGCAAACGACCCATTTGCGCCGGCCGGGCATGGGGCATCCTGGCCGCCCTGCACGCGCAGCATTCATTCAGCAAACTCCCAGAAACCGGGAGCACACTGAAAGGGTGAAAAAGCCTGAGCCCGAAGCCAAACTGCTGGTCGTCGACGACGAGCCGAACATCCGGGAACTGCTGTCCACCTCGCTGCGGTTTGCAGGATTCGAGGTAGTGGCTGCCGCGAACGGCCGCGAGGCCCTGGACGCCGCCGAAGAGCATTTACCGGATCTGGCCGTGCTGGACGTGATGCTGCCGGACATGGACGGATTCACCGTCACCCGCAAGCTGCGGGCCTCCGGCCGGCATTTCCCGGTGGTCTTCCTCACCGCCCGCGACGAAACCGAAGACAAGGTCACCGGCCTAACGGTCGGCGGCGACGACTACGTGACCAAGCCGTTCAGCCTGGACGAAGTGGTGGCCCGGATCCGCGCCGTGCTCCGCCGCACCCGGCCGCTGCTGGAAGACGACGCGATCATCCAGGTGGATGACCTGGAGCTCGACGACGACGCGCACGAGGTCCGTCGGGGCGGCGACGTCATCGACCTCTCCCCCACCGAGTTCAAGCTGCTCCGCTACCTGATGCTGAACCCCAACCGCGTGCTCTCCAAGGCGCAGATCCTGGACCATGTCTGGGAGTATGACTTCAACGGCGACGCCTCGATCGTCGAGTCCTACATCTCCTACCTGCGCCGGAAGATCGACACGAATCCGGATACTCCGCCGCTGATCCAGACCAAGCGCGGCGTGGGGTACCTGCTGCGCACGGCCGACCGCCGCTGATCCATGCTGGATCGATGGAAGTCAGCATCCCTGCGGTCGCAGCTGGTGCTGATCATGGGCGTGCTCATGGTCGCCACCCTGTCCCTGACCTCGGCGCTGATCCTGACCCAGCTGCACGACACACTGGTGAGGCAGCTCGACGAGGACCTGCTCAAGAACCGCCAGTCCATCTCGTCCTTCCTGGTCCGTGAGGCGACGGCCCCCACCGGGATGTCCTACTCGTCGAGGTACTACGGCGCCTTGTTCACGCGCAGCGGCGAGCTCACGCTTGACACCAACCCCACGGGTGACCGCCCGGACCTGCGGGACATCACCCCCGACCGGGCCCAGGCACTCGAGGGCCGGGGGTTCCACGTTGCCGGCACCGAACGGGACAGCCAGGGCTGGCGGGTGTGGGTCACGCCCCTCCAGAACGATTCCGGTTCCGTCGCGGTGGCGGTGAGCTACAGCGAGGTGAACAGCACCTTCGACAAGGTCGCGGCCAGTACGCTTCTGATCGCCGTCTCGGCCACGGTGGCCGCCATCGGCATCGTGTGGCTGGCCGTCACCCGTTCCTTCCGGCCCTTGGCGCGGGTGGAGAAAACGGCAGCGGCCATTGCCGCCGGGGACCTCTCGCGCCGCGTCGACGTGGTGAACCCGGCGACCGAAGTGGGCCGGCTGTCCAGTTCCCTGAACGCCATGCTCGCGCACATCGAAACCGCCTTCGCGTCCCGGACCGCGTCCGAACAGCGAATGCGGCGTTTCGTCCAGGATGCCTCGCACGAGCTGCGCACCCCGCTGGTCACCATCCGCGGCTTCTCCGAGCTGTACCGGCACGGCGCGCTGCAGACGCCCGACGACGTCGGTGCGGCCATGGGCCGGATCGAGAGCGAAGCCAAGCGCATGGGCCAGCTCGTGGAAGACCTGCTGACCCTGGCACGGGTGGACGAACAGCGTCCGCTCGAAACCAGGCCGCTGGATCTCCTCATGCTCGGCAACGATGCGGCGTTGGACGCACGGGCCAGCGCCCCCAACCGCGCCATTACGGTCGTGGGGCTCGACGGCGGGGCGCCGCGGCCCGCCCCGATCGTGGGCGACGAGGCCCGGCTGCGCCAGGTGGTCGCCAACCTGGTCACGAACGCCCTGCGCTACACACCCGACGGCTCACCGCTGGAGATCGCCGTCGGCGTCCAGCCGGGAAGCGACGACCGCCTGGATTCCGTCCTGGAGATCCGCGACCACGGACCGGGCATCTCCGAAGACGAGGCCGCGCGGGTGTTCGAACGTTTCTACCGGGCGGACACCTCCCGCGATCGCGAAACCGGAGGCACCGGGCTCGGCCTGGCCATCGTCGCGGCCCTGGTGGCCCAGCACGACGGAAGCGTCAGGCTGGCTGAAACCCCGGGCGGCGGGGCAACCATGTCCATCCGGATCCCGTATCACCCGCCGGCGGACGAGGACGGCGCCTTCGACCTCGGGTGACCGCGGGCCCGTCCCGCGCTTGGGGGTTTTCCACATCCGTCGGTTCGGGTCTCGCGGCATCTTCCGCCGCTGCCTAGCCTTAACCGTGTCGGACAGATTCATCCACGAGCGGAGGACACCATGGCCGTATTCCAGGTAGACAGCGAGGCTCTGGCCGCCAAGAGCCTCGCTGTCCAGGGCACCATCGGACGGCTGCAGGCGGAGGTGAACACCATGCAGTCCGGGCTGCGCGAATTGGAGTCGCTGTGGACCGGTTCGGCGGCGACGAACTTCCAGCAGCTGATCACGGACTGGCGGGCCACCCAGCTGAAGGTGGAGGAATCCCTGGCCAGCATCAACGCGGCGTTGTCCCACGCCTCCCAGCAGTACTCGCAGGCCGAGGAGGCCAACGCCCGGATGTTCCTGGCCTGACCTTCGTCCGGGCGGGTGCCGGTGCGCGGCCGCAGGGTTTGGCCACGGCGCCGCCGCCCGGTGTGCGGCCGGGCGTTCAGTCCTGCTCGGGTGTGCCCTGGTGGAACCGCAGGCGCCACCGCCCGCCATCGCGCAGCCAGAGCGAACTGCGCAGGGCCGAACCGTCGCGGCGGACGCTGCGGTAGGTCAGCAGGATGCTGTCTTCTCCCAGCCGTTCGACGGCGAAGACCTCCAGGGACGCGTCGAGCTCCGGGCTTTCCTGGAGTTCGCTGATCATCGCGTCCCGCGTCCACATCCGGCCTGCTTCGCCAATCTCGGCGAAGTCGGGGTGCAGCAGCACGGCCAGGCGCCCGTAGTCTGCCCGGACGACGGGGTTGAGCAGCTCCTTCTCGAGCCGCACCACCAGCTCTTCCGCGGCGTCCCCGACAGCGGCCGGATCGGCGAAGTCTTCCAACTCGGAAAAAAGATCGGGTTCCGGCACGACTGCGGCAGCCGGCCGGGCGGCCGGGGCGTTTTTCGGGCGGGAGGCGGCAGCCGGGGTGTTTCCCGGACGGGCGGCGGCAGCCGGGGTGTTTTCGGGGCGGGCGGCGGCAGCCGGGGTGGTTCCCGGGCGGGCGGCGGCAGCCGGGGTGGTTCCCGGGCGGGCGGCGGCAGCCCGCGCAGATCCGATGACGGCGCTGCCGGAGGTTCCCGGTCCGCCGGGAAAGCCCGGGCCGGCCGGTGCGCCGGTGCCGTTCTGAAAGGCGAGGGCCACCGCTCGGGCGCGTTCGTCGGCGGCTTCGTTCAGCCTGTGTCCGGCGTGGCCCTTCACCCACTCGAACTCGTAGCTGCGTCCCTTGATCGCCGCGTCGATGTCTTTGAGCAGGTCGACGTTCAGCACCGGCTTGCCGTCGGCCTTCTTCCAGCCCCGCCGCTTCCAGCCCGGCATCCATTTGGTCACACAGTTGATCACGTACTGGCTGTCACACAACACGCGCAGGTGTTCCTGCGGCAGGTGCGCCGTGGCCCGGAACAGGTCCAGCACGGCCATCAGCTCGCCCTGGTTGTTGGTGCCGTGCGGCCAGCCCCCGGCAGCCCACGCGGTGTCGTCGATGTACCAGGCCCAGCCAGCCGGTCCGGGGTTGCCGAGCGCGGAGCCATCGGCGGCAGCAGTGATAGTCATGATCTCCATCTTTTCAGATCCGACCACCGTTCCTGTCCGTGCGCGGGGCACGTGGCCTACATTCCTGGCCCTAGGGCGGGCGCGGGGCAGACATTCCTGGCCCTAGGCTGGGCACGTGGCAATACTCATCGATCCTCCGCTCTGGCCCGCGCATGGCACCCACTTTTCCCATCTGGTCTCCGACACGTCGCTGGCCGAGCTGCACCGCTTCGCCGCGGCAGCCGGGATCCGCGAGCGGGCCTTCGACCGGGACCACTACGATGTGCCGGCCAGCCGCTACGCCGAGCTGGTCAGGCTGGGTGCCGTCGAAGTCAGCGCCGGTGACCTGACCCGCCGGTTGCAGGCGAGCGGGTTGCGGGTACCGGCCCGTCAGCGCCCGGAGAGGCTGCGCAGGGTGCTGCTCCGCCGGTGGAACGAGCTGCTGCCCGGACACGAGGACCTCGGCCGAGACCTGCTGGACCGTTGGGGAGAACCGCACCGCCATTACCATGGCCCCGGCCACCTTTTGGCTGTCCTGGAGGCGCTGGAACAGCTCACTGCCCCGGCCGGCTCCGTTCCCCGGCCGCGGGCAGTATGGTTGGCGGCCTGGTTCCATGACGCCGTCTACAACGGCCGGCCCGGTGTCGACGAACAGGAATCGGCTGATCTCGCGGCTGCCTGCCTGCCGACGGCGGGCTGCAGCGGCGAGGAGACGGCCGAAGTGGTTCGGCTGGTCCTGCTCACGGCCATCCATTCGCCCGGCCCGCAGGATCTAACCGGTGCCCTGCTGTGCGACGCCGACCTGTCCGTCCTCGGCGGATCGCCGGCGGAGTACCGCAGCTATGTCCGGGACGTCCGCAAAGACTATGCGCACGTGCCCGACGCCGACTTCGCCGCCGGGCGCACCGCCGTCGTCCGCGGTCTGCTGGCGCTGGATCCGCTCTACCGGACCCCCGCGGCCAGGGAGAAGTGGCTGGAGCGTGCCCGGCACAACCTCTCGGCCGAGCTGGAAGCCTGGCACGAGAGGCCCGACTGGCTCGCTGCGGAAAGGGGATAAAGGCCGCGAGGCGCGGCTCCCATGACGGGAACCGCGCCTCGCTGAACCGTGGCCTGCTGTCAGGCCGAGGTTGTGGCGGGGAAGCTTAGAAGCCGCCCATGCCGCCCATCTCGTCGCCGCCCGGCATGGCCGGAGCGGCCTTCTCCGGCTTGTCGGCGACCACGGCTTCGGTGGTCAGGAACAGGCCGGCGATGGAGGCCGCGTTCTGCAGGGCAGAGCGGGTCACCTTGACCGGATCGTTCACGCCCGCAGCCAGCAGGTCCTCGTAGACACCGGTGGCGGCGTTCAGGCCGTGGCCGTCGGCCAGGCCGCGGACCTTGTCGGCCACGACGCCCGGCTCCAGGCCGGCGTTGAGGGCGATCTGCTTCAGCGGAGCGTCGATGGCAACCTTGACGATGTTGGCGCCGGTTGCTTCGTCGCCTTCGAGGTTGAGGTTGGCGAACGCCTTGGCGCCGGCCTGGATCAGGGCCACGCCGCCACCGGCGACGATGCCTTCCTCAACGGCAGCCTTCGCGTTGCGGACAGCGTCCTCGATGCGGTGCTTGCGCTCCTTGAGCTCGACCTCGGTTGCGGCACCGGCCTTGATGACTGCAACGCCGCCGGCCAGCTTGGCCAGGCGCTCCTGCAGCTTCTCGCGGTCGTAGTCGGAATCGGAGTTCTCGATCTCGGCCCGGATCTGGTTGACGCGCCCGGCGATGGCGTCGGCTTCGCCGGCACCTTCGACGATGGTGGTCTCGTCCTTGGTGACAACCACCTTGCGGGCCTGGCCCAGCAGGTCCAGGGTGGCGTTCTCCAGCTTGAGGCCGACCTCTTCGGCGATGACCTGGCCGCCGGTCAGGATGGCGATGTCGGCCAGCATGGCCTTGCGGCGGTCACCGAAGCCCGGAGCCTTGACGGCCACGGACTTGAAGGTGCCGCGCATCTTGTTCACGATCAGGGTGGCCAGGGCCTCGGCCTCGACGTCCTCGGCGATGATCAGCAGCGGCTTGCCCGACTGCATGACCTTCTCCAGGATGCCAACCAGGTCCTTCACGTTGGAGATCTTGGAGTTGACGATCAGGATGTACGGATCCTCGAGGACCGTCTCCTGGCGCTCTGCGTCGGTGACGAAGTATGCGGACAGGTAGCCCTTGTCGAAGCGCATGCCTTCGGTGAGCTCCAGCTCCAGGCCGAAGGTGTTGGACTCCTCGACCGTGACGACGCCTTCCTTGCCCACCTTGTCCAGGGCCTCGGCGATCAGCTCGCCGATCTGCGGATCTCCGGCGGAGATCGACGCGGTAGCGGCGATCTGTTCCTTGGTCTCGATTTCCTTGGCGGAAGCGATGAGCTCGGTGGTGACGGCGTCAACAGCCTTCTCGATGCCGCGCTTCAGGCTCAGCGGGTCGGCGCCGGCAGCAACGTTGCGCAGGCCTTCCTTGACCAGGGCCTGGGCCAGGACGGTGGCGGTGGTGGTGCCGTCACCGGCGACGTCGTCGGTCTTCTTGGCGACTTCCTTGACCAGCTCGGCGCCGATCTTCTCGTACGGGTCGTCCAGCTCGATCTCCTTGGCGATGGAAACACCATCGTTGGTGATCGTGGGGGCGCCCCACTTCTTCTCGAGCACGACGTTGCGGCCACGCGGGCCGAGGGTTACCTTAACGGCGTCAGCGAGGGTGTTGAGTCCGCGCTCGAGGCCGCGGCGGGCCTCTTCGTCAAATGCAATGATCTTTGCCATAGCGGCTTACGTCCCTTCTGGACAATAGACACTGGACGCAGCTTTTGACGGCTGCTGGCCACCTGCGGTGCCCGCGACGGACGGCTCACGACGACGGCGGATTCGGTACGCCGCGCCGCTCACCTCACCGAGGTGGCGGGTTTCACTCCCTACGGGCTTTCTTAGCAGTCAGCCCGCGAGAGTGCTAACTCAATAATTAGCACTCGCAGGTGTCGAGTGCAAGCTGTTGGGCCTGCCGGATGACGCGCTTCTCCGGCCGAGATCCCCCTGAGCACCCCCGGGCCAACAATCAGGGTGGACCCCCATGGAAACGACAGGCCCCTCCCGCGTAGATTGGCAGGCAAGACAGCGCACGCGAACAATCGGCCCGGCACCGGGCAAAGGTCGGAGAACCATGTCTGAATCACCGGACGAGAAGAACACCAGTAACCCCACCGAGCCCCTGGCACCGGGCACCAACCCGACGAGGCCGCTCGGCGGACAGCCGCCGTACGACGGAGCGGGACAGCAATACCCGCAGCCCGGCCAGCCGGGTTACGGGGCTCCGGGGCAACAGCAGCCGGCCCCGGGCCAGCAGCCCTTCGGCCAGCAACCGTACGGCGTCCCGGGACAGCAATACGCTCAGCCCGGCCAGCCGGGGCAGGGCCAGCCGGGCCAGCCCTACGGGCAGCAGCAGTACTACGGTGCTCCCCCGGGCTACTACTATCCGGAACAGAAGTCCCGGCTGATCGGCGGGCTGCTCGGCATCCTGCTGGGCGGCCTGGGCGTCCACCGGTTCTATCTGGGCCACGTCGCCATCGGCGTGGTGCAGATTGTCGTCACGTTCCTGACGTTTGGTTTCGGCGCCGTCTGGGGGTTCGTCGAGGGCATCATGATCCTGGTCGGGGCAGAGCCGTTCAAGCGCGACGCCCGCGGGATCCCGCTCAAGGAGTAGCCCGACCGGCGCGACGAACCGGCGCGACGAAACCGGCGGCGGAGGCACCCCAGCCTCCGCCGCTGTCGTCATTGCGGGTCTGCTACGGGGCGACCCGGACCTCTTCTGCCTGCGGACCCTTCTGGCCCTGGCCGATCTGGAACTCTACGCGCTGCCCCTCATCGAGGGAACGGTAACCATCCATTTGAATAGCGGACCAGTGGACAAAAACATCGGAATTTTCTTCGTCCACGGTGATGAAGCCGTAGCCCTTTTCCGCGTTGAACCATTTGACGGTTCCCAGCGCCATAGCGTTCTCCATACTCAGTAGTTCCAGCCTGCCGTGTACGGTTCAGCGGCAGGATGGTTTCACCTTAACCGCGCAGCGGGGTGAAGTGAGCTACCGCACACCTAAATGTTATTGAGGCGTAACCGAAATTCCGCTTGGAGGCCGCTCCGCATGGGTAATGGCGCTACGGGCAGTTGGCGGCCCGGCCGGCGCGCAATCCCGGCGCATGGCCTATTGGGGGTCCGGCCTGGCGAATGCCACAGTGGCGGTCCGGCGAGGAGAATGCCTTACTGGTAGCCGGGCCCCAGCGCCACGGTGACGTACTGCGAGACGTTGCCGTTTTCCTGCATCGCACTGATGCCCAGCAATTGTCCGAGGGCCCGCGCGTTGGCTTCCTGGCCCGGGTTGTAGAAGATCACCGAGCCAGCGAGCGGGGCGCCGCCCCAGTTGTCCACGACCGCGATCGACCAGCCGTCCGCCTGCACCCGCTGCGACACGGTTCCGGCCAGCCCGGTCACGCCGGTGCCGTTGAGGATCATCACCGGGTCCTGCTTGTTGACCGCCGCGGCCTCTTCCGTGGGTTCCTCGGTCTGCTCCTCGGTCGGCTCCTCGGTGGGCTCTTCCGTTGCCTCCTCGGTCGGCTTCGCGGTGGCGGTCGCTTCCGGCTCGGCGGTTTCGGTTTCCTGCGTTGTTGGCGTGGGCGAAACGCTGGCCGCGGGGGCGGCCTGGCCGGCGGCCGTGGTCGAAGATCCCCCGCCTCCCAGCAGCGGAAGCACGAAGAACGACAGGGCGCCAACCGCCAGCGCCAGTACCGCGGCCAGGACGATCAGGCCCAGGCCGTTGGACTTCGGCGTCGCCATCCGTGCGCGGTGCACACCGTGGCGGTCTGAAGTTTCGGGGACCTGGTCGAACTCATCCCGGGGGTACTTGCTCATCGCTTTCAGTGCATCCTTGTGGTGGCGAAACGGAAACCGGCCTACCAGGCCGTCCCGGTTCTAGGCGTCGGTGCCCAGCCGGCGAGCAGTGCGCGCGCGCTGGCGGGACGTACGTAGTCTACGCAATCTCTTCACCAGCATCGGATCGTGCGCCAACGCATCCTCGGTGTCGATCAACGCATTCAGGATCTGGTAGTAGTGCGTGGCGGACATGTCGAACAGTTCGCGGATGGCCTGCTCCTTGGCTCCGGCGTACTTCCACCACTGCCGCTCCAGGGCCAGCATGCGCTGGTCGCGCTCGCTCAGCGGGCTGGCATCGTCAACCTCGGCCTCGAGTGAAAAGGCACTGGCCTCGGCCGAACCCGCCACAACACACCTGCGCTTCCTAGTACTTGCTGACAGCAATCAATACCTCCCCCATGATAAAGGCGAATCACAGGCATGTCATTCACCGCCCCGGCCGGTCCCGCACGGCCCGGAGGGCGGCGTGCGCGACCTGATTGCCTGCCGGCGGGTGGTTTCCGCAAAGATGGAACTGTGAACTACGACGACGGTGCCCTCTTTCCCCTGCCAGCCCACCCGCCTGCCGCGGACCTTGGCGCCCCGTACCCGTTTGCCTCGCCGCGGGAGCTCTCCGCCGTGATTCATCCCGAGTGGGCCGAGGTGCTTGCTCCCGCCGAACCCCTGCTCTGGGACCTGGCCTCCTACCTCGACGGCGAGCGCGCCGCCGGAAAGACCTTGCTGCCCGCGCCGGCCAACGTGTTGAGGGCGTTCCAGCGGCCGCTGTCCAAGGTCAAGGTCCTGATCGTGGGACAGGACCCCTATCCCACGCCGGGACACTCGATCGGACTGGCCTTCGCCGTCGAACGGCACGTGCGCCCGCTGCCGCGCAGCCTGGCGAACATCTACCGGGAACTGCAGATGGATCTGGGCATCCGGCCGCCCCAGCACGGCGACCTGAGCGCCTGGAGCGACCAAGGCGTGCTGTTGCTTAACCGCGCACTGACCGTGGAGGCGGGCAAGGCCGGCTCCCACCGCAACAAGGGGTGGGAGCAGGTCACCGAACTCGCGGTCCGGGCGCTGGCCCAGCGCGGCGGCCCGCTGGTGGCACTGCTCTGGGGCCGCGAAGCCCAGCAGTTGGCTCCGGTACTGGAGCAGGTGCCGCGGATCGAGACGGTCCACCCCAGCCCCCTGTCGGCCTCCCGCGGATTCTTTGGGTCGCGGCCCTTCAGCCGGGTTAACGAACTGCTGGCCGCCCAGGGCGCCGAACCCGTGCACTGGGAGCTGCGCTGAGCCGGGCCTGGGCGACGTGGACGGCCGACTGGCAGACGCCGGAACGTTTTGTCCATGTTTTGCGCGCGGCTCCGGCGTCGCCGCAGGTCAAGGCCTTAACGGTTTCCAAGACATGGACAGTTTCGGCCAAACGTGGACAGCCGGGACCTTGCCTGGACCGCTGAGGCCAAGCGGTTCGCGGTGAGGTCCGCGTGTTCCTGGGCGCGCGTGACCTTTAACATCCGCAAATTGGGATTACCCGACCGGTGGATTAGGTTCTCCTCAGTAGCAGTTTCCCTTCGTCAGGAGTAGTGCAGGATGCAGACACAACCGGCAGCAGCCCCCGCCCGTGCGGGACGGAGCGCTCGGCCGCCGCGGGTGCAGACGAATCTCCAGGTGACGCGCACCGAGTGGATTTCACAGCACATGGTCCGGGTCTACGCCGGCGGCGAGGCGTTCGATTCGTTCGCCGAACGGTTTGCCGCCAAGGACGCCACCGACCAATACATCAAGATCATCTTCCTGGACCCCGCGCTCGATGTGGAACTGCCGGTCAACGTCGCGGAGCTGAAGGAAACCCTCCCGGCCGACAAGCTGCCCGTCACCCGCACCTACACCGTGCGCCGGCTGGACCGCGACACCCGCGAGGTAGTGGTCGACTTTGTGGTCCACGGCGACGAAGGCCTCGCCGGACCCTGGGCCGCGCGGGCCAAGCCGGGCGACTGGATGATGTTCAACGGACCCGGTGGCGCGTACCGGCCCGATCCCGACGCAGACTGGTACCTTTTGGCCGGCGACGACGCGGCGCTGCCGGCAGTTGCCGCCGCCATTGAGGCACTGGCTCCGGACGCGCGCGGCCATGCCTTCCTGGAAGTGGATTCCGAGGCGGACGTGCAGGAGCTGGGCGCTCCGGCCAACCTGGAAGTCCACTGGCTGTTCCGGCGCGGCCAAACGCCCGGGACCGCTACCCTGCTGCGCGACGCCATAGCCGGCCTGGACTGGCCCGACGGCCGCGTGGATGCATTCGTCCACGGCGAGCGCGACGAGGTGAAGTCCCTGCGCGATGTCCTGTTCAAGGACCACGGGTTGTCCCGCGATCAGGTCTCCATCTCGGGTTACTGGGCCTACGGCCGGGCCGAAGACGCCTTCCAGGCGGAGAAGCGCACGCCGGCGGGCCAGATCTTCCCGGAGAACTACCCGGCCTGAGCCCGCATCATCCGGGGCTCCCTGCGACGATCCGACGCCCACCCCGGCCCCCGGTGCAGGGCAACCCATCCCGCACCCGGTGGATCCGGCGTCCTTAGCGGCGCCGGGCCCGCCGGTTTTCGTTCGAGCCCAGCCCCTTGGTGAACGGCCGGGCCAGGTTGTCGCCGAGCACGGTACCGCCGGCGATGGCCAGGATCACCGTCAGCGCACCGAACAGCCCCAGGATGCCGTTGAACGGCGCCTCCGAGTTGACGGTCAGCTCGAAGATCGACCGGAACACGGACAGCCCGGGCAGCAGGAACAGCACGGCCGGCACCGCCACCACCAGCTGCGGCGAGCCCATCCGCAGGCCCACGATGCGCCCGAGGAACCCGATCACCACGGCCCCGACGGCCGGGCCGATCCGGTCGCCGATCCCCGCCCACACCGCGAGATCGTAGATCAACAGCCCGACCAGCCCGACGGCGGCCGTGGGCAGCAGCATGTTCAGCTTGGTCTGCTCGGTCATGCTGAGGGCAATGGTTGACACGACGAGCAGCAGCGCCCGCACCACGTAGGGGTACTGGCCCTGGCCCTCCACAAAGACTTCGGGCAGGCTGACGCCGAGCATCGAGCCGCCCACCAGCCCCACGGCGACGCCGGCGGCAATCGCAGCGAAGGTAAAGAAGGCCGAGAGATAGCGTCCCGACGCGGTGACCGGGAAGCCGTTGATCGCATCCTGGGTGGCGGAGACCAGCCGACCGGTCGGCAGGAGGAACAGGATGCCGCCGGCGATCACCAGCGACGGGCTCATCGGCACGTGCAGCGTCCAGAACAGCAGCGCCATGACGGTGGCCAGGCAGGCGCCGATGCCGGTGATGAAGAAGTCCGGCATCCGCCATTTGCTCAGCTTCCGCCCGACCAAACCCATCAGCACGGTGGAGATGCCGCCCACCAGGGCCGCGAAGACGCTGCCGCCGAGGAAGGCAATGATGAAGCCGGAGAACACGCCGCCGGCCGCGATGGCCATCCACCGGGCGAAGGGCTTGGGGCGCGAGGTAATCTCCTGCAGCCGTTCCTTCGCCTCGCTGCGCCCCACCCCGCCGTTGACGATGTCGGTGACCAGTTCGTGCACCAGGGACAGGCCGGCGTAGTTGTTGGTCCAGGACCGCACCACCCGCATCACGGTAATGGGAATCGTGTCCGGTTTGGCGTAGTTGATCACCACGGACTGGTTGGTGATGTCCACGTCGATGTCGCTGAGCCCGAAGGCCGCGGTCACGGCGATGATGCTGGTTTCCACCTCCAGCGCGCCGGCCCCGTAGCGGAACATGGTTTCCGCCACGTCCAGGGCAAAGTCCAGCGTGATGCGGGCGGAGGCATCGACCCCGGCCGTCTGGATCATCGGGTTCGCGTAGGGGCTGCCGGCCAGCCTCTCGACGATGCTCATCGGCGCGGTGGGCGGCGCCTCGCCCTGCACGAGCTTGCGCAGCATCCGTCGGGCCGCCGCGTTCGAGCGCGAGGCTGCCGCGGAGGCGGGCAGCGGCGCGGTGCCGCTGGGAACGGGCTTGACCTGCTTGGCTACCGGCCGGTCCGTCGGACGTGGCACCGGAGGGTGGGTGCCCTGGGGCCCAGCGGCCGAACCGGCGCGTCCGGTGCCGGAGCCGCGGCCGGCGTCGTTGGCCGGGATGTTTTTCGGCTTGATGATCGGCAGCATTCCCGCCTGCGGAGTCATGGGTGACATGGATTCCTGGTCTGGGTCCTTGTCCTGCAATCCCTCTCCGTTCTGCGTCTCCGCCACCGCCGGGCGGCGCTCGTTGATCCCGGGTTAAATCCTTGCACACCTCGCCGGGAGGGCGCCGGGATGGTGCCGAGGCGCGCGTCACGTCTCGCGGATTTCACCGCTGACGACGTCGATGCTGAACTCCCGCGTGCGGCTCGCCACCGGGGCACCGCCGGGAGGTTCGTCCGCCGGGACCGCGGTGCAGGAGAAGGAAACGGTCAGGCCTCCGGCCGCCACGTCCGCGCGCGTCACCGTGCGGACAGGATGGAGGTAGCGGGCTTCTCCGCCGGGGCCCAGGTCCTGGGGCGGAAAATCCGCGGCGTTGTCGAACCCGCCGGCCAGGCTCACCCTCAGGTGCTGCGGTCCCAGCATCTTTGCCCGCCCGGCAAAGACCAGCACGTCCCCGGCGCGGTGGCCGGGCGCCGGCCCGCCCCCGGCCGGGCTGCGGACCTCCTCCAGCACCATGTCGAACCGCAGCGGGTAGTCCTTGGGCACCGGCAGCGGCCCGGTCACCGGGCCCGGCCCTGCCGCGTCTTCGTCCCGGGCCGTGACGGCCCCGCGCGGCCAGGCCGCCAGCAGCCGCCCCGGATCTGCGGTGGCATAGACGATTTCGCGTCCGCCCTGCCGCTGGTACAGCACCCCGATGCGGCCGTCCGGCAGCCGCACCGCGGCCGGCCCGCTGGCACCGCTCCCGTAAACGGTGAGCTTGTGCGGCCACGAGTGCCCGTTGTCCCGCGAGAGGCTGAGTACCACGTTGCGGGGCAGCAGCGGGTCCTGGCAGTTGGCGGCCAGCAGCCAGCGGTCGCTGGCCGGTGCGGCCAGCCCGCCCACGGCCGGCAGCCCGTCGAAGCGGACCAGGGAGCCGCTGCGCCCGGGATCGGACAGTTCGTCGACCGGCTGCAGCGGCCCGTAGCTGTGCCCGCCGTCGTCCGAGACCGCGGCCATCCGCCGGGGAGCAGCCCAGGTATGCAGCAGTACCCGGCCGTCGGTCAGGCAGACGGCGGCACCCCCGCCGTCCTCCGCGGCCGAGCCGGAGTCCTGCGCCGGCAGCGGCTTTCCCAAGGTCCAGGTGTCCCCGTGGTCGTCGCTGTAGCAGGAGGCGGCCCCCGCGCCCGCGCCCTCGGCCATCACCGCGAACTGCACCAGCAACCGCCCGGCGTAGCGGCCGGCGTGCACGCCGGTGCCTGGCCCGGCAGCGGCGAGCCGCGTGATCGCGTCCGAGGCAGGCCGCGGGGCGACCGACCGGTGCTGCCAGGTGGCGCCGTCGTCGTCGGAAGACAACAGTTCGAAGCGCCGTGCCGTGGCCGCGGGGTCCGGCCCCGCTTCGCCGCCTCCGGCCGCTGCGACGAAGGCCAGGAAAATCCGCCCGGTTGCGGCGTCGGAGAACAGTCCCGGCCGGCCCGCCGCGTGTCCGGACGTGTCCGCCCACGCCACCTGCTGCGGTTCCCAGGTCGCGCCGCCGTCGAAACTGCGGCGCAGCAGCAGGTCGCCGGTCGCAGGCGGCCGGCCCTGCCTTCCCATCCCTGCATAGGCGACGACGGCGCTGCCCGCCGGGGTCACGGCGAGCGCCGGAGCCCGGTACTGCCGGTAGCCCTCCACGCCCCGAACGGCGAGGACCTGTTCCATTCCTCCACCGTACCGGCCGCGGCGCCCCGAGGGCAGTGCCGGACGACACGCCGGATCAATCCGGTTGCCTGGCCCAACCATCGGCCACTATGTGAACTGAAGCACACGTTGCAGTTCTGCTCGCACCCCTCTCTTGAAAGGACGCCCGACGATGAGTTGGTTGGACCGATCGCATACGATCGCCCCTCCGGGCTTTAACCGCTGGCTGATTCCGCCGGCGGCGCTGGCCGTGCATTTGTGTATCGGCCAGGCCTACGCGACCAGTGTGTACAAGAACGCCCTGGTCGCCCACTTCGACGTCAGCCTGACCGAGATCGGCATCATCTTCTCCATCGCCATGGTGATGCTTGGGCTCTCCGCCGCCGTCATGGGCACCTGGGTGGACCGCAACGGTCCGCGCATGGCGATGTTCACCTCCGCGGTGTTTTGGAGCTCCGGCTTCCTGGTCGGCTCGATGGGCATCTTCACCGAACAACTCTGGCTGGTCTACTTGGGCTATGGCGTGATCGGCGGCATCGGCCTGGGCATCGGCTACATCTCCCCCGTATCCACCCTGATCAAGTGGTTCCCGGACCGCCCCGGCCTGGCCACCGGCATGGCGATCATGGGCTTTGGCGGCGGCGCGCTGATCGCCAGCCCGGTCTCCACTGCACTGCTGCAGTTCTACGACCCCAGTTTCGACGGGACCCCGGGCTGGGTGGCCAGCGGCGACGCCGTCGGCAAGCTGTTCCTGACCCTGGCCGTGGTGTACCTGGCCTACATGCTGTTCGGTGCCTTCACGATCAAGGTTCCGGCGGACGGCTGGAAGCCCGAAGGCTTCGACGCCTCGAAGGTCAAGGCCAAGGCCCTGGTCACCACGGCGAACGTCTCGGCGAAGAATGCCATCAAGACCCGCCAGTTCTGGCTGGTCTGGGTCGCCCTGTTCTGCAACGTCACGGCAGGCATCGGCATCCTGGAGCAGGCCTCCCCGATGATCCAGGACTTCTTCCGCCAGCCCGACGGCGTTTCGCTGGTGTCCGCGGGCGTTGCGGCCGGATTCGTGGGGCTGCTCTCGATCGCGAACATGGGCGGCCGGTTTGTCTGGTCCACCACCTCCGACTACCTGGGCCGCAAGAACAACTACATGCTGTACCTGGGCGTGGGCGCCGCCCTGTACGTGGTGCTCGCCCTGTTCGGCTACACCTCCACCGGGCTGTACGTGCTGCTGGCGGCCGTCATCATCAGCTTCTACGGCGGCGGCTTCGCCACCGTGCCGGCCTACCTGCGCGACCTGTTCGGCACCTTCCAGGTGGGCGCCATCCACGGCCGCCTGCTCACGGCCTGGTCCGCCGCCGGCATCGCCGGGCCGTTGATCGTCAACGCCTTCCTGGATGCCCAGGGCAAGCCGGGCGAGCTGACGGCGCAGGCCTACCAGCCGGCCCTGCTCACCATGGTGGGCCTGCTGGTCATCGGCTTCATTGCCAACCTGATGGTCAAGCCGGTGGACAGCAAGTACCACGAGGCACCCGCCAGAGATGCCGGCGAAGCCGCGATGGCCGGAAAGGAGGCCTGAGATGAAGAAAGCACAAGTAGCCCTCGGCTGGGTGCTGGTCGGCGTGCCGCTGCTCTACGGCGTCAGCCAGACGCTGCTGAAGGTCTCCGCGCTCTTCGGCTGACCCAACTGCGCACCTACCCCACTGCGCACTCACCCCGCATCACCGCTTCGCCGGCCCACCTGGTGAAGCTCAACCCCCGGCAGGCCCGGCTCCTTCGAGCCGGGCCTGTTGCTTGACAGCGGACCGGCCGGTCGTAGCGTTGGACATGCCATGGAATGGTTCAGTGCCGAGGGGTTCGAGTTGGCGCGGCAGGTGCTGCAGCGGGGCATCGCCGCGGTGTTCCTGATCGCCTTCGCCTCGGCTCTGGCCCAGTTCCCGGCCCTGCTGGGCGAACACGGGCTGCTGCCCGTGCCCCGGTTGCTGGAGCGAAGAACCCCGCGCGGCTTCACCCTCTTCCGCTGGGGATACACGGACCGCCGGCTGCGGGCGGTGGCCTGGGCCGGCGTCGTCATCGCAGCCCTGGTGGTGGCCGGGCTGCCGCAGCTGGGGCCGCCGTGGCTGCCGATGATCGCGTTCCTGGCCCTGTGGTTCCTGTACATGTCCATCGTGAACGTGGGCCAGACGTTCTACGGCTTCGGCTGGGAGACGCTGCTGCTCGAGGCCGGCTTCCTTGCCGCCTTCCTGGGCTCGGACCGGGTGGCGCCGCCGGCCCCGGTGCTGTGGCTGTTCATCTGGCTGGTGTTCCGGCTGGAGTTCGGCGCCGGCATGATCAAGATGCGCGGCGACCCGGTCTGGCGCGACCTGACCGCCCTGTACTACCACCACGAGACCCAGCCGATGCCCAATCCGGCCAGCTGGTTTTTCCACCACCTGCCCAAGCCGCTGCACAAGGTGGAGGTGGCCGGCAACCACTTTGCCCAGCTGGTGGTGCCGTTCTTCCTGTTTTTCCCGCAGCCGGTGGGCAGCATGGCGGCCGCGGTCGTGATCGTCACGCAGCTGTGGCTGGTGGCGTCGGGCAACTTCGCCTGGCTGAACACCCTGACCATCCTGCTCGCCTTCGCGGCGGTGTCCGACGACGCGGTGCAGGCCATCCTGCCGGTGGGTGACTTCACGCCGGAGTACCGGCAGGAACCGGTGTGGTTCACCGTTGTGGTGCTCGCGGTGTGCGCCCTGCTGGTGTACCTGAGCTATTGGCCGTTGAAGAACCTGTTCAGCCGGCACCAGCTGATGAACGCCAGTTTCAACAGCTGGCACCTGGCCAATGCCTACGGCGCCTTCGGCTCCATCACGCGGGAGCGTTACGAAGTGGCCGTGGAAGGGTCCGCCGACGGCGTCCACTGGCGCGAGTACGGGTTCAGGGGCAAGCCCGGAGACCCGCAGCGGATGCCGCGGCAGTACGCGCCCTACCACTTGAGGCTCGACTGGCTGATGTGGTTCCTGGCGCTGGGCTCCCGCGGCGAAAACTGGTTCATCCCGCTGCTGGTGCGGCTGCTGGAAGCCGACAAGGCCACGCTGAAGCTGCTCAGGCACGATCCATTCGACGGTGTACGGCCGCTCTACGTGCGCGCGACGCTCTACCACTACCGGTTTTCCACGTGGGCAGAAAAACGAAGCACCGGCCAATGGTGGATCCGGCGGGAGTCCGGCCAACTGGTCCCCCCGCTCTCCCGCCCGGGCGCCGCGGAATAACCCGGGCCGGCCCGCGGTTGCCGCCAGTAGACACCATGCATATGCATATATGCCTTACCCATGAAAGGCGGCCACCGCGTGGCACAGACAATCGAACTCGGGCTGGACACCTTCGGAGACGTCACCACCGGAGCCGACGGCGAGCTCCTGCCGCACGATGAGGTCATTCGGAACGTGATCGACGAAGCCAAGCTGGCCGACGAGGTCGGCTTGGACTTCATCGGCATCGGCGAACACCACCGCGAAGACTTCGCCGTGTCCGCCCCCGACGTGGTGCTGGCCGCGATCGCCGGCCAGACCAGCCGCATCCGCCTGGGCTCGGCCGTGACCGTGCTCAGCTCCGACGACCCGGTCCGGGTGTTCCAGCGCTTCTCCACGCTGGACGCCGCCTCGAACGGCCGCGCCGAAGTCATCCTGGGCCGCGGCTCGTTCACGGAGTCCTTCCCGCTGTTCGGCCTGGACCTGGCCGACTACGACGTCCTCTTCGACGAGAAGCTCCACCTCTTCACCGAACTGCTCAAGGAAGAGCCCGTCACCTGGGCCGGCCGCACCCGGCCGCGGCTGGACAACAAGCGGATCTACCCGCCCACGGCCTCCGGCAGCCTGAAAACCTGGATCGCCGTCGGCGGCACCCCGCAGTCGGTGGTCCGCGCGGCCCACTACGGCCTGCCGCTGATGCTGGCCATCATCGGCGGGGCGCCGATGAACTTCGCCCCCTTCACCGAGCTCTACCAGCGTGCGCTGGACCAGTTTGAAAAGCCGGCGCTGCCCGTCGGAGCGCACTCCCCCGGCTACATCGCGGACACGGACGAGCAGGCCCGCGAGGAGATGTGGCTGCCGTATGCGGACATGCAGGAGCGGATCGGCCGCGAGCGCGGCTGGAGCCGGATGACCCGCGGCCAGTTCGAGGCCGAGGCCGGCCCGGACGGCGCCCTGTTCGTCGGCTCCCCGGAGACCGTGGCCACCAAGATCGTGAAGGTCGCCAAGGGCCTGGGCCTGTCCCGCTGGGACATGAAGTACAGCCTGGGCACCCTCCCGCACGGGAAGCTGATGAACTCCATCGAGCTCTACGGCACCAAGGTGGCGCCGCTGGTGCGGGAGCGGTTGGCGGAGTAGCCGCCGGACGGGCGGGGCCGGCGCGCGTCAGCGTTCGTCGTCGTGCTCGCCTTGGTGTTAATTTGGGGCGGGCGTCATTTTCTTTGCGCGCGGGACGCTCGCCAGGGTCTCACCATCGTGGTTTTATCGTTCAACCCGTACCCTGAATGATGTGCGCGTTCTTGTGAAACCTTTTATTGCCATCATCTTGCTGCTCGCCCTCGCTTTCGCGGGGGTGGCCCCGGCTTCGGCGGTCACCAGGAACGCGCAGGATCCGTTCGTGGCCGAGGTGCTGCGGCTGACCAACCTTTACCGCGCGCAGAACGGCCTCTCGCCCGTGGTCTGGAACCAGAACGTCGGCAATGTCGCGCAGCAGTGGTCCGAGGAGCTGAACACGCGGATCAACAAGAACACGCTGGACATGAACAAGATCCATCGCCCGGGCTACGGCAGCAAGGAAATCCCGCACGGTTTCGACTGGTACACCGAGAACATCGCCATCAACAACTCCGCCCGCGAGGTGGTGGACTGGTGGATGAACTCCCCCGCGCACCGCGCCGGCCTGCTCAGCCCGAACGCCACGGACATCGGCGTGGGGTATATGAAGACCACGCACAAGGACTGGTACGGGATGTACGTCGCGGTGGCGAACATGGCCGGCTACGCAACCACCCGGGCAACGCTGCCCCCGCATCCGGGCATGGTCCGCGCCAGCTTTCAGCACGGCGACGTCGCGGCCATCGACTCCGCGGGGAACCTCTACGCCTACGACTCGGCCAAGGGCCACGACCTTTACAAGCGCCGGCTTGTGGCGAGCGGGTTCAAGGGAGTGTCACAGGTGCAGGTGGCCGACTGGAACGCCGACGGCGTGCTCGATGTGGTGGTGCGGTGGAAGTCCGGCAAACTGACGGCTCACTTCGGCAAGCCGGACGGCGGACTGGAAAGTGCCGCCACCATCGGATCCAGCGGGTGGGGAAACTACGACGTCACCGTTACCGCGTGGAAACAGACCGACCCCTACCCTGCGCTGCTGGCCCGCAACACCGACACCGGCCGGCTCTACTACTATCCGAACCCGGCCGGACTCAATCACGGCAGCCGCACGCTGCTGGGCACCGGCTGGAAGTCCCTGCCGATCTTCACGGCCGACATCGACGGCGACGCCAAGATGGACGTCGTCGCCAAGACACCCCAGGGCCAGCTCAAGCTGTACCGGTCCAACGGCGCCGGCAAGTTCATTTCCGAGACCAGACGGATCATCGGCTCCTCGGGCTGGAACGCGATGACGCATCTGTCCCTGATCCGGGACCATCTGGGCGACGGAAAGCAAGGCGTACTGGCCCGCGACTCCCGCGGCAATCTGTACCACTACCCGGTGCTGATCAACAAGCTTGGCTCGCGGGCCGTCATCGGCGTCGGCGGCTGGCAAACCCTGATCATCGGCAGCTGACGCCGAGCGCCCGAGGACTGAGGACCGGCTGCGCCCAGCCGTGCTCCTGACCGGCGGGCGCCGGGGCGGCCCGGGCTACTCTTCCCCGCCCAGGAGCTGCTCCCCTTCCGGCCCGGCACCGTCGTTGTCAGCCGGCAGGTTTTCTTCGAGGTCCCGGTCGATCTCCGATCCGGGTTCGATGACGATGCCGTCTTCGTTCTGCGGGATGTCCGGATCCAGTTCCGGGCGGTCTTCGCTCACAGCATTGCTCCCTTCACCGTCGCTTACGTGTTGGCTCCTCAGCCGCCGGCATGCCCTCACCCGTGGGCGCGCTTGTTCTCGTCCGGCGCGTGCACGTGCGTGCCGCCGACGAGTTCCACCAGGCCCTCCACCGCCGAGGACAAGGACAGATCCGGAGTCCGGGCAATGAAAGGCACCAGCAGCCTGTTCTCCTTCTCGATGTGCAGTGCGAACACGCTGCACATCGAGGCGGCCACCGTGGCCGTCTCCATTCCTTCGGCGCCCCTGAGTTCGTCCAGCAGCGAGGCCAGCGCGGTATGGTCGGCCAGCAGCGACTCCACCAGGAGCCGGGCTTCCCCGGTCGCCCCGGCCGGCCCGTACAGTTGGGCTTCTTCCAACTCGACGTGCGGCAACATCTCCCGTTCGCCCCACTCCAGCAGTATGCCGTGCGCGTTGTAGACGGTGTCTTCGTCTCCGGTGTCGAGGGCCCGGGTGAGCTCCGCCGTCGTCGCCTGCAGCCGGGCCAGCATCTCCCTGTGGTGGCGAACGACGGCGGCCGCGGCCGCGTTCTCTGCCTCGACATTGCTGTCGGTCACCGCATGCTCCTCGGGTCGAGGTGGGGCCGCCTGCAGGCGGACCGGGTCTGTCCATTGTCGACGCGGGCAGGCGGGCTGTCGAGGGTCAGGCCGCCCCAGCCACCCGGTGCCCAAGGGCTGCCCATCATCCGGGCTCCGCCGGGAAAGGTGCGGAGGATCCTGCCGATCATAGTGCCGCTCCGTCCGCTGCTCTGGCGGCGTGCGGCACGTCGTGCTAGTACGGGAGTGGCCTGACATTCGCCGGGCCGGGTCACGTCCGGGCCTCAGGAAGAATGCCGGCTCCGGCCGGCTGACTGGAAGGAAAACCGTCATGCCCAACTATCGGATCGGATATTTCGTCGGGAGCCTGGCCAGCGGCTCCATCAACCGGACCCTCTCGAAGGCGCTGATTAAGCTCGCCCCGGAGGGTATGGAGTTCAACGAGATCCCCATCCGGGACCTCCCCCTCTACAACTCGGATTACGACGCCGACTACCCGGCCGAGGGCCGGGCACTGAAGGAAGCGGTGGAGGGCTCCGACGGCATCCTTTTCATCTCGCCCGAATACAACCGGTCCATCCCCGGAGCCTTGAAGAACGCCATCGACTGGGGGTCCCGCCCATGGGGGACCAACTCCTTCGCCCGCAAGCCCACCGGCATCATCGGCGCTTCCCCGGGAGGCATCGGCACCGCCGTCATGCAGTCGAGCATGCGCAGCGTTCTCAGCTTCCTGGACGCCCCGCAGCTCAACGCCCCCGAGGCCTACATCAGCTTCAAGCCGGACATCTACGGCGACGACGGCGAGGTCAGGGACGAGTCCACGCAGGCCTTCCTGCGCCACTACATGGAGGAGTACTCCGCCTTCGTCCAGCGTGTCCTTGACGCGAACGCCGCCGGACACATTGGAGACGAGGACCCTGAATCCCGCAAGTGACGCCACAACGGTGGTGGATGCGGTCGTTCCGCTAGCCACGGGTCAGAGGTGGGTTCGACGAGGGTGAACCGCTCCCGGGGCCCTCCCTCGGTTTACCGGAAGGGACGCCCGCCCCTCGGGCAGGCTACCGGTTGGCGATGGCAGCCGCCGTGGCGAAGTAGTCGGCGTCGACCATGACGGCGTAGCGCTCAGCTTCGAGGGACTTGACCGACTTGAAGTCCCGGCGTCCGCCGGTGCCCCAATGCCCGATAAAACCGAAAACGGCCCCCCATACGGCTGCGATGACGACGCTTCCCAGCAGTACGCTCAGCCAGACAATGCCGGGGACGAAGAGCCCGAACAGAAGTCCGATGAGCAGGCCGAACCAGGCGCCGCCCGCAGCTCCGGCCAGCGCGGCCTTGCCCTTGGTCATCCGGCCCGTAACCTGCTCCACGCTGCTGATGCCGAGGCCGACAATGCGCACGTGCTCCACCGGGAACTTCTCATCCGAGAGGCGGTCCACCAGGCGCTGCGCCTGCAGGTAGTCCTTGAACTCGGCGAGCACGGCTGAGGTTCCCTGAGCCGCCGGACCGGAAACAGTCGACTGATGCTGGAATGATGTGGTGGTCATGTTCCTACCTCCAATGGTGTTGTCTTTGTGGACACAGCAAGTTTAGCAAATTTAGTTAGGTTAGCCGAACCGAATCTTTCTCCGTAGGCTTCTCCCATGACCGATACAGCGACACAAGCGGGCGACGGCGACAGGCCGACATCAGGAGTGCAGGTCCGTCACGGCTTCGCCCTGACGCTCCAGTGGGCCAGCAGGAAAAAAATCCGACACTTCGTCTTCGGCCCCGCAGCCGCTGACCTCTCACCAACCGATACGGCGCTGCTGGAATACCTCACCGGGAACGGCCCAATGCGCCTTTCGGACCTGGCCGCACAGTGGGGGTGAATAAATCGACCATGAACCCGCAAGTCCGCCGGCTTGAAGGCAGAGGACTGATCGATCGCCAACCTGACCCCGCGGATCGCCGCGCCACCCTTCTTGGCACATCAGCCAGGGGAATCGAACTGCAAAGGCAAATCGGCGAGGCCGGCGCGGCGGCCTTCGACGAAATCCTTTCCACGTGGTCGCCTGAAGACCGGGAAATCCTCGGCGCAATGCTGGTCCGCTTTGCCAAAGAACTTTCCGCAGCCACGCCCCGGCTTTTTCAATACGGCTCACCCGGGGCTTCCCTGCCCGAGTCCACCCGGGAATGACCCGGGAAGCACTCCCGCTGAGAGTACCCGTCGCAAGTCATTGCAGCTGCTAGGCCGAGCCCGGTGTGGCATCCCGGACCCGGTCCGGGGGACTGTGCATTGCCGGTGCCGGGGCGGGCGGGCATGATGCTGAGATGAGGCTGGCGGGAGAAGCGACCGGCTCTTCTCTCGAACACTGGCTGTTGTCGGGGGCCGAGCGGGGCAACGACGCTACACAGCTGCTCCCATGGACGGCCGGCAACGAGGTGCGCGTGCTTGTGCACGGCCGGGAGTATTTCCCGCTCCTGGCCGCTGAGCTGCATGCCACGGGGCCGGGGGACCTGGTCCTCATTACCGGGTGGCGGATGGACGCCGACGAGCTGCTCACCGCCGGCCTAACCGTGGCGGAAGCGCTGAGCCGCAGCGCGCGGCGCGGAGCCACGGTCAAGGGGCTCCTGTGGCGATCCCATCCCTCCTGGATAGTGGGCACGCTGGGACAGAACCGGGAGTTGGCCGCCGCCATCAACGCCTCGGGTGCCGAGATGCTGCTCGACCACCGCGTTCGCAGATTCGGCAGTCACCACCAGAAATTCGTGGTCATCCGGCGCGCGGCCCATCCTTCCACCGACGTCGCCTTCGTGGGCGGGATGGATTTGGCCCGGTCCCGCGGCGACGACGAGACCCATCGAGGGGACCCGCAGCCCCGCAGGTTTGCCCGCGCCTACGGACCGACTCCGGCATGGCACGACGTGCAGCTGCTGCTGCGCGGACCGGTCGTCCTTGAGGTGGAAAAGGTGTTTCGCGAGCGCTGGGACGACCCCGCACCAATGACACGCTTGCCAAGGCACCGGCTGCCAGACATGATCCGCGGCCTCCTGCAGCAGGCCTCCCCCTTGCCTCCCCCGCGGCCGGCACCGCCTGCCGCGGGTGACTGCGAGGTGCAGTTGCTGCGCACCTACCCCAAACGCTCTCCGGGCTACCCGTTCGCACCCGGCGGCGAGCGCAGCGTGGCCCGCGATTACGCCAAGGCGCTGCGGCGAGCACGACAGTTGGTGTACGTGGAGGACCAATATCTGTGGTCAGCCGACGTCGGCCGGGTCTTCGCGGAAGCCCTGCACCGCCATCCCGGCCTCCATGTCATCGCAGTCTGCCCCCGCTTCCCTGACCAGGAGGGCAGGCTCAAGGTTCCACCGGCGCTGTTCGGTCAGGGTTTGTCCTGGCGCATGGTGCACGACGCCGGAGGCGACCGGCTGCTGATGCTGGACATCGAAAACGGGCGGGGCTGGCCAATCTACGTCCACTCGAAAGTCTGCGTGGTCGACGACGTCTGGGCCGCCGTGGGCAGCGCCAACCTGAACCGGCGATCCTGGAGCCACGATTCCGAACTCACGGCCGCCGTGCTCGACGAACAGCGCGACCCGAGGCCACCGGCAGACCCGGCAAAACTCGGTGACGGCGCCCGCCCGTTCGCCCGTGACCTGCGCCTGCGGCTACTCTGCGAACATCTGGGACGCGTCCCCGGCGATAATGCTGACCTCCTCGATCCCCGCGAGGCTGTACGCGCCGTCCGCTCAAGCGCCGACGAGCTCGATGCCTGGCATCGTGCAGGTCGTTTGCTGCCGCGGCCGCAAGGACGGCTGCGCTCCCATAGCCCGGCGGAGGGATCCCCTTGGCAGCGCCGGTTGGCAGCCCCGGCCTACCGGCTCCTCTTCGACCCGGACGGCCGCCCCCTCCGGATGAGACTGCGGCGCCGTTACTGACCGTCATGCCACCGCTGCGGCGCCGGCCCCTCGTGGAAACCATGTCTCGGGGGATTCAACCGCGCTCGTTAGCTCTCGTCAGCTCTCGCAGCCGACGCCGTCGCCGTCCCGGTCGAATTTGGTGTCCCAGCCGGGGTCGCCCGCCCGGATCGGGGCCGCGCCGGCTTCCTTCACGGCGGTGCAGTTCTTGTAGAACACGTTCCCGCCGGCTGGCGCCTCCTGGACAGGCGCCGGTGCAGGCTGTTGGTTTGGGGCTGGAGCGGGCTTGGGTGCCGCCGGCGCGGCTGCCACTGGCTCGTCCACTCCCCCGTCGGCCGGGACCGGTTGGTCCGGGCAGGACGTGGAGAGGATGTTCTTGATGGCGTCGTGCTCGGCCTGGGTCATCCAGAGTCCGTACTTGGCTTTAACGGCGGTCTGCAGGGCCACGTACTCGCAGCGGAACGCCTTGTTCGGCGGCAGCCAGGTCGCAGCATCGCCGTCGGACTTGGAGCCGTTGGCGGGTCCGTCGACCGCCAGCAGGTTCAGCGGATCGTTGGCGAAGACTTCGCGCTGATTCTGGGCCAGCTGCTGGGCACCCTTCTGCCAGGCGTCCGAGAGGGCGACGACGTGGTCGATCTGGACGGCGGTGCTGGTCTTGTTGCCGCGGACGAAGTCGATGGTCGTGGCGGTGAAGGGATCGGCCAGCACCCCTGAGGTGACCACACAGCCGCCGGCCTTGAGAACCGTGTAGTCCAGATCGCGCTGGAGGATGTCATTGCGCGCGTCGCAGCCGTTACGGTCCGGATCCAGCCAGCCGTCACCGAACTGGTCGCGCGAGTATCCGGTCTTCGGGGCGCGGCCCTTGATCGCGATGCTTTCCAGTTGTTCCAGGGCGGTGCCGGCGCCGGCAGGCTCTTCCCCCGGTTCCTGCGCCGGCGGGGCCTTGGGCTCCTCCGTCTTCTCGGCGGGTTCCGGGGTTTCGGGAACCCGGGTCGGTTCGGGGCTGTCGGTCACCTCGATGGTCGGGGCGACCAGGGGCTGGTCCGCTTCGGCGGGCGAGGCGCAGCCGGACAGCAGGATGGCCAGCGCCAAGCCGGCAAGTGCGAGGGGTTTCTTCTTCTCCATGTCCATTCATGTCTACGGCAGACGCCTCATCCCGTCCGGATGGACACGCCGTAGCGGCAGGCATATGAAGGTGGAGCAGAGCGGGGGAAATCACTGGTCGATCAATATTTCGCGGTGGGGAACAAGCCGCAGACAAGGATCGGTTCCGCGGTTCAGAGGCTCCGGAGCGGGCAGGGGGCAAACAACCGTGAGCACCATGGAAGCTGCTTCAACCCGCCGGTTCCATGCTCCCGTTTATCGCGGTCCCCTGGTGTGACGTCCTGGGCCGCGACGGAACCTCGGCCGGGTCAGCCGCCGGGCGGGCCGCAGCCGCACTGTCGCCGCGGTTACTCCACCGACACCCGCCGGCGCTGGCAGGAGAGGATTCCCGGCCCCTTCCGGGACTACCTTCTTCCTGGCCCGGCGGGCAGCTGCCAGGCCGGATGGGGAGCGGCGGTGCGGCGCAACGGGTCGGCCTTCCCGTCGATTCGGCACAAGCACCAGCACCATAAAAGGGGCAAAGGCGAGCACGAGGTCGATAACGAAAAGGGTGACTTCCATGGCCAACTCCTACCCTTGGCTCTTAGGGTAGGCGCCGATTGGCGGGCACACAATGGGTTGAGGTGCTGGCCCGGGGATCGGTGACGGCAGAGCCTCGCGCCGCCCCAATTTAGAGCCAATCCTGCGACGGCGGATGGTCACAGTGACGCCTTTCCTGACCCCTCACATCCTTCGCCCCTCGCCCCTCAGTTCTCAGCTCCCAGCCCTCAGCCCTCAGCCCTCAGCCCTCAGCCCGTGCCATATGATGATCCGCTCCTTGCCTCCTGTGGACCCGAATCCGTGCCGGTCCCGGCAACGCCGCTGGAAATCTCCGATCCTGTCAGAGGCCGGTGTTAGGTTGGCAGCAACCTCAGATGGAGAGAAGGAGGACGAGATGGCCACGACACATTCCCGCGGCATCGGAATCGACTTCATGGATCCCAACTCGTGCGGCCGCTGCGACGCCTGCGACGTACTGCCCGCACCGGTGATCTGCGAGGACTGCTGCTATGACGAGGAGGGCAACTTCGTCCGGCTCGTTGAATGGCCCTGCCCCGAGGTGAAAGCCGTCAAGGCAGCCTAGGGACAGCCCCGTTGGCAGGGCTCGTGACCCGCTGGAGCCTGTGAGCGTTACCGGCCGATTTCTTCTGCTGCATAGAGAAGCCCCGCACTCGGTGTGCGGGGCTTCTCTGCTAAAGGAAGGAAACGCTGTGGAGCGCCATCCACACCAGCGCACCAAAGACGGCTGCGGCGAGGATGGGCAGCATGGCGATGACGATTGCCCAGACTCCGGGCTTCCTGCCCGCATTCTTCGAGAGCGCCACGAGGCCGGCGATCAGTCCTGCCAGCAACGGCAGCAACGACGCCCACATGAGCACCCAGATCGTCGGCAACAGCAGGCCGGCCAGGAAGAGTGCCAGGCCCAGGAGAGACAGGATCAGTGCAATCCAGCCCGTTGTGGCGGGAGAGTTGGCTGCAGGTGCGGAAACGCGTTCAGTCTGCATGATGGGTCCAATCTGCCGGAGGATCAATCTAAGAAGAGACGGCAATAACGGCGCGTTTCAAGAACACTGTCGAATATGGCTCCCTGCTCTGAAACAATGCAGCCTCCCAGCCCAGGAAGTAGGAACCCGCTTATGTCAGTGGTTCGGCATAGCTGCCCAAACCTTCTCTGACCCTGCTGATCAGGGGCGTAACAGCAGGTTCTTGTGCAGCTGCCGCCAACTTCCCTCAAGCTCCTTGGTCGCGTCATAGCCGTCGAGAACCAGCTTCGCCTGCAGCTCAGTAAAGCCTTGGCTCCAGCACCGTCACGACCGGACATCCACCAGACTCTTGGCCTGCCTCCTTGATCCCGATGACTACGCACAGGTTGCCGTCTTCGGGGTCGAACGGGATCTTGCATAGAACGAGTAGCGGCCCTCCTCCGCCAACAGTTGCTTTTCGCCCCTGCCGGTGCCCGGAGTGCTGGCGTCGCCGGCGAAATGTGTTAGCTAATGCTGTTGAAGTTTCGGCCGCGGCCGCCACAAACTTCGGATCGTTGCAGCCGGCAACTGCCAGCAGAGCGGCAGGGACTACTGCCAGTCTGGTCATCGTGCGCATCATGTCCCGGTTGCGGAGCAAAAACCTTTCTCCCAAGCTAACCGAGGAATCGTACGCCCAGCAGGGTTCGTACGTTGCGAAGCAATAACGTTCGGACATCGTCACTACCCTCGGTACGAGATGAGCAGTGGGCTGTGAATAGCGGGGCGGCTCCGGCGCGGACCCGATTAGCCGTGACCCGCCACACCGCGAGCCTGTATGCGACTGGGCGAACTCATGAGGAAGACACGAGAAGGTTTGAGGACGGTGCGTTCCGTCATCAAGCGGGGCCGGCCGTGTCTGCCCCCCCCAATGGGAATCACTTTGGCCCCCCTGTCCTGGGGCCTAGGGTTAGCGCATGACGTTGAGCTACCTGCACTTCCGCACCGCGCGGTGCCGATGGCGTCGACGGAAGGTGGATCGTGGTTGAGGACGAGGACTACATCGAGGTCGATGCTGTCGTTGGATAACCAAAGGCGAGCGACTCGCTTACTGGAAGAAGAGCGAGGGCTGGAGTCCTGGCTTCACACCGTTTCTTCGGTTGATAACGACCATTTCCATGGCCGCCCTATGTACGGCGCCCACGATGAACCTAACCGGGCTTGAAAAAGCGGCAGTGCCCGGTCAGGCACCGCCGCGATATGGGTGATGGTGATTAGGCCGGCGGGCCCGGCCATTTTATTGCTGTGCGGGGAGGCATGCCAGCACGCCGCCAGTGCGTCCGACATTGAAGTTCGCAACCCTTTCAAACGAATCACCGTGGTCCTCTGGCTTCGTCCACGGCATGTCGCCGCCAAGCGAACTCAGCGACGTAACGAGTTCTTCCTGATCACCTTCTTCAAAGAGAAGTGTTCCGTCTGCGGCGGCCCCGTACAGGGTCGCTCCGGCCAAGCAGTCAGCCTGCAGCTCGTAAGCCTGGTAGCGGAGGCTGGCGTTGAGCTGGTGCGCGATCGCATGGCCCCATTCGTGAGCAATGACCAGGTAAGGCCAAGCGTCACCGAATTTGAATCCGCGCGCCATGAGCGTAGCGTCCCAGGCCACGAAATGCTCTTGGATGCAGTAGTAGGCATTCTCCGGGCCAAGCGGTTTACCCGAGCAAGTGGGTGCACTGCTTGGGTCCCTGCCGTCGTAGAGTCCCTTGACCGTGGGCGGTTTGTATGTTTCGGTGAACAGCTCGCCCCAATGCGTGCGCCAGAATTGGTCGGTAATCGCTTGGGCCGTTCGAATGTCGGCGATCAGCTCTTCCGACGTGATGGCGCTCGTGCCGTTGCCGGCCTGAGCATCATCTGCGCCGGGAGCATCATTGCCTGATCCGTTCCCGGGCGCAGTTTGACCGCTCTGCGAATCATCGGCGGGCGGCGTCTGGTCACCGGGCCCGTCTTGGGCGCCGTCCTCCCCGGAGTCTCCGGTGGGTGTCTGGTCACCCTGGGGACTGTCGCCGAGCGGCGTCTGTTCTTGGCCTTGCTCGGTAGGCGGATCGCCCCCGTTCGCTCCGGAGTCTTCTGTGGATGCCCCACCGCCTTGGTTGCCGGGCGGGGAACCGGTTTCACCGGAGCTGTTGCACCCGGTAATGGACAGGGCCGCTGCGAGCAGCAAACCTACAAGTACACTCCATCTGTTTTTGGTTTCACCAGTCATGACCTTCCCTCGACTTTTCCAACTGTTATTTCCCTAATCGAGATGGAATTGCGACCGGCTTACCACATCCAGATTAAGGGCACAATGGCCTTCGGAAAGACAATCGATTCAGTCATATTGATAAAGCCGTTCATCAATAAAATGTGGGCTGCCCAGATTCCGTACAAGTTCCTCGCCGCGTTTTGCAGGACTTGGACGCGCGCGAGGACTTCTTCCGCCCTCGGGTGCTGCGCATCGCAGGCTCTCCTACGGCGACACACGCGGATGCGGCCGCTCGTGCTGCACTCGACCTCTCTACTGCCTTGCAGATGTTGACGCCGTTTAGGACAACGTACTGCAGTTGTCTGGACTCATCACCGGAGCCCGGCTGATGCCCCCCGGGCGCGCCTATCTAGCCACCGCTAAAACCCACACGAAGCCAATCTAGGGCATCCGGACCTTTCCAACGCCCGACTTGCACGCGCTGTCGGGATCAGTGAACGCCACCTGACGCTGGTCTTTGCAGAAGCTGAGACCACGCCAGCTGAATTCGTTCTCCATGCCAGGCTGGCCAGGGCTGTGAACTGCTATTGGAGCCAAGGTTCGCTGGTACCCCAATCGCAGGGATCGGCGGCTCCGTCGGCTTCGTTTCCACGGCGCACTTCTCGCGTGCGTTCCGCCAGCACTTCGGCTGCTCGCCCCGGGAGTTGCTACCAACTCGGCTAGGACTTGTCTGATTCGGTCACCGGCTTGCCGGTGTCGGACAAGCAGTGTCCCACGCCGTATCCACAAATGTGAGTGGTTCAACGCAAATTTTGCGTTCCTTCTCAAAGGCCTACGAAACCATGAAAACGACGTCTCGCCGCCTGCTCAGGTTACTAGCCGTCCCGGCACTGGCTCTTTCCCTCGCCCCGTTCGGCGGTTCCGAAGGTCCCGCCGCGACCGGCGCATCGGGCGACACTGCTTCTTCCGTGGATACCGCCGCATTGGGTGCCTTGATCGCGGACTTCCAAGAGCCACTCAAGGAAGAGGTGCCTGCAGCATCCCCCGCCATTGCCAAGGACAAGAGCATCGTCGTCATTCCTTGCACGTACGCTTCGGAGGCTTGCGCTCACCACGTGTTCACCGTGCGCCAGTGCCGGTTCGTCTCGGGCATCGCGGCGGCCTTGACGTAGCCGTGCAGCTTCTCCTTCGCGGCGGCGGCATCCCTAGGGAGCCGGTGCGCAGCAGCAGGCGCAGCTGTTCCTTCACGTTCCAGGCGGTCTGCAGCTTTCCGGTGGGGTCGTCCCTGCGGAAGACATCGAGGCGGTCAAGCCCGGCCTTCGAGAGGGCGTCGCCGGCGCGCAGCAGCAGCTGCCGGTTCGCTCGGACGGTCCACGGCCCGTCCGCGCCGGCCCCGCACCTGCTGGCTCAGGCGCTAGCGGACCTGGGTCAGGCACGCGCCGCTAACTTCAATCCTCTGTGTAAACCTCATAACAAGGCTTAAACCAATAAACTTAAACCAATTATAGTGGTTATTGTTTTAACATGACTAGGCATGATTTGGTTTTGGTGTCCCCAATGCTTCTCGCTCCACCTAAATTCCGTTTCAGAATAGGCAATTTTTGTGTGCGTTGTCTTGTCTTCCTGCTCAAATGCGCGATAATAATCCCAACGACATTATGATCGCCTGGAGGGGCCATGGAGTCATCCAGTAACGGCCGGTCGCTTCGCAGAAATGCTACGGCGTTTGCGGTCACTGCACTGTTAGTGTCAGGGTGCGGCTCAAACAATCCACCTGGTCCGGGCGAAGGTGAGCATGCAGGAGTCAGCCCCGAAGCGGGCTCTACCGAAATCCCGCATCACACCGACGGCGGCCTCAAGATTGGGGACCAACTGCCGGAGGGTGACGAGCATCCGGCCACGCTGACCCCGCAGCAGCTATATGCACTCGGTGAGAAATCCGTATTCTCCATCCAGGGGCGTCGCCCCGACGACTTCACGGGAACAGGCACAGGTTTCCTCGTGGACAAGGAGGGCGCGATGGGTATCACCAATGCGCACGTGGTCCAGGGCCTCGCGGCGATCTCGGGTCGCTTCAATACCGGCGAGAAAACGTCTCTTCACGTGATCGCATCGGACCCGTGCACCGATCTTGCAGTTGTCCATTTCTCATCGGCGCTGCCCAAACAGGCTGAGGCCCTCATCATGGGCAGCTCGGCCGACGTCAAACCGGGCGACATGGTCACCGTGCTTGGTTACCCAGGAACTCTTACCCGTAATCCGGTGGAGCAGAAGCTGGTCATTACCTCTGGTCTGGTCAACGCGACCAAGGTGCCGGCACGGCCGGGCGGCGCGCCCGAGTACAGGGATACGATCCAGCACGGAGCCACGGTCAACTATGGAAACTCAGGTGGTCCGCTGCTCGATCACCACGGCCGCGTCGTCGGCATCAATACGCTGACCAACTTCGGCTCTCAGGACGCGCCGGCGCAGGGCCAGTTCTACTCAATCTCAATCGACTCAGCGAGGAGTGAGATCGTTGATAAGCTGCTCAAGGGCCAGTCCCAGAACGATATGGGATGGGCAGCAGAGGAGTATTATCCGGGGTACTTTTCGGCGCTGGACCCCACAAGGGGACTGGAGTTCGACGCGCAGCTCGCGGCTGAGGGAATCGAGCGCGGTCTCTACGTTAAATCCGTTGCCGCCGGCTCCGGGGCAAGCAAGGCAGGGATCAAGCCGGGCATGCTGATCACCCGAATCCAGAACACGTCCGCATCTACCATCTCAGAGATGTGCGGCATCGCAGAGTCCATCCTCCCCGGTGCCGTTGCCGAGGTCGAAGGCCTCTATCTGCTCGCGGATCCCGAGCGTTTCAACACGACGTTCCACGCGGAGTTCGCCACCCCCGGCGAGCACTAAAGGAAGTGCTGCAATGAAGACTCACCAGGAGCGGTTCCCCGTCCGTCAGTGCCCGGGGCTTACTCTTCGCAGCCTTCGGCAGCTTTGCTGATTTGACCGGATTGGCGCCGACGAGGTCGTCCAGAACCGCGTAGTCGAACGTTTGACTCAGAATCGTCTGGCACAACCGAGCATTGGTATGCCCCTTACCGTTCGAAATGAGGCCAGTCAGGAATTTCCGCACCTCACTGGCGAGGACCTCTGCAATGGGTGCGCTACCGATCCCCGAAATTATGTACGTCCTTGCGTAATAGTCGTAGGCTGCTAGCGTCAGAGCACGGATTTCACCATCCGTCTTGTCGGTGGAAATCGTCCGGTAGGCCGGCCTCCCATTGACGACCGCCTCTACAAGAGGCGCCCCTGCCAAGACCTGTGCCGGTCCTCTGCCATTCTGCAATCCTCGCCCGCAGCCGGGTCGTGGCCTTGCCCTTGGTCGGTGCGGAGGCCTCGAGGGTCCGCGTCTGAGCACTGCTTTCCCGCACGGTCACCCATGCGGTAATCATTGTTGCGAACCGGTTTGAGGGAGACACCGATTTCGCCGTGGCCGCCTACGGGGATGCGTGCCCGCCCCATCAGTCAACCCTCCTGCGGCTGGCGTCAATCCACTGCTGGACTGTGGCGCGCTCGTAGCGGAGGCTGCCGCAGGGAAAATTTGCGAGGGTCTTCGGCGCAAGCTTCAGCCAATGGGCAACTTCGGCCCTTGTCAGGAGCTGCTCGGGCAGGTCGCGGACGAGCGCGCAATTCGTCTCGGATCGTTGCTGGATTCCATGGGTCCTGTTCCACTCGGTCAGCGGGCCTGTAGCTTGCTTTCCGACCATGTGTACGGACCCGTGCGGAAACCTCTCCACTGCGTATCGCGCTCCGTGGGTGAGGCCCGAGCAGCTACAAATTCCAAGATTATCCTTGGATTCCGCTATCCAAAACACAAAGAATCCCCTCTCGACTGGCGTGTGCCTAGTCAGAGAGGGGTTGGTGGAGCCCCCTGCCGGATTCGAACCGGCGACCCCCTGTTTACAAGACAGGTGCTCTGGCCAACTGAGCTAAGGAGGCGTGCTGGCCTGAGGGCCAGCGTGCCGGACAAAACCGGCTAGATAAGGGTAGCCCAGGCGGCGGCCCTGCGTGAAACCGCAGCAGCCGCCGCCCGGATGCCGGCCGGGACAACCCGGCGGATGGCTTAGGCGCGGGCGTCGAGGATGCCCTGGGCGAACTCCTGGAAGTTGCCGGAGTTCGTCCACTTCTGGCCATCAACGTAGACCGCCGGGGTGCCGCCGACCTGGTATTCGTTGAACGTTTGGTTGACGAACGCGGTCCAGGGGCGGAATTCGCCGTCGTCAATGCAGGAGGCGACGTCGGTGGCTCCCGCGCTTTCCGCGATGCTCGTCAGGGTGGCGTTGTCCAGTCCGGCCCCGCCTTCCGTCGGCTGCTGCGCAAAGAGCTGGGTCAGGTAGCCGTTAAAGGCCTCGGGGTGGGAGTCGGCCACGCAGGCCATGGCGTTGGCTGCCCGGGACGAGTAGTTGGTGGTGGACACGCGGTCGAGGAAGGTCGCCACCCGGTACTCCACGGTCGCCTCGCCGGAGGAGGTGAGGTCGGTCAGGTACCCGCCGTACTGTCCTTCGAAGTCCTTGCAGACCGGGCAACCCATGTCCACGTAAACCACGATGTTCGCCGGTTCGCCCTCGGGCGCGGCAGCAACGCCCGCCGGCACGATGGTGTCGCCCTCGGTGGAGGCCGGCTCCGGGATGTTGTTCACGTCGACCTGGATGGGCTCGGTGGCCGCCAGTCCGTCCTGCGTGACGGTGTACCCGCCGAACTCGTTGCCGTGGGCCGGCGCGGCACCGACGTCGGCGACCTGTCCGCGCTGGTTGGACATGACAACCCCGGCGATCACCGCGATGATCACCAGGACAGCGACGACCACCCCGCCCTTGACCAGCAGCGAGTTCCGCTTTTCGCGCTTCTGCTGCTCTTCGCGTATCTGGCGGGCCTTCTCGCGGGCCGCGGCAGTGCGCTCGGCCTTGGTCGACTTAGGGCTGTTTTGGGTAGCCATGGATCCTCGCGTCTTGTTGGTCTGCTTCGCCCAGGCAGGGCACTACAGGTCTAGTTTAGTTGCAACTTCAATGTTCAGGCGGAACGAGTGGCCGCGTTCACGTTTGATGCCTCAGCGCGCTCCGGGGAAGCCTCGGGTTGCCATTCCTTATAAAGTCATGAACAGGACGGTATACACAAAGGAGAGGTCAGTTGGCGAATTCCGCAGAGATGAACGGCGAGGAAGCAGAAGGATCTCAGTTCGGGGAGTACGACCTGATCGTCGTCTCCAACCGCCTGCCGGTGGACCGAGCGCCCGAGGACGACGGTCAGGGTCCCTGGCGGCGCTCGCCCGGCGGGCTGGTCACGGCGCTGGCCCCGGTGATGGCGAAGACCGACGGCGCCTGGGTGGGCTGGCCGGGGGTACCGGACGAGAAAGTGGACCCGTTCGACCACGACAACATGCATCTGGTCCCGGTGACCTTGAGCGCCGACGACGTCGAGTTGTATTACGAAGGCTTCTCCAACGCCACGCTCTGGCCGCTCTACCATGACGTGATCGCCCCGCCGGAGTTCCACCGCGCCTGGTGGGAATGCTACAAAACGGTCAACCGGCGCTTCGCCGAAGCAACTGCGGAGATCGCGGCCGAGGGTGCCACCATCTGGGTCCAGGACTACCAGCTGCAGCTTGTTCCCAAGCTGTTGCGGGAGATGCGCCCGGACCTGAAGATCGGTTTCTTCAACCACATCCCGTTCCCCCCGCTGGAGATCTTCGCCCAGCTGCCGTGGCGCCGGCAGGTGATCGAGGGCCTGCTCGGGGCCGACCTGGTCGGCTTCCAGCGCCCCAGCGACACCAGCAACTTCCTGCGCTGCGTGCGCCGCTTCAGCGGCCTGAATGTGCGCCAGCAGCAGGTGCAGGTGGTCAACAACGACGGCGGCGCCCGCCTTTGCAAGGCCGGCGCCTTCCCGATCTCCATCGATGTGGCCCACATCAGCGAGCTGGCCAACCGGCCGGACGTGATCGCCCGCTCCGAGCAGATCCGGCAGGAGCTGGGCAACCCCGACACCGTCTTGCTGGGCGTGGACCGGCTGGACTACACCAAGGGCATCCGGCACAGGGTCAAGGCCTACGGCGAACTCCTGGAAGACGGCAAGTTGAACGTGGAGAACGCCGTGCTGATCCAGGTGGCCTCGCCCAGCCGCGAGCGCGTCGAGTCCTACCGGCTGCTGCGCGAGGAAATCGAAGGTTCTGTGGGCCGGATCAACGGCACGTTTGACACCCTGGAAAACACCGCCATCCGCTACCTGCACCACAGCTACCCGGTGGAGGAAATGGTGGCGCTCTACCTGGCCGCGGACGTGATGCTGGTGACGGCGCTGCGCGACGGCATGAACCTGGTGGCCAAGGAGTACGTAGCCTCCCGCAAGGGGGTGGACGGGGCGCTGGTGCTCAGCGAATTCGCCGGCGCCGCGGACCAGCTCAAGCAGGCCATCCTGGTCAACCCGCATGACATCGACGGGCTCAAGGATGCCATCATCCGGGCGGTCAACATCCCGCCGGCCGAGGCCACCCGCCGGATGCGGGCGATGCGCCGGCAGATCCTGCAGAACGACGTCGAACACTGGTCGCGCGCGTTCCTGAAGGCCCTGCAACAGCCGCAGGCCGATGACTGAGCGCCGCGACGAGAGGCAGCCGCACCTGCCCGTGAGCCCCGGCGCCGGCAGGGCTGACGCCGGTGTCCCCGGTGTCGGCGCCCCTGACGCCGCCGCGCTTGACCCCGGCGCCCGCGATCTGGTGCCGCTGGAGCTGCGGGAGGCGCTGGAGCGGATCGCCCGCACCGAGACGCTGCTGGTGGCGCTGGACTTCGACGGCGTGCTGGCGCCGATCGTGCCCCGGGCCGAGGACGCCCGCCCCCTGCCGGCCTCGGCAGCCGCCGTGGCCGCGCTGGCGGCACTGCCGGGGACGTCCACCGCCTTCATCTCCGGCCGGGCACTGGCCAGCCTGCGCGCCGTCGCCTCCCCGGACGACCGGACCCTGCTCATCGGCTCGCACGGCGGCGAGGTCTTCACCGGACCGGACAGCCCTCCCCTGGTGCTGGACGGCGCGCAGCAGCAGGCACTGGCGGCGGCCACCGCCGTCGTCGAAAAAGTAGTGGCCGCCCATCCGGGCACCCGGCTGGAAGCCAAGCCGGCCGGCGTCGTGCTCCATACCCGAACCGCCGACGACGCCGTGGCGGCGGCGGCCACCGAGCGCGCCCGCGCCGAGCTCCAGGAGGTCCCCGGGCTCTATCTCAGCGACGGCAAGCGCGTGCTCGAGACGTCGGTGCTCAGCGCCGACAAGGGCCAGGGCCTCGGGCTGCTGCGCTCGTTCACCGGCGCGACCGCCGTGTTCTTCGCCGGCGACGACGTCACCGACGAACACGCCTTCGCCGTGTTGCGGGGCTCCGACGTCGGGGTCAAGGTGGGGCCGGGAGACACCGCCGCGGCGTACCGGGTGGACTCTCCGCAGACGTTCGCGGCCGCGCTGGCGCTGCTGGCCGACCTGCGGGCCGCCGCCCTGCCGGCCTAGCGCGGCAGGGCGGCGACCGGCTGCTGGCTGCCGGGCACTTTTCGTGGAGCGTGTGTCCCCGGTCGCCGCGCCGCAGGGGCTCGTTGACAGCCGTGGCATACTGAGGGCGTGAGCCGCCTCACACCGCCGTGCGGCGGCTCGAAAACTGAACACGCACCCATCACTACGGATCGTCGGGCACGTACCTGCCCGTGAAGGGAAAACAACCATGGCAACGGTAACGTTCGACAATGCCACGCGCTTATATCCGGGCACCGAAAAGCCCGCGGTGGACAGCCTCAAGCTGGAGATCGCCGACGGCGAGTTCCTGGTCCTCGTCGGCCCCTCGGGCTGCGGCAAGTCCACCTCGCTGCGGATGCTGGCCGGCCTCGAAGACGTGAACTCGGGACGGATCCTGATCGGCGACCGCGACGTCACCGACGTACCGCCGAAAGACCGTGACATCGCCATGGTGTTCCAGAACTACGCGTTGTACCCGCACATGTCCGTTGCCGACAATATGGGTTTCGCGCTGAAGATCGCCGGCGTGTCCAAGGAAGAACGCGTCGAGCGGGTCCGCGAGGCGGCCAAGCTGCTGGACCTGGAGGAGTACCTGGACCGCAAGCCCAAGGCGCTCTCCGGCGGCCAGCGCCAGCGCGTGGCGATGGGCCGGGCGATCGTGCGGAATCCGCAGGTTTTCCTGATGGATGAACCGCTGTCCAACCTGGACGCCAAGCTTCGCGTGCAGACCCGCACGCAGATCGCCTCCCTGACCCGCCGGCTGGGCGTCACCACCGTTTACGTCACCCACGACCAGGTGGAAGCCATGACCATGGGCGACCGCGTGGCGGTGCTCAAGGACGGCATCCTGCAGCAGGTGGACACCCCGCGCGCCCTCTACGACCGGCCGGCCAACGTCTTCGTGGCCGGTTTCATTGGCTCGCCGGCCATGAACCTGCTGGAACTGCCGGTGACCGACGGCGGTGTCCAGTTCGGCGGCCTGACATACCCGGTGCCGCGCAACCTGTTGGACGCCGCGCACGGAAACACCGTCACGCTGGGGGTCCGGCCGGAGGACCTGGAGCGCGCCGAGGACGGCCAGGGGCTCGCGGTGTTCGTGGACGTCGTCGAGGAACTTGGCGCCGACGCGTACGTCTACGGGCACACCGAGTTGGACGGCAAACGCTACGACATCACCGGCCGCGTCGACGGACGCACCCCGCCTCCGGCCGGCAGCACCACCTACGTGCGGCCCAAGGAGGGCCACGTGCACCTGTTCGACACCGAGAACGGGCTGCGGCTGGGCGAACATGCCCCCGGCACGCCGCCCGCCTCGGTGGAGGACCTCAATACTCCGATCGAAGCCGGCAAGACAGCCGACTAGGCCCCGCGCCTAGGATGTAGTCATCATGGCTGACCAACATCCCGGCACCGGCGGTCCCGTCCAAGGGACCGCCGGCGCGCCCCTGTCCGGCGGGGCCGCCTCGATAGCGTCGCTGAGCATCACCGCGGCCACCACCGACGAACGGCTGCTGGACCTGCCCTGGCATCTTGCGCTGGAAGACTGGCCGCCGGAAAACCTGGCCGCGCTGCCCCGCGGGCTGTCCCGGCACGTGGTGCGGTTCGCCCCGCTGGGCGCGGGCGTGGTGGCGATCAAGGAGACCGGCGAAGAAGCTGCCCGGCACGAATACCAGATGCTGCGCAAGCTGCAGCGGCTGGCCATCCCCTGCGTGGAACCGGTGGCCGTGATGACCGGGCGGCTGCGCACCGACGGCACTCCCCTGCAACCGGTGCTGGTCACCCGGCATCTTCGTTTCTCGCTGCCGTACCGCGCCTTGTTTTCCCAGACGCTGCGGCGGGAGACGCTAACCCGCCTGATCGACGCGCAGGCGCTGCTCCTGGTGCGCCTGCACCTGGTGGGGTTTTTCTGGGGCGATGTCTCGCTGTCCAACACGCTCTTCCGCCGGGACGCCGGAGCGTTTGCGGCCTACCTGGTGGACGCCGAAACCGGCGAGCTGCACCAGCGGCTCTCCGACGGCCAGCGCGAGCATGACCTCGAGATCGCGCGGGTGAATATCGCCGGCGAGATGATGGACCTCGTCGAGGGCGGCCTGCTCGAGGAAAGAGTGGATCCGGTGGCCACCAGCGAGCGGATTATGGACAGCTACCGCAAGCTGTGGGTGGAGCTGACGGCGGAGGAATCGTTCGACCTGGGTGAGCGGTGGCGGGTCAACGCCCGCATCCGCCGCCTGAACGACTTGGGGTTCGACGTGGAGGAGTTCTCCATCAACACCACCGCAGACGGGGCCACCATCCAGCTCCAACCCAAGGTGGTGGACGCCGGGCACCACCAGCGCCGGCTGCTGCGGCTCACGGGCCTCGACGTGCAGGCGAACCAGGCACGCCGGCTGCTCAATGACCTGGATGCCTACCGGGCGGACAACCAGCCGGAGCAGAGCGAGGAGATCAGCGCCCACAGCTGGGTCCGTCATGTCTTCGAACCTATTGTCCGCGCCATACCGCGTGAACTGGCGGGCAAGCTGGAACCGGCCGAAGTGGTCCATCAGGTGCTCGAGCACCGCTGGTATATCTCCGAAGCGCAGGACCGCAACGTGCCGCTGGCGGAAGCCGTGCAGTCCTACGTCGACACCGTGCTGCGGCACCGCCGCGACGAGGCCGCCATCATGCTCGATCCGGATGCGCGGACCGCCGCCGCCCTGGACGCGGCCGCGACGGACGAAGGCTGACAGCGCTCAGGCAGGCTGCCCTCCGCTCTTGCTGAAGATCGCCACGAGGAAGTCCGACGACGGGGTGAACGGGCGCAGGTCCCAGGTGGCCAACCGCAGGTCGGGGGTCAGGCCCGCCGCTGCGGCGTCGGAGAAGAACTCGTCGAAGTCGTAGCCGCGGCCGGCGCCGAACCCGGTCACGAGCCGGCCGGCGGGAGCCAGGTGGCCGGCCAGGTTGCGCAGCACCCCGCCCGACGTGCCCGGGGCGAGGAAGGTCAGCACGTTGCCGGCGCTGACGATCACGTCGAACGGCTCGGCGACGCCCTGCGCGGGCAGGTCCAGCTCCGCCAGGTCGCCGACCAGCCAGGTACAGTCCGGATGGTCCCTGCGGGCCGCTTCGATCAGCTCGGGATCGATGTCGACGCCGACCACCGAGTGTCCGCGGCGCGCCAGTTCGCCGCCCAGCCGGCCCGGCCCGCAGCCGGCGTCGAGGACCCTGCTGCCGCGCGGCACCATGGCGTCCACCAGCCGGGCCTCACCGTGCAGGTCGGCGCCTTCGGCGCGCATCTGCTCGAAGCGCTGGATGTACCACGCCGAATGGCCAGGGTTCCGGCGCTTCATCTCTTCCCACAGCGTCTCTTTCCTCATGCCACCAGCCTACTGGCGGGCGCGTGGACGGCCGGCATGCGTTCCCCCGCCGCGGCTCACGCCGACGTGGCCTCGGAGATCCGCGCCGGCAACGCTTTGCCGGGATTCAGCAACCCCCGAGGGTCGAACACATCCTTCAGCCGGCGCTGCAGTTCCAGCACCTCGTGGCTCTGTTCGCGCCCCAGCCACCGCACCTTGAACTGGCCGATACCGTGTTCGCCGGTGATCGTGCCGCCCAGCGCCAGCCCGACGTCGATGGACTCGTCCAGCGCCTCGTTGAGCGCCGCCACCTTGGCCACGTCCCCGGGCCCGACCCAGAACGTCGGATGCAGGTTGCCGTCGCCCGCGTGCGCGACCACTTTCAGTCCGACGCCGTGGCGCTCGGCGATTTTCTGCAGTTCGTTGATGTAGTGCACCAGCTGGGACCGGGGAACCGCGACGTCCTCCCCCACCCGGTAGTCATCGTCCACCTCGGCGCCGCGGCTGTGCCGGCGCAGTTCCATCAGCCGGATTGCTTCGGCGGTGTCCGCCGCCTTGATCTCGGCGCCGAGCCCGGTGAGGACCTCGCGGATGATGCCGGCTTCCACCTCTGCCGCATGGCCGTCGGTCTGGATCAGCAGCAGCGCGGCGCCGCGGCTGCGCAGGTTGGACCCCTGTTCCCGGTCCAGCTGCGCCATGGTGTTTGCGTCCAGCAGTTCCATGATCGCCGGCTGCACGCGCGCCCGTCCCACCGCCAGCACCCCGGCGGCGGCAGTTGCCACATCGGGGAAGAACGCCGCCACGGTTTCCAGGGCGGCCGGCAGGTAGCGCAGCCGCAGCGTCGCGCCGACCACCACGCCCAGGGTCCCCTCGGAGCCTACGAACAGTCCGGTCAGGTCGTAACCCGCCACGCCCTTGAACGTCCTGTGGCCGGTGCGGATCAGCGTCCCGTCGGCGAGCACCACGTCAAGGGCCAGCACGGATTCGCGGGTCACCCCGTACTTGGCGCAGCGCAACCCGCCGGCGTTCGTCGCAATGTTCCCGCCGATTGTCGAGCTGCGGTAGCTGGCCGGGTCCGGCGCGTACATCAGCCCGTACTCGGCGACGGCGGCATTCAGGTCGGCGTTGATCACGCCCGGTTCCACGCGCGCGATCTCGTCTTCCGGATGGATCTCCAGGATCCGGTCCATGGCCGCGAGGCTCAGCACCAGGCAGCCCCTGGACGCGTGCGCGCCACCGGAGACCCCCGTGCCCGCCCCGCGGCACACCACGGGCACTCCCGCAGCCTGCGCGGACCGCATCACTGCCTGCACGTCCTCCGCACTCTGCGCGCGGACGACGGCGATGGGCAGCTGGTGGTCGAGGACCGGGCCTTGGTCGGTGGCGCAGGCAGCCAAGTCCGTGGGGTCGGTGCTGACCGATCCCGCAGGCAGGGCACGCTGAAGTTCCTTCAGAAAAGAATCCGTCACGCTTTCGGGGCCTCCGGTGGTCGTTCCGTTGCTGTTGCTGGTCACGCAGTCCCTCCCATGAACCGGACGTAGCGGCCGAGCACCTGCGGCCATCCGTCGGCATAGGCGGCCCGCTCTCGCCAGCCCTCGGGCATGTTCTCCCAGCCGGAGTGGGTCAGGCGCAGTTCCGTGCGGCCATCGCCAACGTCTACGAATTCGACGTCGACTTCCCCCGACGCCGCGGGGCTCGTGCCCGGATGCCAGGTGCAGCGCAAATGGCTGCCGGGAGTCCATTCCAGGATCTCGCCCCAGACATGAACCTCATCATCCAGCGTCGTTTCTGTCAGGACATGGTCCTCGAACTCCACGTGGCTGCCCTCGCCCGCCACACTTTGGCGGTCCACCGGCCACCAGAGATGGATGAGATCGGTGAAGCCGCTGAAAGCCTCCTGGCTTTCCCGCGGCACGGTGACGCGGCAGTGCATTGGATCACCGCTCTTGGAGGGTTCAGGCTCTTGCTGCGCGTGGGAGAACAGGGACGAATTCATAGCCCCAGCCTAGTCGGGGCGTGGGGTGGTTGGTGGTTAAACGCGGGAAGGCCCCGCCATCGTTGGCGGGGCCTTCCCGGTGTTCAAAGAATGTCCGGCGGCGACCTACTCTCCCACACCCTCCCGAGTGCAGTACCATCGGCGCTGTGGGCCTTAGCTTCCGGGTTCGGAA
>NZ_JBNHGB010000007.1:0-153550 GCF_059090825.1 Arthrobacter sp. Y3224055 | reverse complement strand
GCACCACCTTCCGGGTCACCAACGCGGCCGGCACGGCAGTGACCGCAACCGTCAGCTACGACGACGCAACCCGGACGGCTACCCTCGACCCCGCCAATCTGCTGGCCAGCCGCACCTACACGGTGCAGCTGACCGGCGGCATCCGGGACCTTTCGGGTAACCCGATCACGGCCACCACGTGGAGCTTCACCACCGAGGCCGCACCGGTCATCACCGAACGGACCCCGGCGGTGAACGCCACCAACGTGGCCACCAACAGCAACATCACCGCCACGTTCAGCAAACCGGTCACCGGAGTCGACGGCACCACCTTCCGGGTCACCAACGCGGCCGGCACGGCAGTGACCGCAACCGTCAGCTACGACGACGCAACCCGGACGGCTACCCTCGACCCCGCCAACCTGCTGGCCAGCCGCACCTACACCGTGCAGCTGACCGGCGGCATCCGGGACCTTTCGGGTAACCCGATCACGGCCACCACGTGGAGCTTCACCACCGAAGCCGCACCGGCCATCGCCGGAAGGACCCCGGCGGTGAACGGCACCAACGTGGCCACCAATGGGAACCTGACGGTGACGTTCAGCGAACCGGTCCGGGGCGTCAGCACCAGCACGGTGACGCTGAAGACCGCCGCAGGCACGGTTGTACCGGCGACGGTCAGCTACAACTCTGCGAAGCGCACGGTCACCGTGACTCCCAAGGCGATTTTGCCGAGCAGCACCCGCTTCACGGTGAGCCTCAGCAACGGCATCACGGACGTCAACGGCAACCGCCTGGCGGCCTCCAGCTGGAGCTTCACTACGGAAAGCCGCCCCACGGTGTCCAAGCGGACGCCGGCAGCCGGAGCCACGTCGGTCAGCCGGAGCGGCATCGTGTACGTGAAGTTCAGCGAGGCTGTCTCCGGAGTCAGCGGGTCCAGCTTCAAGCTGGTCGACAGCAGGGGCAAGACCGTTTCGGCCAAGATCAGCTACAACTCGAGCACCAAGACGGCAACCCTGAACCCGTCGAGCAACCTGAAGGCCAATGCCAGCTACAAGGTTCAGCTGAGCAGCAGCATCAAGGATGCCTCGGGCAACCGGCTGTCGGCCACCAGCTGGTCCTTTCGAACCGGACGGTAAATAACCGCCTCAACCAATAGAGTCCAGGCTTCGGAGTAATCCGGGGCCTGGACTCTGTTCGGGCCCAGGAGCCCCGAGGCCCACCGGCGTCAGCACATCCCCGACCACCGGGATGACAGAAGCCGCGCCACAGCTTGTTGGGGGGTTAAGCTCTGGCGCGGCTTCCTCATCTACGTAATCGCGGCCGGATACGGAAAAGTTACGGGTTGGGTGAAAACTTTCTCGAAAATATTTTTGACCGTCCCCGGCCGCCGCCCGGCCGCCGCAGCATCAGTGCGCCGAGACGATCTCCACCGTGTTGGTGAGCCGCCGGTTTTTCAGCACCGGCAAAAACTCGCGCACCTCGTCGATCCGGCGCCTGGTCACGTCAACGGTGACCACGCCGCGGAGTTCGTCGTCCAGGAAGCCCTTCGGGATGCCCATCGGGTCCAAGATCGCCGAATGGCCCACGGTGTTGGTGCTCGACGTGCCGGCCGCGGCCACCCAGCAGGTGTTCTCGATGGCACGGGCGCGCAGCAGCGTTTCCCAGTGGTCGATCTTGTGGTCACCCTTGAACCAGGCGGCCGGAACGCAGAGTACGTCGGCGCCCTCCGATGCCAGCGCGCGGGCGAGCTCGGGGAAGCGGAGGTCGTAGCAGGTAAGCACCCCGAAGTTCAGGTCGCCCAGCTGCACGATCTTCAGGCCGCCGTCGCCGGGCTTGATGCGCTTGGACTCCTGATACGAGAACGCGTCGTAGAGGTGCAGCTTGCGGTAAGTGTCGACAATCCGGCCGGTGGCGTCGACGATCACCAGCGTGTTGTACGGCCGTTCCTCGCCGCTGTATTCGTAGCCGCCGGCGATGATCGCGATGCCCACTTCGGCGGCGATGAAGGACAGCTGCTGCACGAACTTGGTCCAGTTGGCGTCCACTGCGGCGGCGAGGTCGCCCTCGACGTGGCGCACGGTGAACATCGATTCCTCGGGAAACACGACCAGCTCGGCGCCGTCGGCCTTGGCTTCTTCCGCGAGCGAGCGCACCGTCTGGAGGTTCTCGGTCACGTCCCCGCTGGGGTTGAGCTGTCCGACGCTGATCTTCATGATGCGCTCCCGTCTTGATGGCGGTGTGTGTCCTTCCAGCCTACCTAAGACCAACTGGCCGGGCGCTTCGAGGAACGCGGAGGATTCACAGCCCGACGGCGGCGGGGCGGGGCCAGTGGGTACCGGGGCCACTCCTTGGCCCGGCCAGCGGAGTGCCCCGGCAATCCGGGCCTGCCCTGCAATGCCGGCGGCTTGCCGAGTTATCCGGCACTCCGGTCGGCCTCAGCCGCTACCGGCGCAGCGCAGGATCGCCTCCACGGAGCGGTCGGCGTCTTCTTCCGTGGTGGACCAGTTGCTGACGCTTATCCGCATGGCGGCCCTGCCGTGCCACGTGGTCCCCGAGAGCCAAAGCGTTCCGTCCTCCTGCACCCGGCGGACTACCTCGCGGGTGAAGTCGTCCGGGTCCGAGCCGTCCTCCGGCGTGAACCGGACCAGCACCTGGTTGAGCACCACCTCGTTGAGGATCTGCACGCTGTCCGCCCCGGCCAACCGCCTGGCCATCCGCGATGCCAGCGAACAGCAGCGCCCCACGAGGTCCGCCACCCCTCGCGGCCGAGCGTCCGCAGCGCGGCGTAGGCGGGGAAGCCGCGGGCACGGCGGGAGAACTCCGGCACCCACGCCACCTCGTCCCGTTCGGCCCCGTACTCCAGGTAGGCGGCATGCGGCGGGGACATGGTGCGCTGGTGCACCTCGGCGTCGCGGACAATGGCCACGCCGGAGTCGTACGGGACGTTGAGCCACTTGTGCGCGTCGGTGGCCCACGAGTCGGCCAGGTCCACGCCGTCGAGCAGGTGCCGGTGCTCCGGGCTGGCGGCTGCCCACAGCCCGAACGCGCCGTCGATATGGATCCAGGCGCCGTCCCGGCGTCGTACACGGTCCACCGCCGGCCGGATGGGATCGAAGGACCCGGTGTTCACATTGCCGGCCTGCAGGTTGACGATCAGCGGCATGTCGGCGGGAATCCGGTCCAGCACGGCGTCGAGCGAGTCCAGCGTGATGCGGCCCTGCGCGTCGGTGGCCACCGAGTAGACCCTGCGGCGACCCAAGCCCAGGTACTGCAGCGCGGTGAGCACGGTGCTGTGGGCTTCTTCCCCTACGACGACGGCGATCTCCGGCGCGCCGAACAGGCCGTCGCCCACCACGTCCCAGCCCATCCGTTCCAGCACTGCCGTCCGTGCCGCAGCCAGGCAGGTGAAGTGGGCCATCTGGCAGCCGGTCACCAGGCCGAAGCCGGAATCCGCGGGCAGCCCGAACAGGTCCAGCAGCCAAGCGCCCACTGCCTCTTCCACCACGGAGGCGGCCGGGCCGGCCACGTACAGCCCGGCGTTTTGGTCCCAGGTGGAGGTCAGCCAGTCGGCGGCGAGCGCTGCGGGCTGGGCGCCGCCGATCACGAAGCCGAAGTAACGCGGACCTGCCATCGCCACGGCGGCCCGCCCGCCGACGTCGGCCAGGTGCTCAATGACCGCCTGCGGATCTTCGCCCTGCCGCGGCAGCTCTCCCGCCAGCTCGCGGCGCAGGGCAGCCACATCCAGCCCCGATTTCACCGGTCGTCCGGGCAGGGATTGGAGGTATTTTGCCGCCAGCTCGGCCGTGCGGTGGAGAAGTTCGTCGTCCGCCATGACGAGCATGTTACGCCGCGGCCCTGCGCTGCGACAGGCGGGCGGGGGGCAGGAACACGCTTGCCGCGGGGACATCCCGCAGCAAGCAGGGCAGGTCCCGGCACTCTTGGGTCGGCCGGGACGGCGTCGGTGATCCGCGGCCCGAGGCGGGCGCAGAGCGGGGCGCGGACATCGCTGCCCGCGCCCCCCGTCGTCTTCTATTGGTGTCCGTTGAGGCCTTAGCCCCGTGCCCCGCCGTCGTCAGCTAATGGTGCCCGTTGAGGCCTTAGCCCCGTGCCCCGCCGTCGTCATCCAGCGGTGAGGGCCCGACTGCGCGCCCGACGCACCGCCGTCGTTGGTCCTGCTAGTCGCTGATCAGGTCCCGCACCACGATGGTCTGGTCGCGGTCGGGGCCAACGCCGATGGCGGAGAACCGGGTGCCGGAGAGCTTTTCGAGCGCCAGCACGTAGTTGCGGGCGTTCTCGGGCAGGTCTTCCAGGGTTCTGGCGCCGGTGATGTCCTCGGTCCAGCCCTCGAAGTACTCGAAGATCGGCTTGGCGTGGTGGAACTCGGTCTGGGTCATCGGCATCTCGTCGTGCCGGATGCCGTCCACGTCGTAGGCGACGCAGACCGGGATCTGTTCGATGCCGGTGAGGACGTCCAGCTTGGTCACGAAGTAGTCCGTGAAGCCGTTGACCCGGGCGGCGTGGCGGGCCAGCACGGCGTCGTACCAGCCGCAGCGCCGCGGCCGGCCGGTGTTCACGCCGAACTCCCCGCCCTTCTTCTGCAGGTACTCGCCCATGTCGTCGAACAGCTCGGTGGGGAACGGCCCGGCGCCCACGCGGGTGGTGTACGCCTTGATGATGCCCACGGCACGGTTGATCCGGGTGGGCCCGATGCCCGAGCCCACGGACGCGCCGCCGGCCGTCGGGTTGGAGGAGGTCACGAACGGGTAGGTGCCGTGGTCCACGTCCAGGAAGGTGGCCTGGCCGCCCTCCATCAGCACGACCTTGCCCTCGTCCAGCGCCTTGTTCAGCACGTAGGTGGAGTCGATGACCATGGGGCGCAGCCGCTCGGCGAAGGAGAGGAAGTACTCGACGACCTCTTCCACGTGCACGTCCCGGCGGTTGTACACCTTGACCAGCAGTTCGTTCTTCTGCCGCAGCGAGCCTTCGACCTTCTGCCGCAGGATCGATTCGTCGAACACGTCCTGCACGCGGATGCCCAGCCGGGCCACCTTGTCCATGTAGGCGGGGCCGATGCCGCGGCCGGTGGTGCCGATCGCGCGCTTGCCCAGGAAGCGTTCGGTCACCTTGTCCATGGTCTGGTGGAACGGGGCCACCAGGTGGGCGTTGGCGGAGACGCGCAGCCGCGAGGTGTCCGCGCCGCGGGCCTCGAGCCCGTCGATCTCCTCGAAGAGGGCTTCCAGGTTGACCACGCAGCCGTTGCCGATGATCGGAGTGGCGTTGGGGGAAAGGATGCCGGCCGGCAACAGCTTCAGCTCGTACTTCTCCCCGCCGACGACGACGGTGTGCCCGGCGTTGTTGCCGCCGTTGGGCTTAACCACGTAATCCACGCGGCCGCCGAGCAGGTCGGTAGCCTTGCCTTTTCCTTCGTCGCCCCACTGGGCTCCGACGATCACAATTGCTGGCATGGGATCCTCCCCCATTCGATGCGGCGGAAGCCCCGGACAGACTGCACATCAAGGAGCCGCTGCCGCGCATGAGAACGCCCCTCACTCCGGACGGAGTATTTGGGGCTCTTACCCGCCAAGTTTAGCGGATGGGCCTCAGTCGACCGGAATCCGCGCGGTCGGATGCGGTTTTGGGGCCGAAACCGGTGGGTGGTGGCGGACCCTGCGGCTCCTGGGAGCGGGATGTCGCTCGGCGGTCGAAACCGGGACGCGGCCGCAGCCCCTCCGGCTCCCCGGGACCCGACGTCGCCAGACCGGTCGCGCCTTGAACGCGACCGCAACCCCTCCGGCTCCCCGGAACCGACGTCGCCAGACCGGTCGCGCCTGGAACGCGTCCGCAGCCCTTCCGGCTCCCGGGACCCGACGTCGCTTGGCCAGCCCGAAACCGGGATGCCAGATTCGAGTGGTGAGAAGATGCAGCGAAACCGGGCGTTTGGCTGCATCTTCTCGCCACTCGATGAGGCTAAGGCTCTCGTGCCCGGATGCGGCAACGCTCCAACGGATGCCCAGCGCCCCGCAGCACGACGGCGGAGCGCGGCCTGCTCTGGCCTGCGCCGCCGGGGCCGGGTAGCGTGCGGGACATGGCGGCCTCTCAACCGATGGCACGGATCGGCATCTCCGGCTGGCGATACCCGCGCTGGCGCGGCACGTTCTACCCAAAGGGCCTGCCCCAGCGCCGCGAGCTGGAGTATGCCTCCGGCCGCCTGAATTCAGTCGAAATCAACGGCACGTTCTATTCGCTGCAGCGCCCCTCCAGCTTCCGGCAGTGGCACGCCGAGACCCCTCCGGACTTCGTGTTCGCGGTCAAGGGCGGGCGGTACATCACCCACATGAAGGGCCTGAAGGACGTCCGGGACGCCTTGGCGAATTTCTACGCATCGGGGGTCCTGGGCCTGGGCGAGAAGCTCGGACCGTTCCTGTGGCAGCTGCCCGAACGCGCCAACTACGACGCCGAGGTGATGGAGAAGTTTTTGGTCCAGCTGCCGCGCAGCACGCACGCCGCCGCCACCTTGGCCGCCGGGCACACCGACCTGATGAAGGACAGGACCTGGATTCCCGACGACGGCGCTGACCGGCCGCTGCGCCACGCCCTCGAAATCCGCAGCACCACGTTCATCAATGAGGAGTTCTACGACCAGCTGCGCCGGCACAACACGGCCCTGGTGCTGGCCGACAGCGCCGGAAAGTGGCCGATGCTGGACGAGATCACGGCCGACTTCGCCTACGTCCGGCTGCACGGAAAGGACGAACTCTACGTCAGCGGCTACCGGGACGCAGACCTGGACCGGCTGGCCTCGATGGTCACCGGGTGGCTGGACGGGTCGGGCTGCCCCGACGGCGCCGGCCGGGATGCCTATGTGTACTTCGACAACGACGTCAAGGTCCACGCACCGTTCAACGCGATCGGGCTGGCCGAACGGCTGGGCATTCCAGCCGGCACGTGACCCGGGGCTGCGCCGACACATGCCCGCTCACGGAAATCCTCCGCTGCCCGGCTCTGCCCATGGGCCGCGGCCCGCCGCCACCGCTGCCGCCGAACGCTAGAGCGCGCCGCCGGAGGCCTCAAGGTAGCAAGTGCCGCAGAGCGATTCGTACCAGACGTCCTCGCCGTCGATGGCGACCTGCTCGCCGTCGAACACAATCTCCCCGCCCACGCGGCGCGTGTTGAAGACTGCTTTGCGCCCGCAGCGGCAAATGGTCTTCAGCTCCTCGAGGGAGTGCGAGATTTCCAGGAGCCGCCGGGCCCCCGGGAAGGCCTGGGTGCGGAAGTCGGTGCGGATTCCGTAGGCCAGCACCGGCACGTTGTCCATCACTGCGATGCGGAACAGGTCGTCGATCTGTTCCGGTTCCAGGAACTGCGCCTCGTCCACCAGCAGGCACGCCACCGGCTGCACGTCCACATGTTCCAGGAGGGCTTCGGGGTCCTCGCCCGCGGCCACCCGACCGAAGTGTTCGCGCACGGATTCACCCGGCCGGATCAGGAAGTCCACGTCCCGGGCCATTCCCAGCCGGGAGACGATCTTGCTGTCCCCCTTGGTGTCCATCTGCGGCTTGGCCAGCAGCACGCGCTGCCCGCGCTCCTCATAGTTGAAGGCTACTTGGAGCAGTCCGGTGGATTTGCCGGAGTTCATCGCCCCGTAGCGGAAGTAGAGCTTGGCCAACGCAGTCCCTTTCAAGCGGTCCCAGCAGTCGATTCTACTGAGCCGGAAGCCGTGTGGGCGGCAGGAAGACCGGCGCGCGGCTCCCCCACAGCGCTCTGGGGGATCAAGGCGAAGCTTCCGCAGCGGCTTCCGGGATCGCGGCGGCTTCGCGCAGCGCAAGACCGGGACGGCGCGGCTCCAGCGAAGGACACGACCGGGATCACGGCGCAGCTTCCGCAAATCGCTTGAAGCGGGCCAGCTGGCCGGAATCGGCCTCCGCGATGGCCCGCCGGATCTGTTCTGCCATGGCGGCCAATTCCTCGCTGACCACGACGTCGGCGGTAAGCGTCAGCCGGGTCGCGCCGCCGTCGCCGTCCAACTCGTAGCGGTAGTCCGCCCGCACGTCCCCCTGCGAGGACGTGATGGTGATGCTGCGGCCGACGTCGAGCTCGGTCACCGTGCTGCTGCGGTCGTGGCCCTGGGAGCGGAAGCTGATGGATTGGCCGACCGCCAGCGGTCCCTCGGCGTGCATCTCGTTCACGCCGGGCATCCATGCGGGGGCCGCGGCCCAATCCGTCAACAGCGCCCAGGCCCGCGCCGGCGGCACAAAGACCTGCTCGGAGACCGTGAATGCCGTGGTCGCACCCATACCTGCATCATGCCTGCCCGGCTGCCGCGGCGAAAGACCACGCGGCCGAGCGCCAAGAAACCCCCCTCCCTTGATTGGCAACCTGCGGGTTGCCTATTATGGACGGGTGGACACGGTCTTCCAAGCCTTAAGCCATCCGACTAGGCGGATTCTGCTGGACGAACTGGCCGCGCACAACGACCAGACGCTGTTTGAGCTGACCGTGCGCCTGATCAACAACCATCATCTCGCGATCACCCGTCAGGCTGTCACCAAGCACCTCGCGATCCTGCGCGAGGCCGGCTTGGTGACCGCCAGCAATCGTGGACGCACCACCATCCACCATTTGAATACTGCCCCGCTCACCCCTGCGAGGGAATGGCTAGCCAATCTCCCGCCGTCTTCGAAGGAGACACCATGATCATCACCACCACCAGCGTCTTTGTTGACGACCAGCAGAAGGCCCTGGAGTTCTACACCGAGAAGCTGGGGTTCCAGCTCAAGAACGATGTGCCCGTCGGCGACGACCGATGGCTGACCGTTGTCTCACCCTCGGCCCCGGACGGCGTGGAACTGCTCCTGGAACCGTCCGGCCATCCGGCGGTGAAGCCGTTCAAGGAAGCCCTGGTCGCCGATGGCATCCCCTTCAACAGCTTCGGGGTGGACGACGTGCAAGCCGAGTACGAGCGCCTGTCAGCGCTGGGAGTGCAGTTCGTTCAAAAGCCCGCCGACATGGGACCGGTCGTCACGGCCGTGTTCGGCGACACCTGCGGCAACCTCATTCAAATCGCCAGCATGAAGGAGGCGTAGCCGGGGCCTCGCTCCGCCCAAGCGCGTGGCGGGGCCGCGCCCTGTCGATGGCGCTCGTTCAGTCCAGGACGCGGCGCCGGACCGACGCCGACAACTCCTCGGCACGGCGCACCACGTCGTCCGCCTTCCGCGTGTGGTCCTGCAGCGACTCCTGGATGGATTCCTCCCGGATGGACGTCAGGTTGGCCTCGACCGTGATCCGCGCCGTCGCCGCGGCGGCCCGCGCCGCTTCGGCGGCCACGGCAATGTCGCTCAGCACGTTTGGATTGCACACGCCCACCAGCTCTGTGCCCAGACGCACGACGGCGGAGGCCAGGTCCAGTTGGGCCCTCGCCGGGAGTGTCGCCTCCACGAGCGACTCCCGGATGGCCGCGCTGCGACGGCTGCACTCGTCGTCTGTTGTGTTGGGGAGCTTGTAGCAGTCAACGACCCTGCGGAATTTCTCCTCGTCGGACACCGCCGCGTGCACCGCCGCCCGGGTCAGGTCGCCGGCCTCGGCCAGTATGGCCTCCAGGTCAGGATCCGCGCTGGAGCCGGCGGAGGCGCCGCCGTCGTTGCGGGCTGAACCTGTGGAGCGGCCGCTGCGGTCCGTGCCTGAGGAGGCACCGCCGTCGTTGTGCGCCGACCCCGCGGCACCGCCGTCGTTGTGCGCCGAGCCCGCGGAGGCACCGCCGTCGTCGTTGTTCTTCGCCGCGCTCCGCTCGGTAAAACGCGTCACCATGCCGATCAGCGCCGCCGCCTGCGCCGCGTGGATCGCCCCCACCGCTCCGGCGCCGGGCGTCGGCTCGTTGGAACCGAGCCGGCCCAGGTACTCGTCGATGGTCTCCGATCCGCTCATGCTCCGGCTCCTTCCGTGGACCCTGCGGCCGTGCCGCCACTGCCTGCTCCCATGTCTGCATCATGCCCAACAACGGGTCGGCAGGAAAGTGCCCGACGGGCTGCTGGAGGCAGGACAGCCACCACCCGGGCACCGAAACGGGAGCTGCCGTGCGGCGAGCTCCCGTTTCCCTTCAGGGGATTGTTGCTGATCAGGCGCCTTCGATGGCCGCCCGGGCGTTCGGGTCGGAGTCGGCCAGGAACTTGCCGATCCGGTCCACTTCTTCCGCCTCGCCGATCGCTCCGGCGGCGCGGCCCAGGGCGTAGAGCGCGCGCAGGAAACCGCGGTTGGGCTCATGCTCCCAGGGGATGGGGCCGGCTCCGCGCCAGCCCGCCCGCCGCAGGGCGTCCAGGCCGCGGTGGTAGCCGACGCGGGCGTAGGCGTACGAGTCGATGGTCCGGCCCTCGGAGTACGCCTCGTCGGCGAGGATCGCCCAGACCAGCGAGGAGGTGGGGAACTTCGCGGCCAGGTCCAAGGCCTCGTCGCCGGCCTCCAGCCGGGCCAGGACGTCGGTCTCCTCCGGCAGGTAGGTCGGCTCGGGGCCCAGCAGGTTGGTGCGGAAGGGCTCGGTCATTACTTCACCGACTTTCCGGCCGAGCCCAGGCGCTCGGCGGCCTCGACGACCCGGGCGGCCATCGACTTCTCGGCGGCGGCGCCCCAGACGCGCGGGTCGTAGGCCTTCTTGTTGCCGACCTCGCCGTCCACCTTCAGCACGCCGTCGTAATTGCTGAACATGTGGCCGGCGACCGGACGGGTGAAGGCGTACTGGGTATCGGTGTCGACGTTCATCTTGATGACGCCGTAGGCCACGGCGTCGGCGATCTCCTGTTCGGAGGAGCCGGAGCCGCCGTGGAAGACCAGGTCAAACGGATTGGTCTTGCCGATCTTGGCTCCGACCTCGGCCTGGATCTGCTTGAGCAGTTCGGGGCGCAGCTTCACGCCGCCCGGCTTGTACACGCCGTGCACGTTGCCGAAGGTCAGGGCGGTGATGTAGCGGCCCTTCTCCCCCGCGCCGAGTGCCTCGATGGTCTTCAGGCCGTCGTCAACCGTGGTGTAGAGCTTTTCGTTGATCTCGTTTTCGACGCCGTCTTCCTCGCCGCCGACGGTGCCGATTTCCACTTCCAGGATGATCTTGGCCGCGGCGGTGCGGGCCAGCAGGTCCTCGGCGATGCGCAGGTTCTCCTCCAGCGTCTCGGCCGAACCGTCCCACATGTGCGACTGGAAGATGGGGTCCTCGCCGCGCTTCACGGCGGCCTCGGACTCGGCCAGCAGCGGCAGCACGAACCCGTCCAGCTTGTCCTTCGGGCAGTGGTCGGTGTGCAGCGCAACGTTGACCGGGTACTTCTTGGCCACCTCGCGGGCGAAGGCGGCGAAGCCCAGCGAGCCGGCAACCATGTCCTTGACCCCGGCACCGGACCAGTAGGCGGCGCCGCCGGTGGAGACCTGGATGATGCCGTCGGACCCGGCGTCGGCAAAGCCCTGCAGGGCAGCGTTGAGGGTCTGCGAGGAGGTCACGTTGATCGCAGGGTAGGCGAAGCCGCCCGCCTTGGCGCGGTCGATCATGTCGGCGTAGATCTCAGGGGTTGCAACGGGCATGCTGACTCCTTGGCTAGCGATACGGATTCGAAGGCGTTGCCTCTGAGCCCATCCTATCGACTCGTGTCCGGGCAGCAGTTGCCGCGACGACTGCGAAGCCGGGTTACCCCCGGCGGCCGGCGGAGCCACCGGGCCCTTGCACGTTCGCGAGCGGTCTTCACCCGGGCCCCTCCTCGTCTCCGACCAGGGCCGCTCCTTGCCCTCCACCTGACCCCGCCCGCCGACCGTGGCAAGCTGGAATCATGACTGAAACCCCACCGCCATTCCACGGTCCGCGCGATCCCGGCGACGCCTGGGTGGAGGGGCCGGACGGTACCCGGATGTGGGGCCGGTTCGGCTCCGCCGGGCTGCTGGCGGTGGACCGCGAGCGCGGCATCCTGCTCCAGCACCGCGCAAAGTGGAGCCATTTCGGCGGCACCTGGGGAATTCCCGGCGGGGCGAGGCATCAGGACGAACCGGCCGTCGATGCCGCCCTACGCGAGGCCAACGAGGAAGCCGACGTCCCGCTCGACGCGCTGGCGCCGCTGTTCACTACCGTCCTGGACCTGGGCTTCTGGTCCTACACAACCGCCGCCGCCAGGACTGTTCGCCCGTTCGAGCCGGAAATCACCGACGCCGAGAGTTTGGCCCTGGCCTGGGTCCCGCTGGACGAGGTGGACCAGTTGCCGCTGCATCCGCACTTCGGCGACGCCTGGCCGCGGCTCCGCACGCTGCTGGAGCACCCGCCGGTGCTTGTGGTCGACACGGCGAACGTGGTCGGTTCCCGGCCGGACGGCTGGTGGAAGGACCGCCCCGGCGCCGCGCGCCGGCTGCTGGCCTCGCTGCACGCCAGCCTGGCGGCGGGGCTTCCCGCGAGCCTGCTGGAAGTTCCCGCCGGCACCGTGTGGCCGCGCACCGTCGTCGTCCTGGAAGGCGCCGCGAAGGAGGCCGCCCTCGCCGGGCTGGCAGGCCCGGCAGGCGCGGGGAGCCCGGACGGCCAGGCACGCCACGTGGATATGGCAAACATGGATGGCCACGACGACGGGGCGAACCGGGCACGGACCGGTGTCGGCACGGACTCCGCGAGCTCCCCGGTGACGGCGCAGGACGGCGAAACAGCAGCCCAAGCCTCGGCCGCGCGCCGCCGAGGGGTGGAGTTGGAAGTGGTGCATGCTGCGGGGTCGGGCGACGACGAAATTGTGGCCCAGGTGGAGAAGGCCTCCGGCACGGACCCGGAGGCGCCCGTGACCGTGGTCAGCTCCGACCGTGGGCTGCGCGAGCGGGTTGAAGCCCTCGGCGCCCGTACGGTCGGCGCCGGAGCGTTGCTGGAGCTGCTCGGCTGACTGCTGGCTCCAGCTGCCGGTCCACTCCTGAAACCAACGGTCGACGCCGACCGACCGTCGACCGGACCCATCGACATGTTGGGCGCCTTTCCATGATGGGCGCCTTCCCGCGCACTAACTTCCCACGTTTCGACGGGGCCTGAAGCATCGCCGCAGGTCAGGGGCCTGTGGACAAACGAAACGTGGGAAGTTACAGCTAAAGCTGGGAAGTTAGGCGCGGCGGGACAGCGGCGGGACAGCGGCGGGACAACGGCGCACCGCACGGCCGGTCCTTGCCGCTAGACCGGCTGGGCGAAAACGTGGCGCCGAATCCATGCGTGCATCGCGATGGCCGCGGCGGCGGAAGCGTTGATCGACCGGGTCGAGCCGAACTGCGCGATGGACAGCGTGGCATCGGCTGCGGCGTGCACCTCCGGCGTCAGCCCCGGCCCCTCCTGCCCGAACACCAGCACGGCGTTCTCCGGCAGGTCGTAGGTCTCCAGCGGCACCGAGTCGGGGAAGTTGTCGATCCCGATGATCCGCAGGCCCTCGCCCTGCGCCCAGGCCACGAAGTCCTCCACCGTGGGATGGTGCCGGACGTGCTGGTAGCGGTCGGTGACCATCGCCCCGCGCCGGTTCCACCGCCGTCGTCCGATGATGTGCACTTCCTTGGCCAGGAAGGCGTTGGCGCATCGCACCACCGAGCCGATGTTGAGGTCATGCTGCCAGTTCTCGATGGCCACGTGGAAGTTGTGCCGGCGGGTGTCCAGGTCCGCGACGATCGCCTCGTGCTTCCAGTAGCGGTACTGGTCGGTCACGTTGCGGCGGTCGCCGTCGGCCAGCAACTGCGGGTCCCAATGGTCGCCATCGGGCAACGGCCCCTCCCAAGGCCCGACGCCGATGGCCGGCTCCGGTCCGTCCGCCTCGGAGCCGTTCGGGGCAACTTCCCGCGTGCCGGTCTCGGAGCCGTTAGGGGCGGGATCCGGGGTGCGGGCTTTGGAGCCACTCGAGGACGCCTCCGGTCCCGAGATTTCGAATCCGTTCGGGGTCGCCACCTGGGTATCCGGCCGTTCGCCAACCCGACCGGTCAACCTCGGTCCGGCCCCGGTTTCACCTGCTTTTTCTTCCACCCCACAAGCCTAGGGGACAGACCGCAGCCTCAGGCACCGTGGCTTGGAGGGGCGGCTCATCGCAGTGCGGAAGGGGCCGCCGCGGGAGCCGCCGACGCAGCTGCAGCGGGTTGTGTACGATTAACCAAAATGATAAGCATACTTATAACGACCCACAAGAAAAGGAGTTTCAATGGCTGAATTGACCACCCCCGAGGAACTTTTCGCTTTCAAGCTGGGCGTCGCGCTGCGATCCGAACATGACGTGCTCAAGATGCTTGAAGAGAACCAGAAGGTTGCACGGAGCCAAGAGCTGAAGGACATGCTCGGCCACCATCAGGACGAGACGCGTGAACAGATTACGTATATCGAAAAATGCTTCAAGGTCCTGGGCTTGGAGGCCAAGGAGCAGCGCTCCCCGGTGAGCAAGGGTTTGGCCGAGGAAGCGCAGGCCGCCTTGGACAAGGTGGATCCCAGCCTGGTGGACATGGTCATCGTGGCCGGGGCGCTGGACACGGAACATCATGAGGTCGCCTGCTACACCACGCTGATCACGTCGGCGGAGGCCCAGGGCCAGACCGAAGTCGTGGAGCTGCTTCAGCAGATCCTGGGCCAGGAAGAAAACACTCGGGACAAGCTGATCGAGTTCGGCCGGAAGCTCGCCCAGGAAGCCGCCGCCAAGTAGCGCGGCGGCCGGCGCGATGGCCGCCGGCGCACGCCAAGTAGCGCGACGGAGCGCGGCCGGACGGCTCGATGGTCTGGCCGCCGCACGGGGTAAACAGCGAAAGGGAGCGGAGCTGCGTGGGCGGCCCCGCTCCCTTTCGCGTGCCTGCCGCTCCGCTTCCCGTCGCGCGCAGCGGAAGTAACCTGCCGCCGGCCCCCTTACTAGTAGTAGGTTTTGCGCCCGCCGACCACCGGCAGCGGGAAGAATTCGTCCGCCACCTGCTGGACGATCGGCACGTAGATCGCTGAATTCCACTGCGGGCTGGCGTGGGCCGGCCGGGCGCCTTCGGTGACCAGGTTGTTGGTGAGGAAGTTCGCCTCATAGTTCACCAGCCAGCTGCGCCGCGCCGTTGCGTAGTTGACCGTCTGGTCCCCGGGGTTGCCCATCCAGGCGATGCGGGTGTCGCCGATGCTGTGGCGGAAGCGATACGCGTCAAAGTGATAGATGTACGAGGACTGGGACTGGATCAGCGTGCTGGACACGGCCAGCGGCGACAGCTGCTCCATGGTCTGCTCGACGATCTGCCGCCAGGTGCGCTCGTCCTTGTGCACAATGCGCTCGCCCAGCTCGTATCCGCCCCGCAAGTAGCTGGGCACCCGGTAGCCGGCCTCGTAGAGGAAGACCACGCCTTCGAACATGGTTTTGTCCAGCACGTCGAAGCGGCTGTACGGGGACGAATCCATCAGGATCAGTTCCACCGGGAAGCCCTTGGCGCGCAGCCGCGCGGTCATTTCCACGGCCACCATGCCGCCGAAGCTGTGTCCGTAGAAGTAGAGCCGCTGCAGGTCGTTGTCCTGGATGTGCTTCTGCAGCACCTCGGTCAATTCGGCCAGGTCCAGGCCGCGGTTCGAATAACCCGCCACCGCCAGCCGGCCACGATCCACCAGGCCGTCGCGCAACGAGTTCAAAATCCACAGCCCCTCTTCCCAGCTGGTCTTGTACCCGGGGAAGAGCACCCAGCTGCTGCGGGGGAAGCGCCGATCCGCGCGTTCGTCGTCCAGCGTGAGGATCTGCGCTTCGTTGCGCATCTCCTGGATGGCCCGGGTGGCCGCCAGGTCGGCGGCGGTGCCCAGCCCGAAGGCGGCACCGATCAGGAACGAGCGGCGCGAAACCCGGTGCAGGTTGCTGGCCAGGCGCAGCTGGCGGAAGGCGTGGTTCCTGCGGAGATCCATCATTCGAGCTGGCCGGCCACCGGCGGCTAGTCCAGCTCCAGTTCGTCCTTGCTGAAAGCGAACAAATAGGGCACGCCGGCTTCGGCCTCGATGCGTTCCTTCGCTCCGGTGTCGCGGTCCACAATGACTGCCACGGCCTGAACCTGCCCGCCGGCCTGGCGCACGCCTTCGACCGCGGTCAGCGCGGATCCGCCGGTCGTGGAAGTATCCTCCAGCACGACGACGGGGCGATCCTTCACCTCGGGACCCTCCACCTGGCGGCCCATGCCGTAGGACTTCTGCGCCTTGCGCACCACAAACGCGTCGACGGCTCGTCCGTCGTCTCCGGCCGCGTGCATCAGCGCCGTCCCCACCGGATCGGCCCCCATGGTCAGGCCGCCTGCTGCCTGGAATTCGATGCCGGCCTCGTCGAGCATGGCCAGCATGACACTGCCGACCAGCCGGGACGCCTCATGGTGCAGGGTGACCCGGCGCAGGTCGATGTAGTAGTCGGCTTCGGCGCCGCTGGAGAGGGTGACCCTGCCGCGCACCACGGCCAGTTCCTTAATCAGTTCGAGCAGGCGGGCGCGGTCGGCCGCTGGATCGGCCACGGGAGTCTGGGTCATGGCTCTTAGTCTATGGGGTTGCCCCCGCCGCACCGGCAATCCATGACAGGCCTCGCGGCCCCACCGGAGCCCTCAAACCGGGCGCCGCGGGACGCCGCCAACCCCCAGACGCCTCCGACCCCAAACCAGGCGCCGCGGGACGCCGCCGCCCCCCCCCAGATCCGACACCGTCAGGCGCCGCCGGACGCCGCCGGACCGCCCTGTGCCAGTCAGAGCCCGCGGACCAGCAGGTTCGGGTGCAGCTGCTCCCAGCCCTCGGCCAGGTCCTTGCCCGCGTCGTAGTGATCCTGGACCAGCTTGGCCCACACCCCGGACGTGCCGAGTTCGACCGGCTCGCGCCCAGTACCGCCGCAACCGCTGGATGCCCCGGAGGCTCCCACCTCCACGATGATCACGCACACGCCGTGGTCGGCCGGGTTGTCCGGGACTGCGGCATAGAAGGCGAAGTCGCTCGTTTCCGCCAAGGACCGGACGCTGCCTGGTGCCACGCGCAGGACCTCGGCTCCGCCCACCAGCTTGTCGTCCGGGCCGGCCGGCGCCTCCAGCGCGCCGATCCCAGACGTCGCCCCGGCGCAACCGGCGAGCGCCAGCAGGACGACGGCGCCGGCTGCCAGTGTGGTCAATGTGCGCATGACGCCCTGCCTCTCCCCAACTTCGTTTGTCCCACGCTAGCCGTGGAAGCATATGGACGGGACGCCCGCTCCATTACGAAGCGATAACTTCGCAGTCAGGCCGACGCGGCCGCTTCGATCGCTTCGGGCGAGAGGACGTGACCGATCGCCAGCGCCACCGCTCCCAGCACGCCGGCGCGCTGCCCTGCCACGGACGGGGCGATCCGCAGATGCTCGGTCGCCAGCGGCAGCGAGCGCCGGTAGACCACTTCCCGGATCCCGGCCAAGAGGTGCTCGCCCGCCTGCGCCAGCCGCCCGCCGATGACGATGACCGACGGGTTGATCAGGTTCACGCAGGTGGCCAGCACGTCGCCGATGTCCCGGCCGGCCTGGCGCACCGCCTGGATCGCTTGCGGGTCGCCGGAGCGGACCAGTTCGATCACGTCCTGGCTGTTTTCGGCCTTCTTTCCCCCGGCCGCAAGCACGGCCGCGAGGGCGGGCCCGCCGGCGAGCGCCTCCAGGCAGCCGGTGTTCCCGCACCGGCACACCACGTCGTCGCCCCGCGGCACCCGCACATGCCCCAAGTCCCCGGCGGTACCCTGGGCGCCGCGCTGCAGCTGCCCCGAGGAAATGATGCCGGCCCCGATCCCCGTGGCCACCTTGATCAGCATCAGGTCGGCGGTGTCGGGCCAGGCCATGGCCTGCTCGCCCAGCGCCATGATGTTGACGTCGTTGTCCACCAGCACCGGCACGTCGAAATGCTGCTGCACCAGCGCCGGGACGTCCACCCGGTCCCAGCCGGGCATGATCGGCGGATTGATCGGCCGCCCCGTGTCATGTTCGACCGGTCCGGGCAGCCCGATGCCGAACGCGCCCAGGTCCGCCGCGCCCCGCCCCGCGTCCTTCAGCAGCCGCGCCACGGCGTCGGTCAGCCAACCCAGCACGATGTCCGGGCCGCTGGCGATGCTCAGCTCGGCGCGCTCCTCGGCCAGGACATCGCCGGAGAGGTCGGCCACGACGACCCGGGCGTGCGTGGCGCCGAGGTCTGCGCCGACCACCAGGCGGGCGGCCGGGTTGAGCGCAAACAACGACGGCGGCCTTCCGCCGGTCGAGGTCGCTCCCCCAATGGGAGCAATCAGCCCCAGCCGCATCAACGAATCCACCCGGGCGGTCACCGTGGACCGCGCCAAGCCGGTCAACTGCGCCAGCTCCGCCCGGGTGCGCGGCTGGCCGTCGCGCAGCAGTTGGAATACCTCGCTTGCTCCGGCAGCCGGCTGGGCGGCCAGGCGCTGCGGCGGGGCGACATCGGACTTCAACACGCTTTCAGTACAGCACGCACCACTTCTGTTTGTCTCTACCGAAACTAACAATTCATGGTCAAACAACTTTTGCCTGACCCTCGACAAAACTATGTGATGCGTGCCACAGTGAGTGGGTGGAGCAGACGAGCAACACCGTGGCCGACAGCGGCGCCGGACGGGGGATACCCGTTCTCGAGGTCCGCGGCCTGACCAAGAGCTTCTTCGGCAATCCCGTGCTGCAGGACGCGTCACTGACGCTGCACGCCGGCGAGGTGCACGGCGTCGTCGGGGAGAACGGCGCAGGAAAGTCGACGCTGATGAAGATCCTGGCGGGCGTGTACCAGCGGGACTCGGGAACTGTGCTCCTGGACGGCGAAAGCGTCCAGTTCAGCCATCCCACCCAGGCACACGAAGCCGGGCTGTCCACCGTCTTTCAGGAATTCAACCTGCTGCCGGACCGCACGGTGGCGGAGAACATCTACCTGGGCCGCGAGCCCCGCAAGGGCCTGCTGGTCAACCGGGCCAAGATGAACGCCGCCACCGCGGAACTGCTGGAGTCGCTGGGCATCGGCTCCATCCGGCCCACGGCGCTGGTCCGATCGCTCTCCGTGGCCGAGCAGCAGATCGTCGAGATCGCCAAGGCCGTCAGCTACGAGGCCCGGATCATCTCCATGGACGAGCCGACCGCCGCGTTGTCCGGGCCGGAAGTGTCCCTGTTGTACGGGATCGTGGGGAGACTGGCCGAACGCGGCACCGGCATCCTCTACGTCTCGCACCGGCTGCGCGAGGTCTTCGACCTCTGCCAAACCATCACCGTGCTCAAAGACGGGCGGGTCGTGGGTACCAAACCGGCCGCCGAACTCGATGATGCCTCGCTGGTCCGGATGATGGTCGGCCGCCCCATCTCCGCGTACTTCCCGGACAAGCTCCCGCCCGCGCCCGCGGCACAGAGCACCGACCGCAATGCCCCGCTGCTCGAACTCGCCGACGCCGGCAACGACCAGCTGGACGGCATCAGCCTGCGCCTGATGCCCGGCGAGATCGTCGGCGTCGCCGGCCTGCAGGGGTCCGGCCGCACCGAACTGTTGCAGGCGATCTTCGGCGCCGCGCCGTTCAACCGCGGCAGCATGCAGCTGGCGGGCCGTCCGGTCCGTCCGCATTCTCCCCGCCAGGCGGTGCGGCACGGCATCGCGCTGATCACCGAGGACCGCAAGGCGCAGGGCCTGAGCCTGAACCAGTCCCTGCTGGACAATGCGCTGGGCGTGGTCCGCGCCGTGTTCCCCAAGCGCACCGCGACCGTACGCCGCGCCGTCGCCGGCTCCTTCAGCGCGCTGGAAGTCGTCGCCCGGGACCTGGACCAGGAGGTGCAGTACCTCTCCGGCGGCAACCAGCAAAAGATCGTGCTGGCCAAGTGGCTGGCGGTGTCCCCGGGCGTGGTGCTGCTGGACGAACCGACCCGGGGCATCGACGTCGGGGCCAAGGTCGCGGTGTACCGGCTGATGCGCCAGCTGGCGGCCGAGGGGAAGGGCGTCCTGATGGTCTCCAGCGAACTGCCCGAGGTGATCGGGATGTCCGACCGGATCCTGGTGATGCGCGACGGGCAGATTGCCGGCGAGCTGCCGGCCGGCGCCACCGAGGAGGAAATCCTGCGGCTGGCCACCGGCGCGCGGGTAGCGGGCGCGGCCTCCGACGGCACGCCGCCGGCTCCTAACCACGACGGCGGCGATCGCCTCGCGGTGGCGGGGCACGTTGCGGACGCGGGGCACGACGACGGCGCCCGCCTAGGGGACGCAGGCCACGGCGGCGGGTCACATGTGGCGGAGGACAGCGGCACCACGGGAGGGACACCATGACGACCACGCAAACCCCGGTCCCCACCCGGCGGGCACGGGCCGGCGGCGGATTCTTCGCGCGGCTGACCTCCACCCAAATCGTGTACCTGGTGGCCCTGCTGACCCTGATCGCCGGCAGCATCCTGGTGGCCACCGCCGGCCGGAACTTCTTCAGCCCGGGCAACATCTCCGCCATCCTGACCGGTACGAGCGTGCTGGGCTTCATCGCCATCGGCCAGACGCTGGTGATCCTGGTCGGCAGCCTGGACCTCTCGGTGCCCTACGTGACCAGCCTTGCCAGCCTGATAGCGGCCGGGGTGATGGCCAACCGGAGTGAAAACGTGCCGGCCGCCGTGCTGCTGGCACTGGGTGTCTCCGCCGTCATCGGTCTGGTCAACGGACTGATTGTTGCCGGCCTCAAGGTGCACGGGTTCATCGCCACGCTCGGCATGGGCCTGGTGATCAGCGGCTACCTGGGCACCAACTACAAGGGCAGTTTCGGCCAGACCCCGTTCTCCTTCCGGCTGATCGGCGCCACCGGGATAGGGCCGGTGCCGATTTCCACGCTCATCATGCTCGCCTGCGCCGCCCTCGTGCTGCTGATGCTGCACCGCACCCGCATGGGGCACCACATCTATGCCGTCGGCGGCGACAGCAACGTGGCACGGATGTCCGGCATCCGCGTCCCGGGCGCCGTGATCACCGCCCACGTCATCTGCTCCACCCTCTCCGGCATGGCCGGGCTGCTGCTGGCCAGCCGGCTTGGCGTCGGCAGCCCCACCGTGGGCTCGCAGGGCGGCTACGACCTGCTCTCGATCGCCGCCGTCGTCCTGGGCGGGACGCTGCTGGCCGGCGGCAAGGGATCCGTCACCGGCACCCTGGGCGGCGTCCTGATCTTCGCGATGCTGGACAACATCATGTCCGTGCTCCAGGTCAACCCGTTCCTGAAGGACGTGGTCCGCGGCGTGGTGATCGTGGTCGCCGTCGCCGTCTATGCCCGCCGCACCATCGTCGCCCGGCCGCCGCGCTACGGGCACGGCGCCCAACAGCAGGAGGTGCAGGCATGAGCACGGTTCTGGATTCGGAGGCCGGCGGCAGGGTGCTGCAGCAGAACCGGGCCGGACGCGGCCAGCGCTTCCTGCGCAGCCTGCGGACACCCGGCGGCGGCATCTTCGTGCTCCTGGCCGCGCTGCTGGTGGCCATCATCGTCCTGAACCCGTCGTTCGGCGAGCCCGGGTCCTTCATTCGCTTCATAGGCCGGACCGCCCCGATTGCGATCGCCGCCATCGGGCAGTACTTCGTCATCGTTTCCGGCGAGTTCGACCTGTCCATGGGATCGGTCGTGACCATGCAGGTGATCGTGGCCGGCAACCTGATCGGCCAGGACGACGCCAAGGTCATCCCCGTGCTGGCGCTGATGTTCGTCCTCGGGGCGGTCATCGGGCTGATCAACGGGCTGATCACCACCCTGCTCAAGGTCCCCAGCTTCATTGTCACCTTGGGCATGATGCTGGCGCTGCTGGGCCTGGTGCTCAACTGGACCGGCGGCGCCGCCCAGGGCAACCCGGCGGACAGCTTCCGGCAAATAGGCCGCGGCGGCATCGACAACGTGCCGGTGCTGGACGTCATCCCCTACCCGGTCATCATCCTAGCTGCCGTCGCCGTGCTCGCCGTCTGGATGATGCGCCGGCCCTACGGGCGCACGCTGGTCGCCGTCGGCGACAACGACGTGGCCGCAGCCCTGACCGGCGCCCGGGTCTGGTGGGTGCGCACGCGGGCCTTCATGCTGTCGTCGCTGGCCGCCACCGTCTCGGGGATCCTGCTGGTCGGGTATGCCGGGGTCCATCCGTCGGTGGGCCAAGGCTACGAGTTCACGGCGATCACCGCCGTCGTACTGGGTGGGGTGGTGCTCGGCGGCGGCCGTGGCTGGGTGCTCTCTGCGGCGGCGGGAGCGTTCGCCCTGGAGTTGCTGTTCACGCTGCTGAATTTCCTGGGCGTGGCATCCACCTGGCGGGACACCGTGCAGGGCGCCATCATCATCGTCGCTGTTGCTGCCGCCGCGCAGTCGTGGCAGCGCAAGCGGCGCGGGGGCTCTGCGGCCGCGCAGTCCGAACAACACATTATCGCGGCACCAGAGCCCGCTGAGGGCACCGACAAGGGAGGGAACTGACATGACGAGGAAACGTCTAAGTACCGCGGTCGCGCTCACAGCGGCCGCGTCGTTAATGGCCATGACCGGCTGTACCACCGATCCGTCGATCACCGAGGAGACCGGCGGCCCCGGCGGCGCGGCCAGCCCGTCACCGGCGGAAACTGCGGAGGCCTCCACGGAATGGTTCGACCAGGCCGTCTACGACGAGCAGTTCGAACAGCGGACCGCCGAATTCGAGGGCGACCCGGAGCAGCCGTGGCTTCAGTACATCGACGGCAAGATGACCGACACCAAGAAGTTCGCCTCCGAGGGCGCCAAGAAGGTCTGCTTCGCCAACGCGTCGATCTCCAACCCGTGGCGGCAGACTGGCTGGATCACCATGAACCAGCAGTTGAAGGTGCTGCAGGACGAGGGGGTTATTTCCGAAATGGAGACCCGCGACGCGCAGGACGACTCGAACACGCAAATTGCCGACATCGACTACTTCATCAGCGAAGGCGAATGCGACGCGTTTGTTATCTCGCCGAACGCCACTGCGGCGCTGACGCCTGCGGTGGAGCGGGCCTGCGACACGGGCAAGCCCGTGGTGGTGTTCGACCGCGGCGTGGAGACCGACTGCGCCACCACGTTCATCCACCCGATCGGCGGTTTCGCCTGGGGCATCGACACCGCCAACTTCCTCTCCGAACGGCTGCAGGAAGGCGACAAGGTGGTGGCGCTGCGCATCCTGCCCGGCGTGGATGTGCTGGAACAGCGCTGGGCGGCGGCGGAGAAGATCTTCAAGGAGAACGGCATCGAAGCCACCGACTACTTCACCGGCGCCGACCCGACCGAGATCAAGAAGATCATCTCCGACGAGCTCGCCACCGGCGATGTCCAGGGTGTCTGGATGGACGCCGGGGACGGCGCGGTCGCCGCGATCGAAGCGTTCGAGGACGCCGGCAAGGACCTGCCGGTCATGACCGGCGAAGACGAGCTGAGCTTCCTGCGCAAATGGAAGGACACCGGTATCGACGCGCTGGCTCCGGTTTACTCCAACTTCCAGTGGCGCACGCCGCTGCTGGCCGTGCAGAAGATCTTCGCCGGCGAGGAAATCCCGGCCGAGTGGGTGCTGCCTCAGGTTCCGATCCCTGCCGACGAGCTGGACGACTGGCTGAAACGCAACGACGGCATGCCGGACGGCCACTACGCGAAGTTTGGCGGGGAAGACCTGCCCGGCTATCCGGAGGTCTGGCAGGAACGCCAAATTCCGTAGAACGTGCGGGTCGGCCGGGCCCGGGGAGGGTGCCCGGCCGGCCCGCCAACTCCGGCGGGGACAGGTGACCGCCGGCCCCCCGGCGGTCAGCCGGGCGGGACCGCGGCGCGGCGTCCGGCGGCAACCGGACGAGCGAGCTGCCACCAGCAGCGCGGACCGGACGATGTCCCCACCAGCAGCGGCAGATGAAGGAGAAGGATCAATGGACCGGCCGATCGGCGTCAACACCTGGGTGTGGCAGTCGCCGCTGCGCGACACCGAGTTGCCCGGACTGCTGGCGAAGATCGCCGGCATGGGCTTTGACGGCGTCGAACTGCCGCTGGAAAACGTCGGCGACTTCACCGCCGGCACCGCCCGGGACGCCCTCGCGGCCACGCACCTGTTGCCCTACATCGTGGGCGCCATGGCACCCGGACGCGAATTGGTCCTGGCCGACGCCGGGTCGGTGCAGGCAACCCAGGACTATCTGGCGGCCTGCATCGACCTGGCGCACGACGTCGGCGCGCCGGCGGTGTGCGGTCCGTTCTACGCCAGCACGGGGCGGGTGTGGCGGATCGACGCCGAAGACCGCGCCGAAGCGTACCGCCAGCTCCGGGAGAACCTGGCGCCGCTGGCCGCCCAAGCCGAGGCGGCCGGCGTCGTACTGGGAATCGAGCCGCTCAACCGGTACGAGACCTCGCTGGTCAACACCGTGGAACAGGCGCTCGACGCGCTGGGTCCGCTGCTCGGCCACGGGGTGGGGTTGGCGCTGGACAGCTACCACCTGAACATCGAAGAACGCTCCAGCGCCGCCGCCATCCGTGCGGCCGGCGAACACCTGGTCCACCTGCAGGTGTGCGGCAACGACCGCGGGGCGCCGGGCGGCGACCAGACCGACTGGCCGGCGCTGGTCAAGGCGTTGGACGACGTGGGCTACGCCGGCCCGTTGAACATCGAGAGTTTCACCGCGGAGAACGCGGCCATCGCGACGGCCGCATCGATCTGGCGGCCGCTGGCACCAAGCCAGGATCAACTGGCAGAGGACGGGCTGGCATTCCTGCGCAGCCTCTAACCCGTTCCCGCGTCGAGGCGCAGCCCGGGCCCGGAGGGCAGCCCATCCCGCCGCACCACCGACCGACGAGCACGAAGGAGAAGACGATGACCGCCAATCCGGAGTCGCCGCCGCTGGGGGTGGCGGTGCTGGGGCATGCCTTCATGGGCAAGGCCCACTCCAATGCCTGGCGCAACGTGTCCGCCTTCTATCCCGGCCGGCCCGCGGTGGCCCGGCGGGTGCTGGTCGGCCGGAATGCCGACGGCGTGGCAACGGACGCGGCCCGGTACGGCTGGGCGGAGGGCTCCACCGACTGGCGGGCCGTCCTCGAGCGCGACGATGTGCAGATTGTGGACATCTGCACCCCCGGCCACCTGCATGCCGACCTGGCCGTCGCCGCGCTTCAGGCGGGCAAGCACGTGATGGTGGAGAAGCCGCTGGCCAACTCGGTGGCCGAAGCCGAGCGCATGGCCGCCGCGGCCCGTACCGCCGGGGCGGCCGGCGTCCAGTCGATGGTCGGCTTTAACTACCGGCGGGTGCCGGCGCTGGCCCTGGCGCGCCAATTGATCGCCGACGGCAGGATCGGCGCCGTGCGGCAGGTGCGGGTCGCATACCTTCAGGACTGGCTGGCCGACGACACCGCCCCGATGACCTGGCGGCTCCGCCGCGAAACCGCCGGCTCCGGGGCGCTCGGCGACCTGGCTTCGCACGCGGTGGACCAGATCCACTTCCTGCTCGGTGCGCGGGTCACGTCGGTCTCCGCCACGCTCAACACGTTCGTCGAAACCCGGCAGGGCCCGGGCGGCCCCGAACCGGTGACTGTCGACGACGCCGCGTGGGCCACCCTGCGGCTCGATTCCGGCGCGGTGGCCAGCCTGGAGGTCAGCCGGATGGCCGCGGGCCGCAAGAACGCGCTGCGGATCGAGGTCTACGGGTCCGCCGGGCACCTGGGCTTCGACCTGGAGCGGCTCAACGAGCTCTCCTATTACGACGCCGGGGCCCCGCCGGGGCTCGCGGGTGCGGCGAGGATCCTGGTCACCGAGGAGACGCACCCGTACCTGCAGGCCTGGTGGCCGCCCGGGCACGTGCTCGGCTGGGACCACACGTTCACCAGCCAGGCCGCCGATTTCCTGGCCGCGGTGGCAACCGGCCGGGCACCGAGCCCAAGCTTCGAGGACGGCCTGGCCGTGCAGAAGGTGCTGGACGCCATGGTGCGCAGCGCCGGGCAGGCGGGCACCGCCGTCGTCCTTGCCGAAACCGACACCCGCGCCGACTATGCAGGAGCAACCGATGGCCCGTAATTTCACGCTGTTCACCGGCCAGTGGGCGGACCTGCCCCTGGAGAAGGTGGCCGAACTGGCCGCGGGCTGGGGCTACGACGGCCTGGAGATCGCGGTGTCCGGCGGCCACCTCGATGCGTGGCGCTGGGACGACGACGACTACATCGCCGACCGGCTCGGCATCCTGGAGCGCAACGGCCTGCGGGTATGGGCGATCTCCAACCACCTGAAGGGCCAGGCGGTATGCGACGACCCGATCGACTTCCGGCATCAGGCGATCGTCGGCGAGCGCGTGTGGGGCGACGGCGAGCCGGAGGGCGTGCGGGCGCGGGCGGCCGAGGAGATGAAGCACACGGCGCGGCTGGCGCAGCGGCTCGGCGTGAAGACGGTGGTGGGATTCACCGGGTCTTCGATCTGGCAGTACGTGGCGATGTTTCCGCCGGTGCCCGCGGACGTGATCGACGGCGGCTACCGGGACTTCGCCGACCGGTGGAACCCAATCCTGGACGTGTTCGACGAGTGCGGGGTCCGGTTCGCGCACGAGATCCACCCCTCCGAGATCGCCTACGACTACTGGTCGACCGTGCGGGCGCTGGAGGCCTTGGGGCACCGTGAGGCGTTCGGCATTAACTGGGACCCCAGCCACATGATGTGGCAGGACATCGACCCGGTCTCGTTGATCTGGGACTTCAAGGACCGGATTTACCACGTGGACTGCAAGGACACGAAGCTGCGGATCACCGGGCGCAACACGCGGCTGGGATCGCATCTGCCGTGGGGCGACCCGCGGCGCGGCTGGGACTTCGTCTCCACCGGGCGCGGCGACGTGCCCTGGGAGGCCAGCTTCCGGGCGCTGGCGGCGATCGGCTACGACGGGCCGATCTCGGTGGAGTGGGAAGACGCCGGAATGGACCGGCTGCAGGGAGCGCCGGAAGCCCTCCGGTTCCTCAAGGGATTCGACTTCGATCCGCCGCAGGCCTCCTTTGACGCCGCGTTCAAGCAGTAGGGGCTGGCGGGCACAGGTGGCACCGTGGCAGACCCGTTCGCTCCCACGTATGGGCATAACTTCCCACGTTTCGGGAGGTCTTAAGCCCCTGACCTGCGGCGATGCCGGAGGTCCCTTTAAGACGTGGGAGCGAAAGTGCTCCCTGCCTGCCCGAACACGCTGGGCTGTCCAAGTTCTGCAGGAATTGTCCACGTTCTGGAAACCGATGCGGCCCTGACCTGCGGCGATGCCGAACGGCCGCCCAAAACAAGGACAACCGTGGCCCCTGGGCTGAGCCGTGCGGACCTGCCCGCCGAACTCCTGCAGCTGGCCAGGACCTTTAGTAGGCTGTGGCCATGCGCGAACTCCAGGCCACGATCATTGACGAAATGGGTGTCCAGCCCTCCATCGACCCGTCACAGGAAGTCGCACGGCGCGTCGGATTCCTCAAGGAGTACCTCAAGACCACCGGCAGCAAAGGCTTTGTGCTGGGCATCAGCGGCGGCGTCGACTCCAGCCTCGCCGGCAAGCTGGCCCAGCTGGCGGTCGACGAACTCGAGGCAGAAGGCGTCGAAGCCACCTTCGTGGCCGTGCGCCTCCCGTACGGCGTCCAGCACGATGAAGCCGACGCGCAGGCAGCCATGGATTTCATCCGGCCGAAAACGTCGTGGACGTTCAACATCAAGTCGGCCATGGACGGCTTCGAGTCCGAATTCACGACGACGACCGGCGAAGAGATCACCGACTTCAACAAGGGCAACATCAAGGCCCGGGCACGGATGATGGCCCAGTACGCGCTGGCCGGCCAGCACAACTACCTGGTGCTGGGCACAGACCACGGCGCCGAGTCGGTGACCGGCTTCTTCACCAAGTTCGGCGACGGCGCCGCCGACGTGCTGCCCCTGTTCGGACTCAACAAGCGGCAGAACCGGCAACTGTTGGTGCACCTTGGTGCCAGCGACCAGGTGGCACACAAGGTGCCGACGGCAGACCTGTTGGACACCACGCCCGGCCGCACCGACGAGGACGAACTGGGGATCAGCTACGACCACATCGACGACTACCTCGAGGGCCGCACCATTCCCGACGAGGTCGCCGAAAAGATCGAGCATCGCTACCTGATGACCCGGCACAAGCGGACCACCCCGGTGTCCATCCTCGACAAGTGGTGGCAGGGCTAGGCGGAACCGTCAGCCGAACAGGCGAGGCAAGGCCGGCCGGCCTCCCGCTGACCGCCATCTGGCCGGGTGAAGCACAGCCCGCCTGAGGATCTGCCACAAGCTCGGGCGGCTGAAGCGTCAGCCGACCAGGCTCTTCGCCCGCATCACTGCCTTGCGGAACTCATCCTGGTTCTTCCGGCTGATCATCGCCCTGCCACCGGGGCTTGGCGCCTTGATGACGGTCGGGCGGGTGAACGCACCCATGTGTTTCGCCCATTGAGTCTTGGTGAACGTCCCGCACAGCACGACGGCTTGGAGCCGAGGCAGCAGCCCCAGGACGGACTTCAGCGCCTTGACGCCGGCTATCGTCTGGACCGGAGTGGGCTCGGCGCCGTCGAGGAAAAACGGCACCGTATTCCAGAGGAGAACCCCCTCGTGCAGCTCCGCTTCCTGGCGTTCGTTCCAGCACCGCTCGGCCGCCTGGTCGGGGTTGTCTACCGAGACGAATCCCGGCCCCTCCGCGGTGACCGTTTGGCTTCCCGGGCTATCGAGCAGGAAGAGCACCCGCGCCTCGACGCCCGCATCCGCCGGGTCAAAATGCGGGACGGGTTCGGTGCGGGTCCGCGCGTAGGCGTCCCGCCATTCCTCAAGCTTCTGTATGGCCGGCTCGGATGACAGCATGGCTTGCCGCCGCTGCCGTTCGAGTGGATCTGCTAAAGACTGCGGCTTATCAGCAAACATCTATCCAACATACCCCTCAAGCCATGGGGCCGTGAGGGCTCCGACGGCGGGCCCAGCCGCCCGAGCGGCGAGCACAGCCTGCCGCCGTTGGGTAACGTAGCTGTTGTGAAGATTGCTACCTGGAATGTGAACTCGATCCGTGCCCGCGCCGACCGCGTTGAGTCCTGGCTGCAGCGCTCCGACGTGGATGTGCTGGCCATCCAGGAGACCAAGGCCAAGGATGAGAACTTCCCGTGGGACCTGTTCGAGAAGAACGGCTACGAGGTGGCGCACTTTGGCCTGAACCAGTGGAACGGCGTGGCCATCGCCTCGCGGGTGGGCCTGGATGACGTGGAACGGACGTTCGACGGGCAGCCGCACTTCGGCAAGAACGAGGACACCACTGCCGCCGAGGCCCGTGCCATCGGGGCGACCTGCGGCGGCGTGCGCGTGTGGAGCCTGTATGTCCCCAACGGCCGCACGGTCGACGATCCCCACATGCCCTACAAGTTGAACTGGCTCAAGGCCCTCAAGGAAGAGGCCGCCGGCTGGATCCAGGCGGACCCGGCGCTCCCCGTCGCGCTGATGGGCGACTGGAACATCGCTCCCACCGACGACGACGTCTGGGACATCGATTGGTTCCGGGCGCAGAACGCGACGCACGTGACCGAACCCGAGCGCGCCGCCTTCCGCGCGTTCGAAGAGGCCGGATTCGTCGACGTCGTCCGCCCGCACACCCCCGGGCCCGGCGTCTACACCTACTGGGACTACACGCAGCTGCGCTTCCCCAAGAAGGAAGGCATGCGCATCGACTTCATCCTCGGCTCCCCCGCGCTGGCCTCCCGCGTCACCGGGGCGATGATCGACCGCGAAGAGCGCAAGGGCAAGGGCGCCTCGGACCACGCGCCGGTCATCGCGGAGCTGGACTGAGATGAAGTTCCCGTACGTCTCCTACCTGCGGGTCTTCGAACCACTGGATGTGTTCGACGACGACCAGCAGCTGCTCATCATGAGCCAGCGCGGCCGGGGCAGGGACGTCACGGAGGACCTGGACCGCGGTGACTCGCTGCGCAGGATCACCCGCACCGTGTCGGACCCATTTCCGCACTCCAGCGACGACTTGATCCGGGTCCTCCACTATCCGACGCCCGAGGGCATCACCACGCCGCGGTACTGCCCCAACCAGCTGGCCGTCCGCAGCACCCTGGCCGCGGAATCGCTCTCCAGCAGCCTGCGCGATCCGCTGCTGGGGCTGCTGGTGCCCGAAGCGGCGAGGGACGCCCAGCAGTCCCGGCTGGACCCGGACAACTTTGTGGACGCCCTGGCCAAGCTGCACACGCGCAGCTCCACCTGGGGCATCCCGTTCGGCTGGTTTGTGCTGTTCCGCGAGGACGACCACACCGAAAAGGTGGAGAGCGACCACACGCTGCAGACGGTCCGCCTGGCCGCCCCGGTCCCGCAGTGCATCGACCGGGCCCGCTACGCAGCGGCTTCCCTGGCCCTCGCCGCCCCGGGCCTGGACCTGCTGGAAGAACTGACCGAGCTGACCGAGTGGCTGGAAACCTTCACGGCGGACGGCATTGTGGAGCTGGATTACGGCCGCGTGGCCGAGCTGGTCTACCCGGACGAATCGCCCTCGGACGTGCATGCCGGCATCGAATCGCTGGCCGACGGAGACATGACCGGCGCCGCCGCCGCGTACCGCCGCCTCGCCGGCCGCTGGATCAAGATCCGCCAGCTCGCCCGCGCGTCCTGACCGCCGGCCCGGAGCCTCCCGGCAATCACGACGACGGCGGGGCGGTCGAGGCCCGGACCACCAGCTCGTGAGGCTGGACACGCGGCACGTCCAGCCGCGCCTTCCCCTGCAGTTCGGCCAGCAGCAGCCGGGCCGCGTAGGCCCCCTGTTGGTCCGGCCGTTGCCGGACGGTCGTCAGCCCCATCGGCTCGGCGAACTCGTGGTCGTCGATGCCCACGACGGAGACGTCCTCGGGCACCCGCAGCCCGCGCTCCTGCGCGGCCCTCAGGGCGCCGAAGGCCATCTCGTCCGCGGAGGCGAAGATCGCCGTCGGCCGTTCCCCGGGTGAGTCGAGGAGCGCGCCTGCGGCAGTCCTGCCGCCGGAGAACCGGAAGTCGCCCATGGCCAGCCATTCCGGCCGTACCCGCAGCCCGTGTCGGGCCATCGTGTCCCGGAAGGCCAGCTCGCGGCGGCGCGGTACGTCGAAGTCAATCCCGTAGACGCCGCCGCCCTGCAGGTGCGCGATCCGCGTGTGCCCGAGCCCGATGAGATGCTCGACCGCCTCGGCGGCCGCGGCGGTGTCATCCACGCTCACGCTGCGCAAACCGTCCACCTGCCCGCCGACGATCACGTTCGGATACTCCAGCGCCTGCAGCGCCGCCAGTTCGTCCGCGGTCAGCTCCATGCACATCACCAACAGCGCGTCGATCCGCTTGCGCAGCATGGACCGGTGGAACACCCGTTCGCGGTTGGTGCCGGTGCCGCCCAGACTGAACACGACCAGGTCGTAGCCGGCCGCCCGCAACACCCGGTCCACGCCTTCCAGCGCGGACGCGAAGTACCACCGGTCGATCACCGGCAGCAGCACGCCCATGGCCCTCGTGCGGCCCGAGGCCAGGTGGGCCGCCGACGACGACGGCACGTAGCCCAGCGAGTCGGCGGTCGCCAGCACGCGGTCGCGGGTGGCCGTGGAGACCCCGGACAATCCGCGCAGGGCACGGGAAACCGTTGCGGTCGAGACGCCGGCGGCCCGCGCGACGTCGTCGATCCCGGTCACGGCGCGCTCACCCCTTGAGGCCACCAGCCAGCAGGCCGCGGACAAAGTAGCGCTGCAGGCCGAAGAACACCGCCAGCGGCACGATCATGGAAACGAACGCGCCGGCGGTCAACCGGTGCCACTCGTCACCGCGGGTGCCCGTCAGTTCGGCCAGCCGCTGGGTGATCGGCGCGACGTCGGCGGTGCCTCCGGAGAACACCAGGGCCACCAGCAGGTCGTTCCAGACCCACAGGAACTGGAAAATGCCGAAGGAGGCGATCGCCGGCACGGACAGCGGCAGGATGATCCGCCAGAAGATTGTCGCGTGCCCGGCGCCGTCCACCCGAGCCGCCTCGATGACCTCCCCGGGGATCTCCGAGATGAAGTTGTGCAGCAGGAAGATGGCCAATGGCAGCGCGAAGATGGTGTGCGCGATCCACAGCTGGGCGTATGTTCCGGCCGGCAGCAGCTGGAACTCGCCGATCTTGAGGTTGATGAACAGCGAGAGCAGCGGGATCAGCGCCATCTGCAGCGGCACGATCTGCAGCGCGAACACCACAATGAACAAGGTGTCCTTGCCGCGGAACCTGCCCCAGGCGAAAACGTAGGCCGCCATCGAGGCGATCACCAGGGGGATCAGGGTTCCCGGGATGACGATCGCCAGCGAGTTGATGAAGTACTGCCCCAGGTTGGACGCGGACCCGCCCTTGGAGGCCAGCACGTCGGTGTAGTTCTCGGTGGTGAACTGCAGGTCGCCCAGGATGTTCCACCAGCCGTTGGCCTGGATGTTGTCTTCCGGGCGCAGCGAGGAAATGAACAGGCCGAAGGTCGGCACGGTCCAGATGACGGCGATGATGATCGCTGCCGCGGTGGCTCCGCGCGAGGTCAGGCGCTGCTTGACCCGCCGGGTGATCGGGATCTGCTGTTCGGTGGTGCTGGCGAGGACGGCGTCGGGAGCGGTGGGGATGGCAGGCGTTGCGCTCATCGGATTTCCCTCTGCTTCTTCAGCTGCCGGGCGTTGTAGACGACGATCGGCAGCACCATCAGGAACAGGATCAAGGCCAGCGCGGCGCCGCGTCCGGGTTCGTTGGCGCGGAACGCCTGGGTGTACATCTCGTTGGCCACCACCGAGGTTTCGAAGTTTCCGGCGGTCATGGTCCGCACGATGTCGAAGACCTTCAGCGTGCCGATCGTGATGGTGGTGACCACCACGATCAGTGCCCCCCGGATGGACGGGATGGTGATGGAACGGAACTGCTGCCAGGCGCTGGCCCCGTCCAGCCGGGCGGCCTCGACGATTTCGGTGGGGATGCCCTTGATCGCCGCGGAGAGGATGACCATGGCGAAGCCGGTCTGGATCCAGACCATGACCGCGATCAGGAAGAACGTGTTCTCCGGCGCGTCCAGCAGGAACTGCTTGGGTTCGCCGCCAAACCACACCAACACCTGGTTCAGCAGGCCAATCTGTTCGCGTTCGCCGCCGCGGTACGTGTACATGAATTTCCAGATCACGCCGGCGCCCACCATGGAGATGGCCATCGGCATGAACACCAGCGCCTTGAGCGCCTTCTCGCCGCGCGCCCGGTCGATGAACACCGCGTAAGCCAGGCCGATGCCGGTCGACAGCAGCGGCACCAGGATCACCCACAGCAGCGTGTTGCGCAGCGTAACCAGCGCTTCGGGCTGGGTGAACATCCACACAAAGTTGTCCAGGCCGTTCGGCGTTCCGGTGCGGTCCGTGAACGCCAGGTACGTGGTCTGGATGGCCGGCCACACCAACCCAATGGTGAGGAGCACGACGGCGGGGGCCAGGAACCCGATGATCGTCGCCTTATCGCGGAACGACTTCGGCGCCCGGTCCACCAACAGCATGATCAGGGCGATGATCGCGGCGAAGACCGCCAATGCGATCGCCACCTGCACGAGCTTCTCGCCAACGTCCTCCATGGCACTTACCTCCTTGGTGCGTGGAAGGGACAGGCCGTGCCCGGCCGCACCGCCTGCATCGGGTCGCAGGCGGTGCGGCCGGGCTGCCGGCGGCTGCCTAGTCCTTGGGCCAGCTGGCCTCGATGGAATCCACGACCTCTTGCGTCGACTTGCCGTTGATCCACTCCACGATGCCGCTCCAGAAGGAGTTGGCGCCGACCGCGCCCGGCATCAGGTCCGATCCGTCGAACCGGAAGGTGGTGTCCTCCGACTGCAGCAGTTCGATGGACTGGCGGTCCAGGTCGCTGGCGGCCAGCGCCGGGTCGAGGCCCTTGTTGGCGCTGATCGCGGCGCCCTGCTTCACGCGGTTGTTGGCGAACTCGGCCGAGGCCATGAACTGCAGGTAGGCCGAGACCTCATCGCTTTCGGTGTAGGCTGCCACGAACTCGCCGCCGCCGGTGATGGCGCTGGCGCCGGCCTCCTGGCCGGGAGTGATGAACGCCCAGACGTCGCCGTCCTCGGCCACGTTGGTGCCTTCCGGCCAGTTGGCCGCCTGGAACGTGGCCTGGTGGTGCATGGCGCAGGTGCCGTCGATCACCGGGATGCCGCCGTCGTCCACCGAGGTGGAGATGATCGAGCGGACGTCGCCGATGCCGCCGTTGACGTAGTCCTCGTTCTTCAGGATGTCGCCGACGGCGTCGAAGGCCTCGGCCACCTGCGGATCGTTGAACGGGATCTCGTGGTTGACCCACTGGTCGTAAACATCCGGTCCGGCCTGGCGCAGCAGCGCGTCCTCGATCCAGTCGGTGCCCGGCCAGCCCGTGGCCTCGCCGGACTCGAACCCTGCGCACCACGGCTTCATGGTGCCCTCGTCGGCGATGGTCTGGGTGAGTTCCATCATCTCGTCCCAGGTCTTCGGAACTTCCCAGCCCTTCTCCTTGAACGTGGCCGGAACGTACCAGACGTAGCCCTTCACGCTGGCCAGCATGGGGGCGGCGTAGAAGGTGCCATCCACGGTGCCGTAGGTCTTCCAGTCCTCGGACCAGTTCTCGTCGACCAGGTCGGACACCTCCTGGGGCGCAGGCTTCAGGTAGCCGGCCTGGGCTTGGGCGGCCAGCAGTCCGGGCTGCGGGAAGATCGCCACGTCCGGCGGATTGCCCGCCTGGGCGCGGACACCGATCTGCGTCTCGAACTCGTTTGAACCCTCGTACACCACGTCGATCCCGGTACACTCCTCAAAGTCCACCCAGGAATTCTCCAGCAGATCCTGCTCGGCATCGGTGATGGTCGAGTAGACGCTGACCTCGGCGCCGTCGAAGGTGCCGTAGACCTCATAGGCGGCGCAGTCTGCGGCGGGCGCCGGCGACTCTTCGGATTCTGTTCCTCCCCCGCAGGCGGACAGTGTCAGTGCCATGGCGCCGAGCGCGGCCACCGGCAGGGCGGCCTTTCTGGAGCGTGCATAGTGCATGTTGTGACTCCTTTGTCCGGTGGCCCCGACAGAGCTGAGCTGGTCAGGAAGAACCCACCAAGTACCCATCTGATAACTCGTAACGTAAACGCTTACACAGTGTGTCGCAAGGCACATTTTCGAGGCGGTGGCGTTCGATGCCGAATCGTGATGTGCGCCGCATCCGCGGCCCGCGCTGTCTGTTCGGCCTCAAAGATCATTAGGCTGGAAGTGGTCCTGACCCCCCGAATCGAGGAGAGCCAATGACCGCAGCAAACGCTCCCTGGTGGCGCGACGCCGTCATCTACCAGATCTATCCGCGCTCCTTCGCCGACCACAACGGCGACGGAATGGGCGACCTGGCCGGAATCAGCGCCAAGATCCCTTACCTAAAGAACCTGGGGGTGGACGCCATCTGGCTGTCGCCCTTCTACGTCTCCCCGCAAAACGATGCCGGCTACGACGTGGCGGACTACCGCGACGTCGACCCGCTGTTCGGCAGCCTGGACGACTTTGACTCGTTGCTGGCACGCGCCCACGAGCTGGGCCTGCGGGTGATTGTCGATCTGGTGCCGAACCACACGTCCGACCGGCACGAATGGTTCGTGGACGCGCTGGCCTCCGAGGCCGGATCGCCCGAACGTGCCCGCTACATTTTCCGGGACGGCAAGGGCCCGGACGGTGACGAGCCGCCCAACAACTGGCAGTCGGTGTTCGGCGGCGATGCCTGGACCCGGATCACCGAACCCGACGGCACGCCCGGGCAGTGGTACCTGCACCTGTTCGACTCCTCGCAGCCGGACCTGAACTGGGAGAACCCCGAAGTCCGGGCCGAAATGGTCTCCGTCCTGCGGTTCTGGCTGGACCGCGGCGTGGACGGCTTCCGGATTGACGTGGCCCATGGCCTGGTCAAGGCCGAGGGCCTGCCGGATTGGGCGGCCAAGACCTCGATGGTGGCCGGCAGCGAGCGGCTCCCGGGCGACGACGCACTGCCCGACGGTGACGAAACGGCGGTCGGCCGGCCCGCGGGCGCCTCGCCCACCCCCGATGCCCGTGCGTCCGAGGAACAGGTGCTGGAACCCGCCGCGGCGGATGCCCGCGAAGCGGCGGCACAGCAGGCAGTTGCCCGGGAGGAGGAGCGCCTGCATCCGGAGACCCCGCCCTACTTCGACCAGGACGGCGTGCACGAGATCTACCGGGAATGGCACAAGGTCCTGGCCGAGTACGACGGCGACCGCATGCTGGTCGCCGAGGCCTGGGTCGAGCCCGCCGAGCGGCTTTTTGCCTACGTCCGGCCCGACGAGATGCAGCAGGCCTTCAACTTCGACTTCCTGCTCGCCGGCTGGGATGCCCGACGGATGGCCCGCAGCATCGACGATTCGCTCGCCGCTGCATCATCGGTGGGTGCGCCAAGCACCTGGGTGCTGTCCAATCACGACACCGTCCGCCACAGCTCCCGGTACGGGTTGGCGGATCCCACCACCTACCCCAAGGGCATTGGCCCCGGCGACGAACAGCCCGATGAGGAACTCGGCCACGCGCGCGGCCGTGCCGCGGCGCTGGTGATGCTGGCGCTGCCCGGCTCCGCCTACATCTACCAGGGCGATGAGCTGGGCCTTCCGGAGCACACCGCCCTGCCCGCCGAAGTGCGCCAGGACCCCGCGTTCTTCCGCACCGGCGGCGAAGAGCGTGGCCGGGACGGCTGCCGGGTGCCGATCCCCTGGCGCGCGGAGGCGCACGGCTACGGCTGGGGCTCCACCCAGCATGAACCGTGGTTGCCGCAGCCCGAGAGCTTTGCGCGCTATGCGGTGGATCGGCAGGTGGGAGTAGCCGCCTCCACCTACGAGCTGTATCGGGCGGCGCTGCGCCTGCGGGCGGAACAGAAGCTGGGCCACGGCAGCCTGGAATGGGCCGCAGAGCATAATCCGGGATCTGGGATCCTGAGCTACCGCAACGGGACCCTGCAGGTCCTGGCCAACATGGGCAGTTCCGCCATCCGGCTGCCCGACGGCGCCTCCCTGGTGCTGGAGTCGCAGGAGGGAGCAGTCTCGGACGGGATGCTGCAGCCCAACGGGGCCGTCTGGCTTACCCCTGCCGCCGACGGGCAGTCCGGCTAGCGGACGCGGTCGGCGCGGACCAGCCGCGAGCGCGCGCCGGCCACCAGGTGGATGACCACCGGGAAGCTGAACCCGACGGTCAGGTCCAGCGCCTCCACGAGGTCGGAGACTTCGTCCGCCACGGCCTGCGGGGACACCCCGAGGCGCGGAGCCACCCGGACGCGCAGGCCGCCGCCGCCCTCGTAGTCGAAAGCGGTGACCGTTGCCTGCAGGATGCTGTCGCGTTCCCGCAGCGCATCGCGCAGCGCCTGCTCGGCCACGGCGGCACTGAGCCAGACGGCGCCGGGGTCGCCCGCGCCGTCGTAATCCGCGGCGATGGTACCGGTGCGGCCCTTGCCCTGCTGAGCGGCCCACGCGATCATCAGCAGCACCATCAGGAGCAGCACCAGCGCCACCACAATCCACAGCCAGCTGTCCCGCTGGCCGGGAAGGGTGGTGGCGTCCAAAACCGTCCCCAGGTTGGCGCCGGCTTGCTCCGTGGCGGCCTGCCACCGGCCGGCGAGCGCGGGAACCAGCGCCAGCGCCAGCGCGGTGCCGCCGGCCAGCATGAGCAGCAGCCCCAAAAGGGTGATCAGGATGCGGTTTAATGTCCGGGGTGTCTGGTTCACTGTCCCACCACCCCCGAACTGGAAACGAACACGCGCACCTGCGGAATCGGGCTGATGCGCGCCCTACGGACCTCGTCTTCCACCGCGGTTTGGACGGCGTCGGAATCCACCGGCTGGCCGGAGGTTGGCCGGAGCCGGACATCCACCAGCCCGCGCGAGACGACCACCAGCACCTGCTCACGCGTCACCTGCGCCTCGATACGCGCGCGTCGCGCCAACGAGGCGGCGATGACCTCATCGTCCACCACCACGACGCCGCGGCGGCCGGGAATGCGGTGCCGGTGCAGGTGTCCGGGGAGCACGCCCTGCAGGAAGAAGAGCAGACCGAGGAACAGGATCAGCGCTCCGGAGGCACCCAGGACGGTCGGCGCGACGTTTCCCGGCAGTTGGTGGATCCAGCCCGCCATCTCTTCCGGTGTGGCCAGCCACGGGCGCTGCCCGATCGCCTTCAGCGCCGCTTCTAGCAGCAGGTAGAGGCAGGCCAGCCCGACGAGGACGGCGGCGATCACCGCGGCGATGGCGCGGGAACTGCGCAGTTCCCGGCTCGCCAGGCGCTCGTCGCCCGGGCGCAAGTCAGCCGGCCCCCCGCCGGTCTTGACGTCGGTGCTCACCGGACCCGGCCTCCTTCCTGCACGCGGATGCCGGTGACCCTGATGTCCACCCGGCTCAACCTCGAACCGCTGATCCAGGAGATCCTCTCCAGGATGGCTCCCTTGGCGGCGTGCGCCCGGTCCCAGACCGATCCGCCAAAGCCGTCCACCAGGTGCGGGTCCCGCACTACCCGGTTCAGCGAGGGAATGCCGACGGGAAGGGCCAGGTACAACGCGAGGGAACCGGCATCGTCCCGCCACGTCGCACGGACGAGGGAAGGTGAAATGCCCAGCACCTCCGCCGCAACCCCCTGCGCAGTGCTGGTCAACGCCTGCGTGCTGACCCGGGTATGTCCGGCATAGTGTTGCCCGGGCGGCGCGGCGGGGAGCGACGCCGGGGGCGGTCCGTCCGGCCGCCCGGCCGGCGGCCGTCCTTCCGGGCGGGGAGGCAATTCGTCCGCGTCCACAACGGGTTCCGTCATGAAGACGAGCGGCGTCCGGTCAGCGCATCCCGGATGCTGCGCCAGTCAAGCTTGCCCTCCGCGGCGCGGCCCAGCAACGCCCCCACCATCAGGAAGACCGCCATCAGCAGGAAGCCCCAGAAGTTAAACACCAGCGCGGCCCACGCCAGCACCGCACCGACGCCCATGCCGACTACCGTGTAGCTCATCCCTGTTCCTCTCGCCGTCCCGAACATCCGGTTACTGGGCCGCCTGCCGCACCGGCTTCTCCGCCGGAGCCTTGGCGTCCAGACCGGGCACGTGGACGTCGTTGATCTCCACGTTCACCTCGATCACGTCCAGCCCCACCAATTGCTCGACGGCGGTGTACACCGCCGCGCGCACGGCGCCCGCCAACTCCTGCAGCGGCTTGCCGTATACGGCCACGAGGCTGATGTCCACGGCAACTTGCGTCTGGCCGACCTCCACGTGTACGCCCTGGCCGGCGTCGCTGCCGCCCACGACATCCCGCAGCGCACTCAGCGCCCTTGCCGTGCCGCTGCCCAGCGCGTAGACCCCCGGGACGGAGCGTGCGGCGACGGCCGCGACCTTTGCCACGGCGGCTTCGGAGATGGTGGTGCGTCCGGGGGCGTCCGGGATGCCAAGGCCTGCAGGCTGATGCGGGTCAACCGCTGCCGGGGCCGGCGCCGGCGCGCCCGGGACGCCGACAGGGGCGGTCACCGGGTGTGCCCCGGGCGAATCGCCCGCGGACGGGGCAGCCGGCCGATCCTCGTTGTGCATCTGTTCTCCCCTGACGCTGTGATGACTCTCAGGGCAAGCCTAACGCCTCATTCCCCGCAGTGTTCGGACAGCCAGTCCTTCACCGGTTGCAGGGCCCGGGCAAACCCGGCAGCGTCGAAGCGGCCGGTTGCGGACGCGTGATCCAGTTGGTCCTCCACCCTGTCCAGGTGGTCCCCCAGCCGCGGCGGAACGTCGCGGCTGAATTCGTCCAGCTCATCCTGCAGCGCCTCCAGGTCGGAGTCCTCCACGCCGGTCATGAAGCCGAGCGGGACCAGCAGCAGGGAGGCGACGTTTGCGGCCACGGCGGCGCAGGCGTGGTCCCGGCTCTTATAGCTGCCCCAGTCAGCGGCGCCTCCTCCGGCTCCCCCGCTCCCGTCGACGGGACCAGCCGAGTCCGACGTCGGCGCCTGGCCGGGCGGCGACGTGGCCGGTCCGTCGGTGGCGGGGACAGATGCGGGGGGTGTTTCCGCGGGCGCCGTCGCTTCGGTGTCGTCCAAAGCGACGGGGGCGGGCGCCGTCGTCGCCGATTCCGGCGTTGGGCCCGCGTCGCTGCAGGACGTTAGCAGGACGGCGGTTGCCATGCCGACGGCCGTCGCCTTCAAAAGGGCCTGCACGATGCTCCTCGCTCCAATCGTCCCCCTGGTCCGGTGCCTCATCAGGTGCAGGCGGCACGGGAAATCCCTTCCATGGTAGGCCAGTGAGCCTGAGTGGAAACTGGGAGCCGGGAGCGGCTGCCGCGGGACGTGGACCGGCTTGTCGGTGGTCGACTCGATGAGTTCGGCGACCAGTTCGGCGGTAGCGTCCAGCTGGCCGGCGGATCGGGCAGCCCGTGTCAGCTACAGGGCCAGCTTCCGCCCCGGGGTGGGGATGCGGAGCCGGTCCTCGAGGCCGGCGGCGGAGAACCGGGCGCGGAGTTCTTCGTGACCTTCGCTGAAGTGCTTCCAGCCCTCGGCGTGGACCGGCACGACGGTGGCCGCGTCCAGTGTGCGCGCCGCCTCGACCGCGGCGTCGGCGGTGAGGGTGAGCGGGGCGTTGTCGAAGGCTCCCACGCGGGCGGCTCCGGCGAAGAGCACCGCCGTGGCGATCGGCGCGAAACGTGCCGCGACGGCGTCGACCACGTCCAGCGAGGCATTGTCGCCGCTGATGTAAACAGTCGGGAGGTCGAACCCTGTCAGGACGAATCCGGTCACGGTGCCGGTCACCGGTTCGCATCCTTCGGGTCCGTGCCGGGCCGGGACGGCGGTGACCGTGACTGTGGTCCGGTCGGCGGCTTCGAGGACTGTCCGCTCCCACGGGGCCATCCCGGTAACCGTCGCGAGCCGGTCTGCTGCCTCCAGGGTTCCGAGGACCTTGGCGTCGCCGGATTCCACCAGGCGACGGCCGGACGTATCCAGGTTGTCCGCATGCTGGTCATGCGAGAGGAGGATGGCGTCCACCACCGGCAGGTCTGGGACTTGAACGGCAGGCCCGGAGGTTTTCACCAGCGTTCCGGCTGTTGTCGGGTACTCGCCGGGTTCATCAAAGGTGGGGTCGGTCAGGAACATCCAGCCGCCGAACTCCAGCAAGGCTGTCGGACCGCCAATGTGGGTGATTGCGGTTTCGTTCATGCACCCATGGTGCCCGACGAAGCCGGAGGTGGACAGAGCGGGCGGACACGACGAAGCCCCGCACCCTGAACCAGGACTGCGGGGCTTCGTTTTTGCTGGTGGCTCCGACCGGCGTCGATCCGGTGACCTTTCGATTTTCAGTCGAACGCTCTACCAACTGAGCTACAGAGCCGTGGCAACATCTTGCGATGATCACCGATGGCGTTCCGAAATCGCTCCGGAAACCAAAGCGACCCTGACGGGACTTGAACCCGCGACCTCCGCCGTGACAGGGCGGCGCGCTAACCAACTGCGCTACAGGGCCTTGCATTTTTTACGAGACTCAATCCTACCAGCCTTTCGAAGCGGTTCTGACCACTCCAGCGGGCTGCCATTCATGACGTCTCGCGTACCCCCAACGGGATTCGAACCCGTGCCGCCGCCGTGAAAGGGCGGTGTCCTAGGCCGCTAGACGATGGGGGCCAGGACCACTTGGGATTCATTTCCCCGCTGTGGACCTATAAAACTATAGGGCCTGCTCCGGGAAAAACCAAAACCGGCCGACGAGGCCTGCCGCGGCCTCCACCCGGGCGCTTTCGAGGCCGCAGCCCGCGGGTAAAGTCGGCTGTATGCCGATGGAGATGTCCCTGCCGGAATTCGAGGACGCGGTAAACGACGCGATCGACCAAATCCCGGAAGACATCATGCGCGAGATGACCAACGTGGGCATCTTCGTCGAAGAGGAATACACCCCGCAGCCCTGGGAAGACCCCGAGACGGAACTGCTGGGCGTCTACGAAGGCACGCCGCTCACCGAGAGGGACCACTGGTGGGCTGCCGGGTCCATGCCGGACCGCATCGTCGTCTTCCGCGGCCCCCTCCAGCGGATGTGCTCCTCCCGCGAAGAATTGGTCCACGAGGTCCTGGTGACCGTGATCCACGAGGTCGCCCACCACTTCGGCATCGACGACGCCCGCCTGCACGAACTGGGCTGGGGCTGACCGCCGCCTCACCCGTCTGGGGCGCACTTGGCCGCCGAGCAAAGCAGGCCCGTTGGCCGCGGTACAGCAGGCCCGTTGGCCGCGGTCGGCGCAGCGGGACACGCCGGCGCGGCTCCCGGCCCGACGTTTCAACTGCCCTGAAACACCCTCGTGACACGCCGGTTCCTCGGCAATGCTGTTCAAATGACACTATTGTTGTTTATGTTATCCATGGGACAAATGTTGCAACTGTGACTGATGTTGCATATCCTCAACGTGCTGTGTGAATGCAGTTCGGTCTAGTTGGGGTGCCACCCGTTCGCACATTTGACCGTTCCGGCCCCAAGGCCGGCCGTCCCGAAAGGGCGCGTGCATTTACCGCGCTCCTAGTAAGGACCCGTTCGGATGAGGCTGCTTCCCTCGGGGCGTCCCGCCCCGCATCGATCGACGACGCCGCGGCGCGCCGTCGCGCTCTTCTCGGCTACCGCACTGTTAATCTGCGTTCCGGCCCTGGCGCCGGCCGTCGCCGCACCGGCGGGACAGTTGCCGCACGTGACATCGCAGCGGATCATCCTGCCGGCGGCGCCCACGCTGCCTTCCGGCGAGGAGATCGACGACGCCAAGGGCGATGCAGCGGCAACCCAGGCCCTGGTGGATCGGATCGAGGAGCAGCTCAAGGCGGCTTCGGGAAACCTTGCGAACGCGCAGTTCGATTCAATGCGTTCCCAGAACGCCTACAGCGAGTCGCTGCTGAGGCAGCAGGAGCGGACCACCGAACTCGCTGATGCCAAGGCCAAGGCGTCGCAGGCGGCGCAGTACTTCGATTCAGTCAAGAATCAGGTGGGGCAGCTGGCCGGTGAACTCTACCGGAACGGCGGCGTCAACCCCGGTCTCAGCTCGCTGCTGGACAGCAAGGACGCCGGCGACGTGCTGTACAAGGCCTCCACGCTCAATGCGCTGACGGCCAACCGCTCGCAGACCCTGAGCGAATCCCAGCAGGCCGCCCAGCTGTGGGCAGCCTGGGAGCTCTATGTCACCCAGGCCGAAGAGGCCGCCCGGGACGCGGCAGTAGCCGCGGAGGCGGCGGAGTCGGATGCGAAGGCCGCCAGCGCCGCGCAGGAGCAGCTCGTGGTCCGTTACGAGGAACAGCGGCAGGCGCTGCTGGAACATCTGGCCGAACTGCGCGGAACCAGCACCGGTGAAGAGGACGCACGCATCACCGCGCTGGAGCGCGCCGAGCAGGATCGACAGCTCCAGGCCCTGGTCGAGCAGTCGGCACAGGAGGCCGCCGCCGCCCCGCGGCCCGCCGGCGGCAGTTCCAACCCGCAGGGCTCCACCGTTGCAGCGGCCTCTGAAGACATTACGCCGGCCCGGCCCGCAGCGCCGCCGGCAACCTCCCGCCCGGCATCCCCGTCGACCCCGCCGGCAACCTCCCGGCCGGCAACCCCGTCAACCCCGCCACCGGCGTCACGGCCCTCGACGCCTGCGCCGTCCCGGCCCTCGACGCCTGCCCCGGCCCCGCCTCCGCCGCCGGCCCCTCAACCGGCCCCGAAGCCCAAGCCGGATTCGGCACCGCCGGCACCGGCACCGGCCCCCGGCAGCAACGCGGGCATCGCCAACGCTGCCATCAACTTCGCGATGGCCAAGCAGGCGAACAACAAGAGCTTCTACGATTGGGGCGGCAGCGGGCCGTGGGGCTACGACTGCTCGGGACTGACGCAGGCGGCGTTTGGCAGCGCCGGTCGCTACCTGCCCCGCGTGGCGCAGGACCAGCTCGACTCCGCACCGCACAAGGTGCCGCTCGCCCAACTTCAGCCCGGCGACCTGGTCTTCTGGGGCGAGCCGAATGCCATCTGGCACGTGGCGATCTACATCGGCAACTGGCAGGTAGTCCACGCACTGAACCCGGACGTCGGCTTGACCGTCACGAATATCAGCCACATGTACGGCAAGCTGCACACGGTCGGCGCCCGCTGGGCCGTCTAGCCTGCACTGCTTAAAAGGGGCGGGCCCGGAACCTTTGAGGTTCCGGGCCCGCCCTTCTGCTACCTGCGGTTATTCGGCGTCGGGCAGGGGGCCGAAGTTGCGGCGGTCGTCCAGGCGAGGGTCATGCTTGTCCGGCACCACCATGACGGGGCCCTTGGCATGGTGCAGCACGCCCTGGCTGGTGGAGCCGAGCAGCATGCCGGCGAAGCCGCCGCGGCCGCGGGTACCAACCACCAGCAGTTCGGCGGTGCGTGACGCCTCGATCAACAGTTCTACCGGGGAGCCGTCCTGCACTTCACCGGTGACGCGCAGATCGGGGAAGTGGCTCTTGAGCCACGCCACGCCGGCGTCGAGCTGCTCACGGATATCCGCATAGAGCGCCTCACGGTCTAGCGGTGCCGGCACCCACGCCAGCGAGCCGGTGAACGGCGGCATGGCGCAGATGACCTTCAGCGGATAGCCGAGCCGCTCGGCCTGCTCCGCGGCGACCAGGGTGGCGTTGCGGGCCTGCTCTGAACCATCAACCCCGACCACGACGACCTTCTGGACGTCCTCGGGGCGGATCGCCTGGTCCTTGGACCGGGGAAGCTCGATGTCCAGGTCGCCGAGGCGCGGCGCGCAGGCCAGCGGAATCGTCACCGTCGGACAGGAAGCGTGGGCCGGGACGGCGCTGCTCACGGAGCCCAGCAACCGGCCCATGAAACCACCGCGGCCGCGCGTACCGACCACGACCAGCTCGGCCTGTTCCGAGAGCTCCAGCAGCACCCCGGCGGCGTCGCCGGTTTCCACCCGCGCATCGATGTCCAGGCCGTAACCGGTAACTTTGGACACCGCCTGCTCGAGCACGGCTTCGGCGCCTTCGCGGATCACCGAATCGTCCAGCGTGGCATAGCCGGCGTCCATGCTGGAGGCAGCGAAGACCGGAACGGTGTAGGCGGTCACGACGTGCAGCGGGGTCCTGCGCCGTTGCGCCTCCTCCGCAGCCCAAACCAACGCGCAGATGCTCTGATCGGAGCCGTCAACTCCGACGACAATGCCGCGGGGTGCCGCGCCCTGTCCGGCGTCTGAACCTGTGGCTTCTGTCATTCGTTCCGCCTCCCTCACCGTCGCACGGGCATCCTCGCCCGCTACCCTCAGCTTACTCTGCAACAAAGCGCTTCTCAGTGGCCGAAAAGTTATGTAGGCTTCGATGAAAATTGTGTTAAATAACAGTTTCACAATGCGTGTGCGGGCGGTCCGTTCGCCGCCCGAAGTTCTCGCTACCGTACAAGGAGTCCGTGCAGTGAGTGGCGTTTCCGTACCAGAAGTGCCTACCGAATACACCACCACGGTGGTCATCGGTTCCGGGCTGCCCGGACTGGCCGTGGCGAGCGAGCTCAGCCGCCAGGGCGTGTCGTCAATCGTCGTTGAGGGGTTGCTCCCCCAGCCGGCCGACCAGGGACGCAGGTCCCCGCTGGCGGACTCGACGCACCGGAGCGAGCGCAACGACCTGCTGCGGTTGCTGCAGGCGTACGCCGCCAGCCATGCGCTGGACATCCGCCACAGCACCCATGTCTGCGGCGTCACCAAGACGTCGGAAAAACCAGCGTCGGCGCCACCGGCGGACCCGTCCAGGCCGCCGGCTGCCTCTGTGGCCCACGCGCCCGCGATGAGCAGGGACAAGAACCAGAAGTGGGTCATCCGCACCGAGAACGGCTTGCTGGTCGCCGATTCCGTCGTGCTGACGGGCTGCGCGCAGAACCAGATGCGCCGGCTGCTCCGGAGCCTGGGCATCGCGGCCGGCGAAAACCTCGCCTCCGTCCTGAAAGCGATCGGCCTCTACCTGGTCGGAGTGGCGGATCTGCTGGCGCCGAGCACACGGGACATCATCCGGCAGGCGAAGGTGGCCGGCAGCGCCATCGCTTCCACCTCCCGGCCGGCCGTCGCCTGACGCCGGGCGGGCGGGAAAACAGCGGCACCGTACGCTCGCCGCTAGACGCGGGGCGGGCGGGAAAACTGCGGCACCGTACGCTAGTCGCCTGACGCCGGGCAGGCGGGAAACAGCGGCACCGTACGCCGCCGCGTGCCGCAGGGGCTAGAATTTTGGGGAAATCCCTGACCATACCACTTACCTGTGGAGGACATCCCCCATGCCCCAAAAGGGAGCAGTAGCCGCCAAGACTTCGGTGCTCGACCGCTATTTCGAGATCACCAAGCGCGGCTCCAACTATTCGCGCGAAATCCGCGGCGGCCTGGCCACGTTCTTCGCGATGAGCTACATCGTGGTGCTGAACCCGCTGGTCCTGGGCGGCGCCGATTCAACCGGCGCCATGCTCGGCGCCGAACGCGTCGCGGCGGTCACGGCCCTCGTGGCCGGAGTGCTGACGATCGTGATGGGGGCGTGGGCCAAGTACCCGTTCGCCCTCGCCACGGGCCTGGGCGTCAACGCCTTCATCGCCATCACCGTTGCGACCAACCCGGGCCTGACCTGGCCAGACGTGATGGGCCTGGTGATCCTCTCCGGCATCACCATGCTGATCCTGGTCCTGACCGGTTTCCGGACCGCGGTGTTCAATGCCGTGCCGCAAAGCCTCAAGACCGCCATCGTAGTGGGAATCGGCATGTTCATTGCCCTGATCGGCCTGGTCAATGCCGGCTTCATCCGCCGCATTCCGGACGCGGCGGGCACCACCGTTCCGGTGGGGCTCGGGTTCGACGGAGTGCTGCTGGGCTGGCCGATCCTCGTCTTCGTCGTCGGCCTCATCCTGACGATCGCCCTGGTGGTCAAGAAGGTCAAGGGCGGCATCCTGATCGGCGTCATCGCCGCCACCGTGCTCGCGGTGGTCATCGAAGCGGTGGCCGACGTCGGCCCGTCGATGGGTCCCGACGGCCCCAATCCGCTGGGATGGTCCCTGGTGGTGCCTGAGCTGCCGAGCGGCAGTTGGGTGGGGCTGCCCGACCTCAGCCTGATCGGCCAGGCCAGCCTCTTCGGTGCATTCGGGACGCTGGGCGTCACCGCCGCTTCCCTGCTGGCGTTTGCGATCCTGCTGAGCATCTTCTTCGACGCCATGGGCACCATGGTCGGCCTGGCCAACGAGGCCGGGCTGACGGACAAAGAGGGCAACATCCCGAACGTCGACCGCGTCCTGATGGTCGACGCCGTGGGCGCCATCGCCGGCGGCGCGGGATCCGTCTCGTCCAACCAGATCTACGTCGAGTCCGGCGCCGGGATCGGCGAGGGCGCGCGCACCGGCCTGGCCAACGTTGTCACCGGCCTGCTGTTCCTGATCGCCATGTTCTTCACGCCGCTGATTTCGCTGGTTCCGTTCGAGGCAGTGGCGCCGGCGCTCGTCGTCGTCGGTTTCATGATGGTGTCGCAGGTGGGCAAGATCGACTGGTCCGACTGGGGCGTGGCCATCCCCGCCTTCCTGACCTTCACGCTCATGCCCTTCACGTATTCCATCGCCAACGGCCTGGGGGCGGGCTTTATCGCCTACGTGCTGGTGCGCACGTTCCAGGGCCGGGCCAAGGACATCCACCCGCTGATGTGGGCGGTGGCCGCGGCCTTCGTGCTCTTCTTCGGCATGGGCCCGGTTGAGCAGCTCATTGGCTTCCGCTGACCCCAGGTCCGCCGAGGCGAAAGGGACCGGTACCGCCCGCAACGGGTGGTACCGGTCCCTTCGGTTTTACTCGCTTGGCTTGCGCCGTTGCGCCTAGGCCTGGGCCCGCACTTCGGCTTCCGTGCGTGCCAGGTCGGCCCGGTCCAGGTCCCGCAGGGAGGCGCCCTTCGTTTCGCGGGTGAAGATCACCGCCACGACGGTGATGGCCGACGCGACCACCAGGTACAGGGCAACCGGCAGCCAGTGCCCGAAGTCCTTCAGCAGCGTGGAAGCGATGATGGGGGCGAGCGAACCGGCGAAGATCGAGGTCACCTGGTAGCCCAGCGAGACACCGGAGTAGCGCATCCGGGTCGGGAACATCTCGGCCATGATGGCCGGCTGCCCCGCATACATCAGCCCGTGCACGGCAAGGCCCAGGAAGATCGCGCCCAGGATGATGATCGGGTTCTGCGTGTCGAACATCGGGAAGGCGACGAAGGCCCAGACCCCGGACAGCACGGCGCCGGCCATGTAGACCGGGCGGCGGCCGATGTTGTCCGACAGGCGCCCGTAGAACGGGATCACGACGAAGTGGAAGGCGTGCGCCAGGATCAGCAGGCCCAGCACCGTGGTGACGTCGAAGTCGTGAACGGTCTTCAGGTACGTGATGGAGAAGGCCACCACGATGTAGTAGATGATGTTCTCCGCTACGCGCAGCCCCATGGCAGTGAACACGCCGCGCGGGTACTTCTTCATCACTTCCACGACGCCGTAGGACGTGGACTTCACCTTGGCGGACTCGGCCTGGGCCTCCAGGAAGATCGGCGCCTCGGTGACCTTGGTGCGGATGTAGTAGCCGACGAGCACGATGACCGCAGAGAGCCAGAAGGCGACGCGCCAGCCCCAGGCCTGGAACTCGGCCTCGGAGAGGATGCCGGACATCACCCACAGCACTACCGTGGCCAGCATGTTGCCCATCGGCACGCCCGCCTGCGGCCAGGACGCCCAGAAGCCGCGCTTGGCTGCCGGGCTGTGCTCGGCCACCAGGAGGACCGCGCCGCCCCATTCGCCGCCGATGGCAAAGCCCTGGACGAACCGCAGCACCACCAGCAGGCCCGGCGCCCAATACCCGATCTGGTCGAACCCTGGCAGGCAGCCCATCAGGAACGTGGCAGCACCGATCAGGATGATGCTCACCTGCAGCAACTTCTTCCGGCCCAGCTTGTCACCGAAGTGGCCGAACACGATCCCGCCCAGCGGCCGGGCAATGAAGCCGACGGCGAACGTGACGAAGGCGGCGATGATCGCGTCCAGTTCGGTGCCCGCATTCGGGAAGAACAGGGCGCCGAACACCAGCGTGGCCGCCGTGGCATAGAGGAAGAACTCGTACCATTCCACGACCGTGCCGGCCATGGAAGCGGTGACGACCTTGCGCAGGACCGACGGCGGCGACTCGTGCGTCGCGCCGGATCCGGGTCCGGTGGGGGTAGCGTGGGCGCTCATCATTCTCCTTGCATGGCGTGCGGTTAATGCGGCGTTGGCCGCCGGGACTCCCCCCGCACGCTGTGAGTGTGGTCACAATCAGACGTAGCCGAGTATTCCCCGGTCCTGCATGTGCATCAATGACAAACTTTGCAGGCATGGTCTGCAAAGATGCAGATATGCCTCCCGCGCCTCAGTCCGCCAAGCCGGACGACCTGATCATCCTCCTCGCCGTCGCCCGCACCGGCCGGTATACCGTGGCGGCCGAGAACCTGGGCCTGAACCACACCACCGTCTCGCGCCGCATCGCCGCCGTCGAAAAGGCCCTGGGCGGCCGCGTGTTCTCCGGGGCACCGGGCGGCTGGGAGTTGACCGACCTGGGCCGCAAGGCGGCAGCGGTCGCCGAGCGGATCGAAGAATCGCTCACGGAGCTTGGCCGCACACCGGATCAGGCGGACCGACTGGCCGGTGTGGTGCGGATGTCGGCCACCGACGGTTTCAGCGCGTTCGTCGCCGCCCCGGCGATCGCCCGCCTGCAGCAGCGCCATCCCAGGCTCAGCGTGGAGATCGTTACCGCCGCCCGCCGGGCCACGCAACACCGGCCGGGCCTGGACTTCGAAGTGGTCGTCGGGCGGCCGCAGGTGATCCGCGCGCGATCCATCCGGCTGGGCAACTATGTCCTGGGTCTCTACGGCTCCCGTGATTATCTGGCCGAACACGGAGTACCGGACAGCGTGCGCGCGGCCATGAACCACCCGTTGGTCTATTTCGTCGACTCCATGCTGCAGGTTGACGACCTCGACGCCCCGCGCCGTTTGCTGCCGGCGATGTCCACGGCCCTAGGTTCCACCAACGTGTTCGTCCACGTCGAGGCAACCCGTGCCGGTGCCGGCCTCGGCCTGCTGCCGTGCTTCATGGCCAACCGCCATCCGGACCTGGTCCGGATCCTGCCGGGGGAACTGGAGGAGCGGCTCGGCTACTGGCTGGTGGCGCGGCCGGAGTCACTGCGGCAACCGGCTGTGGCGGCGGTCGTCGATGCGCTCAGGCGCGAGACCCGCAGCAGGGAAGCCGAGCTGATGGGGAAGGGAACCGGCATCCGGTGAAAGGATTAATGACCGAGATGCCGGGCACTGGACCTAACTTGGGGGGATTAGGTTCTCAGCACCCGGCATCCGGCGCCGGATCAAATCCGGCTGAGCAGACATAGCGCTCCAGCCACCATCCATAGTGTCGAAGCCGTTCTTTCCATGCCTGCCTCCGGAGAGCCAGCCGCAAGCGGCTCGCTCCCGGGCCTGGTACGGCCGCTGCACGGCCGTTCTTGTCCATCTTACAAACAAATTCCGGCCGAAGTCATAACGTTCCGGGAAAGGTCCTAATTGGCCGGCCGGTCTTGCCGGATCGCCGATCCTCTGCAAAACTTCTCCACTCTCGGCCCGTCCCACAGCTGTGCCGGCATGGCACCGTGCAGCAACTCCCGGACGAGTCCGGGACCGGTTTCCAGCGGCTGGTCGCTGGCAGCGATGACCACGTTTCCGTGCCGGCGGCCCTTGAGCATCGGCGGGTCGGCGATGATCACCCGGTGCTCGAAAACCTCGCCGATGGTCGCCGCCTCCTCGCGAGCACCGATCAGCCGTGGCGTGTCGCCGCAGTTCACCAGGTAGACCCCGCCGGGTGAGAGGACTCGCCGCACCGCCCGGGTGAATTCCAGCGTGGTCAGTCCGTACGGGGTCTCGCTGCCGGAGAAGACGTCGCGGACCACCAGGTCCCGGCTGTCCTCGCTCAGTGATTCGGTGACCTCCCTTGCTTCACCCACCCGGATGCGCACCAACGGCGCACGCGGGATGTCGAACCACTGGCGCACGAGGTCGGCCAGCTTCGCGTCGATCTCGACCACTACCTGGCGCGCCTCCGGGTACGCGGCCGCCAGGTAGCGGGCCATCGAGCACGCCCCGCCGCCCAAATGCAGGGCCCGAAGCTTGGCCCCGGGTCCCCAGCGGGATGCGATCAGCGCCGCCATCCAGCGCATGTATTCGAAGTCCAGCCGCAGCGGATCGCCGACCACCACGTGGGAGGACTGGACGCCGTTGATCTTGAGCAGCCAGCTGTCCGCCGAGTCGGGCTCGCGGACCAGCTCGGCTGTCCCGGAGGAAATCTCATAGCGTCCCTCGGCCGGCCCGCCGGACGCCTCCGGCTCCCGTGCCGCCTCGGCACGGGTGCTTCGCCGCGCCATCGGCTACTTGACCAGCGCCAGCGCGAAGCCGTCCCAGCCCTTGCCGCCCACGGTCTGGATCGCCGTGGCGTCCAGGCGCGGGTCGGAGCCCAGCAGCGCCAGCGCATCCCGGGTGCCGCGGATGTCGCGGTCCTCCGCGCCGGCGTCGCCGCCGTCGGTCAGCACCTTGCCCGACCGGACGACGTTGTCCACCACGATAAGGCTGCCGGGACGAGTCAGCCGCAGGGCCCACTCCACGTAGTTCCGGTTGTTTTCCTTGTCCGCGTCGATAAACACGAGGTCGAACGGCCCGACGCCCGCTTCGGCCAGCCGCGGCAGGGTATCCAGTGCCGCGCCCACCCGGATGCTGACCTTGTCCGCGACGCCGGCTGCCTCCAGGTTCCGCTGCGCCACCTCGGCGTGCCGCGGTTCGTACTCGCAGCTGACCACTTCGCCGTCGTCCGGCAGTCCGCGGGCCAACCAGATGGTGCTGTACCCGCCCAGCGTGCCGATCTCCAGCACCTTGCGCGCACCGCGCAGCCGGGCCAGCAGCATCAGCAGCTTGCCTTGGGTTGCGCTCACCTCGATTGCCGGCAGGCCTTCTTGCGCGGCACCCTCCCTGGCTGCGACCTGGGACTGGCCCTCCCCCACCAAGGTGACGGTCAGGTAATCTTCGACGGCGGTCCACGCCGCTTCCGGATCGACGTCCGGCAGGCCCGGCTGGACGGTCACTGCTGCTCCTGCTCGGCGATGGCAGCCTCCAGGCGGTCCACCTTGCCGCTGAGCTCGCCGTAGTATCCCGGACGAATGTCCGCCTTGAGCACCAGGGACACGCGCGATCCGTGACGGCCTACGGCCTCGGTGGCGCGCTTGATCACGTCCATTACCTCGTCCCACTCGCCCTCGATGGTGGTGAACATCGCGTCCGTGTGGTTCGGCAGCCCGGATTCGCGGACGATCCGGACGGCCTCGGCAACCGCGTCATGGACCGAGGCATCGTGGGGTGCGGGACCGGCGACGGGTACCCCGGAGGGTGCAACAGAGAAGGCTACAAGCATGGCTTCAGTCTTCCACAGCACCCGTGCCGGCGCACAGGTTCGGTGTCACCTGCCGCAACCACGGGGCCTTCTGCAGCACCGGACGTGACGGACTTTACATGCATTTGCATAAAAATTGCCGGGTTTCGGAGCTAGGCTGGACATGCGGGTTTCGCACCCGCACCGTTCCGCCGGTCCGTTCCACCGGTCGCCCGCGGAATGCCACCATCCGCGCCGAGCCACAGGAGACCCCATGAAAGCCTGGCAATTTACCAACACCCACGAGCCGCTTGAACTGAATGAGGTCGAGGAGCCGACCGCCGCACCCGGCGGCGTCGTCATCGACATCAAGTCGGCCGGGTTGTGCCACTCGGATGTAGGCATGCTTGAGGACGAGGGCTGGCTCTCGACGCTGGCCAAGCGCCCCATCACCCTCGGCCATGAGGTGGCCGGGGTCATCACCGAGGTCGGGGAAGGCGTCACCGACTGGAAGGTCGGCGACCGCGTGGGCTGCTGCCCCACGACTCCGGCCGGCGCTCCCGGCTACGCCTTCGACGGCGGCTTCTCCTTTAAGACTGCCATCGACCAGCAGGCTCTGGTCCGCATTCCGGACAACGTCAGCTTCGCCCAGGGTGCGGCCGGCACCGATGCCGGCATGACCAGCCACCACGCCGTCATCGCCAACGGCCAGGTCAAGGCCGGCGACAAGGTCGGCATCATCGGCTTCGGCGGCCTGGGCTCCATTGGCGCCCGCGTGGCCGTGCTGGCCGGCGCGGAGGTCTACGTCGCCGAGGTCAACGAGAAGATCTGGGACCAGGCCAAGGAGATCGGCGCCAAGGACGTGGCGAAGTCCATCGCCGAGTTCAAGGAGATCGGCCTGGACGTCGTCGTCGATTTTGCCGGCTTCGGCACAACCACCGCCGAGGCCATCGAGACGGTCCGCCGCGGCGGCCGCGTGGTCCAGGTTGGCATGGGCCGGCTGGAGTCGACCATCAGCACCAAGGCCCTGATTCTCTCCGAGGTCACCCTGGTCGGCTCGCAGGGCGGCACCCGCGACGACGTGCAGGGCGTCTACGATTACTTCGCCACCGGCAAGCTCACTCCGACCATCACCGAGATCACCTTCGAGGACATCCCCGAGGGCCTGGAGAAGCTGAAGAGGGGCGAAGTCGTCGGCCGGCTGGTCGCCAAGATCGCTGACTGACCCCTCACCGGATGATTGACGACGGCGGTGCGAACCGCCGTCGTCAACCTGCCTTAAGCCGCACCGCGGTGGTGCGCCGCCCGCAAGCACAACATCGGGCGCCGTTACCCAGCCGGCCGCCGTCCCCCAGCTTGCGGTTACCCCCAGCCGGCCAAACGGAGCAGTGCGGCCGCGGCGGCACCGGCGATGACCACCACCAGGAACGGGGCGCGCAGCAGCAGCGCGACCGCGGCGGCCAGCAGCGCCCCGACCCGGGCGTCGAACGCCAGGTGCTGGCCGGTGGAGAAGGCGTTGACGACGGTCAGCGACGCGAGCAGGCCGATGGTCATGGTGGCGGCGACCCGGGACATGCGCTGGTTCTTCATCCACCTGGCGGGCACCAGATAGCCGGCCAGCTTGGTGAGGTAGGAGATGGCGCAGGCGGCCACTATCCAGATCCACAGGCTCATGGCGCCTCCCGTCCGTCCCCGCTGCCGGCCGGATCGTCGCGGCCCGCCGCCCGGCGCTCGGACGCGGCGAGCGTGTGGGACCCGTCGTGCTCGGAATACGGCTCGTCATAGGGCTCGATGTCCGGCGCCATCCCGGCGGGAATGGGTTGGTGGGTGAACCAGCCGATGGCGGCCGCGACAGCCGCCGCCACCAGGATGGGCACTCCGCTGGGCACGAACGGCACGGCCAGCAGCGTGGCCAGGGCGCAGGCAACCGCAATGGCGGCCGGTTCCTTGCCTTTCAGCCTCGGCCACAGCAGCGCCAGGAACGCGGCGACGGCGGCCCCGTCCAGCCCCCACTGCCTCGGATCGCCCAACGCGTTGCCGGCCAACGCCCCCACCAGCGTGAATAGATTCCAGAGCAGGAATATACCCACGCCGGCAGTCCAAAATCCACGCCGCTGCTCGCCGGGGTTGTCCTGGCCGGACGCCGTCGCGGTGGATTCGTCAATGGTCACGTGGGCGGCCAGCGGCCGCCACCAGCGGGACGGGGAGACGAGCGCATTCATCTGCATGCCATAGATGCCGTTGCGGATACCCAACAGGGCGGAAGCGGTCATCGCGGCCAGGCCGGTGCCGCCGCCGCCGATCACCCCGATGAACGCGAACTGGGAGCCGCCGCTGAACAGCAGCAGGCTCAGCGCCATGGTCTGCCAGAGGTCGAGCCCCGATGCCACCGACAATGCGCCGAACGACACCCCGTACAGCCCGGTGGCGATGGAGATGGACAGCCCCACTTTCACGGCCGGGGACTGGAGAAACTTCACCCGTCTACAGTAGCCGGGAAGGCAGCCGCCCCGCCGCCGCCCCAACCGTGGATATCGCTGTGGAAACTGTGGAAACGGTCCTGGGAAACGGCTGCGGGAAGCGGCTGCGGCTACACCGCTTCCTGAGCGTGGCCGTTGATCGCGTCCGCCGCACGGATCAGCGCCAGGTGCGAGAACGCCTGCGGGAAGTTGCCGGCCATGCGTTTGTTCGCGGTGTCGTACTCCTCGGCCATCAGCCCCAGGTCGTTCGCGTAACCGACCAGCCGGTCCATCAGGTCGCGGGCGTCGCCGATGCGCCCGGAGCGGGCATACTGTTCCACCAGCCAGAAGCAACAGGCCAGGAACGGGTGCTCGCCCGGAGCCAGACCGTCCACCCCCGACTCGGTCCGGTAGCGCAGGATCAGTCCGTCCGCATCCACGAGTTCCCGCTCCAGGCGGGCGACGGTACCCAGCATCAGGTCGTCGTCGTACTTCACGAAGCCCACCTGCGGCAGCACCAGCAGCGATGCGTCCACCTCGGTAGTGTCGTAGCTCTGGGTGAAGGAGTTGATCTCCCGATTGAAGCCGTGCTCCATGATCTCTTCGCGCAGCTTGTCCCGCAGCTGCGCCCAGTGCTCGGCTTCGCCGTCCAAGCCGTGCTCCTGCACCGCCCGCACGCCGCGGTCGAACGCCGCCCACATCATCACCCGCGAGTGGGTGAAGTACTTCCGTTCGCCCCGCATCTCCCAGATGCCCTGGTCCTTCTGGTCGAAGTGCTTCTCGATGTAGTGCAGCATGGCCTTCTGCAGCGGCCAGGAGAAGTGGTCCTCGGTGCCGCCCATGTTGCGCAGCTTCTCCAGCGCGACCATGACCTCGCCGATCACGTCCGCCTGGTACTGGCCCACCGCGCCGTTTCCCACCCGCACCGGCGCCGACCCTTCATACCCGGGAAGGTGCGGGATGATCCGTTCCTCCAGGTCGCGTTCGCCGGCCACCCCGTACATGATCTGCAGGTCTTCCGGGTCTCCGGCCACCGCGCGCAGCAGCCAGTTGCGCCACTGCAGCGCCTCGTCTTCGTAGCCGTGGGTCATCATCGATTCGAGCGTCAGCGCGGCATCGCGGAGCCAGACGTAGCGGTAGTCCCAGTTCCGTTCCCCGCCGAAGGACTCCGGCAGCGAGGTAGTCGGCGCGGCGACGATCCCGCCGGTGGTCTCGTGCGTCATGGCGCGCAGCACCAGCAGGGAACGCTTGACGATGCCGTGGTAATCCCCCTGGGGAGGGAACCGTGAGCACCAGGTCTGCCAGTAGTGCACCGTTTCCGTCAGCGCGGTGTCGACGTCGATCGCCGGCGGCACCGTCCGGTGGGACGGGAACCAGCACAATTCGAAATCAACCGTCTCGCCGGCCTTAACCGTGAATTCGCCTTCGTGCCGGCGGTTCGCGGCGCGCGGCAGGCGCTCACCGTGCAGCACCAGCGCGTCCGGGCCGGCGATGGCGACGATCGATTCCCGGCCGGTGGCTTCGTCGTGCACGCGGTTCACCCACGGCACCACGTCCCCGTAGTGGAACCGCATGATCAGTTCCTGCCGGATGGTCATGTCGCCGGAAAGGCCCTCGACGCGGCGGACAAGTGACGCCCGGCGGTCGCCCACCGGCATGAACTCCGTCACCAGTGCCTCGCCTGTTTCGCTCTTCCAGCGGGTCTGCAGCACAAACGTCGACGGAACATAAGAGCGTTCAACGACGACGGCGGACGGCGCCTCCGTTGCTTCTGCCGCCCCTGCTGCCTCTACTGCCGGCGGGGTGCCGGTGCGGACCCCTGCAGTCTCGGTTCCGGCCGGCGCCGGCTCAAGGTCGCCGCGGGGCAGGGTGTCCGTAAGGGTGGAGCGCGCGGACGTCGACTCGGCGGACGTCGGACCGCCGCTGGAAGGCACGCGTACGCCGGTGGCAGCCACGGATACGCCCGCCTCGGTTGCACCGGTGGCGGCCGGGGATGCGCCGGCTTCGGCGGTGCCGGCCGCGTCGCCAAACTGTCCGGCTTCCCCGGCCCCCGGCTGCACTCCGGCAGTCTTTTTCGCCTCGTCCGTCGCAGACCGCCCGGGGTTCTCCGGGGCCGCCGAGACTGCTTCATCTTGTTCGCGCGTCGAGACCGGCGGCTGGCTGCGCTGGACTTCCAACGGGTCGTTGCTCAGGCCGCCGTGCACACCCGTCCCCATCGCTTCCCCGCTCTGCGGATGCGCACCGTCCGGCGCCAGCAGCCAGCGGCCGTGTCCGGGGTGCCCGAGAAGCGCGCTGAAGACGCTGGGCGAGTCGAAGCGGGGAAGGCAGAGCCAGTCCATGCTCCCGGACCGGGACACCAGCGCCCCCGTATGCAGATCCGATATGAGTGCGTAGTCCTCAATTGGAGATGCCATCTCTCCACTCAATCACAACGGACCCGGTTACGGCAGCGGCTGTTCAGGCCGGTGCAGCCTGCAGCTGCCGGCGGACCGCGGCCGGCCGGTTGGTAGTGATTTCGCCGAAACCCAACTCGCGGCACAGTTCCACGTCCTGCGGATCGTCCACCGTCCAGACGCGGAACTGCGTGCCGGCGTCGAGCCAGCGCCGGACGAGCGGCAGATGCGAGCGCACGTAATCGATGCCGGGTCCGGCCCAGCCTACGCGGTGCGATTCGATCAAGCCTTCGCCTTCAGACAGTGCCCGTCGCAGCAGTACCGCAACCGCGCCGACGGTCAACTCGCCCATCAGGAGGCTGGCTTTGAGTTCTTCGGCGTCGATGTCATCCAGGAGTTGGCAGAGATACTGGCCCGGTATGTGGTCGGCCAAGTAGTTCACGGCGTCCGGGTGGAAGCTCATGAAGGACAGCTGGATGTTGTCCAGCCGGGAGGTTTCCGGGTCCCAGCCCTCCGCCATCAGGTACCTGAGCACCTCGTCCTCCAGCTCCTGCCCGTACGGGCTGGGGTGCTTGAGCTCCACGGCCAGGCCCAGCGGCCGGCCGGCGTCGCGCATAAGATCCACCAGATCGTCCAGCGTCACCAGTTGGTCGGCGGTGCCGCCGTACTCGACCGGAATCGGCGTGCCCTTCCACGAACTGACGTCCAGTTGCAGCAGTTCGTCCAGCGTGTGATCGGACACGTTGCCGGTGCCGGTGGAGGTGCGGTCCAGCGTGAAGTCGTGGAAACAGACCAGCCGGCGGTCTTTGGTCAGGTGGAGATCGCACTCGATCCCATCGGCGCCGTCGGCGATCGCCTGCAGGTAAGCGGCCCGCGTATTCTCCGCATACTGCTCACTGGAACCACGGTGGGCGTAGATCCTCTGGTGCATGAATTCACCGTACGCGATGACCGGACATACGGACCCGCCGTAGGGTTGACTGGTGGGTGAACGAACGATGATCGTTCAGCAATTCGGTTTCGGAGGCAACATGGGCACTCAGACGGGCGGCGGCGTCGCACCTGACACGGCGGAAGGGCGGACGGTCGGCTACGCGGCGCACAACGCCCCCGAAAACCTCCCCGGTGGCGGAACTAGCCGGCTTGCCGTGCTGCCCGACAGCGTCCGTGCCGCAGGACTGCGGCGGATGAAACTGCTCGCCACGGGGTTGCTGCTGGTTCTGGCGGTGGTCTTCGTGGTGTCGTTCGCGCTGCAGGACCGCTACCCGTGGCTGAGCTATGTCCGGGCCGCGGCCGAGGGCGGAATGGTGGGTGCGCTTGCGGACTGGTTCGCCGTGACCGCACTCTTCAAACACCCGATGGGACTGAAGATTCCGCACACCGCGATCATCCCGCGCCGCAAGGATCAGATCGGCGCCAGCCTGGGCCAGTTCGTGGAAGAGAATTTCCTGGCCGAGGACGTGGTCAAGGCCAAGATCGGGTCCCTTGGGATCACTGCCAAGGCCGGCCTCTGGCTGGAACGGCCGGAAAACACCGAACGGATTGCCCGCGAGGGCGCCACGGCCATCCGCGGAGCCCTGACGGTCCTCAATGACGAGGACGTGCAGGAACTGATTGAGTCGCTGGCCCGCCGGCATCTGATCGACCCGCAGTGGGGACCGCCGCTGGGCCGGCTGGCCGAGCACGTGCTGCGCGACGGCCACCACCTGAAGCTGGTGGATCTGCTGCTGGACCGCGCCGCCGACTGGGTACTGGACAACCAGGACACGGTGGCGCGGCTGGTGTCCGACCGCTCACCGACCTGGGTCCCGCAGTTCCTGGATTCGCTGGTTGGCGACAAGGTGCATCTGGAGCTGTACAAGTTCATCATCGCGGTGCAGGCCGACCCGGATCATCCGATGCGCCAGCAGTTGGACGGGTACCTGAACTCCCTGGCGCAGGACCTGCAGCACGATCCCGAGATGATGGCCCGGGTGGAGGCCATCAAACACAACGCCTTGGGCGACCCCGAAGTGCGTTCACTGGCGGCCCGCACATGGGAGACGCTGAAAACCGCCCTGCTGGAGGCGGTGGAGGACCCCCAGAGCGGGTTGAGCCTGACGTTCAAGCGGGCGGTCGGAGACTTCGGCCACCGGCTGGCCACCGATGCGGAGCTGGCGGCCAAGATCGACGGCTGGATCGAGGAGGCCGCCGGGTATCTGGTCCGCACCTATCGCTCCCAGATTGCCGCCGTCATCACCGAAACGGTGGAGCGCTGGGATGCTCAGGAGACGTCGCGGAAGATCGAACTCCAGGTGGGCAGGGACCTGCAGTTCATCCGGATCAACGGCACCGTGGTCGGCTCCCTGGCCGGGCTGGCGATCTTCACGGTGGCCACCGCCGCCTTCGGTTAGCCGCGCGGCTGGGTGCCGCCCTATGGAGCATCCGCTCCAGTCACGAAACGGAGCGCAAGGACTACGTCGGGCCTAGCCCGCCCAGAGGAAGCGGATTCGTTGGCCGGGCCGGGCCTGGGCCAGCGCCGGGAGGTCGGCCGCTTCCACCACGGCCGGCACCGGATAGCCGCCGGTCACCGGATGGTCGGCCAGGAACACGGTGGGCAAGCCCGACGGCGGCACCTGCACCGCGCCGGTAACCATGCCTTCGCTGGGCAGTTCCCGGTCGACCGCACGCTGCAGCGGCCGGCCCAGCAGGCGCAGTCCGATCCGGTTGCTCTCGGGGCTGACCGCCCAATGGCCCAGCACCAGGCGCTGGCGGGCGTCGGCGGTAAACCAGTCCAGCCGCGGTCCGGGGCGGAGCCGCACGGTCACAACACTGGCGGGCGGCAGCGGCACCGGCGTCCAACGGGAATCGGCGGCGGGCCGTCGGTGGGTGGCGGGTCCTCGGCCCCGGCCGGCGAGCGCGGCGGCGGGGTTCGAGCCGGTCCGTCCGGCCGGTGGAACAACCCCGGTCTCCACCATGTCCCCGTCCCGCAGCGGAGCCGGTCCCATGCCGGAGAGCAGGTCCGTGGCCGCCGATCCCATCAGGGTCTCGGCCACGATGCCGCCGGCCACCGCCAAGTAATACCTGAGCCCGGACGCGGCGGGGGCGATCTCCAGCCGCTGGCCGGCACGGACGCGGATGGGCCGGTAAAGATCCGGTTGGTCCATCCGCTGCCGGCCCGCGGACGCAGGCTCAGCCGCCGCGTTTCCCGGGCCCGTCACCGAGAGTTTGCCGGAGGCCCCGGCCACCGCCACCACCGTGTCGGCGTCGAACCGCAGCACAGCGCCGCCCAGCAGCAACTCCAGCCCCGCCGCGGTGTCAGGGTTACCGACCAGGCGGTTGGCCATGCGCAGTGCCCGGGCGTCCAGTGCGCCGGACGGGCTCAGCCCGATCGCGGCGTGCCCCGGCCGGCCGAGGTCCTGCACCAGGAGTTGCGGCCCCGCCGTGACTACGGTGATCACCGGCTACACCGCCCTGAACCGCACGCGCGTTCCCGGCGCAATCAGTGCCGGCCGCTCCCGCGCGGCGTCCCACAGCCGCTCATCGGTCCTGCCGATCAGCTGCCAGCCGCCGGGTGACGCGGAGGGGTAGATGCCGGTGAACTCGCCCGCCAAACCCACCGATCCGGCGGGCACCCGCGTCCGGGGTTCGGCCAGCCGCGGTACCTGCAGCGGGTTCCCGGGTGCCACTAGGTAGGCGAAGCCCGGCGCGAAGCCGGTGAAGGCGGCAGTCCATTCGCACTGCTGGTGGAGCCGCACGACGTCCGCCTCGCTCACGCCCAGGATCCGTGCCACCGCCGGCAGGTCCTCCCCCGAGTAGTCCACCTCGACCGTGACCTGGTCCCCGGTGGTGCGTGCGCCGCCGTCGTGCGGCGGGGTCTGTTCCAGCCAGCGGCGGACGACGGCGGCGGCCGCCGGGTCGTCGAAGGTCGCCAGGATGGTGCGGGCCGCGGGAACCAGCTCCGTCACGCCTGGCAGCGGCGCAACCGAGAGTGCGCTGTAGTGCGCCAGGACGTCGTCGAGGGTGTCGAATTCGGCGAGCAGGGCGCCCGCGCCGAAGGGCAGGATCCGCACCCTACCGTCCTGTGGTGCGGGGCCCGGACGGAGAGGGAACGGCTGCCGCGCCGGCGGCGCGGGGATCCCCGGCGGCGGGCGGGCGGTGGCCGGCAGCGTTGCCGGCCGCACCCGTGAAGGGACGCAGCGGAATTCCGGCCGCGGCCAGCCGTTCCCGGACCAGCCGTGCCATCGCCACCGCGCCAGGGGTATCGCCGTGGACGCACAGCGAATCCGCTGCCGCGGCGCGGGCGAAGTTTACGGCCCGGTCGGCGATCTCCTCCAGGTCTTCCAGCAGGGCGCCGGGCTCGCCGCGCGGAATGAGCGTTCCGTCCGCCCGGTAGCCGCGGTCCACGAAAGCCTCCCGGAACACCGGCAGTCCGGCGGCGGCCGCCAGTTCGAGCGCCGCGGATCCGGGCAGCCCGAGGAGGGGAAGCCGCGGCTCGAAGGCGCCGATGGCTTCGACCACCGCCGCGGCCTGGCTGCGGTCGTGGACTATCCGGTTATAGAGCGCGCCGTGCGGTTTCACGTAGGCCACCCGCGCCCCCGCACGCCTGGCGATCCGGTCGAGGGCTGCCAGTTGGTCAGCGACATCGGCGTTCAGGTCGGCCGCGGCGACCTCCAGGCTTCGGCGGCCAAACCCGGCCCGGTCCCGGTAGGAAACGTGCGCGCCCACCGCCACCCCGTGCTCCACGGCGCGGCGGCAGGCGGCCAGCATCGTCCCGTCGTCACCGGCGTGGTAGCCGCAGGCGATGTTCGCGCTGGTGATCAGCGGAAACATCGCGGCGTCATCGCCCATCAGCCGACCGTCGACCGATTCTCCGAGATCGCTGTTCAGGTCGATCCCCGGCCGGCCCCCCGATTCAGCTCGGACCACATCGCCGTGGCCGGCAGGTCCGGTGCCGGATACCGTCACGGCCCGGTCCCGTCGTCGGGTCCACCGGTGGAGCGGCTGCGGGCATCGCCGTCCTGGTCCCCGGACGCCTCGAGGGCCGGCGGCGCCGTCCGCCTGCGGCCGGGCAGCCTCTCCAGCATCCGGGCGGCGACCCGGCCGGGCACCGCGGGCAGCTCGCCCAGCCGGTACCGGTTGTCGGTCAGGTCCTCCACCAAGGACATCGGCAGCACCAGCGGCGGTTCCCCGAAGGCTGTCCTGGTGGCGTCGATGACGCGCCGGCCCATCACGTGGTTGCCGGCACCACCGACGGCCGCGCCGATGCCGAACGGGACCGCGCGGCCGAGCATCGCCGTCCCCTGCTTGGCCAGCAGTTTGGTCAGGAAGCGCTTCTTCAGGCTGTCCACCAGCGAGCTGACCATGCCGGAGGGCATGCTGCTGCCGACTGCGTTTCCCCAGGCCCGCGACGGGTTTCCGCCGCGCCCGCCGGCCTGCCCGGCGAACTCCTTGATCAGGGAGCTGCCCTCGTCGCCCATCAGGATGGCCATCACCATGGCCTGGGAGCGTTCGGGGTTCTCGGTATCGATGCCATGCAGTTCGGCGATGGACTGGGCGAACAGGGCGGTGGCTTCCAGGAAGCCCACGGTAGCCGCCGCGGAGAGGCCGAGTGCCGCCACCGTGCCCACGCCCGGCACGACGGCGGATGCCCCCACCGCCGCACCGCCGGTGGTCACCGCCGCCAGGTATTTCTTTTCCAACTTCGCGGCCAGCTCGGCCGGCGTCGCGTCCGGGTTCTTGCGCCGCAGCCGGTCCAAGTTGGCCAGCACCAGCGGCCGCTGGACGTCCAGCGCCTTCATGATGCCGGTCGTCACGCCGGGCTTTGGGTTGCCGTGCTTGTCGAAAGCCGCATCGGCGGCGACGCGCATGGCTGGGTTAATCTTTCGTCCTCTGGCCACAAACCCTCCTGGAGCAATCAGCACCGTGATGGTGTTCCGGCCTTAAGCGTAAGTCACGGGTTGCGGGACGTTCCCCAAAACACCAAGTATGCTGACAAAGCACCGCGTACTTCCTGTACGACGGCCGGACGCAGCGACTGCTGCGCCGGCCGCCCAACCTAAAGGAGTTGCTGGCTATGAGAATCGGATCATCAATTGCCTTGATTGCCATCGGCGCAATCCTGGCCTTCGCCGTTGCCGACGTCGTGGATTTCATCGACCTGACGCTGATCGGCTGGATCCTGATGGGTGTAGGCGTGCTCGGCCTGATCATCTCCATCATCATGGCCATGCCGCGCCGCGAGCACCGCGTGACGGAAAGCCGCCGCATCGAGGACCCGAACACGGGCGAAACCATCCGGCGGGACGAAACCCGCGGCCTCTAGGCCCACAGGCTGAGGCAGCCGCTGCACGCGGGCCTCCACGGCCCGCGTGCCGGCCCTGCCTCGACGGTCAGCGCGGTTTTTTGCTGCCCAGCGCCACGAGCGACAGGACAATGCCCGCACCGCACACCAGCGTGGCCAGGTAGGCCAGGCCCACGCCGTCCTCGCCGCCCATGCCCAGCGTCAGGCTGAGCGGCAGCCAGAGCACGGCCCAGCCGAGCACCGCGAACAGCGGCGCATACCGCTCGCCGCGCGCCGTCCAGCGGTAGGCAAAAACCGCGAGGACGACGACGGCGATGGCTCCGGCCAGGGCGAAGCCCGCCAAGGTGCCGCCGCCCTCCGGGTCGTGCCGCGAGCCCTGCGAGAAGGCCGTCATGGTGTCGATGGCCACGACGATGACGCCCGCGGCGATGGCGAACTGCAGGATGTTGCCGGCCTGGATCAGCAACATCCGCCGCACGTCGGGCCTCATGCCGTTTTCCTCCCGTTGCTCCGCCCGCTCGGGGCGCCCTCTCCTGCCACCCTATATAAGGCACAGGGCGATATCAGGCCCAGGGCGCGCCGCCCAGCGGGCGTCGCCTTCAGGACCGGCCTGCCGCATACACGGTGGCCCGGTTGGACAGGGCAGTGCCCCGGCGGAAACTTCCACCGGGGCACCGGCCGGCGCCCTCGCGGGCAGGTGTTACCAGCGGACCTTTTTCTCGGGCGGACCCTGCCGGGCCGCTGGCGTGCTTCGGCTTGTGGCTGTTGCCGATGCTGTGCCAGCCGGCCAGGTCGCCGGCGTTGACCGCACGACGGGAAGCCAGCCTCGCCTGTTGGTCCTCGGTCAGTTTGGCCGCGGCGGCCGGAGCGAGGTGGATGGTTGGTTCACGGGATTCGGCGGGTAGTGTGGCCCGCGGATCGATGTCAGTCATGGCTCTCCTTCGGTATTTTCAGGAGCCTGCCGGGAACTGGTCCGCCGCACCGGTCGTCAAGACGGGACGCCACAACACCCGGAGCATCATCCGGGCGTGAGCGGGGGTGGGATCAGGGAACCACTCGCGAGGTACAGCCTCAGCAAGCCTTGTTTGGTTGTCGGCTTGACCGGTCCAAGACCTGGTTACTCGAAAATCAGAATTCCCATGGCGCACAGCCTAACAGCGCCGCCGGGCATCCGGTAGATTCAAGCAAAGGCCGGCGAGAAGGGGGACCATGTCCGCATCACAGTTCGACCAGCGGTACGACTCGATCTACCAGCGCGGCGGCGAAACGGCTGGCATCCCAACGACCGGCACCCCGCGGACCGCGGCGGCCCGGCCGGCCGCCCAGCTCCCCCGGCCCGTCACCCCGCCGGACACCCGGTTGAACCCGGCATTCCCTACGGCCGCGGCGCATGCGGCGCCCGCGGACCGGGGCGCCGACCACAACACAGCCCAGGCGACCGGCATCGCCGAGGTCATTCCGCCCGACGCCGTCGTGATGGCGGGGCCGGCAGGTGCGCCGCTCCGCCGGAAGGTCAATCCGTTCCTCGCGGCGATGTGGGTGCTGGGCGTGGGGCTGGCCGGGTTCGGGGTCTGGGGTTCGATTGCACCGCACTTCATCGAGTTGGACGCCATGCTCGGGCCCACCGGCGTCTACGGGCCGCCGTGGATTTTCATCTTTACGTCCGTGGCGCCCATGATCCTGATCGCCGGGCTGCTCACCGTGGTCTGCGCCTTGACCTTGCACGCCGTGAGCTGGATGCGCCGGCATCCCTGACCCCACCGCACAGCCGGCGGCGGCAACCCGCCCGTGCGCGCGGAGGATCCTACGCGCGCAGGATCCTATTCTGGGCTTTCGGGCCACTCGACGTGCGGCTCGTACTCCGGGTGCCGGTGCAGCCAGCCCGCGACGTACTCGCAGTACGGCACAATCTTCCTCCCGCCGGCGACCACGTCGTCCAGCGCATGGCCGACCAACCTGCCGGCCAGGCCCTGGCCGGCAAAGTCATCGAACACGCGCGTATGGGTGAAAGCCACGGTCCCGCCGTGCGCCTGAATCTCGGTGTACCCGGCCAGGGATCCGGCGGCCAGCACCTCGTAGCGCCTGAGGTCCTCGTTCAGTCGGAAAGAGAGGTCGTCAGCCATAGCCCGAGCCTGACACGCGCGGGCGGCGGTGCAAATACACCGCCGCCCGCATCGGCTGCCGCCGGCTAGATCAGGCCGTCGGACAGGTGGTTGGGTGTGCCGAAGCGGTGCGCGGTGATGCTGACGGCCTGCTCGTGCAGGAACGGCAGCATTTCCACCCGGCCGGCTTCGGTCACGTCGTGGGCGTAGACCGCAACATCCGGGCGTCCGCCGGTGGCGACGGCAAGCGCCTTGGCGTCGCCGCCAATCAGCCGGATCCGCCCGGCTCCGAGCCGTGGCACCCGGGCCAGCCAGTCGGCGTCGTCCTCCACCGTCACGGCAAGGTCCAGCTCCGTGGCCACGGCCCGCAGTGCCGCGGGGAGCTCGACGGCGGTGGACACCGTGACCTCGGATCCGGCCCGCACGGCGGCGGCCAGCACGCGGACCAGCTTGGCCAGCGGCTCGCCGTCGGACAGCCGGACCGTGACCGGCACGGGCAGGTAGCGGAACACGTTGCGCTCGGCGGTCAGGCCGGACACGTCCTTGGCCGCGCCGAACTCCGCGGCCCAGGCGGCCGCGTCCGAGTGCAGCGAGCGTTCCAGCCCGGCGAGCTCGTCCGCGGGCAGCGCCTGGTTCGCGCGCCGGGCCGCCTCCAACAGCTTCGCGGCCGCTCCCGTGATCTCGGCGGTGGCCGTCGACGGGGCGGTCTCCCAGTCGCCGAGCCCGATCAGGTAGTTCGGTCCGCCGGCCTTGGTTCCGGCTCCCACCGAGGACTTCTTCCAGCCGCCGAAGGGCTGGCGCCGCACGATGGCGCCGGTGATGCCCCGGTTCACGTAGAGGTTGCCGGCCTGGATGTTCTGCAGCCAGTAATCCAGCTCGTCCCGATCCAGTGAATGCAGGCCCGAGGTCAGGCCGTACTCGATGTCGTTGGTGATGGCGACAGCCTCTTCGAGCGTTTCGGCGGTCATTACCCCGAGGATCGGGCCGAAGAACTCGGTCAGGTGGTAGCGCGAGCCGCGCTTCACCCCGGTGCGCACGCCCGGGCTCCAGAGCTTGCCGGTCTCGTCCAGCCGTTCGGGCCGGATGAGCCAGCTCTCGCCGGCGCCCAGCGTGGTCAGCCCGTCCAGCAGCTTGCCGTCGGCCGGGGCGATGACCGGGCCCATCTGGGTGGCCGGATCCTGCGGATAGCCCACCTTCATAGAGGTGACCGCGTCCACCAACTGGTTGCGGAAGCGCGGCGACGTGGCGGCGGATCCCACCAGGATCACCAGCGAGGCCGCGGAGCACTTCTGCCCGGCATGGCCGAACGCGGAGTAGGCGACGTCCCTGGCGGCCAGGTCGAAGTCGGCGCTGGGCGTGACGATGATGGCGTTCTTGCCCGAGGTCTCGGCCAGCAGCGGCAGGTCCGGGCGGAAGGAGCGGAACAGCTCGGCGGTCTCGTAGGCGCCGGTGAGGATCACGCGGTCCACCTCCGGGTGCGAGATCAGCTGCCGGCCCAGTTCGCGCTCGCCCAGCTGCACCAGCTGCAGCACATCGCGCGGCACCCCGGCTTCGTCGAACGCCTCCCACAGCGCTTCCACCATCACGGCGCCGGTCCGCGCCGCCTGCTTGGCAGGCTTGATCACGACGGCGGAGCCCGCGGCCAGCGCCGCAAGGGCGCCTCCGGCGGGGATCGCCGTCGGGAAGTTCCACGGCGGGGTGACAACGGTCAGCCTGGACGGAACGAATTCGGCGCCGTCCACCGTGTCCAGCATGCGCGCCAGCTCGGCGTAGAAGTGCGCGAAGTCGGCGGCCTCGGATACTTCCGGGTCGCCCTGGTCAAGGGTCTTGCCGGCCTCGGCGGCCATGACCTCCAGCAGCCGGGCGCGGTGGGCATTCAGTTTGTCGCCGGCCTTGTGCAGCACCTCGGCTCGTTCGGCGCCGCTCATCGCGCCCCAGCTCTTGGACTGCTCGACGGCCGTGGCGATCACCTGCTCCAGCTGCGCCTCATCCTTGACCTCGGCGCCGGCAACGGTATCGATGCCAAGCCTTGAACCGGGGACGCGGGACAGGATCTCCCGGCCCCAGGCCAGGTTGGCGGGCAGGGACGGATCGGTGTCCGGGATGTTGTCGAAGGAATCGACGGGCCGGGCCGGTTCGGGCTTGGTGCGGTCTTGCTGCCGGTTCGGTTCCGGGACGTCGTCGTCGAGGTTATCGAGCGAGGCGAGGAAGCGCTGCTTCTCGCGCTCGAAGAGGTGCTCGTTCTTGCTCAGCTCGAAGACTGCGGACATGAAGTTCTCGCTGCTGGCGCCCTCTTCGAGCCGGCGGATCAGGTAGGCGATGGCCACGTCGAACTCGCCGGGGTGGACCACCGGGGTGTAGAGCAGCAGCGACCCGACGTCCTTCTTCACCGCCTCGGCCTGGCCCTGGGCCATGCCCAGCAGCATCTCGAAGTCGATGGCCCCCGCCAGGTGTGCGATGCCGCGCTGCTTGGCCAGCAGCCAGGCGAAGGCGACGTCGAATAGGTTGTGCCCGGCGACGCCGATCCGCACGTTGCCGATCCGGTCCGGGTGCAGGGCGTAGTTGATCACGCGCTTGTAGTTGGTGTCCGAGTCCTGCTTGGTTCCCCAGGTGGCCAGCGGCCAGCCGTGCAGCGACGCCTCCACCTGTTCCATGGGCAGGTTGGCTCCCTTGACCACGCGCACCTTGATCGCGGCGCCGCCGCGGGCACGGCGGGCCGCGGCCCACTCCTGCAGCCGGATCATGGCCTTCAGTGCGTCCGGCAGATAGGCCTGCAGCACAATGCCGGCCTCCAGCTGTTCGAACTCCGGCTTGTCCAGGATCCTGGTGAAGACCGCCATGGTCATCTCCAGGTCCTTGTACTCCTCCATGTCCAGGTTGATGAACTTAGGCTTCGGGGAGTTGGCCGCCTGCCGGTACAGCGGAGTCAGGCTGTCGACGACGTGCTCCACCGCCTCGTCGAAGGCCCAGTGCGAGTGCGGGGCCACGGTAGAGGAGACCTTGATGGAAACGTAGTCGACGTCGTCGCGGGCCAGCAGGCGTTTGGTGCCTTCGAGCCGGCGTTCCGCCTCGCGGCTCCCCAGGACGGCCTCGCCCAGCAGGTTGATGTTCAGCCGAACGTCTTCCCGGCGGATCCTGGCGATGGCCGGGCCCAGCTTGGCATCCGTCGCGTCCACGATCAGGTGGCCCACCATTTCGCGCAGCACCCGCCGGGCCGCCGGAATGACCACGTGCGGGAGGACCGGGGCCATGGTGCCTCCCACGCGCACCGCGGCCCGCATGTACCAGGGCAGGAAGGCCGGAACCTTCGGTGCCAGTGCGGCCAGGTTGCGGGCGGCAACGCGCAGGTCCTCGGGGCGGATCACGCCGTCGACGAATCCAACGGTGAAATCCAGCCCGTTCGGATCATTCAGGACGCCGGCCAGCTGGCGGGCGGAGGCGTCGGCGGGGACTTTCTCGGCCTCGGTCAGCCAGTGGCGGACCAGTTTGATGGAGTCGGCGGCGAGGTCGGCCATCTGCTCATCGGGCAGGTTAGTGGTCTGCACCGGAGCCTCCTTCAGGGCATCGTTCACGGCAGTATCTGTCCCTTCAACGAAATTGCAATGTTCCCTCAGACCAGTATGGAACTAGACTTCGTGAAGCAAAAGCGATCTTTTCCGACCGATAATCATCGGTTTTACTGATGAATGGAGATGCCGTGCTGGATGTCCGGAGACTGCGCTTGCTGCGCGAGGTCAAAGTCCGCGGCACCTTGGCGGAGGCGGCCGCCGCGCTGAGCCTGAGCCCGTCATCCGTTTCCCAGCAGCTGGCCTTGCTGGAAAAGGAGGCCGGGGTGGCGCTGCTGCGAAAGGCCGGACGCCGGGTGCAGCTCACGCCGCAGGCCGAGATCCTCGTGGTGCACACCGAGTCGCTGCTGTCCACCCTCGAGCAGGCCGAAACGGACTTGGCGGCGTCGCTGACCGCGGTGACCGGAACCGTCCGGCTGGCGGCGTTCCAATCGGCGGCGCTGGCGCTGCTGCCGGAGGCCCTCACAGCCATGCGGCAGCGGCACCCGGACGTGCGGATCGAGATGGTCCAGCGTGAACCCGAGACGGCGCTGTACGAGACCTGGGCGCGCGACTTCGACCTGGTCATCGCCGAGCAGTACCCCGGCCACGCGGCGCCGCACCATCCGGAGCTGGACCGCCAGAAACTGACCAGCGACGCCATCCGGCTCGCGGTACCGCCCGCCGCCGTGGCCGGAACCGCCGTCACCTCGGTCGACGACGCCCGGAGGCTGCCGTGGGTGATGGAGCCGCATGGCGCAGCTTCCCGGCATTGGGCGGAACAGGCGTGCCGCCAGGCCGGATTCGAGCCGGATGTGCGGTATGAGACGGCCGACCTGCAGGCGCAGATCCGGCTGATCGAATCCGGCAACGCGGTGGCGTTCATGCCGGACCTGGTCTGGACCGGCCGGGACACCACCTGCCTGCTGCTGGACCTGCCGGGCCTGCCGCGGCGCACGGTCTTCACCTCGGTCCGCCGCGGCTCTGCCAACCGACCGGCCATCCTGGCGTTCCGGGCAGTCCTGGAGGCAACGGCCCGGGAGATCGCGGCCTGAGGTCCGGGCCGCCCCGGCGCCTCCCCTAGGCCACGCCCTACGCCGCGGGCTGTTTGCGCTGGTCCAAGCTGAGGTTCCCATGCACCGTGGCGTAGGCGCGCAGGCCTGCGGCAATGAGCGGCAACCCCTGCTCCGGTGCCAGGATCCTGCGGGCCGGACCGTCCATGCCGTCCAACCGGAGCTGCACGAACAGGTCCACCAGCACCGGGCCCAGCCCTGCCAGTTCACTCCGGGGCAGTACGGCACGGTAGCCGCCGCCGTCGTCCCTGACGTCAAAGCCGAGCTCGGCGTCTGTCCCGCGGGCGCGTGCCACGAGCCGGACCGATTCGTACTCCGCCGCCGGTTCGAACGCCAACCCGAACGACACGGACTCCCCGTCGAGCCGGGGCTGCAGGGCCCGCGGCGTCGGTTTCAGCGCTTCCTCGGTGGTGGCCAGCTTGAGCAGGCCTTCCACATCCCGTGCCCGGACCAGCTGCGAGCGCTGCCGGTAAGGAAATGACAGCTGCTCCTCCAGCCGTTCCGGAATGTGTTGGTCCACGAAGGCGGCATGGGCCGCCACCCACCGCTGCCGCGTGCCCGGCGCCATCGACCGGTAGCGGTCGGGCACGTAGAAGCGAAGGAGTTTGCGCCGGTACAGGTCCAGCACCAGCAGCTCGGCCTGTTCTGGGTCCGGATGGTTCTCCCTGATGATCCGCGCGATTTCGGCGACGGATCCGGTGTACCCCTCAGGGATGGCGCGCTCGGAGCTGATGTTGGTTCCGTCGTCGCGGGTGCGGATGAAGTAATAGTCGTAGTCGGCCGCGATCGCGTTCCTCCGGGAGGCCAGATAGCAGCGGGTGAGCATCATGCCGTCTTCCAGCCGGACTTTGCCCTCCGGGAAGCGGATGCCGTGTGTGTCCAGCAGCTCACGCCGGATCAGCTTTTGCGGTGAGAGCGTGCCCAGGATCTTGCGCACGGGAACGTCCGGCACGGTCTCGGTGAACAGCGAAGACTGCACGCGCCGGCCGCCGATTCCGACCATCCGCGGGGCCAGCACGTCGACCTGGTGCTTGTCGGCAAAGTCAACCATCCGGCGCAGTGCTTCGGGCCCCAGCCTGTCGTCCGCATCGCAGAAGAAGACGTAATCGGAACTGCTGGCGGCGATCCCTACGTTGCGGGGCTTCCCCGGCCAGCCGCTGTTCTGTTGGTGGATGACCCGCCAGTTCGGATGCCGCGCGGCGTACTCGTCCAGCAGCTTGCCTCCGCCGTCGGTGGAGCCGTCGTCCACGGCGATCACCTCGAAGAGCGCCGGGTTCAGGTCCTGTGCAACCAGCGATTCCAGCAGCTCCGTCAGGTAGGGCAACGCGTTGAATACCGGGATCACCACGGCCACCCGCGCGGTCTGCGCACTGGCCGTCGGCCCGGAGTCACTCTCGCGCACGCGAAACTGGCCCGCGCGCGCGGCAATCCGTTTCAGCTTGCGCCGTGCGCCTGCCAGTTTGTCCTTGATGGCCACGCGGTCCCCTTCGATCGGCAGCAGTTACTGCATTCTGCCACTGTGATCGAGCTGAATGACGGTGAGTAGCGGAATCGTGACGGGGTGGACAGCGGGGTAAGTACTGCTCTCAGCTGTAGAGCGGCAAGAGCGCGGCCTGCTGTCCGCAGATTAAGAGGACGCACAGGACAGCCATCGCAACGGCCGATTTGTTCCAACTGGTGACGACTGCGGGTCCCGGTGGCGGTTCGGAATTCAGGAGGCTGGACCTGGATCTTGTCCACACGCGGACGAGCGGATGCTGCTCCAGCCCCTGCCGTTGGCCCAAAGAGGTAGTTCGGTCCCATGGGGTTATCGTGGCCGGTCCCACTGACACACTGTGCTGGTTGCCGGCGGCCCGCGCATTTTGAGGAAAGGGTGCACCCCAGCTTGTGTAGGTCTTGGCCCCGGTCCTGATCCTCACGGCACTGCGTACGCTGACGTCATCAACGACGGCAAAGGGAATGGCGTGGGACCGAAAGCTGTTGGTGATGAGAACGGAGTCGTCATCATAGGCAAGGCGTGGAATCCACAGGAAAATGTAGGCAAACGAAGCTGCCAGCAAAGGCCACACTATCCATCGCAGGAGGGATTCTTCCTGCGCCTGGGCGAACAGCAACACGAGCGCCGCCGCAGCGGAGACCCAGATCAGTATTGCTGTCCACATGGCCGACTTTTCCTTGAGCACGCTCCGCTTTGGCTCGGTCCGTGAGTTTGTTGCCATCCGGTATGCCCCGTCCCCTTTGACTGCTGCCGTTACTGCATTCTGCCATCCCTCTCGCCGATGCATGCACGCCGCCGCGGATCACGGGCGTTGCCCATGGACTTGTACAAAACCGGGCGGGTAATTCCCGTCTCTAACGGATTCACCTGCGGCCGGCATGTAGAACTCCTATACCGCTTCCTCCCGCATCCCCCACGGGGAACCGTAGCCCTCGGGTGCGGGCGCCGACATCAGGTCCAGGAAGGGTTTGGCGTCGAACGCCTCCGCGCCCAGGACGCCGGCTCCGCTCCAGACGCCCGAGGCCAGGAGTTCCAGGGCGATGATCGGGTTCAGCGCCGTCTGCCACACCACGCACTGGCTGCCGTATTCGGCCATGGTGTCGGCGTTGTCGGCGACATGGTAGAGGTAGGTCCGCCGCGGGGCGCCGTCCTTGTCCTTGCCTGTCACCAGGACGCCTGCGCATGTCTTGCCGGTGATCCTGGGCCCGAGCGTGGCCGGATCCGGCAGGCAGGCGGCCACGACGTCCCGCGGGCTCACCGATGTTCCCTTGACGTTGACCGGCGTGGTGGAATCGAGACCCAGCTTGTGCAGGACCTTGAGCACCTCGATGAATTCATCGCCCAGCCCGTACTTGAAATTGACCTTGCCGGCATCCAGCCACCGGGGCATCAGCAAGACTTCCTCGTGTTCCACGTTGACGCACTCCACGGGGCCGATGCCTTCGGGAAAGTCGAAGACTTCGGGGTCGCTGAAGGGCTCTGTGGTGCTCCAACCGGTCTCGGCGGAATAGATAACCGGCGGGTTGAGGCATTCCTCGATGGTGGTCCAAATGGAGAAGGACGGCGCGAAATCGTATCCCTCGACCTCCAGGTTGGCGCCGTCGCGGACGCCGATCTCGTCGATGACGGAGAACAGGTAGTCCTGGGCGTACCGGGCCAGGACGTCGGAGAGTCCCGGTTCCACGCCTATCCCGACCAGAGCCAGCCGCCCGGCTTCCTCCCACTCAGCGGCCCGCTCGAACTGCTGGTCTCCCAGCTTGACGCCGGTGAGCTCATAGGGTCGTTCCGGGTGCGGCGTGGACAGTGACATTGCCATGTCCAGATAGGTGGCTCCGGCGTCCGCGGCACCCTCGAAGACCGGCATGACGAAACGGGGGTCAACGGCGTTGAGCACGTGGGTGATGCCGTGGTCCCTGATGGCACCGGCAACGGCCTCCCTGCTTGACGCGTCCAGGGCAATCGCGCTGAACCGTCCGCGCCGGCCCTGCGGCAGTGCCTCGACTACGGCTCGGGCCCGTGACGGGTCGTAGTCCGCCAGGACGAAGGCCTCAAAGAATTCCCGCCGGGCGGCAATGCCTGCGGCGGCGCCGCCCACTCCGCCTGCTCCAATACACAGAATCCGCATCATGCTCCCTTGGGGGTGTCTTGGCTGTTGCTGCCGGCAGGCTCGGGACTCAGGCGGAACCAGCTGTTCGCCGTCACGTCGGTGGGCGCGCCCGGTGACGCGAGCAGGGTGCCGGCCGCCGGGTCAATGCCCACGGTTGCCAGGGTCGCCCAGCGGGAGCCCAGGCCGGCACCCGGGGTCGGCACGCAGCACAGTTCGGCCCCGTCACCGGGAACCGAGCACAGGTAGGGCACGAGATCCTGCGGCTGACGGGGCTGGAACGCAGCGCTGACCCGCCTGTCCAGCAAGTCGATCCGCTGCTGGGAGTCCGGCTGGTACAGCTCGGTCTTCTCCCCCTTCGCCAGCCTTGGGGCCAGGAAATGGTTGGTGTGCAGCAGGTGACCGCCGGTCGGCTTGATCACCTCGGCCCCCTCGGGGCTGAGCTCCACGATTGCTGCGCCGGCTCTGGTGACCACGGTGATGGCGCTGGAAGTCTTGACCGGTGCGTCGAGGAGTATGTCCACGGCCTCGTCCAGCGTAGCTGCCGCGTGCAGTACCTGCGCGGCTGCGATGTGGACGGGCACCGCCCCCGGACTGTCCTGCCTGTGACCCAGCACGTTCAGGTGCACGCCGACGCCGGCGTCGTTTAGCCCGATCTTGGCGAGGATTCCGTACTCCGTCAGTCCCACGAACCGGCCCTGACTGGTTTCAACCGACTGCAGGTGCCAGGCGGCGGCGAGTTCTTCATGCCAGTCCCAGGTCTGCAAGGAGAAAGGCCGGGCTCCGGCGCTGACGACGGTAGAACACTCCCCCGGCCGGGCCCGTTCCGAGAGGGACAGGATTTCGGTCCGGGCATTAAGGGCGCTGACCTTCCAGACGGGCAGGCCCGCTCCCTCCGCGATGCCGCGGATCTCGGCCGCCAGGTGCGTCGCCCAGGCTTCAGTGGCGGCCAGGCTGCGGGTGGCTTCCCGCTCCACGATGGTTTCGCTGATGCCGTGGGCCTCGAACAGTTGGCGGTAAACGTCCCAGCAGTCGGCGATACCGCTGCGTCCTTCGGTGCCGCGCTGCACGCCCAGCTGGCGGGGGTCCCCGCCTCGAAGCGTCAGCACCTGCGGGATCGTGCCTGCGGGGTCAGTCAATGTCGTGCTCCTCATTCAATGTCTCGCTGTCGCGGCGCCGCGGCTTCCAGCCGGGCCGCGGCGCGCTGTCGATCAACCGTCGGGTGTACGGGTGTGCCGGGCTGTCGAGGATCTGGTCGGCAGTGCCGGCTTCGACGATGACCCCGCGGCGCATCACCACGATGGAGTGGGCTATCTGGCGCGCCACCGCCAGATCATGCGTGATGAAGAGATAGGTCAGCTGTTTTTCCCTCCGCAGCTGTTCGAGCATCCGCAGGATTTGCGCCTGGACGGTGACGTCCAGCGCGGAGACGGCCTCGTCGAGCACGATGACCCCAGGCGATGCCGCCAGTGCCCGCGCTATGGCCACGCGCTGCTTCTGCCCGCCGGAGAGTTCGTCCGGGAGCGCGGACATGTGGGTTTCGGTCAGCCCGACTTCCCGGAACAACTCGAGGCAGCGCCTGCGTCGTGCTGCCGGGTCCAGTGAGGTGTGGGCCTTCAACACCTCGGCAACCGCCTCGGAGACCGGCAGCCGGCGGTTCAACGACCCCTGCGGGTCTTGGAAGACCATTTGGACGTCCTTTGACCGTTCCCGCCGAATTCGGCGGCTGGTCCGCGGGCTGACCGGTTTGCCGTTGAGGAAGACGGACCCGCTGTCCGGGGTTTCCAGCCCCACGAGCATCCTGGCCAACGTGCTCTTTCCCGAACCCGATTCCCCCACCACGGCCAGGCAGTGTCCGCGCTCGATGGCCAGGGACGCGTCTTTGACGGCGTGGACGTGGGTGCGGTTACGGCCGGAACCAACGGTGAACTTTTTGTTGAGTTTGCTTATGACGACGGCGGGGGCCGTGGGCTGCGTCTGCACGCCGGTCATTGCTTCACCTCTCGGGATGCCTCGCGGCTTGGTGGACCGGGCACGCTTGTCCCGGCACGAGGTCCGGCCTGCGTTTGGGGGTCGTCGCCTGTCCCGGCGTCGATGCGGTGATCCAGGCTGGGCTTGGCCGCGACCAGCTTCCGGGTGTATTCGTGTTCCGGCCGGTTCAGCACCCGGTCTGCGGGGCCGGATTCGACGATCCGGCCGCCCGACATGACGGCGATACGGTCGCACGCCGCCGCGGCCAGGTCCAGGTCGTGGGTCACGAAGATCATCGCCATGCCTGCCTCGGTCCGCGCCTCGTCCAGGATGGCCATGACGTCGGACTGCGTCGTGACATCGAGCGCCGTGGTCGGTTCGTCCGCCAGCAGCAGCTCGGTGCCCCTGGCCACCGCGCCGGCAATGACGACCCGCTGGAGCATGCCGCCGGAGAGCTGGTGCGGGTAAGAACGCAGGCAGCGGGCGACGTTGTGGATGCCCACCTGCTCGAGCACTTCCCCGGAAAGCCGCAGGGCTTCCTGGGCGGTCGCTGCAGGCCGGGCGGCTTGGATGCCTTCCACCAGGAATTTGCTGACCGGCAGCACCGGATTCAGGGCGGCCTGCGGATTCTGGGAGATCATCGAGACGGCACCGGCCCGGAAGGCGCGGAGCCGCTCGCCGGAGTACGCCAGCGTGTCCTCCCCCTTGTAGAGGACCCTGCCGGCAAGGTCCGTCCGCGGCGGCAGGGTCTGGAGGATCGTCCGCATGGTCATGGATTTTCCGGAGCCGGATTCCCCCACCAGGCCGACGGACTCGCCCTTCTCCACCACGATGTTGATATCGGACAGCAGCGTCGTCCGGCGGTGCTCCGGCCCGATCTTCACGGTGACGTTCGACAGTTCGAGCATTAGATCCTCCCTGCTGCCCGGCGCCCGCCGAGCTTTTCGCCCAGGAATCCCAGCGCGGCAACGGTCAGCACAATGAGCAGGCCTGCGTAGAGGCTCTCTTGCGGGTAGCCGGCCAGAAGCGAGGACTGGCCGGAGGAAACCATGAGGCCCCAGTCGGCGTCGGGCGGTTGCACACCAAAGCCGAGGTAGGACAGGGCGGCGAGGTCGATCATGCCGTACCCGAAGTTGATGCTCATTCCCGTCATGACCTGCTGTTTCACGTTCGGCAGCAGGTGCCGCACGGTGATGGAAAACCCGGAAATACCCTGCAGCTCCGCCGATTTCACATACGGCAGATTCCGCTCGCGCAGGGCCACGCTGCGGATCACCCGGGCGGTATACGGGGTGAATCCGATCGCCAGGGCAATCACGGCGGTCTCCACTCTCGCGCCGAACACCGCCACCGCCAGCACGGCCAGCAGCAGGTTTGGAAACGCAAACAGGAAATCCAGGATCCTGCTGATGAGGTTGTCCACCCAGCCGCCGAACCAGACGGCGACCAGGGCAAGGGTGCCGCCCATCACGGCGGTGAGCAAGGCGACGGCGAGGGCGGCGAGAATGCTGGAGCGGGCGCCGGTGGCGAGCCGGGAGAACAGATCCCGTCCGGCCTGGTCCGTTCCGAGCCAATGCTCGGCCCCGGGAGGAAGATAGCGCTCCACGACGTTGCCGGCTGTCGGATCGAACGGTGTGAGGGCCGGCCCGATCAGGGCGAACAGTCCAATCAGCACCACCCAGCCCAGGCAGATGGCCGTCAGGGCATCCGGCTTCGACCGGGTCTTCCGGGACGGGCTCCGCTTCAGTGCCCCGGGGCGTCCGGTTTCTTCCAGCGTGCTCATGACGCCGCCCCCAAACGCACCCTCGGATCGATCACGACATAGAGCAAGTCGACGGCCAGGTTGATGAGGCCGAAGGCAACGACCATGATCAACGACACTGCCTGCACCACCGCGAAGTCCTTCTGCTGGACGGCTGCCACCAGCAGTGCGCCGATGCCGTCGAGTGTGAACGCGTACTCGACCACGAAGGCGCCGGCCAGCAAGGCGGCGACGTGGACGCCGGAAACCGTGGATACGGGAAGCATCGAATTGCGCAGGACGTGGCGCCGTATGACGATCCGTTCCAGCACTCCCCGGGACCGCGCCGTCTGGGCGTGCTCGGACTCGCGCTCTTCCTTAACCGCGGTGCGGGTAATGCGCGCGACCACCGCCAGCGAGGGCAGCGCCAGCGCCAACGCCGGCAGGGTCAGGTGATGGAGCCTGCCGGCCAGGCCCTCGCCGGAGCCGAAGACCGGGAACCAGCCGAGCATGACCCCGAAAACACTCATCAGCAGCAGGGCCGCGAAGAATGTCGGTACGGCAAAGCCGAGATTCGAGCCGAAAAGCACCACGTTCTCCAGCCAGCCCGGCCGAAGTCCGGCCAGGCAACCGAGTCCGATGCCGCCGATCACGATGATCAGCGCGGCGTAGAGGGTGAGGGACAGTGTGGTGGGCAAACGGCCCGCGATGAGATCGGCGACTTCCTGGCGGTTGGCCAGCGACTGGCCGAAGTCTCCCTGGACGACACCCCACAGCCAGTTGAAGTAGCGGACCAGAAACGGGTCGTCCAGGGAGTACTGGGCCCTGATGGATGCCAGTACCTCCGGCGTCACGGTCCGGCCTTGCACCAGGAACTGCTCGGGGCTTCCTGGTGCAAGGTACAGTCCGCCAAAGACCGCAAAGCTGGAGGCCAACAGGATTGTTCCCAGTGCCAAGAGCCTTTTGACGATATAGATCATGACGGCTTTTTCGTTACTCCGCGGCGCCCAGGTCTGCACCCCAGGGGTAGTACAGGTAGACGAAGGACGCCGGTACGCCCGTCACCCGCTCATTCAGGAAGAGCCGTCCCGCCGGATCGACGATGGGCAGCCAGGGCAGGTCGGCCATGGCCAACGCCTCGATTTCGGCGACCTTCGCGGCACGCTCCGTGTCGTCGGTCAGAACCTCCGCCTCGGCGATGAGTTTCTCAATTTCCGGGTTGGTGTAGTCGGAGAAGTTCTGCGACCCGCCTTCCTTCACGATGGTGCGCAGGAACACCAGGGGATCCGGAACGTCCATGTAGTTGGTGGTGACGAAGGCGCCGTGCCCGGCACGGGCCTCGGGATCCGAGAAGAAGGCGCCGAATTGTGCGCTCGGCACGCCCTGGGGCTTGACCGTCAGCCCGATTTCCTGGCCGGCACGCGCCAGTTCGGAAATGATGTCCGCGTAGAAGGACCGTTCGCTCGGGTACACGATGGTGATCGGCTCGCTCAGGTCAGCTTCTGCCTCCGCAAGGATTTTCTTGGCCTCCTCGACGTTCGCTTCAACCGGCGGCAGTTTTTCGCGCGCTGCGCTGAAGACGTCGTCGCCGTAAGACCAGCCGCCGTCGGGAATCAGGGACCGGGACGGCATGGCCGTGCCCTCGTACACCGTGTCCGCCAACGCCGATGTGTTCGCGGCGGTCCACAGTGCCTTCCGCACAGCAGGATCGCCCAGCGGGCCGTCGCCTGTGGCGATGATGGCCGAGAGCTGCAGGGACTTGCCGAGAATCAGCTCGCCGTTGGTCGCCGATTGAAGTTGCGGTACCGCGCTGAGCGGGACGTCGTAGGACCCGTCCACTGCTCCGGATGCGAGCGCGTTGGTGATGGCCGCGGGGTCCACGATGAACTGGATGTCGAGGTTCTGCACCTTGGGCATGCGGTCGCTGTTCCAGTAAGCATCGTTCTTGGCCAGGGAGATGCTCTGGCCGCTGTTCCACTGGTCAACCGAGAAGGGCCCCGTACACATGACGCCCTCCTGCGGGGTGCCGTACGCTTCGCCTGCCTCTTTGCGCTGTGCCTCCTGCACGATGACGCCCAGCGGAGTGGCCATGTAGGAGTTGAACGTGACGTCCGGAGAGCTCAGGCTCACGGTCACTTCGTACTCGCCCGTGGCCTTGATCGATTCGACGTTGCCGCTGACCGCGTCGCTGGCCCAGTAGCTGCCCTCGTCAGGGTCCAGGTGCCGGTTCAGACTGAAGACCACGTCCTGGGCGGTCATCGGCGTGCCGTCCCAGAAGGTCACGTCATCCCGCAGCTGGTAGATGTACGTCTTGCCGTCGACGTTCTCGAACGATTCGGCAAGGTTGGGTGCGATCGTGTAGTCCGGTTCCATCACCATCAGGCCTTCGCACAGGTTGGCCACGACGGTGTTTTCCGGGTAGTTGAAGGCCTTGATCGGATCCAGTGACGCCGGTTCGCCGAACGGCAGGTTCCAGGTGACGGTATCCAGTTCGCCCGCCGCCGGTTCGGTGGTGGTCTGCAGTTCCCCCAGGCCGCTGCCTGCCTCCGCATCCGGCGCGGCCGCTCCGCCGCCGCCGTTGCTGCACGCGGTCAGCAGCATCGCGAGGGCCACCGACGTGGCCAGCGTGACTTTCTTCATCCTGCAATCCCCTTTGCTTCACAGTGTGTGGTTCCGATGGGACGCTTGCTCTGCGTATTCCAGTAAGCTACGGGGATAAAACCTTTTATATAACGTTTTAGCTGTTCTGTTATGCAACCGTTATGACGTCAATCACGGAGGGCGGACGATGCGCCGGCGAGTCACCATCCACGACGTGGCCAGAGAAGCCGGCGTGTCCATCACCGCCGTCTCACACAGCCTGAACAACAAGGGCACGCTGTCGGACGAAACCCGCGAGCGCGTGCGGCAGACGGCCGAAAGGCTGGGGTACCAGCCCGATCCGATGGCGCGGGGACTGCGCAACAGCCCGATCGGGGTCATTGGGCTCATGCTCCGGCCCCTGGATTCGCTCGGGACGTATCGCCCGCACGGCGTGGACTACTTCACCAGGCTCTCCGGGGCCGTTGCCGTGGAGTGCCTGGAGCGCGGGCTGAGCGTCATGCTCGTCCGGGACCTGACGCGGCTACCGCGTTCCCCGCTCGCCTTGTCGCTGGACGGCTACATCATTGACGATCCGCTCGAGGAAGATCCGGTCATCGACCTATTAATGGGGCTGGCCGCTCCTTTCGTCACCATCGGACGCGATCCTGCACGGCCCGACTTTCTCGATTGGGTCGGTTCCCACGACTCGGCAGAGACGGAGGCAGTGCTGTCCAAGTTCCACCGATCCGGGGCACGGTCCATCTGCCTCATCACCGGCATGGACCGCAACGCCTGGAACCTCGACTCCACGGCGGCCTACCGCAGCTGGGCGGCGCGTCACGGGATGGAGCCACGCATCGCCACCCGGCCGGAGTCCGACGGCGTCGACGGCGGCAGGGCAGCCATGCAGGAACTGCTGGACGCCGGCGGGGAAATGCCGGACGCTGTCTACTGCCTGACCGGGCGGCACGCGCGCGGCGCCCTGGAGGAACTGGCGGCCCGGGGCATCGCCGTGCCCGGGCAGGTCCAGCTGATCGCCGGTTCGGATTCAGAACAGTCGCGCAACAGCAGCCCCGCGATCAGCGCCATCGATCTGGAACCGGAGCTCATCGCGGCGGCCGCGGTCAGCCATCTGTCCCGAAAAATGCTCGGGGAGTCCGGTATCCCGGCGAAGCTTTCCGCCAGGCTGATCCTGCGCGAGAGCACGCTCGATTCCGGCAGTGACCGGACGTGACGATGGCCCGCCTTCCGCAGGATTCCTGCCGAAGGCGGGCCACCGCCGTCGTCGTTGTCTGCCGTCAATCCCGTGACGGCATTCCGGTGCTACCGGCGGCCGGGGCTTCCCGGGCGCGGATGAACTCCGGGCGCGGGTAGTTGGCCGCAAAGGCTCCGAGACCCGGTTAACAAGGTTGCCGGCCGGGCCTCTGCTGTCGGAGTTAGCTTGCCGGCTCGGCCTCGATGAGCGGGTAGACGCCGTTCTCGTCGTGGACTTCCCGGCCGGTGACGGGCGGGTTGAACACGCAGGCCATGCGCAGTTCGGTGGTGGCGCGGACCGTGTGCTTCTCGTGCCCGTCCAGCAGGTACATGGTTCCGTCGCGCAGGTCGTGGACTTCGCCGGTGACCTCGTTGGTCAGCGTGCCCTCGCCCTGGACGCAGTAGACGGCCTCGATGTGGTTGGCGTAGTGGAACGTGGAGGTGGTGCCCGCGTAGATCACCGTGTCGTGGAAGGAAAAGCCCACGCGCTCTCCCGCCAGCACCATGCGCCGGCTCCGCCAGGTCTCGGACTTAACGTCGCGGTCGGTGTCGTTCAGGTCGTTCAGGTTGGTAACAAGCATCGGTACTCCTCGGATAGGAAGTCAGGAAGTTTCGTGTTGGGGGTGCGCGGCGGGGCGGCTCGGCGACCCGGCGAGCGGGCGTCGGCGTGCGGCCGTCCCGCGCTAGAGGGCTCCGACCAGTTCCGGCACCGCGGTAACGGCGCGGGTCGCGTCGATCAGGATGTCCAGGCCGCGGTCCAGCTCCGCGGCGCTGATGGTCAGGGCCGGCATCAGCTTCACCACTTCGCCCTCGGGGCCGGATGTTTCCACCAGCAGCCCGTTGTCGTAGGCCTCGGCGGCGATCTTGCCGGCGGTTTCGTTCTCCGGGAACTTCACCCCGGCCAGGAGGCCGCGGCCGCGCACGCTGGCGCCCTCCACCAGCCCGGCGATCCGCTCCAGCCCCTCGTGCAGCTGCACGGCCCGGGCCTGGATCTGTTTCTGGAACTCGCCGGTCCGCCAGTACGTATCCAGCGCCGCCGTGGCCGTCACGAACGCCGGATTGTGCCCGCGGAAGGTGCCGTTGTGCTCGCCGGCTCCCCAGACGTCCAGCTCCGGGCGGAACAGGGTCAGCGCCATCGGCAGGCCGTAGCCGGAGATGGACTTGGACAGGCAGACGATGTCCGGGGTGATGCCGGCTTCCTCAAAGCTGAAGAACGTTCCGGTGCGGCCGCAGCCGGCCTGCACATCGTCGACGATCAGCAGGATCTCGTGCTTCTTGCACAGGTCTGCCAGGCCGCGCAGCCAGCCGGCGCGGGCGGCGTTGAGGCCTCCTTCGCCCTGGACGGTCTCCACGATGATGCCCGCCGGCTTGTCCACGCCCGAGCCGCTGTCCTCCAGCACGCGCTCCAGCCACAGGAAGTCGGCGGTTTCGCCGGAGAAGTAGTCGTCGTAGGGGATTTTGGAGCTGTTGGTCAGGGGGATGCCCGCGCCCCGGCGCTTCATCGAGTTTCCGGTCACCGACAGCGAACCGAGCGTCATGCCGTGGAACGCGTTGGTGAAGGAGAGGATGTGCTGGCGGCCCGTCACCTTGCGGGCCAGCTTCAGGGCGGCCTCAACGGTGTTGGTGCCGGTGGGGCCGGGGAACATCACCTTGTAGTCGAGGTTTCGGGGCTCGAGGATGACCTCTTGGAAGGTCTCCAGGAACGTGCGCTTGGCCGGGGTCTTCATGTCCAGCGAGTGCACGACGGCGCCGCTGGCCAGGTACTCCAGCAGCGGCTGCAGCAGCTTCGGGTTGTTGTGGCCGTAGTTAAGCGCCCCGGCGCCGGAGAAAAAATCCAGGTACGTGGTTCCGTCCTCGGCCGTCATGGTGCTGCCCTCGGCGCGGGTGAATACGGCGGGCCAGCTGCGGCAGTAGCCGCGGACCTCGGACTCGAGGGTCTCGAAAATGTCGGTCATGGAATACGCTTCCTTCCTCAGTGCGGCAGCGGGCGGCCCCGGGTAGGGGACAGCGCCACAGCAGCCGCGGGTCGATTCATGCGGATGTGCGTTGGTGGAGGTGGTGCTTGGCCGGCCGCGGATGCCGGCGGGACTAATTGAGCGGACCGATCCGGAACAGGTACTCGGTGTCGTGCCCGTCCGGATAGAGCTCTTCCGTAAAGAGCGGTTCGCGTTCCATTGGCGCCTCGCGGCGCGACGCGAAGCCGGCAAACAGCCGGACGGAGGCCTCGTTGTCCGCCGTGATGGTGGTTTCCACCCGTTCGGCGAGGACTTGTCCGGCCAAGCGGTCCAGCATGTCCGCCGCCAGCCTGCGGCCGCGGAACCGCCGGTTCACGGCCACCTGCCACACCATCAAGGTGCCCGGTTCGTCGGGGCGCATGTAGCCGGTGATGAAACCGGCCGGCTCGCCGTCCACCGTGGCGATGATCGACGTCTCGGCGAAGTCGCGGGTCCACAGCAGGTAGGAATAGGACGAGTTCAGGTCCAAGACCTGGGAATCCCTGGCCATGCGCCACAGGGACTGCCCGTCGTTCAGGGTTGGTTTACGGAAGCTTGCTTCGATCCTCGGTCTGGTTTGGGTTTCTGCTAGTTCTTCAACCATCCCTTCAAACGTAACGAGATCAGAGCCGTTATCAACCCCGAAACCTGCCGACTTGACAGAGGTTCGGACGCTTTCGCCGCCCCTGCCGTCCCGGCCGAATTCCGCCGGATCCCTTGTGCCAGTTGCCCTCCGGCGGAATGACGACGGCGGTGCCCGGGCGCGCTTTTATCGTTACCATTTCGTGACCTTTGCTATGTGACGACCGGCCGAAAGTGTCGCCCCAGCCGCGCGAGGAGCGCCCGAATGGCCGTTACCCGCGCCTTCGGCACGCCCGCGGCCGGCTTCTCCACGCCGGGAACGCCGGAGGCCGTTACGCGGCGCCTCGGCACGACCTGCGGCCGGGCTTCTACGGCCGGGAAGCCCCGGCGGCCGTTACCCGGCGCACCGACTGGAGCCCGCCCGATCGGGTGAGTCGAGCAGGGTGCAGGCATTGAGGGCGCCGGGGTAAAGCGCCGTCGTGCCGTTGTCCATGTTTTGGAGCGCCCGTAGATATAAGCGCAGGTCACGCGCCTGTGGATAGCCAAGACGTGGACAGTTCGGCCTGAACGTGGACAAGTTTGCGTGACGTGGGCGGCTGACTCGGCCTGCAAGCCGGGGCGTCCATGAAAAAAGCGGCTCCGACCGGCAAACCGGTCGAAGCCGCTTTCGCGGTGGGCCCTGCGGGGATCGAACCCGCGACCCGCGGATTAAAAGTCCGATGCTCTACCAACTGAGCTAAAGGCCCGCCAGCCGGTCCGCTTTGCTCTAGGTAGAAACCCAGGCGAGGTCGGATTTGGCCAGTTCCCAGTTTATCCCACCCATCGCCGCCCGCCCGAATCCGCCGGGCGCGCGCCTTGCCGGGGGTCCCGGAACGTCCCGTCGCCGGGGGCCACGCCTCTCTGTACCGGCGTCAGGGGCGGGAGTAAGGTCGAGGCATGAGCCCGAACAACGGAAACGATGTCCCCCGGCCGCATAAGCCGAAGCCTTTCGCCCCGGTGGATTTTGAGGACTTCGCCGGGGGTGCCGACCCGGCACGCGTCTCCGAGGCCGCCCACCTCGCGGCACAGGCCTTGGTGCACCGCGGGCGCGGCTCCGACGACCCCGAGGTGACCGCGAGGCTGGTCAAACTGGCAGACCAACAGGGGCTCGAGGCCATTGCTGAAATGTGGGCTGAAAGCCCTGCCCGTTCCCTGCCGGGGGCCCTCTGGCGCCTTTACGCCCTGCGAGCCGCGGCCCAGTCCCATCCGGACAAGCTGGCAGCCTACTTCAAGGCGGGGACGGCATCGGCAGAAGTGTCAAAGGTCATCGCCGGAGTAGCTGAACCGCCCGGCGCCGACGAAGTCCGGGCCATGGCCGACACGATCCTCTCCGGCGCCTTCGACGGTGATTTCGATGTGGCCCTTGACCGGTCGGCGGCCTTTTGCCGAATCGTCGCGCTCGGCCAGACCCACCACGCCGACTCTGCCGAGTCCGCCAACGAGAACCATGCCACCAAGCTGACGCTCAATTCACACCGGCTCGTGAAGACCGCCGAGGATCTGGAAGCGGCCGCCGTCGCCTGGCGGCGCGGCGAGCTCGACTAGCGGCCCGACGGGCCAAGGGCCGGAAACGCCGTCGCCTGGCGGCGCGGCGAGCTCGACTAGCGGCCCGACGGGCCAACGACCCGCAACGCCGTCGCCTGGCGGCGCGGCGAGTTCGACCAGCCGCCCGCGGCACCCTACGCACCGGCCAGCCGCCCGACTGTATCCCGCCCCGACCGCCGGCGGCCGTCGGCCCCGCGGTGGTGCCCTCAGCAGCAGGACCGTCCGGAGAAGGCCCTCCCGGAACGACGCGCGCGCGTACCACAGATAGCCTCTGCTGACACGTTTTTCCCCGTACTTTCGCGGCTGTTGACATCCGCAGTGAGGCGTAGAAAACTGAAGGTGGTGTCGAACTGTGGCAGCCCCGGGCTCCAACTCTTAGCCGCCTCGAGCGGCCTTCCGCCGAGAGGCGCTCCCAGTTCGGCACCATTAATTTTTGTTCGCGAAGAGGCGCTAATCTAGGCACGGCGGATGCTTCCCTTCCGCCGTACGGACCAGTGAGAAACCGCCGGTGACATGAAGCTAAGCCTCTTCCCCCAGGACACCAAGAGCCTCGAATTGCTCGCCCTCACAGCAGCCGAGCTGATGGCGGGAGTCAAGACCCTCTCGGAGATCCTCGGGGCGCCTGCGGACGACTACGACAAGCTCTCCGAAGAACTGCACGACCGCGACGCGAACGTCTCCCGGCTGCGCAACGCCCTGCTGACCACGCTGCGGACCAGCTTCGTCAATCCCCTCCCCCGCGAGGACATGTTCCAGCTCTCGCTGCACCTGGTGCACACCTTTGAACACCTCGACGGCGCCGCGGAACTTATCGCACTCAACCGGGTGAAGCGTCTGTCTAGCCGGGCCTCGGAGCAGCTGGAGGTCATCGGCCGGATGTCGGAGATGACCCGGGACGCCATGCCGCGGCTGAACTCTTTGGAGGACCTCGAGGAGTACTGCATCGAGATGGTCCGGCTGGCCAAGCGGGCCGAACGCACCCACCGGGTGTGGGTCTCGGAGCTTTTGTCGGAACACAAGGGCGCCACGCTGGCCCGGCACCGCGACGTGGCCGACCAGTTGATCGCCGCCACCAAGACGCTGCGCCAGGCTTCCCACCACGTAGGCCAGATCCTGGTCAAGGAATCGTAGGTGGAGCTGTTCCTCCTGGTGCTGGTGGTCGCTTTCGCCGGCTGCTTTGCCTTCATCAACGGCTTCCATGATGTCTCCAACGCCGTCGCCACCTCGGTCCGCACGCGCGCGCTCACCCCGAATGTCGCCGTCGTGCTCGCGTCCGTCTGCAACCTGGCCGGTGCGCTGATCTCCAGCACCCTGGCCCTGGTGATCAGTACCGGTTGGATCGGCCTGCCCGAGGGCCGGTCGGGCCTGGGCATCCTGTTGGCCGGGCTGCTGAGCGCCTGCGCGTGGGGAGTTTTCACGTGGTGGCAGCGGATGCCGTCGTCGTCTACGCATGCGCTGCTGGGCGGCCTGATCGGGGCGGGGGCGGCGTCCACCCTGCTGGGCGGCGAGAACATCAGTGCCACCGAGAACCCGATCTGGGGCCAGCTGATCCTGCCGCTGCTCTTGTCGCCGTTGGTGGCGTTCGTGCTCTCCTACCTGGCGATCGTCCCCCTGACGTGGCTGGCCCGCTACCGCACCCCGCGCGAGGTCGGCCGGACCACCAGGCTGGCCCAGGCGGTCTTTGCGGGTACCTTTTCGCTGGGCCACGGCCTGCAGGACGGGCAGCGCACCATGGCCGTGGTGCTGCTGGGACTGGCCGCGGCCGGCTATGCCTCCGGCGACCGGATGCCGCTGTGGGTGCAACTGTTCGCGGCGGTGCTGCTGGCCGTGGGCGCGCTCTTCGGCGGCTGGCGGATCTCGCACACGCTCGGGTCGCGGCTGGTGCGGATCGATCCCCTGCACGGCGCCACCGCACAGGGCGTCAGCTCCGCCATGCTGTTCGTCGGGGCCATCGGGCTGCACATGCCGCTCTCCAGCACGCACACCATGACGGCGGCCATCCTGGGCGCGGGGTCCACCCAGCGGATGCATGCGGTGCGCTGGCGGGTGGCCATCCGCGTGCTGGCCACGTGGGTGCTGACCCTGCTGGCAACCTCGCTCGTCGGAGCCATCCTGCTGCTGGCCCTGGATCCGATGCTCTAGCCGGGCCATGGGCGTCCCTGGCCCTTCCCTGGCGCCTTTAAACAGCGACGGCGGCGCCTCCCGCGAGGGGAGGCACCGCCGTCGTGCTGCCGCCGTCTTACCCGAAGCGGCCGGAGACGTAGTCTTCCGTGGCCTTCTGGGTGGGGTTGCTGAAGATCGACGGGGTATCGCCGTATTCGATCAGCTTGCCCGGCTTGCCGGTGCCGGCGATGTTGAAGAACGCCGTCTTGTCGGACACGCGCGCCGCCTGCTGCATGTTGTGGGTCACGATCACCACGGTGTACTCCGTCTTGAGTTCCTCGATCAGGTCCTCGATGGCCAGCGTGGAGATGGGGTCCAGCGCCGAGCAGGGCTCGTCCATCAGGATCACCTGCGGGGACACCGCGATCGCCCGGGCGATGCACAGGCGCTGCTGCTGGCCGCCGGAAAGGCCGGAGCCGGGCTTGTTCAGCCGGTCCTTGACCTCGTTCCACAGGTTGGCGCCGGTCAGCGACTTCTCTACCAGGGCGTCCGCGTCCGACTTGGAAATGCGCTTGTCGTTCAGCTTGACCCCGGCCAGCACGTTGTCGCGGATGGACATGGTGGGGAACGGGTTGGGGCGCTGGAAAACCATGCCGATCTGGCTGCGCACTGTCACCGGGTCCACGCCCTGGCCGTAGAGGTTGTCCCCGTCGAGGAGGACTTCGCCCTCCACCCGGGCGCCGGGCAGCACTTCGTGCATGCGGTTGAGCGTGCGCAGGAAGGTGGACTTGCCGCAGCCGGAGGGGCCGATGAAAGCCGTGACGGACCGGGCGTCGATGTTGATGTTGACGTCCTCCACGGCCCGGAAGTTGCCGTAGTAGACGTTCAGGTCCTTGACGTCGATGCGTTTGGACATGGGGGTTCCTTCTCTTTGGTTCTGGCTCAGCGGCCGGTCTTGGGGGCGAAGATGCGGGCGATCAGCCGGGCGATCAGGTTCAGCAGCATGACGAAGATGATCAGGATCAGCGCAGCGGCCCAGGCACGCTGCATGCTGGGGTCCACGTTGGTGGGCGAGGTCGGGTTCATCAGCTGCCGGTAGATGAACGTGGGCAAGGTGGTCATCCAGCCGCCGAACACGTTCCAGTTGATGCTGTTCACGAAGCCCGCGGTGACCAGCAGCGGCGCCGTCTCGCCGATGATGCGGGCGATGGCCAGGGTGACGCCGGAGGCGATGCCGGAGATCGCCGTCGGCACCACCACCTTCAGAATGGTGCGCCACTTGCGCACGCCCAGCGCGTAGGACGCTTCGCGCAACTCGTTCGGGACGATCTTGAGCATTTCCTCGGTGGATCGGACCACCACCGGGATCATCAGCACGGAGAGGGCGACGGCGGCCACGAAGCCGGTGCGGGTGCTGGGCCCGAAAATCAGCCCGAACAATGCGGCAGCGAACAGGCCGGCGACGATCGAGGGGATGCCGGTCATCACGTCCACGAAGAAGGTGATGCCGCGCGAGAGCGGTCCGCCCTTGCTGTATTCGACCAGGTAGACCGCGGTGAGCAGCCCGATCGGCACCGAAATGATGGTGGCCCAGAGGGTGATCAGCACGGTACCGACGATGCCGTGGTAGGCGCCGCCGAGCACGTCGGTTCCGTTGGCGGTCGTTTCGTTGTCGATCATGCCGGTCATGCCGTTCATCGACGTGAAGACCAGGTTGTAGCTGAGTCCGGCGACGCCGTTCTGCAGCACGGTCCAGATCACGGAGATCAGCGGCACGACCGCGATGATGAACGCCGCGAAGACCAGGTTGGTGGCGAAGCGGTCCTTGGCTTTGCGCGCCCCCTCGACGGAGAGCGTCACGATGTAGCCGGCAATCACGAAGATTACGGCCGAGAACAAGGCCCAGGAGACGAGGCCGAAACCGACCAGCGACGAGGCCGCGGCGCCCAGGATGAGCGAGCCGGCAGCGACGGCCCAGATGGCCCAGCCGGGCATCTGGTTCTTGGTGAGCGTGTTGCGCTTGGTCGGGGCGGGCGTTTCAGTGAGCAGTTTGGACATCAGTTGGCTCCCGAGAATTCCTTGTGCCGGCTGATGATCCAGCGGGCGACCATGTTCACGGCCAGGGTAATAACGAACAGCACCAGGCCGGCGGCGATCAGTTCGGACAAGCGCAGCCCGTACGCTTCAGGGAAGTTCAGGGCGATCTCGGCGGCAATCGTCTGGTTCCCCGACTTGATCAGGCTGGCGATGAGCCCGCCGCCGGAGAGCACCATGGCCACGGCCATCGTCTCGCCGAGCGCGCGTCCGAGGCCCAGCATCACCGCGCTGACGATGCCCGGGCGGGCGAACGGGAAGACGGCCATCTTGATCATTTCCCACCGGGTGGCGCCCATGGCCAGGGCCGCTTCCTCGTGGAGCTTGGGCGCCTGCAGGAAGATTTCGCGGCTGAGCGAGGTGATGATCGGCAGGATCATCACGGACAGCACGATTCCGGCCGTCAGCATGGTCTTGCCGGTCTGGCTGGCGGGGCCTTCGAAGATCGGGATCCAGCCGGCGTTCTCCGCCAGCCAGGTGTAGGGACCGACGAGCGCGGGAGCCAGCACGGTCATGCCCCAGGCTCCGTAGACCACCGAGGGGATGGCGGCCAGCAGGTCCACCACGTAGCCGAGGCCCTGGGAGAGCCTCCGCGGTGCGTAGTGGGAGATGAAGAGTGCGACTCCCACGCCGACCGGGGTCGCCAGCAGCAGGGCGATCGCCGCGGCGATCAGCGTGCCGATGACGATGGGCCAGATGTAGCCCCAAAAGCCGTTCCCGCCGGAAATGGCGGCCGGGTCTGCCCCGAACGTCGGCAGGGCCTGCCACAGCAGGAACGCCGCCACGCAGAACAGCACGAAGAGGATCAGGCACCCCGCGGCAAGCGCAAGGCCGGAAAAGACCTTGTCGCCGGCGCGGCCCTGGCCGGTCTCGGTCAATGTTTGGGACACTTCATAACCCTTCGGGTTCTGTACTTCGTCTAGCTGTTCTGCCAGTCTTGCGGCTTCGTTCCGTCCGGGCAATTTCGCCCCGGCCGGAACACGGCTGCGCCCCGCGCGTCAAACTGCGACGGCGCGGGGCCAACCGGACTTCGTGTGGGCTACGACTTCACCGAGATGGAGTCGATAGCCGCCTTGGCCTGCTCGCGCAGGGTCTCGGAGATCGGCGCGTTGCCGGCCGAGTCCTGCGCGGCCTGCTGTCCTTCTTCGCTGATCACGTAGTTGCCGAAGGCCTTCACCAGGTCAACGGTGTTCTGATCAGCATATGTCGAGCAGTAGATGTGGTAGGAAACCAGCACGATCGGGTAGGCGCCGGATTCGGTGGTGTCGCGGTCGAGGTCCAGGGACATGTCAAGCTCGCCGCGGCCCTCGACCGGGGTGGCAGCCTCAACGGCCTTGGACGCGGCCTCGGGGCTCAGTTCGACGTATTCCTCGCCGACCTTGACCTTCACGGTACCCAGGTCGCCGACGGCCGAAGCGTCGGCGTAGGTGATGGCCCCGTTGGTCGCGGTGGTGGCGGAAACCACACCGGAGGTGCCCTGGGCGTTCTCGGCCTGGAGCTTGGCGGGCCATTCCCCGGAGACTTCGTCGGTCCAGACGTCGCCGGCGGCGGCAGCCAGGTACTCCACGAAGTTCTCGGTGGTGCCGGACTCGTCGGAGCGGTGGACCACGGTGATGGGGGTGTCGGGCAGTTCCACACCCTCGTTCTGCGAAGCGATGGCTTCGTCGTTCCACGTGGCGATTTCGCCGCGGAAGACCTTGGCGATGGTCTCGGCGTCCATGTTGATGGAGTCCACGCCTTCGAGGTTGAAGGCGACGGCGATCGGGGAGACGTAGCCGGGGATGTGCATGGCGCCGTCGGGGCCGCAGACCTCCTTGGCCTGCTCCCATTCTTCCTCGTCCATGTAGGCGTCCGAGCCGGCGAACTGCACGCCGCCGGCCAGGAAGGCGTCGCGGCCGGCGCCGGAGCCGTCCGGCGAGTACTGCACGCTGGCCTCGGGGTTCTGCGCGCCGAAGCCGGCAATCCAGGCCTGCATGGCGGAATCCTGCGAGGAAGCGCCCGCGCCGGAGAGCGTGCCCGAAACCGTTGCTGCGGTCTCGGTGCTGCCTGCGGCGGCCTGGCTGCCGGTGGCGTTGTCGGAGCCACAGGCCGTCAGCGCCAGCGCTGCAACGGAGAGGACGGCGGCCGCGCGGCCGATGCGAAGTGCCTTCACGTGTATGGTCCCTTTCAGGGTGAGAACGGATCAGGACGACCGGACGTGTTTTCGCCCTGGCGTCGTGCTCCCTCGAGGCTATGGGCGCCACGTAAAGAATGTGCACGGCCAAAGTGAACGCAAGGTGAACAAGACCGGACGGTTTACTAACCGACGGCGTGCAGGCCTTGCCTTTGTGAGCGCACTCATACTAGGGGCGGGGGCCGGGCCGGGGTCTTGCAGGCCGGACGGGGGCCCGGGGGCGGCCTGTGCCGACGCCGTGGGCCCGGACGGGGCCTTGCCGAGGCCGGGTGGGGCCGGTCTAGGCCGGGCGAGCCCCGCCTAGACTGGGAACATGAGCGCAGGCACCCCGTTGGCACAGGCCCGGTCGTTCCTGCGCAAACGCGGACGCGCCGGCTTCAGCCGCAGCAAGTCCTCGGTCATGCCCGCGGTGCGGATCACCTTCTGCGCCGTTGCCGCTTACGTCGTGGCCGAGCAGGTCTTGGGCCACGAAGGCCCGCTGTTCGCCGCCACCTCGTCCATCATTGCGCTCGGTTTCTCCACGGGGCCCCGGGCGCGCAAAGTGCTCGAAGTGGCCATCGGCTGCACGCTGGGCATCGCGGTGGGCGATCTGCTGCTGCACTTCCTCGGGCCGGGCATCTGGCAGGCAGCCCTGGTGCTGCTGGTTTCCATCCTCCTGGCCCGGTTCCTGGACAGCGGCACCATCTTCACCACGCAGATGGCGCTGCAGTCGGTGCTGGTGGTGCTGCTGCCCGCCCCGGACGGGGGGCCGTTCACCCGCAGCCTCGATGCCGTCATCGGCGGCGCCTTCGCGATGCTCGTGACCATGTTGATCCCCGGCGACCCGCGCTCCGAACCGCGTTCCAAGCTGCAGACGCTCCTCGACGAACTCGCCTCGGTGCTGCGCGAGTGTTCCGTCGCCCTCGCCCACAGCGACTCCACCAAGGCCTGGCACGCCCTGGTTAGGGCGCGGGGCAGCCAGAACCTGATCGACGACGTCCGCGGCAGCTTCAGCTCGGCACGGGAAGTGGCCCGGATTTCGCCCGCGCACCGCCGCCACCGGGACGAAGTGGGGGACCTGCAGGATGCTGCGGAGATGGCGGATTTGGCCATGCGCAACAGCCGGGTCTTCTCCCGGCGCCTGACATCCGTGATCAACCACGCGGCCATGTCCGACGAGGCGATCGCAAGCTTCTCCGAAGTGCTCCAGGAGACCGCCGACGCCGTCGAAATCCTCGCTGCCGGGCTTTCCGACCGGGACCCGGGCGCCCGCGAACGCCGGCTCTCCGGCGCCCGCAACGATCTGGCGGAGATTGCCACGCGCCTGCACCCCAAGACCCTCGGCGTCATCACTCTGGAGGGCGAGGGCCTGATCCTGGTCTTCCGGCCGCTCATGGTGGACCTGCTCAAGGCCGCCGGGCTGAGCCAGGACGACGCCACGTCCTACCTGCCCAGGCTCTGATTGTCCGGCGCCCCGGTTACTGTGGGTCCATGAGCACCAAGACCCGTTCCAAGGCCCCCGCCTACCGCTGCGCCGAGTGCGGCTGGAGCACGGCTAAATGGGTGGGCCGGTGCGGCGAGTGCCAGGCCTGGGGAACGGTTGAAGAGGCCACCCAGGTGGTGGCGCGCACCACGGCCGCGGCCGCCGTCTCGCGGCCCGCGGAACGAATTGCCGACGTCGATGCCACCTCCGCGGCCTTCCGGGCCACCGGCGTGGGCGAACTCGACCGGGTGCTCGGCGGCGGCCTGGTCCCCGGTGCGGTCATCCTGCTGGCCGGCGAGCCGGGCATCGGCAAGTCCACGTTGCTGCTGGATGTTGCCGCCCGGGTAGCCCGGCTGGACCGCGACGTGCTTTACGTCACCGGCGAAGAGTCGGCGGCCCAGGTGAAGCTGCGGGCCGAACGGATTTCGGCGGTGGCGGACAACCTGTACCTGACCGCCGAGACAGACCTCGGCATAGCGCTGGGGCACGTGGAGCAACTGGAGCCGGCGCTGCTGATCGTGGACTCGGTCCAGACGCTCAGCAGCAGCGCGGTGGAGGGAGCCGCCGGCGGCGTGACGCAGGTGCGCGAGGTCGCCGCCTCGCTGATCAACGCCGCCAAGCGCAAGGGCATGACCACCATCCTGGTGGGGCACGTAACCAAGGACGGTTCGATCGCCGGGCCCCGGCTGCTGGAGCATCTCGTGGACGTGGTCTGCCAGTTCGACGGCGACCGGCACTCGCGCCTGCGGCTGGTGCGTGCGGTCAAGAACCGCTACGGCCCGACCGACGAGGTGGGTTGCTTCGACCTGACCGAGGCCGGCATCGAAGGCCTGACGGACCCGAGCGGCCTGTTCGTGTCCCGGACCAAGGACCCGGTCTCCGGCACCTGCATCACCGTGACGCTGGAGGGTCGGCGGCCGCTGGTGGCCGAGGTGCAGGCGTTGCTGGCCGAGACCTCCAATGCGCAGCCGCGGCGAGCCACCAGCGGGCTGGATTCTTCCCGTGTGGCCATGATGATGGCCGTGCTGCAGCGCCGCGCCTCCATGTCGCTGCACAAGGACGACAGCTACGTGGCGACGGTGGGCGGGGTCCGGCTCAGCGAACCCGCCACGGACCTGGCCACCGTGCTGGCCATCGCCTCGGCCAAGACCAACCAGCCGCTCCCGGCCCAGCTGATCGCCTTCGGCGAGGTCGGTCTGGCCGGCGAAGTGCGGCCGGTACCGGGAATCTTGCGGCGGATCCAGGAGGCCGAACGGCTCGGGTTCACGCACGCGATCGTGCCGGCGTCCCCCGACGGGGCAGGCCCGGTGCCGGCCGGCTTCACGGTCAAGGAAGTACACACAGTCTCCGAAGCGCTGTCCACGCTGTTCCGCTGAGCGCCGGGAGCGGATTAGCCGAGGTCCGGCCTTATCATGGACCCTGGGGCTGTCAGGACGGCGGCCTCGTCCCCATGCCCGCCGGCCCTAAGGAAACTCCCCCATGGTCAAGAGCCCCGAGGACGCCCTTAAGGCGACCCTGGCCCGTGTAGCTCCGGGAACCCAGCTGCGCGACGGGTTGGAACGGATTCTCCGCGGGCGCACCGGCGCGCTCATCGTGCTCGGCTACGACCAGCAGGTGGAAAAGATCAGCAGCGGCGGCTTCGACATCGGGATCGATTTCTCCCCCACCCGGCTGCGCGAACTGGCCAAGATGGACGGGGCGATCGTCTGCGACAAGGACGCGGCGAACATCCTCAAGGCCGCCGTGCAGCTGGTCCCCGACCCGTCGATTCCCACGCAGGAGTCGGGCACGCGCCACCGCACCGCCGAACGGGTCGCCATCCAGACCGGGCTGCCGGTCATCTCGGTCAGCCAGTCCATGCAGATCATCGCGTTGTATGTGGAAGGCATCCGGCACGTGCTGGAGGGCTCGGAGCCGGTGCTCGCCCGCGCCAACCAGGCGCTGGCCACGTTGGAGCGGTACCGCGCCCGGTTGGACCAGGTCACGAGCTCCTTGTCCGCGCTGGAGATCGAGGCCATGGTCACCGTGCGGGACGTGGCGGTCACCCTGCAGCGGCAGGAAATGGTCCGCCGCATCTCGGACGAGATCTCCCAGTACGTGCTGGAGCTCGGCGTGGACGGGCGCCTGCTCTCCCTGCAGCTGGATGAACTGACCTCGGGGCTGGGCCCGGACAGCGAGATGATCCTGCGCGACTACGCGGACATCAAGGGCGGCATCGACGTCGACGCCGCCCTGCACACGCTGCGCGGTTTCACCTCGAACGACCTGATCGACCTGGGCCGCGTCGCCAGCGTGATCGGCATCCAGGTGGGCCAGGACTCCCTCGACGCCGTGGTCCAGCCGCGCGGCTACCGGCTGCTGGCCGCAGTCAAGTCGGTGCCGCGGGCGGTGGCGGACCGGCTGGTCGACCACTTCGGCGGACTGCAGTCGCTGATGGCGGCCAATATCGACGACCTGATGGCGGTGGACGGCATCGGCGAACAGCGGGCCCGCGTGATCCGCGAGGGCCTGTCCCGCATCGCCGAAACCAGCCTGCTGGACCGGTTCCTCTGATCCCTTCGGGCGTGCGCTAGCGCAGTTCGAACACGGTCCTGTCGCTGGTCTTCTTGTCCAGCTTGGTGACCAGGACGTAGGTGCCCGGCTGCGGGTTGGCTTCCACCGGGGTGCAGCCCGGTGCGGTGCGGTTCCGTTCCCAGACGAAACGGGCCTGCTCGGCCTTGCCCGGCTCAAGGGTCATCATCAACGGCTCGGGGTCCACCTGGCAGTCCTTGGAGGAAAAGATCCGGTCTTCTCCGCTGGTGACCAGGAATTCCATGGCGTCGGTGCCGACGTTGACTTCGCACGGCCCCTTGCCCTCGTTGGCCACCTCCAGGATGAGGGTGGGGTTCTCCCCGCTGCCGTACGCCGGGGCGTCCGTTTCCGCCCGGACGACGACGTCCTGGTCCTCGCAGCCTGCCGGGCCCGGGGATGCCGGGCTGGCGGCCGCGGGACTGGAGGCCGCCGGTTCCGGCGCCTCCGCCGCTGCTTCGGGATCTCCCCGGCCCAGCAGGCCGGCGACCCACCATCCGGCGGCCACCAGGGCAGCCAGCAGCAGCACGGCCAGGGCCAGCACCACCAGACGACGACGGCGGTAAACGGCAGGGCTGGGCCGCCGGACGGGAGCCTGCCCGCGGGTGCCGGATGTGCCGTTGCCTGCCATGCCTTAAGGCTAAGGACAGCGGCGGCCCGTGCCGTCACCACCACGCCGGGCAGTACAGTATTGGTTGGTCACACCGTAGGAGTTCCATGCCCCGCCCCGCCGCCGCACCGGCACTGTCCACAGAACCGGCCGAAGCCGAACTGCTGCATTCGCGTATCCGGACCTGGTTCGCGGCCAGCGCGCGGGACCTGCCCTGGCGCCGCGCGGACTGCAGCCCGTGGGGCATCCTCGTCAGCGAATTCATGCTGCAGCAGACCCCCGTGGTCCGGGTGCTGCCTGTCTGGGAGCAGTGGATGCGGCGCTGGCCGCGCCCGGCCGACCTCGCCGCCGATCCGGCCGGGGAAGCGGTCCGGGCCTGGGGCAGGCTGGGGTATCCGCGCCGTGCGCTGCGCCTGCATGCCGCAGCTGCCGCCATCGTGGACCGGCACGGCGGCCGCGTGCCGGATGACCATGCCAGCCTGCTGCAGCTCCCCGGCGTCGGAACCTACACCGCGGCCGCCGTCGCTTCCTTCGCGTTCGGGCTGCCGGAAACCGTGGTGGACACGAACATCCGCCGCGTGCACGCCCGGCTGGTCACCGGAGCCGCGCTGCCCGCGCCGTCGCTGACTGCCGCCGAAATGCGCACGGCGCACCAGCTGATGCCGGCCCAGGGCGCCAAGGAGTGGAATGCCGCCGTCATGGAACTCGGCGCGCTGATCTGCACGGCGAGGTCGCCGCAGTGCAATGCCTGCCCGGTCCTGGACCGCTGTGCCTGGGTCAGGGCCGGCCGGCCCGAGGCCCATTACGTGCCCAAGGGCCAGGCCTGGGCGGGCACCGACCGGCAGGTGCGCGGAGCCATGATGGCCGTGTTGCGCGAGGCCGAGTCCTCGGTTCCGCGCGAGGTCCTGCTCGGCAGCGTTGACCTGGCCGATCTGCCCGCGGCTTACCGGACGCCGCTCGCGGCACTGCGCGCACTGCCTGCCGGGGACGAACAACTCGGCCGCGCCCTGGACGGGCTGATCGCGGACGGTTTGGCCGTCGCGTCGGGCGGGGGCGTCGGCCTGCCCGGGTAGGAAACCGGTTCCTGCAGCCGGCGGGTGGGAGCGCAGCCCTCGCTGCGGCCCGGCGGGGCCGCTAGTTGTCCCCGCCGTCGAAGGGCTCCTGCCGGCCCCCGACAATCCCGTCGGCCTGGCCGCCCGGTCCGTCTGGGCCGCCGCTCTGCTCCTGCTGGTCGCCGTCGGCATCACCGGCCTTGTCCCTGAGGCCGTCCAGCTTGTCTCCCTGCAGTTTGGCCGAGCCGTCCTGCTGCTCTGCCTTGCCGCCGCCGGGGACATCTTCCACACCCATGGTCATCCTTACCGTCGCGCCGGCGCGAGGGGCCGGCTGTTCCCTCCCCAACGCCTCCACCCTAGGGGCCCGGGCGGAACGTGTCGACGGACGGGCGATCAAAGCCTGCGGATCATCCGCGTGTTGCCCAAGGTATTGGGTTTGACCCGGGCCAGGTCGAGGAACTCCGCCACGCCTTCGTCCGTGGAACGCAGCAGCTCGGAATATACGTCGGGGTCCACCACCGACTGGTCGGCCATCACCTCGAACCCGTGCCGGGTGAAAAAGTCCACCTCGAAGGTCAGGCAGAACACGCGGCTGACGCCCAGGTCCTTGGCGGCGGCGATCAGCTCGTCGAGCAGGGCCCGGCCCACTCCCCTGCCGCGCCAGTGCGCGGCGGTGGCCAGCGTGCGGACCTCGGCGATGTCCTCCCACATGACGTGCACGGCCCCGCAGCCCACGATCTCGCCCGCCGGGGTCTCCGCGACCCGGAACTCCTGGATGCCTTCGAAGTATGCCACCGCCTCCTTCTCCAGCAGCACCCGCTTGTCGGCCAGCGGCTTGACCAGCCGGCGGATCTGGACGACGTCGGAGGTGCGGGCGGGGCGGATACTGAAGGCGTCGGTCACCCAGCCAGTCTAAAGCCCCAGTTCGGCCGGCAACTCCGTCTCCTGCTCCAGCACGTGGCGGGCGAGGAAGTTGCACACCACCGAATACCAGATCCGGGCATGTTGCGGTGAGAGCACCCAGTGGTTCTCGTCCGGGAAGTACAGGAACCGGTGCGGGGTCTTCCCGTCCGCTCCGGCGGCCAGCTGCGAGCGCGACAACAGTTCGTACCAGAGCCGCAGCCCTTCCCCGATCGGCACCCGGTAGTCCTTGTCCCCGTGCACCACCAGCATGGGGGTGTTGATGTTCTGCACGTGCAGGTGCGGGGAGTTCTCGAGCGCCATCTCCGGCGTCATCTCCCGCTCCCAGTACGGGGAGACGTCCGTCGTCGGCCCGAACTGGTCCAGCGCCCAAAGGCTGGCGTGGGTCACGATGGCCCGGAACCTGTCGGTATGCCCGGCGATCCAGTTGGCCATGTAACCGCCGAAGGAACCGCCCATCGCGGCCGTCCGCGTCCCGTCGATGTCATCACGCTGCACGGCGGCGTCGGTGATGGCCATCAGGTCCTCATAGGGCGCCTGCCCCCACTGCCCCCAGCCCCGCCGGATGAAGTCGTCGCCGTAGCCGGTGGACAGGGCCGGGTCCGGCAGCAGGACCGCGTACCCCTGCGCCACCAGCAGCCAGGGGCACCAGCGCCAGCTCCACGCGTTCCAGGAGCCGAGCGGGCCGCCGTGCACCCACAGCACCAGCGGCGCCGGCTTTTGCGCGGACGCTTCAGCGGGCAGGGCCAGCCAGGCACGCACCGGGATGTTCGCGCCCCCGGCGGCCACCGTCGTCGTGATCTCTTCCAGCCTCCCGCCCAACTCCGGGCGGGGCGCGGGCGAGGGCAGGACCGTGGCCTCGCCGGAGGACAGGTCGATGCGCACCGGCTCGGGCGGAAACAGGTAGGAGCTGCGCAGCGCGTAGGCGAACTGCCCGTCCGGGCTGACCACGACGTCGGTGTAGGCCGCATCGTCGCGCGTCACCTGGCGCACGGCACCGGTGACGACGTCGATGCAGAACACCGGGGTGCGGCCGCCGTCGTCTGCGGTGACCAGCAGGCCCGAACCGTCGGGCAGCCAGGCTGCGGGGCTGGGCCAGCGGTCCCAGTCGGCTGCCAGCGGCCGCAACTCGCCGCCGGCCAGCGGGAGCAGGCCCAGGGTCACGGAAGGAATGGTCTGCGGCCCGGAGACGGTCTCGCAGACCACTACAACGGTGCGGTTGTCGGGGCTGACCGGGCCCGGCGCATAGTCGGTGTCCGGGCTCTCAAGCAGGATCCGCTGCACGCCGGTGGCCGTGTCCACGGCGGCCAGCACGCTGCGGGCGTCGCCCCGCGCCAGCGGCCGGCGGACGTTGACCACCAGGGTGGCGCCGTCCGGACTCAGCTCGGCGGCGGTTTCCAGCAAGGCGTTTCCCGCCCAGCCGGTGATGTTGCGCAGCCGGACTTGCGGCTCGTCGTCCACGGTTATGGTTCGGGCAGCCTCCTCCGCATTGTCCTCCAGCACGAAGTGCCGCTTCTGTCCCGGCCCCAGATCGTGGTCCCAGAAGCGCACCGGGTACCCGGAATGCAGGACCGCCGAGACCTTCTTGTCCTTCCGCGCGGCACGGCGGTCGGCGTCGTCCTCTTCGTCGACGGCTCCGCCCAACACCTGGGCGTCGACCACCACGGTGTCGGCTTCCCGCGCGCAGCGCACCGCCGCGACCCCGCCCGGGCGGGAGAGCACCATGCGGCCTTCGCCCCCGGCGGCCGGCAAGCGCCACAGGGCCGGAATCGGTTCCTTCTCCGGGTCCTCGGGATCCGGGCGGGCGGACGTGAAGTACAGGTCGCCGTTGCGGGCAAAAGCCGCGCCGGACTCGCCCTTGGAGCTGCGCGTCATCCGGCGTGCCGGGCGTTGACCGGCCGGGTCGACCTCCCAGAGGGACGAGACGTAGTCGGTGCAGGCGGGGTTCAGCACGCTGACGCAGGTTACCAGGCGGCTGCCGTCCGGGCTGAGGGCCAGGGAGCCGAGCCGCGGCAACGCGATGAAGCGGTCCAGGTCGTGGAACGGGGTGGCGGCACCCTGCTGGAGGGGCAGCTCGGGCCGCATTTCGGAAGTGATTGCTTCAGAACGCATGGAGTAAGTAAACACTACTTGTGTGCCGGATCACAGGAGATGGCGGCAATACGCGGTTTTGCTACGCCGCCTCCGGCCCCGGGGTCAACGCCCTCCGGTTAAGCGGGAGAACCCCGGCCGAAGCCGGGGCTCTCCCTGCGCAGTACGGTGCAGGCTACTGGGACAGTGCCGGGGTGTCCGGGACTCCCTCGATTGCCTTGGGCGCTCCGGTGCTGCTGAAGACGAACGTCGCGGCGTCGTCTTCGCCCTCGACGTCCACGTGGATGGTCTCGCCCGGGTGGAACTCGCCGAAGAGGATCTTCTCGGAGAGCTGGTCCTCGATCTCCCGCTGGATGGTCCGGCGCAGGGGCCGGGCACCCATGGTGGGATCGTAGCCGCGGGTGGCCAGCAGCACCTTGGCCGCGTCGGTCAGGTCGATCTTGAGGTTCTTCTCGGCGAGCCGCTTCCGCAGGCGCTCGACGAACAGATCCACGATCTGGACGATTTCTTCCTCGCTCAGCTGCGGGAAGACCACGGTGTCGTCGACGCGGTTCAGGAACTCGGGCCGGAAGTGCTGCTTGAGCTCATCCTGGACCCGGGCGCGCATCCGCTCGTACCCGGTCTTGGTGTCCGTGCCGGACTGGAAACCGGTCATGACGCCCTTCGAGATGTCGCGGGTGCCAAGGTTGGTGGTCATGATGATCACCGTGTTCTTGAAGTCCACCACGCGTCCCTGGCTGTCCGTCAGGCGGCCGTCCTCGAGGATCTGCAGCAACGAGTTGAACAGGTCGGCGTGCGCCTTCTCCACCTCGTCGAATAGCACCACGGAGAACGGGCGGCGGCGGACCTTTTCGGTCAGCTGACCGCCTTCCTCGTAGCCCACGTAGCCCGGAGGGGCACCGAACAGCCGCGAGACCGTGTGCTTCTCCGAGTACTCGGACATGTCCAGGGTGATCAGCGCGTCTTCCTCGCCGAAGAGGAATTCCGCCAGGGCCTTGGCGAGCTCGGTCTTGCCGACGCCGGTGGGGCCGGCGAAGATGAACGAGCCGGAGGGACGGTTGGGGTCCTTCAAGCCGGCACGGGTACGGCGGATCGCCTGGGAGATGGCCTTGATCGCCTCGTCCTGGCCGATCACGCGCTTGTGCAGCTCGGCCTCCATGTGCATGAGGCGGCTGGATTCTTCCTCGGTCAGCTTGAACACGGGGATGCCGGTGGAGTTGGCCAGCACTTCTGCCACCAGGTCCTCGTCCACCTCGGCGATCTCATCCAGGTCCCCGGACTTCCAGGCGCGTTCCTTTTCGGCCCGCTCGTCCTGCAGCCTGCCTTCCTGGTCCCGCAGCGTCGCGGCGCCCTCGAAGTCCTGGGCGTCGATGGCCGATTCCTTCTGCTTCTTCAGCTCGGCGATGCGCTCGTCGATGTCCTTGAGCTCCGGCGGTGCGGTCATCCGGCGGATGCGCAGCCGCGCCCCGGCCTCGTCGATCAGGTCGATTGCCTTGTCCGGCAGGAAGCGGTCGGAGATGTACCGGTGGGCCAGGTGCGCGGCGGCATCCAGGGCGCCGTCGGTGATGGACACGCGGTGGTGCGCCTCGTAGCGGTCCCGCAGTCCCTTGAGGATCAGCACGGCGTGCTCCACGGACGGCTCTTCCACCTGGATCGGCTGGAACCGGCGCTCCAGCGCGGCGTCCTTCTCGATGTGCTTGCGGTACTCGTCCAGGGTGGTGGCACCGATGGTCTGCAGTTCGCCACGCGCCAGCATCGGCTTCAGGATGGAGGCCGCGTCGATCGCGCCCTCGGCGGCACCCGCACCCACCAGGGTGTGGATCTCGTCGATGAACAGGATGATGTCGCCACGGGTCCGGATTTCCTTCAGGACCTTCTTCAGCCGCTCCTCGAAGTCACCGCGGTAGCGTGACCCGGCCACCAGGGACCCCAGGTCCAGCGTGTAGAGCTGCTTGTCCTTGATGGTCTCCGGCACGTCGCCGCGGACGATCGCCTGGGCAAGGCCCTCGACGACGGCGGTCTTGCCGACGCCGGGCTCACCGATCAACACCGGGTTGTTCTTGGTGCGGCGGGAGAGCACCTGCATGACGCGTTCCATCTCGTGCTCGCGCCCGATGACCGGGTCGAGCTTGGATTCACGCGCAGCCTGTGTGAGGTTCCGGCCGAACTGGTCCAGCACCACCGATCCTGCAGGAGTGCCTTCCTGCTGCTGGCCGGCGGTGACCGGCTCCTTGCCCTGGTAGCCGGAGAGCAGCTGGATGACCTGCTGGCGCACGCGGTTGAGGTCGGCGCCCAGCTTGACCAGCACCTGCGTGGCCACGCCTTCGCCTTCGCGGATCAGGCCCAGCAGGATGTGCTCGGTGCCGATGTAGTTGTGGCCGAGCTGCAGGGCCTCGCGCAGCGACAGCTCCAAAACCTTCTTGGCACGCGGCGTGAACGGAATGTGGCCGCTCGGAGCCTGCTGGCCCTGGCCGATGATCTCCTGGACCTGCTCACGAACGCCGTTCAGGGAGACGCCGAGGAACTCCAGTGCTTTGGCGGCAACGCCCTCACCCTCGTGGATCAATCCGAGGAGGATGTGTTCGGTGCCGATGTAGTTGTGGTTGAGCATGCGGGCTTCTTCTTGAGCCAGCACGACAACGCGACGGGCACGGTCGGTAAATCTCTCAAACATCTCGCACACTCCTAGCTACTGCGTACTTTGATGCTACGTGCCCGGATGGCTGTTGTGCGTTCTGTTCGCCCTAGGGGTAATGCCCCCCTGCAGGACGGCAAACGGGGCGGACAGTTGCCTGTCCGCCCCGCCGATCGATCTGCCCGTGATGGAACGGGCCGCCCGTTATCCCCCGTGGGCGGCCTTGTAGGCCTCGATGATTTCGGATTGCACACGTCCGCGGTCGCTAACGTTGTAACCGTTCTCCCGTGCCCACGCGCGGATCGCCGAGGCGTCCTGGTTGCGTGTGCCGCCGGCCGGCTTGGCGGCCTTGGAGCCCCGGGCAGGAATCTTCCGGCCGGAAGAAATGTACGGCTTGAGCGCGTCGCGAAGCGCCTCGGCATGCGATGAAGAAAGATCAATTTCGTAGCTGCTGGAATCCAGGCTGAACCGGACCGTTTCATCGGCCGAGCCACCATCCAGATCATCAACCAGAATGATTTTTACTTCTTGCGCCACAGAAGGCTCCTTTTGGGTGGGTGGATCTATATGTCCGGTATAATCCGAACCATACTTATTATGTCCTACACTCCATTTCAAGGCAATACAGCCGGATTCGATCGTCCTGCAATCCCGCCATGGATCAGATCCGATTTGACCAGGTGGGAAATACCGGTATAGCGCGGGCGAATGTGATTAAAGGAAAAACCCCGGACAATTGATGCTTGTCCGGGGCCTTCCCCTATTCCTCGCGGCCTTCGGCCGCGCGCCTTTCGGCCTCGCGTTCGGCCTCGGCCAGCGCTTCGCGTTCTTTCCGGTCGGCGTTGAATATGGCTTTCATCACGAAATAGAACAAAAGCCCGACACCCAGCGACGGCGCAAGTACCCACAGATATTCCATGCTCAGCCCAGCTCCGGCTTCAGCAGCGGGAACAGAATCGTTTCGCGGATTCCCGCCTGGGTGAAAAGCATCACCAATCGGTCGATGCCCAGTCCGATACCGCCCATCGGCGGCGCGCCGTATTCGAGGGCACGCAGGAAGTCTTCGTCCAGTTGCATCGCTTCCTCGTCTCCGGCCGCCGCCATTCGCGACTGCTCGGTCAGGCGTTCGCGCTGAATCACCGGATCAATCAGCTCGGAGAAAGCGGTGCCGCGTTCCATGCCCCCGATAATCAGGTCCCAGGCCTCAATCAACTCCGGATTGTCGCGGTGGTTGCGCGCGAGCGGCTGCGCTGCCGGCGGGTAGTCGTAAACGAAGGTCGGCTGCAGCAGCGTCGGTTCGACGATTTCACCGAACAGCTCGACGACCACCTTCTGGGTATCCCACTTCGGGTCGATCTTCACGCCGTGCTGTTCGGCAATGTCGCGCAGCTCTTCACCGCCCGTCTGCGGGGTGATTTCCCGGCCCACCGCTTCGGACAAACCGGGATAGACACCGAGCCAGCGCCATTCCCCATTGAGGTCAATAGTGCCCTGCGGGGTTTCAATGACGCGCGTGCCGATGGTGTCGGCCACATTCAGGATCATTTCCTTCATGCGCTCCCCCATGACGAACTGGTCGGCATACGCCTCGTAGCTTTCCAGCGTGGTGAATTCGGGGCTGTGGGTGGAGTCAACGCCTTCATTGCGGAAGATCCGGCCGATCTCAAAGACCCGGTCTATGCCGCCGACCACCGCGCGCTTGAGGTACAGCTCCGTGGCAATGCGCAAGGTCATGTCCTGGTCAAAGGCGTTTAGGTGTGTCTCGAAGGGACGGGCCGTCGCGCCTCCGTGCACCAGTTGCAGCATGGGGGTTTCCACTTCCACGTAGCCGTGGGAGTGCAGGGTTTCGCGGATGGAGCGAATGACGGCGGCGCGGGTGTAAACCATCTGGCGTGCTTCGTCGCGCACCATGAGGTCCACGTACCGCTGCCGCACGCGGGTCTCTTCACTCAGGCCGGCGTGCAGCACGGGCAGCGGACGCAACGCCTTGGAGGCCATCTGCCAGCTGTCGGCCATCACGGACAGCTCGCCGCGCTTGGAGCTGATGACTTCGCCGCGGATGAACACATGGTCGCCCAGGTCCACGAGGGCCTTCCAGTCCGCGAGCGCTTCCTCGCCGATGTTCGCCAGGCTCAACATTGCCTGCAGACGGACGCCGCTGCCTTCCTGCAGGGTCGCGAAGCAGAGTTTGCCGGTGTTGCGGATGAAGACCACGCGCCCGGACACTCCCACGACGTCGCCGGTGGTCTCGTCTGCCTCGAGGTGGCCGTACTTTTCGCGCACCTCGGCCAGCGTATGGGTCCGGTCCACGCCCACCGGGTACGCCTCGACGCCGCGCTCCAAGAGTTTGGCGCGCTTGGCCATGCGCACGTGCATCTGCTCGGAGGCGTCGGCAGCCTCGGCTGCGGGAAGTGGGGTGGGGGAATTATCGCGGGTCACGGTAGTTAAGGGTACCGGTACCGGGGCCGGGCCAGCCAAACGTCCCGGAGCTTCCATCCGCGGACGTCAGTAGCCGAGCTGCGCGTTGTCGATCAGCCGAACCGGGCCGACCTGCGCGGCGACCAGCACCAGGGCCTCGCCGGTGAACGGGGTCTCCCTGCAGTTGAAGGCCAGCGGCTCGAGCGTGCGGGGATCCACCACTTCCAGGTAGTCCAGCCGGACGGGCGGCACCGACTCGATCATGGCCAGCGCGCCGTCCACGTCCAAGGGTTCGTGCCGGTCGGCCTGTCCGCGGAGGTACGCCAGGCTGCGGGAAAGCACCAGCGCCGCTTCCCGCTCGGCGTCGTTGAGGAAACGGTTGCGGCTGGAGAGTGCCAGCCCGTCGTCGTCGCGCACCGTGGGCACACCCACAATGTCCACCGGGAAGTTCAGGTCGGCCACCATCCGCTTGACCAGCACAAGCTGCTGCGCATCCTTCTGGCCGAAGTAGGCGCGGTAGCCGGCCGCGCCGGCCGCCGCGGGCAGCCCGTAATGGAGCAGCTTGGCCACCACAGTGAGGGCGCCGTCGAAGTGGCCCGGCCGGGAGGCGCCCTCGAACTTCGCGCCCAGCGCACCGGCGTCGATCCTGACCAGCGGCTCGCCGTCCGGGTAGACCTCTTCGACTGCGGGGGCAAACACCACGTCCGCCCCGCACGTCGCCAGCAGGTCCAGGTCGGCTTCCAGGGTGCGGGGGTAGCGGTCCAGGTCCTGCTGCTCGCCGAATTGGAGCGGATTCACGAACACGGAAACCACGACGACGTCGCACGCCTGCCGCGCGGCCCGCACCAGCGCAGCGTGGCCTGCGTGCAGCGCTCCCATGGTCGGGACCAGCCCCAGCGAAGGCCGCCCGGCGGTCCCGACTGCCGCCAGCAGGCCGGCCGTGGCGTCCTTCAATTCGGCATGGGTTTTCACCAGGCGGGGGCGGGTCGTCACGCGTTCTCCTCCGGACGGGACTGGGCAAGGATGTCCAGGATTTCGGTTGCGCGGGCCTCTTTGAGCAGGCCGCGTTGCAGGGCACGCTGGGCCGTTGCCCGTGCCAGCTCCTCGTAGGCCAGCCGGATGTCGGTGCCGCCCGAATCCACCTCGCGGCGCAGCAGCGCCTCGTGGTGGCTGCGGACGGTGCCGGCGTCGCCGCGGGCCACCGGCCCGGTCAGGGCCGCTTCCCCGGAGGCCAGCGCGTTCTCCAGGGAGGCCCGCATCAGCCCGCTGAGCACCCGGTCCGGCTGCTCCACGCCGGCCTCGGCCAGCAGTTGCGCCGACTGGGCCGCGATGGTCACCAGATGGTTCGACGCGTGCGCCAGGGCGGCGTGATAGAGCGTGCGGTCCTTCTCGGCGATGACCACCGGTTCGCCGCCCATCTCCACGACCAGCGCCTGGGCGATCGGCAGCACCGTGGCCTCGGCCGTCACCCCGAAGCTGCAGTCATTGAGCCGGGCCAGGTCCAAGCTCATGCCCGTGAACGTCATGGCCGGGTGGATGGCCAGCGGGATGGCACCCTTGGCCCGGGCCGGCCCCAGCACGGCGGTGCCGTAGCGTCCGGAGGTATGCACCACGAGCTGGCCCGGCTGCCAGACCCCGGCCGCGGCCAGACCGTCCACCAGCTCCGGCAGGGCATCGTCCGGCACCGCCAGCAGCACCAGTTCGGCCCGTTCCACGATCTCGGGGATCTGCAGCACCGGGACGCCGGGCAGCAGGTTCTCCGCCCGCTCCCGGCTGTCCTCGGAAACCGCTGACACCCCGACGACGGCGTGCCCCACGCCGCGCAGCGCGGCACCGAGGACGGCGCCGACCTTGCCGGCACCGATCACGCCGATGCCCAACCGTCCGGGCCTACTCCTGCCGGCCATCGCGGCCCTCCTTGCTTCCTTGTGGTTCGTCCTGCTGCGCCGGCCCGCGGACGCCGCCCGCGGGCCCCTCGGCCGCCCCGGGGACGGGACCGGCCCCGGACTCCCGGGCTTCCAGCCAGCGTTCCGGGACGCTGCGGCGCCGGGCCGCGGCGGCCCGGACCGACTGCTCGTCGAAGAGCTGGCGGGCGGTGTCGGCGTCGACCTGGTAGATCACCGGCGTGACCGGTCCGGCGGTCGTATGCAGGCGCAGGTCCGCCACGCGCAGGCGGCGGGCCAGCGGGCCCTGGTGCAGCGCGATGGACTGGGTCCGCTCGTGCGGCACCACCGAGAGGCTGCGCCAGAGCCTGCCGCTGCGGGCCAGCAGGGCGGTCCCGGTGACGGCGAAGCCGTTGCGCCGCCAGGTCAGCCAGGACAGCCACCGCACCCGCCGCGGCGAGGTGACGAATCCGCCGTCGGAGGCGCCGGCGTCGTCCCTGTCCTTGCCCGCGATTCCGTCAAGGCCCGCCCCGAAGACGGTGAACGGGTCCTCGGTGCCCGGGTCCGGGAGCACCAGCGCAAGCATCTGCATCACTTCCTGCTGCGTGCCCACCGGCAGCAACGTGGTGCGGGCGCCCGCGTTTTCCGCGCTGAGGCCGTAGCCGGCCACGTTCACGCGCATCCGGTACCAGCCCTTGAGGCGCCACAGCGGCGACTGCATGATCTCCACGGCCTGCACCCGGCCGGGCGGGACGGTCTGCGCCCGGGTCTCCAGCAGGCCGTAGCGGAGCCGGATGCCGTCCGGGGAGATGGCGGCGCGGAAGTTGTAGCCGGTGCTGAACGTGGACCAGTAGCCGGCCACCACGCCGAACGCCGCGGGGACCAGAAAGGCCGGGCCGAACGCGGCACCGAACACAAAGGTCGAGAGCCCGGCCGCGATCAGCATGATGAGCAGGAACAGCGTGGTTCCGGACAGCAGCGCCGCGCCGAGTATACGTCCGCCCGGGATGGCCAGGATCTGCTGTTCGGGGGCTTCGGCCACCGCTTCCTGGGGGTGCGCGGGATCGCCGCGCAGGCCGGCCGCCCGGGCCAGGATGGTGGCGCGCAGCTGCTGCGCCGACGCCAGCGGCAGGTAGGCGAGCCGCACGGCCGATTCTCCGGCGTCGGCCACTTCGAATTTAAGTTCGGCCAGGCCGAAGATCCGTGCCAGCAGCGGCTGGATGACGTCGATCGCCTGCACCCGGTCCAGCCGCGCCTGGCGGTGCTGGCGGAACAGGACGCCGGAGTTCACCCGGACATGGTCGTCGGTGACCTGGTACCGGGTGAACCACCAGGAGAGGAAGAATCCGCCCACCAGCAGCACCGCGACCACGACCATGACCAGCACGGTCCAGACGGCGCGGCCGCCGCTCAGTCCCCAGAACTCGTCGCCCCGGAACATGGCCTCGAACCAGTCCCGGCCGAAGAAGTAGGCGATCGCCGCCAGCGCAATCCAGCCGCGGACCAGCGGCGAAACGGGGTGAACCCGGTGCCAGGTGCCGGTGGCGTCCGGTGCCAGGGGCACCCCTTGGGAGGCCGGCACTACTTCGCCGGGCGCATCCGGCCCCTGCCCGGGCAGCGGGGCCTGCCCGTTGCTGCCGGGTACGGTCATAGCCCGGCCAGCCTTGCCTGCCCGCGGTCGGAGAGTTGTTCGCGCAGCCGGGCTCCTTCTGCCGCCGGCACCCCCGGAATGCCGGCGTTGGTCTGCGGGCTGGCGGTGTGCAGCTTCACCGAGCACAGGCCGAAGGCCCGCTCCAGCGGCCCCACGCCAACATCCACGTACTGCATCCGGCCGTAGGGGACCACCATGACGCGCTGGAAAAACAGTCCGCGCCGGATCAAAAGGTCCTCGTCGCGTTCGGCATACCCGATGGCCCTGACTTGGCGCGGGATCAAGAGCCCGGCCCAGACGCAGAGCGCGAGCGTGCCCAGGCTCAGCAGCCAGCCGAGCCACGCCGGGAAGCCGGGCCAGAGGCCGGTCAGCGCCAGGACGAGCGGGGTGGACAGCAGGGCGACGGCGACGACCGTGAAAATGGCCCAGCTGACCAGTCGTACGGTGACGTACTTGGGCGAGACCCGGATCCAGCTGATGCCGGCCGGATCGATCGCTTCGCTAGGCATACTCCCCCTCGCCTTGGGCCTCGGTACCGTTGTCCTGGGCCGCTTCGGTGTCCTCGGGCGGAAGTTTGCAGAAACGCTCCACCACCAGCCCGATCACCACCATGACCAGGCCACCGCCCATCATAGCCAGCACGGCCGGCAGCGCCCCGAGGCCGGGCCGGTACAGCAGCAGCATGAGCTGGTCCACCATGATGCCGCTGTGCCAGCCGAAGATCAGCGACCCGGCATAGGCGCAGGCCTGCGCCAGCACGAGGGTGCGGGCCGCGAGTACCGGATTCAGCTCCTTGTCCCGGTTGCCGTTGCGCCAGCGGCGCACTTTGAGGCCGAGCACCAGGGTGAAGACGGCGATGGCGGCCATGGTCGCCAGCGAGGAGAGGTGCAGGACGGGCACCGGCAGCCCGCCGCGCCCGGCGAGCAGGTTGCCCAGCCAGCCCAGCACGGCCGTGACGACGGCGATGGTCGCCAGCCAGCGGTATCTGATGGTCCTCACGAAGCCCCCACCCCGCCGGACACTATTGACCGGCTTCGAACGGCTCGGATTCGTAGGGTTCCACGCCGTCCAGGTCGCCGGCCGCCTTGGCCAGTTCGCCGACCGGGACGCCGTTGAGCGTGGCGTTCGAGTCCATCCAGGCCCAGGGCGCCAGCACGAAGGCGCGTTCGTGCGCGCGCGGGTGCGGGATGACCAGGTCCTCGTCGTTGAGCACCAGGTCGCCGTAGGTGATGATGTCCACATCCAGCGTCCGCGGCCCCCACCGCACTTCGCGGGTGCGGTGGTGCTTGTTTTCCACGGCCTGGCAATGGGCCAGCAACTGGTGCGGGTCCAGGTCGGTCTCCACCTCAAGCACCATGTTCAGGTAGTCCGGCTGGTCCTCGGGACCGCCCACCGGCTTCGTCTGCACCACGGCCGAGACTTCGCGCAGCCGCACGTGGGGGGTGTCCACCAGGTCCGCCACCGCGTGCGAGAGGGTGTCGCTGCGTGCGCCGAGGTTGCTGCCCAGCGCCAGGACCGCGCGGACGCTCATGGCTGCTCCCGGTAGATGCTGACCGTGACATCGGAAAACTCCACCTGGATGGGTGCCTGCGGCTTGTGCACCGTGACCTCGACCGCCTCCACGGCGAACGTGCGCAGCACATGGTCGGCTATCCGTTCGGCCAGTGTTTCGATCAGCTGCAGGGGCTCGCCGGCGATGATCGCGTCCACCTGGTCGGCGAGCTCGGCGTAGTTTGCGGTCTTCGCCAGGTCGTCGTCGACCGCGGCGGCCCGAATGTCGGTGTGGAGGGTGACGTCGACGACGAACGGCTGGCCGTCGCGGCGCTCATGCTCCAGCACGCCGTGATAGCCCGTGGCCTTGATGCCGGAAACCCTGATGAGGTCCGGCCGTGCCGGAGATGCTGGCGTCACGTCCCGGCCTACTTGGTCCAGGCGGCGGCGACTTTGACCGCGTCCAGCGAGGCGCCGGCGTCGTGCACGCGCACGCCCCAGGCGCCGTTGGCGGCGGCCAGCGCGGAGACCGCCAGCGTGGCCTCGTCGCGTTCCTTGGGTGCGGCGGCCTTGCCGGCGGTGGTCAGCAGGGAACCGAGGAACCGCTTGCGGGATGCGCCGACCAGCACCTTGTGGCCCAGTTGCGCGATCCGGTCCGTGGCGCGCAGCAGCTCCCAGTTGTGTTCGGCGTTCTTGGAGAAGCCCAGTCCCGGATCCAGGATGATCTGCTCCGGCGCCACGCCGGCGGCGACGAACTTGTCCCGCAATTCGGTCAGCTCCGCGAGGACCTCGGCCACCACGTCCTGGTAGTCCGCCTTGGGGTCGACCTCGCGGGCGTCCCCGCGCCGGTGCATCAGGATGTAGGGGACCTGGCGCTCGGCCACCAGGGCGGGCATGTGCGGGTCGTGGGTCATGCCGGAGACGTCGTTGACGATGGCTGCCCCGGCGTCCAGCGCCTTGGCCGCCGTGTCCACGTGCATGGTGTCCACGCTGATCAGGGCGCCGGCCTTGACCAGTGCCTCGATGACGGGGAGGATGCGCTTCTGCTCTTCCTCGGGGGTGATCGAGTCGGCGTTGGGGCGGGTGGATTCACCCCCGACGTCGATGATGTCGGCGCCGCCGTACAGCAGCTTCAGCCCGTAGGCGATCGCCGCTTCCTTGTTGGCGTGGTCGCCGCCGTCGCTGAACGAGTCCGGGGTGACGTTCAGGATGGCCATGACGACGGCACGGTCGGTGGGCAGGTCCGCGAACTTCTTCGGCGCACGCGCCTTGCGCAGCACGGGCAGCGGCGACGTGGCGGGCCCGGTTCCGGGGACTGCGGCGAGTGAATCCATCTATCTGTACCGTCTCTTCTCTTCGCTATCGTCCGATAATCAGGCTCATGGCCTCGGCTCGGGTGGCCTGCTCGCGCAATTGGCCGCGCACGGCCGAGGTGACTGTCTTCGCCCCCGGCTTGCGGACCCCGCGCATGGACATGCACATGTGTTCGCATTCGACGACGACGATCGCGCCCTTGGGCTCCAGGTACTTGACCATGGCCTCGACGATCTGCGTGGTGAGGCGTTCCTGCACCTGCGGGCGCCGGGCGTAGATTTCCACCAGGCGGGCGAGCTTGCTCAACCCGGTCACTTTACCGTCATGGGACGGAATGTAGCCAATGTGGGCGGTGCCGTGGAACGGGACCAGATGGTGCTCGCAGGTCGAATAGAACGGGATGTCCTTGACCAGCACCATTTCCTCATGGTTGATGTCGAACGTGGTGCCGAGAATGTCCGCCGGGTCCTGATGCAGGCCGGCAAACACCTCCGCGTACGAACGGGCGACCCGCTGCGGGGTTTCCCGCAGGCCTTCGCGGTCAGGATCTTCGCCGACGGCGATGAGGATTTCGCGCACCGCCTTCTCGATCCTGGGCAGGTCGATCAGCGGGTCGAACTCCAGCTCGGCGACAACGTCATCGTATTCGGTCACGTCTGTGATCCTAGCTGCTGGCGCCGGGTACGCCGCTTCGGCCGTCATCCCCGGGAAGGTCTCCGCCGGCCGGATTCGGGTCCACGATCACGGCCCCGTGGCTTCCTTCCTGCTGCTGGCCGTTGGCGGCCGCTTCCCGCTCCCGGCGGGAGACCACCGGCGGGATGTTGTGTACCGGCCGGGTTTCCTTGGACAGCCACACGTCCCGCAGCTCGCGGCGGCGCAGGTCGTGGAAGATCTCGGCGATCTCACGCTGGTTCAGCGTCTCGCGTTCCAACAGCGCCAGGGCCAGCCGGTCCAGCACGTCGCGGTTCTCGGTCAGGATCGCGTAGGCCTCGTCGTGGGCGTCGTCGATGAGCCGGCGCACTTCCTCGTCCACCACGAAGGCGACGTGGTCGGAGTAGTTGCGTTCGTGCGACATGTCGCGGCCCAGGAACGGCTCGCCGCCGCCCTGGCCCAGCTTCACGGCACCCACGCGTTCGCTCATGCCGTACTGGGTGACCATCTGGCGGGCGGTGCTGGTGGCCTTCTCGATGTCGTTGGACGCGCCGGTGGACGGATCGTGGAAGACGATCTCTTCGGCCACCCGGCCGCCCATGGCGTAGGCGAGCTGGTCCAGCAGTTCGTTGCGGGTCACGGAGTACTTGTCGTCCTCCGGCACCACCATGGTGTAGCCCAGGGCGCGGCCGCGGGGCAGGATTGTGACCTTGGTGACCGGCGCGGAGTAACGCAGCGCGGCCGCGACCAGGGCGTGTCCGCCTTCGTGGTAGGCGGTGATCTTGCGCTCGTGTTCCTTCATGACGCGGGAGCGCTTTTGCGGCCCGGCCATCACGCGGTCGATGGCTTCGTCCAGCGCCCGGTCGTCGATCAGCTGGGCGTTGGACCGGGCGGTCAGCAGGGCGGCTTCGTTGAGCACGTTGGCCAGGTCGGCACCGGTGAATCCGGGCGCACGCTTGGCCAGGGAACGCAGGTCCACGCCCGGGGCCATGGGCTTGCCGGCGGCGTGCACCTGCAGAATCTGGTGGCGGCCTTCCAGGTCGGGGGCCTCGACGGCGATCTGCCGGTCGAACCGGCCCGGGCGCAGCAACGCCGGGTCCAGCACGTCGGGACGGTTGGTGGCGGCGATCAGGATGACGTTGGTCTTGACGTCGAAGCCGTCCATCTCGACCAGCAGCTGGTTCAGCGTCTGTTCGCGCTCGTCGTTGCCGCCGCCCACGCCGGCACCGCGGTGCCGGCCGACCGCGTCGATTTCGTCCACGAAGATGATGGCCGGCGAATTGGTCTTGGCCTGTTCGAACAGGTCCCGGACGCGGGAGGCGCCAACGCCGACGAACATTTCGACGAAGTCGGAGCCGGAGATCGAGAAGAAGGGGACGCCGGCTTCGCCGGCCACGGCGCGGGCCAACAGGGTCTTGCCGGTACCGGGCGGGCCGTAGAGCAGCACGCCCTTGGGGATCTTCGCCCCGACGGCCTGGAATTTGGCCGGTTCGGAGAGGAACTCCTTGATTTCGTGCAGTTCCTCCACGGCCTCGTCCACGCCCGCGACGTCGGCGAAGGTCACCTGCGGCATGTCCTTGGTGATCATCTTCGCCTTGGACTTGCCGAACTGCATGACCTTGGAACCGCCGCCCTGCATGCGCGAGAGCAGGAACCAGAAGATCAGGCCGATGATCAGGATGGGCAGGATCAGGCTGATGAAGCTCATGAACCAGTTGTTTTCCACCGGCTGGTCGGTGAAGGTGTCCACGTCGGAGGCGTTGATCGCGTCCACGATGTCCGGACCGCGGTCGCGGCTGTAGAAGAAGGTGATCGACTTGCCCTTGTTGGCGTCGTCGATGACCAGGTCTTCGCGCAACGTCAGGTCGACGCTCTGGGCGCCGTCGTTCATCCGGGCCTGTTCCGCCTTGTTGTCCTGCAGCAGTTCAAGTCCCACACTGGTGTCGACCCGTGAAGACTGCGGACCGGCCAAATTGGGCACGGCGATCAGGAGGATGACCAGGACCAGGACAATCCAGATGATCGGTCCCTTGAAAAGGTTCTTCAATTTCATGCGACTTGGGGGCTTGCGCCCGTCCCTCCTGCTTGTCCGCGCGTGATGGCAGCCCTTCGGCTACTACAGCTATACACTGTCCGTCTTCCTTCACGCTCAAGGGAGGGCATTAGTTCCCTCTGGGCGTAGCCTAGCCTGCGGCGGACGGTGCGGCGGTTATTCGTAGATGTGCGGTGCCAGGGTGCCGATGAAGTCCAGGTTGCGATAGCGCTCGGCGTAGTCCAGCCCGTAGCCCACCACGAATTCGTTCGGGATCTCGTAGCCGACGTACTTGACGTCGATTTCCACCTTGGCGGCGTCGGGCTTGCGCAGCAGGGTGCAGATTTCCACGCTGGCCGGGCCGCGCGAAATCAGGTTGGTCTTCAGCCAGGACAGGGTGAGGCCGGAGTCGATGATGTCCTCCACGATGAGCACGTGCTTGCCCATCAAGTCCGTCTCGAGGTCCTTCAGGATCCGCACGACGCCGGAGGACTGGGTGCCGGAGCCGTAGGAGGATACGGCCATCCAGTCCATCTTGACGTGGCTGTGCAGTGCCCGGGCCAGGTCCGCCATGACCATCACCGCGCCCTTGAGGACGCCGACGATCAACAGGTCGCGCCCTTCATAGTCCCTGTCGATTTCGGCAGCCAGCTCGGCGACGCGCTGCTGGATCTGCTCCTTGGTGTAGAGGACGTGCTTGAGGTCTGCCTGGACGTCGTTGGAATCCACCACATGCTCCCGGGTCTAGCGGTCTGTCTGGCCGGGGCTGCGGCCAGTTGTTCTCAACACAAGATTGCCATAGCCGGTGCCATCTTGGTGAACCGCGTTGGCAGCAGTCCGGCGGTAGACACTGACGAATCCGGCCAGCTGCACCGGGCCGGCCGAGCCTTGGCGGCGCAGCAGCGATTCGGCCGCCTGCAGCCGTTCGTAGCTGGGGTTTTCGCCGCCCAGTTCGGCGGCGGCCAGGGCGAGCACGCGGTGCTTCATGGCGGCCGGGAGTTGTTCCATGCCTCCCCGTGGCAGCTCCAGCCCGTCCGGTGTGACCACCCGCAGCCGGCGGTATTCCTCGGCCGCCTGTGCCTGCAGGTAGTCGGCGTCGGCGGCCAGAATCTGTGCCGACCGCCACAGCGCCTGGGCGACGCCGGGACCCATCTCGTCCTCCAGGAACGGCATCACCCGCATCCGGATGCGGGAGCGCATGTACTGCGGATCACTGTTGGCGGGGTCGTGCCAGGGCTGCAGCCCGGCAACCGCGCACACCTCCTCGGTGTCTTGCCGGCGCAGCGACAGGAACGGGCGCAGATACCGGCCCCGCTTCACCGGCATGCCGGCCAACGACCGCGTGCCCGAGCCGCGGCCCAGGCCCAGCAGTACCTGCTCGGCCTGGTCGTCCAGGGTGTGCCCCAGCAGCACCGCCGCGGCCCCGAGTTCCGCCGCGGCGGCATCCAGCGCCGCGTAGCGTGCCGTCCTGGCGGCCGCCTCCGGCCCCATGCCGGCCGATTCCACGGCCACCCGGCGGACCTGGACCGGGGCCAGCCCCAGCGTTTCGAGCTGCAGCCGGGCACCCTCGGCCACCGCCGCGCTGCCCTGTTGCAGGCCATGGTCGACGACGACGGCCCCCACCCGATAGGGACGGACACCGTTGCGGGCCGGCCGGTTGAAGAATTCCGCCGCGACGGCCAGGGCCAGCGAATCCGGTCCCCCGCTGCAGGCCACCAGCAACAGCTGCGGTTCGGCGCCCCCGGCGGTCGCTGCCGGCGGACCGAACTGTTCCAGCGCCTGGCGCAGCTGGTGCCGGGCGTCTGCCACCCGCGGATGCAACCGGGGCTTGCGCCGGTCCGCTGCAACACCGCTCATGCGCGGCTGAGGTCCATCCGGCTGACCCACAGGTCGGGGTGGTGGATCTCCTCTTCCGTGGGCAGGTTTTCGGGACGCTCCCACACCTGGTTAAAACCCTCCATGCCGATCTGCCGGGTCACCGCACGGACGAACTTGGCGCCGTCGGAGTACTGCCGGGCCTTGGCATCGAGGCCCATGAGTTTGCGGATCCAGTTTTCCAGCGCGCCGCGGCTCTTGCCGCGCGCGTTGAAACGTTGGCGGATGGTCTTGACCGTCGGGACCAGCGAGGAATCGACCGCGTCCATCACCACGTTGGCGTGGCCCTCCAGCAGGCTCATCACGGCGGTCAGGTGTGAGAAGACGGCCTTCTCTTCCGGCCCCTGGATCAGATCGAGGAGGGAACCCTTCAGCGCGGAACCCGGCCCTCCGCCGTCGTCCTTTCCGCTGTCCCTGGCCGCGGCGACGGCCGCCTTGACCGTCTGCTGCAGCCGCTCGCCGAGGGTGTCCGCCTTTTCCACCAGCGAGGACGACAGCCCGCCGATCTGCTCCATCATGTGGTCGCGCAGCCAGGGGGCCGCGGCAAACTGCACCCGGTGGGTCTGCTCGTGCAGGCACACCCAGAGGCGGAAGTCGGCGGGCACCACATTCAGTTCCCGCTCCACGGTCACGATGTTCGGCGCCACCAGCATCAGCCGCCCGGCGGCCGGGCCCCCGGGCAACAGGGAGCAGAAGGGGTCGTACTGGCCCAGCACCTTGCTGGAGAGGAAGGAGAGGATGGCGCCCATCTGGGTGCCGGTGAGCACGCTGCCCACGGCCGTGGTGGCGTTCTTGAGCTGATCCGGGCGCTTTTCGGCGAGCGCGGCGATAGCCGGGGCCAGCATGACCTCGAAACTGCGGGCGTTTGCCCTGGACCAAGCGGCGCGGTCCACGATCAGCACATCGGAGTCGCGCAGGTCGCGGGCGGCCTCCAACCCGGTGATGCGGTGCACGTGGTCCACCGACTCTTCCGCCAGCCGGCGCATCTCGGCCACGGCGGCGCGCATTTCCGCGGCCTTCATCCGGGGGCCGGCGGGGGTCAGCGTGGCTGCCGTGGACGCGGCCAGTTCCCAGTTGACCAACCGCGGGGCGGGGCCTGGGGTGGCGCCGGATTCACTGGGGGTCGGTGCGCTACTGTCCATGCGTCCCATCAGATCACATCAGCGGCGAGCCGGTCACTACCGGCGGGCATCGATTGAAGCGGCTCGGCGGCCGGGGCTCAGCAGCCAAGGTCGGCGGAAGAGTAGCCGGCGGCCGGGGCTCAGCAGCCAAGGTCGGCGGAAGAGTAGCCGGCGGCCGCGGCTTCCGGGCCTGGCTCAGCGGCAGCCGCAGCCGGCCAGCACGGTCGCCGCCCGGTCGGCGGCCACGCGCGCGGCGTCGGTCGAGCCTTTCAGGCCGTTGGCCACGAAGGCGAACACCAGCAGGCGTCCGTCGGCGCTGGCCACATAGCCGCTGAGCGACGTCACGGTGTTCAAGGTGCCGGTCTTGGCCCGGACCAGCCCGGCGCCGGCGGGGTTGTTTTCCAGGTAGCGCCCGGACAGGGTGCCGGTCAGGCCGGCGACCGGCAGGGAGCCGATCCCGGCCCGCAGGTCCGCGTCCTCGGAGGAGGCCATCAGCCTGACCGCCGCGGCCAGCTGGGCAGGACTGACCCGGTTCTCCATCGACAGGCCGCTGGCATCGGCCAGCACCATGCCCTCCACGGGAATGCCCGCCAGGCCCGCCGCCTCGCGGATGGCTTCGGTGCCGCCCGCGAAGGAGCCGGGCTTGCCCGCCGCCACGGCCGTGTTGCGCGCGAGGACCTCCGCCACATAGTTGTCCGAATGCTGCATCATGTAGGCCACCTGATCGGCCACCCGCGCGGAATCCGCCTCGGCCAACACGTCCGCGTCAGCCGGTGCCGCTTCCCGTGCCACCGCGGCCTTCACCGTGAGTCCCTGCCCGGCCACGGCTTCGGCCAGCGCGTCGCGGAACGCCGCCCCGGCCAGCGCGGCGGCGTCGGCCACCAGGTCGCCGCCGCCGTCGGCCTGTTCCCGCCCGGCGTACAGGGCGAGCGGGTACACGGCGGAAATTTCGCCGTTCTTCACGTCGCCCGGGTCCCAAGCGGCGCTGATGACGGCCCCGGAGTAGAGGGAATCGTCCACCGCCACCGAGAGTTCACCGGTGTACCCGTCGGCGGCCAGCTGCCCGGCCGCTTCTGCTGCCAGCGTTGCCAGCCCGGCTTCGCCCCAGACCGCGCCGGGCTTGGATTCCCCGGCACCCAGCAAGGCATCCCCGCCGCCGACCAGATAGACCACGCCCGGCTTGCCGCCGCGCTTGACCGAGGTAGTGAACCGGTGGCCGGCACCGATGGTGTCCAGGGCGGCGACGGCGGTCAGCAGCTTCAGGTTGGATGCCGGCACCAGCGGCTCGCCGGCTGCCTCGTCGTACAGCACGTCGCCGCTGGCCGCGTCGGTGACGATCCCCGTGAAGCCGCCGGCGCCGTCGAACGCCAAGGCCCGGTCCAGGGCCGCATCCAGCACGGCCGGATCCGGCACCGGCGCCTCGCCGGCCGGCTTGAGCGGCTGCGGCTCCGCCAGCTCGGTGGGCGGCAATTGCGCCGCAGGGGTGCTGATAACCGGCTCCGGCTCCGGCCAATCGATGGCCTGGCCGAGGTTTAGGGCGGCGGGCACGGCCAGCACGGCGAAGACGACTGCCAGCAGCCCGGAGGTGAGCACGCGGAAGCCACGCCCCATGCTGCCCCTCCTGAGGATCTTGAAGTGTTGGGAACGCCCCGCGCCAACCCCGATGCCGGTACGGAAGGGCAAGACCTATATCGTTAAGCGTAGTCCGGCGCCGGGCCACGGCCGTGCATCGGCGGCGCCGAAGCCAATTTTCCGAACGTCTCCAAGGAGCGAAGCCATGCAGCATGACGTCACCATCGAGATCCCCAAGGGTTCGCGCGTCAAGTACGAAATCGACCATGAGACCCACCGCCTCCGCCTGGACCGGGTGCTGTTCACGTCCATGCAGTACCCCACCCACTACGGCTTCTTCGAGGACACGCTGGGCGAGGACGGCGATCCGCTGGACGCGATGGTCATGCTGCAGGACTACGACCTGCTGCCCGGTGTCGTGGTCGAATCCCGCCCCATCGCCGTCTTCAACATGACCGACGACGGCGGCGGCGACGCCAAGGTGCTGTGCGTTCCGGCCGACAAGCGCTTCGACCACATCCAGGAGCTGTCCGACGTGCCGGAGTTCCTCGTCAAGGAAATCGAGCACTTCTTCACCCGCTACAAGGACCTGGAGCCGGGCAAGTGGGTCAAGGCCGAGGGCTGGGCCGACCGCGCCGCCGCCGAGGCCGAACTGGAAGCCTCCATCCGGCGCTTCGCCGCCCAGGGCTAAGGCCAACCGGCGACGAACGGCCGAGCAGCCACGCCCGGCCTGAACCGAGCCTTGCCGCTCGAAACCGGCAGGAACAGCGACGGCGGTCCGGACCCTTCAGGTCCGGGCCGCTTTTGCCTTCCCCGGGGGCGACCGGCGGCAGGACACACCAGCCAACCGGAATCGGTTGTTCCTGCCCGGACGGGCGCAATACTGGTGCCATGTACGTGCTCACGATCAACCAGCGCGATTCCCGCGAGGCGGGCGACCAGGTGCCCGCCCTGATCAAGGCGCTGCGCCACCTGACCGCGGCGATCCCCTTTCAGCGGTCTGTCGGCGACGAAGCGATCGGCGCGGTCGAGAAGCCGTCCACGGCCATCGACGCCGCCCTGATCGCGCTGCGCGCCAGGCGCTGGCATGTGGGAATCGGCGTGGGCGAACTGCGGCCGCCGCTTCCGGAGGACATCAAGGACGCCGAAGGGTACGGCCTGGTCTACGCACGGCGCGCGGTGAACCGGGCCCGGAAAACCGGTGACCGCGTTCCGCTGGCCGTGTCCGGGCCCGATGCTGAGGTCGCCGCCGAAGCAGAAGCCGTGCTGCGGCTCATCGGCCAAATCGTCGCCACCCGCACCGACGCGGAGTGGAAGGTGCTGGACCTGATGACGCCGGGAGCGCGCGGCCAGCAAAAGTACGTTGCCGAAGAACTGGGCATCACCAGCCAGGCCGTGAGCAAGGCGGTGGTCCGCTCGCACTGGGTGGAGGAGTGGGCCTGCCGTCCGGCCGCCGCCCGGCTGCTGGACCTTGTCCACGGGCCCGCCTCCCCGGCCGCCGTCGCCCCGCCGCGCTGACGGCCCCGGAAGCTACGGCAATACCGGCGGGCGGCGTCTAGACTCCGAGGGAGACGGCGCCCGCCTCCGCCCGCGGGTCAACGACACAAGGAGTGTTCAATATGGTTCCGGAGATCAACATTTGGGCGGTCATCGTGGCCACCCTTTCGACCCTGATCGTCGGATCTGTCTGGTACACGCCGAAGGTCTTCGGCAACTACTGGATGAGGGTCGCCAACGTCAGCCCCGGCGACGGCAAAAGCGCCGTACGCCCGATCATCATCACGGTGATCGTCAGCCTGATCAGCGCGTGGGTGCTGGCGGGTTCGGCGGCCATCGCGCAGGATTTCTACGGCGGCAACTTCCTGTGGAACACGGTGCTGACCGCCATCATCCTCTGGGCCGGCTTCACCGCCGCCCGCTTCGCCACGCACGATGCCTTCGAGGGCCGGCCGGTCGGACTGACCGTCCTGAACATCGTGCACGAACTCGTGACGTTCCTGGTCATGGCACTGGTCATCGGCCTCTTCGGGATCAGCGGAGCCTGAGAACCGCAGCCCCCACTATCGAGGCAGCCGGCGGCAACAGGTGTGCCCGGGATTCACCCGGGCACCTCCTCCGGGTGGATCAGCCGGGCACGCCTCAGTCCAGCAGGCTGCGCAGCACGACTGCTGCCCCGTCTTCCTCGACGGTTCCCGTGACCTCGTGGGCGACGGCCAGGACCTCCTCGGGCGCCTGTCCCATCGCGACGCCCCGGGCGGCCCAGTCCAGCATTTCGATGTCGTTGCGGCCATCGCCCATGGCGACGGTATGCGACGGCTCGACGTCCAGCTTCCGGCGCAGGGATTCCAGCGCGCTGGCCTTGGTCACGCCGTTGGCCGCGATGTCCAGCCACGCGGTCCAGCCCACCGAGTACGTCACGCCCTTGAGCCCCGCCGTGTCGATGGCTTCCTTGAACTCCTCGGGAGTGTTTTCGGCGCTGGAGACCACCACGCGCACGGCCGTGGACTCCAGCAGCGCCTCGAAGTCGACGCCCTTGGCCTCGATGCCGAAGCTGGCGTCCTGGAAGCGCTCCGTGGCCAGGAAATTGCCCTCTTCGTCCTCGAGCGCAAACTTGGCGGTGGGCAGCTTGGACCGCATCACCCGCAGGGCCGGTCCGGGGTTGAACGTCACCCGGTCGATCACCTCGTAGCCGTCCTCCAGCGACGTGTCGATCCGAAGGGTGACACCGCCGTTGGAGCAGACGGCGTACCCCTTGGTGACGCCGATCAGTTGGATGATCGGCAGCGTTGCATTCAGGGACCGTCCGGTGGAGACGACCACCTCGTGGCCGGCGTCGACGACGGCGCGCGCTGCTTCGCGCACGGCATCGCTCATGTGGCCGTCGTGGTTGACCAGGGTGCCGTCCACATCCAGCGCCACGAGTTTGCGGGACCCGTTCTCCACGAAGTTGTGGCGCCGGGCTTCGTTTTTATTGTTTGTCATATCTTTCGTAGCAATCCGCTGGTCGTCGATGCCAGCGTTAGCCTTGTCAGCTGTAGTTGTCATGTCCCTAGTCAAACATGGGGGGCAGACACGCGGGTAGGAAATTTTCTACGGGCGAATGAAGTGCCGGTGAACGCGGCCCCGCCGCGACGGCACCGCAGTGCCGCCGGCGGGGCGGAACGGCGCGCTAGGAGAGCACCGGAAGGACGTCCATGCCGCCCAGGTAGGGCCGCAGCGCGGCAGGCACATTCACGGAGCCGTCGGCGTTCTGGTGGTGCTCGAGGATGGCGACGATCCAGCGCGTGGTGGCAAGGGTCCCGTTCAGGGTGGCCACCGCCCTCGTGCCCTTCTTTTCGCCGTCCGCCGAAGCCTGGCGTTCACGGATGTTCAACCGGCGGGCCTGGAAGGTCGTGCAGTTGGAGGTGGACGTCAGCTCCCGGTAGGCCTCCTGGGTGGGCACCCAGGCTTCGCAGTCGAACTTGCGGGCCGCGCTCATGCCCAGGTCTCCCGCAGCGGTGTCGATCACCCGGTAGGGCAGTTCCACCTTGGCCAGCATTTCTTCTTCCCAGGCGAGCAGGCGGGCGTGCTCGTCGGCGGCCTCCTCGATCTGGCAGTAGATGAACATTTCCAGTTTGTTGAACTGGTGCACGCGGATGATGCCCCGGGTGTCCTTGCCGGCGGCCCCGGCCTCACGGCGGTAGCAGGAGCTCCAGCCGGCGTAGCGCGTCGGCCCGGCGGACAGGTCCAGGATCTCGTCCGCGTGGTAGCCCGCGAGCGCCACCTCCGAGGTGCCCGTGAGGTACAGGTTGTCCCGTTCCAGCCGGTAGATCTCGTCGTCGTGCTCCACATCGAAGCCGGTCCCCTGCATGGTTTCGGGGCGGACCAGGGTGGGGGTGATCATGGGGATGAAGCCGTTGGACACGGCCTGGTCCAGCGCCATGTTCATCAGGGCAATCTCCAGCCGGGCGCCCACGCCCTTGAGGAAGTAGAAGCGGGAGCCCGAAACCTTGGCCCCGCGTTCCATGTCGATGGCACCGATCAGCTCGCCGATGGCCAGGTGGTCCTTCGGCTCGAACCCGTCCCGGGCGAAGTCCCGGGGCTCGCCGACCGTCTTGAGCACCGTGAAGTCGTCCTCGCCGCCGGCGGGAACGCCGTCTTCGATCCGGTTGGGGATGCTGCGCAGCAGCGATTCCTGCTGGTTCCGGGCGGCATCCGACGCGGCCTGGGCTTCCTTGACCGATGCTGCCAACTCCTTGACCTGGGCCAGGAGCTCTGCCTTCTCCCCGCCCGTGGCCTGGGCCACCTTTTTGCCGAAGAGATTCTGTTCGGCGCGCAGTCCCTCGTAACGGTTGATCGCTTCCCGGCGGGCCGTATCGGCGGCGATCACGGCATCGACCACCGACTCGTCGGCGCCCCGGGCGCGCTGGGAGGCACGGAAAATCTCTGGATTGGCGCGGAGGTCGTTTACATCGATCACCTGCTAAGGGTACCGAAAAAGGCCTTCCGGCCTCGCTCCGCGCCCGCCGCAGCCGGTAGCGGGCCTCAATGGGCCAAAGCGGCGGGGCTGGATAGTCTATGACCAACATGACTGCCGAATGGATGCCCGCCCTCATCATCCTGCTAGCGGTGGCCGCCTTGGCGGTGGGATGGCCGGGCCTTCGCGGCATGCTGGGGCGCCGCCGGACAGCGGTGCCGGCCGCCCTTGCGCCTTCCCCGGGCCTGCCCGACCAGCGCGTGGTCTTCATCCTGAACCCGGCCAAGAACTCGGCCGACGAGGCCCGCCGCGAGGTGGAGGCAGCCTGCGCGGCGGCCGGTTGGAGCCCGCCCCTGGTGTTGGAAACCACGCCCGAGGACCCGGGCCACGGACAGGCCAGGCGGGCCATCGCCGAGCGTGCGGACGTGGTGATCGCCGGCGGCGGAGACGGCACGATCCGGGTGGTGGCCTCGGAATTGTCCGGCACCCAGGTGCCGATGGGGGTGCTGCCGCTGGGCACCGGCAACCTGCTGGCCCGCAATCTGGGTCTGGATCCGGCGGCCCTGCGGACCAACATCCATGTGGCGCTGCACGGGATCATCCGCAAGATCGACACCGCCGACATCATCTTGGAGAACGAGGCGACCGGCGAACGGTCGCAGGACAGCTTCCTGGTGATCGCCGGCATCGGCGTGGATGCGGATGTCTTGGCCGACACCCGCGACGACCTGAAGCGCCGGTTCGGCTGGATGGCCTATTCCGAAGCCGGCGTCCGCCACCTTGCCGGCCAGCGGGAGCGTGTCATGGTCAGCATCGACGACGGGCCCGCCCGGCCCCGCCGCGTCCGCAGCATCCTGCTGGCCAACTGCGGGAAGTTGCCGGCGGGGATCGATTTCATCCCCACCGCGGAAATCGACGACGGCGAACTGGACATCGTGGTGCTCAGTCCGCGCAGCGCGATCGGCTGGTTGTGGATTGCCGCCAAGACGCTGGTGCGGCACAGCGCGCCGATTCCCGTGATCGAGTACCACCGCGGGCGGAAGGTCCGCATCACGGCGCACGAGCCGATGGGAAGCCAGCTCGACGGCGATCCCTCCGGGCCGGTCACGTCGCTGACCGTGCAGGTCAGGCCGCGGTCGCTGGCGGTGCGCACCGAGTCGCTCCCCTCCGCCGGCAGCCACCGGGCGGCCGACTAGGGCCTGCCGCGCCCGGGCGGCCACCTGGGCCGGCGGGCTTGGGCCTGCAGCGGCCGGGCGGCCACCTGGGCCGGCGGCCGCCCGGAACGGAGGTGTTTACGTGTCGTCGCCCCCGGTGTTGAGCGGATCGTCGCTGGCATCGGCCCGGTCGGTGTTGTGCAGTTCCTCGCCCGGAACGTCGATGGGTTGTTCGTCTGCTTCGAGCGCCGGGACATCCGCATCCGGCTGCTGCAGGTCTTCGTCCCGGGGAACCGGGAATTCGCCGGCCGCCTGCTGGTCGATCAACTGCTGCTCCTCGGCGAAGCGCAGGTCGTTGCCCTGGTCCCCCAGGTCGCCCGCGCGGTTTTCACTCGGAGTCTGGTTGAGCGCCTCCACCGGCGTCGGCTCCCCGTCCTGGTACTGGTCCCTGTCGTTCTGCTGCGTCATTGTGCTCCGATCCTTGGTTCGCAGGTGCGGTTTTCCTCAGCATACTGACCATAACCGCGGGTCGACAGTCCGGCAGGGCCGGTCAGCGGGCCGACAGCAGGTCCTGCACCCAGCGGTCGGCCTCCCGGAATGCCTCGTCCTGGTTGCGGCGCGGAACACTCAGTCCGCGGCGGTCGGCGCGCGGGTAGGAGCCCAAGAACCGGATGCCGGGGCTGATCCGGTGCAACCCGCGGACGGCGTCGGCCACCCGCTCCTCGGCGAGGTGGCCTTCGGCATCGAGGCTGAAGAAATAATCTCCCAAAAACTGGCCGGTGGGGCGGGACTCGATCCGGCTCAGGTTCACGCCCCGGCTGGAAAATTGTTCCAGGATTGCCCCCAGCGCCCCCGGACGGTCCTGCGGCAGCGGGACCACCAGGGTGGTCTTGTCGGCGCCGGTCGGAGCGGGCAGGACACCGGGGCGGCTCACCAGAATGAACCGGGTGACGGCGTCCGGAATATCGCCGATATCCTCGGCGAGCACGCGCAGCCCGCGCTGCCGGGCCACCAGCGGCGAGCAGATCGCCGCCTCGTAGCCGGCCCCGGGCTCCAGCAGCCCCACCGCGGACGCCGCCGTCGAGGACGCCGGCAGATATTCCGCTTGGGGAATGTTCGCGGCGGCCCAGGCACGGCATTGCGCCCAAGCATGCGGATGGGTGGACACCACCGCGACGTCTCCCGGCTCGGTTCCGGGCCGGACCGCCAGCACAAAGCGGATGGGCACGAGTTCCTCGCCGATGATGCGCAGCGGCTCGCCTCCCGCGATGGCATCCAGCGTGGCGCTGACGCCGCCCTCGACCGAGTTTTCGATCGGGACCATGGCCGCGCCGGCTTCGCCCGCGCGAACGGCGTCCACGGCGGCGTCGACACTCGCGGCCGGAATCCGGCGCGCGGCAGCCGCCCCGGGAACCTGGAGGAGGGCGGCCTCGGTGAAGGTTCCCTCCGGCCCCAGGAAGGTGTAGACGCCTGCCATTACTGGACCCGGGGCTCCTGCCCGTTCTCCGAGACGATCGGTTTGCCGGCATCCAGCCAGGCACCCATCCCGCCGTCGACGTTCACCGCCGAGTATCCGTTCCCGTTCAGCCATTCGGTGGCCCGGAAGGACCGACCGCCGCTGCGGCACACCACATGCAGGTCCACATCGGGGTCCAGTTCCTCCAGGCGCAGCGGCAGCTCGTTGAGCGGGATGTGCACGGCGCCCGCAATGTGTCCGGCTTCCCATTCATAGTCTTCGCGCACGTCCAGAATGGTGGCGTCGCCGCCGATGCTGTTGACATCCACATTCTCGATATCGCTCATGGCAACCTCCGTGATCCGCGGCGGGCCGTGCCGCCGCTGGTGAATTCCTGCTCCGGGCGCACCCGCGATTTGCCCCCTTTCCAAGCCTATAGTGGGATCGTCCGCCGCACCGTAATGAGACAGGGGTACCGATGGCCGCAGACCAGCCGACCATCCTTGCTACGTCCGGCGGAATCACGGCCGGCGTTCGCAGCCGGATCGCGTTCCACCACCTGGTGCACCACGCCGTCGAACTGGCGGGGCCCACGGGGCGGGCACCGCGGCTGGTCCACGTGGGCACCGCCGGCGGCGACCAGCGCTGGCTCCAGGCCGAGCTGGACGAGGCGGCCAGGGTTGCCGGTTACGGCCTGAGCCATCTGAACCTGTTCACCATGCCCAATGTGGCGGACATCGAGGAACACCTGCTGGGCCAGGATGTGGTGTGGGTGGGCGGCGGTTCGGTGGCGAACCTGCTGGCGGTGTGGCGGGTCCACGGCCTGGACGCCATTTTCAGGCGGGTCTGGCAGGCCGGCGTGGTGCTGGCAGGGGTCTCCGCCGGTTCCATCTGTTGGTTCCGCGGCGGCACTACCGACTCCTTCGGCCCCGAGCTGCGGCCGGTCACGAACGGGCTGGCGTTGCTGCCCTACGACAACGGCGTCCACTACGACTCGGAACCGCAGCGCCGGCCGTTGGTGCACCGGCTCGTGGCGGACGGCATCCTGGGCGAAACGCACTGCACCGACGACGGGGTCGGACTGGTCTACCGCGGCACCGAACTGGCCGAGGCGGTCAGCGAGACCGACGGGAAACTCGCCTACCGCGTGACAGCCCAGGCCGGGGACGGGCCCGACGCCATCGCGGTGGAGGAACCGATCGACACCAGGTTCCTCGGCTGACCCGGCGCGCCGGTGGGACGCGCGGATTAGCCCGCACCGCCGGGCGGGGCTACGCTTACGGGCGATGACTGCTTTGCATGACTTGACGGCCGTCGCCCAGCGCGACGCCGTGGCCCGCGGCGAACTGTCCGCCCTCGAACTGACGGAGCATTACCTCCAGCGCATCGATGCCCTGAATCCCAGGCTCGGCGCCTTCGTCACCGTCACCGCCGACCAGGCGCTCAAGCAGGCACGCGCCGCGGACGACCACCAGGCACGCGGCGGGACCCTGGGCCGGCTGCACGGCCTGCCGGTGGCCTACAAGGACCTCACGGACGTGGCCGGCGTCCCGACCACCCACGGCAGCGCGGCCCTGGAGCATCGGCCCGCCCTGGCCAACCACCCCTTGGTGAACGTCCTCGAATCCGCCGGCAGCATCAGCCTCGGCAAGACCCAAGTCCCCGAATTCGGCCTGACCTCCTACAGCGAGAACCGTGTGGCGCCGCCGGCCCGCAACCCGCTGGACCCGGCGCTGAGCCCGGGCGGTTCCTCCGGCGGTAGCGCGGCCGCCGTGGCCGCCGGCCTGCTGCCCTTCGCCCCGGGTTCGGACGGCGGCGGCTCGGTCCGGATTCCGGCGGCCGCCACCGGGCTGGTGGGGTTGAAACCGGGGCGCGGCCGGCTCCCGGCCGGCAGCATCGGAGACGACCCGGGCCGGCTGGTGGTCGCCGGGCCCTTGGCCCGCACGGCGGCCGATGCCGGGCTGCTGATGGACGCCATGGCGGACGAGCAGCTGGCCCGCGCGGCCTTCCCGGGGGAACCCGGCTTCCTGGCCGCCGCGCTTCGCGCCGAAGGGCGCTTTCGGATCGGCATCAGCACCGACTCTCCGTTCGAGTCCGCCTACCCGCTGTCGCTGGAGCCGGAGGCGCGCGAGGCGTTGGATACCGCGGTGGAGCTGCTGCTGGGGATGGGCCACGCGCTCGACGAAGCGGAGATCCGCTACGACAACCGCTACCCGGAGGCGTTTGCCACGGTCTGGACCTCCGGCCTGGCCCGGCTGGAGCTGGAGGCCGGCCACGAACCGCAGCTCATGCCGCTCACCCGTTCCTTCCGCCGCCGCGCCCTGAAGCGCGGGCCGGAGGCGCTGCCGGACGCCTTGGCCACGCTGGCGCGTTTCCAGGACGACACCCGGGCACAGTTCGGCCGCTACGACCTGGTTCTGACGCCCGCGCTGGCCCAGACCCCCCGGCCGGTGGGCTGGTACACCTCCAACAGCGCAGACGTGGACTACATGCGCCAGTGCCAGTATTCGCCGTACACCTCGTTAGTCAACGTGTGCGGGCTGCCCGCCATCGCCGTTCCCGTCAGCACCACCGAGGAGGGCCTGTCCATGGGCGTCCAGCTGATCGGCAAGCCCGGCTCGGAGGCCATGCTGCTGGCCGCCGCCGCGCAGCTGGAGGGCGTGCGATGAATCCTGCAACCCCGGCCTGACCTGCGGATTTGCATTAACACGCCGCCCGGCCACGGGCGCAGAATATGACATTTCATGTAGGGGACTGTCAGAATAGAACACCGTGAGCAATACCGTGCAGTCCGGGAATCCGCAGCCGGAAACAACAAAACAGTCCACCCAAACCGGCAAAACCTTCTTCGGGCATCCACGGATGCTGGCGAACCTTTTCTCCGTAGAACTCTGGGAGCGTTTCTCCTTCTACGGCATGCAGGGCATCCTGCTCTACTACATGTACTACTCGGTCGCCGAGGGCGGCCTGGGGATCGACGAGGGAATTGCCACCGGCCTGGTGGGCGCCTACGGCGGCGGCGTGTACCTCTCCTCGATCCTTGGCGCGTGGGTGGCCGACCGCCTCCTGGGGTCCGAGAAGGTCCTGTTCTACACCGGCATCATGGTCATGCTGGGCCACATCGCGCTGGCCCTGATCCCGGGCGGCGTCGGGCTGGCCATCGGCCTGATCCTGGTGGCCATCGGCTCCGGCGGCCTGAAGGCCACCGCCAGCTCGCTGGTCGGCTCGCTCTACAGCCTGAAGGACGACCGCCGCGACGCCGGCTTCTCCATCTTCTACATGGGCGTGAACATCGGCGGCCTCTTCGGCCCGCTGCTCACCGGCCTGGCCCAGGTGCAGCTCGGTTTCCACTACGGCTTCGGCCTGGCGGCGCTGGGCATGGCCATCGGCCTGACCCAGTACGCCCTGACCCGCAAGAACCTGCCCGAGGCCGCGCACCATGTGGCCAACCCGCTGCCGCGGGGCAACTACGGCAAGGTCGCCGCCGCGGCCGTGGCCGCCGTCGTCGTCATAGTGCTGCTGGTGGCCTTCGGCCTGGTGACCGCCTCGAACCTGGCCCCGATCATGGCCTGGCTGGCGATCATCGCCGCCGTGGTCTACTTCGTGGTGATCCTCTCCAGCAAGCAGGTGGACGCGGTGGAGCGCAAGCGCGTCTACGCCTTCATCCCGCTGTTCATCGCCTCCGCCGCGTTCTGGGCGCTGTTCCAGCAGCAGTTCACCGTGGTGGCCCTGTACGCGGACAAGCAGCTGGACCGCACGCTGGGCGGCTGGGAAATGCCGGCCAGCTGGGTGCAGTCCATCAACCCGGTGTTCATCATCATCTTCGCCGGCATCTTCGCTGCCCTGTGGACCAAGCTGGGCCCCAAGCAGCCCAGCTCGCCGCTGAAGTTCGCCCTGGGCCTGGTCGTGATGGGCCTGGCGTTCCTGGCGTTCATCCCGCTCACCGGCGGCGGCGCCAACTCCACCCCGCTGCTGGCCATGGTCGGCATCCTATTCCTGTTCACCATGGCGGAATTGTTCCTCTCCCCGACCGGCTCCTCGGTGTCCACCAAGCTGGCGCCGAAGGCCTTCCAGACCCAGATGGTGGCGCTGTTCCTGCTCTCCATCTCGCTGGGCACCACGCTGGCGGGCATCCTGGCCGGCTACTACGACCCGGCCAATGAAGCCCCGTACTTTGGCTTCATCGGGGTGACGGCGATCATCCTCGGCGTCGGCCTGGCCGCGGCCGTGCCGTCCCTGAAGAAGCTGATGGGCGGCATCCGCTAGGACGGAACCTTAACGACGACGGCGATGCCCGGGCGGAGATTCACTCCGGCCCGGGCATCGCCGTCGTGAGGGGCCTTTTCCTCATCCGACTTTCAGCTTCGGCCCTTCTGAGCGTTCAGCAGGGCGGGTGCTGAATAGTCGACGGGGGAAGCTGGGAAGCCAACCAGCGATGTAGCGAGGCGCCGGACGGACCTACGCTCCGGCGAGGACGCCGATAAAGATCAGCAGGCACCAGATGCCGGTGACCGCGTAGCCCATGATCAGGCCGGCCAGCGCCATGCTGCGGCCGGCCGGTTCCTTCCCCAGCGCGATGTGGCCGAACACGATGGCCAGGACCTGCGGGACCAGCATGAAGCCGAACGTGACCACGGAGACGATGCCCAGCACCAGCGCCGCGATGCTCAGCCCCTTCGGCTCGACCTGCGGCGTGTAGTACATCGGCTGGTTGTAGTCCGGTCCGCCGTACGGCTGCTGCCCGGTATACGGCTGCGCGCCGGGGCCGGGCTGGTAGGAGTACGGGTTCCCCGCCTCGGGCAGCGCCGGCGGCTGCGGCAAGGCCTGGCCCGCATTGGGATCGGTGTACCACCCCGGATGCTTCGGGTCGTTGAAGGGCGGCCTGTTCTCCGTGCCGGACATACTGTTGATTCCCCCTGAGATTGATTCGCTGCTGCGCAGCTTCGGTGCTGCCTACCAGTCTAGGCGCGCGGGAAGATCGGGAGCCATCGGGTCGGATCCGCCACCCGATCGCCACGGATCGGTAGTTTTTTGGCATGCTGGAGGGATGGCAAACCGTGCGGGCACAGTGGCCCTTCCCAGCGACCTTGTTGACCTGACCGCGCTCCGCGACGCGTACTTCAACGTCAAGCCGGATCCGGCCGACCCGTCCCAGCGCGTGGTTTTCGGCACCTCCGGGCACCGCGGCTCCAGCCTGAAGGCATCCTTCAATGAGGACCACATCGCCGCCATCACGCAGGCGATCGTGGAGTACCGCGCCGGGCAGGGCATCGCCGGACCGCTGTTCGTCGGCAAAGACACGCATTCCCTCTCGGATCCGGCCCAGGACACCGCCCTCGAGGTGCTGGCCGGAAACGGTGTGGCAGTGCTGGTCGATTCCCGGACCGGGTGGACCCCGACGCCGGCGGTCAGCCACGCAATCCTCACCCATAACGCGGCCCATCCGGATGCCCAGGCCGACGGCATCGTGATCACCCCCTCGCACAACCCGCCCGGCGACGGCGGCTTCAAGTACAACCCGCCGCACGGCGGCCCGGCCGACTCGGATGCCACCGGGTGGATTGCCGCCCGCGCCAACGAACTGCTCGAGGCGGGCCTGCGCGGCGTCAAGCGGATCACACTGGGACAGGCCCGGTTCTCCGGGTCCATCGGTACGTACGACTTCCTGGCCGCGTACGTGGACGACCTGCCGAAGGTGCTGGACCTGGACGCCATCCGTTCCGCCGGCGTGCGGATCGGTGCCGACCCGATGGGCGGGGCCTCGGTGGACTACTGGGCCGCCATCGCCGAGCGGCACCGGCTGGACCTGACCGTGGTCAATCCGGCGGTGGACCCGCAATGGGCGTTCATGACCCTGGACTGGGACGAGAAGATCCGGATGGACTGCTCGTCGCCGTCGGCGATGGCCTCGCTGATCAACGCAGTGCGCGGCGGCGGCGCCGCCTTCGACATCGCCACCGGCAACGACGCCGACGCGGACCGGCACGGAATCGTGACCCCTGATGCCGGGCTGATGAACCCGAACCACTACCTTGCCGTGGCCATCGACTATCTCTACAGGCACCGGCCGGACTGGCCGGCCGGCGCGTCCGTGGGCAAGACGCTGGTGTCCTCCTCGATGATCGACCGGGTAGCGGCCAACTTGGGCCGGCAGCTGGTGGAAGTTCCCGTGGGCTTCAAGTGGTTCGTGCCCGGGCTGCTCTCCGGCGAAGGCGTCTTCGGCGGCGAGGAGTCGGCCGGCGCCTCCTTCGTGCGGTTCGACGGCAAGCCGTGGTCCACGGACAAGGACGGCATCCTGCTGGCGCTGCTGGCCTCCGAAATCGTGGCGGTGACCGGAAACACGCCGTCGGAACTCTATGCGGGGCTGACCGAGAAGTTCGGGGCGCCGTCCTACGCACGGATTGACGCGGCGGCCACCCGGGAGCAGAAAGCCGCGCTGGCGAAACTCTCCGCCGCCGACGTGGCCGCCACCGAACTGGCCGGCGAGGCGATTACCGCCAAGCTGACCGAAGCGCCCGGCAACGGCGCCCCGATCGGCGGGCTGAAGGTCACGACCGATAACGCGTGGTTCGCGGCCCGGCCCTCCGGCACGGAAGACGTCTACAAGATCTACGCCGAATCCTTCCGCGGCCAGGACCATCTGCAGCAGGTGCAGGCAGAGGCGAAGGCAATCGTGGACGCCGTGATCGCCTGATCACCGCCTGACAACGGAGGCCGGGCCGTTCCCGCCCGGCCTCCGCGACCGGTCGGGCGAGCCGGCACGCCGTTCCGGCGGTAGGATGTCCCCCGGACATTTTCCCGCTGACTCCCCCGAAGAGGCCCACCATGAGCACGCCTGCAAAATCTTCCCCGTTCCGTTGGGCCCTGCATGGCGATGGCAAGAACATTTCACCAGGCACGGTAGTCGGACCCCAGGAGCGGCTCACCTGGCCGCGCACCGTGGGAGTCGGGGCCCAGCACGTGGTCGCCATGTTCGGCGCCACCTTCCTGGTCCCGCTGCTGACCGGGTTCCCGCCGTCGACCACGCTGCTGTTCTCCGGCGTGGGCACTATTCTGTTTTTGATCATCACGGCAGGCAGGGTCCCCAGTTACCTGGGCTCCAGCTTCGCGTTCATCGCCCCGATCGGCGCCGCCATGAATCAGCACGGAATGGGCGGAGCGCTCGGCGGCCTCATCATGGCCGGTGCCTTGCTCTTCCTGGTCGGCGCGCTGGTGCACAAGGCCGGCACGCGCTGGATCAACGTGGTGATGCCGCCGGTGGTCACCGGCGCCATTGTTGCGCTGATCGGGCTCAACCTGGCGCCGGCCGCCAAGCAGAACTTCGAGAAGGGGCCCGTGACGGCGCTGGTCACCGTCGTCGCGATCCTGCTCGTCACGGTGTTGTTCCGCGGGCTGCTGGGGCGGTTGTCCATCCTGTTGGGCGTGCTGGTCGGCTACGTGGTGGCCATCCTGCGGGGCGAGGTGGATTTCTCCAAGATCAATGACGCGGCCTGGATCGGTTTGCCCGAATTTCACGCGCCGGAATTCCACATCTCCCTGATCGGGCTGTTCCTCCCCGTGGTGTTGGTCCTGGTGGCAGAGAACATCGGCCACGTGAAGTCCGTGTCGGCGATGACCGGGCAGGATCTTGACCCCGTCACCGGCCGCGCGTTGATGGCAGACGGCCTGGCCACCGTGCTGGCCGGCAGCGGCGGCGGCTCCGGCACCACCACATACGCCGAGAACATCGGCGTGATGGCCGCCTCCAAGGTCTACTCCACCGCCGCATACTGGGTGGCCGGCATTGTCGCCGTCCTGTTGAGCTTGCTCCCGAAGTTCGGTGCCGCCATCGCCACCGTCCCGGTCGGCGTCCTGGGCGGCGCCGGCGTCGTGCTCTACGGCATGATCGGCATTTTGGGGGTGCGGATCTGGGTCCAGAACCGGGTGAACTTCGCCAACCCCATCAACCTCTCCGTGGCAGGGGTGGCCCTGGTGATCGGCATCGCCAATTTCAAGTGGGCGATAGGCGAGCTGCAGTTCGAAGGCATCGCGCTGGGCTCGGCAGCGGCACTGCTGATTTTCCATGGCATGAGTGCGGTGGCCCGCTGGCGCCACACCGAGCCCGTGGATTCCGTGGAAGACGAGGGCGTCAGGCCGTCCAAGCTCGGCTGACCGCCGGGCGTGGCGGCCGCCTGGAGGCGAGGGCGTGCTCCGGGCCGCCGTGCCCTAGACCGCGGGGACATCGGAGGCTAGCGTTGCAGCCATCTCTCCCGCGGCGTCCGGCCCGGGACCTTCTCGAGGAGGAAAGCATGGCCAACCACGTCTACAACGTCACGGAGATTGTGGGTACGTCGCCCGACGGGATCGATGCCGCGGTCTCCAACGCCATCAACGAGGCCTCCAAGACACTGCGCAACCTCGACTGGTTCGAAGTGAAGTCCGTTCGCGGCCACCTTAGCGAAGGCAGGGTCGCCGACTGGCAGGTGACCATCAAGCTCGGTTTCCGGCACGAAAGCTGACCGACCCATGAGCCAGCCACGCGATGAATCCACAATGCCCGACGACGAGCATCGGCGCCACGACATCGGCGCCCCGGAGCCGGAGAACGACTCCGCCGCCAAGTTCGACGGCGAGCACTTCACCTCCAGCCTGCTCAATGCGGGGCAGAGGGTACCGGGCCTGAGCCCGGACGGCGAATACCGCCAGAGCGAGGACCCGGAGCACGAGAACGAACCCGGACAGGACGGATTCGTTCCCCCCTCCGCCCCCACCGGCGGATAGCAGGGCGGGAACTCGGCACCGCGGCACCGCGAGACGCGGGTTCGTGCGGCGGGGCCCGCGCGGCCTTGCCCGAGCGACGCTTGGCTGGTGAGGCGACGCGTGGGCCATGAGCGGAGCCTTAGCGTGGCCTGCACGCACGCTATATGATGGCTTCCTAAAGTAATGAACTCTAGGGAGCCCTCGTGAGCCCATTTGCCGCTGCCGACGCCCCGCTGTACGAAGTCAAGGCCAACCTGTTCAAGGGACTGTCCCATCCGGTCAGGATCCGGGTGCTGGAACTGCTCGCGGACGCTCCCGAGGTAACCGTGACCGAGCTGATGAACGAGACGGGCCAAGAGGCCTCCAACCTGTCCCAGCACCTGTCCGTCTTGCGCCGGCACAACCTCGTCCTGGCCGAACGCCGGGGCGTGCAGGTCTTCTACCGCCTGGCGTACCCTCAGGTGGCCGACCTGCTGACCGTTGCCCGCAGCCTCCTGCAGCAGCTCCTGCACACCGCAACGCAGCAACTGGCCGGCTTCGGTGCGGCCGACAACAGCCCGACGGCATCAGCCCGGGACGCGGGCACCAAACCGGAACCGGCGCCATGAAGTCGGTGAGGGCTGCGGCCGCGCTGCTGCCCGGCAAGGCCGATTACGCGCAGCTGCCGCGCACCTGGCGGAACGACCTGGTGGCGGGCGTGACCGTGGGTATCGTCGCCCTGCCGCTGGCCTTGGCATTCGGTGTCAGTTCGGGTGCCGGCGCCGCGTCGGGATTGATCACCGCGATCGTCGCCGGCATCGTCGCTGCCGTTTTCGGTGGTTCCAACATCCAGGTGTCGGGACCCACCGGCGCCATGGTGGTGGTACTTGCGCCGGTCATCGCCAGCCACGGGATATCGTCGCTCGCGCTGCTGACGCTCATGGCCGGCGTCATGGTGGCCGCCGCCGGTGTGCTGAAACTGGGCCGTGCCGTCAGCTTCATACCGTGGCCGGTCATCGAGGGCTTCACGTTGGGCATCGCCGTCATCATCTTCCTGCAGCAGGTGCCGGCCGCCTTCGGGACCGCACCGGGGCCCAGCTCCAACGCGGCCGTGTCGGCGGTCGAGGCCTTGGGCACCGCATCCATGGCGGGCTTGTTCTGGCCCGTCATCCTGGCGGGGATCGTGGCCGGCATCATGGTGGCCGCGCCGAAGATCAATCCACAGCTGCCCGGCTCCATCATCGGGATCATCGTCGCCACGCTTGTGGCCCAGCTGATGAATTTGGACGTTGCACAGATCGGCGAGCTACCCAGCTCCTTGCCGGCCCCGTCCCTGCCCACCCTCGACCTGGCCCTGATGGGCGCATTGGCCGGGCCTGCCCTCACCGTCGCGGCACTTGCTGCCATCGAATCCCTGCTCTCGGCCCGGGTGGCCGCATCCATCTCCGACACGGGCCCTTACGACGCGGACCGGGAGCTGGTGGGCCAGGGCCTGGCCTCGGTTGCCTCCGGCTTCTTCGGTGGGATGCCTGCCACCGGGGCCATCGCCCGGACGGCAGTAAACATCCGCGCCGGCGGGCGGACCCGGGCCTCCGTCGTCGTGCATTCCCTGGTGCTGCTGGGCGTCGTGTACCTGGCGACCGGGCCCGTCTCGCAAATCCCGCTGGCGGCACTGTCCGGCGTGCTGATGGTGACCGCCGTCCGCATGGTCTCGCTGAACACCTTGCGCAGCGTGTTCGGCTCCACCCGGGCGGACACCACGGTCTTCATCGTCACCGCCGTCGTCACGGTATCCTTCGACCTGATCCAGGCCGTGGTGATCGGCATCGTCTTCGCCGGGTTCTTCGCGCTGAGGGCGTTGGGGAATTCCAGCGGAGTCCACCGGGAGGAGATCCCCGGACCGGCCGCAGACGGCGACGAGCAGATCGCAGTCTTCCGGCTCGACGGCGCCCTGTTCTTCGGCGTGGCCGACCGGGTGCTGGATCGAGTCTCTTCCATCCGCAATGTGCAGGTGGTGATCATCCGGATGTCCCAGCTGCAGATCCTCGACGCGACCGGGGCCAAAGTCGTGGCCGACCTGGTCACGGCGCTGGAGCGCCGCGGCGTCACCGTGCTCATCAAGGGCATCCAGGAACGCCATGTGGAATTGGCCCGCCGGGTCGGCGTCTTGGAGTCATTGCGCCACGACAAGCACCTGTTCGGCGACCTGGAAGCGGCGGTCGAGCATGCCCGCAGTCACGTCCGGCGCAACGGCGAAGCCCGGCACGCACAACAGGCCTAAGGCGCACCATCAGGCCCGCCTGCGTCAGGGGCCGTCGGCGGTGACGCCGCGACGCGCATCGCCCGCGGCCCGGTAGGCGAAAACCGTGGCCGCGATGGCCAGCCCGACGGCGATGATTCCGAACGGGTTGCACAGCGCGGTGGACATTCCCAAGGCGGACGGACCGGCAAGCAGCGACATGATGGACGCGCCCTCTCCGGCGCCGCCGCCGAAGTCCGGGACGGTGAAGCCGAAGGCGAACGCCAGCAGCCAGGCCAGCGCCGGCACCACGACGGCCCGCACCGGAAGCAGCCGGCCCCGGCGGGCGGTCTCGAGGAGCTTCACGCCGGTCAGCAACAGCAGGACCAGCAGCACCGGCCCCAGGCTGATGCCCAGCCAGAGCACCATCTGCCCGCCGATGCCAAACAGCACGCGTCCGGCCACCACCCAGAGCGGCACCAGCACCGCCATCGGAATCGCCAGCCAAAGGACCAAGGTGCGGAGAAAACCCTGGCGGACGGCCGAGGGCGGCGGGACGACGGTGCTGCTCATGCCCTCATGATAGGCGTGGTTCCCGGGCTCAAGCCCCTTCGAGCGCCTGTTGCGTGGCCAACGTGACATAGCGCGCGGCCTGGGCCATGGCCTGTTCCCGGCTGCCTGCCGCCTCGACCACGCTGGCGGCCGCGTGCACCCCGTGTTGGGCCAGGCGGTCCGGCGCCAGGTCGATCTGCCCGGCGACGACGACGGCGGGGATGCCCCGGGCTTGGGCACGCCCGGCGACTCCCAGCGGCGCTTTCCCGAATTCGGATTGCCGATCCAGCGACCCCTCGCCGGTCAGGACCAAGTCTGCATCCGCCAGGGCGGCCTCGAGGCCCACCAGGTCCGCGACGACGTCGAACCCCGGCTCCACCCGGACCCCGGCCAGCGCCATGAAGCCGGAGGGGAAGCCGCCGGCCGCGCCGGCGCCCGCCACGTTGACGTCGCGGCCTGTTGCCTTCAGCAGCAGCTGGGCCCAGCGCTGCAGCGCCTCGTCGAGCAACCGCCGCGAGACCGCGTCGGCGCCCTTCTGTTCACCGAAAGCGTGCGCCGCCCCGTCTGGCCCGTACAGCGGATTCGAGACGTCTGCCGCTATCCGGATCACGGTCTCCGCCAGGCGCGGGTCCAGGCCGGAGGTGTCAAGGTGGTCCGCGGTGGCCAGGGCCGCGCCGCCGAGCAGGACTTCGGCGCCGCCGCCGGCAAGGACCTTCAGGCCGAGCGCGCGGAGGGCCCCGGACCCGCCATCGGTCATGGCCGAGCCGCCCACCCCGAGCACAATCTCGGTGGCGCCGGCGTCCAGCGCCGCCTCAATCAGCTGGCCGGACCCGTAGGAGTGGGCCGTGAGCGCCGACTGCACGCTGGGCTCCGTGAGCAGCAAGCCGGACGCCCGCGCGGTTTCGATGACGGCGGTCTTGCCCTCCGGCCGCTCGAGCATGGCCCAGGATGCGGTGACCTCACGCTCCAGCGGCCCCACGACGCGTTCGGTGTGCTCGGCCGCACCGGCGGAGAGGGCAGCCTCCAAGGTGCCCTCTCCGCCGTCGGCAACCGGGAGCAGCTGCACGTGGGCGTCCGGGTAGACCCGCAGCACGCCCTCGGCCATTGCGGCGGCCGCCTCGGCGGCCGACAATGTTCCCTTGAACTTGTCCGGTGCGATCAAGACCTTCATGCGGACTCCCTCTGCGGCCAACTGCCGCGTTCAGCCATCACTTCGGCCAGAATATCGGCGCGGTCGGAGACTATGCCATCCACTCCCAGTGCCAGCAGCCGTTCCATCTCGGCGCGGTCGTTGATGGTCCACACGTGTACCTGCAGGCCGGCCCGACGGCAGCGCCGGACAAACCCGGGCGTGACGACCGTAAACGGACCGTACTTCACCGGCACCTGCACCGCGTGGACGCGGACCAGCCGGGCCATCAGGCCCGCCAGACCTATATAGCCCAGCAAGTATATTGCCAGGGTCGCATACACGCCGGCGGATCCCGCGACGGGCCGGCTCAGGCCGCGCAGCACGCGGAAGCGGCGGCGGTCGGAAAAGGAAGCCACGAGCACGCGGTCGTGCGCGTCGTAGGCCTCGATCAGCCGGGCCAATTCGTCGGCGGCGGCCATGTCCTTCACGTCCACGTTCAGTCGCACGTCCGGCCACGCGGTCAGCAACTCCTCGAACGTCGGGATCGGCTCACCGGAAATCCGGACCCGCGCCAGCTGGCCGGCCGTGTGCTCCGCCAGCTCTCCGCGGCCGTCGGTAGTACGCTCCAGCGTCCGGTCGTGGAAGGCCACCAGCACGCCGTCGCGGGTGGACCTGACATCGGTCTCCAGGTAGGCGTAGCCGAGATCGACTGCCGCGCGGAAGGCCGCCATCGAGTTCTCCCGACCGTCCAAGGAGAAACCCCGGTGCGACATGGCCAGGGGCCGGCCCTGCCCGGAACCGGGAAACGTAGGATTGAGGTACGGGCTGGCGCTGCTCACCTTCGGTACTCTACCGGCCCCGCCACGACCGCCGATGAGGAGGAGTCCATGCGTCTTGCCGTGGTGCAGGCTGCCGGGCTGCTCGGCGACGGGTCCCGGCCGCGGTGCCGGATGTGGCTGGAAGAGGCGGCCGGGCTGGGGGCACGGCTGCTGGTGCTGCCCGCGGGGTTCGCTCCGCATTTCCGCCGCGAACTGGGCGGGCTCGCGGCGGAACACAGGGTCGCGGTGGCGGCCGGCAGCAGCAGCCACGGCAACGGCCCCGAACTGTGGCTGTTCGATGCGTACGGCGGGCTCCAGGCCTGCACGGACGCCGCCGCGGTCGTGCCGCTGGAGGGGCTGCTCATCGGGCTGGCTGCGGAGGACGACGCCGGCTCGGTCGCCCTGCCGGCGCCCGGCACGTCCCGCCGGTCGGTCTCCGACGACGGCGCGCAACTGCTCGTGGTGCCCGGCGGCAGCGGCGGCCGGGACGGCTGGTTCCGTGCACTGGCCCGCCGGGGAGCTTCTGCACAGGCGGTGGCCTGGAGCGGGCCGGGCCACAGCTTCATCGCTGCACCGGGGACGGGTGTGGTGGCCGAGGCCGGCCTGTATGAAGAGCTGATCGTTGCGGACATAGAACCGCCCCGGCGCAGCCGGAGCACCGGCCCCAGCTGGTTCGCCCGCCGGTATCTGGACGAGCGTCCCGAAACCCGGCGGGAGGCGGCGCCCGCCGGAGCGGCGCGAGGCTCCTGACCGCGGGACCCACGCAGGGGTCAGACCCCGCGCGAGGCCTGCCGCCGGTCCGCCAGCCGTTCCTCGATCACCTGGGCGACGCCGTCCTCGGCGAGCGCCGGGGCGCGGAACGGGGTTGCTTCCAGCGCGGTGCGGTGGCCGGAGGCCATCGCGTAGCCGGCCCCGGCCCACCGCAGCATTTCGATGTCGTTCGGCATGTCGCCGAAGGCCACCACGTCCTGGGGGCCGATGCCCAACGAACCGGCGTACTCGGCCAGGGTCACCGCTTTGTTGAGCCCCGGCCGTGCCATCTCCAGCAGCGGGTTGCCGGGGGCAGAATGCGTCACGGCGGCCAGATGCCCCACCGCCGGGCCCACCTCGGCCAGGAAGGCGTCGGGGTCGATGTCCGTCCCCCGGGCCAGCAGTTTCACGACCGAGTCGGAGCGGCGCAGGCTTTCCGGCAACAGTTTGGGCACGGTGCCGTCCAGAAGCTCCACCGAGCCGGGCTGCAGAAAGTTCGGTTCCAGCAGGAATCCCTCGGTCGTTTCCGCCGCGAACGTCACCGCCGGGTGCAGGCCGAGGATGATCCGGCGCACCTCGAGAATGTTCGCGTGGGGCAGCGTCTGCGCCGAGAGCACCCGCTCGGCCACCAGATCGTAGACCACGGCGCCGTTGGAGCAGATCACCCGGCCGCGGTGTCCGATCTGTTCGGCCAGCGGAGTCAGCCAGCGCGGCGGCCGGCCGGTCACGAAGACAATTTCCACACCCGCGGCCGCCGCGCTGCGAAACGCCCGGACGGTGCGGGGGCTGATTTTGCCGTCCCGGCCGATGATGGTTCCGTCGAGGTCGCTGGCGATAAGGCGCATTGCACCAGTCTAGGGATGCCTCCGGCGGCGCAGGCGGCTAGCCCAGCTCGTCGCGGCGCGGCGGATTCGCCCCTGCCCGGGACACCGTGATGGCCGCGGCACGGGCAGCGTGCGCCATCACGTCTTCGAGCGTGGCGGAGCCCATGTCGCGCAGCTTGCCGCGCCGGGCCGAACCGGAGAATCCCGCGTTCAGCAGCGCATCGAGCAGCCCGGACATGTACGCGTCGCCGGCGCCTACGCTGTCAACGACGGCCGACGCCGGTGCCGTGACCTCTGCCGTCCCGGCACCGACCACTCCCCAGCTGCCCTTCGCCCCGCGCGTGACCACTACCGCGGCCGGCCCCCGCTTCAACCACGCACGGGCCGTCTCCTCGACGGTACGGTCCGGGTACAGCCACTGAAGGTCTTCGTCGGAGGCCTTGACCACATCGGCCAGGACCACGAACTTTTCGGCCTGCCGCCGGGCGAAGTCCCGGTCCGTAATCAGCGTGGGCCGGCAGTTCGGGTCGTAGCTGACCAGGGCCCGCGGATGGGCCCGCTGGACGGTCCTGTACACCGTGTGCGCGCCCGGCTCCAGCATGGCGGCGACGGAGCCGGTGTGCAGCCAGACCGTCTCGTCGAGCAGCCGGGGCCGGATCTTTTCGAGGTCCGGCAGTTCCCAGAGCAGGTCGAAAGAGTAATGGGCGGCACCGGCGGGATCCAGGGTAGCGGTGGCAGCGCTGGTCGGCGACGCATCCGGATCCAGCGGCACCAACACGGAGTTGCGGCGCAGATGGCCGTGGACCAGGTCCCCGAACCGGTCCTTGCCGTACCGGCCGACGAACTGGACCGGGTGGCCCAGCCGGGCCAGGCCCACCGCCACGTTCATTGGGCTGCCGCCGACGTGCACCCGCGGGGGCATCGTGTCGGAGCGGACGACGTCCACCAGGGCTTCGCCTATGACCGTGAGCACAGTGCCAACGTAGCAGAGCGCCGCCGGTTGCGGCACCGGCATCAGCCCAGGCCGGCCAGCACCCCGCGGATGCGCGCAAACGCAACAGAGGCAGGATCTATCAGCGCATAGTGGTCCCCGGGAACGAGCACCAGTTCGGCCGTCCCGCCGGCGGCCCGGGCGGCGTCGACGTAGCGCTCGGACAGTTCCCTCGGCACGTCGGCGTCCTGCTCGGCGTGGAAGGCGTAGACGGGGACCGGCAGCGGAACGTTCCGCATGGGATCGGCGAGCCGGTAGGGATGCGCGGCACCTGGATCAGCGTCCTCCGGCCGCCCGAGCAGGTTTTCGACGGCGCCGTCGCTCAGGCCCAGCTCGTGGGCGCGCGCCACATCCAGCACCCCGGACTGGCTGAGCACCGCAGCGAGCTCCACCCGCGGGGCCGCGCCGGGCACCCGCACCCCGGACTCCTCCGACCGCAGCCGGCCCCGTCCGGCCGCCCACACCGCCAGTTGACCGCCGGCCGAATGGCCCAGCCCCACCACCCGCTCGAGCGCAAATCCAGACTCGTGCGCAACGTCGGCGAGCCGGTCGATGCCGGAGGAAACGTCGTCGAACGTCTCCGGCCAGCCGCCGCCATTGCCCGCGCGCCGGTATTCGATGTTCCAGCAGACCCAGCCGCGGCTGGCGAGGTCCCGGGCCAGCGGGCGTCCGAGCTCGGCACCGTAGGCAGCGCGCCAGTACCCGCCGTGGATGATGACGACGACGGCGGTGTGCCGCCGCCGGGCGGGCACATACAGTTCCGCGTACTGGCTGGGATCCGGGCCGTAGCTGTGCCGGGTGTACTCCATCCCTGCACTGTAGCCGCCCGCCGCTAGGGAGCCCCGTTGGAGACGCTGTCCTCCACCTCGCCCGAGCCTTCGGCGCTGCCATCACCGGACATCCCCGCCACGGTGGTCCCCCGGTGGTTCAGCTTCCACGGCGCCGGCACCAGGCGCCCGCCGGCGGAGGCGCGCCCCTCCAGCCGGTCGATCAGCAGGTCCACCACGGTACCCACCAGCGGCTCCGGTCCCACCGAGCTCAGCGGCGGTTCGGAGTGGTGTCCCAGATCCGAGGTGTCCACGCCGATGATCTCCATCTCCTCCGGGATCCGGAGTCCCGCCGCGGTGGCGGAGCCGGAGACGCACAGGGCCTCCAGATCCGCAGTGGTGAAGAACGCCGTGGGCGGATCGGACAACTTCAGCAGCGTGCCGGTCTCCTCGTAGGATTCACGCCAAGACCCGTGCGTTGCACGCACCAGGTTTTCGTCCAATTCTGCGCCGAGGTCGGCCATCGCCTGCCGGAACAACCCCAGCCGGGAACCCCGGGGACCCGGGGCGGGCCCGCCCCGGTGCAGCACGGCGATGCGGCGGTGCCTGGCAGCAAGATACGCAGCCGCCTCGGCGATGCCGACCTCCGCGTCCACTTTCAGCACGTCGAAGCCGTCAGGCTGCAGGAACTGTGACACGACCACCTGCGCCACGCCCCGGTCGGCGAGGTCGCGCAGGGTGTGGTCTTCCTCGGGCGTTTCGGTGCTGAAACCCAGGATGGCCCCGTCCGCGCCGCCGGAGAGCATGAAGTTCCGCCATGCCTCCTGGCCCAGAAGGACCACCACGCGGTACCCGTGCTCCGGCAGCACACGGTTGGCAACCTCCGCCAATTGCCGGTCCCAGGCCGAATCCAGGTTTTCCACCACGACGGCCACGGTGTCCGTCCGCCCGCGGCGCATGCCCCGGGCGGCGTGGTTGGGCACATATCCCAGCGACTTGGCCGCCTCGATTACCCGGGCTTTGGTCGGTTCGCTGATCCTCGTTGAACCCCCGTGCCGGCCGGACAAGACGTATGAGACCGTTGCCAGCGAAACGCCGGCCCGCTCGGCGACGTCGCGAATAGTCGGCTTAAATGAACTCCCCATGATGCAGTTCTGCCTTCTTCCCCAAGAATCATCCCCCGAAACTTCCCCCCAGAAGTTCCCCTTGGTAAAGACTAACGATTCATCGGCAGAATGATAGGGGTAGGGTCAAAATTTTTGAGCGGCAGCTCCGCGGGTCAGGCCTGAATCTGCGGGATTTCGACGACGACATCCGACGGCTTCTTGTCCGGCCGGAAGCCGCGCCAGACCGGGTGGCGGAGCTTTCCGGACCCGGTGCGTTCGCTGAACTGGACCTCGCCGACCAGCGCGGGCCGCACCCAGTTCGCGTCGGAGGCGTCTGCCGCCGGCACGCCCTCCAGCGGCGGGGTCTTGCGTGACATCTTCTTCAGCCGTGCACCGATTTCGGCCAGTTCGCGCTCCGTCAGGCCGGACCCGACGCGGCCGAGGTAGCTCAGCTCCACGCCGTCGGGCACGGCCACCAGCAGCGAGCCGACCTTGCGGGCGCGCGAGCCCTTGCCCGGCCGCCAGCCCACGATGACCACTTCCTGCGTCAGCAGGTTCTTGATCTTGATCCAACTCCTCGTCCGTAGGCCCGGCGCGTAGTTGCTGTCCGTGCGCTTGGCGATAATGCCTTCCAGGCCGACCTCGCGGCTGGCTGCGACCGCTTCGGCCGCGCTGGCATCCAGCTCCGGCGGCACCTGGATATGTCCGTCGTCCGGCGTCTCCACCGCTTCCTTGAGGATTTCCCGCCGCTGGGAGTATTCCAGCCCAAGTGTTGGTGTTCCGTCCAGTTCCAGCAAATCGAAGAGGAAGTACTCCACCGGGTATTTCGCGGCCGCGAACTCGATATCCGCTTTTTTGGTAAGGTTCATGCGGTTCTGCAGGCGGCCGAAATCCGGCCGTCCTTTGGCATCGAGCGCGACGATCTCGCCGTCCAGCACCGCGGTTTGGGCCAGGACGTGGTCTGGCAGGTCGGCCAGTTCGGGGTAGGTCTTGCTCATGTCGATGCCGTTGCGGCTGACCAAGCGCACGGACCCGTCGGCAACGACGGCGACGGCCCGGATTCCGTCCCACTTCATTTCGTAGGCCCAGCCCTCCTCCTCGTCGATGGAGGCCTCGGTGCCCTGCACGGCCAGCATCGGTTTCACCGCTTGCGGCGGCCCGGCGTCGTGCAGTGCGGAGCCGGTATCATCCGCAGGCGCGGCGGTGACGACCGCCCGCCCGGCGCGCCCGGACCCGCCGCCGTCCGCCGTCCCGGCAGCAGGACGCGGCTGGTCCTTCATCAGGTGCATCAGCCAATTGTCCTTGCCGTCCTCGCCGCCGGTGCGGATCAGGGCGTAGCGACGCGGACCGGGGGGCCCGCCGTCGTTCGCCAGGCCGCCGTCGGGTCGTCCGTGCAGCACGATGATGACTTCCTTGCCCTCGCGCCACTTCTCCACTTCGTAGGTGCCGCTGTCCCAGATGGTCATCACCCCGGCGCCGTATTCGCCCTTGGGGATGGTGCCCTCGAAGGTGGCGTATTCCATGGGGTGGTCCTCGGTGTGGACGGCCAGGTGGTTCTTACCGGTCGTGACCGGCGGTCCCTTGGGCACGGCCCAGGACACCATCACCCCGTCATGCTCCAGGCGGACGTCGTAGTGCAGCCGGCGTGCGTGGTGCTCCTGGATGACGAAAACCGGTTCATCGTCCGACTCGCGCCGCTCGATCACCGCAGGCACCGGCTCGGGCGTGCGGTCCGGGTCGCGCATCGAACGGTACGTGCTGAGCCGGTCCGGCCCCGGCTCCGGCAGGGACTGCTCGTCGGCGGTGCCGCCCGCCATGCCGGCCAGCGGGTCGCCGATCTCCTTGACGCGCTCGAGCACCTGCCTGAAGTCGAGGTGAGCCAGGTCCGGGTCTTCCAGCTCGGCCCAGGTTCGTGGCACCGCCACGGTGGGGTGCGGCCGACCGCGCAGGGAGTACGGGGCGATCGTGGTCTTGGCCCAGTTGTTCTGGCTCCAGTCGACCAGCACCTTGCCCGTGCGCAGGGACTTCTTCATGTCGCTGACCACGAGGTCCGGATGGTCGGCCTCCAGCAGGCGGGCGAGTTCGTGGGCCACCTGGCTGACGTCCTCCGAGGTCTGTTTGCCGTCCAGCCCGGCGTAAAGGTGAATGCCCTTGGAACCGGAGGTCACCGGCCTCGGGTCGAGCCCCATCCCCTCGAGGATGTCCTTGATCAGGAAGGCGACTTCGACGCACTCGGCCAGCCCGGCCCCTTCCCCCGGGTCCAGGTCCAGCACCATCCGGTCGGGATTGTTGATCTTGCCGCGCGGTCCGAACTTCCACTGCGGAACATGGATTTCCAGGGCCGCAATCTGCGCCAGCCACGTCAGGGTGGCCCGGTCATTGGCCAACGGGTAGACGTTGATGTTGCTCTTGTGCTCGATGGTGTGCCGCAAGACCCAGTCGGGCGCGGACTTGTCCAGGTTTTTTTGGAAGAACACCTCGCCCGGTTCCTCCGCCGTGCCGACGCCGTGAACCCAGCGTTTGCGCGTCACCGGCCGGTCGGCGGCATGCGGAACCAGGAACTCGGCGATCTCCGAATAGTAGGCGATCACCTCCGCCTTGGTGGTCCCGGTTTCCGGGTACAGCACCTTGTCCAAATTAGTCAGCCTGAGCCGGCGCCCGTCGACGTCTACGGTCTCCTTCTGGCTGGATATCCGGCTGGAATTCTGGCTGGCCATACCGCCAGTCTGTCCGCCGCGCGGCCGGTTGGCTAGGCCCTCGCCTCTGGCTTTGTACCGCCCGCGGGTGTTCACTAGTGGCATGAGAGCCATCTGGAAAGGCGCGGTGGCGTTCGGTCTGGTCAACGTGCCGGTCAAGCTCTACAGCGCCACCGAAGACCACGACGTGAGCCTGCACCAGGTCCATGACAAGGACGGCGGGCGCATCCGCTACCAGCGCCGGTGCGAGGTTTGCGGCAAGACCGTTGACTACCAGAACATCGACAAGGCGTACGACGACGGTGAGCACACCGTGGTGATCACGGACGAGGATTTCAAGTCCCTGCCGGTCGAAAAAAGCCGCGAGATCGAAGTCGTCGAGTTTGTCCCGAGCGACCAGATCGATCCGATCATGTTCGACCGCAGCTACTATCTGGAGCCGGATTCGAAGTCGTCCAAGGCCTACGTCCTGCTCCGGCGGACCCTGGAAGAGACGGACCGCACGGCCATCGTGCAGTTCGCGCTGCGGCAGAAGACCCGGCTGGCGGCGCTGCGGGTCCGCGGCAAGGTCCTGATGCTGCAGACCCTGCTGTGGGAGGACGAGGTACGGGAGGCCAGCTTCCCGTCGCTCGAGGAAACCGTGCGGATCTCGGCGAAAGAGAAGGAGATGTCCGCCGCGCTGGTGGAGTCGTTCTCCTCCGACTTCACGCCCGGGGACTACACCGACGAGTACCAGGAACAGCTGCGGACTCTGATCGAGGCGAAGCTGGAGCAGGGCGAGGCGCTGGATACGGCAAAGACCTTCGGCACGGACGAAGAGGAAGAAGGCGGCAAGGTCCTGGACCTGATGGAGGCGCTGCGCCGCAGCGTCGAGCAGAACCGGGAGGCCAAGTCTTCCGCCGGCTCCTCGAAGAAGAAGAAGTCAGGCTCCAAGTCCGAGGCGTCAAAGGGCGCCTGACGCGCGGTAAACGGACGACGACGGGGCGGGGGACGACGGCGGGGCGGGGCCCAGCCCGCCGGGACCGCCTGCCGCTCCGCTACTGCCGGTAGTTTTCCACTTCCCCGGCCGGCCGGGTCTCAGCTTCGCCCGGGTCCTCGCCGGCCTTGCGCTTGGCACGGCGCTGGCGCAGCAAGTCCCAGCACTGGTCCAGCTGCTCTTCCAGGCGGCGCAGCTCGGCGGCGCGGGCGGCGGCCTTGTCCGGCTCCTCCGGTGCGGAGTCGCGCAGTTGTTGTTCCTTCTCGACCAACGCGCTGATGTACTTTTGGATGTCCTGGTCCATGGCACGCCCCTCCGGCGGTAGTCACCTCAGGCTACGTCGCACGCCATCGGCAGGCTAGGGCCGCCGCCTCCTCAATGGACTGAGTTCTGTGGTTGACTTCCTGCAGGGCAATCCCGGTGGCGGGCGACGTGGAGGAACAGAAGACTCATGGCATATGGCGAGCTCGACACCTCGTCCGGGGTACCCCTGTATCGCCAGATCAGGGAAATTCTGCGCAGGGAAATAGCCGAGGGGATCGCTGATCCACGGAAGCCAATGACCGAGGCGCAGTTGCTCAGCCGGTTCGAGGTCAGCCGGGCGCCCATCCGGCAGGCACTCCAGGAGCTTGCCAGCGAGGGGTACATCTACCGGAAACAAGGCAAGGGGACGTTCCCGGTCATCGGCACCAGGGTCCAGCGGCCGGCCGACGTGCGCTCGGGGGCCCTGTACCAATACCTCGCCGAGAGCGGACTGCATCCGACGGGGAAGGTCGCCGGCATCGAACGGGTGGAACCGCCCGGCCGGATTCGGGACCTCCTGGGACTCGAAGCGCACGAGCGGCTCCTGCATTTCACCCGCCTGATCTCGGTCGAGGATGAGCCCCTCGTCGAAGCCGACGTCTACATTCGGGCGCCCGGGGACTTCAGCCCCACCGCCGCGGAACTGGAACGCGTTGGCTCCGCCTTCGAACTCCTCAAGAAAGAGTTCGGCATCGCACACGTCCGCGCCGAGCACGAAGCCTGGGCAACCGCGGCCACCGCCGAACAGGCCGCGACCTTCGGGGTCGCCGTGGGGAGCCCGTTGCTCGTCATCGAGACGGTCTTCTTCACCACGGGCGACCTGCCCGCCGGATGGCGCTCCGCAGTGCACCAGGCAGACAAATTCAAGTACCGGTTCAGCACCGGGCAGTAGGCCGCGACCGCGCGGGAAATCCACCCCGTCAGCCAAAACGAACCGAGATGTTTTCCGGTCAATTGCCTTGACTTTGGCACTACATCATGTAAACCTAGTTGACAGGTAATCAAGGTCACATCAGCGGGAGCCCGCGGCCGTTAGCGGACGCCGGGCCTCCCGATGGGCTCCTCCTTCGTTTACTGCCGCCTGCACCGGTTTCGGCGAGGAATGAATCCAGAGGTCGCGGTGCATGATCCTTCCCCGCGTGACGTCTGCATGGCGTGGCGTCAGACGAAAGGTTGTGCCAATGACGGATACAACAACAACCCCCCACCCGACGGCCAATACCGTTCTTGGCCCCGTTCCCGCCCACGAACTGGGTGTGGTCGCGGTCCACGAGGCCCTGCTCTCGGTGGTCCCGGGAGCCCAGTACGCCCCGGACATCAGCATGGACCGGGCGGAGATCTTCGAGGTCCTGGCCGGAAAGCTGACCGACTTCCGCGCGGCCGGCGGCCAGACGATCGTGGACAGCACCGGCATGTTCCACGGCCGCGACGTGAAGCTGTACGAGGCGCTCTCGCGCTCGACCGGCGTGCACATCATCGCTTCCACCGGCATGGGGCCGGAGGAAATGCTCGGCGGCTACTTCCTCACCCCGCAGACCAACCCGCCGACCCCGTGGCCGGCCGAAAAGTTCGCCGACCTCTTCTCGAAGGAAGTCAGCGAGGGCATGGTGGTCCCGCGGGTCGAGCGCCGCGGAGCCGCCGGGCTGGTCACCAGCACCGCAACCCGCGAGGGCATGACCCCCACCGACGAGAGCTTGTTCCGCGGGGCGGCCCGGACCGCCCTGGCCACCGGCATCCCGGTCTCCATCCGCTACGGCGCCGACGCCCTGCACGACCTCGACGTCGTCCTGGACGAGGGACTGCCCGCCGGGCGGGTGCTCGTCGGCGGCCTGGACCGCCAGGACGCCGCGGCCGCCGGTGCGGCGCTTGAGGTGGCCCGCCGCGGTGCCTTCGTGGGCCTGGACCACGTGGGACTGGACGACGACGGCGGCTACCTCAGCGACCGCGAGCGGGCCTCACTGGTGCTCGAGCTGGTCGGGGCCGGCCACACGGACCAGGTCATCCTCTCGTCCAACGCGATCGGCGTGGCCAAGGGGCAGCCGGACTACGACCTGCCGTTCAGCCACGTGTTGACCACCTTTGTCCCCTTCCTGAAATCACTGGGCCTGGGCGACGACGACGCCCGCCGCATCCTGGTGGACAATCCGCGCAACCTGCTGGCTGTGCGCTGAGCACCGCGGCCCGCCATCAACAAGCTTTCGAAACCCTGAGGTGAAGGAATGACCAAGGTCAACACCGTGCTGGGAACAATCCCGGCTGAAGAACTGGAAATCGTGGCAGTCCACGAACACATCGGCTACGGCATGCCCGGCTCCGAGCTCGACACGCGATGGTGGAAGTCGCCGGAGCAGGCCTACGAAGAAACCGTGCCGAAGCTGCGCAGGTTCCGTGAAAACGGCGGCGGCACCTTCGTGGACGCCACCGGCATCTGCAACGGCCGCGACGTCGACTATTACAAGTCCCTCTCGGCCAAGACCGGCGTCCACATCGTGGCCTGCACCGGCTTCGTGGGCGGCGACACCGCCCTGCCGCACTTTGCACGGGCGTCGGTGGACTACCTGGCGAAGGTTTTCATCCACGAAATCACGGTGGGGATCGGCGACACGGGCGCCAAGGCCGGCGTCATCAAGGTCGGCGTGAGCCGCGGCGGCAAGATGACCGAACTCGACAAGCGGATCTACCGCGCCGCCGCCCGCGCCGCCGTCCTCACCGGGGTCCCGATCCTCACGCATCTGGCGATCGACCCCGAGCCCGCCGTGAACATCTTCAACGAGGAGGGCCTCCCGTTGGATCGCGTCCTCTTCGGCCACGCCGACGACGGCCTGAACGCACCGATCACGCCGCACGACTGGATTTACGAGCAGGGCGGCCGCATCGGCTTCGACACCTTCGGGTACGACCTCGAACTGCCCGACCCGCCGTTCTGGGGCCGCAAACGCGCCGAACGCATGGAGCACTTCGTCAAGCTGGTGAACAAGGGCTACGCGGACAAGCTGCTCGTCTCGGCAGACGCCAACTGCAGCCCGCTGGGCTGGCCGGGCGTGAAGGGCCACACCATCAACTACATCTTCGACGACATGCTCCCGGACATGCGCGCCGCCGGCATCGACGACGCCACCATCAAGCTCCTCCTCGAGGACAACCCGGCCGATTTCCTCTCCATCAAGGCCTGACCCGCATCACTCCATCCGGCGTCACGCGCCGGCTCCGCTGCCGCCTACGAGGACGGCGGCGACTCCAACCCAACACTCACCCCGAGGACGCCTGCACCGGCGCCCAGTGAAGGAACAACAGAACAATGCAGACTTCCGACATCCAGAACCTGAAGGTGGCCGTCGTGGGCGGCGGCTACGCCGGCGCTTCCGCTGCCCTGGCACTGCTGCAGCTCGGCGCCGACGTGCACGTCTACGAGCAGGCCCCCGAGCTTGGCGAAGTAGGGGCCGGCATCGGCCTGCGCCCGCCGACCGTGGAGGTGCTGCGCAAGTGGGGCGTGTTCGAAGAATTCGAGAAGGTCTCCGCCCCCTCCGAGGCCATCGAGGTCTACCAGGCCAACGGCGAGCTCATCGCCCGCGACCCGTGGCCGGGCATCAACGAGTACGCCCAGACCAACCACTGCCGCATGGTCCACCGCGGGGACGTCATCGAGACCCTCCTGCGCCTGCTGCCGGCCGAGCGGGTTCACATCGGGCACAAGATGATCAGCATCGCCGACAAGGGCAACTCCGCCACGGTGAAGTTCGAGAACGGCGTGGAGGTCACAGCCGACCTGGTAGTGGGCGCCGACGGCATCCGCTCCAGCGTCCGCAACCAGATCTTCGGTGAGGTCCAGCCGGTGTTCTCCCACACTATTGCCATGCGCGCCGTCATCTCCGCCGACGACGCCTACGGCCTGGTGGAGAATGACAACTTCCGCGTTTACGTGGGCCAGAACGGCACCACCGTGTACTTCCTGCCGCTGCGCCACCGCAACCAGGTGTCCTTCGACATCACCGCCCCGAGCGACGACACCGCGTGGGCGCCGGAGGTCACGCACGAGTACATCGGGTCGCTGCTGGAGGGCTTCGACGAGCGCCTGCAGAAGATCGGCCAGGAACTGGACATCGCCTCGATGACGAACCGCGGTGTCTACGACATCGACAAGCAGCCGACCTGGCACACGGACAGCGTTGCCCTGGTGGGCGACGCCGCGCACGCCATGCTGCACCACCAGGGCCAGGGCGCGAACTCCGCCATGCAGGATGCGGCCTGGCTGGCCGACGCCATCAAGGACGGCTCCGACCTGCAGGACGCCCTGCGCACCTACCAGGCCAAGCGCAAGCCCATCACCGACGTGCTGCAGGACATCTCCCGCAAGCCGTTCGACATCGGTGACTCCTTCCCGGAGACCACGTCCTTCGAGAAGGGGGCTGGTGTCGAGTGACAATCCACCCCGAGATCGGCAAACTCCTCGCCACGCTGCCGCCGTTCGACCACGGCACGCGCCCAGACCCCGAGGCAAAGCGCGCGGGCGACCTGCAGTTCGTCGCGCCGCCGGAGGAACGGCTGCCGCTGCGCGCCGTCGAGGACACCGTTGCGGCCACTGAAGCGGGCGAGGTCCCGGTGCGGATCTATACCCCGGCGGAGGCGGAGTCCTACGGGCTGCTGGTGTACTTCCACGGCGGCGCATTCTTCTCCGGCAGCCTGGAAACGCACGACCATGTCGCGCGGGCGCTGGCCAAGGAGAGCGGCTACAAGGTCATCTCCGTCGGCTTCCAGCTGGCACCCGAGGCCGCCTTCCCGACCAGCCTGCAGGAGTGCTACGGCGTGGTCCGCTGGGCCGCCGAGCAGGGCGGGAGCCTGGCCTGGGATGGCAAGAACCTGGCTTTGGCCGGCGACAGCTCGGGCGCCAATTTCGTGGCGGCGGTGACGGCGATGGCCCACGACGAGGGCTTCGACCGGATCACGCACCAGGTCCTGTACTACCCGTCGCTGGACCTGGACTTCGACGAGGACCGCTACGCCTCGCTGTGGGAGAACGCCACCGGCTACGGCCTGGAGACTCCTGCACTGAAGCCATGGAACTCCTTCTACCTCGAGAGCGGCGCGGACCCGGCCGACCCGCTGGTCTCCCCGATCAAGCGCGAGGACCTCACCGGCCTGCCGAAGGCCCTGATCATCACCGCCGAGTACGATCCCCTGCGCGACGAGGGCGAACTCTACGGCCGGCGCCTAAAGGAGGCCGGCGTCGACACCACCGTCAGCCGCTACGCGGGCGCCAACCACGGCTTCGTCCAGAACTTCTTCTGGATCCCGGACATGTACCGGGCCTACCAGGAAACGGGCGAGTTCCTTAACCGGGGCTGACACCGCCCGAACGCAGCGGCGGGGGGGGGCCCCCCCGGCGGGGCGCCGGCGCCGGGGTGGGGGGGGGGGGGGGG
>NZ_JBNHGB010000006.1:0-278991 GCF_059090825.1 Arthrobacter sp. Y3224055 | reverse complement strand
CCCCCCCCCCCCCCCCCCCCCCCCCCCCCCCCCCCCCCCCCCCCCCGCCCGGAGGCCTGTCTCGCTCCCTATTAGGGGAGCCGGCTTCTCTGGGTACGCCCGTACCCTGGCTGCGGAACCCGAAAGAGCCCGCCTCTCCGCCGCAACGGCCCGGATTCAGGGCGATCCCAGTCGCCCCACCCATGCCCCGGACCGGGCAGCCCTGCCTTTGTTGACATGTCATTCTTCGGCCGGATAGGATAGTTGAAAGCTCAAGCAATCTATCGAAGGCTGCAATGTCCTGGTTTAAGAATCTTTTCAGCAAGTCCAGCGCCCGCCGGTCTGCCGCCAACCCTGCGGCCTCCGCTGCGGAACCCCGCACGGATGCCCCCGTCGCCCAGCCGGCCGAGGCCGCTCGCAGCGAGGCCGCCGCCGGCCTCCCCAAGATCGCCATCATCACCGGCAGCACGCGCCCCGGCCGGGTCAATGACTCCGTCGCCAACTGGGTCGCAGCCGAACTGGCCGCTCGGACGGACGCCACCTTTGAGGTCGTCGACATCGCCGACTTCAACCTGCCGCTGCTGGACGAGGCCTACCCGGCCGCCTACCAGAACTACCAGGCCGACCACACCAAGGCCTGGTCTGCCAAGATCAGCGAGTTTGACGGCTACATCTTCGTGGCCAACGAATACAACCACACGGTCTCGTCCGCACTGGCCAACGCGTTGTCCTACCTGAACGTCGAGTTCAACAACAAGGCTGCCGGCATCGTTTCCTACGGCTCGATGGGCGGCGTCCGCGCTGCCGAACACCTGCGCAATATGCTGGCCGAGCTGCAGGTGGCTGTGGTCCGCAACCAGGTGATGTTCTCGCTGTTCACCGACTTCGAGAACTTCTCCGAGTTCAAGCCGACCGAGCAGAATGCCGGAACGCTGGCCCCGATGACCGACCAGCTTGTGCTGTGGGCACAAGGCTTCGCCACCATCCGCACTCCGCAGAACGCCGCCGCTTAAGACCCCAAGCCCGGCACGCCCGCCGCCTCCGTTCGGCGGGCTGTCCTGCCGCCGGTCTTCGGGCCGGCCAGCACCGCCCCCGCCGTTTCCCCATCCGGCGGGGGCGGTGCTGTTCTCTGCGGCCGCGGCACCGTTCCGTCGGCTGACCCGCCGAAGCAAATCGGTGCGGCACCGCTAAGTCGGCTCTACCCACCGAAGCAGTAGGTGGACTACCCGCGCTCGGCCGCAATGATGGTGGCCATGGAGATGATGAAACCGGGCGTGCAGGCCGAAGCCAGCACCACCAAAGCGATGCGTCCGCCCAGCAGTACCCTCCGCTGCAGCAGTTCTTCCCGACGTCCCGGGCCCGCAGGCCGCCCGGCGCGCCAGTCTGCGAAGAGCTTCACTCTGAGGGCCGCAAGTGCCCAGCCCACCACGACGGCGGCGACAATCCAGGCCGCGACCACCACGCTGGCGCCGCCCAGCGGGACCAGTAGGAGCAGCAGCGGAAGGTACCATTGCAGGTCCTTGGCCGTCCGCAGCAGCGGGAGGCGACGGGACAGCCAAGCCGTGGCCACCGCGACGAGCATGCCGTGGGCAATGGCCAGCGCGGAGAAGGCCGCGATCGAGAGCCAGCCAGGGCCCACCACCTCAAAGTCCCGGCTGTCCGGCTGCAACGGCCCAAGCACGGTACCGAGTACTAATAACAGCAACAGCCCGAAGGCCGCTCCGCCGGCCCGGCCGGCCGGCAGCCACCACCGCACCAAGCCGTAGAGGAGTGCCGTCCCGCAGCCGATGGCCACGCCGAAAAGGACGAAGCTCCCGGTCCCTTCCAGGCTAATCATTCCGATGGTCTGGTTGTTATCGGTCAGCCTTCCGTCGTCCTCCGGCGACGTCACCGCCAACAGGCGCATGATCAACCGCCCGCCGGCGCCCGCCATGCACAGCCCGGCCACCCCGCCGGCGACCAGCAGCACTGTCGCCCACCACAGCACCCTGCGCGCAACGTGCGCCAGGAGTGCACCGCCGCCGCTCGGCAGGGCGCGGCCGCGAAGCAGAAGCGCTCCGTCGTCGTTCCCGGGGGTGCCGCCCTCGGGCACCTGGGCGTCGACGTCCACGTGCGTGTCGCCTGCGAGAACGAGCCCCCCGTCGTCATTCCCGGGGTTGCCGCCGTCCAGCACGAGCCCCCTGTCGTCGTTCCCGGCGGTGCCGCCGTCCAGGACGAGCACACCGTCGTCGTCCACGGCTGTGCCGCCGTAGTGCACGAGGGCTCCCTCATCGTTCCCGTGGGTGCCGCGCTCGAGGACGAGGGCCCCGTCGTCGTTCCCGTGGGTGCCCCTGTCGAACACGAGCGCGCCGTCGTCCCGACGCAGGTACTCGTCACGGCCCGGCGGAGGCTGGAACCGCTCCCCGCCCCGAAAGGTCACCGCGGCCAGCCCGGCGGCTACCAGCACGCCGCACAGGATCATGAGTGTCACGGAGCCAGTATCCGACGGTCCCGGAAGCCAGCGAACCCCAGTCATGTCGACTGGGGTCCGCCGCAAACCGTCCGCCGGAAACCGGCGGGACGGCTTCGGTTAGCGTGTTTCGCGCGCCTCGTCCCGGTGGCGCACCATGTAGGCGATGGCCAGGGCCAGCATCACGGCGCCCAGGACGAAGTTGAGCCAGGTGGTGGCTGCATTGGTGGACAGGAAGTTGGCCGCTGATTCGCCGGGGCCGACGATCAGGCCGTACAGCCACATCGCCAGGTACAGGATGCCGGCTCCCATGAGGAAGTCCCGGGCACCGCTGGTGGTGCGGCTCATGATGTAGCCCACCACGCCTACCACCAGGTAGACGATGTTGAGCAGCATGGACACTTGGAACGCGTTGATCAGCATGGCGCCGGAGCCGCTGGCGAAAGCCATTTCTCCGTACTCCATGGTGATGCCGGGGATGAAGCCCAGCACACCGATCACCAAGAGAACAATTCCCGAAGTCATCGCGGCATTCCGCACAGTTCCGCGCGAGACGTGTGCGTGATGCGCATGCGGTGATGCGGTAGTCATTTCTCCTCCCAGACAATGAGTTCGAAACTTCGTCGAGTAACAACTCGGCTGTTGGTAGGGGCGCATCTGACGTCAGAACCAGCGCTTTCAGTTTACGTCTGCCTGGCCGCGGCGGCACGGAAAAATGACGACGGCGGTGGGCGGGCCGGTCCTGTCGGCGCGGTGCCCGGGTGGTCCGGAACAGGGGGCCGGTTTAGGCCTCGAGCAGCCTCTTGAGCGTGTGCAGGTCCCGGTCCACGGCGGCGGCATCGGCTTCGAACGCCGCCTCGTCCATGCCGTCACGGTGGTAGAGGGTGAACACCACCTCTGTCCCGTCGCCGTTGCCGAGCACACGCAGCGGGTTGTAGACAGCTTCGCCCGACGGCAAGGTCACGTAGTGGTCCAGCACGCCGAAGTCATTGCGCTCGGTAAACGTGACCCGCACCGGTCCACTGTCGGTCTCGGCGACCCAGGCGTCGTCGACCACTCCGATGGAGGAGCTGAGTCCGGCGGCCCACTGCGGCATGTTCTCGGGTTTGGCGGCGAACTCGTAGACCTCTCCAACGGGTCGGTTGATGGCGATGCTGATGTGCCGCGATGCAAACGTCATGTGGCCAGTCTTCAGGTTCGCTCCGACGCGGGCAAGACCCGCGGAGCGCCCGGCACCGCCGGGAGGATCCGCGGGCTCGCGATGCCGTCGGGAGGGTCCGTGATTGGCGCGCGGCGGCGCGCGTTGCCGCAGGTTCGAGCCGGTTAGCGTGTGCATGACAGACTTGGACCATGGCATCCCTTACCGGCAACGGCGACGATCTCCATGAGAAGGCAGCCCACATCGGCATGCGCCTTGAAGACCGCTGGCAGGCGGTCCGGGAACGGCGGGCACGGCAGCGAGGCGACGTGGCCACCGTCATGCCGTTTACCGGCTACGGCACCGACGGCTGGATCCGCGTGCTGGCCCGGGTCGTGATGGCGCGGCCCGGGGCCTTCGACAACGGCCGCATGCCCTCCAAGCTGGTGGCCGACGGCATCCGCGGCTGGCGGAATTTCATTAGCCCGCCGGTGGCCAACGCCCGGGTGACGATCCACGCCGACGGCATCGAGCACCAAGTGGTGGCCGACCGCGGCGGAGTGGTGGACGCCAAGGTTTCGGTGAGTCTGGCTCCGGGCTGGCACACCGTCACGCTGCGCTGCGAAGACTCTGAACCGGTGGAAGCCGCGGTCTACGTGGTGCCGCCGGACACCCGGTTCGGGGTGGTGTCCGACGTCGATGACACCGTCATGGTCACGGCGCTGCCCCGCCCGATGCTCGCGGCGTGGAACACGTTCGTGCTGGATGAACATGCGCGCAACGCCACGCCGGGCATGGCCGTGATGCTCGAGCGGGTCACGCGCGAGCATCCGGGCAGCCCCGTGTTGTACCTATCCACCGGTGCCTGGAACGTTGCGCAGACGTTGACGCGGTTCCTGTCCCGGAACATGTATCCGGACGGTGCGCTGCTGCTCACGGACTGGGGGCCGACGAAGGACCGCTGGTTCCGCAGCGGTCAGATGCACAAGGTGGACCAGCTGCGCCGGCTGGCCGAAGAATTCCCGAAGATCAAGTGGCTGCTGATCGGCGACGACGGCCAGCACGACGAAGCCATCTACGCCGGCTTTGCGCTGCGTTATCCCGACCACGTGGCGGCCATCGCCATCCGCCAGCTGTCGGTCAGCGAAGCGGTGCTGGCCGGCGGCCGTTCCCAGGACGGCCCGGTCGGACCCGCGCGCAGCATCCCGTGGATCTACGCCTCCGACGGGAAAGGCCTGGCGAATCAGCTTCAGCAGCTGGGAATCCTCTAACGCCGACGGCGGCCCGGCTGGGAATCCTTCAACGCCGACGGCGGCCACGGCTGGGAATCCTCTAACGACGACGGCGCCCCGCTCCTGATGGAGCGGGGCGCCGTCAAGCGGCAGTGCCCGGACGTCGTTCCTGCGGGCGCGGCCTGTTAAACGGTGGCCTCCAGCGGGCCGAAAACGGCTTCGATCATGGCCCGCGCCGTTTCATTGTCAGTCTTTTCGGCCAGCGCAAGCTCCGAGGACAGGATCCGCATGGCCTGTTCGAGCTGGTGCTTTTCACCGGCCGAGGAGCCGCGTTCGATTGCCCGCAGCGAGAGGTCGCGGACCACTTCGCTGACCCGGTAAATGTCGCCGCTGTTGATCTTTTCCTGGTTGGCCTTGAACCGGCGCGACCAGTTCTCCTGATCCTCCGGCACCTTCGCCTTCAGGATCGCAAAAACTTCCTTAACACCTTTTTTGCTGATGGCCTTGCGTACGCCGACCGTTTCCGCGTTGCCCAGCGGCAGTTCGATCAGCAGGCCGTCGTGGTGCGCGCGGAACTGTACGAACTTGGTCTGGCAGTCCTTGAACGGACGGGTCCGGAGATCGGTCACGGTAACAGCGCCGTGCGGGGGATAGACGAGGGTGTCGCCAACTTTAATGTTCATTGATGCCCTTTCATGCCATTATGGCAGATACTGCCACATTGGCAGCGAATACTCAAATATGGGGTATCTTGGAAGCTGCTATGCCACAGAAAACGCCGACCAGCGGCGCTTCCAGAACCGATGTGCCCGGCCCGACCACGGCTGAGCTCCCTGTCGCTGCACCCGGATTAAGGGAGCGGCGGCGGCGCCAGACCCGGACGGAAATCAGCGAGGCCGCACTGCATCTGTTCCAGGAACACGGCGTGGACGCCACCACCGTGGACGGCATTGCCCACGCCGCCGGGATCTCCCAGCGCACGTTTTTCCGGTACTTCACCAGCAAGGAAGAAGCCGCGCTGCCGGCACACCAGGATTTTGACGCCGCACTCGAGGCCGGGCTGCTCACCATCGATCCGGCCGGCAACCCGCGCGAAGAGCTTGAGCGCGTCTACCAAGAGGTGATGCAGGGGTATGCGGACAACGACGCTCCGGCAGCCCGCCGCATGTTGCTCGTCAACCAGCTCATCCGCAAGGAGCCCCTGCTTAAAGCCGCCATGCTCAAGCACAATGCCACCCGGACAACCGGGCTGGTGGACGCCCTGATGGACCGGTTCGGCCGCGACGGGGTGAGCGACCTGCAGATCAGGCTGGCGTTCGAGACCTGTGCGGCGGTGGTCCGGGTCGCGTTCGAGGTGTGGGTGGCCCGGCGCGAAGCCGGCCGGAATGACAACCTGCCGGACATTTACGCGGCTGCGCTGCAGTTGTCCCACTGACCATGCGAAACACAAAAACCCCGGCCCTTACGACGACGACGCCGTGCCCGTGCCCGAGCGGCCGGGCCTACGGCGAGTGCTGTGGGCCGTTCCACCGCGGCGAGGCTGATGCGCCGACGGCGGAAGCGCTGATGCGGTCGCGCTACACGGCGTTCGTCGCCGGGGATGCCGCGTATCTGCTGCGCACGTGGCATTCGGAAACGCGGCCCGCGCAGCTCGAGCTGGACCCCGCGCTGCACTGGACCGGGCTGGAAATCCTCAAGACCGTGCGCGGCGGCGTAACCGACCGCGTGGGCACCGTGGAGTTCCGCGCCGGCTACCGCGAGTGCGGCCTGGACCGCACGCAGCAGGAGAAGAGCACTTTCGTGCGCGAGGACGGCCGCTGGGTCTACCGCGACGCCATAGCCTGAGCGCACCCGGCCGAGATGGGCGGCGGCGGTGCACCGCCCCGGGCGTCCGTCAGTCGCCCGTGCGCCCGGCATCAAGCCGCGCGAGCACGGGGGCGCCGTCGTCGTTGTTCAGTCCAGGGCCAGGACGGCGTAGATCCCGAGCGCGCCGAGCACCACCACGCTGCCGGCAACCCAGGCGGCAGCGGCGGCGTCGGCATGGATCCTCTCGTCGGCCACGCCGGAGACCGCACGGCGGTACCGGAGTTTCTGGGTGATGTAGATGCCGAACGCCGTGCACAGCGCCACGGCGACCAGCATCCCGGTGAACCAGCCGTATTCCGGCATCCAGCGCAGGAACATGGCTGTCGCCACGATCATGGCCAGGGTGGTCCGGCTCCAGGCCAGGGACGTGCGTTCGGGCTGCAGGCCGGCGTCGTGGTGTTCCGGCTCCGGCACGGCACGGGCGCGTCGCATCAGGACGGCCGCAGGACGACGAAGACCACCAGCAAGGCCGCCACCACACCGCCGCCTACCGCCAGGATCGGGGCTATCAGCGGCAGCGGCAGGGGAGTCTTGTGGCGCATGGCCCGCTCGACGTTGAGCCAGCGGAAGAACGAGCCGCCGCCGATCGCCATGGCCAGGACCAGGAGGATGATGGCGATGGTCTTGCGGATTTCCGGGACGAAGACGCCGCCGGTGAAGACCTCCACCGCGATGCCGCCGGCCAGGAGTGCCAGCGAGGTGCGGATCCACGCCAGGAAGGTGCGCTCGTTGGCCAGCGTGAACCGCGGGTCGGGCTCGGTGCCGCCGCGGAGCAGTTTGTCGGCGAGTTTGCCGCGTTCCGGGCTGGGCGAGGGCGAAGAAGTAGGCACGGCTTCATGGTAGCCAAGTCCGCGGTAGGCGCGGCGACGGCTTACGTCACATGCCAGCCATCAGGCCTCCGGCCGGTCCCGGTCGTCGTCGTTGTCCTGGTCCATGCGGGCCACGGTGAAGAAGCGGTTGCCCGCCCCCTTGCGTGAACTCGGCACCAGGAGTTTGGAGTATTTTTCGCACCACTGGGCGGTGCCGCGGGAATCCGCGGCAGCCGCAGCGATGGCGTCAATATCGTCGGACCACCCCAGAACGCGTTCCCCCTCGAGGCAGAACTGGATTAGTCCCAACTCGGTATCTACATGCAGTTCGACGTCCACCCAAACGTCGAATAGCACAGTGCTGCTGGCTGTATCTTCTGTTTTGTATGTGTTCATCACGAGACCTGTGTTGCGCGTCACACCCTGTGGCGCCCTCCCACTATAGGGTTCACCATGCGGAATGCCAAACGGTTTCCCCAGCGTGAACGGCCGGTAAAGTGAATCGGGCGATGACTCAGACACCTTCCGCCCAGCGCCTCACCTGCAACGTGCCGATGCGTTGGGGAGACATGGATGCCTACGGGCACATTAACAACGTGGAAATCCTGCGCATCCTGGAGGAGGCGCGCATCCACGCGTTTGGGCCTCCGGCCGGCACCGGCGGTCCCGGGCTCGAGGTGGACTTGCCGGTCTTCTCCGACCTGCCCGAATCCACCCAGGCTTTGGTGGCGGAGCACCGGGTGAAGTACGTCCGGCCGCTCAGTTACCGCAACATCCCGGCCCACGTGGAGGTCTGGATCAGTGCGATCAAGGGCGCCAGCCTGACCATCGCCTACCGGATCATGGACCCGGTCACCGCCGAGCAGTGCGTGCTGGCCGAAACCACGCTTGCGTTCTGCCACACGGATACAGGGCGGCTGCTGCGCCTGAATGAGCGCCAGCGGTCGATCCTGGCTCCCTACCTGGGAGAGTCCAACTTCCGCTGAGACGACGACGGCGATGGGCCGCCGTCGTGCCTAGCCCTCCCAGCCGAGGTTGCGGGCAATCCGCTCCAGCACGTCGAGGGTGGCCGTGTACTCTTCCTCGCTGATGCCGTCCGCCATGCGGGCGCGCGTGCGGTCGACCACCTCACCGAGGGAGGCCAGGCTGGCCCGCCCGGTGTCGGTCAGCGCGTAGTGGCCGTTCTCGGCGCTGACCCAGCCGCTTTCCATAAGTTCTTCGACCGGTTCCTGGGGCCCTTCGCCCTCTTCCTCCGGAATGAAAGGCCCCAGGGCTTCCGCGAGCTCGTCGGCGGTGGATGGCTTGTCCGCGAGCAGGTTCATCATCTGCCATTGCCGGCGGGTGATGCCGTGTTCCTCCATGGTCTCGATGAACTGCTCGTCGAGCAGCCGGTCAACGAGCTTCAGCCAATAACCGATAGGTCGTAGAGGTGCCATGCCGCCACCCTACAAGGGTCCGCGCGGCTGATCGACTGAAATTGCCGGACGCGCCGCTTAGTTGGCAAAGGCACCCCGAGGCCTGCGTGGCCGGTTCCTGACGGGCGCGCGGTTGGACCCGGCGCAGACGGGGACGCTTTCTGCCCTGAGCAGACCCTGCTGACGCCGACGGCGCCGCTTCCTACGATGGAAGCAGCCAGAAGGGAGTTCCGCCGTGCTCGAACTTCAGAAGCTTCAACGCGGTCCAAGTTCAGCGCCTCCGCCTTTGCTCCGCGACGTCTATGGGGCGGTGCTGCGCAGGGAGCGTCGTCGCCAGCGGCGCACCCTCGACGACGTCGCCAGCCGGGCCGGCGTGTCACTCCAGTACCTCTCGGAGATCGAACGCGGCCGTAAGGAGGCCTCCTCGGAGGATCCTCGCGGCAGTCTGTGCGTCGCTGGGGTCGGGACTGGCCGCCTTCCTGGCGGCAGTTCACCGTGAAATGGCGGCGGTCGAAGGAAGGGCTGTGCTGCATCTTCAGTCCATGCCATCGGCCTCCCGGTCCGTTGGCCGCGCGCGGCAGGAATGTGCAGATGCTGCCGACCTGCTTTCTGGAGTCCTCGCCGACAAGGACCTGGCCCCGCACGCCCCGGCGGACGCGTGCCGCCAACAGGGCACGGGCGTTCAAGGCGGGCCGCCGCCGCTTCTGATGGCCGCCTGACGTTATACGCCGCTGCACGCCCGGCGCGCGTCGCCGTGCACAGGGGCCACGCGGCCGGACGTGTTCCGACAACGAACCCGCCGCCCGCTGCTCGCCTCCGTGCACTGCGCCAGCGTCTGCGGCGGAACTGCGCCATCGGTCGCGCCGATTCTGCGCCACCACCGGTTGCGCTGGTTATGCGCCAACGGCTGCGGCCGGAGACAGGAAAAACGGGCAGGTGCAGCCTTTCGGTTGCGCCTGCCCGTTTCAGTTCGGGCGTCCGCTTGATCCGGGGTTGCCCGTTGCGGTTTCCGCCTGTTCCGGGGTGGCCCGCTGGGGTGTCCGCCCGTTTCCGGGGGTTGCCCGGCGAGGTCAGGCCGGGCCGCCTGAGAACTTAAGCCAGGGGGGCCAGCTTGGTCTTGCCGAAGACGGCGCGGTCCACCGAGATCCGGCCGGGGCCAACCAGTGCCAGCGCCAGCGCTGCGGCGCCGAGCAGCAGCACCAGTTCGTAGCCGCCGCCGTCCACGAAGACGCCGGCGGGAGCGTGAACGAGCACCAGGGCGCCGAGCATGTCCAGCGTCAACAGAGCCGCCACGAGCCGCGTCAGCAGGCCGAGGATCAGGGCGATGCCGCCGGCGAGCTCCAGACCGGCCACGATCGGCGCGGCGATATCGGCGGCCGGGACGCCCATCTGGCCGAAGGCGGCCTGGGTGCCGGCAATGGTCCATTCGTTGAACTTCTGCCAGCCGTGGGCGACGAAGAGGAAGCCCAGGACGACGCGAAGAACTGTGCGTGCAGTGGTGGTCAAAGCGGAGTTAGTCATGATGTTTTCACCGTTTCAATGGTCAGAGGATCGGCCGTCTGGAACGAGCGATAAGCATCAATAACTTGACGCTTCAATCAAATATTGACAGCAATTATGTTGAAGTGTCAACTTTCGGTCCCGTGTCTGACGGTGCGAGGCGGGCAGCAGCCCCAGCTGGCCGGACAGCACGGGCTGGCCGTCCCGAGCCCCAGCTGGCCGGACCGCACGGGCTGGCCGTCCCGAGCCCCCAGAGCATGCCGCCGCTGCCGAACGCTCAGGCGCGGCGGACCGGTTGGCGCAGGATTGTCCTGAGCTTGGCCGGTTCGGTCTTGCGCGGGTCGCCGAGATAGATCTCGTGGTGGTGCCCGTTCGGTTCCAGCTCCTTGGTCGGTAGGAACTCATCCCTCAGGCGGGCCAAGACCGGTCCTTCGTCGTCGTACGCACCCACGTGCATGACCTGGGCGCTTAGTCCCTCGTCCAGCCATCCGTGCCGGAGCGATCTCACCGCGGGAAGATCCTTTGTGGTGGCCGCCTGCCGCATCGCGTCTTCGATGTGTTCCGGCTGCAGCCAGTCGGGCTGGCGGATCATCATCGTCCACGACCACTCGTCCTTGGCCCGCCGGGTGAAGGCGGTCATGTCCTCCGCCCACCAGAGGCCTTCCAGCGGACCGACGACATAGTCGCGCCCTAGTTGCTTCTTGCTGGTGAACTTCAGCGTGTAGGACACTGCGTATAAGGCCTCGACCGCCTGCACGTACTCGTCTGCCGTGTTCGGATCGCCGTGGCCGTCCGCCTGCAGGAACTGCATGGGCGGTACGGTAACCAGCTGGAAATCCTGGCCCGGGGCGTACAGCTCCTTCTGGTCCTTCTTGAAATCCAGCTTGTCCATGGGGCTTTCCGGTGGTGGGCAGCGGGCAGTGTGGTCTAGTTATATCGCGTCGTCACGGATGAAACGAGGAACATGCTGCAGCAAATCGCCGCCGAATGGTGGACCAGGATCACCGCCGGCTTCACGCGCGGTGAACCACTCCAAGCCGGAGCGCTGGAGCTGGCGGTCATCCTGGCCGCGGCGCTGCTGTTGTCGGTGCCCCGAGCAAGCTGGCGGTATTTCGGGTTGTTCGTCACGGCGGTCCATGAACTTGGACATGCCTTCGCTGCGCTGGCCACGGGGCGGCTGGTGCGCGGAATCCATTTGCGGTTCGACCAGTCCGGCGCCATGATCAGCCGCGGGGCGGGCCGGGCATCAGCGGCCTGGACCGGGTTCTGGGGCTACCCGGTGCCCGCGCTGGTCGGGGCGGCGCTGGTGTGGGCCGCCTTCAGCGGTTGGTCCGGTGCCGCCCTGTCCGTCAGCGCGCTGCTGCTGCTGGCCACGCTCCTGTTCATCCGGAACCTCGAGGGCGTCGTCATCGCCGTGGGGTTGGCGGTAGGTGCTCAGCTGCTGGTGTGGTTCGCGCCGGTGGAGTGGCTAGGGCACCTGACGCTCGCCATCGGCGTCGGGCTCCTGGTGGGGGCCGTGCGGGACTGGCTGAATCTGCTGAGCGTGCACACCCGGCGCCGGCACCAGCTGGCCAATTCCGACGCCTTCATCATGGCGCGCCGGACCGGGGTCCCGGCCGCGCTCTGGCTGGCCGGGTTCGCGGTGGTCATCCTGCTTTGCTGGGCGGCTGCCGTGGCGACCGCGGCCGCTGTCGTCCCGCTGGCGATTCTGTAACGGATTCCCGGTCCCCTCGGCCTTCTGGAGTGGCCCTGCTCACAGCAATGTCATTCGCCTTGGGGTCCGAAGGGACCGCGTCGGTGCACGGGAATTATCGCCGTGTGTGAGGCGTTGTTGACCGATGTTGAAATCTGTGGAACAGCAGCTATGATGGGCGCTCGCAGATAGGTCAAAACAACGAGAACTTCAGGAGTTTTAAACCCGCATGGCAACCGATTACGACGCACCGCGCAACAAGGACGACGACAACAATAATGAGTCGCTCGAAGCCCTTCAGGCTCAGCGCTCCGGTGGTGCGAAGACCGCGCTGATCGACGTCGAAGACTCGGACACCGCCGAGGGCATCGATCTGCCCGGTGCCGACCTCTCCGGTGAAGAACTGGTGGTTCAGGTTGTTCCTCCCCGTGAGGACGAATTCACCTGTGGCTCCTGCTTCCTCGTCCGTCACCGCAGCCAAGTAGCCCGCGAAAAGAACGGCGAGAAGTACTGCCGCGACTGCGAAGGCTAAATCCCCAATCTTCCGAACCCCGCGCTGGGACCAGCGCGGGGTTCTGTGGTTAAATCACACGCTTCGGACGGCCTCGCGGATCGGCGTGCCGCCGTTGATGAACTCGATCACCTTGCCTGCAGTGGCAGGAACGGCCAGCACTTCGGCCGCCACCATAGCAACGTCTTCGCGGCTCACTTCACCGCCAGGAGTACCCGGTCCGGCTTGGATCTTCCCGGTTGCGGGCTGCAGCGTCAACGAGCTCGGCCCCAGGATTGTCCAGTCCAGTGATGTGGACTTCAAGTAGTCGTCCGCGGCGGCCTTGGCATCGGCGTAGGGGAAGAACGCGTTGTCCTCCGGCACGCCGTGGTTCTTGCCGGCGCCCAGATAAGACACCATGATGTAGCGCTGCACCCCGGCCGCCACGGCTGCGTCCATCGACCGGATGGCCGCGTCCCGGTCCACTGCATAGGTCCGGGCTGGATTGCCTCCGCCAGCGCCGGCCGACCAGACGACGGCGTCGTGGCCGCGCAGCTGGTGTGCCAGGTCGTCGGTGGTCGTCTTCTCGACGTCGGCGATAACCGGCACCGAACCGGTTTCCCGGACATCGGCGACGTGGTCCGGATTGCGGATGATGGAGCTGACTTCGTGGCCCTGCGCGGTGAGGATGCGGGACAGGTGCAGCGCGACCTTGCCGTGGCCTCCGAAAATGGCAATGCGTGACATAAGGTTCCTTTCGGTGTCGTCCATCCCAATCTAGGCACGGAGTCAGGTGGCGGCCAATGGCCGGCGTCCTTGACGGTGACGGCGCCCGGCCGTCGCCCGGCCCCACCTGTGCCTGGTTCGTCGGCTGCTCGTCGCCGCGCTGGGTCCGCGTTGACGCCCGCCCGGTGGGCTGGTCCGCTGGTTAGGCCGCCGCGAGCCCGGCCCTCCGATTCCGCCGTCTTAGCCGTCGCTTCCGGTGAGATGGATACCGGCTTCCGGCGTGGCCACCCGGAAACTGAAGGACTGCTCGATGTACAGGTAGACGAACTCTTCATCATGCCGGTCGTAGCCCACCGAGAGGTCCTGGCCCGATTCGAACAGGAAATCCCCGCCGCGCAGGCTCATCACGATGGCCCCGCGGACTCCCGGCGCCCAGACAATCGGACCGCCCAGCAACTTGCGCAGGTGCTCGGACAGCAGATACCCGCCCCGCTCGGTCGCCTCCACCACGGCGGTGTAGTGTCCGGGGCCGAGTGCCAGGCCGAACGGACCTCCAATGCCGGCCTGGAGCAGCGCCGAGACGGCCTTGGCAACACGCTTGGGGTAGTCATTGAAGTCAGTCACGCGGGGCACCGGCGAATGCGGGGTCGCGCTCGTGACCCCCTCAATGCCGACCTGCCGCCAGCCATGGAATACGGCCGCGTTCTCCGCAATGGCAATCTGCATCGCTGCCTCGGCCAGGTCCGTGAGGTCCACATCGGCCGCACCCCGGTCATGGTCAAGCAGTTCCAGCCGGGAAACCTTGAACGGTGCGCGCATCTCCACGAGGGGCAGCACCCCGCGCCGTCGCGTCGCCACGCCGTCGGCCAGCGCCGGACCCGTGATGCTTTCGGTGCGGCCCAGGTTTGTCGCCGAGTACTCCCAACCGAATGGACCAGCGAAATCCACCATTTTGCGGGCCCCGAGGGCAACGGTGAGCCGCTCCTTGGCCTCCCGGTCCAGCAGCGCCCAACCACCGTCGGAGATGGGGGCGTGCTCGCGCAGCAGGTGATCCATGGTCATGAGAAGTCCTCCTTGAGGCTGCCGATTCCCAGGGACGAATCAGAACCGGCCCGCCACCGGCGAGGATCCGTACGACGCGCCGCGCCCGACGGAGAGCGGCCCACCGGCCCGGGTGCAGGGACTGCAGTTTCGTCGGTGCCCGCAGCCGTGCCGGCAGCCGTTGCTGCCTCGGCCGCCCCGCCGTTGGCCACAATGTCGCCGTCCTGAAAGAGGGTGCCCCGGGCGATCTGGCGCCATTTCGGTTTCCTGCGCAGGAGAAACTCCAGGTCCATGCTGAAATGTTTAAACTCCTCCGCCAGGGAATCCTCCATGATGGCGACCGATTCCGGGTCCTTCTCCAGCGACATCCGTTGCGCGTACCAGCCGATGGCCTCGGCCTCCTCTGTCAGGTTGGCGCACATACGCGCAAAGGTCCGCGTCTCGGCGGAGAGCTCTGCGGCGGGTTCGTGGTACTGGTCAAAGCCCATCTGGATTCCTCCATGAGGTTGTGCCTCTTTGCCAGCGTAGCCACGGCCCCGCTGGCTGACTACCTCTGACGGTTCCGGGAGTGCGCTCCGGCGAGGGCGCTACGCCCGGGCGTAGCCACCGCCCCGCCGAGTTGAGGAGTGCATGTCCATCTTTAACGAACGGCCATCTTCCGGGCGCTGTAATTGCCGGATCGCCTGTGGGCCACAGCCGGTGAAATCCGGCATTTCATTCTCCGCGACGCCTCGGGGCGTGGCCGCCGCCGCCGGGGGTCTCCTGCTCATCGCCGCCGACGAGTCCACGGCGGACCGTTAGGAACGGCCTGACGCCGCCGACGCGTTATCGGGAACGCTACCGCGGCATAGTAATGTTGCAGGGTGATTCGCCGATACTCCGCCTTGCTCATGCTGCCACTCGTCGCCCTGCTTGCCAGCGGCTGCGCTCAGGTTGAACAGGCCGCCTCCGACGCCGTCGACCAAGCCGCCAATTCCGCTTCCGAGGCCGTGGGTCAAGCCGCGTCCAACTTGGCCAACGCAGCGGTCGGGGAAGCAGTCAAGCAGGTGTGTGCCCCGATTCAGGACGGCAGTATCGGTCCAAAGGAGAAGGAGATGCTCGGGGGTCTGGTTTCTGCCGCCGACGCAGCCGGCGTTCCCGCGGAGATCACCGGGCCGATGTCGCAGATCGCCGAGTCCGGCGACCAGATTCCGGCCGACGCCCTGGCCTCCATGCAGCAAGCCTGCGACAACAACGGCGCTGGGTAGTTAGGCAACCAACTGACCACTCCCAAACCGCTCTTGCGCGGAATGGGAAAGCCTGTGGGGCGCCAGGGCAGCCGGGGGACCGGCGGGAACGCCGCTTTCAGAACGGCGGCGTTTCAGGCTGAGCCGGCCAACCGTCAAATGGACTGGAACTTCTGCCGGGCGGCGCCGTGGCTCCCGTGGCGCTGTCCGTCCCGATATCGAGTTCCGACTGCATCGGGACCTTCGGCGGACCTAAGTGGCCGAACGGCGTCCTGCGGACCGTCGCGTCAGGGTCTAATGGGCCTCCGTCCGGGGGAGGGCTGCCGGACCGACAGGGTTCTGAACCTACTTCGGCCGGCTCCGGCAGGCGTTCGGGCAGCGGCGCGTCTTTCAACCACACGTGGTTTCGGAGCGGCCTTTCAGCCGGGTCGACGCTGAGCGGCGGTAGGAACCAAGGCACGCCCTTGCTCACGGTGACCCGCCAATCTCCCTGATGCAGCAAATGGTGGTGGTGCCCGCAGACCAAGACGCCATTGTCGACCGAGGTGGGACCACCCTTCTCAAACCACTGGATGTGATGCACTTCGGTCCAGGGCGAGGGCGCAGTACAGTCGGGGAAGGCACAACCTCCATCCCTGGCGATGATTGCCAGCCGCATGTACTTCGGAAACAACCGCTGGGACTGGCCGACATCCAGAACCGCACCCGTGCCGGAGAGGATCACCGGGATGATGTCGGCATCGCAAGCTATCCGCCGTATTGCCTTGGCGCTCAGCGGCCCGGAGAAGATGCTGGTTCCCGGACGTCCGAATTCGGAGGCCAAGTCCTTGTAGTCGATGGTGACCAGCAGCTGCGGCCGTCGACCGCCGGTGGCTGGTAGAAGATCCGTGGTGAGAGCGATTTTGCAGGCACCAATGAGGCCGTCGAGCTGCTTCTGCTGCCGGGTACGCCCGTCCTCTACCGTCGCATCCGCTCCGCTGTCTCGAGCATCCGTGTCCGGGGTGAAGACCTCGTCGTCGTTGTCGGAAGCGCCGTTCAATCGGGAGGCCGCATTTGGTGCGTCAACCGCGTCAAATCCTACTGCCCCGGCCGTGGCCGTCCCTTCCCTCAAACGAGGGTTGGTGGCGGTGTTGTAGACGGTTGCAAGAACTTCATTCTGTTCGTCGGTGGCGTTGATTTCGTAGCAGTGCAGGCCATTGCGCCGCCCGCGATAGAACAGGCCCTGGCGTGCTTTGAGCTCGGCTGGCCCGAGATCGGCGCCGGCTGGGTTGAGGCCGCCTTCCCAATGCCGGATCAGCAGCCTGAGCGAGTCGGTGTCGTAATCGGAGGCATGCTGAACCAGTGCCTCTTCCATCTTGCGGAGCTGCTCCGGCTCCGCGGTGCGACGCAGCCCATCGACAGCCCTTCGGATCAGAGTTGCGGCCTGACCGGAGACCATTCCATCATCCATTGCACGGGCGAGCACCGGCAGCCTGGGCGACACAACAGGCTTACCCGGGGGCGCTGGGCGGACTTCGGTGGCTTCCGCGAGTTGGAAGCGTCGTGCAGCCTCCTGCCGTGCAATGCCCAACTTCGCCCGCAGATAGTCTTCGTTCGATTTGTAGGCGCCGCGCATACGATGATTCGCTGCCTCGGGGTCATGCGGCTTGTCTGTTTCCCCAACGGCGGCGATGTTTTGCTCTTTGATGATGCCCGCCAGAATCAGCTGGGTTTGACCAACAATGTTGGCCAGCTCTTCAACCTGTGCCGCCGTCCGGGCCACCGACTTGGTACTGCGTCTCAGCCCGTCGTTCCGAAGGCGATTATTCAGTTCGCTGACCTCGGCGCGGATCCGGGCCAGCCGGACGGAATCATCCTGCCCTGCCCCCGTAGCTTCATCCAGCACCTCGATCGCCATAAATACAGCCTATGAAGCCCGCGAACAGGGTAGGAGAACCAAGGGTCGGCATGTGGATGAGCAAGCGCACGGGGCTGGCTGTGGAGAAGAAGTGGATGGGTGAACAGGCCCCGGCGGCGGCGGCGAAAGCCAAGCGTTCAAATTACGCCCGGGCCCCGTCGTCAGCGGGCGACCGGCGCGCCCTCCACTGAAGCCGGCTCGCCGGCGGGCTCCTCCACCGGTTTCCGAATGAAGAAAGCCGCCGCCACGGCCACGATGGAGATGAGGGCTCCGGCCAGGAAAGCCATCCGCACTCCGCCTGCCACCGCCGTCGTCGTTGCCGCACCTTCGGCGGAAAGAACGGCCGCCTGCATGGACATGACGGTGACGAACATGGCGGTGCCCGCTGCCCCGGCCACTTGCTGCACCGTGCCGATGACGGCGCTTCCGTGCGAGTACAGTTGCCGCCGCACCGACCCGAGACCAGCGGAAAACAGCGGCGTGAACAGCAGCGCCAGACCCACGCTGAGCACGATGTGCGCCGCCAGCAGCGTCAGCGCGGCGGTGTCCTCGCTGACCGTGGAGAAGAACCAGAGTACGGCGCTGACCACCGCCGTCCCCGGCACCAGCAGCACCCTCGGGCCGAACTTGTCATAGAGCCGGCCGACGGCCGGGGCCAGCAGGCCCATCAACAGCCCGCCCGGCAGCAGCATCAGCCCGATCTGCAGCGGCTCGAGCCCCAGGACCTGCTGCATATATATAGGGAGCAAAATGATGGTGCCGAACAGTGCGGCCATGCTGACAGCCATCAGCCCGACGGACACGGAGAAGTTGCCGGAGCGGAAGGTCCGCAGGTCCAGCAACGCCCTGTCCGAGCGCTGCAGCCGAACCTGACGGAGCAGGAATACCAGCAGCCCCACGCCGCCGGCCGCAAATGCAACCCACATGGCGGCACCCGTGCCCGGCCCCGCCGTCGTTGTTCCGTGCCCGGCGCCGACCTGGCTGAGGCCGTAGATCAGCCCGCCGAAGCCGATGGCGGAGAGCGCCACGGACGGCAGGTCCAGCGGCACCGGCCGGGGCTCGGTCACGTTCTGGATCCGCCGGTTGCCGACCGCCAGCATGGCCAGCGCGATCGGCAGCACCAGCCAGAACATCCAGCGCCAGGACAAGGTGTTGAGGATGATGCCGGAGATGGTCGGGCCGATGGCCGGCGCCACTGATATGACAATCGAGACGTTGCCCATCGTTTTGCCGCGGTCCTCGGCCGGCACCAGGTTCATCAGCGTGGTCATCAGCAGCGGCATCATGATCGCGGTGCCCGACGCCTGGACCACGCGGGCCACCAGCAGCACCTCGAACCCCGGAGCCAGCGCGGCCAGCAGCGTTCCCGCGGAGAACAGCGCCATCGAAGCGGTGAAAACCTGGCGCGTGGTGAAACGCTGCAAAAGGAATCCGGTCACCGGGATGACCACGGCCATGGTCAGCATGAACGCCGTGGTCAGCCACTGCGCCGCGCGGGCGCTGATGCCCAGGTCGTCCATCAGGTCGGTCAGCGCCACGGACATGATGGTCTCGTTCAGGATCACCACGAACGCAGACATCAACAGGATGCCAATCACGCGGCGGTTCCGGCGCGACTCATCAGCCGTCAGCCCGCTGCCGCGGGCGGGTCCGGGCCGTGCCGAGGCTCTGTTCGTCGACATATCTTTATTCACGGGAAGATCCTCGCGTGGAAATCGTGCTGTTGGGGGCGGCCGGAAACAGCCCAAGAAGGCCGGGCGCAGGCGGAGTAACAGCTTAACCTGCCCCCACTGACTCCTATTCCCGGCGGTCAACCTCGAATAAACAACGACGCCGGTGCTCGCCGCCGGGCGGCAACCGCCTCCTGCGGGGGAGGGGCGCGCGCCAATGGTTCCCCCACCGGTCCCCTTCAAGAGGACTCCGGCCGCGTCGTTTAAGTGGAGGGAAAGTCGCGCTTACGGGTTAAAAGAGGAGAAGCCCCGCCGGCGCAAGGCCGACGAGGCTTCCCTGTGATCCTGGACCGGCCGTTGGGGGATTAGCCGGTCCAGGAGTTTTAGGGGTGGTTACATCGTGTAGTAACCGGTAACGGGCATGGCGTTCACGTCGTGCACCATGGTGCCCTGACTCGGGTTCAGGGCGCTGATCATTTTGCCGCCGCCCAGGTAGATGCCCACGTGGCCGCCGCCGTTCTGCACCACCAGGTCGCCCGGCTGCGGGTTGCTGGTCGGGGTAAGGGCGCCGCCCTGGTGCTGGCTGAGGCGGGGGAGGTCAACGCCGGCCTGGGCGTAGACCCACTGGGTGAAGCCGGAGCAGTCCCAGCCGGCCGTGGAGGTGCCGCCCCAGACGTAGGGCGTGCCCTGGGCGGACAGGGCGATGTCCACGATGCTCTGGTTGCCACCGGTGGAGGCCGGCTTGATGTCGGCGCTGGCCAGCGAGACAGTCGCGGCGTCGGTCGACGCAGCCAGGGTCGTAGCGGCTCCGCCGCCGGCCTGCGCTGCCTGTCCGCCACCGGACTGTGCGGATCCGGTCAGCGCGATCTGGTCGCCCGGGTAGATGATGGAGTACGCGCCCAGGCCGTTGATGGCCAGCACGTCCTGCACATTCTTGCCGTACTGGGCGGCAATCGTGCCCACGGTGTCGCCCGCGACCACGGTGTGCGTGGTGGCACCGGTAGCGGCACCGGCGTCGGCGGCCGAGCTGGTAACGGAAGCGCGCTCCACCTCGAAGCCGGCGTTGGCCGGAGCGGCAACGGTGTCCGTTGCATTGGCAGCGCCGTAGGTCGGGACCGTGACATCGGCGGCGGCATTGGCCGGCAGGCCGGCACCCAGCATCAGGCCACCGGCGGCGGTGACGACGGCGGCGCCGCGGCCGACGGTTCCGGCGCGGGACGATACAGCCTGGGACAGACCGGCCACGGTGGTGTTGCGGACCGGGGTGGCACGGTGGCGTGCGCGATTGTTTTTGAGCAGCAAGAAGATACCTCTCCCAATGCCTGCGAGGTAAGCTGTCGGGTTCGGGTGGGAGTCACCCGGCCGTGCGGCAGTGCGGTAAGCACTCCGTACGACTTAACCCCAAGAGCCCCAAGAGGGGCCCGGAATGTGGGTCCCCCGCCTCTGCCAGATGTCTAGCGAACGAACTCGGAAAGGCTGGCAGAGCTAGGCAATACCCTCCGAGGACATCGGCGCATGATCGCCGACGTGCTGAAAACATTACATAACGGTTCGGTAACTGTCCAAGCCCTGAAATTTACCTGTGGATAACCTGAGAGCCATCTTGCGGTCAGGAGCGAGCAACCCCCAGGGGGCCGTTGCACGCGTCCGTCACGGTACAACGGGCGCAACAATCGGCCGATTAAGCAGTCGCTGCGGGCTAACTTGTACGCTGGCAGAGTGGTGGACTTCACGCTTAAACAGCTGCAGTACTTTGTGGCAGTCGCTGACCACGGCTCAATCTCGGCCGCCGCCGCCGCCAGCCACATCTCACAGGCGGCGATGTCCCAGGCGCTGACAGAGCTGGAGCGGATCGTCGGCGCGCAGCTGATGGTGCGGCACCGGTCCCGCGGAATCGCCCTGACCGGCGTCGGGCAGCAGTTCCTGCGCGACGTCCGGAGCCTGGTCCGGCACGCCGACGACGTGCAGAACAGCATCATCGAGCGCCAGCAGGGGTTGGTCGGCCCGCTGGCCATCGGCTGTTACAGCACCCTGTCCGCCTTCTGGGTTCCGGTGATCAGCGAACGGTTCATCAAGCCGCATCCGCGCCTCACCGTGACCATGGAGGAAGGCGAGGCCGCCGAGCTGCAGCACCGGATGCAAGAGGGCTATTTGGATGCGGTGCTGACCCATACGCGGCACCTCTTGCCCGGCGTGCAGGCCCGCACCGTCAAGGAAGGCCGGCCCTACGTCCTGCTTGCTGCAAGCCACCCGCTGGCTTCGCGCAAAAGCGTCCGGCTCGCCGAGCTGGCCGAAGAAGACTTCGTCTCGCTGGACATCCCCACCGTGCGAGATAACCAGTTGGTCAATCTGCGGCTGTCCGGGCTGGATCCGAAGATCGCCTGGCGATCGTCAAGTTTTGAGGCGGTGCGGGGCATGGTGGCGCGCGGCCTCGGCTACACCGTGCTGGTGCAGCGGCCGCCGGGCAATTACAGCTACGACGGGCTTCCCCTGGCCACGGTGGAAATCGACGGGCCGGTCGGTCACAGCGATGTCTGTGTGGCCTACGCCAGCGTCACCCGGCCCAGCCTCAGGCTGCGGGCATTCCTGGACTTCTGCGCAGAGGTTGGCGGCGCTGCGGCGAGCGGATGGGATGAGCACACGACGGCGTGATCCACCCTGAAGGCGCTGCGGCGAGCGGCTGGGATGAGCACACGACGGCGTGATCCCGCTTAACCGCGACGGCGGCCGCTGCCTCGGGCAACGGCCGCCGCATGCCGGTACGGCATGCTGGAGGAACTACATGTTCTCCGCGGTCAGGTCCTGGTCCTTTCCTTCCTTGATAGCCAGGATGCACAGCCCTGCGAGGACGAACGCGCCGGCCCAGACCGTCGCCACCAGCCACAGCTCGCCGCCGGCCGCCAGCACCAGCCCGCTGGCGATCATGGGGGTAAAACCTGCGCCCAGCGTCGAGGAGAGCTGGTAGACCAGCGAGGCGCCGGTGTAGCGCATCCGGGTCGGGAACAGCTCGGCGGTAAACGCCCCGAACGGTCCGAAGATCGTGCCCTGGATGACGCCGTTGGCCAGGAACAGCCCGATCGCGAACAGCCACAGCGTCCCGAGCTCCAGCATCCACATGATGGGGAAGGCCAGCACCGCGCCGGCGGTGATGCCGATCAGCATCACGGGCCGGCGGCCGAGCTTGTCGCTGTGCCGGGCCGCAAACCAGATGGCGACGACGGTCAGCGCCGCGCCCAACGCTTTGACGTTGAGGACGCTCGTCCGGTCCAGGCCGACCTCGTCCACCACATAGGAGATGGCCCAGACGGTCATCAGGCCTTGGACGGTGTAGGAGCTCATCCCCACCAGCGTGCCCATGATCACGTTCTTCGGGTACTTCGTCAGCACCTCGAGAATCGGGATCTTTTTCTCCTCGGCCTTGTCCTCCAGCGCAAGGAACAGCGGGGACTCGGCGACCTTGAGGCGAACGATCAGGCCAATGCCCACCAGGACGATGCTGATCAGGAACGGCAGCCGCCAGCCCCAGGTCAGGAACTGCTCGTCCGGCAGCACGGACACGGCCGAAACCGCCAGGGTGGCCAACACCGCACCGGCGGGACCTCCCATGTTGGCGAAACTGGCCGCGAACCCGCGGCGTTCCTTCGGTGCGTGTTCCAGGCCCATCAGCATGGCACCGCCCCACTCGCCCCCGACGGCCAAGCCTTGGACGATGCGCAGGACGATCAGCGCCAACGGAGCGGCCATGCCTATCTGCGCCGTGGTCGGCAGCAGGCCGATCAGGGTAGTCGCCACGCCCATGAGCACCATGGAGGTGATCAGCACGCCCTTGCGCCCCAGCCGGTCACCGAAGTGGCCGAAGATGATCCCGCCGAGCGGCCGGGCGATGTAGCCGACCGCCAGCGTGGCGAAGGAGGCGAAGATCCCCACCGCGGGGTCCAGGTTCACGAAGAACACCGTGTTGAAAACCAGCGCCGCCGCGGTGGCGTAGAGGATGAAATCGTAGAATTCGATGGCACTGCCCAGGAAGCTGGACGCCAGGATGCGCCGCATCTCCGGGGTGTTGAGGCTGGGGACCTTCAGGTCCCCGGGCTGCCTGTCGTTCGCCGCAGGGGCCGACGCCGTCGTCGTGTTATTGCTCATGGTGCAACCGCCATTTCGTCATGATCGGCGACTCCGGTGGATTCCGGGTCGCTGGAAGAGAAGGAGATAACGTCCAGATCGTCGGGGATCAGGAACGTGCCGCTGAAGTCCTTGCCGTGTGCCTGCCAGACTGCGTCCGGCGTGGTTCCCGGCACCAGGTGGTGCAGAGCCAAGGTGCGGGCGCCGGCCTGCCGCGCGATCGCGATGGCGTCCTGCGGCGAGGTGTGGGACCTGCGGTGGTGGTCCATTGAGGCCCGGGCTTCGTCGGAATCGATGCTGCCGTACGCCCGCTGCACCCAGTCGAAGTCGATGGCCTCGTGCAGGAGCAGGTCGGTGCCGCGCGCCAGCCGCACCAGGTTCTGGCAGGGGGCGGTGTCGCCGGAGATCGTGACCGACCCTTCGGCCGTGTCGAACCGGAAGGCGAAGGCGGGTGCCACGGGCGGGTGCTCCACCAGGGTGGCTGTCACGGTGACCAGTTCATCGCGGTAGATCTCGAACGGCTCCATGCCGGCCGGCGTCGGGTTCTGGTTCGGGTGGTAGCCGACGGCGTCCGGGACCGCGATGTCTTCGGCCACGAAATAGTCCAGCGGCGAGGGGCGCAGGGCGTCGATGACCCGGTCGTTGAGGTCGGTGGCGTAGGCCTGCATCAGGTGGTGGAACATGTCCCGAGTGCCCGGCGTCGGCAATTGCGGGAAAACGGGCGACGGCGGAACCGTGGCGCGGGGTGAAGCCGGCGGCAATTCTCCCCGGTCGCCGGGTCCCAGGATGCGGATGCTCCGCTGTCCGGGCGTGAGTGTGAACAGCCCGAAGATGGCCAGCCCGGCCAGATCGATCGTGTGGTCGGAATGCAGGTGGGTCAGGAAAATCCCGCGCAACGACGAAACCTGCAGGCCCGCTTTCATCAGCTGGCGTCCGACTCCGTTGCCGGCGTCCACCAGATAGACGGCATCGCCGACGACGACGGCGGTGGCGATGCCGGTCCGGCGGCCTGCATTCTCGCCGGTCCACCAGCGGGGACCGCCGGCGGTGCCCAGCGTGACGACGTGCGGCTTGAGGGAATGGGTCATCGGTCGAGCTCCTCGGTGTTTTTCCGCCTGTGGTGCCGGCGGAACCTGAATCCCATGATGCGGCTCACAATCACTTTCGTAAAACGGTAATAACCGACCTACTTAAACGGTTTCACTTATAACAAGGCCGACCCGTCGGCTGCCGGCGATCCCCATCCGCGTCCGTGCCATTGTCCGGGCACGGCGGCGGGAGTAGGCTCCGCCTTATCCGGGCCGCGGGGACGGCCGGCGCTTCGGCTGTGGTCGGCGGCGTGGCCCAGCCACTTCGGAAAGGAATGAGCGCCATGCCCATCACGCGTGAGTTGATCATCAACGGCGAGCACGTCCCGGCAGCCTCCGGCAAGACCACCGAGGACATCGGCCCCTACACGGGCGAACCCTTCGCGACCGTCGCTGCCGCCGGGCCGGAAGATGTCACGCGAGCGGTCGACGCGGCGTCGGCGGCCTTCGACGGTTGGGCCGCTACGCCTCCCACCCAGCGGGCAAAGATTTTCCTGAAGGCTGCGGATTTGTTCGAAGAACGGATGCAGCAGGGCATCGAGCTGATGGCCGGCGAGGTGGGCGGCGTGGCGGTCTGGGCCGGGTTCAACGTCCAGTTGGCCGCCAACATCCTGCGCTCGGCCGCCGCGGCCACCACCGCGCCGCGCGGCGACGTGCTGGCCACCGATCTGCCCGGCAAATTCTCGTTCTCCGTCCGGCAGCCCTACGGGGTGGTGGCGGCGCTGTCTCCGTGGAACGCGCCCTTCATCCTGGGCATGCGGGCCATGGCCATCCCAATGGCCGTGGGAAACACCGTGGTGCTCAAGCCCAGCGAGGACGCGCCGCTTTCCTGTGGCCTGTTCCTCGCGGACGCGTTGCTGGATGCGGGCCTGCCCGCCGGCGTGCTGAACGTCATCACCAACGACCGGGCGGACGCGAACGAGGTGGTGAGCACCCTGATCTCCGACCCCCGCGTGCGCAACGTGAACTTCACCGGTTCCACCAAGGTGGGACGCATCGTCGGCACGCTGGCGGCGCAGAACCTGAAGCCTGCGGTGCTTGAGCTCGGCGGCAAGAACTCCCTGGTGGTGCTCAAGGACGCCGACGTCGACTACGCCGTGCAGGCGGCGACCTTCGGCTCGTTCATGAACGCCGGGCAGATCTGCATGTCCGTGGATCGCGTGATCGTGGACCGGAGCATTTCCGAGGAGTTCTCGAGCCGCTTCGCGGAGAAGGTCGCCACGCTGCCCACCGGGGACCCGATGAAGCAGGACACGGTGATTGGCCCGCAGGTCACGCAGGCCGCGGCGGACCGGCAGTATGCATTGATCGACGACGCCGTGTCCAAGGGCGCGACGGTGCTGGCCGGCGGCGGGAAGGCTGCCCAGGCCGTGGTGCCCGCGACGGTGCTCTCCGGGATCACCGAGGAGATGCGGATCTACGACGAGGAGATCTTCGGTTCGGCGACCACAGTGATGGAGGTGGACGGCCCGGAACAGGCGGTGAAGCTGGCGAACGACACGCACTACGGCCTGACCTCCGGTGTTATCACGGAGAACCTGGCCGAGGGCATCGAGGTCGCGCAGCGGCTCAAGACCGGCATCGGCCACGTCAACGACCAGCCGGTGCTGGATGAACCGATGGCACCGTTCGGCGGCATCCAGGAGTCGGGCTACGGCAAGTTCGGCGGGCAGGCCGGCATCAATTCGTTCACCGAGGAGCGCTGGATCACCATCCAGCAGAACGGGCACGCGCAGTACCCGTTCTAAGCCGTCAGTCGCGGATGCGGACGGCCGTTTCGCGCATGTAGCGGTCCACGTGCGCGTACGCGTCGCGGGTCAGGGCTTTCCAGAGTTCGACGGCGAGGCGCGGGTTTTCGCTCTCCAGCCGGCTCATGGTTTCGGCCGGGAGGAGCTTGACCCGAACGGGGCCATCGGCGCGCACGGTGGTTTCCTGCCGGTCCGCGCTGCCCAGCGCCATTTCGCCGAACGTCATGCCTGCGCTGAGGGTGGTGAGTTTGACCCTGATGTTCTCCGGCCCGGTGGAGGTGGTGGTGACGCGGCCGGACAGGATGAAATAGACGCCGGCGAAGCGCTGGCCAACCCGGCGGATGAGCTCGCCGTCGTCATAGCTGCGCTCTTCCATCAGCTCCGCGAGCGCGGCGGAGTCCTCCCGGTCGAGCGGGCTGAGCGCAGGGGAGTCGGCCACATCCACAGTGGCGGGCATGCAGAGCTGATCGCCGTAGCCGGCGATCAGCCGGTTTTCGGCGAATTCGACGGCGGTGCTGCGGGTGGCGAACGACGGCACCGGCCGCCCGGATTCCTCGAACCGCTGCGCCAGGGCGCCCTCGCCGTCGATCATCACCAGTTCGCGCCCGGCGTCCGCGAGCGAGGCGCGAAGCTGCTCCAGCATGTCCAGGGCGACCGGGGCGGTTTCGTCCACCCGGCGCATGTCCAGGATGACGAGTTCCACCGAATCGTCCAGGTCGCTGACCTCGCGCACCATGGATTCCGTGCCGGCGAACAGCAGGTCGCCGTTCAGCTCGATGACGCGGGCGCGGTGCCCGTTGGCGCGCAGCACCTCGGCGGCCTCGTCGTTGCGGCGGATCCCTGACGGGGCGTCGGTGATGTCGTAGCTGGCGCGGATGGCGTTGCGGCCGGTGCGCGCGGCCCGGACGAAGTGCAGCCCCATGTCGTGCGAGATCCGCCGGCTGGCCGCCACGCCGCGCACGCTGCTGCCGTGGTCGTCCAGCGGCGGCGAATAAACGGCCAGGCCCAACTGGCCCGGCAGCACCGCGAGCAAGCCGCCGCCGACCCCGGACTTTGCCGGCATGCCCACGTCCGAGAGCCAGGCACCGGCGTCGTCGTACATGCCGCAGGTAGCCATCACGGAGAGGACCCGTTCCTCCACCTCCAAATCCAGCACCTGTTTTCCGGTGAGCGGGTTGGTGCCGCCGTTGGCCAGGGTGGCCGCCATGACCGAGAGATCGCGGCAGGTGACGAGCACCGAGCATTGCCGGAAGTAGTCCTCGGCCACCGGGTCCGGATCCTGCTCGATGATCTCGAAGGAGCGCAGCAGATGGGCCAGCGCCCGGTTGCGGTAGCCGTGCCGCGCCTCCGACTGGAACGTGCGTTCGCTGACCGACAGTTCGCGGCCGGCGAAGGCGGAATAGTGCTCGAGGATGCGGCGGAAACCGGTCTTGCCGCCGCTGCCCTTGATCAGGGAGGTGGCGGTCAGTGCCCCGGCATTGATCATCGCGTTGGCCGGGCGGCCGGTGCCCGGAGCCAGGGAGATCTCGTTGAAGGCGTTGCCCGACGGCTCTACGTCCACCTTCTGGTCCACGGCGTCGAGGCCGAGGTCGGAGAGCGCGAGCCCGTACGTGAAGGGCTTGGATATGGACTGGATGGTGAACTCTTCGTTCGAATCGCCGACCTCGTACACATAGCCGTCCACGGTGGCCAGGCAGATGGCGAACTTGTCCGGGTCCGCCCCGGCCATCGCGGGAATCCCGCCGTACGGCTTGCCGTCCTTGAGGCCGGCGAGCTCGGCGTGCAGGGCGCGGAGATAGCTCTGGATAGGGGAGTCCATGATGCCAGCCTATGGGGTGGCAGGAACGTACAACCAACGGGGCGGGTCCAGGGCCCGGCCCCACGGGCCATGCCCGGCGAGCGGGCCGCCGAGATGCCGATCATGCCGGAAAGCCGGGCTGCCGGGGCCCGCCGGGTTAGATTGGCGGTATGACCGATCCCGGGCCGGTGCCGGCCGCCGACAACCCGCTGTTCGACTTGCTGGGCGCCGGTGATCGCGCGGGGGTCCTTGGCTACGCGGCAGCCATGCCGGACAGCGAAAAGCGGCGCCAGAAGTCGACGGTCCGGAGGTTCCGGACGGTGGTCTCGGCAGAGCCGACCGGCGAGCGCTCGCCGGACGGGTGGTGGCAGGGCCCGCTGAAGCCCGACCATTGGGCCGCCGCGGACATTGCCCACATGGCCTGCAGCGGCGCCGAGCGGTCCGCCGACCTGTCCTACACCGACTTCAAAGTTGCGCGCGACGTGCCGCCGGTGTTGTTTCCGGGCCACCTTGACCTGTTCGTCGAGGCATGGGCTGCCCGCTATCTGCGCAATCCCAAAGGCTGGGACCGCAACCGCGGTATTGACGCGATGTTCGACTGGGTCCGCGACGGCCTCGTGCCGGCCCCGGCGCACCGAGGTGCGATGCTCCTGCTGTTGAGCCAGACGCAGGTTGAAGCCATCGACTTTCTCAAGTTCCTGCGGGCGCGGCCGGGATTAATCGACGTGACGCTCAAGGAACTGTTCCACGTACCGGGAATCAAAGGTGCCAGCGCCATGCAGTTCGATGAGGGCAATCCCTGGGAGAACCGCAAGCTGGCGGTTCTGCTGCCGCAGTTGGTGAAGCTGGGCTACTGGGACGCCGAGTGGGTCCGGCAGGGGATTGAACGCGTCCTGGTGAGCGACGAATGGCCGGACTACCAGAAGCGCTTTTTCAAGTTGTTGCGCAGCAACCTCGCGGAGTAGCAAGGGCCGGCAACGGACCTTGAATGGGCGGCCGTGCGGCAGGCCGTCCCCTGATGACTGGAAGTTGCCAGGTGGGCAGATCGAAGTGCACGAAGTCGTGGCGCACGACGTGTTTGCGGTTTGACGCCGGTGTTGCTGCGCTGATGCATCGTCTACGCTGAGGGAAAAGGCGCCGCGGCGAAAGGCAGGACAGCAATGACTTCCAATCCGCAGGGCACGGGACGGGACGGAGCCGAAGCCGGGGGTACCCACACCGGCCGATCGGGAGCGGGGCCGTCCGGTGGCTCCGGGCAGGGCAAATCCGGCGATCTTGGGCCCAAAACCGGCGGGACAGGCCGGGACGCGCTTGACGGGCGCGAGGCGAGGCAACAAGGCACCCGGCTGGGGATGATCTGGACGTCGGTGGTCGTTGCACTGCTCCTGCTGGTGCTGCTGATTGTGTTCATCGCGCAGAACCAGGACCAGGTCCTGCTGCGCTATTTCGGCTTCGAGGGGCAAGTCGCACTGGGGCTGGCGCTGTTCGTGGCGTCGGTCGCCGGGGGAATCTTCGTCGCCGCCGCCGGGGCAGCCCGCATCATCCAGCTGCGCTACCGCACCCGCGTGAGCCGCAAGAACGGTTCGGCCCCGCGTTAATTCGGATTCGCAGATGGCACAGGACGTACATCGCCGGCTGTTCACGGTCGGTCACGGCACCAGCACGCCCGAAGAGCTGGCCGAACTGCTCCACGGCGCCGGCGTGCAAAAGGTCGTCGATGTCCGCCGGTTCCCGGGCAGCCGCAAGCATCCGGACATGGGTCGCGACGCGCTCGCCGAATGGCTTCCGATCGCGGGCCTCGGCTACCGCTGGGAAGAAGACTTGGGCGGCCGACGGCGGATTCCCGCCGGCGAGCCGGAGCCGGACAGTTGGTGGCAAGTCGCTGCGTTCCGGGCCTATGCCGCCTACACCCGCACCCCGGAATTCGCCAAGGGACTGGGACGCCTGCTGACCGACGTCGAGGCCGCCGACGTGGCGATCATGTGCAGCGAGAGCGTGTGGTGGCGCTGCCACCGCCGGATCATCTCGGACGTCCTGGTGCTGCTGCACGCCTTCGAGGTCGTGCACCTGCTGCCCGGCGGCAAGAAATCATTACACGAGCCGGCGGCGGGTGCGCGAACCGAAGCCGGCCGGTTGTACTGGGACCTGCCGGCGGCATAACGCCGGGCGATACCCCACCGTTCGGGAACCGAGCGCAGTCGTACGCAATCAATCAAGCACGGCGCCGGGGAACCGAGCCGCGGCTCCGGAAATCAACCCTTGGTGGCCCGCGCGCCGGTGGCGGTCAGCGCTTGCGGCCGAAGACCAGCGAAGCCAGCGCCGTCGCCGCCGTCACCGTATACACCGCCGGCCAGGCGCCGATCTTCTTGGCCAGCGGATGGGACACGCCAAAGGCCGCCAGATAGCCACCGGTCAGTGCCGCCGCCCGCCCGGTGCCGGCGTTGCGCTGCCACATCGCGAAGGCTCCGGCCCCCGCGGCGGCCAGCACGGCGCCGGCCAGCGGGCGGTTCTTGGTCGCCTGGCCGGTCTTGAAACCGCCGAGCAGACCGGTGCTGGTGAGCAGGGTGGGGAGGACGGAACTCATGGGCATCTCCTTGAACGTCGGGACTTCCAGACTATCCCCGCCCACTCGCCGGCGGGGTGCTAGGCAACCTTGGTCGGTGTCCCGGTCGAACCCGCCTGAGGGCATCTGCCCAGGGTGCCGCCCTAGGGTGCCGCCGGCGGGGATCTCCTCTGGGCGGGACCCCGTGCACCCCCGCGGTGCCAAACGGTCAGGTAGAGGCGGTGGGCGGTGATGACCAGCGCCAGCCACGCGGCACCGAGGGTCCAGGCGACCAGGACATCGGTGAACCAGTGGTGGCCCAGAAAGACCCTGCTCAATCCCATGGCCACCGCGAACAGGGCAGCGGCGCCGACGGTGAGGATCTTCGACCGCCGCTTGGCCTGGCGCAGGATGAGCAGGTAGGCCACCACGCCGGCGATGACGACCGCGTTGAGGGAGTGCCCGCTGGGAAAGGACGCCGAATATTCGAACGGCGGCACCGCCTCCCGCAGCGGCGGCCGGGCCCGTCCGATGAACTGCTTGGCGGCAACCGTCATTAACAGCGACCCGGCGGCGGCGGTGGTGATCAGGATGGCCGGTGTCCAGGACCGCCGGCGGAAGGTCAGGATACCCATGACCAGCAACGCGAGGATCGGCATGCCGATGGGCCCGCCGATGTTCGTGAACGCGGTCACCGCCGTATTGAGCCAGGGTGACCGGACGGTTTGTGCAGCGTCCAGGACCGGCTGATCGAATTCGGCAACGCCGTCTTCGTCGGTCACCGCCTCGTAGATCTCGGTCGACGCGACGGTGAGCAGCACGGCGACCAGCGCCCCGGCGGCCAGCGTGAGGATCAACGCGGCGTGTGGACCCAGGATGCTGCTGAGGCGGTGCATCCCGCGTGCCAAAAACCTGCCCGGTGGCGTGTTCCACCGGGTCAGGTCCCGCCCGCCCAGGAAGCGCTCTTCGCGCGGACCGTCGACCGGCCGGGACGGCGCGTCGGCGTCGTCGTTGACTTCGTCAGGCATTACGCCCCCTCAGCGGCGGTGCCGCACCACCGCGTTACGGCGCCGCACGACCGCGCTACTGCGCGGCCTTCCGCCTCGCCGCGATCAGCTTGTGCGTTCCGTCGCAGTACGGTTTGATGCCCGACGCGCCGCAGCGGCACAGGGCGACCGTCTCCCGCGTCCGGGGCACCGCCTCGCCGTCGCCGTCCACGAGGTCAAAGTCACCGCGCACCAGCAGCGGCCCGTCGGGGCAGACGACGATCTCGGTCGGTTCCTGGCTCGTCATAAATTTCTCCTATCGAAGCGTTAAAGTGGCTGAACCGCCGCCGCAGTGATGCCGGGCTGCTGGCCGCGCTCCGCAGCCGACGGCCGGAATACGGCACGCCGCCCGCCCAGCGCCAGCCCACGGCGAGCCATGAGGTCACGGCCCGCTCCAGCACCCACAGCGGTGCCCACAGCGCGGCCCGCGCGCCGAACACCCGGGCACCGCCGGCGCGCCGCCGCCCCGCTTCCGCAAGGACGACGGCGGCGGCCGCCCACGCCCCGTAGCCCGCCGGCCGGCGCGCCTGCAGCAGCAGGAGCGGGACCAGCAGCAGCTCGACGGCCAGGCGCCCGGGCTGGGTTTGCGAATCGTAGGCCTGCCGAACCCGCTGGCCCATGAAGTGTCGGAAGGTGGGCGGCAGCCGCCGGACGTAGATGCCGTCGGCCCGGATCTGGCGTCCGCCAGCGGCCTGGACCGTGCGGATCAGTTCCAGGTTCTCGAACAACACGTCGCCGCGGTAGCCGCCGGTCCTCAGCAGCAGCGAGCGGCGGACGCCGAGCGTGCCGGGGTAGTCGGACGCGAACGCCCGGTTCAGCAGGGACCGCGCGGTGTCCCAGCGGGCATGCCACGGCAGCGGGTCGAAGTAGTTCTGCGGGCGCACCAGTTCGGCCTGCGCCAGCAATTCCGCGACGGCGGCAAGGCTCTCCGGGGTGTACCGCACGTCGTCGTCGGCAATGACGACCCGGTCATGCCGCGCCTGCCGCAATCCGGTGAGCACCCCCTGGACTTTCCCGTTGGGCGTGGCCGGTCCGTCCGGGCGGAGATGCTGCACCCGCCGCCGCCAGAGCCGGTGATGCCGTTCGAACACGGGGTCGGCGGATCCGTCCACCACGGTGATGTCCACCCAGGCAGGCAGCGACATGAGGTACGCAGTCAGCTCGGCGTCGCCGGTGCAGTCCTGCCACTTCAGCGGCAGGACATACTCGATGCTCACACCGATGCGCCGGCGGCGACCGGCGCCTCTTGGCCCGGATCGAGCGGCTGGCGCAGCGCCGACCTGCCGGCATTCCACGCGTCCAGCTGCCAACCGCCGGCGAGTCCGTCCAGATAGCAGGCGCTGCCGGCGCCGAAAAAGACGTCCGCGGCGAGCGTGGGGTCCTCGGCGATCAGCCCGCCGGCGAGATCCCGTCCGGCAATCTGTTCATGGACTGCGTCCGCTTCAACATGCTCGTCGAAGTACTCGGCCACCTCGCCGTCGAAGCCCAGCCGGCGGAAGCCGCGGGCGTATTTTCCGTTCGGGATGGAGGAAGTCATTTCGTAGATGGCCAGATGCCCGCAGATGGCTCCGCGCAGCCTCCGCTGGAGCCCGAACATGGACATGGCGTTGACCGACGCCAGCGTGATGGCCGGAACCGAGTCCACATATGCGCCGAAGGACGAATTAAGGCCCAGCCCCTGCATGGTGCGCGCGAACAGCTGCGAGTGCATCCGCCCCGGCTTTCCGCCGCCGTACTCGTCCGCCTGGATCTCCACCATCGCCGACTTCGCCCGCCCGTGCAGGCGCGGAATCGCCCAGGTATGCGGGTCGGCTTCTTTGAGCTGGTACACCGAGCGGAGCACCACAAATTCCTTCGCCTGCTCCAGCGTGGCCTCGCGCGCCATGAATCCGGAGACGCTCGGCCCGCCGTCGTCGGCTGCCATCTCGAACAGCCGGTCCGCCACGGCCTGCGCCGTCAGCCGCTCCGGCACCGCCACGGACACCGACTCCCGCAGCCTCGCTTCCAGGTCTTGCTCAATCTTCGCGCGGACCTGCAGCAGCGGCAGATTCCATTCCCACCGGTCGTTCACCCCGTCCAACCCGCCGTAGTGCAGTTCGTACAGGCAGAACAGTGCCAGCTGCAGATCGTCGTCGAACAGGATGTCCGCCGTTGCGGCCAATGCCTGCTCTGTTGCGTCCTGCACCTGCGGCAGGGCGTCCGGAACGTCGTTGCGCTGCAGCGCGGCCAGCAGTGTTTCACTGACAGGACCCCGGGGATGTGGAAGCTTCACGGCGTCTCCTTATGTAGCCCGCGCATGGCGTTATGTACCGCGCTCGGCGGCGATCTGTTGATCTCAAGTGCATCCCGGCGGCCGCGGGACGTCAAGGCCCCGCCCGGCCGCTGACCCGCAGCGCGCAGCAGGAACGTCCCCCGCCGCTTGGCTTCACTTCCCAGCGGTGGCAAGGTGGGAAGAGTCCGAACATCCCCGTAGGAAGGACGGAAGACATGCCCGAAATTGCCGGCAAAAAGGTCCTGGTAGCGGTGAGTAACCGCGGCGTCGAACAGGACGAACTGAAAATCCCGGTCGAAAAACTGCGCGCGGCCGGGGTCGACGTCACGATCGCGGCACCCGAAGCCGGCGACGTGGAAACCCTGGTCGGGGACTGGGACCGGGGCGAAAAAATCCCGGTGGACAAGTCTTTGCCGGATGTTTCCGACGGCGACTACGACCTGCTGGTTCTGCCCGGCGGGACCCTGAACGCGGACCAGCTGCGGCTGGACCCGGACGCCCAGGGCATCGTGCGGTCCTTCTCCGAATCCGGCCGGCCGATCGCCGCCATCTGCCACGGACCGTGGCTCCTGGTCGAAACCGGGCGCACCCGCGGCAAGACCCTCACCTCCTACGTCTCGCTCAAGGCGGACATCATGAATTCCGGCGGCCAGTGGGACGACGAACCCGTGGTGATCGACCGCGAGCACGGCTGGACCCTGGTCACGTCCCGCAACCCGGGCGATCTGGACCAGTTCGTGGCCGCCGTCGTGGACGTCCTGGCCGAAACCACTTGAGCCCGGACGTTACGCCCGTGCAGCCCCCTTCCGCGCCGCCCGTGCCGGCCCCGCAGAAGGGAACCGGCCCCATCGCAGACATGGATGCACGCCTGCCCTTGGCTTGGCCGGAGGTCACGCCGGCGCAGGGCAGCGTGGTGCTGCGCCAATTCCGCAGCGACGACGCCCATCTGGCGTTGGAGTTGGCCCGGGATCCGTACATCCCGCTGATCAGTTCCATCCCTTCGCCGTGCCGGGAGGACGACGCGGTGGAGTGGATCCTGCGCCAGAACGGCCGGTTCACCTCCGGCGCCGGGTACTCCTTCGCGGTGGCGGACGCGGAGTCGGATCGGGCAGTGGGCCAGATCGGACTGTGGCTGACCTACCTGCCGGAAGGCCGGTCGACCGCCGGCTACCTGATGGGCCCGGCATACCGGGGGCAGGGCCGGGCGGCGGATGCGCTCGCGGCGCTCGCGGCCTTCGCCTGGACCATCCCGGAACTGCACCGGCTGGAGCTTTACATCGAGCCCTGGAACAACGCCTCGATCCGGACCGCCGAATCCGCAGGTTTCAGCCGCGAGGGCCTGCTGCGCAGCTACCAAACCGTCGGCGGGGTGCGCCGGGACATGCTGCTCTATGCCGCGGTCCGCCCGCAGGCCTGACCCATTCCCGTATATACCGGGCAGCTATACCATGTTGCCGTGCCGAACGCACCGGGTGCGTGCCAGAACCTGCACCTGCGAAAACTGAAGGGTATGACGGGCCGGCGGCGCCTGGCCGCCAGCCTGCCGTTTCTGTCACAGGAGTGTGTGCCATGAGCGATTTGTTGAGGTGGCCGCCGTTCGAGCGCCGCTCGCCCTTCGAATTGGCGGAGCCGTTCCGCCGCTTTTTCGAGGGTGAACAGGAAAAATCCATGATTCGGGTGGAGGAGGAAATCAAAGACAACGTCCTGACCATCCGCGCCGAACTGCCGGGCATCGACCCGGAGAAGGACGCCGAGATCTCCGTCTCCGAGGGACAGTTGCATATCCACGCCGAGCGCCACGAGCGGAAGGAGCAGAAGGAGAAGGGCAGCTACCGCTCGGAGTTCCGCTACGGATCCTTCTCCCGCAGCGTGCCGCTGCCCCAGGGCGTCAAAGACGAGGACATCACCGCCACCTACCGGGACGGGGTGCTCGAGATCAAGGCCCCTGTTCCCCAGGTGGAGGCGGAAACGCCGCGACAGAAAATACAGGTCAGGCGCGGGTAGGGCGCCGGTTGCGTCAGCGCCCGGAAACTACGTCAGCCGCCCCACAACTACGACGACGGTGCCCGCTAAGTCGGGCACCGTCGTCGTAGTTTCGAGAGAGGGAGAATCAGAGGTTGATCTTGACGTCCGCCTTCTCACGCAGGTCCGTGACCAGGGCCTGGGTGGCTTCGGTTTCCTTCTGCGCCTGAATCTGCTGCTCCAGGTTCGGGCGCATTTCCTTCATCGAGGGGACCTCGGCCTTCTGGCCGGTCTGTTCGCCCATCTGCTCCTGCTGCTTCTTGGCCTGCTCGTAGGCGGCCTTCAGCTCGTCCTCGGTGGGCTTGGCGTTGCCGGCCTCCTCGGCAATCAGTTTGTCCACCCGGACCTGGGTTTCCATTTCGGCATTGACCTCGTCCTCGGTCATGCCCTGTTCCTTGATGGCGGCCATGAGCTCGTCCACGGTCTTGAACTGGTTGGCCTTCGCCATCTCCTTTAGTGAGGCCTGCACGTCCTTGTCGGACGCCTTGATCCCGCGGTTGTCCGCTTCCTGAATCAGCAACTGCGTGCCGACCATGGCCTCGGCCGTCTGCTGCTTCAGCGCGTCCTGGTCCACGTCCTGCCCCGTCATCTGGGACTGCATGGCCATCTGCTGGAACTGCCCTTCGTACGCGGCGGTGAACTTGTCCTTCGGGATCTCCGTCCCGTTGACCACGGCCACCACGTCCGGGATGCCTTCAAGATCCGGCTCCGGCAGCTGGGCCTGCCCTTCCGCACCCGCGCCGGCTTCCGCGGAGGCCGCCGGGCTCGAACCGCTCTCCTCCGCCGGCGACCCGCCACAGGCGGTGAGGACGGCGATGGAGCCGGCAACGGCCAGGCTCATTAACCACTTCTTAGTCACTTTGTTCTCCCATCTCGGTGCATAAGTGAGCGACACTACTGGGCCAGCATGTGTGTTGCCGTGGCGAAAGCTGGGAGAAACCTAGGCAAAAGCGGAGGGAGGGCGACGGTGGCTGGCGGTAGGGCGCGCGTACGCTGTGTCCATGAAACGCTTCGAGCGATGGTTCCCCGCAGCGGCTTTGGCCGGGCTGGGCGTGGCTGCCCTGCTCTATAAGGGGCAGGACGGCGAATGGCTGCCCGCCATCATCTTCGCCACGCTGCTGCTGGCCGGCGCGTGGGCGGTCAGTCCCTTCTTCGGCAGCCGGCGGGCCGCCCCGTGGACCGCGTTGCGGGACCAAAGCGACGATCCTGGCCGGGTGGTCATCTTCTGGCGGCCCGGCTGCGTCTACTGCCTGCGGCTCAGGGCAACCCTGGGCCGCAACGGCCGGGCCGCCCACTGGGTGAACATCTGGCAGGACCCGGAAGGCGCGGCGTTCGTCCGGCAGCACAACGACGGAAACGAAACCGTTCCCACGGTGTTGCTGGGCGGAGAGGTCGTGACGAACCCGGAGCCCAACCTTGTCGGCCGGGCCTTGGCCGGCAGGTAAGCGCGGACTCTATCCCCGGTCCGAGCGGCTGAGTACCATGGTGCCTGCAGCCACACGCGCCGAGCGCGGCCGGGCATGTGTACCGCCGGCATTTGACGGACTGGGGCTGCCTGAAGTGCGCCGGCGTCCAGGCTGGCCTCGTTCCTGTTGGGGGCGGGAGCCGGGCCTTGGAGGGCACACTGTGACGGGGAAGCGCACCCAGGGGGAGGTGGCACTATGCGGGTTTCGAATGCCTCTGCCAGTCCCCTTGATGCGACGTTGGAGACCGCTGGGCGGATTGCTGACGCGCTGACGCACGAGAACCCGATAGCCGGGCGCCGGTCCGGCTGCCCGCATCCTGCCAACCCAGCCGTAGGCGCTTAGTCCGGGCACGGTTCCGGCACGCGCTGCGAAAGGACCGTCATGACCGCCCAACCTGTCCCGCCTCCCGCGCCCAGTCCTGCGCCGCCAGCCGCCCGGATGAAGCCGGGACACTGGGTGCTGCTGATCCTCGGCGTGCTGCTGAGCGTCGCCGGGCTGGCCTTGACCATCAGCGCCGCCGTCATTCTGGGTGCCAACGCCGTGCAGGGCGACGGCCGCTACCTGACCGGGCCGACGGAGCAGTACCAGAGCACGGGGTATGCCCTGGTCGGCCCTTCCGTGGTCGTCGACCCCGGGGCAGCGGGGATGCCCAATATTCCGCCGGTCGGAGACCTGGCCAGTTTTCAGGTGCGCGTCACCCCCGTGGTTCCGGACCAAGAGGTGTTCGTGGGCATCGCCGAGGCCTCCGACGCGGCGGCCTATCTGGAGGGCGTCTCCTACACCTCGCTGGGTGACGCCTCCCGGTCCGACGACGGAGACCGGCCGGGGCGCTCGTCGTGGTTCGATGACGACGACGAGGTGACCTCGGAAGGGGACCGCGTGCCGGCCCCGCCCGGGGAGCAGGACTTCTGGACGGAATCGACCTCCGGCAGGGGCCCGCAGCAGATTGCCTGGGACCTGCAGCCCGGCCGATGGTCGCTCGTCGTGATGAACGCCGATGCCTCCCGCCCGGTGTGGGTGGAGGTGCAGGCAGGGGCACGATCCGATGTGCTGGGACCGGCCGGGAGCGGCCTCTTGATCGCCGGGCTGGTCGGTCTGGTCATCGGCGTTCCCCTCCTGTTGCTCGGTTCCGCCGGCCTGGGCCGCGACATCGATCCGGATCGTTCCCGTCCGGGCCAGCGGCAGGGCCCGGGTCCGGACGGCATGGATCAGTACCGCCGCCCGGGCCAGGGCCCGGGAGCCGCGCCGGCCGCGAGCGCCGGGTGGGGACGGTCGACGCAGTCATACCCGGTGCTGGTGACCGGCTTCCTGGATGGCCGGCTCTCGCGCTGGCTCTGGCTCGTCAAGTGGTTGTTGGCGATTCCGCATTACATCGTCCTGGCCGTGCTGTGGTTTGCCGTGCTGGTGGCCACGATCGCGGCCGGGATCGTGATCCTGTTCACCGGGCGTTATCCGAGGTCCTGGTTCTGGTTTAACGTCGGTGTGCTGCGCTGGTCCTGGCGCGTGGGTTTCTACGGGTATTCCGCGCTGGGCACGGACCGGTATCCGCCGTTCACCTTGGCCGCCGCGGACTACCCCGCGGACCTGGACGTGGTTTACCCGCAGCGCCTCTCGCACTGGCTCGTGCTGGTGAAATGGTGGCTGCTGGCCATCCCGCACCTGCTCATTGTCGGCATCTTCACGAGTGGCACCGGTGCGGCCTGGGACCGCGGTTGGGGCAGGGGTTGGGGCGAGGACTCGTATGCTTCCCCGGCCACGTGGGGCCCCTCGCTGCTGGGTTTGCTCGTGCTGATCACGGCGGTGATCCTGCTCTTCAGCGGCCGTTACCGGCAGGAGCTGTTCGACCTGATCGTCGGCATCAACCGCTGGGCCTACCGGGTGGCGGCCTACGTCTTGCTGATGCGCGACGAGTACCCGCCCTTCCGCCTGGACCAGGGGCCGGTCGACCCGTCCGCCACGGGCGCAGCGCAGGGGCCCGTCGATCCGTCGGCCCCGGCCGCAGCGCAAGGGCCCCTCAACCCGGGGGCCGCGACTCAGGGGCAAGGGCCCGTCTACCCGGGGACCGCCCCTCAGGGGCCAGGGCCCGCCAACCCGCAGGCGCCGACAGCCCGGCCGCAAGAACCCGGGACACCCGGAACACCGCCCCCGGGCAACGGGGGACCGGAGCCGTGGACCCGCCCGCCAGGAACGACCTAAGCCAAGAGACTGCTCCCGGCAGCCTTCACCCGCGTTCCTTCTGGCCACGCAGCGGACCCAGCTAGGGTGTGTCTCCGCATTAGGCGAAGCCAGGTAAGGACGAGATTGCTCGCCGATGATTCCGGGCGGCGCCGCTCAGCCGTGTCGACCGTCGCACGCTCCGTCGGGCGCTCCCCGTAGAATCCGATCGGAGAGGGAGGGACAGTTGTGCTGGAACCGACGACGCCCGCATCGTCGATTCGGATCTGGCCGGACGACCGTCCAGCTGATCATCCTGCCGACCGCCAGGGAACTGTGCTTCTCCTACCTGCACGAGCGGGCAGGCCTCTCCGGTCCGAAACCGCCGGTTCGCACGCATGACCGGCCGCACCAACGACGCGCTGACCCTGGCCGCCCCAAAAGCATGGGGAGTGTCAACCAGATCCAAATGGGCTCGCGCACTGCCGGTCATCGACGGTTGCGGCATGGGGGTGCTCCGACGTGTTCAAGCCGCCACCACGGGTCACATAACAACTTGAGCAAACGCAGCGGATAACCCTGCAGGCCCCAAACCGGTACCCGCTATTCTTCAGCTGAGACGTTCATTCCAGCAGGAGCGGGTGTATGGAGCGGGGGCGGTTCAAACGGGGAGTCGGCGCGGTCATTGGGGTGACTGCCGCGGGCGCGGCGACGGGGCTTTGGTCCGCCGTTGCCGCAAACGATCGGGAAGCGCCCGCTTCCCCCTCCGAAGGCGTTATTTTCGGGCTTTGGAGCTTCCTCTACGACACGCAGGCTCCTCCCGCGCGGGTGATTCTGGCGGCCGCTGCCCTGGCGCTTCTGCTTGTGACCGGCATAGCGCTGCTCGAGCGGCTCGTGTCGACCAGATCGCGCCGCTCCATCGACCACCGGGCAACTCCCCTGGCTCCGAGGCTGGTGATGGCCGCAACCCGCGGTGTCTACGCAGGCCCGGTCACGGTGACCGTGTTGATTCCGGCCCACAATGAGGAGGCTTCCCTCCCCGAAACCATCGCTTCCCTGCTGGCCCAGTCGCACAAGCCGGAACGAATCATCGTTGTCGCCGATAACTGCACCGACTCCACCGTCCGACTTGCCGCCGAAGCCGGGGTCGAAGTCTTCGAAACAGTGGACAACACGCAAAAGAAGGCCGGAGCGCTGAACCAGGCGCTCAAGATGCTGCTGCCCGGACAAGGCGACAACGACGTCGTCATGGTGATGGACGCCGACACGAGACTCGATGACGGCTTTCTGGCGGCCGCGGTCCAACGCTTCACAGACGACCGCGCGCTGATGGCTGTGGGCGGGTTGTTTAACGGGGAGGAAGGGCACGGGCTGCTTGGCCAGTTCCAACGCAACGAGTACATCCGTTATGCCCGCGAGATGCGCCGCCGCCGCGGCCGGGTGTTCGTGCTCACCGGCACCGCCTCCCTCTTTCGTGCCGCTGCGCTGCGCGCGGCGGCACTGCAGCGCGGACAGTCGATTCCAGGCAAGCCAGGTGACATCTATGACACGGCGTCACTGACGGAAGACAACGAACTAACCATCGCGCTGAAGTCTCTCGGCGCCCTGACGATCTCCCCGGCGCAGTGCACGGTCGTCACCGAACTGATGCCCACTTGGCGCACCTTGTGGGCGCAGCGCCTGCGCTGGCAGCGCGGTGCCCTGGAGAACATCGGCGCCTACGGCGTTACCCCACAGACGCTTCGTTACTGGGCCCAGCAACTGGGCATCGGCTACGGCGTCATTGCCCTGGGCTCCTACCTGCTGCTCATCGCGCTGATGGTGCTCTCACTTGATGATTGGATCTTGTTCCCATTCTGGCTCGGGATGGGTGCCCTGTTCGCCGTGGAACGGACGGCCACGGTGTGGAAGGGCGGCTGGCGGGCACGCCTGCTAGCACTCACGCTGTTGCCCGAACTGTTCTTCGACATGTTTATAAACATCGTCTACGTCAAAGGAATCATCGACATATCCCTGGGCCGGAAGGCCACATGGAAGCACGTCACGCGTCGCGGCCCGGCAGCAGCAAGGGCGGCCCGGTCATGACCGGCGCCTACTTCATACTGCCCGCCGGAATCCTGCTTCCCGAACCGATCCTGCACTCCGAACTGTTCGCGGTCCTAGCGGCCTTCGTCGCCATAAACACCGTCATGTATGCCGCGCTGGCCGTGACCAAGATTCTACCCAAGGTCTACCCCGCCGACTGGATGCGCAGAACCAACCAGCGCTCCGAGACGCGCAGCATCCACCCTGACACGCGCCGGGGGCACGCTCGTTCCGGCGGACGCCGAGCTGACGGAATGGCTGTCCCTGCCCCGCCCGTCGTGGACATGCCACGCCGCGGAACCAGCTAGGGCAGAGGTGTCCGGGCCAGCGCTATCGCCAGGCCGTAGGCCGCCGCCATCACCATGAGCTCGGCGGCCGTCAGCTTCAGGAACGGCCGCAGCGGCACGGGTGGAGCCGGCAGCCGGGGATCCGCCGCGGCCGGGAGGCCGGCGGGAGCAGGTCCCCGGGCGGCAAGGGCGCGCAGCGTGGTGCGGCGATGCAGCCAGCCGCACACGATCAACAACGCGAACGCCGCCGCCTTGCCCAACACCAGGAACCCGTAGCCGGAGGCCAGCGCGGCCGGGGCCTGCACCTGGAGAAGGGCATTGACCAGGCCGCTGGCAGCCACCGCCGTGGCGCAGCCCAGTGCCAGCGTGCTGTAGCGCCGCATGGTCCGCAGGAAGTCGTCGGGCGCCTGCAGCGCCAGGTACGCCACGCCCGCCAACCCGCCCGCCCAGAGGCCAGCGGCGGATACATGAAGGCCCAGGCTGGCAACCGCGAGGAAGTGTTCGTCGTGGCTGGAGGCGTGGCCTGCCAGCGGCGGCATGGCGAGGGCTGCCACCAGAAGAATCAGGGCCAGTCCCGCGCCGGTCGCCGTGCGCGAGAACCGCGCGGTCACCGCCGCCACGACCGTCAGTACCGCCTGGAAGAGCAGGACCCTGCCGGGCCTGACCTCCAAGACCACCCGCATCAGCTCCGCGGGGTCCAGCTGGGTGACGGGCACGCCGAGCAGTTCGCTCCCGGTAAACCACAGGCGGACCACCACGGCCGGCACCGCGGCGGCTCCCAGTGCGGCCGCCACGACGACCAGCCCCCGGCCAACAGTCGACAGTTCCTGACTTCCCGCGGGGAGGGTAAGCAGGGCAACGCAGGCGAAGCCGACGGCCAGGACCACGCAGACGGTGGCCAGCAGCGTTGCCGCCGGGAGCCCCCAAGCGGTCGCTGCTCCCGCCGAGGGCAGACCCGGCAGGGGCGGCGCGACCGCGCCTCCCGCGGCAAGTCCCAGGAGCATCAGGCCGGCTCCCAGCAGCAGGCAGCAGCCGGCGACAGCCCACACCGGCAGCCGGCGCAGGGGCATTTCCGGAGGTTCTGATGCCGGCTGCGTGCCCGGTTTCGCGTCGGGATGGGTCATTCGTGCAGGATAGGGCGCGCACCCCGCGGCGTCGAGAGGCTGCGGGCCGCCGGTCGCCTTCAACCGTGGTCGCCTTCAACCGGTATCGCCTGCAACGCGACGTCGGCGGCCGCCCCACGCCCGCTGACGCGGCGGCCGCCGCCGGGTAGGCTGTGCTGCGATGAATACCAACGAGATACTGCTGCAACGCAACGGCCGCCTGGGCCACATCGTCCTGAACCGCCCGAAGGCCATCAACGCCCTCAACGACTCGATGATCACGTCGATCACGGCGGCCCTCCGCGAGTGGGCCGAGGACGACGCCGTCGAGACCGTCCTGATTTCCGGCGCCGGGGAACGGGGACTGTGCGCCGGCGGCGACATCGTGGCCATCTACCGGCACATGAAGGACGGCGGCGACCAGCTCTTCTGGGAAGACGAGTACCGGATGAACTCGCTAATCTCCCGCTACCCGAAGCCGATCGTCGCGTTCATGGACGGCGTGGTGCTCGGCGGCGGCGTCGGAGTGTCGGCACACGCCTCCTACCGGGTGGTGACCGAGCGGACCAAGATCGGCATGCCGGAGACCCGGATCGGGTTCATTCCCGACGTCGGGGGCTGCTTCCTGTACTCGCGGGCACCGGGGGAGCTCGGCACCCACCTCGCGCTGACCGCGGGCACCGGGACCGGAGCAGATGCCATCGTGATGGGCCTGGCCGACTACTTCGTGGACAGCGCGGAGCTCCCGGCCCTGGCGGCCGCGCTCGCCGAAGCCCCGGCCATCGAAGCCATGGCGGCCTTCTCCCACACGGACGTCCCGGCGTCGGACCTGGAAAAGGAACGCCACTGGATCGACGAGTGCTACGCCTACGACGACGCCGAGCAGATCCTCGCCGCCCTGCGTCACTCGCCGGTCCCGGCCGCGCGCGCCGCCGCCGAGGAGATCGCCCTGAAATCGCCCACCGCCGTGAAGCTCGCGCTCGAGGCACTCCGCCGGGCGGGCAGGATGGAGACCCTGGAGGAGGTGCTGGACCAGGACTACCGCCTGGGCATCCGGCTGGTCGCCGCCCCGGACTTCGCCGAGGGCGTGCGCGCCCAGGTGATAGACAAGGACCGCAATCCGCGGTGGAACCCGGCCACGCTCGCGGAGGTGGACCGTGCCGCCGTCGAGTCCTACTTCGCGGACCTCGGCGAGGACGAACTGGGCCTGGCCGCATCCGTTGCGGCACAACCAGCCGCGGGCAGCTAGACGAACGGCGCGGGCCCCGGAAACCGGGAACCCGCGCCGCTCCTGCTGTTGCTACTTCTTGTCGTCTCCGGTCATCCGCTGGCTCAGGTAGACCGGGATCATCGACACGATGATCAGTACCGCCGCGATCACGTTCACCACCGGCGCCTGGTTGGGCCGGGCCATGTTGTTGAAGATCCAGATGGGCAGGGTCTCGGTTCCGGGCGGGGCGGTGAAGGTGGTCACCACAATCTCGTCGAAGCTCAACGCGAAGGCCAGGAGGCCGCCGGCCACGAACGCCGAGCGGAAACCCGGGAAGGTGACCTGGAAGAAGGTCTTGACCACGTTGGCGCCCATGTCCATGGCGGCCTCTTCCAGGCCCTTGTTCATCCGGCCCAGCCTGGCCTGCACGTTGTTGAACACCATCACGATGCAGAACGTCGCGTGGCCCACGATCACCGAGAACAGCCCGAGGCCGATGCCCAGCGGTTCCAGCACCGTCTTGAACGTGTTGTTCAGCGCCACGCCGGTGACAATGCCCGGCAGCGCGATGGGCAGCACCACCAGCAGGTTGACCGTGTTCTTCCCGAAGAAGTCATACCGGGAGAGCGCGAACGCGATCATGCTGCCCAGCACCAGCGCAATCACGGTGGCTACCGTGGCCACGCGCAGCGAGGTCCAGAGCGCCTCGCGCACGCCCTCGTTGCGGAAGGCCGCTTCCCACCAGCGGGTGGTGAATTCGGTGATCGGAAACGCGCCGGAGGTGGTGGCGTTGAAGGAGTTGACGATCACCAGCAGCAGCGGCAGGTAGATGGCGGCCATCACCAGCCCGGCGAACAGGCGCAGGGTGACCTTGGCGGAGGAGGAAAGTCTCATCGGTGAAGTTCCTAAAGCTGCTTGAGGGCGCCGGACTTGCGGGCCAGGAAGAGGTACAGGACAACCACCACGATGGGCACGGTGCCGAACGCGGCGGCCAACGGCGGATTGAGGTTGATGTTGGAGGCGATCACCGTGCCGATCACCTGCGTTTTCCCGCCGACGAACTGCGCCGCGATGTAATCGCCCAGGCTCAGCGAGAACGTGAAGATGGACCCGGCAATGAACGCCGGCTTCAACAGCGGGACGGCCACCGTGCGCACTGTGGACCAAGCCTTCGCGCCCAGGTCCGAGGAAGCGTCGAACAGGTTGTCCGGGATCTGGCGGAAGGCCGAGTACACCGGCACCGCCATGTACGGGAACCACAGGTAAGCCAGCGTGACCACCAGCGCCGCGGTGCCGTAGCCCGGCCCGGTCATGCCCAGCGGGGCCAGCAGCCAGTCCAGCGGGCCGCCGCTGGAGAACGTGATGCGCCAGGAGAACACCTTCACCAGGTAGCCGGCCCACAGCGGCAGCGTGATGCCGATGGCCAGGACCGCGCGCATCCGCGGCGAGGCGACCTTGGCCATGTACAGTCCCAGCGGCAGCGCCAACGCGGCGCACAGCACGGTCACGGCCAGCGCGATGCCGATGGTCCGCAGCGCGGTGAACTGATAGGCCGGCACGGTCAGGATCTCCACGAAGTTCTCCACGGTGAACGCGGGGATCACCTTGGAAGTGAAGGAGTCGGTGGTCCAGAAAGCGGTGATGAACAACAGGATCAGCGATCCGATGTACAGCACGCCCAGCCAGGCCAGCGGCAGGGTCAGGAGCGCGGTCAGCCGCAGTTTGGGCCGGGCGTAGAGCAGTCGGGAGATCCGGTCGCCCAGTCCGCTGCGCTCGCTGCCCGGCGCCGAGGCGCTGCCGGCTGCGGCCTCCGGTTCGATCGTTGGTGCTGCCATGGTGGTTTCGGCGGGCCTGCCCGCCGTTCCTCCTTCAGATGCGGTGCTGATCAGGATGCGTGTGCACGGCCGGCGGGGACACCGCCGTCGTGCTGGGGGAATGCCTCCAAAGCAGGGGCACGACGGCGGTGCTCACCGCGCGCCGCGCCCCTGCCATGGGGAGGGTGCTGGAGGGAGGGACTAGCCCTTGACCTCGGTCCAGGCCTTGGTCCACTCCTGGTAGTTGGTGCACGTGGCGTCGGTGCGGCCGTCAATGCACTGCTCCACCGGGGTGGTCCACATCCACACCTGCTTGTAGTACTCCTCGTCCGTGGCGTGGTAGGTGGCGCAGTGCTCCTCGTTCTCCTTGGAGCCTTCGCACGCCAGCGCGTTGGCCGGAGCCATGCCAAAGTTCTGGGCCATCTTGGCGTTCACCTCGGCGGAGGAGGCCCAGTCCATCCACTGGTAGGCGCAATTGGGGTTCTTGGACTGCGCGGAGAGCATCCACGTGTCGGACCAGCCGGTGGCGCCTTCCTTCGGCAGCACGGACTCAACCTTTCCGCCGTCGGCCTGGGCGATGTTCACGATGACCTGCCAGCCGGTGCCCAGGGACGCGGTCCCGGAGGAGATGGAGGAGACGGCCTTGAGCGCGTCGTTCCAGTACTCGCCGGCGACGCCGTTCTGGGTCTTGAGCAGTTCCACCGCTGCGGCCAGCTGCTCCTTATCCAGCGCGTAGGGATTGGTGATCCCCAGGTCCGGCTGGGTGGCCATCAGGTAGAGGGCCGCGTCGGCGATGAAGATGGGCGAATCGTAGGCCATGATCTCGCCGGCGTACTCGCTGTTCGGGTCCCAGGTGGCTTCCCACGAGTCAGGGGCTTCGGGCACCGCTTCGGTGTTGTACATCAGGACGTTGGCGCCGCGGCCGATGGGAACGCCGTAGGTCTTGCCGTTGAGCGTGTCGTAGATCTGGCCCTTCAGGCCGTCCACGATGTGGCCGAAGTTCGGGATCAGGTCGGTGTTGATCGGGGCCACGTCGCCGCCGGCAATCAGGCGCAGCGAGGCGTCGCCGGAGGCCGAGACCAGGTCGTACTCGCCGGTGCGCATCAGCTGGACCATCTCGTCGCTGGTGGCGCCGACCTTGCGGTTGACCTTGCACTGGGTCTCTTTTTCGAACTCGGTGACCCAGTCGGCGTCGGGGTTGGTGGAGCCGTCCTCGACGAAACCGGCCCAGGCAATGATGTTGACTTCGCCCTCGGACTCGCCCACCTCGGTGGCGGCCGGGAGGTCAGGGACCTGGATGCCGCCGCCGGCGGACGAGGCGGGAGCGGAGCCGCCGCAGCCGGCCAGGACCAGCGAGAGCGAGGCGAGTGCCGCCAGCGGCAGTGCCTTGGTGATCTTCATGGAGTACCTTTCCTTCAGGGTGCGTAGTGAGGTAGTTGGTGCGGGACTAGACGGTGTAGTTGAAGCGGGAAGACCACTGCAGCCGGACCCGGTCGCCGCGCTGGGCGCCGGAGGCGCGGGCATCGTTCGGCTCCTGGACAATCAGGGTCTGCCCGACGGCGGTGCGTGCCACGAAGCGGGTGGCGGGACCGGTGTAGATGACCTCCTCGATCAGCGCTTCCACGGTGGAGAGGCCATCGGCTTCCGCCGGCTCGTCGAGGCGTCGGATGTGGATCCGCTCCGGCCGGATGCTCAGCAGCGCCTCGGAGCCGGTGAGCTGTTTGGCCAAGGCGCCCTCCACCAGGTTGGTGTTGCCCAGGAAGGAAGCGACGAACCGGCTGCCGGGGCGCTCGTACAGGTCCTCGGGCGTGCCCACCTGTTCCACCACGCCTTCGTTGAAGACGGCGACCCGGTCCGAGAGCGTGAGCGCTTCTTCCTGGTCGTGGGTCACGAAGACGAACGTGATCCCCACCTCGCGCTGGATTTGCTTCAGCTCCACCTGCATCTGTTCGCGCAACTGCTTGTCCAGTGCGCCGAGGGGCTCGTCCAGCAGCAGCACCTGCGGGCGCAGGACCAGTGCCCGCGCCAGGGCAACACGCTGGCGCTGGCCGCCGGAGAGCTGCGAGGGCAGCCGGTCGGCCACCCGGGGCAGGCGGATCATCTCCAGCGCTTCGTTCACCAGCCTGCGGCGCTCGCTCCGGGGCGTCTTGCGCAGCTTGAGCCCGTACTCCACGTTCTGCGCCACGCTCAGGTGCGGGAAGAGCGCGTAGTCCTGGAACACGGTGTTGACGTCGCGTTCGAACGGCGCCTTGCGAGTGACGTCGCGACCGGCCAGGTCGATGCGGCCGGAGGTGGGGAGTTCGAAGCCGGCGATCATGCGCAGCACGGTGGTCTTCCCGGAGCCGGAGGGGCCCAGCAAGGAGAAGAACTCGCCCTGGCGGATGTCCAGGTCCAAACCTTTGACGGCGGAGAAGTCGCCGAAGGTCTTCGCGACCTGCTGCAGGGAGATGGCAGGCGTGGCGGAGGCCCCCGTGCTGTCCGGCGCGGTGGTTGCGGAGGTGGCTGTGACTTGCACGGCTGGGTCCTTTCAAGAGGGCTGATGTGGCGTGGACTACATCGTCTTGCCTTAACATATGAAACCAGAGGTTAAATGTAAAGCGGGTCACATCGGGTAGATTTCTTGTTACGGCCCGTTCCGGCCGCAGGCGCTCCGCCGCGTCCTGCCGTCCTGCGGGCGGTCCGTCTGGAAGGATCGACGCATGCCTAAGGAATCACCGCCACGCCAGCGCTTGCTCGCCGCGGTCTTCGCCCCGCTGGGCGAGGGCGGCAAGGCGCAGCGCGTGGAGGACCGGATCCTGGAAGGGATTGCCGCGGGTGTGCTGGCCGACGGCGACCGGCTGCCCAGCGAGGCCGAGCTGGCTTCCTCCATGGGCGTGGCGACGGTGACGGCCCGGGAAGCCTTGGTGGGCCTGCGATCCCGCGGGCTGGTGGCCACCCGGCGGGGCCGCGACGGAGGCACCTTCGTCACCGTCCCCGCCGGACGGCGTGCGGAACTGGTCCGCGACCGCCTGGGCCGGATGAGCCGGGTGGAGCTGCGCGACCTGGCTATCCATTACCGTGCCATCGCGGCGACCGCCGCCGAGCTGGCGGCGGATTTTGCCGATCCCGACGACGCCGAAATGCTGCGCCGGATCTTGCATGCTCCCCGGTCAACAGGCACCGGCGGAGCCGTCGTCGGCGATTTCCTGCTGGAGTTGGCAGCCTTGAGCCAGTCGGCGCGGCTGACGCGTGAATTCGTCCGGCTCTATAAGGACTTTGGTCCGTTGTTGTCGGTGTTGCACGAGGACGCAGAGTTCGACGCCACGATGGTGCAGATGTGCGACCGCATTGCCGATGCGGTTGCCGCAGCCGATGCCGCCACGGCGCGCACAACAGTGACCGAACAAATCCAGACCGGATTGGCGGCGCTGATCGACGAACACGCCCGGCTGACCGACCGGCCCGCCGGCCCGACCCGCGCTACCGCCCAAAGGAGGACGGGATGAACTCCATGGCCCAACCGGTATCAGCACGTGCGGCGGATCCGCTCGCCGAGGTCACCGGATTCTTCGAAGACATCCTGGCCGAAGTGAACGCGTGGGTGCCCGCCTTGGCCGGGTTGTTTGAGGATCCGGCCCGGCCGCCGGGCGGCAAGCAGGTGACCGCGACCATGCAGCCGCTGGTCGCTGAGCTGGTGGGGAGGGAGGAAAGGCCCGTGGTCGGCGCCGGCTTTGTGGCCGCCGCCCACGCGGTGGCCGACGCTTCCTGGCACATGGCGTGGTGGCAGGGCGAGAGCATGGAGCGGCTGGTCTTGCCCGCCCTGGCATCGGCCTCCGACGCCTACATGCGGCGTGAGTGGTTCACCCGGCCGATGGAGACCGGCCTGCCGCATGTCACCGGACCCTACGTGGACTTCCTCTGCACCGACGAATACACCATGACCATGACTGTCCCGGTCGCAGCGGGAGTCGCAGCGGGAGAGCGGCGGGTCGGCGTGGCGGGCGCCGACGTCTTTGTCGCGTCGTTGGAACCGCTGCTGCTGCCGGCGCTGAAGAGCCTGCACCCGGCGGCGTCCCTGGTCAATCGTGCCGGCCGCGTGGTGGTCTCCGCCGACGCCCAGCTGGCCGCCGGCACGCTGCTGGCGCCGGGTGCCGTCCCGGCGGCCGGTCCGGCGGCAGGGATGATCGGCGATCCCGGAAGCCAGGCCGCTCCGGCCCGCCCCCGGACGGTGCCGCCCCGCGGCGATCGGTACAACGATGTGGACCTGGTCGTGCTGGACTGTGGCCGGCTTCCGCTGGCGGTTGTGTACCCGCAGGCGTAACGGCCAGATCGGCGGCGCACACGTCTTGGCTCAAAGGCTGTCCCCTGGAAACCGGTCCGAGTTCGTGCCGGCCGCGATCAGGTGCCGGCGTCCCGCTGGCCCGGGGCGTTTGCCTCGTGGTTTCGGAGCCCGTGGGTGCGCCGGTCCTCTTTCATGGCGGCTTCGAACAGGTGCTTGCGGCCGCCGGCCAGCGTTTCACGTGCCTGCCGCTCCAGCTCCTTGAAGGGACCGTAGTAGATCTCGTCGTACTCGTCGATGATCTGGAACGTCCAATGCCCCTCGATGACGTTGCGGCCGACGATCTCCCGGTCGACGCGCTCGGCCAGTTGCCGGTGTCCGGCCTTGCGCAGCAGCTCCACCGCCTCGCCCAGCGCCAAGTCGGCCGTACCGGTGAGCCGGTGAAAGCCGTACAGCAGGCCGCGGGCGTGCTCCACCGCTTCCAGCGCCTCCGAGATCTTGCCCAGGGCCTCAAGGGTGGCGTCGTCGAGGCCCTCGGGGCGCCGGTACTTTTCGGCGGGCACGTCGTCAGGTTGCTTTGTCATGGTGGGCACTCTTTCAAGTTGTCGCGTCACCGGCAGCCCCGAGCCCGGCGGCCCCCAGCCCGGCAGCGTTGCGTCCGGCGGCCGATTCCGCGGCGGTCGCCTCACCGGCACCCCCGAGCGCGGATGCCCGGCGGATGATGTTTCGGGCCATGGAGGGGAAGATCAGCCCGTGGAACGGGAGCACCAGCCACCAGTAGAGCTTGCCGGAGAGCCCGGTGGGGAAGTAGATGGCGCGCTGCCGGTAGACGCTGCCGCCGTCCGCGGGGACCACCGACAGTTCCAGCCAGGCCTGGCCCGGCACCTTCATCTCGGCGTGCAGCCGCAGCAGCCGGCGCTCCGGCGCGTCCTCGATGGCCTCCACCCGCCACCAGTCAACGGCGTCGCCCACGCTAAGCCGGTCGGCATGCCGTCGGCCGCGGTTGAGCCCGGCGCCGCCCACCAGCTTGTCCAGCACGCCCCGGATGGCCCAGGCCGCGGGCCACGAGTACCAGCCGCTGTCCCCGCCGATCCCTTGGATCACCCGCCAGACGTCCTCGGCCGCGACGGTGGAGCCGCGTTCCCGCGCGTCCACGAAGACGGTGCGGCCCGCCCATTCAGGGTCGCTGGGCAGCGGGTCTGACGGCGGGCTGTTGGAGGCGTTGGTCCAGCTGGTTTCCACCTCGCCGCTGGCCATCTTGCCCAGCGCCAACTGCACAGCGCGGCGGTACCCGGTCAGTCCGCCCTCGGGCGGCGGGATGTAGCGGTCGATGTCGTGTTCCGCGGAGACGGCGTCGTGCTGTAGGGACTGCACCAACGGCACGGCCATGGCGTGCGGGATCGGGGTCGTCAGCGCCACCCACCAGCCGGCCAGGGCGGGAGCCGGAATCGGCAGGGCATAAATCAGCCGCCGCGCCAGCCCGGCCTCGCGCGCGTACCCGTACATCAGTCCCGCGTAGGTGATCCGTTCCCGCGAGCCGATGTCGAAGGTGCGGTTCAGCCCGGCCGGCAGCTCCGGCGCCCGTTCCAAGTAGTGCAGCACATCGCTGATGGCTATCGGCTCCACGGTGCGCCGCACCCAGCTGGGTGCCGGCATGACCGGCAGGTTTTCGGCCAGATGCCTGATCATCTCGAAGGAGGCGGAACCGGAGCCAATCACGACGCCGGCCTGGAAGACCGCCGCCGGCACCTCGCCTTCCAGCAGCGCCCGGCCCACGGCGGCCCGCGAACGCATGTGGCGGGACAGCTCGACGTTCTCCGGATGCAGCCCGCCCAGATAGACGATCCGTTGCGCCCCGGCCGCGGCCGCAGCGGCCGCGACCGTGCCCGCTATCGCCAGTTCGCGCCCTTCGAAGTCGGTCCCGGAGGCCATGGAGTGCACCAGGTAGAACACCGTCTGCACGCCGGCGCAGGCCAGCTTGGCGTCGTCGGCGTCGGCGAGGTCGCCGGCAACAACGTCCACTTCGTCGTGCCACGGAACGGCCTCGAGCTTGCCCGGTGAGCGGACCAGAACGCGCACGGCGTAGCCGCGGGCCAGCAGCCGCGGAACCAGCCGCCCGCCAATGTAGCCGGTGGCGCCGGTGACCAGCACCAGCTGCGGCGTCGGTTCCGGTGGAGTGGCCATGACGCCATGCTTCCACCCGCGCCGGGCCCTGTCACGGGGTCAAGGGCCCGGAAAGCGCCGGACGGTCAGTCCCTGGAGCGGGGCTCTGCGCCGCTCAGCCCGCGCCGCAGCAGGTACGGCAGGATCCACAGCAGGAAGAACATCGCCACCAGCACGCCGCCGCCCACCGCCAGGGCAGGGACATCGCCGGCGATCACGTCCACGATGAACGCCACACAACCGGTGGCCAGCAGCCCGATCCCCAGCACCGCGACCCTCACGATCCGGTGCCCGTGCGCCACGGTCGCGTCTTTGAGGTGCAGCCCGAACAGCTGGCGGTGGATCGCCACCGGCGTGAGGATCACGCCGGTCATGAGCGCCGCAAGCACCAGCAGCGCGATGTACAGGCTCACCTGGTACGGGGCCAGATCGCTGAAGCGGCTCTGGAACGGAAGCGTCATCAGGAACGCGGTGATGATCTGCGCGCCGGTCTGCATCACCCGCAGCTCCTGCAGCAGCTCGTTCCAATTCCGGTCCAGCTTCTCCTCGAAGGTCTCGGTCCGGCCCTTTGAATGTTCGTTAACGCGATCTTCCGTAGCCATAGGAAAAACTTAGCGTCTCCGGCCGCTCTCCACTCAACCGGGAGGCGCGACGGCGGGGCGCATCCCGAGGGGAGAGACGCCGCCTAAAAAATTTCCATGAAAGTGCATCCAAATACCCCGCCCGGACAGTAGTAGGGGTGTAAGCACCGATCAGCCCGGAGCACCCGGGCCGTTGAAGGAGAACAAAATGCGCAAGAGCATCGTTACGGTTTCAGCCCTGGGGCTTCTGGCACTCGGCGCGGCAAGTCCCGCCCAGGCGGCCGAACAGGAAGCCCAGCTCTCGGTCCTGCACGGCGTCCCGGATTTGACCGTGGACGTGTGGGTGAACGGCGAACGGACGCTGGATGACTTCGCTCCCGGCGACCTGGCCGGTCCGCTGGCACTGCCTGCGGGCGAGTACTCGCTGGCCATCACCGCCTCGGACGCCGAGAACGCCGACAGCCCCGCCATCGGCCCGGTGGATGTCCAACTGGAAGGCGGCGGCAACTACACCGCCGTGGCCAACCTGGACGCCGAGGGCAATCCAACCGCCAACCTGTTCACCAACGACGTCTCGGCCATCGAGGCAGGCAAGGGCAAGCTGACCGTGCGGCACACTGCCGCCGCCCCCGCCGTCGACGTGCTGGCCGGAGGATCTCCGGTGATCCAGGGCCTGTCCAACCCGGACGAGCAGACCCTCACCCTCGACCCGGGCACGATCTCCGCGGCGGTGGCTGCGGCGGGCACCACCGAACCGGTGATCGGCCCGGCCGACGTGCCGGTGGCGGAGGGCACCCACACGATTGTCTATGCCTGGGGCAGCCTGAATGACGGCAACCTGGCCCTTGCGGTGCAGAACATCGAAGGACTGCATTCCGCGCCCGGCGCCGTGCCGGGCGGCATGTCGGGCGCGGCCGCAGAGGCCGGCCCGGACTACACCATCGCCGCGGTTGCCGGCGGAGCAGTGCTGCTGCTCCTCGGCACCGGCGCAGTCGCCCGTCGCAGGCAAGCGGTTCGCACCACCGACTAACTGCGACGGGTCCGAAAAGAAGCCGGCGGCGCCAGCCCGGGGCGCCGCCGGCTTCCATCGCTTTGGCGCCGGCAACCATCGCTTCGGCACCTGCAACCACCCCTTGAGGAAAGAATCATGACAACCGTACCGACGACGACGATGGGCACCCGCGTAGGGCTCCTGTGCTGCGGCGTCTTGATCGCCGCTACCGGCTGCGCCGCACCGATGCAACCGGCCGCGGGTCGGCAGCTGGTTCCGGCGGCCTCCCCGGCAGCTGTTGGAAACCCCGCAGGGCCGGTCGAAACCGCTGTTCCGGCGGTCGACAAGATCCCCGACCCTGCCGACATTCCGGTGCGGCTGGCCGCGCCACTGACCGCCGCCAATCAGGAGACGCCGCCCACCCGGCTGGTCGTGGCCGGCACGTCAATCGATGTGAGCGTCGTCGACGTCGGCGTCACTACGGGTAACGCCATGGAGATCCCCGAGTCGGTGGAGCAGGCGGGTTGGTACCGCTACGGTGCCGCGCCGGGTGACCGGGCGGGGACCGCGGTGATAGCGGCCCACGTCGACACCTTGGCGGGCCTGGCTCCCTTCTCCGAACTGAGGCAGCTCGAACAGGGCACCCGCATCACGGTGGAACGGGCTGCCGCCGGTCCCGTGACCTACCGTGTCACCGAGGTGGCCCTGATGGACAAGGACGATTTCGACGGAAACGGCATCTTCCGCCGCGGTGGACAACCGCTGCTCAAGCTGGTCACCTGCGGTGGCCAATGGCTGGACGCGCGAGAGGATTACAGCCACAATGTGGTTGTCACGGCAGTTCCCGACTGACTTTTCCGGTCCCGCAACAACTGTTCGCGTGGCGTTTCCTCCGACCAACCGGAAGGACGCAGGCTTGGTACCTCATCCTTTCGAAGCGTGGGACACGGACATCGACGCAGCCTTCGCGGCGGGTGAGGAGGCTGCCATCGCCGATGCCTACCGGCACCTGGCCCCGCTCGTCCACACGCTGGCCTCCAGGGCCCTGCAAGACAAGTCCGCGGCGGACGATATCACTCAGGAAGTATTCATCCGGGCGTGGCGATCGCGGGAAGGATTCGATCCCGCGCTCGGCCGGTTGCCCGCATGGATCGTGGGGATCACACGCCGCGCCATCGCCGATGCCTATTCCTCCGCCGCCCGCGAGCAGCACAAACTGCGGGCCGTTTCGGCGGTCATGCCGGACCCCGAATTCGCCCGGGACTCCCAGTCGCCGGAGGTCCTCGCAGACCGCCTGCTGCTGGACGATGAGCTGGAACGGCTGGGCGAACCCAAGGGCTCCATCATGCGCCTGGCGTTCTACGAGGATCTGACCCACGAGCAGATTTCCCACCGGCTGGACCTTCCCGTTGGTACCGTCAAGAGCCATATTCATCGCAGTTTGCACCACCTGAGGAGCCGATTGGAGGTCGACCATGCAGCATCTTGAACCGGAACTGATCAGCCTGCTGGCGCTGGACGACGCCGTCGGCAATCAATCGGACAGGGACCATCTGCGCCGCTGCAGCCAGTGCGCGGAGGAGTACCACGCGCTGCGCCGGGCGGTGGAGGCGGTAAGGGCCAACCCCGAACCAACCCTGGAGCCGCCGGATCCGGCGGTCTGGGAAACCATTCACCGCGAACTCGCCCTTTCCCCCGAACTGGCCGCGGACCCATTGCAGGGTCGTACGGAATCAGCGCCGGCCGGGCGCCGGCCGTCCCGGACCGCCTCATCCCGGGGGGTATCTGCCAAGCCCAAGGCTGCCCGGCGCCTCCCCGCCGGGCCTCCGTCCTCCCGGCGCGTTTCCTCCCGGCACCTGCCCGCCTGGCTGGCCGCGGCGGCCGCGGTGGCGATCGTCGCCGCCATCGGCATCTCCTGGGGCGTCACCCGCAACGCCGCCACGCTGGCGCAGGCGCAGTTGGAACCGCTGGAGCAATACGCGGCCACCGGAACGGCCCGGGTAGTGGAAGCCAACGGCACCAGGGAGCTTGAGATCCGGCTGAGCGAGAACGAGGCGCAGGGATACCAGGAGGTGTGGCTGATAGCACCGGATTTGTCCGCCCTGGTCAGCCTCGGCGTGATGGACTCGGACACCGGCAGGTTCGCCATCCCGGACGGGCTGGACCTGTCGAAGTTCCCCATCGTTGACGTTTCGGACGAACCGCTGGACGGAAACCCGGAGCACTCCAGCGTCAGCATCGTCCGCGGCACCCTCGACACCTAGCCGTCCCCTCCGGTCACGACAGGAAGGTCCCGCAGCGCACCCGAACATCCCTCGACAGCCGGAGGAACCATGCAGCAAACGGAGACGAGGACCGGGCCGGCCGTGCCGATCCTGGTGTTGGCCAGTTCCCTGGCGGCGATCGTTGCCGCCTTTTGGGGCAGCGGGGCGCTCATGGGCACGCCGATCCAGGAGGCGGCAGGGGGTTGGCTGAATGAGGACTCGACGCCGCTGGCCCCGGCCTCGGCCGCCTTCCGCATCTGGTCGCTCATTTACCTGGGCCTGCTGGCCTACGCGGTGTGGCAACTGCTGCCGGCCCAGCGGCAGTCGGAACGACACGCGGCCCTGCGTCCCTGGGCGGTGGCGGCCATGCTCCTGAACGCTGCCTGGATCTGGGTGGTGCAGGCCGGCCTGTTGGTGTTCAGCCTCACGGTGATCGTTGTCCTGCTGGCGGTGCTGGCGCGCATCCTCGTGCTGCTGGTCTGGTCGACGTCCGGTGGGTGGCTGGACACCCTGATCACCGACGGCACGTTCGGGCTGTATCTGGGCTGGGTCACCGTGGCCACGGTTGCCAACACCTCCGCCGTCCTCGCCGCGTCCGGGCTGGACGGCCTGGGGCTGCCGGTCACCTTGCTGTCCTCCATCGTGCTTGCCGTCGCGGCGGCGGTGGGCGTCGGAACCGCCCTGTACAGCCGCGGCCGGCTCGCGCCTGCGCTGGCCACCGCCTGGGGCCTGGCCTGGATTGCCGTCGGGCGCCTGGACGGCGGGCTGGTGGACGAAGGCACCGCTATTGCGGCCGGCATCTGCGCCGCGGTGGTGCTGCTCTCCGCCGTCGTCATCCGGTTCATTGCCAGGGGAGCCCCGGGAGATTAGTAAGGGTGCTGAATTTCGCCCTTGGCTGACGGACGCGCCGCCGACGGGACGAAACCGCCGGCCATGGCTAGGTTGGGAATAGCAGCACGCCGACAAGCGGCAGCACCTACACAAGGAGGTTTCTCATGGCGGAAACGAACCGATCGAAGGCAAGCTACACCGTACCGGGGCTCGAACTTGAAGAGGGTGTCAAGGTCGCCGACCTCTTGCAGATGCGGCTTCACGCCCTCAACGACCTGCAGCTGACGCTCAAGCACGCACATTGGAACGTGGTGGGCCGCGACTTCATCGGCGTCCACGAAATGCTGGACCCGCAGATCGAAAAGGTCCGCGCGATGATCGACGAGACCGCCGAGCGCATCGCCACCCTGGGCGTCTCGCCGAACGGCTTGCCCGGCGCCCTGGTCAAGGAGCGCAGCTGGGACGACTACGACATCCACCGCGCCGGGACCGCCGAACACCTGGCCGCCCTGGACGTCGTGTACAACGGCGTGATCTCCGACCACCGCGAGGCCATCGAAACCGTCGGCGAGATTGATCCGGTCACCGAGGACATGCTGATCGGCCAGACCGCCGAGCTGGAGCTCTTCCAGTGGTTCATGCGCGCACACCTGGAAAACAGCGCCGGTGAACTCGCGACGGAGGGCGCCAAGACCGAAAAGGGCGCGGCCAAGAAGACCAAGTAGGCCGGCGGCGCCCTCCGGCGCGCCTCGCCGCATCCAGGGCCCGGCGGCACCCGCACAGGGGGTGCCGCCGGGCCCCTTTGTGTCCTGCGTGCCGGGCCCCTTCGCGTCCCAGTGCCCCGGCCCCTCTACGTCCTGGTGTGCGCGGGAGCAGTACGGTCAATACAGGAAGATCGGCAGCCAGTCGCGGTTGTGCGCGTGCACCAGCGCCAGGAACAGCACGAAGTCGAAGATCAGGTGCACGGATACCACGTAGGTAAACGACTTCGTCAGCTTGAACGTATAGCCCTGCAGCAGCGCGAACGGGAAGGTCAGCAGCGGCCCCCACGCCTGGTAACCGATTTCCCACAGGAAGGACGAGAACACGACGGCCTGCAGGAGGTTGGCCAGCCAGTCGGGAAAATGCCGGCGCAGCAGCGTGAAGGTGGTGCAGATGAAGAACAGTTCGTCCCAGATGCCGACGGCGTTCACGCCGAGAAAGAGCCGCCAGAAGATCGTGGGGTCGGAGGCATCCGGCCAATTTTGGTAAACGCCGGTGCTGACCAAGTACACCGGCAGGATGAAGTAGCCGAGCGCCACGACGCCGATGAGGTACAGCTTGGCGGACAATGGCCATTTGCGGCCCGTGTTCACCGGAAACCTGATGATCTTCTCCCGGTAGACAAACCTCGACACCAGCCACGGCACCAGGACGGCCAACGCGAGGGCGCCGCCCATCAGGGACATGTGCCCGAGGCTCAGGTCGGCGTTCAGGGGCACCAGGCTGATGATCAGCATCCCGCCCGCGATCAGCGCAAGATGCCGCACAAACTCCCGGTCAACCAACGCCGCCGTGGCCACGCTCAGCGCGAGCAGGCCGTAGCCGAGGGGCCCATTCTCGACGGCAAAAAGCATCACGCCGGACGCCGAGAGGAGCAGCGCCGGCACCAGTTTCCAGCTCAGCGCGGTCCGGGGCGGCTCGGTCGAGATTGTTGTCACGCCACCAGCATCTCAGCACAGCCCCCGCCGCGGAAACCGTTGACGGTTTAGCGCCCGGCTGGTTCCACCGTCGCCCCGTGGCTAGTGGTGGCCGGCCTTGGTGGTGCCGAACATCAGCGTGCGGCGGGCGATGTCGTAGTACACGGTCTCCGCGGTGGAGAGGAGGTCCTGGAGGTTGTCGGCGTCGTCGGCGTCCAGCGTCAGCACCTCTTCCCACGCGCCCTGGTCCAGGACCAGTTGCAGGGTCCAGGTGCCGCGGGCCCCCGGCTCACCGGCTACCCAGGTGAACTGGTAGTGGCTGAGCTGGCGGACCTTGATGCTGTCGTCGGTGACCGGCTGTTGCGGTGTCGGTGTCATGGTTTGTTCCTTAGGGTGAGGAAGCCTGACCGGCCTCACGTGACGCCAGGGTCCGGACGATATACCCCAACGATGCTAAGTGTGCTTACTACGTTCCATGATGGGGCCGCCGCTGGCAAGCCTTTGCCGGATATCGGCGCGGGAGCCCGCCAAACCGGCCGACTAGTTGGGGATTTTGACCCCGCCAATTGCAGGCAATGGTCGCGCACCGGGCCCCGGTGACGCACACTATGGAACAACGAAGTGCAGAAGTGACGGGGGCAGCCTGCACGCTCCCAACCTTGGGGAGAAGGTCAGTCATGACTCTGAACGCCGAAAGCCGCGCGGCCGCCGAGGCAGCGTCGGATCCCTGTGGCTGGCGGCAAGTAGGCCCCCTCGTCGAAGCGGAGCTTCAGCGATTTACTGCAGGGAACCGCAGCCGGGCCGGCAAGCTCTCGCGTACTTTTCCCGTGCTGTGGGACCGGATTGAGGCTGCGCTGGGCGGCGGCAAGCGGCTGCGGCCCAGGATGGTGCAGCTCGCGTACAAGTCCTTCGGCGGCGAGGATCCGCGCCGCTGCGCCCGGCTAGGCGCGGCGTTCGAGCTGCTGCACACCGCGCTGGTGGTGCACGACGACGTCATCGACAGGGACTTCGTCCGCCGCGGCCTGCCAACCATCGGAGCCCGTTACCGGGACGACGCCAGAGGTCAGGGGCTGCCCGGGCCCGAGGCCGAGCACCTGGGCCACGCGGCGTCGATCATTGCCGGCGACCTCCTGCTGACCGGTGCCCTGCGGATGGCCGGCAGCTCCGGCGCCGGGCTGCCGTGCGCCGACGTCCTGATGGAAACGGTCCACGACGCCGTGTTCGCCTCGGCCGCGGGCGAACTGGATGATGTCCTGCTGTCGGCGGCGACGGAAAGCCCCGGCCTGGGCGACGTCCTCGGCATGGAACGTTTGAAGACGGCGGCTTACTCCTTTGAGGCGCCGCTGAAAGCCGGGGCGCTGTTGGCCGGTGCCGACCGACACCCGGCCGAGGCACTCGCCGCGGTCGGCCGCCGCATCGGGCTGGCCTACCAGATCGTGGACGACGTTCTCGGGACCTTCGGGGAGCCCGGCACCACCGGCAAATCCGCCGAATCCGACCTGCGCGAAGGCAAACGCACCGTGCTGACCGCGTATGCGGCGGAGGCGGAAGGGTTCGATGACCTGTTGGCCGCGTTTCGCCGCGGCGAGGCGGGGGTCGGCGAGGTCCGCGCGGCGCTCACGGACTGCGGCGCCGACGCGCAGGCGATGCGGCTCGCCCGCATCCTGGTGGACGAAGCGCTCGAGGAGTCCCGCCTCCTGCCCCTGGACGCCGGCGCGTGGAGCGAACTGGCGCGGGTCTGCAACCAGGTGCTGACGAGGGGGAACTAGCGGCCATGGAACCGAACCCGCTGCTCCGCTACACCGACGCCGCCGGCCGCAGCGCCGGCGTCGTGATTGCCCGCTATTCCACCTCCTTCGGCTTGGCATGCCGGCTGCTCGGGCCGGAGGAACGCCGGCACATCGCCAACATCTATGCGCTGGTCCGGGTGGCCGACGAAGCGGTGGACGGGGCGGCTGCCGAGGCCGGGCTCGACGCCGTGGCCGTGCGCGACCAGCTGAACCGGCTGGAACACGAGACCGAAACCGCACTGCTAACCGGTTACAGCACCAACATGGTGGTACACGCGTTCGCCGGAACCGCCCGCGCGTGCGGCATCGGCGTCGACCTGACCCGGCCGTTTTTCGCCTCCATGCGCGCGGACATCACGGTGGCCGAACACACCGCAGATTCGTTGGCGGACTACATTTACGGCTCCGCCGAGGTGGTGGGCCTGATGTGCCTGCGGGTGTTCCAAACCATGCCGGGCGCGATACCCGGCCGGGACGACGAGCTCGCCGCCGCCGCCCGCAGGCTGGGCTCCGCCTTCCAAAAAGTCAACTTCCTGCGCGACCTCGCCGCCGACCGGGATCAGCTGGGCCGCATCTACTTCCCGCAGACGGGCGCCGAGGCGTGGGACGAGCAACGGAAGCACGCGCTGGTGGCCGATATCCGGGCGGACCTCGCTGCCGCCGGGCGGGGTATTGCGCTGCTCCCGCCCGGTGCCTGCACCGCCGTCGAACTGGCCCACGCCTTGTTCAGCGCGCTCGTCGACCGGCTGGAACGGATACCGGCGGAGGAGCTGCTTTCCCGCCGGGTGCGCGTCGGCACGCCGCAGAAGGCCGCGATCGCCCTGCGGATCCTGGCCCGCCAGCGGCTGCGCGGAAGGAGTGCCGCCTGATGGGCGCCGCCTCGTTCAAGACCAGGCTGACCGCCCGTCGACGGGCAGCGGGTGCGGCGCCGCCGGCCGGCGGCTCGGGCCAACCGGTGGTGGTCATCGGCGGCGGGGTCTCGGGACTGGCAACAGCCGGGCTGCTGGCCCGGGCGGGTCACCGCGTCACCCTGCTAGAGCAGCGTTCCGTCCTCGGCGGCCGGGCGGGACGGCTCGAGCGCGACGGCTTCCGCTTCGACACCGGCCCGTCCTGGTACCTGATGCCGGAGGTGATCGACCACTGGTTCAAACTGATGGGCACCAGCGCAGCAGAGCAGCTGGAGTTGGTGCGGCTGGACCCCGGTTACCGGATCTGGTTCGAGGGGTATCCGGCGGCCACGGAGGTCCGCTCGGGCCGCGAAATCGTGGCGGATCTGTTCGAAGGCCTGCAACCGGGGTCCGGGCCGGCGCTGCACCGCTACCTGGACGAGGCAGCGGAAACGTACCGGCTGGCCAAGGAGCACTTCCTATACGACGATTTCGCCAGCCTGCGCGGCCTGGCCCACCCGCAGGTGCTGCGCCGGGCACCCCGGCTGGCCAAGCTGCTGGGCTGGAGCCTGGACCGTTACGTCCGCGAACGGTTCACGGACCCGCGGCTGCACCAGCTGTTGGGCTACCCGGCGGTGTTCCTGGGCACCAGCCCGTACCGGGCGCCGGCGATGTACCACCTGATGAGCCACCTGGATCTGGACGACGGCGTGTACTACCCGATGGGCGGGTTCGCCGCCCTGGTCGATGCGATGGAGCGGCTGGCGCGGGAGGCCGGCGTCCGGATCGAAACCCGTGCCACGGCCCGGCGGATCGTCACCGGGCGGTCCGGCGCGAAGGCCCGCTGCGAGGCGGTGGTCTGGTCGGATGCCGCCGGCGCCGAACACCGGACGGCGGCGGGCGTCGTCGTCGCCGCGGCGGATCTGCATCACGTGGAGACCGCGCTGCTGCCGGCGCACCTGCGCAGCCACCCGGAACGGGTATGGCGCCGCCGCGACCCCGGTCCCAGCGCCGTGCTGGTCTGCCTGGGCGTGCGCGGGCCGCTGCCGCAGCTGGCCCACCACAACCTGCTCTTCACCCGGGACTGGAAGGAGAACTTCGGCCGCATCCGCTCCGGGTGCGCGCTGGCTCGGGAGACGTCCATCTACGTGTGCAAGCCCAGCGCCACCGACGCCGGGGCGGCGCCCGCCGGGGACGAGAACGTGTTCATCCTGGTTCCCGCCCCGGCTGAGCCGGCCTGGGGCTCGGGCGGTGACGACGGGTCCGGGGCGGCCGCCGTGGAAGCAGTCGCGGATGCCGCCATCGACCAGCTGGCCGCCTGGGCTGGCGCGACTGACCTGTGCGGCCGGATCGCCGTCCGGCGCACCTACGGCCCGGCGGACTTCTCGGACGGCTTCAACGCGTGGCGCGGCAGCGCGCTGGGTCCGGCGCACACCCTGCGGCAGAGCGCCTTCCTGCGCCCGGGCAACCGGAGCCGCCGGGTGGACGGGCTGCACTACGCCGGCAGCTCGGTCCGGCCGGGCATCGGCGTGCCCATGTGCCTGATCAGTGCCGAACTGGTGCTCAAGGCCGTGCAGGGGATCGGGACGCCCGGCGCACTGCCGGAACCGGACCCGGCGGCGCCCGGCCCCGCGCCGTCGTCGGACAGTGCGGGGAGGAGCGCATGATCTACCTGGCCGTGCTGGTGGCGCTGCTGGGCTGCATGGCCTTGCTGGACGCACGCTACAGGCTGTTCTTCTTCGCCCGGCCGGTCGCGGCGGCCGTCACCCTGGCCATCGGACTGGCGTACTTCCTGGCCTGGGACGTCTGGGCGATCGCGCTCGGAATCTTTGTGCACCGCGACTCGCCGTTGATGACCGGCCTGATGCTGGGCCCGGAGTTGCCGCTGGAGGAGGCGTTCTTCCTGGCTTTCCTCTGCTACCAAACCATGATCCTGTTCACCGGGCTGCTGGCATGGGGCCGGCACCGGCGGGCGGCCCGCGCGGCCAGGCCGCAGCTGGCCGGCCGCGACGACGGCGCGCCGGCCGGGGGTGGTGCGGCGTGAGTTTCCTGGAGCTGAATGCGGTCTTCCTCGGCGTCGCGGTGGTGGCGGCAGTGGGCGCGGTTCTGGCCCGGCGGGTGCCCCGCGGGGCAGTCGCGGCGGCCGGCCTGTCCGTCGCGGCGCTGTGGGTGCTCACCGCCGTGTTCGACAACGTCATGATCGCCTCCGGGCTGTTCGACTACGGCGGCCACGCCCTGGCCGGACTACGGATCGGCCTGGCGCCGGTCGAGGACTTTGCCTATCCGTTGGGTGCGGCGCTGCTGCTGCCCGCGGTGTGGCTGATGCTCACGGGCCCGCGCCGCCGTCGTGCGGATGAGAGGGCCGGCCGAGCCGACGGGGGAGGGGAACCGTCGTGATTCGTGAACTGGTCATCACCTCTCGGCCGGTGTCCTGGGTCAACACCGCCTACCCCTTCGCCGCCGGATACCTGCTGGCCTCCGGCGGCGTCGACTGGCTGCTGGTGGTGGGCACCATCTTCTTCCTGGTCCCGTACAACCTGGCGATGTACGGCATTAACGACGTCTTCGACTACGAATCGGACCTGCTCAACCCGCGCAAGGGTGGGGCCGAGGGAGCGGTGGTGGACAGGGCCCGACACCGCGCGATCCTGCAGGCAAGCGCCGTGGCCACGGTGCCGTTCATCGCGGTCCTGGCGGTCGCGGGCAGCGTGGCGTCCAACCTGGTGCTGCTGGTCTCGCTGGCCGCGGTCTACGCTTACAGCGCGCCGGGGCTGCGGTTCAAGGAAAGGCCGTTCCTGGACTCCCTGACCTCCAGCACGCACTTCGTCTCGCCCGCTATCTACGGGCTGGTTCTGGCCGGCGCGGTGTTCACCCCGGGGTTGTGGGCGCTGCTGGCCGCGTACTTCCTGTGGGGCGTGGCCAGCCATGCCTTCGGGGCGGTGCAGGACGTGGTCCCGGACCGTGAGGCCGGGCTCGGGTCGATCGGCACCGTGCTGGGCGCACGCAACACCGTGCTGGTCTCCGCCGCCGCCTATGCCGCTGCCGGACTGCTGATGCTGGCCACCGATTGGCCGGGCCCGCTGGGCGGGCTCCTGGCCCTGCCGTACCTGGCCAACGTGCTGCGCTTCGCCCGGATCGACGACGCGGGCTCGGCCGCCGCGAACGCGGGGTGGAAACGGTTCCTGTGGCTGAACTATGCGGTCGGTTTCCTGGTCACCATGCTGCTGATCTGGTACGCGGGAGCCCGGTGAAACCCCGGGGCGACAACGGGTCCGCGGAGGCCCGTCCGACGGAGGGCCGGCATCACACCATCATGACCGTGGTGATCCCGGTGCTCGACGACGCCGCGGCGCTCGCCGACTGCCTCGCGCTGTTGGGGCGGCAGACCCGTGCCGCCTTCGAGGTCATCGTCGTAGACAACAACTGCACCGATTCCTCGGCCCAGGTGGCACGGGCCGCCGGGGCGCGCGTCGTCGTCGAACGCCGTCCCGGCATCCCGGCGGCATCGGCTGCGGGCTACGACGCCGCCGCCGCGGGGTTTGATGCTGCCGCCCGCTTCGACACCCCCGCCGCGGTGATCGTCCGCTGCGACGCCGACACCCGTCCTCCCGCCGACTGGCTGGCACGGATCGGTGCCGCCTTCGACGCCGATCCCTGCCTGGACGCGCTGACCGGCCCGGGCCGGTTTTACGACCTGCGGCGGCCGGTGGCTTGGCTGGCCAGCGCCGCGTACGGCTCCGGCTACCGGCTCGGCGCCGGCCTCGCGATGGCGGCCACCCCGGTGTGGGGGTCGAACTTCGCCATGCGACGGTCTGCCTGGGAGCGGGCCATGGCGGGCGTCCACCGCGACCGGCAGGACATCCACGACGACCTGGACCTGAGCTTCCAACTGGCTCCGTGGGCGCGGATCAGGTTCGACCGGCGGCTGCGCGTCGGCGCGGCCGGGCGGATCTTCGCCGGCCGAACCGCGTTTGCCCGGCGCTTCCGCTGGGCCCTCACCACGGTGGCGGTGAACTGGGCGGTCCAGCCACCCGGGCAGCGGTGGCTGCGGCGCTTTAACGTCAGGACGCCGGAGCGGAGGAGCCCAGCATCTCCAGGTAGTGCGGGTTCTGCATGATGCCGAGGACGTTGCCGAACGGATCCACCACCGAGGCCGTGACGAAACCGTGGCCGCGTTCCGTGACGGGCTCCAGCTCCTTCGCGCCCTTGTCCAGCAGGCGCTGCCGCACGGCCCGCACATCGTCCACATGCCAGTAGAGGATCGCGCCGCCGGGGTCGATAGCGTGTCCGGGCGGAGCGTGCATGGTGTCGATCAGCCCCAGCTCGTGCTCGTAGTCGCCGACCCGGAACTCCGCATAGCCCGGCTGCTCAAAGTAGGGCTTCTTCCCCAGCAGGTCGGAGTACCACTCGACCGCCGCCGGCAGGTCCGGGGTGTAATAGCTGACCGTACTCATTCCGCGCAGCATGGGTCCCTCCGAAGGATTGCCGAAGCCGGCCCGGCACTCGCCGGGCCGCCGTGATGGTTGGACGCTACCGCACATGGACGTCCCTGTCTGCCCTACAGTTGCGGTAGCGCGGCCAGGAAAAGTACGACGTCGGGGCCGTGCCGGGAAGGGAGCAGAGAGTGGACTGGGTTGACCTGCTGGTCGGTGTTGCCGGTGGCCTCGTCCTGGTCTATGCGGTGCTGCTGGCCTGCCTGTGGTGGTACGCGCGCCGGCATCCGGAGACGGTGGGAATGCGCGATGCCCTGCGCCTGCTGCCGGATCTGTTGCGGCTGCTGCGCCGGTTGACGGGGGACCGCGCGGTTCCGGCGCGGGTCCGGATTCTGCTCGTGCTGCTGCTGGCCTACCTGGCCAGCCCCATCGACTTGGTGCCGGATTTCTTACCGGTCATCGGGTATGCCGACGACGTCCTGGTCGTCGCCTGGGCCCTGCGGCTGCTGATTCGGTCCGCGGGCCCGGAGGCATTGCGCCGGCACTGGCCCGGTACTCCGGCGGGACTTCGCGTGATAGAACGCTTGGCCGGGCTGCCGGCGTCGGACCCCGGACCGGCAGAGCAGCCGCGAAAGCCTTAGCGCGCGGCCGCTTTCAGGCGGTGGGGTCCGTGGTTCGGCACGACGGGGATGTCCAGCCGGCGCCTGCCCCACAGCCGCCGCCTGCCCCGGAGCGAAAGCTCCATCTCCTCCAGCGCCAGCGCCACCTCCCGTCCGGTAGGGCGTTCCGCCGGGTCGGCAGCCGTCATGGCGCCCAGCAGCAACACCCAGTCGGGACCGAGGCTGGCCGGGATCTCCGGATCACGCAGCAGCCGGGCAACCGCTGCTTCCAGCGGCGGACCGGGAAAGGCGGGCTTGCCGGTCAAGCACTCCAACAGCACCAGGCCAAGGGAGTAGATGTCGCTGGCCGGGCCGGCGGGCTCGCCCTTGGCCTGCTCGGGGCTCAGGTAGGCGGCGGTCCCATAGATGCCGTCCTCGCGTGCATCTTCGGAAATCACGACGGCGATGCCGAAGTCGGTGAGTTTGGCCCGGAGCCGCGAGGCGTCGTCGTCGTGATTGAGAAGCATGATGTTGCCGGGCTTGATGTCCCGGTGGACCACGGAGTTGTTGTGGATGTAGGCGATTCCCTCGGCCAGCTCGCGGCCAACCTGGGCCACGTGGCGCGGCGGCAGCGGCCCCTCCGCCAGGCGCGTTCTCAGGTCCGCGCCTTCGATCAGCTCCATGACCAGGTAGATCTGCGGGTGTCCCGCTTCCACGCGGTCGATGCCCGCGTCCAGCAGGATCACCAGGTTGGGGTGGTTCAGCCGCGCCAGGAGCTTGATTTCCGCGTCATCGCGGTGGAACTCTGCCTCGTTCATCGAGGGCCGCTGGATGACCTTGACGGCGACCTCGCGTCCCAAGACGGCATCCTCCGCCCGATACACCCGCGCGCTCGCTCCGGTCCCGACAAGTTCCTTGAGCCGGTATCGCCCGCCCAAGAGGGTGCCCGCCCGATCCAAATGAGGCGTACTGGTCAACGTCTCCTGCTTTCCGGCTGGCCTTTTGACAGCACACTTAGCATCGTACGGGGTCGAGTGCCAAGTAGTTGCCTGAAGCGATCGGTATTCCGAATCGTTATCAGCGAGGGAGGGGAGGCCGGAGGCCGGCGAAACAGATTCCACCCGACTGGCTCTAGCTGTGACCCGCGTCACGAGGTGTAGCGTGGACGTACGCCGGAGCATCAGTGGAGGGCATCATGGCACGCGAAATTTATGATGATTCCGAGACGACGGTCAGGGACTTTCTTCACGGACTGGCTGCCGACAGTGCGGACATTGAGGCGTTCCTCAACGCCGTGGCCCGTTTGGCCGTGCACAACCTGTCGCGGCCCGGCGAGGAACTCCTGGTCGGCATCACGCTGCTGCGCCATAAAAAGGCCGGCACGGTCGCGAGCAGCAGCGACCGTGCGCAGAAGATGGACGAGATTCAGTACGAATACGCAGACGGACCGTGCCTGCGCGCCGCTCGCGAACACACGGTGGTCCACATGGCAGACCTGCAGACAGAAACGACGTGGCCTGAATACACCCAGGACGTTCTGGCCGAAGGCATCCGGTCCATCCTGGCCGTGCCGATCCCGCTTGAGAGCGGGGACAGTGCGGGGCTGAACCTTTACTCCGATATGCCGAAAAGGTTTGATGCGGAAGCGCTCAAGGCCGCCGAACAATACGCGCACCAGGCATCCCAGGCACTGTCCCTGGCGGTCCGGCTGGCCCGGCATCGAGAGACCGAAGCGGACTTAAAGGCGGCGCTGGAATCACGAACGACCATTGCCGTTGCCGTCGGGATCATCATGGGCCAAAGCCGGTGCAGCCAAGACGAAGCCTTCGCGATGCTCAAGTCAGCCTCCAACACCCGCAACATCAAGCTCCGCGAGCTGGCCTCCGACATCGTCGCCTCCACCGGAACTCCATCGGCCGAAACCCATTTCGACAAATAACCGGCACGCATCGTCTCCAGCCCTTGAGCAAGGGGAGATGTCCTTGTAGCGTTGGGTCCGGTTAAGCAGTTGGCCATCGATCCACTCATATGGAGCGCCGATCATGGATCACAAACTGCGTGTACTTGTCAGGCTTGATATTGACCGTACCTCGGCGGTCATCGAGGTCAGCGGGTGCCTGACCGCGGAGAGCTGCACAGCGCTTTTACCCCTGTTCCATCGTATGGAGCGCCTTGCCCACGGAATCGTCATTACGGTCGATCTGTCCGACGCGCAGCACATCGAACGCCGCGGCCTGGAGATGCTCGAACGGTTCGGCGCAGGAGAAGAAGTTGGCGCAGCGCAGCCGGGCCCCTTTACCGGCACCCTTGCGGTAGCCGCTCCCGCGGATCTGCCGCACTGCCCGGCCGTGTCCATAGGCCGGGCACGTTTGCAGGGGGCGGCATGAACAGCATGACCCGGGCGTCCGGACGTTCGCCATTTCCCGCCGATCTGTCGATCCTGCCCACGGACCAGCTCTTAAATCTCAGCAACCGGTGCTTCCGTGACCTGGATTGTGAGCACCCGGTCCGGGACGCATTGTTCCAGTACTACGCACTCGCCGCGGAGCTCGAAGTCCGGGAAGCCGCCACGAAGGACACCGGAAAGCAGGCGCTGGACGCCTAGTCCTCCAGCCACGCGGGTGTGAACAGCAGGTTCAACCCCTCGGAGACGGTGGGGTGGGTGATGATCGCGTCCCGCACCGCGGTGTAGTCCATTCCGCCGATCATCGCCATCTGCAGCACCGCAATCGCCTCGCTGGCCCCTGTTCCCAGCAACGCGGCACCCAGGATCTTGCCGGTCTGTCGGTCCAGCACGGCCTTCCATTCGCCGTCCAGCTCTCCAAGGGTCCGGGCGCGGGGGATCGCGCTGACCGGCATCCGGGCGATCCGCACGTCGTGGCCGGCCTCCCGGGCCTGGGCCTCCGTCATCCCCACCCTGGCGAGCTCCGGCGTCGTAAAGACGGTGTAGGGGATCAGCCGCCCCTGGGTAGACCGGGGCTCGCCCTCGCGCCGCGCGGCGGCCAGGTTGGCTTTCAAGATCCGGTAGTCGTCGTAGGAGGCGTGGGTGAACTGCGGGGAGCCGGCCGCGTCGCCGGCGGCCCATACGCCGTCGGCCGTGGTGCGCAGCTGGTCGTCCACCCGGACGAAGCCCTTGTCGGTCAGCTCCACCCCGGCCTTCTCCAGCCCCATCCCGTCCGTCATCGGCCGGCGTCCCAGCGCCACCAGCACGTCGTCCGCGGTGACGGTCTCCCCGGTGGACAGCGTCACGGTCACGCTCCCGTCGGCGGCGCGCTCGATCTTCTCCGCGGACGCCTCGAGCTTCAGCGTGATCCCGGCGTCGGTGAAATTCCGGGCCACCAGCCCGGCCACGTCGGCGTCCTCCCGCGGCAGCAACTGCCCGGCGCGCTGGATCACCGTGACCTCCACGCCGATGGTGTTCAGCAGGTCGGCGAACTCGCAGCCGATGTAGCCGCCGCCCAGGATAACCATGCTCCCCGGCAGCTGCTCCAGATGCAGCAGGGTGTTGCTGGTCTGCACCCTGGATTCGGCCAGGCCGTCGATGTTGGGCAGCGCCGGTTCGGTGCCTAGATTGAGAACGACGTCGGTGCCGCGCAGGAGGCGGGTGCCGCCGTCGTTCAGCGCGACCTCCACGGTCTTCTCGCCGACGAACTTGGCCTCGCCGAGGATAAAGTCCATGCCCGAGCCCGTGAACAGCTTCTGCTGCCCGGCGACCATGGTGTCCACCACGTCCTCCTTGCGGTGGCGCAGCAGGTCGAGGTCCATCCGTGCCTGCTCCGCGCCTGCCACGCCGAACTCGACGGCCCGGCGGACGGTGTCCAGCACCCGGCCGGACTGGATGAGGGTCTTGGTGGGAATGCACGCCACGTTGATGCAGGTGCCGCCGACCATCGCCCGCTCCACCATCGCCACCTTCTGGCCGGACTTGGCCAGATCCATCGCCAGCGACTTGCCGGCCTTCCCGCCGCCAACCACCAGCAGGTCGAAATCCTCGGGTTCCATGTCCATCCTTCCCTCGGGTTGCTTTCACGGCTGGTTTTCACGCTCGCCGCTTACGGTCACAGCGCATGATCGGGCGCGCTTGCGCCTTCCCTTGCAGCCGCCTTAAAGCCACCGTACGCCTGATAGCGGCCCCCATTCCAAAGGGACGGAGGCTAAGGAATCTCCTCAGCGGCTGAATCCCTGCGAGGTTCCACGGCGGGCCGCGAGCCCTTGCGCCCGGCGCTTGTTTTGTCCCGGGTGGTGAAGAACACGCCGCACATCACCAGGGCTGCGCCGAGAATCTGCATGACGCTGATGCTCTCGTTCAGCAGCAGATACGCACCGAGCATGGTGAAGACCGGCACGAAGTTCAGGAACACGGACGTCTGTGACGCCCCGAGGACGGCAACGGCCCGGTTGTAGAGCATCAGGGCAATCACCGACGGAAAGACGCCGAGGTACACCAGCCCGGACCAGTGGCCTCCGCCGATCTGCGGGACTCCCACGACCAGCCACTCCGCCGCCATGACGGGCAGCAGGATCATGACCGACAGCCCGGTCATCACCAGGACCGCCCCGTAGGACGGGAACAGGTGCAGATACTTTTTCACAGCGATCGAATACACCGCCCAGGACACGGCGGCCGCCGCCATAATGGCATCGCCGATGTTCCAGGACAGGTCCGCGAGGCTCATGAGCTGCCCGTTGGTAACCACCCACAGCGCCCCGCATATGGAGAGCACGACGCCGAACCACTGGATCGCCCTGAGCCGCTCGCGCAACAGCCAGAAGCTGAGGGCCACCGTCACCGCCGGCACCGAGGCTTCCAGCACCGAGGCGTTGGTGGCCGAGGTGAATTGGAGGGCGGTGTAGATCAGCGTATTGAAGAGGGCGACTCCCGTGAGGGTCAGCAGCAGCAGCGGTTTGCGATGCTGGAGGAACAATTGACGGGACTGCCAGGCGCTGCGGTATCCCAGCGGGAGCAGCACCAGGAAGGCAATGAAGACCCGGAAGAACGCGATGGTCAAAGGCGGCAGGTCGCCGAGCGCCTTGCCGGTCAAGATATTGCCGGCGTAGAAGATGACCACCAGCAGGAGGAGGACGTAGGCGCGCATTCTCCTCCTCTGGTCGGCTTCCGGCGCTCGTCCCTCATACCCTACGTGTCCGGGGCAAGGCCTGACCGGACACGCCCGCCGACCCGGATGCGGCGCACCTGCGGGCGGCTACGATGGTCCTCAAGAGTGGCGCGCTCCAGAACCGGTTGCGCTTGCCGGAGCGCGCATCGCGGAAGGTGCTCGTCGGAGTCTGCGGCCACTGTAAAACCCTCGCGTCGAATTCCTCAGCGTTTTCGGTCCCGAGAGTGAGCGGATGCGCACGTACACGCACAGCACGAACGGGCAGGAATAATGGCTGAAACCTATGTCAAGATCTGCGGACTGCGGACTCCAGAGGCGGTCGCCGCCGCTATCGACGCAGGCGCGGACGCGGTCGGCTTCGTCTTCGCCCCCGGTGGCCCGCGCACAGTCGATGCCCAGTTGGCACGCGCGCTCGGCGAAACTGTGCCGGCGGATGTTGAAACGGTCGGCGTGTTCCGCAACCAGCCCATCGCCGAGGTGCTCGAGACCGCCAGAGCCGCGACGGTGACCACCGTCCAGCTGCACGGCGACGAGCCGCGCGGCGACATTCGCTTGCTCGAGGACGCGGGATTCCGGACTCTGCGCGCCTTCTCCGCCGAGTGCTATGAAGCCCTCCCAGCGGACGAAAAGGCGGACTGGGTGGCAGGCCGCGTGCTGCTCGACGCAGTTGAGCCCGGCGCCGGAGTGACCTTTGAAGCGAGCGCCATCCAGGCGCAACCGCCGCGGGGGTTCTGGCTGCTGGCGGGCGGGCTGACTCCCGCCAACGTCGGCGGGTTGATCGCCACGCTCCGGCCAAACGGCGTAGATGTCTCCAGCGGCGTTGAATCCCGCCGCGGTATCAAGGACGTCGGGCTGATCCGCGATTTCGTGCAGGCCGCCAAAATGCAGTGATCCTGCGGCGCGCCGCCTTAGCGCCGGGCCGAGGTCCAACCTTGCTGGTGGAGCCTTTCGAAACCGTCCAGCAGCAGATCCAGCGCAAACTCGAACTCGAACTGGTCGTCGCAGCCCTGGCCGACCACTGACCCGTCGTCGTGCGCCCCCGCGATGGCAACCTCGGCAATGTGGGGGTATCGCGCGGCCATCATCTGCAGCATCTCCGGCGGTACGTCCGCCGGAGCGCTTTGCGAGTCGTCAAACAATTCCTGGGTGAAACCCCACATCCGGCTGCCCAGGGCGTGCATCACGTGGTGGGTGAGGTCGACCGAGAATCCGCCGGCGCGGAACATGCCGATCACCGAGTCCATGTAGTCCAGGACAACCGGCGACTTGTTGGTGCGCGACTCGAGTACTTGGCGGGCCCATGGGTGGCGCAGCAGGACCTCCCGGGCCGACAACACCCGCTCACGGACCGCGTTCCGCCAATCCGTCCCGCTGGGTCGCGTCTCGATCTCGCCGACAATGACGTCGACCATGCCGTCGAGCAGTTCTTCCTTGTTGGCGACGTGCTTGTAGAGGGCCATCGGGACCACGCCCAGTTCCTGGGCCAGCTTGCGCATGCTGAGCTGCTCCACGCCCGCTTCGTCGGCAAGAACGACGGCGGCGATCAACACCCGCTCCCTGTTCAGCGGGGTGCGGCGGGCCGACTCCACCTGCTGAGCCATCAGGACCACCCTTTCTGACGGCAGATATCTCTTGACAAGTGTACAACGTACACCTACTTTTAGATCACAAGGTGTACGCCGTACACCCAGGAACTTGGGGAACAAACAATGGCTGCAGAAACGATCGCCGTCACCAAGGCCTCCGGGCGCCGGCCGCGCGGCCGCTGGCTCATACCCGCCGGCTTGATCTTTGTCAGCCTCATCCCGGTCATCTTCGGATCGATACGCGTGGCCGAGTTGACCGGGGGAGCGGCGGTCACGCCGGCCAACCAGCGGTTCTTCGACTCGCCCCTTCCCGTGCTGATCCACATCCCCGCGGCCATCGTCTACAGCCTGGTCGGGGCCTTCCAGTTTGTGCCCTCGCTGCGCCGCGGCAAGCGAGGCAGGCGCAGCTGGCACCGCATCGCCGGGGTTGTCCTTATCCCGGCCGGGCTGCTCGCTGCCCTCTCCGGCCTCTGGATGTCCGTCTTCTACGACCTCCCGCCGGACGACGGCGTCATCCTGCTCGCGCTCCGACTGGTGTTCGGCACGGCCATGACGGTGAGCATCGTCCTGGGCATCCTCGCAATCAAGCGGCGCAACTTCGCCGCTCACGGTGCCTGGATGGCCCGCGGTTACGCCATCGGAATCGCGGCGGGCACACAGGCCTTGGTGACCATCCCTTGGATTCTCCTGGTAGGCCCGACCAACGAACTGAGCCGTGCAGTGCTCATGGGGGCGGCCTGGCTGCTCAACGTTGCCGTCGCCGAGTACTTCATCCGCCGCCGCTCCTCCTCGCGGTCTTTTCGGGCGTCGCGCTTAATGCATCGGTCAGCGGCGTCCCAAACATGACCGGTGCGATAAGCGTTGCCGAGGTCCATGCGCAGTTTCCAACGGCTCGTTAGACACATCCAGTGCCGGATCGATCCTCAATGGCTGGATGGCCGCCCAATGGCACAGCAGAACATGCTATGTACTGATAGGCAGAAAACTCCGACATCGGTATGTGTCGTGGTGGAGTGGTGAGTTTTAAAAACCTCTACTCGCTAATACCAAGAGCGCTGATGCGGACTCGCAGAGCAGATCCAAGGGACAAGTAATTTTCATCATAGACTTCCTATATGGAACTCGGAGTCGCTGGGGAAGCGTGGATACCGCAGGAAATCGACATGGCGGTCAATTTATATATCGACCTATTCCAGCGAGCCGCTAACGGTGAAGCCATTGTGAAGGCGCGTGAGTTCAAACGCCTATCCGATCAGCTTCAAGTACGCACTCCAGGCTCCGTTGAGCTCAAAATGTGCAATATCAGTTCCGTATTTGTGAGTCTGGGGTGGCCACATATCCCGGGACTAGGGCCGATGCCGAACATCCAACGTGAGTTGTTGCCGTGCGTTATTGACGCGATGGCAGGACACCCTTCTTTGGACAACGCTGCCTTGGGTCTGATTCATAAAAGTATCGATTCTAAGCCTGTCGACCTGGTTTACACGCCTTCGGCCCCACGAATATTGGACGTCCCCGCGGATACCACCGACTGGAAGACGCGGGGCGTCAGACGGAACTATCTTGAAATGGAGGCCCGCAACTCTGCCCTGGGGCTTGCGGGCGAACGCGCTGTTCTCTGGTTTGAAGAAAGGAGATTGCATGCGCTGGGGGCGAAAAAGCTAGCGAATAGGATCGAGCATGTCTCAATCACCAGAGGAGATGGACTTGGGTACGACATACATTCCTATGAGGCTGACGGGCGCGACAAGTTTATTGAAGTGAAGACAACCACCGGTTCACGTGCGGTTCCCTTTTTTGTTACTAAGCGTGAACTACAGACCTCCAGAGATGTGCAGGCCGAGTACAGCCTGGCGAGAGTGTACGATTTTCGCGGAACTGACGGTCGGAAGCAGCGTAAGTCCGGAATCTACGAGTTGCGGGGGGCCTTGGATCGAACGTGTGTCCTGACCCCCGACAGCTATCGGGCAGTTCCTGCTGTCTAGTACATCTTGGCGTGGCCAGTCAGTAAACCGAGACATTTCCGGGTATTCGTGGCGGTAGTAGGGGCATCTTTCCTGGATACGCCGTCTCCACTGCAACGGTAAGGGCGCCTGATCCTCGTCTTTGGGGGTGTTTTCCTGGCCTCTACGTACCGGCGTCGCCGTCCGTCCGGTCGATCACGCGGCCGGTGCCGGCAATTTCTCGGGCGAGCTCGATGCCGTCCTTGGCCTCCTGGAGGGACGGATAGGTCACCGATTCGGCCATGAGATTTCCCTTACCGTCCAGCATTCTGACCCGGTAGCCGCCGTCGGGCGCCTTGATCACTTCGAAATGCCCAGCCATGTCATGCGTTCCTGTCCACGAGATTTCCACGGCGCTGTGGAGTCCAAACAGTATGCCATCCAGGGTTTGCTGCCGTCTTGAGCCCTTGCCACACGTGCCCCCCGCGAGGAGAGTGGACAGTACGCTGACACGCTAGCGAAGGGAAAAACCCATGCAGATCGACAAGCAGCAGATCATCGATTTCCTCAAGCAGCAAGGAAACGAGGACCAGGCAGTTGCGGCAGATGCGGAACTGCCACAAAAGGTGGACACCGAGCGCGACTCCGGGCTGTTGTCCAAGCTGGGCATTGACGTCGACGCGCTCCTGAGCAAGCTCCCCGGGGGATTGGGCGAGAAGCTGGGCGGCATGAAGGACAAGCTCGGCGGCTTCGGGTAACAAACGCTTCCGCCTACAGCGGCCGCGCCGCACAGCGCCCGGAGACAGCCTAGCGGTTGGTTCCGGGCGTTGCCGTGCCCGCCACCATCGGATTGATCGGGAGCCAGGCCGGGCCGACGGCGAACTCATCTTGCATCGCCACGCTGAAGCCCGCGGCGGCTATAGCCGCCTCGGTGTTCCGATTGGGCTCGCAGCCCTGTGCCGCGAACGACCAGGCGGGCCGCAGCAGGTCCTGCACTTTGCCGTGCGCGCCCGGGCCGCGGACGTGCTCCAGGAAGAGGAGCTTGCCGTCTGGTTTGAGCACGCGCCTGGTCTCGGCCAGGGCCGCGGCCTGGTCGGGGACGCTGCACAGCACCAGGGTGAACACGACGGCGTCCAGACTGGCGTCCTCGGCCGGCAGGTCCTCGGCTACCGCATCGACGACGCGCACCGCTGCGGAGTGGGACCCCACCCGGGACTCCAGCCGCTTGCGCATGTTCGGGTCCGGTTCCACCAACGTCACGGAGCACCCCGGCGGGAAGTAGGGCAGATTCGCGCCGGTGCCGGCACCGACGTCGTACACAACCCCGCTCACGCCGGACAGCAAGGCCTTGCGGTGCGACGCGAGCTCCGCCGGTTCGCGGCGAATGGCAGCATCATATTGCGCGGCGAACAGCGCGCTTCGCAGTCCCATGAGCATGGTCCTTTGTTCGGCTCCGGAGCAGAGCCCCGGTGTCGACCATACTCCGGGTGCCCGGCGGAAGGGAGGGCGTTCAGGCCGGCCGCGTGGTTTCCTCCGGCTCCTCGGGCTGCTCCTGCCCGGCCGCGCGTTCCTTCGCCGCCTGAAGCTGCCGGTGCAGCGAGGCGTTGTCCTCCTCCAGCTCCAGGACCTTGCCCACGCCGGCCAGGTTCACCCCGTCGTCCACGAGTTCGCCGATCCGGCGGAGGCGGTCGACGTCGTCCTGGCTGTACCGCCGCGTGCCGCCCGCCGTGCGCTCCGGTTCCAGCAGGCCGCGCCGTTCGTACAGGCGCAGGGTCTGCTCGCCCACGCCCACGATGTCGGAGACCACGGAGATGCCGTAGACGCCCTTGTCCGTCCGCGGCTGCTGCTTCTTCTCGCGTGCCAAAATTCCTCCCAAAACCGACTTGCAAACATAGTAGCGCAGAGTCATAATATCTATGCGCTCGAACATAGATTTAGTGAGCGCCGAGAAGAAGAGCTGAAGGAGGCTGCCATGTTGATGAGAACTGATCCCTTCCGTGAGCTGGACCGCCTGACCCAGCAGGTCTTCGGAAACCAGGCACGCCCGGTGGCGATGCCGATGGATGCGTGGCGCGAGGGCGAGGAGTTCGTCGTCGAACTCGACCTGCCCGGCGTCGATCCGTCCACCATTGACCTGGACGTTGAGCGCAATGTCCTCACGGTTGCCGCGGAGCGCAAGTCCAAGATCGAGGACGGCAAGGAAGTCGTTGCCGCCGAGCGGCCCAGCGGCGCGTTTAGCCGCCAGCTGATCCTGGGCGACACGCTGGATACGGATAAGGTCACGGCGAACTACGAGGCCGGTGTGCTGGCCCTGCGGATCCCCATCCGCGAGCAGGCCAAGCCGCGCAAGATCGAGATCAAAGGCGGAGACACCAAGCAGATGATCGACGCCTGACCTGTGGGATCGCAGCCGGTGGTGACGCCCGGGCGCGGGCGGAGCCACCGGCTGGCCATGAGCGGCGCAGGTTTCCGGCAGCAGGAGGGAGGCCAGGTATGGGCGACGCCGACTTCTACGCCATTTTGGGCGTGGCACCCGATGCCAGCGATGCGGACATCAGGCGCGCCTATCGGGCCTTGCTGCGCCTCCATCATCCCGACTTGAACCACGACGGCGATGCGCCGCGGTCGCGTGCCGACGGCCTGGCGATGGGAGCCATCCTGCAGGCCTACTCCGTCCTGGGCGACGTAGGCCGCCGCGCGGATTACGACCGCGGGCGTCGCGTGGGCAGCGGACGCGGGCAAACAGCGACTGCTTCGTCCCGCGGCCGCCGTAGCGACCCAACGGCGAACGCGCCCGCCGCCGGCCAGCCGGCGTCCTCGCCGACACCGCCCGTGACGCCCCGGACACGTCCGCGCCCTGTCCCGCGAGTGCGCCCGGCCAGCGAGGTGGCGGATCCGGTCTACCTCGGCTTCCCACGACCGGAGCCCGAGGATACCGTGTGGCCCGAGTGGCTGCTATTCCCCTTTCGATGAAGCGAGGATCAATGCCTGTTTCCAGTTGGCGTCGGTACGACCAGCACCTGTTTCCCGTATTTCATGAACGGTTTGAGGAGCGCTGGGGGCCGGGAACCGCACCGTTCCTGGACCCGAGCGTCTTCGAAGAAGGCCAACCGCGGCCGCGCGCCCAGTGGATCAACGTCGATACCGGCGCCGCCGTCGCCGTCGTTCCGGTGTGGGAGGACGACGACGGCGAACGCCGCTCCTTCGCCGTGTTCTATCTGCCGCCGGCGGGTGGGATCTGGGCCCTGCGCCCCGGCTATACGAATTACACGGAAAGCGTCAACGGCGGCCCGGAACAGGCGGCGTTGCGCAACGACTCGTTCAAGAAGTCCGTGGCCCACGCCGAGGAGTTCATCTACGGGACAGGTGGGAACGCGGGTTAGCGCCTGTGCCTCCGGCGCGGCCCGGCCGGGGAGATTGGCTTGATTGCTCGGTCAGGACCAGGCCACGACGAGGCGGGCGGCCTGTTGGGGGACGGTGACGTCGACGCCGACTAGTTCCGTGAAGCGACGCAGCCGGTTCATCAGGGTGTTCCGGTGGCAGAAGAGCTGGTCTGCGGACTGGGCGATGCTGCCCGTGGAAAGGTAGGAACGTACCGCTTCCACCAGCCGGGCCCGTTCCACCGTTCCGCATCGGGCCAGAGCGGCGTCCACGTCGGGGACAATGGGAACCCCGGTTTCCGAGAGGCGGTGCCGGGCCAGCCTGGCCCAGGCGTTTTGCATCGTGAGGGCCTGCTGATCACTGTCCTCGGCCAACGATGCCAAGGCGCGGGCGGTTTGGGCGGCGACGCGCAAGTCTGTGAGGCCGCCAACCTGGGCGACCAGGCCGCAGCGGATGTTCTTGATGTGCTCGGTGGTTTCGCGTGCGGCGCTGCCCGGGCGGTCATCGGCTGCCCAGAAGGCGACCAGTCCGTCGGGCAGGGGATGGGTGAATATCTCTGTGCCACGGCGGGAAGCCGAGGCAACCTCCACACGAAGCGCGGCGGCGTCGTCGGTTGTGGCTGCCGCGACAACAAGGGGAGCAGCTTCATCGATGCCGAGTTCGTCGGCGATGCGGGTGAGCGTTTCCGGCGGTGGGTCCACCTGCCCAAATATCGTGGCGACATGTCCTTGCCGCACCGACGATTCTTCCTGGGCCATGCGCTGGCGCTCCGCCATGTAAATGGCTTGGGTTTCCGCCGCGTAGGAATCCACGACCTGCCACACCGTTTCGGCCCGGCGCACCAGTAGCTCGGCATCGCCCGGATCCGCCAGCGCCATGAGTTCGCCCCAGATTACGGTGAAGTCGATGCGGATTGCGGTCATCAGGGACTCCACGGGGATGCCGGTCCTCGCGCGGGAGACACCGACGTCCAATGAAATGCCTTGCCGCTCGGCGATGAGGCGCTCACTGTCCTCGCCGGGGCGCAGGCTCTCAATCAGCGCCCGGAACGAGGCCGCCCCTGTGCGGCGGATTTCGCTGGCCGGCAGCACCCCGTCCCGGTAGTCGTCGAGTTGGAGGATGCGTTCGATGAAAAGGTCCGTCAACTTGTCCACGGACAGCTGGTCCAGCAGCAGGTTCCAACGGGCCGCGGAGGCGTCATCGTCGTCGTGGTTTTCCATGAGTGGTGCTTCCATGGCGTTTTTGCCCCTATCGTGTGCTTTTGCACATCCTAGCCGCGAAAAGCCGCAACGTTTCGTGCGGGTGTGACGCGGCACACTCTGGGAAGCTGGTGTCCGTCATCGGCGCGTTGTGGCGTCCGGCACAACGGAACACCTGAACACCCAACACGGAGGAACCATGTCAGAAACCTTGAACCTCGAGGCCGGGGCAACCCGGCAGATCACGGACAAGGAGGCGATGAAGGTTTCCATCGGTGCCCTCATCGGCACTGCCATGGAGTGGTACGACTTCTTCCTGTTCAGCGCGGCGGCGGCGCTGGTGTTCAACGTCCAGTACTTCGCCAACGAGAACGCAACGGCGGCGGCGCTGGCCTCCTTCGCCACCTTCGGCGTCGGACTGGTGGCACGTCCGCTGGGCGGCATGTTCTTCGGGGCGATGGGCGACAGAATCGGCCGCCGCAAGACCTTGATGGTCACCATTGTGGGCATCGGCGTGGTGACCGGCCTCATCGGCCTGCTGCCGACGTACGCCGCCATTGGTATTGCCGCTCCGGTGCTGCTGGTGCTGCTGCGCGTGGCCCAGGGACTGTTTGTGGGCGGCGAGTGGTCCGGCGCAATGACGATTGTGGTGGAGAACGCCCCGTTGGAGCGCCGTGCCCGCTACGCGGCGCTGCCGCAGATCGGTTCACCGATCGGCACCATCCTCTCCTCCGGTGGCTTCTTCCTCATGACGTTGTTCTTCTCGCAGGAATCCTTCAACTCCTTTGGCTGGCGCATCCCCTTCCTGGCCGCCATCCCGATGCTGCTGATCGCGCTCTACATTCGCAGCAGGCTGGAAGAATCCCCGGTCTTCGCCGAGCTGCTGGAGCACGACCAGGTGGAGAAGGCCCCGATCCGCACCACCCTGAGGGAATCCTGGAAGCACATCATCATCGGCATGGCCGCGGCCCTGCTCGGCGTCGGCGGCTTCTATCTGGTCACCGCGTTTGTGGTTTACTACGGCGTGAACATCCTGGGCTACCCCGCCCAGCTGATGCTGCTGGGCGGCATCATCGCCGCCGTCGTCGAAATTCCCGTCCTCATCCTGGGCGGCCGACTGGGCGAGCGGTACGGCGCCAGCCGCGTCATCCTTTTCGGCGGCATCGCCTCCGCCGTGGCCGCGGTGCCGTCCTTCCTGCTGGTGGACAGCGGCAACCACGCGCTGGTGGTCACCGGCATGGTGCTCGCCGTGGCGACGCTCTCGTTCCCGTACGCGGCTTCCGGCACGGTGCTGACCGGCCTGTTCCCGGCACGTACCCGCTACACCGGGGTGGGCTTCGCCTCCAACACCGCCGGCATGCTCTCCGGGTTCGTTCCGCTGCTGGCCACCGGTACGGTAGCCGCCGCCGGAAACCACTGGTGGCCGGCCGCCGCGTTGCTGGTGTTCCTGAGCCTGTTCACCGCCGTGGCCGGTGCGCTGGCGCCGCGCATGAGCGTAAACCTGCCCGGCTTCAAGCACTGATCCAAACGTCCGACGACGACTTTCCTGACGAAGGAGCACCACCCTATGGCCATGTCCGCAGGCCACCTGATTGTCCGACAACTTGAGGCGCACGGCGTCCGGCGCGTGTATTCAGTACCGGGCGAAAGCTTCCTCGATGTCCTGGACGGGCTGCACGACTCGCCGGTGTCAACCGTGGTGTGCCGCCAGGAGGGCGGCGCCGGGTTCATGGCGCTGGCGGAGGGGCGCAAGACCGGCATACCGGGCATCGCGATGGTCACCCGCGGACCGGGCGCGGCGAACGCGATGATTGCCGTGCATACCGCGTGGCAGGACGCGACGCCGCTGGTGCTCTTTGTCGGCCTGATCCCGGTGGCGGACCGGGGGCGGGACTCGTTCCAGGAGTTCAGCCTTGAGGGCTGGTTCTCGACCACGGCAAAGCGGGTGGTGGTGCTCGACGACGAGCACCGCGCCGCGGAGACGGTGGCCGAGGCAATGCAATTGGCGGTGTCCGGCCGGCCCGGACCCGTGGTCATCGGCCTGCCGGAGGACGTGCTGGTCCGGCCGACCAAAACGCGGGTAGTTCAACCACGTGCGCTCGCAGCAGCCGTCCCGCCTCCGGCCGCGATGGAGGAACTGGCCGGCCGGCTGGCCGCTGCCGTCCGCCCGTTGATCATTGCCGGCGGCGAGGGTTGGGGCGACGACGGCGGGAGGCTCGCTGCCTGGGCAGCCGAGGCCCAGGTACCGGTGGCCGCCGACTGGCGGGCTTACGACGTGGTTCCGCACGGTTCGCCGGCTTGGTCCGGCTGGCTCGGCTACGGCCGGGCGGACACCCTGGCCGCCAGACTGGACGAGGCCGACCTGCTGCTGTTCGTCGGCTGCGGCCGGAGCGATGTGCTCAGCGACGGCTACACCAAGGGCTTCGACGCCACGACGGTGCTGGTGCTGCCGGATCCGGATGCAGCCATGCACTCCGGCCGGATTGACCAGCATCTGGCGGTCTCGCCGTCGGCCTTCGTAGACGCACTTCCTCCCGCCGCAGAGGTCCGCGGCACGCGGGGCAGCGGCTGGATGGACGCGCTCGCCGCGGAACAGCGCCGGTTCGCCACGCCTCGTCCGGACCACAGCCCCGGGGTTGACCTGGGGGTGGCCTTCGGCGTGCTGGAAGACCGGCTGCCGGCGGACAAGGTGGTGACGTACGGCGCCGGTAACGCCACCCTCTGGGGCCACCGCTACCTGACCCACCACGCCGCCGGTTCGTTGATCGGACCGCGCAACGGCGCCATGGGACTGGCCGTCCCGGCGGCCGTCGCCGCGTCGCTGATAGAACCGGACCGGCAGGTGGTGGCCGTCTGCGGCGACGGCGACTTCATGATGAATGCGCAGGAACTGGCCGTGGCGGCGGCGCACGGAGCTGCTCCGCTGGTGATCGTGGTGGACAACGGCATCTACGGCACCATCGTCCAACACCAGCGCAGGCACTACCCGGACCGGCCGTCCGGCACCTCCATGGTCAACCCCGACTTCTCTGACTGGATCCGCAGCTTCGGCGGGCACGGGGAACGCGTCGAAGCGACCTCCGAGTTTGGGCCGGCGCTGGAGCGTGCCCTGGCCAGCGGGCGGCTGGCGCTGCTGCACCTGGTCACGGATCCGCAGACGATGCCGCCGGGCACGGCCAATGCGCCGGAGGAAATTGCAGGCCTGGCTTCACCCCGGCCGGCGGCGCAGGATGCCGGCAGTCCTCTGGCGGCGGCGGTGGAGGGGGCACGATGAAGCTGGACCTCATCCTGCGCGACGCCGAAATCCTCACCCTGGAATCGGAGCGTCCCCGCGCCCGAGCCGTCGGCGTGCTCAATGGGCGGATTGTCGGCTTCGATGAGGAGCTTGACGGCTGCACCGCTGCCCGCGAAGTATCGCTGGACGGTGCCGCCGTGGTGCCCGGCTTCATTGACGCGCACTGCCACACCGCCTGGTGGGGGCTGGGCTTGGGCGCCGTCGAGCTGGATCAGGCGCGCGGCCTTGAGGAACTGTACGCGCTGCTGGACGCCGAGGTCCGGCGGCTGGAGGACCGGCCGGGCGCCTGGGTCAACGGCACCGGCTTCAACCACAAGCACCATGGCGGGACCTTTCCGGACATCCGACGGTTGGACGAGATCACGGGCGACCGGCCGCTGTACCTGCGGCACGTCTCGGGGCACCTGTCCATCACCAACTCCGCCACCTTGCGCCTGGCCGGCGTCTTCGATCCCGGCTTCAGCGACCCCACCGGCGGCGCCGTGCTCCGCGGCGCGGACGGCTACCCGACCGGCGTCGTCGAAGAATCCGCGCAGCAGCTGATCCAGAACCTGCTGCTGCCGTATCCGGTGGAGCGGATCGTCGAGGCACTGGACGCGGCGACCACGCGTTACGCGGCCGAAGGGATCACCAGTTTCACCGAGGCAGGCATCGGGGGCGGCTGGATAGGGCACAGCCCGGTGGAAGTGCAGGCGTACCTGAAGGCCAAGCAGGCCGGCAAGCTCCACGCCCGCGCCCAGCTGATGCCCGCGCTCGACTCGCTGCGGCCGCTTGAGGCCAACGCCGCCGACATGCATGGCACCGGCAACGGGCGGGGCCTGGATCTCGGGGCGGTTGCGGGCTTCGGCGACGAATGGGTGTCCCTGGGGCCGGTAAAGGTCTTTATGGACGGCTCATTGCTGGGCGTCACGGCGGCCGTGACCGAGGACTACTGCGGCCACCAGCACACCAAGGGGTACCTGCTGGATTCACCCGAGGCCTACCGTGAACGCGTGGACGCGGCCTACCGGGCCGGCTGGCCGATTGCGCTTCATGCCATCGGCGACGCGGCCATCGATCTGGCCACCGACATCATCGTCGGCTGCCAGGAGCGCTACGGCCGGAACCACCTGCCCAACCGGATTGAACACTTCGGCATCTCGCGGCCCGACCAGCTGGCGCCGGTCGCCGCGGCCGGGATCGCGGTCACACCGCAGGCCGCGTTCATCGGCCCGCTGGGCGACCAGTTTGCCGCCTTGGTGGGCCCCGAGCGCGAGGGCTGGCTCTACCGCGGGCGTTCGCTGGTGGACGCCGGCATCCTGGTCGCCGGCAGCTCCGACCTGCCGGTGGCCGACAACAACGTGCTGCGCGCCATGCAGTCCTGGGTGGACCGGCGCACCGAACAAGGACGGATCCTCGGCGGGCCAGGCGAGGGCCTGACCGCCGAAGAAGCGCTGCGGACCTACACCGACTGGGCCGCCCGGGCCACCGGCACGGCCAGCGAGAAGGGCACCTTGCGCAGGGGGAAGTTGGCGGACTTCGCGGTGCTGTCCGGCTCCCCGCTGGACGCTGCCGACATCTCCGCGCTCGAGGTCCTTGCCACGATCGTCGGCGGCGAATTTACCTACGACACCTTGGACGCGGGCACGGCTCCCGGCGCGGGCAACGCCGCGCTGCCGGCCCCGAACCGGGCCGCCGTCCGTGCCCCGAACCGGACCGCCGTCCGTGCCCCGAGCCCGGCGCCGGCGTCGTCCGCAGAGAACCTTCTGAACAATCAGACCCTAGGAGTGCCATCATGACCATCACCGCCCTGCAGCAGGCCGGCAAGTCCAGCGACGACGCCGGGTCCTTCCTGCATGACTTCCGCTCCATGAGTACGTTCGGCGCCACGGCGGGCGGGGGAGTGGACCGTCAGGCCGGGACCGTTGCGGACGGGCAGACCCGGAACTGGTTCCGCGGGCTGGTCGAGGGGCACGGTTTCGAGGTCCGTTACGACGCGGTGGGGAACCAGTTCGCGCTGCTCGAGCTGGTGCCCGGTGCACCGTACATCGCCGTCGGCTCGCACCTGGACTCGCAGCCCTTGGGCGGGCGCTTCGACGGCGCCTACGGCGTGCTGGCCGGAGCCCATGCGGCGATCCGGCTCAAGCAGCGGCTGGCCGCCGAGCGCACCAGACCGGCGTTCAACATCGCCGTCGTCAACTGGTTCAACGAGGAAGGGTGCCGGTTCAAGCCCTCCATGATGGGCAGCTCCGTGTTCACCGGCAAACTGCCCGCCGAGAAGGTCCTTGCCACCACCGATCCGCACGGCACCACCGTCCGCGAGGCGCTGGAGGCAATCGGCACCATCGGCGACTTTTCCCTCGACATCTCGGCGTACGTGGAAATCCATATCGAGCAGGGCCGGTCGCTGGAGGACGCCGGGCTGACCATCGGCCTGGTGGGATCCACCTGGGGCGCGAACAAATACGAGTTCATCGTGCACGGCGAGCAGGCGCACACCGGCGCCACGGTGATTGCCGACCGGCACGACGCGCTGCTCGGAGCCTCCTCGCTGGTGGTCGCAGCGCGGGAGATTGCAGACGAGTTCAGTACTGACGAGCATTCCGTCATCACCTCCTGCGGGGAGTTCACGGTCTACCCGAACTCGCCGGTGGTCGTGGCCAACCGGGTGGAGCTGCTCGTGGACGTGCGCAGCACGGACCCCGATGTGCTTGCTGCCGCCGATGCCGAACTGCACCGCCGGGTCGCGGAGATCGAGCGAAGGGCAAGTGTGCGGATCGAGCGCGGCGCCGAACACGTCTGGGCGGCTAAGTCCTACGACGAGGCGGGCATGCGGCTGGCTGCCAAGTGCGCGGAGGCGCTGGGCCTGACGTACGGAACGGTCCGCACGCTCGCGGGGCACGATTCGACCAACCTGAAGGACGTCGTCCCCACCATCATGCTGTTTGTGCCCAGCGTGGATGGCATCTCCCACAATGAGAAGGAGTTGACCCACGACGACGATCTGCTCGCCGGCGTGGATCTCCTCACGGAGCTGATGGGCCGCGTGGTGGCAGGGGAGTTCGTCCCGGCGCAGTAGCTCGCCCCGTCCGGCCAGGAACGGCCGGCGTGAGGGGCGATGCCGCGCCGGCCGTTCCGCTCAGTCGTGGCCCGGGTGCTCGTGCTCCACATGGCCCGCGGGCTCCAGTTGGAAGGTGGAGTGTTCCACGCTCAGCTCGAAGTGTTCGGCCACGCACTGCTGGAGTTGGTCCAGGACCTGCGGGGCGTGACCGTCCACAAAGCAGGAATCCTCGATCACCACGTGCGCGCTGAGTACCGGGATGTTGGAGGAGATCCGCGAGGCGTGCAGGTCGTGGACCGAGATCACGTGTGGCACTTCCAGGATGTGTTGGCGGACGTCCTCGAGGTCCAGGCCCTTCGGCACGGTTTCCAGCAGGATGCTGCCCGCCTCGCGGAGGATCTTGACGGTGCGCGGGACGATCAGGACGGCGATCAGCATCGCGGCCAGCGCGTCCGCCTGGGTCCACCCGGTGGTGGCGATGACGACGGCGCTGGCGATGACGGCGACGGAGCCGAGGGCGTCGTTGACCACCTCGAGGAAAGCCGCCCGCAGGTTGAGGTTCGCATTCCGGCCGGCGCTGAGCACCAGCATGGCGACAATGTTCCCCAGCAGGCCGATGATGCCGAAGACCAGCAGGCCGCCCGAACTGACTTCGGGCGGGTGGAACAGCCGCTGGACACCTTCGACCAGCGCGTAGACTCCGACCGCGAGCAGGACCGCGGCCTGGGCGCCGGCGGCCAGGACCTCCATCCGGAGGTATCCCCAGGTGCGGCGCGGCGTGTGCGGGCGGGCCATGAGCGAAGCGGCGAGCAGGGCAATCAGCAGCCCGCCGGCGTCGGTGAGCATGTGCCCGGCGTCCACCAGCAGCGCGAGGCTCCCGGTCAGGAAGGCGCCGACCACCATGGCGACCAGGATGGAGGCGGTGATGGCGAAGGCGATGGCCAGCCGGCCGCGGTGCGTGGGCGCCGCGTGGTGGTGGTGTCCGCTCACGCCGACGCCTCGGATGAGGGCGCCGCACCTGGCAGCGCCTCAGCGGCAGCCCGGCCGCCGGCAACCGTCGGACACAGCTCGACGGCGTAGCCGGTGGCCTTCAAGAGTTGCTCGGCTGACGCCAATGCGGCGAGCAGTTCGGGCTCGGTGGTCAGCGAGTACATCGACGCCCGCCCGACCGGGCGCGAGGTGACCAGGCCGCAGTCGCTCAGGCACGACAGGTGGGCGCTGACCGTGGACTGGGCAAGGCCGAGGTGTTCCGTCAACTCCCGGACCTTGTGTTCGCCGGTGGTCAGGTGCTGCAGGATGGTCAGCCGGGTGGGGTCGGAAAGGCTATGGAACAAAGCGGCCGCCGGCGCCAGGTCGCCTGTTCGGCCCGCGGCCCGTTGTTGCTGCATCGTCATATGGCGATGATATCGCTGAGGTTCGAGTTTGTCTCAGCAGTTACAGAGCACCGCCTGCCCGACTGCTTCCGCGCGACTCGAGTCTTAGCAGGAGGAGCGGCCGATTGTCGCGCTTAGCTCGACGATCGGCCGCTCCTCCGTACCACCGGGAGGAAATTCCGGTGCTACTTCTCCCCGGCAATCTCCATCGATGCGGATCTCGCGCTCAGGGACTGTTCTTGGTCACGCAGTTCCTGCAGTTCTTCTGCTTCTTCCGCAGTGTCTCCGGCGGCGAGGCTGCGGTAGTGGAGCGGCCGGTTCTTGCGAAGCCAGAAACCGAAGGCCAGTCCGGCCGCGCCCGCCACGGGGATGATCCACGGCACGGCGAGCATCTCCGGAGAGTCCTTACCCGTGATGTAGCTGAATGCGCTCAGCTCGATGATCAGGGCGGCCACCAGCAAGACAGTGGCGAGGATTGGCGCGACGGTCGTTTTCCACCAATGGCGCTCGGAGGCCGGCTGCCGGAGGAAGAAACCTACGGCCGAACCGGACGCCAAGGCTTGCAAGGTAGTTGCTCCGACTGCTCCCAACCCAAACCCAATGGGGGCAATCTCCGTGTACGGGTCGATTCCGACGACGGAGAAACCAAGGATGATCACAACGGCAAGGGCTGCGAGGATGAGTATGGCGGAACCGGGCGAATTGTGGCGGTTCTTCCGGCCAAGAATGGCGGGCAGCAGTTCCTCGCGGGCCAGGCTGTTGAGATAGCGGGCCACAAAGTTCGTGGTCGCCAGGGCGCAGGCCAATTGTGCCAGCAGGGCCAGCAGGCTCAGCGCCCACACGCCCGCCTCGCCCAGGTACGCAGCCGTCGTGGTGAAAACGAAGCCGGCCAGGTCGGCCCCCACCGCCTCCTGCAATCCGTCGACGCCGGTCACGCCGGTCAGTGCCCAGGCTACGAGCGCGAATGAGGCGACCAGGAAGATCAGCGCCCCGTAAAGAGCGCGGGGAACGGTGCGTTCCGGATTCTTCGCTTCGGGGGCATAGAGGGCCCCGGCTTCGAAGGCCTGGAAGCAGAGCATGGCGAATACGAACGCGATCGTCCACTGTCCAACGCTCAGGACATTCGGGGAGAATGCTTCCGCCGGGAACGCCCCGGGCAAGCCCTCCTTGGCGACGATGGCAATCACCAGGGCGGCCAGAATCAGCAGTTCGAGGCCGACAATCACAAAAGTAACCCGTGCGCTCAGGTCGATCTTTCGGTATGCCAACACGGTGACAATCAAAAGTTGGGCAACGAACCAAACCTGCCACGGGGCATTGATGCCGAAGCCAGCCAGGATCTCCTGGTTCACAACGGAGGTCACCGCGTAGATGCCGATGAGCAAGGTCGAATACGTGACTACGGCAATCATCGCGGATCCCACGCCTGTAGGCCGGCCGAGCCCCCGGGCGATGTAGTTATAGAACGCCCCGGGACGCGTGATCCTGCGGACCATTTGGACGTAGCCCACACAGAACAGTCCGATGATCAGTCCCGCGACAACGTACAAAAGCGCCGTTGAGGGTCCGCCGAAGGCCAAGCCCAGCGGGAGCGTGCCGACGACGACGGATAACGGTGTGAGGGCTGCGACGATCAGAACGATGATCTTCGTGGACGTTAACGTCCGCTTTGCGGAGTGCGTTGTTTGCGGCACTTCGCCCGAGTGGGTGGGAATGGACATCGTTGTCCTCCTTTTGAACGGGTTAAACGGGTTGATGGTGTGGCTAACGGGAGCGCAACTTGTTGGGAGCGAAGGCCTTTACATCCACCTAGCTCCTGACTCGCACGCGTTCCGGGTCGTGCACGGGCGTGGGGCGGACTTCCACGGCAACCCTGCGCTCACCGATAGGTGTGGTGAGGCGGGTGCCGACCGTGGCGAAGTCCTTTCGCAGCCGGGCGAGGCCGAGCGTGGTCCCGCCCAAGGCAGGAGAAGAGACTGCCATGTTCACGCGGCCGATGGCCTGTTCCTCGGCGTACAGGGTTGCGCCGTCTAATTCCTCCGCCGATGCGTCGGATACCACGCTCACCACGCGCAGGGGTGCTGTCTTCTTCCGCTCCCGCAAGGCGTCCTGGCCACGAAAAGGCGACTTCTCGAGGTCAACCGTCCATCCCAAGCGGCATTCGAACGGCGTGATGTCCGGGTTGTAGTCGACGCCGGCCAGCATCAGGCCGGCCTCTATTCGGGCCACCATGAGCGTCCCGCCGGCAAAAGGCGCAACTCCCAGGTCTGCCTGGGCAAACACAGCCTCATAGAGCGTTTCCGCGTTGTCGGCGGCGACCATCACTTCATAGCCGAGTTCGGCGGTGAAACCCAAACGGAAGATGTCGACGGGGACGCCTGCCACCTTAGCGTCCGACAACAGGGAGTAGTAAGGGAGCGCCTCGTTGCTCAGGTCAGAGTCGGTGAGCCGCTGGAGCAGCGCACGACTGTTGGGCCCCTGGACCGAAAGGACGGCGAAGTCCTCCCGCCGTTCCCGCACGGTGGTCCCCGCCGGTGCGGCAGCCCGGAGTGCATCGGTGACGTCCGGGTTGCCGCCCATGACCACGACTCTGTCAGCGTCGAGCACGCTCACAGTTACGTCATCTACCATGCCGCCGTCATCGGCCACAATGACGCCGTAGGCAATCCGGCCCACACCGATCGCGTGCGCATCGCGGGAAAAGAGCGAGTCGACCACGGTACGCGCCTCGGGACCCTCGACGAACCATTTGTAAAGCATGGAGTAGTCCTGCGCGACGACGGTGTTCCGGAGCGCACGGTACTCGGTGTCCAGGCCGGCGACCGCCGTTGGCATCCTGTAGCCCATGACCTCTTCCCACTCGGTCACGTCCTCTTCGTACAGCGGGCTGAACGCCGTGCGGCGGAGGTTGTCGGTCATCATGGCTTACGTTCCTTTTCAGAAGGTTGGTGCGACTGCTTTCGATCAACCCAATCCAATGACCAGGCATCGTCCTTCGTTTTAATATGACACAGGTGCTCGTAAAGTGTATAGGGGTAAGCCGCACGCTTTAGTCTGCTCCTTGCCGGGGCCTGATGTGCTAGTGCACCGTGCACAGAAGAATCGGCGATCTCTGGCTCCGATGGACATATGGCGTGCCGCACCGATTGCCTAAAGTGCTTGCAACCCTCAGGACGGTTGTGCTCCGCAGCTAATGCCAGCCTTCGAGATGTGAGACGTCCTCGTCCCGGCGCTGAGCATGACCACTGAACATCGACTGATTGGACGGACGCAGTGCACAATCCTCGCTATCTCGTTTTCGGCCTCGGGGCCGTCGGCACCGAAGCCGTGAGCTCACTTCTTCGGGATGGGGCCGAAATCGTTGGTGCCTTCACCCGCGCCAGCCATGTGGGGGAGGACGTGGCCGAAGTCCTTGGAATGCCGCCCTGCGGCGTGCGGGTGCAAGCGGCGGGGGACTTCCGGGCAGTGCCCGGCATGGCTGACATCGCCTTGTTCTTTACGACGACGGCGCTCACCGACCTACTCGGCCCGGCGAAAGAGTGCTTGGCCAGCGGCATCAATGTGCTGACCATCGCTGAAGATGCAATGTACCCGTGGGGCTTTGACGCAGCCACGGCCGCCGAGCTCGACGCCGCAGCCATCGCTGGGAACGCCACCCTGGTCGGCACTGGTGTCAATGAAGTCGCGATGGCTCAGATACCGGCGATGTTGGCGGGCATTGTGCCTGGCGTAAACCGGATAGAAGTCGAGTGCGTAGGCGACTTCGGAGCTTTCGGAGCTGAACTGCTGTCCTTCCTGCAAATCGGAGTCGACCCGGCTGATTTCACGCCGGGGACCGGTGGGGGCCAGGACGTCATTTCCCGACAGTGTGCCCACATGATTGCCGGCGTCATCGGTACGGAGGTGGTTACCGAGAGTATCTCCGTGGAACCTACAGTTGCGGCTTCGCCGATGAGAGTAGCAGCGCTGGGGGGCGACTTCCCGGCCGGGGTGGTCAGTGGATCACTGGAAAAGACAGTCGTTGCCACTGTTGCCGGTGTTGACATCGAAGTCCGCTTAATCGGGAAGGTTTTCGAAGCGGGAGACGAGGAGTATGCGCTGGCCACCGTTCACGCTCCCTTGCTGCCCGAGCCGATTTCCATGCGCATTAGTCCGCTTCCTGGCGTGGCATGCACTGCAGGCATTGCGCTAAGCCGGGTCCCCGACGTCCTTTCCGCTCCGGCTGGATACCTGCGGGCGGAGAAGTTGCCGAACCTCAGGTTCCGGGCCCCGCTGGCCTTCCAGTCGGTCACTGGTCCGTAGAGCGGCCCGCCCTAAGCGGCGGCAGGCACCGCCGGAGCGCGTATATGCCGCTTCCGGCGGTGTTGCCGCCTAAGCCGGGGCGGTGATCCGCCGCAACAAGGGTTCCACGTCCGTGGCAAAAAACATGACGTCTTCCATGACCGACTGCAACAGGATGCCTTCCAAGGCATAGCCAAGTAGGGCCGCCGTCTGCTGGTCGCAATAGGGCGCAACCACCTGGTCCATCCGCCACTCCCGGATTTCCGGCCGCAGTGCCGAACGGTGCAGCGTGCTCAGGTACAGTCCGTACTCCAGCACCAACTGCTGGTGCTGCCGGACGGTGACTTCCTCTATGAGGCTGGCCAGGCCGCCAGCGAGGCCCTGCGCCTCGACCAAGGGCTTGAGGATCTCGCCGAACGATCGCTGGTTGCGCTCGCGGATCATCCGGATGGTGGAGACTAGCAGATCGTCTTTGTCGGCAAAGTAATACGTCGTGGACCCCAGCGGGACCTTTGCGGCATCGGCCACGGCGCGGAACGTCAACGAGTCCACCCCATGCTCGGCTACAACGCGGGCTGCTGCCTCAATGATGCGCTGTCGCCGGGCGGGGTCGTTGGGCCTACGACGGCCGGTAGTCGGAGAAAGAGTCACGAGATAACTGTACATACTCGGGAGTAGCTGCCCTATGACAGGAGCGCTATGCAAGAAGTATGTACGGCCAACTGGTAGCTACCCGCGGTTCATCCCTCTCCACTTCTGGAAGTTCTAGGGCTGCTTCCGGCAGCTTTGGCCGTTCTTTAAAATAAATCTCAAACCTCTTGTATTAACTCTGTGAGGTGCCTAACATCTTCAAGTATGTACAAAGGTACGCAAACGCTGATCAGGGAAAAAGCCTTGGACCCGATGGAATTCCGCCGCACGCTGGGGAGCTTCGCCAGTGGTGTTGTCGTCGTCACAACGGTCACTGAGGACGGTGAAGTCCACGGCATGACCGCCAATGGCTTCGTGTCGGTTTCACTCGACCCACCGCTGGTGCTGGTGTCAGTGGGAGAAAGAGCCAAGATGCACGGACACCTTACCCACCGCCCACGCTACGGCATCAGCGTGCTGGCGGAAGACCAACTGGATATTGCCTCCCACTTCGCCGGCAAACCCGGGAAGACGCTGCCGCAGTTCACATGGGAAGACGGCATGGCCCTGGTGGACGGAGCCGTAGGCTACCTGTCCTGCAGCATCGTGGACCGCCACCGAGCCGGCGACCACACCCTGTTCATCGGGCACGTCCATCAACACAGCCACACCGGCGGCGCCCCCCTCACCTTCCATGCCGGCCAGTTCGGCGCCCTCGCGAAAGGACCCACTTCATGACCATCGTCAACGAATCCACCGAAACCGCCCCCGTCGCTCCGGCCTCGACCGGACGGATGCAGACAGGCGACGAGTTCCTCGAAAGCCTCCGCGACGGACGCGAGGTCTGGATCTATGGCGAGCGTGTCGACGACGTCACTACCCACCCGGCATTCCGGAACTCGGCACGGTCGCTGGCTTCACTGTTCGATGCACTGCATGACCCCGAAACCCGCGAGCGCACCACCGCGCCGACAGATACTGGAAACGGGGGACTGACGCACCCCTTCTTCAAGTACGCCCGAACCAAGGATGACCTGCGCGCCAGCCGTGAGGCCATCAGGACCTGGCAGGAGCTGGTCTTTGGCTGGATGGGCCGCACGCCGGACTACAAGGCCTCGCTGATCACCGGTCTGGGCGCCAACCCCGAGTACTTCGGCGAGTTCGCCGACAACGCCCGCTACTGGTACAAGGAAACCCAGGAACGCGTGCTGCACATCGGCCACGCCATTGTGAATCCGCCGGTGGACCGCTCCCGCCCCGCCGAGGAAGTCAAGGACGTTTACGTCCACGTGGAACGGGAAACCGACCAAGGCATTATTGTCAGCGGGGCCAAGGTCGTGGCTACCGGATCCCCGACCACGCAGTATGTCTACGTCTCCCACGCCGGTGCCCCGCTGAAGGACAAATCCCTCGCCATCACCTTCCTCGCCCCGACAAACGGCAAGGGGATCAAGATGTTCTCCCGTGCCTCCTACGAATCAACGGCGGCCCGGGCCGCGAGCCCCTTCGACTACCCGCTGTCCTCCCGGCTGGATGAGAACGACGCCGTACTCATCTTTGACCAGGCGCTGATCCCCTGGGAGAACGTGTTGATCTACGACACGCAGCGGATGGCCGAGTTCGACACCGTCTCCGGCTGGGAAGGCCGGGCCGTCCTTCAGGCTTCCACGCGCTTCGGCGTCAAACTCGACTTCTTCGTGGGCGCGCTGAGCAAGGCGCTGGAAATCACCGGTGCCGGGCAGTTCCGGGGCGTGCAGGCTGCCCTGGGCGAAGTGATCGGTTACCGCCATGCCGTCAACGCCCTGCGCGATGGCATGATCGAGAACGCCACCCAGGGATGGGGCGATGACCTGGTTCCCAACCGGGCATACGGGTGGGCCTACGCCTCCATGGCGTCCTCCATGAACCGGCGCATCCGCGAAATCATCGAGACGGTGGTTGCCTCCGGGCTGATTTACCTGAACTCAAACGCCGTGGACTTCCAGACTCCCGAGATGCGCCCGTACCTGGACCGCTACCTGCGCGGCTCCAACGGGAAGACCGCCTTGGACCGTTCCAAGACCATGAAGCTGCTGTGGGACTCGATCGGCTCGGAGTTTGGCGCCCGGCACGAACTGTATGAGCACAACTACTGGGGCCAGCCCGAGCTCTGCCACCTGACGCTCAACGAGTCGGCACAGCAAGACGGCACGCTCGATCATGCGCGGTCGCTCGTGGAAAAGTGCATGGACCAGTACGACCTCAATGGTTGGACCAGCGACAAGCTCTTCTCGCCCGATGATGTGAACTTCATCAGCAATCGCTGAGCCGGCTGCCTCTTCCGGTCAGACCGCGCGAGGCACAGCGTATGCGACGACGGCGGTGCCGCCCGGGAATCCCACCCCGGCCGCGGCACCGCCGTCGGCGTCTGTACAACCCTGAAAGGACGGCTAGTCATGGCCAAAGACCCACAGCTTCCTGCGATCAGCGGGCCCGCGGGCGAGGTGACGCCCCGTCTTCCGGAAGCTGGAGGAAACGTCGCCGGGTTCCGTGCGGTTCCGCCGACCCCGTTCCTCGTGGTCGTGTTGGCCGCAGTCTCCGCCGTGCCCCAGTTGGCGATCGACATGTACCTTCCCGGGTTTCCGGAGCTGGCCCGGGAGTTGGATGCGTCGCCGTTTGCCGTGCAGCTGACCCTGACGGCCTTCCTGATCGGGCTTGCCGGTGGGCAGTTGGTCATTGGACCGTTGTCGGACCAGTTCGGTCGCCGTAAGTTGCTGCTGGCCGGCTCAGCGCTCTGCGCTCTTGCCACGGCGCTGTGCGCTATGGCCCCGATTGTGGAGGCGCTGATCGCCGCCCGCTTCCTGCAAGGGACCTCCGGAGCCGCCGGGGTCGTTTTGGCCCGGGCTGTGCTGGCCGATCGTGCGTCGGGACGCCAAGCCGCGCGCCTGTTTTCGCTGATGATGGCCATCCAGGGTCTCGCCCCGATCCTTGCTCCTTTGGCTGGGGGAGCGGTAGTCCCGGTCCTTGGTTGGCGTGGAGTGTTCTGGATGCTGACCATCCTCAGCGTGGTGCTGTGGCTGCTGGCGTTGCTGTTCATCCGGGAGAGCCTGCCGCTCGAGCAGCGGCAGGCCGGAGGCGTGGCCGAGTTGGTGTCGCTGATCAAAACAGTCATGCGGAACCGCGCCTACATGGGGTATTGCCTTGCCGTGGGCTCTGGCTTGGGCGCCTTGTTCTGCTATATTGCAGCGTCGCCGTTCATACTCCAGGAGACGTTCGGGCTGGGCCCGGGCTGGTTCTCGATCATTTTCGCGGTGAATTCTGGTGGTCTTGCCCTGGCTAGCCTCATAAGTGCCAAACTTGTCAACCGGTTCAGCCCTGTCACGGTTATGCTGCTGGGGCTGGCGCTCATGCTGGGAGGTTCGATGATCTATGCCCTCCTGACGCTCACCGGCAGCTCGGGTCTTTGGGCCACGGTGCTGCTGTTTTTCCTCGTCGTGAGCAGCCTGGGACTTGTGCTGGGCAACGCGACAGCGCTCGCGGTCGAACAGATCCCGCACGCTGCCGGCACGGCGATGGCGGTTATCGGCGCAGCGGAATATTCAATTGGCGCGGCTGCTGCTCCGCTCGTGGGCCTCGGCGGAGAGGACTTGCAGATTTCCTTGGGTGTCGGCCTGCTCGCCTGCACGCTCATCGCTGCTGCTGGAGGCTGGGCCGCCGGTCGGCATCGCTAATCGAGAAGGCGAAGGCATCGCTAATCGTGAACCAGTTAGCAGGTGGGTAACCAACGAGGGCGGGAACAGATGTACTGTCCCCGCCCTCGTTGCTTTCGCTCAACGACCGCTATCAACTATGTACGCGGCATTCCCTGATAACTGATCGCCGGCATGTCGGAGTGCTTGACCCAACCGGGGGCTGCCGCGACTAGATCGTGGAGACGATTCACTACCTGACCAGTGACCTGAGCGGTGCCCTCCGAAAATGAGGTGCGCATACTCAGTGACGGCTCGCCCTCAATTTCCCAGGTTTCACCACTATTATGAACACCCGGCGCGAGGATGCCCGCTACGGCAAACTCCAGCAACGGCTCACCGGGATTTACGGGGTCGCGGCGGACAATGTCACGGAGACCGATGATTTCCCCAACCTCGATTTTGCGGTCGAGTGCCCAGGACCATGTCGCGGTCTCGGCAAGAATATATTCGGTTGACACCCGGCGCGGTGCGTCGGGAAGCCCGAGGTGGTCGGCCACGGCGTCGAGCGCGGGAAGGGCGAACGGGGGATGCGGCATGTTCTCCTCCCATTCGAGATTCACCGTGCCCGCGTTGGGCTGACTGCCAATACCCATCGAAGCGAGGATTTCCGGGCCGCACGTGTCAGGGTTCCACGTGGATTCCCAACGAATTGCATCGATACGGTGTGCAACCCCGGCCAACTGCAGGCCGAGGCCGATCCAGAAGGCGTCCTCGTGCCCGCCGCCGTAGATAGAAACCCCGTGCTCTTTCGCGAGGGCGTCGAGCCGCTTTGTCTCGTCGGGGCTGGTCCGCCAAGGGTGGGAGGCCTCTTCGGCGATGGTGATGACATTGGCTCCGGCGCGCACCGCGCGCTCAACGAAGGAAGCATGATCGGTGATAAAGCTGTTCACGGTGAGCACGACCACGTGAGGGCGCGTCCCTAGCAGCGCGGCGTCCGCGTCGTCGGTCACGATAACCCCCAGCTCACGATCGATGCCGATCACTTCTCCAAGGTCCTTACCGACCTTCCCAGGGTTACGCGCGATGGCCGCGACGATCGGAACGTTGCGCTCGACGAGCATCCTCGCAATTTCCGCGCCCATAGTGCCCACGCCATACACTGCAACCTTGAACGTCACATCTGCTCCTCAAATGGATCCGTATTTTGCTTTTGCCGCCTTATGCATGGGAGCGCTAAGGTTGGGCGCTCCCGGGTGCGAGGGACAGCCCAAGAGCGCAACAACGGCTGGCTCTTGGGCGGCCCCTCATTCGTTCAGACCCGCCCCGGTCCTCACCACTCCGGAGTGAAGAGGTCCGCGTTCTCCTGGGTGATGATGCGGGGCAGCTCCGGGAAGATGTCATTCACGTTGAGCCCAGGCTGCTCGATCTCCTTGCCTTCGGCGGCATCGATGGCCCTGAGGGCAGCTTGGTAGCCGAGCTCGTTCGGGAAGAGCGGCACCGTGCCGTACATGTCACCGGCCTCGACGGCGGCGAGGCCGCGCTTACTGGCACCGTCACCGATGAGCTTCACCTTGTCGACGAGCCCGAGTTCCTCGAGCACCGGGATCATAGCCACGGTCGTCGTGTCGCCAGACCCCGTGTACACGGCCGCATCCTTGTTTGCCCGCAGGAGGTCTCCGCCGGTGACCACAGCTGTCGCAGCATCATACGAGTCCTCGCCCCACGCTACGAATTGGATGTTCGGGTGGTCCTTAACCCGCTCCTGCCAAGACTCCACTCGGATGTTCTCGGGAGTGTAGCCCTTGAAACCGATGACGGAGACAACCTTGCAGGGATCGATGCCTTCGCACGCCTCGACGACGATATCGAACATCTGCCCGTAATATTCCTCCGGGTTGAGCACGACGGCCCCGGCTTGGCCCTCGATCTGGATCTCTGTGCTCTTGGGGTCAGGTCCGAGCGCCGTCCAAGCCGAAACCACTTCAATGCCGGCCGCAATGGCGTCCTCGGCGCAGACCGTGAGGGTCTGTCCGTTGGAGGCATCAATGACAAGCGAGTCGTAGCGACCGGCAGCTATGATGTCCTGGCAAAGCTTGTCCTGCGTCTCAGCAGAAGAGTCCTCGGCGTTGAAGATCGTGACGTTTGCACCGCGCTCCTCGGCTGCCCGCTCGATGCCGGCGAGCTGGGCTTGGGTGAAGTCTGAGATGTGGCCGACGAGATACGCCAGCTCGACCCCTTCGTTCGCGGGCTGCTCGGTTCCTGTATCTCCAGCAGACGAGGCCGAGCAGCCCGCGGCCGCCAGTCCGACCGCCAAGGCGCCAGCTGCGAGGGTCGTCATGCGCATTGCTACCCTGTGTTTCATGTGGTTCCTATCTGATTGTTGGTGTGGGAGACCGCGGCACTGCGGATCCCGTTGATCGAGGTCAAGCGGGGAAGAATCAGTCACGCCGGTTACGCCGGCCCCATACATCGAGCATCACGGCGAGGATGATGACCGCGCCGGTGAAAATCTTCGAGTACAGCGGATCGAATCCGAGCAGGTTGAAGCCGTTGTTGATCAGGGCGAAGAGCATCACTCCAACGACCGTGCGCCAGATAGCGCCGGACCCGCCCATGAGGGACGTGCCGCCAACAAGAACGGCGGCGATCGCGTCGAACTCAAGACCGACTCCGGATTGGGCGTCGACACTGAGCGTGCGGCTCATGGTGATGAGTCCTGCGAGAGCGGCTGCACCGCCACCTATTACATAGGTGATGGTGCGCACCCGGTTTACCGCGACTCCGGAGAGCCTGGCCGCCTGGTCGTTGCTTCCGACCGCGTAGATGTGGCGCCCGAACACGGTGAAGTTGAGCAGGAACCCGCAGATGAGCGCGAATGCGATGAAGATCAGGATCGGGGCACGGACGTCGAAAAGGATCGGGGTCCGGGCAAGGCCGCTGAACGCCTGTGTAGTAACAACGACGATGAAGCCGCCGGTGATTACGTAGGCGAAACCGCGGTAGACGAGCGACATCGCCAGCGTGGCGACAAAGAAGTTGATGCGACCCGCATTGACGATAAAGCCGTTGACGAGGCCGAATAGGAGTCCGACACCGAGTCCGACGGCCACGCCGAGCGTGACGGACTCCGTCGTATTCATTACCAGGCCCGCCGTGATGGCGGCAAAGCCGTAGATGGCGCCGAGTGAGAGGTCGAAACCGCCGGCGATCAAGGTTAGGGTCATCGCGCAGGCCATGATGCCGACAGCTGCGTTTTGGTTCAGAATGTTCAAAAGGTTCCCCGTGGTGAGGAATGCATCAGACGATGCCGCCATCCCGATGAAGAGCACTACCGTAGCGAAGACAATGCCGTATTCGCGCAGTATCTCCGGTACCCGGCGGCCTAGGTGTTGCTTCGTCTCCTTGCCATTCGACTTCAATGTGCGGGCCGTCGCTTCCGAGGCGAGCGACGGCGGGGTGGTGGATGTAGGGGTCACACTCTCTCCTCTATGAATGCGTCTGCATTTGTTGCAGTGCTCGCCTGTGGAGCGACTTTGTCAAAGGCTGCTGCGAGCACAGCCTCCTCTTGTGCCGGCAAGTCTCCGGTGAATTCCCGCACGATTCGTCCTCGGCTCATCACGTAGGCGCGGTCCGCGAGGCCTAAAATTTCCTCAAGTTCGCTGGAGATCACCAAAATCGCCATGCCGTTGGTGGCCAGATTGCGGAGAACTTGATAGATGGACGATTTCGCGCCGATGTCGACGCCCCTCGTGGGCTCGTCGACAATAAGCAGCCGTGGGGAGCGTGCCAGCCATTTAGCCAGCGCCACCTTCTGCTGATTGCCACCTGAAAGGGTTGAGACGGCTTCTGCGGGGGAGCCGGCTTTGATGCCGAGCTCCTTCATGAGCGTCTTGATCTTCACGCTCTCCTGCCTCCGGCTGATGAGCCCGGCGATGGAAAGCCGCGAGAGCGCTGAGATGGAGATGTTCTCCCGCACGGAGCGGCCCATGAGCAGCCCCTGCGTCTTACGGCTTTCCGGGACCAACGCAATACCTTGGCGGATGGCATCACGCGGTGAATGGGCGAGCATCTTCCTTCCATCGAGAAGGATGGTGCCGCTGTCGATCGGGTCTGCGCCGAACAAAGCCCGTGCAGTCTCTGTTCGCCCACTGCCGACAAGCCCTGCGATTCCGACGATTTCTCCGGCCCGGACCTCTAGCGACACGTCGTCGATGACACCGTGGCGCGTTAGCCCGGAGACGCTGAGGACCGTTTCCTTGGGGACATCTGCAGTCTTCTTTTCTGGGAATACCGACTCGATCGATCGACCGAGCATGCCGAGTACGAGAGAGTCCTTGGTCTCCGCGCTGGCTGGCGCCGTGCGTATCCAGAGTCCATCCTTGAGGATCGTTGTCGTGTCGGCGAGACTGAGCACCTCATCGAGAAAGTGGGAGACAAACACGACCGTTGTTCCCTGGTCCCGCAGATCCCGGATAATCGCATGCAAGTTCTCCGCCTCGACCCGGGACAATGGAGCCGTGGGCTCGTCCATGACGACAAGCTTGGCGTTACGTGCCAGAGCCCGCATCACTTCGATGCGTTGCTGATCGGCGACGCGCAACTCCCCGGCGCGGGCGTGCGGGTTGAGGTCTTGAAAGCCATAGCGGTCCGCCAACGCGGCATAGCGAACGAGCGCCTCGCGACGGCTCGTCATTCCTAACCTCGAGCGTTCGGTACCGAGAAAAACGTTGTCGAGCACGGAGCGGTGCGGGAGAATGGCGAGCTCTTGGTCGATCATGGCGATGCCATCCCTGATCGCCTCGCTCGGACGCCGGTATCTTACTACCCGTCCGTCCACGGTGACGCTCCCGCCGTCCGGGAGGATCGATCCCGCGATGACCTTCCCTAAGGTCGACTTCCCGGCGCCGTTCTCGCCAACGAGGGCATGGATCTCGCCCCGCTTAATGACGACGTCGACACCCCCCAGCGCCACCACGCCCCCATAGCGCTTCTGCACTCCTTTAATGACGACGTGATCGGCCCGGGACTGGACCGCACTCGTATCCTGACGTTCCACGAAATGCCTCTCTGCGCGTCTGAAACTCAATGTGTGTGGGCGTCCGAGCCTGGAATGCGACCTATGTCACATTCAGTGCGTTTATTATGGCATGCGTTCCGTGTATTTTAGTAGTACGAGATAGAACTGTGACCTTAGCGGGTGAAGCGCCAAAAGCTGCCCGCCGACAGGCGGCCGGATGAGGAACATAAGCCGCCTACTTCGCTGAGCGAACGAGTGTCCGCGTCTCACACGCGCCCGCAACGGCAGGCTTCGCATGTCAAGGGACCCTTTGCAGGGGTAGGTCTGCGCACGTGGAGCAAATGCGGCATACTCGAACTGTGCACACCAAGATCGCAACCTGCCGCCTGGCAGGCATGGAGTTGGTCAGCTCCGACCCCGCCGCAAGCTCGGATTTTTACGCCTGGCTGATCGGTGCAGCGGACGTCGATGCCGGTACCTGGGACGCGGCCGCAATGCTGCGGGCGCGTGGCATTTTCGCTGTGACGGAGCAGCATGCGGACGGACCGAACTCCGGTTGGATCCCGTTCTTTCACCTGGCTGACGCCGCAGCGGCAGGAAGCCGCTCCGCCGCAGCCGGGGGAGCGGTGCGAAGCATTGTTCTTCCCGGCGGCGATGAGCGTACCTACGTGGTGGACGGCCAGCAGGTTTGGACGGGTATTGCAGACACCGGCTCAGTGAGCGGAGCGGGCGTCGGGCAAACGAACGTGGATTATTCGACGAAAGACACGCGGTCAGCCGCCGACTACTACCAGTCTGTTCTGGGTGTGGACCGGTTGGACGTGGTCGACGATCCTTACGACTTCCGGCTGCTATACGATGACCGTCGGATCGTGGCCGGTTTCGTACAATTCGGCGGCTACTTCATGGAGGCGGGGGAATCGGGCTGGCTCGTCTACTTCGATGTTGCCGACGTGGACCTCGCCGTCGCAAGGGCGGTTGAGGCAGGTGCCCGGATCATTGTGCCCGCCAACAACAGCACGATGAACCGCTATGCGGTGCTCCGCGATCCCTTTGGCCAGACGTTCGGGCTCAGCCGCTACTACGAGGCCGATGACAGGATTGCGGTGACGGTGGAAGCCGGGGGTGTCAGGGGCTTGCTTGACGACTTCGTCGACTTGGGCGGGCTTGGCTAGGGACTACAGTTCCTGCAGGCCGGTCAGGGCCTGAAGCGCAAGCCACAGGTTGGTGATGTGGCGGGTCGACGTGACGTCGTAACCCAGCAGGTCATGGATCTGCCGTAAGCGGTACCGAAGTGTGTTGCGGTGAATAAATAACGCCTCAGCAGTCTCCGCAAAGGAGCGGTTCGAGGACAGGAAAGCCTGCAGCGTGGCCACCAGTTGCGTTCCATGACCGCTGTCGTAGTTAATCAATGGTTTTAGCGAGGCCGTGGCTAAATCCGACAACGGCAGCGTGGTGTTGGTCAGCACGAGCAGTTGTCCAAGGTCCACGATCTCGGGCCGCCGGACTCCCGGGCCACCGGAGGCTGCCGACAAAGCCTCGAAGTAACCTGCCCGGATGCCTGCCGCGCCGGTGTGGACAGAACTGACACCCACGGACCCGTCGGTGCCCACCTCCTGCATGTGGCTCAGTAATGACGCGGCAATCCGGTCCACCATTGGGTCTTCGGGCACGAGCATGAGGATGCGACCGTCGACGACGACCCGCACGAAGGGTTCATGCTGGTTGCTCAGCAGAGTATGTATGTTCCAGGGCACGGAGAGCAGTCGTTCGCGGCGCATGTTCGCCTGGCCGAGCAGCACGCGGTAACGGGACTCGGGATCAAAGCCAATGCTGCGGAGCCGGCTCCGGGCTTCCACTTCCACAACGCGGTGATGGATCAGGTCGTCCATGACATGCTGCGTGAGCTCGCGTTTCCCGTCCTGGCGGGCACGCAACCGCCCAATCTCCAGGGTGACCAGGTCGACGGCCGCTGCCAGGAGTCGTCTCGGGGGTGTCGGCTCGTGGACGGCAAGAATCGCGACGGCCTCATTGTCCACGAAGACCCGCGCCGCGGCGACCGGCAGGGCGGAATCGCCACCGAGGCTCGCCTCCAACACCAAGGGGTAATTCCAGATGGTACGTGACGGTGAAGCAGCCAGGGTGTTGCCGTTGATATCGAACAGCGCACTGTCGGCACCCAGGGCCTGCCGCAGCGCCGCGACGATGCTTTGCAGTCCGCCCTGACGCGCGGCACGGATCAGAGTCCAGACGCCGGATTCGCCCGCGCCCTGGTCCAAAGGTGTACTGGCCTGCTGGGCAGGGCGCACGGCATGTTGGCCTAGGTCAGCAGGAGGGTCTTCAGTTTTTCCAGACACTGACGCATCCATCTTCTGTGTTCCACGCACTGCCAGGGCAGCACCTCGTCGAACAAATTGTGCTTCAGGCACCATCTCGGAGTCAATGATTGTCAGCGCCGGACATTGTTTGTGACGTCGGGCCCTCCCAGACTTGAGGGAAAGTCACATCCCGTGATGCGCAAGGAGATCGCTATGACACGAGCATTTGTCGCCACCCCCACCCAGTCGGCATCGGAGCAAACAGCCGCCAAACCAGCAGTGGCCACCGGAGCATCGGTCGAGCCGGGCTTGGCCGGACCGTTCAGCCTTCAAGTCCCAACAGAGAAAGACCCGCGGATTCGGTACGAGCTCGAACGGCTCCTTGAACGCGCCCGTGAGATTCGCGCAAAGCTGCGGGAAGCGCAGGCCCAGACGGAAGTCGATGGACAATACTCGCAGGAAGTGCATGAGTACTTCCTGGAGCATGGTTTCTATCGGATGCTCCAGCCACAAATGTTCGGGGGCTTGGAGTTGGGGGTTTCGGCCTTCTACCAGGTGATCGCCGAGGTAGCGCGTGGCTGCCCTTCAACTGCTTGGTGCCTCTCATTGTCCTCGGGCCATGCTCTGACTCTGGGATCATTCTTCGAAGAGCGGGCTCAGCGCGAGGTGTTCGGCGCCCACGGACACATCATCTGTCCGGCCAGCGGCAACAGTCAGAACACAACAGTGGAGCGCGTGGACGGCGGCTGGGAAGTCACCGGGTTCTGGCGGTACTGCTCCGGGGCGCCGTACTCCACCCACTTCATGGCCACGGCCTTCCTTCCCGGCTTGCAGCCCGACGACCCCGAACGACGGGTCTGGATGATTCTGCGGAGAGAGGACTACGAAGTCCAGGACGACTGGGGCCGTGTCATCGGAATGCGCGGTTCGGGATCGAACAGCATCAAGGCGGAGAAAGCCTTCGTCCCCGATTACTGCATTTCGGAGGAAAAGTGGACCGCCTCCAACCTGGGCGAAACCGTCGGGTCGAAGCTGCACAACAACCCGGTCTATGCCGGGACGTTCTTCGGGTTTGCCGAGGGTGAGGTCGCCTCCACGTCCGTCGGGCTGGGCTACGCGGCGGTCGACGAGTTCGAAAAAATTATCATGAAGACACGGCATCCGTGGATCAAGGACGGGTCCATACGCGGAGATTATGAGGAATGGCAGCGGGTCCTGGGTATGGCCATCTCGTACGTCGACGGGGCGCAGTCCATTCTGGTCAACAGCTCCCGGCTATACGAGGAATATGCTGCACGGTCGGCCGCCGGCATCGAAGCATTTGATGAATCACGATCGATGAGGCTGAACGGCGTGTACTTCGTGGTTGAGGAGTTAGTCTGGAAGGCCGTTGAACTGATGTTGCGCAACGCCGGCAGTCAGAACAGCGCGGACGGTGCCCCGTTGCAGCGCTACTTCCGGGACATACTGACCACCCGGACCCGCACGGACACCTTCGAGTTGTTCTCCGTCAACACGGGCACCTCCCACCTCCACGCCTGACCAGCCTAGCCGGCTTTTGTCTTGTCCCGCCCCTGCTCCTTGGGCGGGACAAGACGCGTTTAACGGGCTGGAAACTGATGGCCATTCCTAATTTCTGGGGTTGTGCACGCGGCACAACGAACGCGGGTATATCTGTCTACCGTCACATCGCTTGGCACAGCTGCCGCCTTCAAACTTGAGATAACAAGCAAGCACGTCCCTCAGTCAGAGGAGCAGGAGTAAACCATGACAGCTAGCATGACCGATCAGAGCATTGACCCCCAACAGGATGCCTTGAGGGCGGACGCGAAGCAGGTTTTCGCTCAGTTCCCCAGCGGCGTGGTGGCCGTCTGCGCGGTCCTCGAGGGGGGCAACGCCGGCTTCGCCGCTTCATCCTTCCAGGCGGTGTCCTGGGACCCGGCCTTGGTTTCCATTTGCGTCCAGAACGACAACAACACCTGGAATGCTTTGCGGTCCAGTGAACGGATCGGAATTTCCATTCTGTCAGAAGACCAGGGTCCGCTGGCCTGGCAGTTGTCGTCACGGAGCCGCGACCGCTTCGACGGAGTGCAGACCCGGGCTTCCTCGGGCAGGGCCCTGTTTATCGATGGCGCAGCCGCCTGGATGGAGTGTTCCATCCATCAAGAGATTCCGGCTGGAGACCACACCCTCGTCCTGTTTTCGGTGCACCACCTGGGCACCGCAGACCAGCCGCCCATGGTCTATCATCGGCAGTCCATCGGACGCATCGTGGCCGCCTGACTGCCACCACGGGCCGGAACTGCCTGCTCGCGCTCTCGCTTCCCAGCTGTGGTTCAAGGGCGATCGGAAACGGCTTGGTCCCGTCAGCACTGAGCTGAGGGGACCAAGCCTTTTAATCGATATTCCGTCGGGTACCTCAGGCTCGTACGACAACCGGTTCGGACAGGACGTGTGACTCGAACCAGGGTGTCCGGCACAACTTGTCCACTGTGCAGTTCATTGATGCTCCGCGGGGACGGCTGGCTGCACGTCCAAGACGATCGGCTCGCTGCCGGCCCGCGAAACGCAGACCATCATGCGGTCGTTGCGCGCTTTCTGTCCCTTGGTCAGATACACGTCCCGGTGTTCGGGGGTGCCTTGCAGCACGCGGGTTTCGCAGGACCCGCAGTTTCCCGCGCCACAGGAGGTCAGCACGTCCATGCCTTCCTCCTGCAGTGTCTGCAGGGCAGTCTTGTCCGCCGGCACCGTAAGCGTCTTCCCGCCGCGTCCCAACTGGATGTGAAACGGCTCGTCGCCTTCGCGGAGAGCTCGGACTCCCGTAAAGCGCTCGCACAACACCTCGCCCCCAATATCTTCAGCCACCCGCTGCGCCTCGTCCATGAGGCGATCGGGGCCGCAGCAGTATATCGATGCCTCGTCTGCGACTGCACGGGCCACTGTATCCGCCACGTCGAGCCGGGAGCCTTCGGAAGCGATGAACAGCTTCACCCGATCTCCGTGTTCGTCCAGTTCGGACAGGAACGGCATGCACCGTCGGTCTTTGCCGCAGTAAAGGAGCGTGTAGCTGATGCCATTCCGGGCAGCCTCGGTCATCATGGGTAGCAGCGGGGTAATGCCTATTCCGCCTGCGATGAAGACGTAGGACTTGGCCGGCCGCAGGGCGAAGTTGTTGGTCGGCTTCCCGACCCGGACCAGCATGCCAGGACGAAGCGTTTCATGGATGAACTTGGATGTCCCGCGGCTTTCGTCCTCCCTGACCACCCCGATGCGCCACACGTTCGGGGTGGCCGGATCCGAACACAGCGAGTACTTGGCGGAGCGGTCCGGCGAGGACCAGAAGTCGATGTGTGCCCCTGCCGTCCACTCGGGCAGCGGGCGGCCGTTGGGTTCGCGGAATTCCAGGGACAACACCCCCTCGGCCTCCAACCGGATGGACGAGACGACCAACTCGGCGCTGTCCTGCTGCTCGCGCCCGGAAGTTGCCTCCGGCAGGCTGATCCGTTCCCGGGACATGGTCGGTGTGAAGACCACCGGAAGCTTCTTCGGGGCGCGGAAGACCCAGCCGGTGACCTCCGGGGCTTCGGTCGGGGAAGCAGCGACGTCCGGCATGGTCTTGACGAGTTCTTCGAACATGATGCGCTCCACGTGACGACCGAAGAAATGCCCCGCACAAAAGTGCTCCCCGCCGCCAAAGGCCTGATGTGTCCGGTTGCTGCGATCGATGTCGAACACATCCGGGTCCTCAAACTTCCGTTCGTCCCGATTGGCCGACGACAGTGCCACTATGACGGGAACGTCAGCAGGCAGGGTCTTGCCGCGCAGCCTGGTTTCCCGGGTAGTCTGCCGGTCGGTGCAGCCGATCGGGGCGATCCAGCGCAGGCCCTCTTGGACGGCCAGCGGAATCCACTCCTCGGGATCTTCCACCAGCATCTTCCACTGGTCCGGGCGGGAAAAGAGGCCGTACAGGCTGCTGGCGGCGGCGTGGCCGGGCTCCTGCATGCCGCCGAGGAGGATGACTTTCAGTGAGGGCAGAATCTGGCTGGCCGGCCGGGGAGTGGTGCCTTCGCGGCCTGCCCACAGCATGTGCGAAATCATCGAATGATCCGGGTGGTGCGAAAGGTGCTCTAACAGTGGTGCAACTGCAGCCTCGAACTCGCTGGAAGCTTTTTCGGATACGGCGTACAGATCCGGATCCTGTCCGAAATTGGAAACGCCAAGGTTGAGCTGCGTAAACCAGCGGCGGATGGTTTCCGTGTCTGCAACGGCGTCCAAGCCCATCACTCGACGCAGCGCCTCGACGCTGATGGGTTCGAAGAACTCGGTGACCAGCTCCGCGTCGCCACGTCCGCTGAGGCGGTCTAGGTAATGGCGCGCCACCGGACGGACAATTTCTTCGATCATGCTCAGCACAGGATCAGGCTGCAGCGAACGGTCGACCCCGTCGCGGATCTCGTCGTGCTCCTTACCCGTACTTGTCAGGATATTCGGCTGCCCGAAAACCTGGTTCATGGTCAGATGCTTGGTGGCGCCGCCGAAACCGTGGTCTCCGCGAAGTACAGCCGCAACGTCGTCGAAAAGGGTGATGACCCAGGATTCCGCCGCGGGGATGTACGCCACGGGTGACTCTTTGCGGAGCCGCTGCCAGACCGGGTACGGGTCATCCTCGAGCTGGTCCATGGTGATGGAGCTCAGGTACGAATTGATATCTGCCATGAGGGCCTCCACAGCCGGGGGTGTTCGATGTAATAGGTGTTATAAGCACTATAACGAACAGAGGGGAGGCTGTGAAGCAGGACATATAGTGGCGCCGGGCGAAGGTGTGGCAGTTCGCTATCTACATGGGCTGGATCAGTGTGATCCAGACGACGGCGTCTTCGTCCAGCGCTTCCCATACATGAGGGCCGTCTGCGCGATAACTGGCGAAGTCTCCCTCGTGCAACAGTTGTTCTTCCCCCACCGGACCCGCTCGGACGCTGCCCTGGGCAACCACTACCAGCTCGCGTGAATCGACCCCGTGGCTGGCCGAAACTTCACGGCGTCCCCCACTAACGGTCAGTGCATGGACCTCCAGTTTCGCCGCGTCCGTGCCAGCCGTGTGGACCAGAAGGGCACCGACGGCGTCGTCCCCAACGTCTACGCCTGCACCTCTGCGAACTACCACCACGCCGTCGAGTTCACCGCCAGCAAGCAGCCTGTCCACATCGGTGGACAAAGCCGCGGCCAGATCCCGGAGCGTACTCAGGGTCGGGTTGCCGGAGCCTGACTCTATCTGCGACAGCGTGGCCTTCCCGATGCCCGAACGCTCCGACAGCTGATTCAGCGTCAGAGTGCGTCGCTCGCGCAATTGGCGGACGTTGCGCGCGAGGTTGGCGCTCAGATCGGGTTTCATGGCTCCTAGTTGTCCCAAGCAGAAAATGTATCGGAATGAAGTATTCCACCAACGACGGCGCCGGCTGCCATTCTTATCGAATAGCAGCCGGCGCGATCAATGGTGCTGCCGGAGCCCCGGAGGCATATTGCGCGTTTTCCCGCTGGCCTGGGGGAATGCGTCAGAGGCGAACCAGTTTCAGATTGGCAAATTCGTCCACGCCCCACGGACCCAGCTCACGGCCGAAACCGGACTTCTTTACCCCGCCGAAGGGCAGGTCGGGTTCGGAGTCCGGGGCCTGGTTGATGAACACCATGCCGCACTCCAAGCGCTCCGCGAGGTCCAGTGCCCGCTGTGCATCGGTGGTGAAGATGGACGCCCCCAGCCCGTAGGGGGAGTCGTTGGCGAGGGCGACGGCTTCGTCTTCGTCCCGCACGGGATAGACCACGATGGCCGGGCCGAAGAGTTCCTCCCGGAAAGCACGCATGCCGTCTACGACGCCGGTCAGCACGGCGGGCGCTACGAAGGCCCCCGGGCCCTCCAGTCGCCGGCCGCCGGTGTGCAGGGTGGCTCCCTGCGCCACCGCATCGGCAATCTGTTCGGCCAGCTCGTCTGCCGCTGCCGCCGAGGACATCGGCGCGATCGTCGTCGCAGGATGGGAGGGGTCCCCGGGCACCAGGCCGCGAGCCAAGGCCGAGATCTCGCGCACGAAATCGTCGAAGATCCCCTCCACGACGATCATGCGTTTGGGGGAGTTGCAGGCCTGGCCCGCGTTGCTGAGCCTGGCGTGGAACGCTTTGCGGGCGGTGGCCGCCACGTCGTCGCTGTCCAGCACAATCAGTGGATCCGATCCGCCGAGTTCCAGCACCACTTTCTTGAGGTGGCGTCCGGCGATCTCGGCGACGGCGGCACCGGCCCTTTCGCTGCCGGTCAGCGAGACGCCTTGAATTCTGTCGTCGGCGACGATCAATTCGGTTTGGGTCGTGGCGGCGTAGAGATTGCTGTAAACGCCGGCCGGAAGCCCAGCATCCAGCAGGACTTCTTCAATCGCTTGGGCTGAGGCGGGGCAGTTGGACGCGTGTTTGACCAGCAGGGTGTTGCCCAGCACCAGGTTCGGCGCCGCGAAACGCGCCACCTGGTAAAGCGGGTAGTTCCACGGCATGATGCCCAGCAAGGCACCTACCGGCCGCTTCTTAATCAGGGCCCGGCCGCCGCTGCGGGGTGCGAACTCCTGGTCAGCCAGCAGCGCCGGGCCTTCGGTTCCGTAGTAGTCGAAGATACTGGCGACAATGGACAACTCGCCTTGCGCCTCCGTTAGGCGCTTGCCCATCTCTTGGGTGATGATGGCTGCCAGCTCGTCGGTGCGCTCCGCAAAGAGTCCGCCCGCGCGCTTCACCCTGCGTGCCCTTTCGGCAACCGGCACGTCCCGCCACTGCAGGTAGGCCTCATGGGCGGCCGCAATTGCCGCCACGACTTCCGCGTCCGATGCGGTAGGCACGCTCTGCAATACCTCTCCCGTGGCCGGGTTGGTCACTGCGAAACTGTTCTTTGTGGCAGCGGTAGCTGTGTGGGTCATGGGATCCTTTTCGATTCGAGAGCGGTTTGGCGGAAGGGCACCGCCGGACGCATCGGCCGCGGACCCGTCAGTGTTGAAGCGCGGTCGCTGGTTCCTGGCGGTGCTGCCGGAAGCGGTTGGCCGCCCGGACAAGAGCCGTGAGCAGCTTGAGGCCTTCCGGGTCGAGACGTTCCTCGGGGTGCCATTGCACCCCCAGGGTGAAGGTATCGCCGGGAGCCTCGATGGCTTCGATGACGCCGTCGTCGAAATGTGCCGAGGCGACGAGTCCGTCTCCGAGGGTTTCCACCGCCTGGTGGTGGTGCGAGGCAATGTCGAAGGTAGCCGAATCCAAGACATTCTCCAGCAGGGTGCCGGGGACCACGGATACCGAGTGGGAAGTAAATTCGCCCACCACGTCGCGGTGCGGGGTCATGTCCAGCCGGTCGGCCAGATGCTGCTCCAGGGTGCCGCCGCAGGCAACATTCAACACCTGCATGCCGCGGCAGGCGCCAAGCACCGGCATGCCTCGCCGGCGTGCCCCGCGGACCAACGCGATTTCGAGTTCGTCCCGGACCCGCAGCGGCTTGTCGTTGAGCGGGTGGTTCGAGCGACCGTACAGGTCTGCGTCGAGATCCCGGCCGCCGGCGAGGAAGACGCCGTCGGCCAACTCCAGCAGCCGTTCGGCGTTGTCCCGGAGCACCTCGGTGGGCGGCAGCAGCAGGGGCATGCCGCCCGACTGCTCCACGGCATCGATATAGGTGTGCGGCAGGGCATCGTTCGGGATGTCCGACCAGGCCCCGGACGTGACGGACTTGCGGTCCGCCACGACCAGGATCACCGGAGGGGTGCCGTTCACGATGCCCCCAGCGTGGAATGCTCCAGCGGGGAAAGGTCGTGCCAGCAGGTGACTCCCCAGGTGGTTGCCAGCCAGACGGCGTCGGCGCCTTCGTCCGCGCCGTGCCAGTGGTTTTCATCGACCGGGGTCTCAACCAGGGTGCCCGGGGCGATGCCGGTGTGTTCGCCGTCGTTATTTCCCACCCGACCGGTGCCACTGACCAGATAGAGCAGCTGCCCGCCGGGGTGGGAATGCCAGTTTGTCACCGCGCCGTCGTTGAAATGCACGCGGGCAATGTCGGGATCACCGTCTTGGGCGGCTTCGAGGATCATCTCCAGCTGCACCGGCCCGGTGAACTTCCCGCCGTAGACGTAGTCCTTGTTTCCTGCGGCGATGATTTTCATGGCATTATGCCTCGGCGCGGACAGGGTTGCTGATAGTGCCGACGCCGGCAACGGTCACCTCGACGACGTCGCCGTCGCGCAGGTAACGCGGAGGCTTGCGCTCGTCGCCGACTCCGCCGGGGGTGCCGGTAGCGATGACGTCGCCCGGCTCCAGGGTCATTCCGCGGGACAGATACTCAATCAGGGTCGGGATGTCGAAGATCAGGTCCCGGGAGTTGCCCTTTTGCATGGTCTCGCCGTTGATGACGGTCTGCACGTCCAGGGCGTCCTTGTCCACGGAGTCCACGCTCGCCACAACCGGGCCGAGGGGAGTGAACGTGTCAAAGCTCTTACCCAAGGTGAACTGCTTCATGGGGGTCTCAAGCTGGGCGCGGCGGCCGGACACATCGTTCAGGGCGGTGAAGCCGCCGACGTAGTCCCAAGCATCCTCCTTCGCCACGCGGTAGCCGCGCTTGGAAATGACGATGCCGACTTCGCCTTCAAAGTCAGGGCGGGTTTCCTCGCGGGGAATCACGATGGTGTCGTTGGGTCCGGTGATGGAAGAAGGGAATTTGGCGAAGACCACGGGTGCATCCGGGTGCTTGAGGTTGGTTTCCTCGACATGCGACTGGTAGTTCAAGCCAATGGCGATCAGCTTGCCGGGGTTGGTCGGCGCGAGAACCTTGACATCCTGCAGCGAGTGCTTCGCCCCGGACGCATTGTTGATGGTGTTCCAAGCTTCAGCCGAGCCGTCGAAGCCAACAGCCGGTGAGGCGCCTGCGTCAACAATGGTTTCGCCGTCTAGGCGTCCAAGCCGGACTTCGCCGGCGCTTGTTGCAAAACGGATTGCCTGAGTCATGGGAGACCTCCGGTAGATATGGATTGGTTACTTTAAGAGTATATAAAGCCTTGTAAAAAAGACAAGGGGCCGGGCTCCGGGACGGCAGGCCTCGCGGCTGCATGTAGCGCGCCCCTGTGTTTACATCGGCCGTAGCGCGCTCGTGGCCCCATCGCCGGGCCAAGCGCTACTCGTTTCTGCTCCAAAGTCCGAAATCCCGGCGACTTTAGGAGGATAAAGTTACTCTCATCAGAGCTTGATATTGCGGCAACGAAACCCAGCGGGATCGAGGATGGACAGATGAACGACCATATAGAGGCGCTTTCGGCCAACGTGCGGCGCCTGCGGGAAACCCATGGTCTTTCGCTGACCGAGTTGGGCGAACGCTCCGGAGTGGCAAAGGCAACCCTGTTCAAGGTCGAGCGAGGGCAGACCAATCCGACGCTGGAAACCATGTTGGCTATTGCCCGCACCTTTGACGTGCCGCTGCCCGACCTGATCGCGCTGCCCGAGCGCGCTCCGGTCGAGGTGGTTCACGATGGCGAGGGCGAAGATATCTCGGACTCGGCTTCGCTGGGGCACATTCTGCGAAGCCAGGTTATCGGAGCCGGCACGTTGGAAATCCACGCCCAATCCTTCAAGCAGGGTGCCGATGAGGTGTCCCCTTCGCACGGCGCCGGTGCCCGCGAGCATGTCTTCGTGCGCTCCGGCAAAATCCGGTTGGGGCCAGTCGGCCATGAGGTCCTCCTGGGTGAGGGCGACTACGCGACCTATGCTGCAGACAGAACCCACAGGTGGCAAGCGGAGGGCGGCGACGCTTCTGTGTGGATCGTCCATACTTTCCCCCGGGCCGCAGCTTTTAACGAGCGCCAATAGGTCCAAGGGCAGAGCGGCCCCGGCTGGATCAGTCGGGGCCGCTCTGCACCTTCTCGTGGACCGGGGTGCGCCGCCACCGCCGGCAATCGCCTTACTGCGGACCCTTGCTCATCAGAAGACGACCGTGGTGTTGCCGTCGCGCATCACGCGGTCTTCGCAGTGCCACGTGACCGCACGCGAGAGCACGCTCCGTTCGACGTCGGCCCCAAAGCGCATGAGCTGCGCGGTGCTGTCCCGGTGGGAAACCCGGATGACGTCCTGTTCAATGATGGGGCCCTCGTCCAGGTCCTTGGTCACGTAGTGCGCCGTCGCCCCAATCAGCTTCACGCCCCGGTCCTTGGCCTTTTGATAGGGGCCGGCGCCGATGAAGGCAGGGAGGAATGAATGGTGAATGTTGATGACGGGAACGCCGACCTCGTCGAGAAATTCGGCGGAGATGATCTGCATGTAGCGGGCGAGTACCACCAGGTCCACGTTCCCGCGCAGCAACTCCAGGTGCCGTTGCTCAGCGTCCTTCTTGTCACCCGCAACGGGAACATGGAAGTACGGTATGTCGAAGGGGCGGACTTGGTGGGCGAGATCGGCGTGGTTTGAGACGACCATGACGATATCCATGGGGATTTCGCCCCGGCGGTGACGCCACAACAGGTCCAGCAGGCAATGATCGGTCTTGGATGCAAAGATGGCCACCCGCTTGCGTTTTCCGGCAGCGGTCAACTGCCATTCCATTCCCCACGGAACGGCCAGTTCAGCCTCGATTTCCGCGCCAAGCCGATCCCGTTTGGCTTCGAAGCCCGGCAGGTGAAAAACCGTGCGCTGATACAGGGTGCCGTCCTCGACGCCCGTCGTGAATTGGTCCAGAGACACGATGTTGGCCCCGTGCCTCCTGAGCAGATCGGCGACATTGGCGACGATCCCTGGTTTGTCCGGGCACTTGATAGTGAGCCGCCCGACGTCCGCGGTATCGGTCGGGGACGTCAGTCTGGCGGGCAGGGTGGAAGCAGGCGTTGGCAAAGCGATCACCTCTCGGTTCATGGGCAAGGCGGGCCAGGAGCTCGTGAGGCTCCCGGGAGAGTATGCTCGCGCCGGGTCAAGAGGCTCCGGCACGTGTGAGTACGGGTTAGACGTGGTGGCGGTAGAGATTCCATTCCCAGTCGGTCACGTGGGACTCGAACGCCTGTACTTCGCGTCGCTTGAGGGCGGCGTAGATGGACGTGAACTCGTCGCCGAATCCCGCGCGCATGACCTCGTTCTTATCCAGGGCATCGATGGACTCGGCCAGGCTGCGTGGCAGCGGCTGGCCGATGGGATCCGGGGTCAACTCGCGCCGAATGCCGTCGGAGGCAGCGTGGAGCATGGCCGCCATCAGCAGATGCGGGGAAGCGCTGGCGTCGCCGGCGCGCAGTTCCAGCCGCGTGGCGCCCGCCCGTTCGGCCGGAACGCGAACGAAGGTGAAGCGGTTGTCTTCGCCCCAGTTGCTGGTGCGCGGGCTCAGGCCTTCGCCGGTCAACCGCTTGTAGGAGTTCACGGTGGGGGCCGCGAACGCCATGATCGCGGGGGCGTGGAGTTGGATGCCGGCTATGGCGGCAAGCGCCGTCGGGCTGAGGGTGCCCTCGGGGGCGGCAAACACGTTGTCTGCATCCCGCCAGAGGGAAAGATGCACGTGCAGGCTGCTGCCTTCCTCGCCGCTGACCGGCTTGGCCATGAAGTTGGCTTCCAGGCCCTCTGTGATGGCCAGTTCCTTGACCCCGGTCTTCAGCAGGAAGGCGGCGTCGGCTGCGACGAGTACATCGTCGTGCTGGAGGTTTACTTCGAACTGACCGGGGGAGAACTCGCGGTTCACCACTGTCACGCCGATATTCATGCCGATCAGCTGCCGATGCATGCGGCCCACGGCTCCGTCGGGGTCGGTAATCCGGTCCATGGTGTAGGAGACGCCGTTCAGCGCATAAGGAGTCCTGCCGTCATTGTCGTTCCGGAAGAGATAGAACTCGGGCTCGCCGGCTGCAATGGCGGAGAGGCCAAGCTCTTCCTGCAACCGTTCGGCGGCTACAGTCAGTTGGCTGCGCGGGCACAGCGCTGACGGCTGGCCGTGCTCGCTCAGACGCGTGAGGACCCACAGGGAGTCCGGCTCCCACGGGGGAACGAACGCCGTCGACAGGTCCAGGAACGCGTGCTGGTCAGGATGATTGGCCAGGGCGGGGAATTCCTTGTCGTCGACCGGTACACCTAGCAGGTCTTCGGCGTTGGCCATCTTTGAATACGCAACCCCCGAGGCCAGGTTGAGGAGGGAAGCCACGGGATATTGCTTACCTCGCTGGCGCCCGAACAAATCGGAATGGATGACCCGGATGACTTGTATGCCGCGGGCCAGCAACTGGTCCAGATAATCCGGGTCAAAGGCCGGAAGGACCGGTTCTCGGTCCAGCATGGGGCTTGTCATGGTTGCCTTCCTCAGGTTGGTACTGCTCTGCAGATCAAAGTCTTGCCGTTCGGCGTCGTGGTTATTATAGTAATGTACGTGTTCAGCAAAAGAAACACTCCGGTCTGAAAAGGGCCCGGCGGGCTGCCGGCCATCACCGGAACCGTTAATAAGGAGCGACAATGATCAAGCTGCATGACATCGACCATGTGGTCATGGGCGTCGAGGACCTGGATGCTTCCACGCAGCAATGGCAGGACGAGTTCGGCCTGACCGAAGTTGGCCGCGAGCGCAAGCAGGCTTTCCTCGCGTGCAACTACGAGAAGCCGTCGCTGATCCTGCAGAAGGCCCCCGAAGCCGGCATCGTTCACGCCGCCTACCAGTTGGCGCCGGAACTGACATTGGAGGACGCCGAGAAGCACTTGAAGGAGCACCGGGTCGAATACACGCGCTCGGACGAGGGAGTCTCCTTTGCCGACCTGGAAGGTAACGGCATCCAGTTCGTCGAATACCGGCCGAAGCAGGGGCAGGACCGCTACCCGCGCGAGTGGCGGCAGACCACCCGCAATCACCGCATCGGCGCCCCGCGCAAGCTCGGCCACGTGAACTACCTGACCGCGAACATCGGCGAGCAGGTGGATTTCTACCTCAACGTGGTGGGCATGAAGTTGGCCGACAAGCTGGGGCCAGACGCCGGCGCCTTCCTGCATATCGGCGCCGACCACCATGTGATGGCCTTCGTGAACACCGGCCAGGCACACTTCCACCACATCGCCTTCGACATGCTCGACTGGGGGCAGATCCGCCAGTCCTTCGACCACCTCGCCCAGTACGGCCGGGTCATGCCGTGGGGCCCCGTCCGCCACGGTATTGGCGGCAACCTGGCCGGCTACGTCCGGCTTCCGGAGGCTGACTGCTTCATCGAGTTGTACTGCGACATCGAGCAGTTGGACGAAACCCATGTTCCGCGTGAGTATCCGGACGACCGCCACTCCTCCAATGTGTGGGGCATGCTGCCGCCGCGCTCCTACTTCCGCTTCGACAAGGAGTCGATCGAAGCCGAGCGCGAGTCCCTGCAGGCCATCTGGGAAAAAGAGCCGGCGCTGCTGGGCGAATAGGTCCAACCCTCTAAGTTCTAAGGAGCTGTTCGTGACTATTTCCACCACTACCTACTCGCCGGGCGCCAGTGTCTGGCAGGAGCTGACTGCGGGGAGCGCCGCAGGATTGGCTGATTTCTATCGCGACGTGCTGGGCTGGGAACTCGACCTGGAAGGCGATGCTGGTCTCTTCACCCTTCACGGCGTGCCGATCGCCGGGCTGCGCGTAGACTCTGCCGCCGGTCCGGCAGAACTCGGCTGGAAAGTCTTCCTCGGAAGCGATGACGTAGCCGCGGCCGTCGACCGGGCAGTTGCAGCCGGCGCCACGGTTGTCGAGGAAGAGGTGAACCTGCTGGCAGGGGGAAGCAACGGCGTCGTGCTCCGCGACCCGGAAGGGCCTTTGTTCGGCATCGCCGCCATGGACGGCGGAGCAGTATCCGGGCCGTCCTCTGAGCTCGGCCGATTGGCACTGGTCGATGTGATGAGCCATGATCTCGCAGTGGCCGAGTCTTTCCAGACTGCGCTGTTCCCGGAGAACGTGCTGGAACATGTTGAGGACGAACTGAGCGTCTATCGCGACGCCGAGGGGCGCGCACTGCGCGCGATCAACGCCATCCCCGCGGAAGCGAAAGACTTCCTGCCCCCGCACTGGCTGGCCTGGTTCGTGGTGGCTGACCAAGCTGCTGCAGCGGCTGCCGCCACGGCGGCCGGTGGCGGCGTGAACGTGCAGGACCAGCCGATCGCTTTCGGCCGGTGGGCGGTGGTGACCGACCCGTCGGGTGCCGCCTTCAAGGCGTTGCAGCTGGACCGCGATATCTGACGGCCGCCTCCCGGCCGCCGGAGCGCCGAAGGGCCCGCTTTATCCCGTACAAGGGGGAAGAAGCGGGCCCTTTTGCGTGCGGTCCGGTAGCCCTGCAGAGCTGGCTCGGCTGGAAACCTTGGAGCGATTCGTCAGTAGCTGTACCAGCCCCGGCCGGTCTTGCGTCCCAGCAGGTTCTGCTCGACAAGCTCCGTGATGGCCGGATGCGGCAGGTCCGCCTCGTCGCCGGTTTCCGCATAGGTGGCGCGGGCGATGAAGTCGATGACGTCCAGGCCGACCATATCCATGAGTTCGAAGGGGCCCATCGGGTGGCCTAGGGCGGTCTTGGCGGTGGTGTCGATGTCCTCGAGGCTGGCAACGCCGGCGGTGTGGAGGGCCAGCGCTTCCTTCTGGAGGGCGCCCATCAGCCGGTTGGCGACGAAGCCCGGGACCTCCCGGTTGATCAGGACGGGTTCCTTGCCGAAACGCCGCGCCAGTTCCATCACGGTGTCCACGGTGGCCTGCGACGTGGACTCGTGCCGGACCACCTCCACGCACTTCATCACCAGCGCCGGGTTGAAGAAGTGCATGTTACAGACCTGCTCCGGCCGGCCGGTCACCGCCGCGACCTTGGATGAGCCGAGGGTGGAGGAGTTGGTGGCCAGGATGGCGTGCGGGGGTGTCACCTCGCCCAGCCGGGCGAAGATCTGTTGCTTAATCGCGAGCCGCTCCGTGGCCGCCTCGATGACGAAGTCGGCGTCCGCCGCCGCGGCCGCGAGGTCCATGCCGAAGGCCAGGCGGCCCAAGGCGCCGTCGGCGTCCTCGTGGCTGATCCGTCCCTTGGCCGCACTGGCCTGCATGCGCGCGGCCAGCTGCTCCTTGGCCTGGGCGAGCATCTCTTCGGCGATGTCCTGGACGGTGACCCGGTACCCGGCCAGGGCGGCGACCATGCCGATTTGGGAGCCCATGGCGCCGGAACCCACGACCAGGATGTGCTTGATGTTATCGATGGTGGCAGTCATGTGTCCCCTCAGGCTCCGGCGGTCCCGCCGCGCAGATAAACGGTGGTGGTATGGGTGAAGAACTCCTTGGCCGCGGCGCCCTGTTCCTTGGGACCGTAGCCGGATTTCTTGGCGCCGCCGAAGGGCACATGCGGGTCGGCGCCGGCGGATTCGGAGTTGACGTGCAGGATGCCGACATCGAGGTCGTCGATCGCGTCGAGGGCACGGGTGACGTCCTGGGTGAACAGGGCGGCGGAGAGACCGAATTCACTGTCGTTCGCCAGCTCGAAGGCCTGCTCCACGGTGGCCGCCCGGCGGACGGCCAGCACGGGTCCGAAAAGTTCCTCGCGCCACAGGTCGAGCTCCCGGTCGTCGGGGAGCTCCAGGATGGTCGGCGGGACGAAGTAGCCGCGGGCGAGGAAACCATCCTCGTACCGCTGGCCTCCGACGATCCGCCGCGCGCCCTGGGCGAGGGCGGCATCGATGCCGTCGTGAATGGACTTCCGGGCGGCGTCGTTGACAACGGGTCCCATCTGCACCGCGGGGTCGGCCGGATCGCCGACCGCCAAGGCATGGGCGCGTTCGGTGAGCACGGCGAGGAATTCGTCGGCGACGGCTTCGGCCACGATGAGCCGTGACGTGGCGGTGCACTTCTGCCCGGTGGAGCGGAAGGCGCCGAGCATGACTTGTTCGGCGGCAAGCTGCAGGTCGGCGTCGGCGAGGACGACGGCGGCGTTCTTGCCGCCCATCTCAGCCTGCACGGGAACGCCGCGTCCGGCCGCCTCGGCGGCGAGGCGGCGGCCCACCCCGGTGGAGCCCGTGAAGGTCAGGCCGTCCAGCGCCGGGTGCTCGACGAGGGTGTTGCCCATTGCGCCCGGGCCGATCAGCAGGTTCAGCACGCCGGCGGGCAGCCCGGCGGCGTCCAGCGCCTGGGCCAGCCGCAGTGCAAGCAGCGGCACGGTGCTCGCCGGCTTCCAGACCACGGTGTTGCCGTACGCCAAAGCCGGAGCGATTTTCCACGCCGGGATGGCGATGGGGAAGTTGAACGGGGTGATCACGCCGACCACGCCGAGCGGCTTGCGGGTCACGAGGATCTTCTCGCCGCGCCGCGGGGAGGAGAAGATCTCCCCGGCGGCGCGGTCGCCGTCGTTCCCGTAGTAACGGAAAATCTGCGCCGCCCGCAGCACCTCGCCGTGGCCTTCCGCCCGGGTCTTGCCCTCTTCCCGGGCCAGCTCCAGCCCCCAGGCTTCGGCGTTCTGTTCAAGCACGACGGCGGCGCGCACCAACACGGCGCCGCGCTCGTGCGCCGGGGTGCGGGCCCACTCACGCCGGGCGGCGACGGCGGCCGCCATGGCCTGTTGCACCTCGGCAGGTCCGGCCTGCAGGCCCCGGGCGACAACCTCGTCGGGGTGCGCCGGGTTGTGGCTGGCGATGGGGGAGCCGGAACCGGGGACCCAGGCGCCGTCGATGTAGTGCTGCAGCTGTACCGGAGAGGTCATGCGTGCTCCTTGGCGTGCGGAAGAGGGGGGTCAGCGGAAGGCGGGGACGCCGGTGATCTTCTGGCCGAGGATCAGGGTGTGGACCTCGTCGGTGCCCTCGTAGGTGCGCACGGATTCGAGGTTGTTGGCGTGGCGCAGCGGTGAATAGTCCAGGGTGATGCCGTTGCCGCCGAGGATGGTGCGGCATTCGCGGGCGATTTCGATGGCTTCGCGGCAGTTGTTGAGCTTGCCGACGGAGATCTGGTGGGGCTGCAACTGTCCGGCGTCCTTGAGCCGGCCCAGGTGCAGGGCGAGCAGGAAGCCCTTGTTGATCTCCAGCGCCATGTTGACCAGTTTTTCCTGGGTGAGCTGGTAGCCGGCCAGCGGCTTGTCGAACTGCATGCGCTCCTTGGAATAGTCGACCGCGGTCTGCCAGGCATCGCGGGCGGCTCCCATGGCGCCCCAGATGATGCCGTAGCGGGCTTCGTTCAGGCATTCGAACGGGCCGCGCAGCCCCTTGGCCTTCGGCAGCAGCGCCCCGGCGGGCAGGCGGACGTCGGTGAGTTCGATGTCGCACTGGATGGAGGCGCGCATGGAGAGCTTGGCCTCGATCGGGGTGGCCTTGAAACCGGCGGTGTCGGTCGGCACCACGAAGCCGCGGACGCCGTCGTCGGTCTGGGCCCAGATCACGGCGACCTTGGCGACCGAGGCGAGGCCGATCCAGCGCTTGGATCCGTTGAGCACCCAGTCGTCGCCGTCGCGGCGGGCGAAGGTCTTCATGCTGGCCGGGTCGGAACCAGCGCTGGGTTCGGTCAGGCCGAAGCAGCCGATGGCCTCGCCTGTGGCCATCTGGGGCAGCCACTCGTTCTTCTGCTCCTCGGAGCCGTGCTTGTGGATCGCGCTCATGGCCAGCGAACCCTGCACGGAGACGAAGGTGCGCAGGCCGGAATCGCCGGCCTCCAGCTCGGCCCCGGCGAGCCCGTATTCGACGGCGGAGCGGCCGGCGCAGCCGTAGCCGTCCAGGTGCATGCCGAGCAGGCCGAGCTTGGCCAGCTCGGGCACGATCTCCAGCGGGAACACCGCGTCTTCGTACCAGCCGGCGATGTTCGGTTTGATCGCGCTGTCCACGAAGGAGCGGACGTTCTTCTGCAGTTGCCGTTCCTCCTCGGTGAGCAGGGAATCGAGTGAAATCAGGTCATGGTCCAGAGACATCGGGTGTTCCTTCTAGGGGTTCGGGGGATGGTGTTGAGGTGTGGGCTGCCGGAGGACGGTTCCCGGCAGGCAGGTCAGGCCGATGCCGGGGCTGCGGACGTTGGCTTCCCGTCCGCGGCAACGTCGAGGACTGCCTGCCGCAGCACCTGCAGGCCGTCGGCGAGCAGGTCCTCGCCGATGACCAGCGGGGGCAACAACCGGATGACGTTGCCATGGGTGCCGCAGGTCAGGGTGAGCACGCCCTGCGCGTGGCACCGCGCAGAAACCTCCTTGGCCAGGTCGGCCCGCGGGGCCAGGGTGTCCCGGTCCGCGAACTCCAAGGCCAGCATGGCGCCGCGGCCGCGGAATTCGGCCACGACGTCGGTCTCCGCGACCAGCGGCTCCAACACCCGGCGTGCCGCGGCTTCGATGGCGCGGGCGTTGGCCAGCAGGCTGCCGTCCTCAAACGCTTCAAAGACGGCCAGCGCGGCCTCGCAGGCCAGCGGATTGCCGGCGTAGGTGCCGCCGAGGCCGCCGGCGTGCACGGCGTTCATCAGGTCGGCGCGTCCGGTGACGGCGCTGAGCGGCAGCCCGTCGGCCAGCGCCTTGGCCGTGAGCGTGATGTCGCCGGCCACCGACTCGTGTTCGCTGGCGAAGAGCGTCCCGGTGCGTCCCATGCCGGCCTGGATCTCGTCGATCACCAGCACGATGCCGTGCCGGTCGGCGATCCGCCGCAGCCCGGCGAGGAAGCCGGGGGCCGGAACCACAAAGCCGCCCTCGCCCTGGATGGGTTCGATGACCATGGCGGCGAAGCTGTCCGCGCCGTGCTCGGCGAGCGTGGCCTCGACCGAGGCAAGCGCCGCCGCGGTGACGTCCGCGGCCGAGGCGGGGACCCCGCCGTCGTGCTGTGCCGCCGGGCGCAGGGGATTGGCCGAGGCGGCCCGGACGATCTCTGCCGGGAAGGGCCCAAAGTGCAGCCGGTACGGGTTCTCCTTGGCGGTCATCGCCATGGTCAGCAGGGAGCGGCCGTGGTACGCCTCGTCAAAGACCAGCACCCTGCTGCGGCCGGTGGCCGAACGCGCGATCTTGACCGCGTTCTCCACCGCCTCGGCGCCGGTGGAGAACAGGGCGGTGCGCTTCTCGAAGTCGCCCGGCGTGTGCTCGTTGAGCCACTTGGCCACCTCGGTGAAGGACTGGTACTCGGTGACCATGAAGCAGGTGTGGGTAAACCTCTCCAGCTGCGCGGCCACCCGCTCGCGGACCCGGCGGTGGCTGGCGCCGATGCTGGTCACGGCGATGCCGGAGGCGAAGTCGATCAGGCGGTTTCCGTCCACATCCTGCAGGATGCCGCCGTCCGCCTTCTCGATGAAGACCGGCAGGACGATGCCGAAGCCGTCGCTGACGTGGGCAAGCCGGTCCCGGTGCAACGCCTGGGAACGGGGGCCGGGGATGGCGGTCGCCAGGTGGCGGGACTGGGGGAGCGTGGCGGCGGCCGCGCCGGTCGCGGAGGTGAGCACATCGGTCATAGGGCAACGCTAAACGCGCGGTGGGCACTGGGTCATCGGATGTTCTGCCCAAAAGCTCCGGTGGTGTTGGATAATCAGTCCATGGTTTCCCTTGCGCAGCTCAGCCATGAACTCGGAGATTCGCTCAGGCCGGCCATTCCCGGACCGGTGCCGGGGATCCAGCTCTCCGGTGTCCATGTGTCCGAGCTGGCGGACCCGGGGGCCTACCTGGAGGGCGGCGAGCTGCTGCTGACCACCGGCATCCCGCTCAGCGGGAGTGCCGCCGCCGTGGACGGGTACGTGCGGCGGCTGGCGGCCAAAGGGGTCGCCGCCCTTGGCTTGGGGCTGGGGGAGGGGCTGGACAGCGTGCCGCCGGAGCTGGTCCGGGCCTGCTCCGCCGAGGGCGTGGAGTTGTTGGTGGTTCCCGACGGCGTCCCGTTCCTGGACGTCTCGCGGATGTTTTGGGAGTTGGCCTCGCGGAGCGACCAGGCCGACCTGATCGCGAACCTGGGAACGCAGACAGCGTTGGCCCGGGCCACGATGCGTCCGGATGCCCTGCCGTCGGTCGTGCAGGGGCTGGCCCAGGCGCTGGGCGGCTGGGCGGCCTACCTGCCCGCGGACGGCGGGACGGAGGCCACCGTCTGGCCGGCCAGTGCGCTGCCGTTGCTGCCGCACCTCAGGCTGGAAACCACGCGACTCAATGTTGCCGGCACCCATTCCGCCGCTACCTTCTGGCTGCACGGCGCTCCCGTCGTCGAGTATCCGATCCTCGTCGGACGGCGGATCGACGGCTTCCTGGCCATCGGCCCCGGGCGGACCCTGACCAAGGCCGATCGGCAGATCATCACCACGGTCTGCGTCCTGCTGGCCCTGAAGGCCCAGCAGCGCGAGGAGCTGCTGGGGACGACGACGGTGCTGGGTTCCGTCGTCGCCAAGCTGGTTGCCCGCGGCCAGGTGAAGGCAGCCCGGCTGGTGGCCGCCGACGGAAACCTCGGGCAGCTGCCCGAACGGGTGCGCGTGCTGGCCGCGCGGGTGGGCACGGCGGATTCCCTCGCGGCGCTCGCCGGTGCGGTAGCCCGGGTCCGACTGGCCGACGGCGGCGGCTCGCCCGCGGCGGCGGTGGCCGGCTGTACCCTGCGCTTCGCGGACGACGGCGTGGCCTACTTCCTGCTGGATGCCGGGCTTGCGGAACGGGCAACGGCAGACGGTCAGGCAGATGGGGAAGCCGACGCGGAACTTCTGGCCTGGTCGGGGGGCGGCGCGGGCGCCGCTGCAGCCGGGGTCGCGCCGGCGTCAACGTCGGCAGCTGCCTCTGGGGGTGCGGAGACCGGTGCTGCCTGGACGGAATCCCTCGCCTTGGCGGACGTGGCGGGGGCGATCCCAGCGGTGCGCCGTGCCGCGGTCGCGGCGCCCGCGGGCAAGCTCGTGGAATTGGCGGCCGACGATGAGGCGCGCGCAGATGCGTGGGTCGAGGCGCTGGCGGGGTACCGGCGCGCCGAGCTGCTGGAGACGGTGGCCGCCTACCTGCGCCATCGGGGCCATTGGGAAGACACAGCCCGCCAACTGGGCGTGCACCGGAATTCGCTGCGCCACCGGATGGCGGTGGCCGAACGTCTGCTCGGCGTCAGCCTCGACGATCCGGACGTCGCCGCGCACCTGTGGCTGGCCCTCCGCCGGCGCGGCCTCTGACGTTCAGTCCAGGCTGCGCAGCCACTCCAGCACCGATGTGGTGTGTTCGCCGAGCGCGGGCGGGGCAGCGGTGCGGGGTTCGAACGCCGGGCTCCAAGAGATCGGGTGGCGGACCTGGCGGCCGGCTGGCTCCCCGCTGGCATCGCGGACTTCGATGGTCGGGGCCAGCCCCAGTGATTCGGCATACCTGATGCCCTCGTCGATGCCGGCCACCGGGCCTGCGGGAACGCCGACGCCCGTCAGCTTGCCCTGCCACACCGATGCGGAGGCGGCGGACAGGGCCTCCTCCAGCAGCGGGATGAGCTCCCGGCGGTGCTGCACCCGGGCGCTGTTGGTGGCGAAACGCTCGTCGTCCGCGAGCTGCGGCTCTCCCAGGACAGCGGCCAGCTGCCGGAACTGCCCGTCGTTGCCGCAGGCGACGGCCAGTGGGCCGTCGGAGCATTCCAGCAGCTGATAGGGAACGATGGACGGATGCTCGTTGCCCATCCGCTGGGGGACCTTGCCTGCTCCCAGATAGGCCTGGGCCTGGTTGGCCAGGGCGCCCTGCAGGCTGGACAGCAGGTTGACCTCGAGCCGGCTGCCCCGGCCGCTGGCAGCGCGGGCGTTGAGCGCGGCGAGGATCCCGATGGTCGCGTCCTTCGCGGTCAGCACGTCCACCAGGGCGACACCCGCTTTGTAGGGGGAGCCGTCCGCCTCGCCGGTGATGCTCATCAGGCCGCCGACCGCCTGCACGATGAAGTCATAGCCGGGCAGGGACGCACCTTCGGCCGAACCAAAACCGGAGATCGAGGCGTAGACCAGGCCCGGATTGTCGGCCGCGAGGTCCGCATACCCGAGGCCGAGCCTGTCCATCCCGCCGGGTTTGAAATTTTCCACCACGACGTCGGCCGCCAGCGCCAGCTTTCGGGCCAACCGCCGGTCGCCGGGATCCGCCAGGTCCAGGCAGACCGACTCCTTGTTGCGGTTCACGCTCTCGAAGTAGGTGGCCCCGGTCGGGGAATACGGCGGACCCCAGCTGCGGGTGTCGTCTCCCGTGCCCGGGCGCTCCACCTTGATGACCCGTGCACCCAGGTCGGCCAGCGTCATGGTGGCCAGCGGACCGGCGAGCACCCGGGAGAAGTCGGCCACCAGCAGGCCTTCCAAGGGTCTCGCTGCTGAAGTCTGGGCAGCGGCAGTGGGGGAGTCAGGCACAATCCGTCCTTCCGAACAAGCATGAAGTGGCGTTGAGTCTACGGCAGGGCTTTTGGCGTGGGACTGGTTGTTTTGGCCAGACGTTGGTTGTTTCGTCCAAAGGGCGGTAACTGCCGGCCCTACCGCCCGGATGGAGTCTTGACGGCCCTGCCCGCGGCAGGGATAGTGTTGCATGACTTGCGTCACGTATTGCAGTACTCCGGACACCCGCGCCCACAATAAGGAAGACCGTTGCCCCCATTGCCAGTGCACACCACGTCCCGCAACGAACAGGGTGAACCCGTCGTCGAGCAGGTCGACTTCGCGGCCGTCCCTCGGTTTTCGTCGGCGCCTACGTTCGCCGGGCTTCCCCGCCTGGACCAAGTCAGCGACTATCAGGTAGGTCTCGTCGGCGTTCCCTTCGACTCCGGGGTGACCTTTAGGCCGGGGGCCCGCTTCGGACCGGAGGCGATCCGCAGCGCAAGCCGCCTGATTCGTCCCTACCACGTCGAACACGGCTCCCATCCCTTCAGGCAGCATCAGGTCGCGGATCTAGGCAACATCCCGGTCACTCCGTTCAATATCGAGGCTGCCGTGGAGGCCATGATTCGAGGCCTCGACGAGGCATCGGAGCGGAGCCAGCGCCTGGTCGTGCTCGGGGGCGATCACACGATCGCCTACCCGGCGCTGAAGTCACTGCACCGCCTTCACGGCCAGGTGGCGGTGGTTCACTTCGACGCCCACCTCGACACCTGGGGCCCGTATTTCGGTGCCAATCTCCACCATGGAGCACCATTTCGCCGGGCGTTCGAAGAAGGCCTGATCGACCCGGAGGGATGCCTCCATGTTGGTGTTCGCGGATCGGTTTACGGGCCGGAAGACCAGGACAACGATGATGCGACGGGCTTTCAACGCATTCGTGCCAGCGAGTTCATCGGCACCGGACTTGACGGCATCGTCGAACAGATCAGGCATCGGGTGGGAACGCGTCCGCTCTACGTCTCGGTTGACATCGATGTGCTCGATCCGGCGTTTGCCCCCGGCACCGGGACACCCGAACCCGGCGGCCTCGCCAGCCGGGAGCTCCTGCACCTGTTGCGGGGCCTTGCGGGCCTGAACCTTGTAGGGGCCGACATCGTGGAGGTGGCCCCCGCATACGACCATGCCGACATCACCTCAATGGCCGCCGCTCAGATTGCCTACGAGTACTTGAGCATCTGGGCTAAGCCCTGAAGCCGCTGCCCCACCGCCCCCGGGTGTAGGGCCGACGGCACGTCACACCGACGCATGCGGAGTCAGGACCCACAGGACCCGCGCATGCCGGGTTTTCGAGGGGTTCCGCCAGAGATGGGGGAGTGAGGCACGAAAGGTGAGCGAATCACCCTCTTGGAGCTCCAGCTGCTGCCCTTCGACGGTGATGTGCAGTTCGCCCTGCAGAACAGTGACGAACTCCCGATCGACGGGGAGCCGGTACGGTTCGGGGTCGCTTCCGCCGCCGGGTTGAATGACCGTTTCGATCACCTGCACGCCTCCCTGGCCCGGCGGCGTCAGGATCGAATCTGCGACTTTGTGGCCGAGGAAGCGCGCGGGTTCGCGGGCATCCGCCCTGACCAGGTGAACGGCCGGCGGCTCGAAGAGGGCCGAGAGCGGAAGATTCAGCGCATCACAGATGGAAACCAGTGACGCGACGGAGGCCGATGTTTTTCCCAGTTCCACCTGGGAAATGAAGCCCTTGGTCAACCCGGTGTGGTTCGCGGTCTCCAGGATGGTGAGCCCGCGGTCCTCCCGCGCCCGCCGCAGCCGCTCGCCGATGAGTTTGACCTGTTTCGACGCCGGCCTTTCATCGGTTCGCGTCGCCGGCCTTTCATCGGTTCGCGCCGCGTCGTCCTTCATGCTCTTATCTTGCCCTACCGCTCGGTGATACGGTCCCACTGCCCTCGCGCATGTGCCGATGTCCCCGCCAGTGCTGCCGGTGGTTCCCCCACCCGCCGCCCATACAATGGCTGGTATGAACATGACAGACCGCCGGGAGCTCTCCCGGCAACGGCAGCTGCCCGGGTCCGGGCCGACATGACTGCGGAAACAACCGAGCAGGTAGTGCTGCTGGACGAGAACCTGAAGCCCGCCGGCGTCGCCGACAAGGCCGAGATCCACACCGGCGAGACACCGCTGCATCTCGCCTTTTCCTGCCATATTTCCGACGCCGAGGGCCGCGTGCTGGTGACCAGGCGCGCCCTGAACAAGCTGACCTGGCCGGGCGTCTGGACCAACTCCGCGTGCGGCCATCCGGCCCCGGGGGAGGAGATGGCCGACGCCGTGCGGCGAAGGGTGCGCTACGAGCTGGGGCTCGGGCTGGAAGACCTGAAGCTGGTGCTGCCGGACTTCCGCTACCGCGCGGTGGACGCCTCCGGCATTGTGGAGAACGAGTTCTGCCCCGTCTACACGGCGCTGGCCGCCGGCGAACTGTCGCCGCGCGATGACGAGGTGGCCGAATACCGTTGGGTGCGCCCCTCCGACCTGCGGAGCGCCGCGACCGCAGCGCCGTGGGCCTTCAGCCCGTGGATCGTGCTTCAGCTGCAGGCCCTGGAACGACTGGCCTAGCGTCCGCAGGGATTGGTGCGGGCACTGCGGCGTCAGCCGGATGCCGGACGGCCCGCGCCTTTAGGTAGCAGGCGAATGTTCGGCCGTCCGTCCTGCCATGGCCGGGCGCGAATCGCGGCGGGACGGCGCCGGCAGCGCTGCCGTGCCCGAGGTGACCAGCCGGGAGATGAGTTCGTCCGGCCACATGGGCCGGCCGAAGTAAAAGCCCTGCGCATTCAAGCCCGGGCAGCCGGCCAGCCACTCCACGGCCTCCGCGGTCTCGATGCCCTCGATCACGACGTCCGCCTTCAGCGCGGTGAACATGGCGATCAAATGGCTGACGACGATGTTGCGGGCGGTTTCGTCGTCGTTCGGTGCGCTTCCGTCGTCGCCGCTGACCAGCGAGCGGTCCACCTTAACGATGTCGAAGGGGAACTCGGTCAGCGCGTTCATGGATGAGTAGCCGGAGCCGAAGTCGTCCACGGCGATCCTGAACCCCTCGCTGCGCAACTGTACGAGGGCTGCCCGGGACTGCTCGGACATCTTGTCCAACGAGTTTTCGGTCAGCTCCACGATGATGTTCAGCTCCGGCCCTTCGGCGCGCATCCGCCGCAGCCGGTCCACGACGGGGGATCCGGTGGCGAGCTGGCCCAGCTCCACGTTGACGGAGACGGAGCGGACGCTGGTGATTTCGCTGATGCGGGCCATCGCCGCCGCCGCACCATCGATCACCTGGATGGTCAGCTCGTTGAGCAGGCCCAGCCGGTTCGCCTCAGTGACCAGCCGGTCCGCCGGGATGTTGCCCAGTTCGTCGTCTTCATAGCGGGCCAGGGCCTCGAATCCGACGATCGCATCCAGGTCCAGCGAAACGATGGGCTGCAGCGCCACACGCAACAGGCGCCGGCGGATGCCGCGTTCAACCGCGACAGCCAGACAGGCTTCGGCCTCCGAGCCGTCGCGCTGTGCGTCGCGCAGCCGCTGCTGCAGCCGCTTGGAGCCGTACATGCCGGAATCGGCGTTGCGCAGCAGCTCCTCGATATTGGGTGCCGGGCGATCCGAGTACGCCACGCCGGTGCTGGCCCGCACCCGCAGTGTGTTGCCGCGGGCGGTGAGCGGGCGTGCGATCGCGGCGGCGATCCGTTCGGCGGCGGCGCGGGCGCCGGTTTCGCTGGTGACGTCGCGGAGCACCACGACGAATTCGTCGCCGCCGATGCGCGCGGCCACGTCGTCCTCTCGGATTTCCGAGCGTATCCGCTGCGCGGTGGCGGTGAGCAGCAGGTCGCCGACGTCGTGGCCGTGCCTGTCGTTGACGGCCTTGAACTCGTCCAGATCCAGATAGACGACGGCGATGGCCTCGCCGGGGCGGCGGCCGGCGTTGATCTCGGCCAGCCGCTGCCAGAGGGCGCGCCGGTTGCCCAGCCCGGTCAGGGCATCGGTGTCCGCCTGCAGCCGCAGTTCGTGCACCAGCTCATCGTGCCGGACCATGATGCTGCCGACGTGTGCCAGCGCGTCGAGCACCTGCTCGTCTTCCTCGGTGAACTGTGCGCCGCCGTTCCGCGACGCCACCAGGTAGTTGTCGCCGTGGTCCCAGCGACGCATCCGGACACCGATTTCCCTATCTTGCGGCGCTTCTGGACGCAAGGACACGCGGTCGGCGCGCACCGAGGCGCTGGCGGCGGCGAGGAGGGTCCGGTCGAGCCCGTCCGGATTCCACGGCAGCTCGAGCGAGGCGTCGACCAGGCCGGTGAGGCGGCGGCGCAGCTCGCGGTTGCGCAGCCAGCCGGTGACCGCCAGCGCCAGCACGGACGCGAAGACCAGGAGCAGCGACTGGACGCCGTCGTGGCCGAACCGGAGGGCGGCGTACTGGGCGGCCAGGCACAGGAGCAGATTGATGGCCAGCGTGCACAGGGCCGGCGCCCAACCGATGCCGTTGCGGAAGGTGCCGCTGCGCGTGGCCGTGGTGGCGAAGGCACGCTCGACGGCAATCGCCGTCATGAAGAAGGCCAGCCAGCCGGCCAGCAGTGCGGCCGGCCACGCAAAACCGCCCGCGTGGAAGGCTTGGAACACCGCAACCAGCACGGCGGAGGCGAGCAGCCGGCTGATAAACCAGTACACCTCTCCCCAGCGGAAGCGCCGGAAAACCACGCGGGTGGCCAGGAGCCCGACTCCCACCACCGCCACCGTTTCGTGCAGCGGGGCGGTGAGGTCGTTGCAGACGATCACGGCAGCGGTCATCGCGGCGGTGGTTTGGCGGCGCATGAGCGGCGTATCCACGCGCAGGTGCCAGGCCAGCACCAGCATCAGCACGGAGAGGACGGCCACGAGGTCGAAGCGTGGCGGAGCGACGATCGAAGCCGCGACGACCTGGCCCAACACCAGCAGCCCGGCAGACGAAATGCCGGCGATGGCAGCCCACGCGAAGGCGGCCGCCGCCTTGGTGGCCGTCATGATGCTGCCGGCATGCCCGTTCCCCACTTCTGCCGTCCCGCGTTAACGTTTCAACCATCGTAACCGTGCAGCAGGCCCAGCCCGTGCAGGCAGCGGCGGACGCTCCGAAACAGGGAGGGGCCACGGGAAACCGGCGCCCGACGCGCGCCTTCGTGACCGGCACCAGCCGCGGAAAGACGGACAGCAGGCGGCCCGCCCGAACGCGGCACCTGTCCGGCTCGCTCCGGACATTGCACACCGCGTGGGCGGGCCTTCGCCTTTAGTGCTTGAGCAGCCCCTCCAAGAAGGTGGCGGGCCGCTGCATTTCGCCGTGCTTGGCACCGAGCACGATGACCGTGCCGGCGAAGGCCGGGATGGTCCACTGCAGCAGCTTGAGTTGCTTCTGCGCGGACTTAAGCTCCGGTGACGCCATCGGTGAAGGCTCGGTGGCGCCCTCTGCACCCTGTTCGGCCATCTTCTCCACCTTCTTGCCCAGCATTCCGGCGTAGAGGGTGACGGCCGCGCCGGCCAAGGTGACGACGGTCTTGATGACGGTATTCCGCGTCACCCCTTCCTGCTTGACCATCCTGCCCTTGTTGCCCGCCAGCAGCGGCAGGCCGGAGGCAAGGTGCGATACGAAGGCCACGGTCTGGACCGGCGCCCACTTCATCCAGCCGATGCTGGACAAACGGGTGCGCTCGCGCGGATCCTGGGCGGCGGCGGCCGCCCCGTTAAGCCCGATGGCGCCCATCAGGGAACCGCCGAACCAAGCGGCGGCAGTAAGGTCGTGCACAGAACGGGCCAAAAGATTTCCGGACATTGCTGACTCCTTAAGTGCGTGCTGTGGTGCCGATCGGCAGATGCCTCCGGCTAGAGGTTGACGACGTCGTTCTTGCCGACGTCGTCTGCTTGCTTCCCGGTGACCATTCCCTTGGCCAGCTTGAACAGCGTGGCCACCTTGGGGGAATCCGGCTTCCAATATTCGGCGGTGTGGGCCTCGACCCGGAGCAAGGCCACCGTGGGGTCGTCCTTGCCGTTCTCAAACCACGGTTCCATCATGGGGCCCCAGAGTTCGTCGATCTTCGCCTGGTCCCGGACGATGGAGGCGGTGCCCGAGATGGACAGGTAGCCGTCCGACCCGCTGACCGACACATTCACGTGCGGATTGGCGCGGATTTCGTTGGCCTTGGGCGAGGGATCGTGCGTCACAAACCACAGGTCGCCGTCGAACTCCGCTTCCTGTAGTGCCAGGGGCCGACTAAACAGCTGGCCGCTGGCATTGACCGTGGTGAGGACGCCGATGTCAGCGTCCTTCAGGATCTTGGCTACTTCCTTGCGTCCTTCATCATCGTTCGCCATGAAACCACCTTCCGACTAGGGTGCAGGGAATCCTCAGCATACTTTCTAATTCCGAGGAGGCCAATGGTGGTGGCGGGCGGGAACGGTTGAACAGGGAAGTGCGCGCGGCATGAGGCCGGAGCCTGGTCGGCTTCGGCTTCATGCCGCGGCAGTGCCGCCTCTTTACGCGGTGCGGGCGCCGGCGAGCAGTTCGTCCAGCCGCTCGTAGCCTTCGCTCATGCCGCTTTCCATGCCGGACTGGGCCATGCCGTCGCGCGCCTCCAGCGTGGGGTAGACGGAATGTCCGATCAGTTTGCAGCGTCCGTTGCCGAGGTCCTCGAAGGTCATGAACTCGATGCTCACGACGTCCGGGTAGCCGCCGAACTCGAAGGTCTGGATGGCGAACTCGTTCTCGCGGACCGTGTGGAATATGCCGGTAAAGGCGTACTGTTGGCCGTCGGGTCCGGTGTGTAGGTAGCGGTAGCTGCCGCCGGTGCGGAAGTCGTAGTGGTCGACGTCCATCTTCATGCCCCGCGGGCCCAGCCACTGCTTGAGCAGGTCGGGATCTTTGTGTGCGCGGAAAACGTCGGCGACGGGGTAGTCGAACTCGCGTTCGGTATCGATGAACGGAAGGCCCTCCGGGAGGGTGACTTTGAGTGAGTTGCTCATGGTTTGTCCTTGGATAGTTGGCCGAGCACGGCGTCCAGTCCGCGGTACTGCGCCTCCCGAACCAGCCGGTACTGGTCGATCCACGCGGTAAGCGCTTCGAGCCGTGCAGCGTTGAGGTGAACGGGCCGGCGTTGGGCATCCCTGCTGCGGGTGACCAACTGTGCCTGTTCGAGGACCTGGATGTGCTTCGAAACCGCCTGCTTGGAGATTTCGAAAGGCTCGGCCAGCTCGTTGACAGTTGCCGGTCCGCGGCTGAGCCGGGCGATGATGCGGCGGCGGGCCGGATCCGCCAGGGCCATGAACGCCCTGTCCAGGAGTGCCTCGTCGCTACTACCAGTCACGTTATTCAACTCTTCCTTTGATCAACCTTTCGGTTGACTAAGAAGTTACTCCGCTGGCGACCACAGGTCAAGGGGTAGCGGAAAGCTTTTCGCCTGGTGTGCCGGGGCAGGAAGAGCCTGGCTACGTCAGGGACTCAGCGGACGGTGACCCGGCCGGCGTCGACGTCCCAGCGGGTGTCCAGCCGGACGTTTTCCAGCAGCCGGCGGTCATGCGAGACCAGCAGCAGCGTGCCGTCGTAGCTGTCCAGCGCCTGCTCCAGCTGTTCGATGGCGGGCAGGTCCAAGTGGTTGGTGGGTTCGTCGAGGACCAGCAGGTTCACGCCGCGGGCCTGCAGCAGGGCGAGGGCGGCCCGTGTGCGCTCGCCGGGGGAGAGGGCGCCGACGGCACTGGACACCTGGTCGGCCTTGAGGCCGAACTTTGCCAGCAGCGTGCGGACCTCGGCCTGGCTGTAGTCCGGGACCAGTGCTTCGAAGGCGGTACCGAGCGGCCGGTCCTCCGCGAGCTGGCCGCGCGCCTGGTCGATCTCGCCGATGGCGACGCTGGCACCCAGCCCCGCGGCGCCGTCGTCGGGCTGCTGATGTCCCAGCAGGAGGCGCAGCAGGGTGGATTTTCCCGCGCCGTTGGGGCCGGTGATGCCGATGCGCTCGCCGGCGTTGACCTGGAGCGAGACCGGGCCGAGCGTGAAGGCGTCGCGGCGGACGGTGGCCTGGTTTAAGGTGGCGACCACCGAGCTGGAGCGCGGGGCGGCGCCGATGCTGAACTGCAGCTGCCACTCCTTGCGGGGCTCCTCCACTTCGTCCAGGCGGGCGATGCGGGATTCCATTTGCCGCACCTTCTGCGCCTGCTTTTCGGAGGACTCCGTGCTGGCCTTGCGGCGGATCTTGTCGTTGTCCGGATTCTTCTTCATGGCGTTCCGGACGCCCTGGGAGCTCCACTCGCGCTGGGTCCGCGCCCGGGACACGAGGTCCGCCTTCTTCTCCGCGAACTCGTCGTAGGCGTCGCGGGCGTGGCGGCGCGCCACGGCCCGCTCCTCCAGGAAGGCATCGTAGCCGCCGTCGTACACCGCCACCTTGTTCTGGGCCAGGTCCAGCTCCACCACGGTGGTCACGCAGCGGGCCAGGAACTCGCGGTCGTGGGAGACGAGCACCGCGCCGCCGCGCAGGCCCTGGACGAACGACTCCAGCCGGGCCAGCCCGGCCAGGTCCAGATCGTTGGTGGGCTCATCCAGCAGGACCACGTCGAACCGGCTCAGCAGCAGGGCCGCCAAGGCGGCGCGTGCGGCCTGGCCGCCGGAAAGCCCGGTCATCGGGGCGTCCGGGCCGACGTCCAGGCCGAGCTCGGCCAGCATGGGCGGGATCCTGTCCTCCAGGTCCGCCGCCCCGCTGGCCATCCAATGGTCCAGGGCGGCGGCGTAGGCATCGCCGGCCTGCTTGGAGCCGGACCCCAGCGCCTCGGCCGCGGCTTCCATGGCGGCGGTGGCGGCCGCGGCACCCGTGCGGCGGTCAAGGTAGGCGGCGATGGTCTCGCCGGGAATCCGCTCGTGTTCCTGCGGCAGCCAGCCGACAAAGGCGTCCGAGGGCGCCGTGCTCACGGACCCCGCCAGCGGTGCGTCCGCGCCCGCCAGGATCCGCAGCAGCGTGGTCTTGCCGGCACCGTTGGCGCCGACCACCCCGACGACGTCGCCCGGCGCGACGGTCAGGTTCAGGTTGGAGAACAGGGTGCGGTGGCCGTGGCCGCCCGAGAGGTCCTTGGCCACCAGCGTTGCAGTCATGCCTACCAGTCTAGAGAGCGACGGCGGGTGGTCCGGACCGCGCCGGCTCCACGGCCAGGAAACGTCGAGCCTCTCGGCCTGGTCCACGACCGGCGGGGAGGGCATGAGTCGGCTGGCTATGCTGGAGAAGTCGCGTCGCAGCGCCTGGGGCGGACAGAGCCCGGCCGCATGCGGCGCCGGATTTGTTGAACAAGCGCGAAGGCGGGATGCAGATGTCAGGGATAGTGGCTGCCCACGGGGAGTTCGATGCGACAGCGGGCGAACGGATGCTGGACCGGCTGGCACACCGTGGGCCGGACGGATCGGGGTCGCGCCGGGTGGGCAGGTCCTGGCTCGGCAGCCGGCAGCTGTCCATCGTCGATCCGGAGAACGGGCAGCAACCCCTGGCCGGCCGGGACGGCGACGCGTGGCTGGTGGGCGACGGCGAGATCTACAACTACCGCCGGATCCGCGACCGGCTCGGGCAGGAGGGTTTCCGGACCCGGTCCGACCTGGAGGCCGCGCTTCGGCTGTACGAGGAGCTAGGCGTCGCCGCCTTCGACAAGCTCTGGGGTCCGTTCGCCTTGGTGATCGCCGGCGATGACGGGCGTTTCGTCGCGGCCAGGGACCTGCTCGGATTGTCCCCGTTGTACTGGGCGCGGCGCGAAGAAACCGTGCTGTTTGCCTCCGAAATGAAGGCGTTCGACGACGAGTGGCGGCCTTTCGTGGAGCCGTTTCCGCCCGGCCATGCCTGGACACCGGAGGACGGCCTGATGGCAGGGCCCGTCTTCCCGGCCGGCGCCCCGGTGCTGCTCAAGAGCCGGCGGCCGGACGAGGATCCCCCGCAGTGGGTCTTCGATGCCCTGCGCGACACCCTGGTCCGGGCGGTGGAGCGCAACCTGGAGGCCGACGTGCCGGTGGGCGTCCTGTTGTCCGGCGGGGTGGACTCCAGCATCGTCACGGCCGTGGCGGCCCGCAAGGCCGCCGAGCGCGGGAAGGTTTTGAATACGTTCGCCGTCGGGCTGGAGGGAAGCGCCGACCTGCTCGCCGCCCGGGTGATGGCGGCCGCCGCGGGGACCGAGCACCACGAGCTGGTCTACACCGCCGAGGATGCGATCGCGCTGGTACCGCAGGTGATCGCGGAACTTGAGTCCTTTGACCCGACGCTGGTGCACAGTGCGGTGCCGAACTTCCTGGTGTCCCAGCTGGCCGCCGAACACGTGAAGATTGTGCTGGTGGGCGAGGGAGCCGACGAGCTGTTCGCCGGCTACTCGCACTACGGCCGCCATGACTCCGGCGAGGCGCTGCACGAAGACCTGCTGGAGACCATCGAAGGCATGCCCATCGGGGGACTGCAGCGGGTGGACCGGGTGGCCGGTGCGCACGGGATCGAGCCGCGGTTGCCTTTCCTGGACCTGGACATGGTGGAACTGGCCTTGGCGTTGCCGCCGGCGTGGAAGTTGACGGGACCGGAGCGGCCCGCCAAATGGCTGTTGCGCAAGGCCTTTGACGGGATGGTTCCGCACGAGGTGCTCTGGCGGCCGAAGGAGCAGTTCGGCGAGGGCACCGGCATGAACGACGTGCTCCGCGAACACTTCGAAGCCTCGGTCAGCGAAGCCGAGCTCGAGCAGGAGGCAGGCGTGCTGGATCCGCCGGTGCGGACCCGCGAGGAACTCGCTTACTACCGCATCTTCGCCGCCGCCCTGCCGGGGATCGATGCGCAGAAGACGGTGGGACGTTTCGCGGAGGCCTGATACGCCAAGCGGCCGCCGGTCGTGGTGACCGGCGGCCGCTGGCCGTTGTGCGGGGGCAAGGTCCGGTGGCTAGCCCACCAGGCCCTGCTCCTGCAGCCACTCCTCGGCGACGTCGCGGGGATCCTCGCCGTCGTTGTCCACCCGGCCATTGAGCTCGGTGATAACTTCATTGGTCAGTGCGGCGCTGATCGGTGCCATGATCTCCGCAATGGCCGGGTACTCGTCCAGGGTTTCCTGGCGCAGGGTCATGGAGCCCTGGTACGGGACGAAGAATTCCTTGTCGTCCTCCAACACGGTCAGTTCGTTGGAGATGACCCGGGCATCGGTGGAGAAGACTTCGCCGAACTGGCAGGATCCGCCGACCTGTGTGTAGATGAGGTTCAGGTCCAGCTCCACTACCTTGCTGAACTCAAAACCGTACGCCTTCTCCAGGCCCGGGAGGCCGTCGTCGCGGTTGATGAACTCGCTGGCGGCGCAGACGGCACCCTGGTCCGGGTTTTTCTGGATGAACGCGGCGGCTTCGGTCATGTTGGTGATGCCTTCGGCCTCCGCGAACTCCTTCTTGGCGGCGATCCGGTAGGTGTTCTCGAACGGCGCCGGTTCCAGCCAGGCGACGCCGTTCTCCGCGTCTTCCTTCGCGACGGCTGCGTAGAGATCTTCCGGCACGTCCTCGGTGGTGTGGCCGAGGACATTGACCCAGCCGGTTCCGGTGTAATCCCAGTAGAAGTCCACCTGGCTCGACTGCAGGGCCTCGCGCACGGTAGCGCTGCCGGAGATGCCCGTCTTGTCCTCGACGGTGGCACCGGCATCCTCAAGCGCGACGGTCGCGATCTGGGCCAGCAGGATGGATTCGGTGAATTCCTTGGAGCCCGCCGTCAATTGCGCGCCCGCGAGCTCGCCGTCGCCCGACGCCTCGGCGGCGTCGCCGCCGCCGCAGGCCGTCAGGAGCAGGGCCACTCCGGCGCCAAACGCGGCGAACGCCGTCTTCCGTGAACTATTCGCTTTCATCATTCCTCTTTCGTCATGCAGGGGATGGCCTAGAGCCCTTTCGGGCGCAGGAAGTCTTCGGCAATGCTCGCCAGGTAGTCGATCAGCAGTGCCAGCACCGCTGTGAGCGCGGCGCCGACAATCTGCACCAGGACGCGGTTGGTGGACAGCCCGGCCACGATGATGTCCCCGAGTCCGCCCGCGTTGATGTAGGTCACCAGGGTGGCCGTACCCACGTTGATGACCAGTGCGGTGCGAACGCCGGCCAGCATGATCGGCACCGCGAGGGGCAGTTCGAGCCGGTGCAGGACGCCGAACTTGGAGATGCCCATGCCCCGCCCGGCTTCCAGCACGGATTCGTCGACCTGCTCCAGGCCCACCATGGTGTTGAGCAGTACCGGGATGATGGCGTAAAGCACCAAGCCCACGATGGCGGCCTGGAAACCCAGGAACAGGAAAGCCACGGCCAGCAGGACCAACACGGCGATGGTCGGAACCGCCTGTCCCAGGGTCAGTAGGGTGATCAGGTAGGGGCGGACCCGGTGCATGGCCGGGCGCGTGAACAGGATGCCCAACGGCACCGCGATGACCAGGGTCAGCAGGGTAGAGACCGCGGTCAGCTGCAGGTGCCGGCCTAGGGCGGCGGCCAGGTTGGCCGGGGCCAGGGCACGCGCCTCGATGCTGTCCAGTTCCTGCGAGCCGACATACAGGTACAGCGCCAGGCAGGCCAGCGCCAGGATGGCCGGCACCAGCAGGTAACCGGTCAGGGTCCTGCGACGCGTCCTGGCCGGTGGCTGGACCGCAACGTCTTGGTCGTGCACCGTGTGCTGTGGTGCGGCAGCGGCCACGTCAGCCACCCGCCTGTACGGCTTCGGCCACCTCGCCCAGACCGGCCCGGGCTCGAGTGACCGCCGTGTCCCGCATGGCGCGGATGGCCTCGTTGATCTGTTCGATATCCACCACGCCCTGGTAGACACCGTGCGAGTCCACCACGATGGTCACGCTGTACCGGGCGGTGATGAGCTCGTTGAGGGCATCGGACAGGGTTGCGCGGGGTTCCACCATGGCTTCCGGCGGCAGCCCCACCTCGTCCAGCGCGCGTGTGCCTGCCCGATGCAGGTCGTCCGCACCCACCCAGCGGCGGGGCCGGCCGGCGTGGTCGAGCACCAGGAGCGCGGAGCGGTCGCTGCGCCGCAACTGCTCCAGCGCGTCCTCGGCCGGGGTGTCCAGCCGGACGGTCGGCCACTGGGTCAGCTCGATGTCGGCCACGCGGCTGAGGTTCAGCCGCTTCAGGGAGGCGCCGTTGCCGATGAAGTCGGAGACGAAATCATTGGCAGGGGCGGTCAGGATCTGCTCCGGGGTGTCGTACTGGGCAATCCGGGAGCGGTCCTGCAGGATGGCGATCCGGTCGCCCATCTTGATTGCTTCATCGATGTCATGCGTGACGAACACGATGGTCTTGCGCACCTCCGACTGCAGGCGCAGGAATTCGTTCTGCAGCCGGTCCCGGGTGATCGGGTCTATCGCCCCGAACGGTTCGTCCATCAGCATCACTTCCGGGTCTGCACCCAGAGCGCGTGCCACCCCTACCCGTTGCCGCTGCCCGCCGGAGAGCTCCTTGGGGTAGCGGTTGCGGTACGTCGACGGCGGCATGTTGACCATGTCCAGCAATTCGTCCACCCGAGCGGAAATCCGTTTGGCGTCCCAGCCCAACAGCTTGGGCACGGTGGCCACGTTTTCGCCGATGGTCATGTGCGGGAACAGGCCGACCTGCTGAATGACGTAGCCAATGCGGCGGCGGAGCTGGTCCGGGTCGGTGGTGGTGACGTCCTCTCCGTCCAGGATGATCCGGCCGGAGGTGGGCTCGATGATCCGATTGATCATCTTCATGGTAGTGGTCTTGCCGCATCCCGACGGGCCGACCAGCACCACGATCTCGCCCTCGTGGATGTCCAGGGTCAGGTCGTCGACCGCGTTGTCCTTCTGTCCGGGAAACCTCTTGGACAGGTTCTGTAAGCGGATCTTGACCGGCCTGGGCTGGGGGGTCTGATGGTCGGAAGCGGTCATCGGATTCCTTTGGAGGTAGTCAGCTTGCGGACGGTGTGGAAGAGCAGATCGAACAGGATGGCGAGGACAATCACGCCGAGGGTTCCGGCCAGGACCATGTTGACAGCCACCGGCGTGCCCACCCGGGCGAGGCCGGTGAAGATCAGCTCTCCGTAGCCGGGGCCCAGTACGATCGCGCCGATGGCAGCGATGCCCAGCAGGACCAGGGTGGTGACGCGGATGCCGGTGATGATCACCGGCCACGCCAGCGGCAGTTCGATCCTCAGCAGCCGCTGGGTTCGGCTCATGCCCATGCCCTTGGCCGATTCCACGATGGCAGGATCCACTTCGCGCAGGCCGGTGATGGTGTTGCGGACGATGGGCAGCAGGCCATACATGGTGAGGGCGACGACGACGGGCAGCGCGCCCAGGCCCAGGGGGCCGATCAGGAGGATGAACAACGCGAAGGAGGGGACGGTCAGGAAAGCACCGGTGACCGCGAGGACTGTTTCGCGCGGCCGTTCGTGCCGATAAGTCGCGATGCCCAGGCCGACCCCGATCACGGTGGCGAGCATGACCGCAACGCCCACGAGGATGGCATGCTCGATGCCCATTTCCAGCATGTCGTCGGCCCGTTTCGCGAGAAACTCGAAAAAGTTCACACGTTCCTTTCTGTAACCTCTGCCGGGAACAAGACACGGAGAGACCGAGGCTAGTGTGGTTTCTGTTGCCGATGTGGCAGGTGGTACGACTGCCCGTAACTATAGTTGATCCCCGCTGGTGGATGCCCATTGGGCCGCCGGCAGCGGGCCGACGCGGACGGTCAGTCGCGGATCCGGACGGCGGTTTCGCGCAGGAACTGGTCCACCCGCGTGTAGGCGTCACGGGTGAGCGCCTTCCACAGGCGCATCGCCAGTTTCGGGTCCTGCTCCTCCAGTTCCTCGATCGCCTCCGCGGAGAGCACCATGAGTTCCACCGGGCCGTCCGCCTTCTCGGTGGTCTCCTGCCGGTCTTCGCTGCCCAGTGCCAGTTCGCCGAACGTCATGCCGGCGCTGAGCGTGCTCAGCTTGACCCGCCGTCCCTCGGAGTCGGCGGCGATGGTGCTGATCCGGCCGGAGACAATGAAGTACACCCCGCCAAACCGTTGGCCGACCCGCCGGACGATCTCGCCGTCCTCGTACTTCGCGGGCTCCATGCGTTCCACCAGGGCGACAATTTCGTCCGCGTGCAGGGTGCCCAGGGCCAGCGACTGCTCCACCGGCACCGACGTGGGCAAGCCCAGCGGATCTCCGTAGCGGGCAATGAGGCGGTTCTCGGAGAACTCGACGGCCCCGGTGCGGGTGTCGAAGACCGGCACGTGCCGCCCGGTGTCGATGAAGACGTCGGCGAGCCTGTCCTCCGGATCGATCAGCAGCAGTTCACGGTTGTCCGCGGCCAGAATCTCCTCCAGGCGGGCGAACATGCGCAGGGCCACGCCGCCCACTTCGTCGACGCGGCGCAGGTCCAGGACCACCAGCTCTACGTCGTCGGGGAGCGAGCTGATTTCCCGGACCATCGATTCCGTACCGGCAAACAGCAGGTCGCCGTTGAGCTCGATCAGTTGCGCGCGATGGCCGTTCTCCCGCAGCACCTCGGCCGACTCGTCCGTGCGGCGGATGCCGGAAGGAACGACGGTGATGTCGTAGCTGGCGCGGATCGCGGAACGCCCGGCACGCGCGGAACGCACGAAATGCATCTCCATGTCCTCGGACAGCCGCCGGCTCACGGCGATCCCGCGGACCGACCCGCCGTGGTCGTCCAGCGGCGGGGAGAACACCGCGAGCCCGACCTGGCCGGGAAGCACCGCCAGGGTGCCCCCTCCCACCCCGGACTTCGCCGGCATCCCCACGTTGGTGACCCAGTCTCCGGCGTCGTCGTACATGCCCGAGGTCATCATGACCGACAGCACCCGTTCCACCGGCCCGATGTCCATGACGTGGTTGCCGGTGACGGGGTTGGTGCCGCCGTTGGCCAAGGTCGCGGCCATGATGGACAGGTCCCGGCAGGTCACCTGCACCGAGCACTGCCGCAGGTAGTTCTCCAACGCGGTGGTGGGGTTGTCCTCGATGATGCCAAATGAGCTCAGCAGGTAGGCCAGTGCGTGGTTGCGGTCGCTGTTGCGCAGCTCGGCTTCGAACACGCGCGGACTGCTCTTCAGTTTCCGGCCGGCGAATCCGGAATACGTGTTCAGGATCCGCTTGATCGCGGACCGGCCGCCGGAGCCCTTGATCATCCCGGTGACCGCCAGCGCGCCCGCGTTGATCATCGCGTTGGCCGGCCGCCCGGTGCCTGCGGCGAGGGAGATCTCGTTGAACGGGTCCCCGGAGGGCTCCACGTCCACCTTCTCATCCACCGCGTCGAAACCAAGCTCGGCCAGCGCGAGCGCGTAGCTGAACGGCTTGGAGATCGACTGCAGCGTGAATTCCTTGCGGGTGGTGCCTACCTCGTAGACGTAGCCGTCCACGGTAGCCAGGCAGATCCCGAAGTCGTCCGGATCGACTACCGCCGAGGCAGGACCAACCAGATACGGCGTCCCGTCGCGGAGTTCGGAGATCTCGGCGTGCAGGGTGCGCAAGTAGCTGTCGATCGGCGATTCCATATCACCAGCGTAAGTGGGCGGACGACGCGCCCCGGACAGCCGCCGGGGCTGGCCTACGCCCTCATCGCGCCATCGGACTACCGCGCCATCGGGCTATCGCGAAATCCGAATGCCCTGCGGCGCGATGGTCAGGGAGGCGACCTCTTCAAGGCCCGGGTGCAGATCGTCGCCGTCATGCACCACGCCCTTCTCCCACCAGATCTTCAGGCCGTCGGGGGAGTCCTCCAGGCTGGCCAGGTTGTTGTCGAACCATGGCCGCATGTGGCTCTTCCACGTGAACGGCGGATCGGGAACCTTCGCGCCACGGGCTACGAGCGCGCCCACCGGAGCGGCGATGCCATAGGACATGGCGGCGGTGAAATAGCGCAGGAAGCGGGGCAGCGGGTTGCGGACGGGCGAGCAGACGGCCTGGACGATCCGGCTGCCCGAATCTCGCACCACCTCCGTCACATAGGAGAAGTGCACGTCGCCCGAGAGGAAGGTGACGGTCTCCGGCGCCGGTCCGCGCCCGCCGTCGGCCACCTCCTGCACCATGGCCGCCACCTCGTGGAAGGTGCGCTGGAAGGCTGCCCAGTGCTCCAGGTCCACGGCTTGCCGCAGCAGTTCACCGGCGGCCGCCGGCAGCTTGCCCCACGCCCCTTCGCTGAGGGCCTCGTTCCAGGACTCGATGTGGTGCAGGCCCTTGGGGAGCAGGAACGGCAGCGAGGTCCCGATCAGCAGGTGCTTGAAGCCGCCCTGGAGCTGGCTGTCCAGCCAGGCCATTTCTTCCTCGTCCAGCAGCGTCCGCCGGTCCGGCTGCAAGTCACGGGCAGCGCGCGAGTCGAGCACGACCAGCCGTGAACCGCCGATGTCGCGGGTGAAGCTCCAGCGGTAAGTGTCCGGCTGCCGGTCCGCCCGTTCCGCGAAAGCTTCCAGCGCGTCGCTGAGGTCCGGTTCGCCGTCGCCCGGATGGTTCACCACCTGCTGCCACAGTTCGTCCTCGGCACGCTGCTCCGGGGACAGGTTGCCCAGATGCTGGTAGACCCAGTAGGACGCGAGGCCGGCGACAATGCGGCCATGCCACCAGGGCTTCTTGGCCATCTTCCGCCGCCAGCTCAGCGAGGCGTTCCAGTCGTCGCGGATGTCGTGGTCGTCGAAGATCATCGCACTGGGCAGCGTAGACAGCAGCCATCGGTTGGCGCCGTCCGACCACGCGAGCATGTACAGGTGGGCGTATTCCGCGTAGTCCTTCAGCTCTTCGCCGGGCGGTTCCTTGATATCGCGGCGGGCGCGGATGAACTCCTGCATCGCCTCGGACGTCGAGTCCGCGTAGACCTGGTCGCCGAGGAAGAGCAGCAGGTCCGGCCAGGCTGAGTCCGTCCCGGTCGCGTCGAGTGCCCCGCCCGTCGCGTCCCCGGTCCCGGTCCTGTCCGCGGTGCCGGCCTTGTCCCCGTGCCGGGCCGCGCCGTCGGCACGGTGCAGCGCGTACGCCCGGAGCGCGTCCACGCCGTGCTGCCTGTTGCCGGCCGCGTCATGCTCGACGCTGGTGCGGCAGGATCCAAAGGCCAGCCGGAGCGGGCGTCCGGGCGTGAGAGTGCGGATCACGGGTGCAGGGTACGGCGAGTCCGGTTCCGGCCAGGCCGGCATGCCGTCAACCTCCACCCGATAGGGTGTGACGCTTCCTGGCTCCAGCCCCTCGGCCTCGACCAGCGCGTAATGGTGGCCGCGCACGGAGAACGTGCCTGCCTGCCAGCTGCGCCCCTGAACTACGACGGCGACGGTGGCGGCTTCGCGGGTCTCCACCCAGATGCTGGCCGACGTCTGGTCCACATAGCGCAGCATCGGGCCAAGTACCAGCGGCGATGCGGTCATGAATCCTCCTGCCCGACCCGACAGAACGGTGTTCCCTTGCGCAACTCTGCCACTATCGCCCGCCTGCCGAAAGAGCCCGCGGCGGAGGATTGCCTTCGGCCGCGGGCATCACCGCCGTCATTCCCGACGGCGGCGGACGGCCGGCGGTCGGGCAGCGGTCACGCAACGGCGTGGCCGGAGCGCCGGACTGTGGCCGGTCAGCGCTCCGGTGAGGGGAGGGGCTGCAGCGTCGGAAGGTGGCCGGAAGCGGGCACGGGCGCGTCCTGCTTTTTCCGCGGGGCGTCCTTGCCGGGATTGCCGTCGCGCTGGCCCAGGGACGGATCCGGCAGTCCGCCCTCCAGCGGCGGCACCGCGGGGAGCACGTCCCGGGACGGCGTGCCCGGCGAACGTTTGGCATCCTGCCCGGCAGCATCATCGGTACCGGGGGTCCGCTCCGCCTGGTGCCCGGGCTGCGTCGCGGGGGCAGCAGGATGTGCCGGGGCAGCGGGAGCGGCCGGGGAATCGGTGCCGGTGTCGGCCGAGCCGGAGCCGCCTTCCTCAACCGAAACCTCGCCCGTTACGGCTGGGGCGTGGGCGGGGGCTCCGGGCACGGAGTGGTTTTGGGGAGTCTCCTGGCCGGTGCCGGACGGGGCGAGGAAGCCCACGACGTGCCGGACGGCCTGGTCCGCGGCTGCCCGGAAGTCGGGGTTGGCGGCCGCGACCCCGGACACTCCCAGCCCGGTGGCGGCCACCGCGGCCGTGAGGACAAGGGCGCCGCGTACCGTGCGGCGTCGCCGCAGCGGCACGACCTGCGCGCCCGCGGCCGCCGCGCCGGCGGCCGGTGTCAGGTAAGCCAGCACCTCGGGCGATGGGGCCGGGATGGGTGCATCCCCGGCAGCGCGGAGGGCCAGCAAGGTGGACTCCAGCGGGGCAGAAGGAGCCAGCCCGGATTCGTCCAGCAGCCGGCGGACGGCGTCGTCGTCGGACATTTCAGCGCTGTTCATACCAGGACCTCCTTCCTTTCCAGAACGGATTTGAGTTTAAGCAGGGCGCGCCGCTGCAATTGTTTGATGGAGCCGGCGCTCCGGCCCATGATTTCGGCAACCTGTTCGATCGACAGGCCGGCGACCACGCGCAGCATCAGCACTTCCTGCTGCTCCGGCTTCAGCTCCTTGAGCTGGCGTCCCACATCGCTCTCGGCGAGCGTCTCCAGGACAGTTGTTTCGGCGGACTCCACCGCTCGGGCGTCGGCATCCGGGTCGTAGGGCGACAGCACTGGCTGCCGGGCCCGGCGCCGGACATCGTCTACGTAGCGGGCATGGGCGATGGAGAACGCCAGCGTCCGCAGCCCCTGGAACCCGCCGTTCACCGACCGGATGCGGGAGAAGAGGGCGAGGAATACTTCCTGTACTGCGCCTTCGTGGTCTTCCACACCGCGCACCTTCAGGTATCCATTGAGCCCGGGTGCCAGCGCGGTGTAGATCTCGCCGAATGCAGCTGCATCTCCGGACTGCGCCGCGAACACGATGTCGTCGGGAAGTGATGGGGGCAAGTCGACGTTCTTTCAGACAGCGGGCGACGGGTGCGGCGCCCCCAGTGTAGGCGCCGCACCCGGTACCACGGGAATTACTGTCCGGCTTCTACCGTGACCGAAGCGGCGCCACGCAGTTCGGCGCGCGTTTCCGCGGCTTCCGTGCGGGCGTCGATCGCGGCCTCGGCCTTGGCGTTGGCGGTTACCGGCAGCTCCGGAACGGCAGGGACGGCCGGAGTGGCAGGCACGCCGTCGGCACCCGGGACGGCCGGGACTGCCGGAGCAACGGCGGCACCCGAATGCAGCTCGGCGGCGGCGCCGTTCTCCTCGGTGCCGGCCTCGGCCTCTGCATCCAGCGCCGCGTCAGCCTCTGCTCCGTCTACGCCGGCGGTGACGTCGGCCTCGGCATCACCTGCGGCTGCGGACCGGACTTCCGGCACGGCGGGGGAGGCCGGGATCGCCGGGATTGCGTTCTCACCCTCGCTGGCGGGGACGGCCGGGGTGGCCGGGACTGCCGGGGTGGTGACCGCGGTTTCCGAATTGCCGACGGCGGTCAGGGCGGGTGCTGCCACGGCGGCTCCGGCGCCTCCCACGGCGATGACGGCGGCCAGGGCGGCTCCCTTGGCGGGCAGGCTCAGGGTGCGGAAACGGTTCGACATGGATCTCCTCAAAAGGTTGCTCGGCACGGCCGCGGTACTGCTACTGCGGCGCGCCCTTACACCCGACTAATCGAAGGAAGAGGGTGAAAGGTTACGCTTTCGTGATTTTTTCGGGAGAAACATTTTTCACGGTTAACGCCGGTGGCCGGGGCATGACGCCCCGGCCACCGGCCTGCGACCAGCTGACGGGTGTCAGTAGGCCTTGACCCGCTGTTCGACCACCAAGTGGATCAGGGCGAAGGTCTTGTCGTCGTCGATGGCCTTGAGGGCGGCTTCGAGGGCGGCGGGAACGTCCGCGTCCTTCTCGACTTTCACGCCGAAGCCGCCGAAGGCCTGGGCCATCAGGGCGAAGTCGGGATTCTTCAGCTGGGTGCCGGAGATGCGCTCGGGGTACCAGCGTTCCTGGTGGGTGCGGATGGTGCCGTATTCCTGGTTGTCCATGACGATGACCAGCGGGGTGGCACCGTACTGGGCGGCGGTCGCCAGTTCCTGCCCGTTCATCAGGAACTCGCCGTCGCCGGCGATGGTCACCACGCGCCGTCCCGGGTAAGCCAGCGAGGCGGCGATGGCGGAGGGGACGGAGTAACCCATGGAACCGTTGCGGGCCGACAGCATGGAGCCGTAGTCGTGCGTGGGGAAGTAGCGGTGCGCCCAGTTGGTGTGCTCCCCGGCGCCGAGGGTGACCATGGCGTCGCGCGGCAAGCCCGCGACCAGGTTGGCCATCAGGGTGTCCATTCGGGCGGGCCCGTCGCCGGGCTCGGCCGGCGGCAGGGCGGCGAACTTGACCTGCTCGCCGCGCATGCGCTGGGTGAAGTCTTTCCACTCTTCCTTCACCGGCAGGTCCATCATGACCAGGTCGCGGACAAAGACATCAGGCTTGGCCACGATCTGGTAGGAGACGGGGCCGGAGCGGCCCCGCAGCGACGGGTCGATGGTGACCAGGAAGTTCTTCTTCGACCAGTCCTGCCGGACCAGGAAGCCGTCGGTGATGACATCGCCCGGGACGGTGCCGACGAAGACCAGCAGGTCGGTTTCCTCGAGCAGGTCGTAGGTGGGCTTCGGCCGGCCGTAGCCAATGGGGCCCACGTAGGAGGGGGAGTCGAAGGGGATGGTGCCCTCGCAGCGCCATTCGACGGCAGCCGCGATGTTGTGCTCTTCGAGCCAGGTCGTGAGTGCGCTGGACCCTTCCTGGGTCCAGTCATTGCCGCCGACGACGAACAGCGGCTTCTCGGCGTCCTTCAGCGCGGTCTTGAGCGCCTTCCAATCCGTGACCGTCATGCCGCCCTGCGCCACCGGGATGACCGGGTGCAGCGTGGCGTCTACTTCTTCGCGGATGACGTCTTCGGGAAGACCGACGACGACGGGTCCCGGCCGCCCGCTCATGGCGGCAAACATGGCCTCGGCGACGATTTCCGAGGCCCGCTCGGGGTGGTCCAGCACCATGACCCGTTTGGCGCCGGTGTCGAACCAGGATTTGATGTCGAATTCCTGGAAGGCTTCGCGGTCACGGTGCTCGAAGGGGATCAGGCCCACGAACAGCACCATGGGCGTGGAGTCCTGCCAGGCGGTGTGGAGGCCAACGTGTGCGTTGGCCGCGCCGGGCCCGCGGGTGACCATGGCGATGCCGGGCCGCTGGTTCATCTTTCCGTCTGTCTCGGCCATGTAGGCCGCGCCGCCCTCATGGCGGCAGACGATGGTGTCGATGCTGGAAGTGTGGAGCCCGTCCAACACTTCCAGGTAGCTCTCGCCGGGAACCACGTACGTGCGTTCGACGCCGTGCGCCATCAATGAATCGACAATAATGTGCCCTGCCGATTTGCGGACCGGCTGCTGCTGCTGCGCTGCGACTGCGACCGCTTCCATTTGATCCTGTGTCACAGGAGACCTCTTTCACCTTTGAATCGAACTCGTCCGCGGCATTCTTCTCGTGCGGGTGCACGGTTCCCGATGAACGCGCTTGAGCAAAAGTACATCAAGGGGTGTGTTAGGGCACCGTCCCTGTGACATGGCGAGGTAACGAAAGTGACGTGGTTCGCATTGTTCCCGGCCGAGGTGTCTGCTGCGGCCGTTATCAGCCGCGCCGGTGTCGGGACACGAAATCGGCAAGTGCGGCCGCTCTCACCCGCGCCGGTGGCGGGACACGAAATCGGCGCAGCCGCGGATGGCGCCCGCGGCCAGGCAGATGAGGCCCAGCATGGCCAGAACCAGCGCATTCCCCGCTATGCCGATGAACAGCAGGAGCGCGCCGGCCAAGGCCAGCAGGGTTGCCGCCCCGACAACGTGGCCGAAGACCAGCACGCCGCGGGCCGACAGGGAGCGGGCCAGGCGCGGGTCGTCGTTCTGCAGTTGCTGCCCCAGCCTGTCCAGGCGCTGCCGTTCGTCATCCGATAGAGACATTCCGACCTCCTCGGGCTCCGCGGCGCCGCAGCCGGAGCCGCGCCGGACACCGTATAAGACAAATGTAGCCTCGGGATGCCCGCCGGGGGTATGGGCCGGGGCCAAGCGAGGGCCGATTCGTTATCGACGCCGTCGACGACGGAAGGTTGCGGTTTTGCCGGAGCCTCTCCGCCGGTGGTACTTTGATCCGGATAAATCTGATTTATTGACGAGAGATTGGTCACCAAATCAGATGTAATGATGCGTCTGAGGAGTTCTGCCCATGTCCCTGCAATATCCCCCCCTGGTGGTCATGGGCGTCCAAGGATGCGGAAAATCCACGGTGGGCAGCGCGGTCGCCCGGCACCTCGGCCTTGAGTTCATCGACGGCGATGACCTGCACAGCGCGGCGAACAAGGAAAAGATGGCCTCCGGCCAGCCGTTGACGGACGCCGACCGCCACCCCTGGCTCAGCGCCATCGGCAAGGTCATGGCAGAGAAACTGGCCGAGGGAACCACCGCCGTCGTCGCATGCTCGGCGCTGAGGCGCAGCTACCGCGACCTCATCCGCTCCTTCGCGCCGCAGACCCGGTTCATTCACCTCACCGGCAGCCAGGAACTGATTGCCAAGCGGATCAGCGGGCGCGACCACGAATACATGCCCCCCACACTGCTGGATTCGCAGTTCCAGACGCTGGAACCGCTCGGCGACGACGAGGCGGGCCTTGAGGTCTCCGTCACCGATTCCCCCGAGCGGATTGCGGTGCTGGTGGAGCACTACCTGCAGGACCCGGCCCACCCGGCGGGAAGCTAGCGCCGGCGGGCGGGAAACAACTGAGCCAAACAACTGAAACGGTTGACCCGAAAATCCGTCGGGCGACCGTCCGATACAACGAAGGACAATGATGACCGAACTCGAGCTCAACTGGACGTTGGGCACGGCGGGACTCCTGCTGGTCGCCGTAGCAGCCATCGCGCTGCTGCTGGTGCTGATCATGCGGTTCCGCGTGCACGCTTTCCTGTCGCTGATTATTGTCAGCGTGCTCACCGCGGTGGCCACCGGCATTCCGGCCGCAGACATTATGCCGACGCTGTTGGGTGGCTTCGGCGGAACCTTGGCCAGCGTGGCCCTGCTGGTCGGCCTGGGCGCCATGCTCGGGCGCATGCTGGAGGTCTCCGGCGGTGCGGACGTCATGACGCAGGCGTTGATCAACAAGTTCGGCGAGAAGCGCGCGCCGCTGGCGCTGTCCGTGGCGTCGCTGCTGTTCGGTTTCCCGATCTTCTTCGACGCGGGCCTCGTGGTCATGCTGCCGATCATCTTCACCGTGGCACGACGCCTCGGGGGATCGCTGCTCACTTATGCGTTCCCCGCAGCCACCGCCTTCTCCGTCATGCACATCTTCGTGCCGCCGCACCCCGGTCCTGTGGCCGCCACCGGCCTGCTGGGCGCCGACGTCGGGCTGGTCCTGATCCTCGGCCTCGTCATTGCCATCCCGACCTGGTACCTGGTGGGCTACCTGTTCGGCCACTTCCTGGGCCGCCGGTTCAACATCGCCGTGCCGGACATCCTCGATGCCCCGAAGGGCTCGGTGGAGAACGAATTCCGCTCCGCCCCGAAGCTGGGCACCATCTTCTTCCTGCTGCTGCTGCCGCTGCTGCTGATCTTCCTCAACACCGGCCTGAACATGCTCGCCACCGCCGAGGTTGTCTCGCTGGAGGACACCTGGGTGCAGGTCCTGCGGACGCTCGGTGAAACCCCCATCGCCCTGCTGATCACCGTGCTTTTGGCCATGTGGCTGCTGGGCCACCGCCAGGGCAAGAAGCACAGCCTCGTGGAAACCGTTGTGGACAGTGCCCTGGGCCCGGTCTGCTCGATCATCCTGATCACCGGCGCCGGCGGAATGTTCGGCGGCGTGCTGCGCTCGAGCGGCATCGGCAACGCCATCGCCAGCTCGCTGGACGCGATCGGGCTGCCGATCATCGTCGCCGGCTTCGTGATTGCCGCCGTCGTCCGCGTGGCCCAGGGCTCCGCGACGGTCGCGCTGACCACCGCGGCCGCGCTGGTCCAGCCGGTCGTCATGGGCAACCCGGACTTCAACCCGGTGGAACTGGCCGCCATCGTGCTGGCGCTGGCCGCCGGCTCGGTGTTCGCCGGCCACGTGAACGACTCGGGCTTCTGGCTGGTCAGCCGGTTCTTCCAGATGGACACCAAGACCACGCTGAAGACGTGGACCGTGGGCCAGGCGCTGGTGGGCATCGTCGGCTTTGTCCTGGCACTGGCCATCTACCTGATCGCCACCTCTTTCTAGAACAACCTTGGGCAACATGGACGGGGCGGCTGCGGCCGTCCCGTCCGCATTTGGAGAGTAATGACTGTGAACATGTTCGACATTTCCTCGCGGGTGGCGCTGGTGACCGGCTCCAGCCGCGGGATCGGCAAGGCGATCGCCCGCGGGCTGGCCGCCGCCGGCGCCGTCGTGGTGCTCAACGGGCTGGATGAGGAACGGCTGGAAGGCACCCGCGCGGAGCTGGCCGCGGAGTTCGGCGCAGACCGGATCCACGCCCGGGCCTTCGACGTCACCGACGCCCAGGCGGCGGCGGACGGCGTGGCCTGGGTCGAGCGCGAAGTGGGCCCCCTGTGGGTGCTGGTCAACAACGCCGGCGTCCAGCACCGGGTGCCGATGCTGGACCTGGACGTCGACGACTGGGAGCGCGTGCTGCGGACCAACCTGACGAGCGCGTTCCTGGTGGGGCGCGAGGCCGCGCGGCACATGATCGAACGCGGCGCCGGGAAGATCATCAACATCGCGTCCGTCCAGACCGACCTGGCCCGTCCGACCATCGCCCCCTACACGGCGTCCAAGGGCGGCATCCGCAACCTGACCCGGGCGATGACCGCCGAGTGGGCCAGCCTCGGGCTGCAGATCAACGCAATCGCGCCGGGCTACATCCACACCGAGATGACGCAGAACCTGGTGGACGACGAGGCCTTCAACACCTGGATCCTGGGCCGCACCCCGGCGCACCGCTGGGGCACGGTGGAGGACATCGTGGGACCTGCCATCTGGCTGGCCTCCGACGCCTCCAACTTTGTGAACGGCCAGGTGGTGTTTATCGACGGCGGCATGACCACAGTCGTCTGATCCCGCCGACACGTTCGCGCCAAGGCCTCAGCGAAGTCCGTGCCCAGGCCTGCGTTCCCAGGGCCGGCGGGCGCGGGCACCCAAGGCGGTGCGCCGCCGTCGTAGTTTTGCAACCAGCGAAAGGCAGTTTCCATGACTTCCCTCCCAACACAGTCCCTCGGCGTGGTGGCCCACGCGGCCGGTGATCTGCGCGTCGAACCGGTCGCGCTGGCGCCGGCCGGGCCCGACGAAGCCGTGATCGAGATTGCCTACGGCGGCATCTGCGGGTCCGACCTGCACTACTGGCAGCACGGCGCCGCCGGCGAATCCATCCTGAAGGCGCCGATGCTGCTGGGCCATGAAGTGGTGGGTACCGTGGCCGCGGCGGCGGCCGATGGCAGCGGACCGGCCGCCGGCACCGCCGTCGCCGTGCATCCGGCGACGCCGGGGCCGGGTGACGGATCCAGGTACCCGGAGGACCGCCCGAACCTATCGCCGGGCTGCACGTACCTGGGCAGCGCCGCACGTTTTCCGCACACCGAAGGCGCGTTCGCCCGCTACGTGAACCTGCCGACGCGGATGCTGCGGGAACTGCCCGCCAAGCTGCCGTTGCGGCGGGCGGCCCTGGTGGAGCCGGCCAGCGTGGCCTGGCATGCCGTCGCGCGGGCCGGAGACGTGGCCGGCAAGCGGGTGCTGGTCATCGGCTGCGGCCCGATCGGCGCCCTGATCATCGCGGTGCTGAAGCGGGCCGGCGCGGGCGAGATCGTCGCCGTCGACATGCACGAGAAGCCGCTGGACATCGCCCGGGAAGTGGGTGCCGGCCGCACGCTGCTGGCGACCGATGCCGAGGCGATCGCCGGGGTCGAGGCAGACATCTGCCTGGAGTCGTCCGGCAACCATCACGGTCTGGCGTCGGCCGTGCGCGGTGCGGCCCGCGGCGGCCGCGTGGTGATGGTCGGACTGCTGCCCTCGGGCGAGCAGCCGGCGCTGATCTCGCTGGCCATCACCCGGGAGTTGGAACTGGCGGGTTCCTTCCGCTTCAACGACGAGATCGATGACGTGATTGCGGCGCTGGCCGACGGCTCCCTCTACGCGGACCCGGTGACGACGCACGAATACGCCGCGGCCGACGCCCTGGAGGCGTTCGACATGGCGCGGGACTCGTCGCAGAGCGGGAAGGTGCTGCTGCGGTTCAGCGACGCGGAGTAGCCGCCGGGCGGTCGGTCCGCGCCCGGAATCTACTATTCAGCAGCCGCCCTTCTCGCACACGGGAAGGGCGCCTGCTGAATAGTTGATCCGGGAAAGGCAGGCCTAGGCGCCGGGGGCTTCGAACAGCCGGGGCTCGGACTCCCAGACGCTGCGCACTTCCTCCACGGTCCGCCGCATAATCTGGTCCATGGCCGCCCGGGCCGCTTCCGGGCGGCCGGACTGGATGGCGTCCGCGACGTCGACGTGCAATTGCAGTGCTTCTTCGTGCGGGTGCGCGGGCATCAGCCCGTAATCGGTGCGGCCGCGCAGCACTTCGGCGATCATCGAGTGCATCTGCGCAAACATCTCGTTGCCGGAGGCCGCCAGCACCAGCGTGTGGTAGTGGATGTCCAGCTCCAGGAACTGCTGCAGGTCGCCGGCCCGTCCCACCGCCCGCATTTTTGCCGCGACGGCCATGAGCTCCGCCGCTGTCTCCTGCGGCGAATGCTGCGCGGCCAGCTCGGCGGCGGCCGGTTCGACGGCGGAGCGCAGCTCGGTCAGCGAGCGCAACTGCACGCCCTTGCCGTCTCCGGCCAGGCGCCAGCGGATCACCGAGGGGTCGAACTTGTTCCACTGCTCCGGCGGCAGTACGCGGATGCCGATGCGCTTGACGGACTCGACCAGCCCCAGCGACTGCAGCACGCGCACGGCCTCGCGCAGCACGGAACGGGAGACGCCGAGCTCGGCCTCGAACTGCTCGGCATGCGCGGTGGAGCCGGCCGCCAGCTCGCCGGAGACGATGCGCTTGCCAAGCGTCTCGATGACGAGGCTGTGCAGGCGCGAACTCATGCGTGCGAAAGGGTAGCGGTCACGCGTTCATTCTATGGGGGCCGGATGCGCACACCGGCTGTGTTGCGGGGCGATGCCGACGCGTACCGGCAGAAGGTCAGGGCCTTCTCGGCGGCAGGATTGGCCCCGGATCGGGAAAGGGGCCGGGCTGCGGTTGCGGCGGAAGCGGCTGTGGCCCCGGGTCCGGGGGCGGCCCGGGCCGTTCGGGCGTGGGCGGCGCATTGGGATCCGGACTGGGCTCGGGCCGTTCGGGTGTGGGCGGCGCGAAGGGATCCGGATTCGGCTCCGGCGGGAACGGGTGCCTGGGTCCCGGCTCGTTCGGATCGTGTGCCGGCTCCGGCGGCGGTGGAATGGTCACGGCGTGCCTCCTTGGGCAGCGGTGCGGTAGGCCTGCTGCCTGCCACGCTACAACTGTGTCCCGGGCGCCTCAAGGATTTTTCCCGCTGTCCGTGACGAGGGTCAGCAAGTCCCCGGCGACCCGGTCGGGGGCGTCCCAGAGGACCGTGTGCCCCGCCCGGGGGTAGTGGTTGCGCCGGGCGGAAGGGATGGCATCGGCCAGCACGTTCTGCTCGGCAGGGGCGAGCAAGTCGTCGTCGTCGCCCCACACCACGAGGGTCGGGGCACTGACGTTCTCCGGTGCCGGGGGAGTCGCCTCGGCGAGCCCGGCCAGCGTTTGCTGCCAGACGCGGGCGGGGATCTTGAGCGCGTCCGCCAGCACCGCCTGTCGGACGGCCTCGCCGGGGTCGGCCAGCAGAGTAAAGGACTCCACGAAGGCACGGACGTCGGCGGGGTCGATGGGATCGCGGAACGCCTCGATGGTCGGGGCAAAGGGCGGCCGGCGCTTGTAGAGGCTCAGCGGAGAGCCGATGAGCATGAGGGCCCGGACCCGTGCGGGCTGGTCGACGGCGAAACGCCGCGCGATATAGCCGCCGCTGGAGTGCCCGGCGATCACGGCCCGTGGGATGGCCAGGGCGTCCAGGAAATCGCCGAGGTCGTTGCTGAAATCGTGTAACCGGTAGCCCGTGGCGGGCTTGTCCGAATCGCCGTGGCCGCGGGGGCTGAGCGCTATCAGCCGGAGCGACGCCGGTAACCGGTCCAAGAGCGGGACCCAAAACCGCCAGGAGTCCCCGTAGCCGGGAACCAGCAGAACCGGGGTGCCGCCGGGGGAGCCGGCCTCGGCATAGGCAAAGCGGAGTCCATTGCCGAGACGAGCGAACCGCTGGCGGGGCTCCATGGCCGGATCCTCAGGACCCCGCGTGCGCGATGGCCAGCAGCCGGCGCTCGTCGTCCGGCGCCAGGCCGGCTTTGCGGGGACGGTCGGCGCCGGTCGCCAACTCCCACACCAGCGTGTCGGCCAACGTGTCCCGCAGCGGACGCAACGCCAGACCGGCTGCCTTGGCGGCCGCGTTGCTGCGGGAGGAGAAGCCGGCGAAATCGGGCAGCGGAAGCCAGAGCGGCAAGGACCGCTCGCCGGCCCAGGGGTTGATGCCGGCCGCTGCCAGTTCCTCCTGGCCCAGGGACAGGACCGGACCGGCGTGGCCCGCGACCCGGCGCGCCATCTCCAGATGCTCGGTCAACGGAAACGCGTCGCCCACCGCATTGAACTCGCCGGCCAGTCGCTGTTCGGCCGCGGCGATGAGCCAGTCGGCGAGGTCCCGGACGTCGATGACCTGGGCGTCCAACCCGGGCGCATCGGGGACCAGGACGGCGCCGTCGTCGGCCACCGGCCGGGCGAAGCGCAGGGGCCAGTAGCCGGTGCGGTCGGTGGTGTCGCCGGGACCGGCGATGAGGCCCGGGCGGACGATCAGGCTGCGATCGGGGCCAAAGGCGCGTTGCACCGCCTGCTCGCAGGCGACCTTCGCCTCGCCGTAGACGTCCGGAGACGTCATCACGTCCGAGGCCAGGGGCGGCAGCAACGGGTAGGTTTCGTCGGCGCCCGGGGTGTGGTGGTCGGCATAGACGCTGCAGGAGGACACGAAAACAAAGTGCTCCGCCGTGCCGACCAGCGCGGCCGCGGCACGGCTCACCTGGCCGGGCTGGCGGGAGACATCGAGCACGGCGTCCCAGTGCTGGCCCGCGACGGTGTCCAGACAGTCCGGAGCTTCCCGGTCCGCGCCCACCAGTCGGGCGCCGGCCGGAGCCGACCCGGACGTTCCACGGGCCAGGCAGGTGACCCGGTGGCCGCGGCGCAGCGCCGCGGCAGCGGTTTCTTGTCCCAACCAGGCCGTGCCGCCCAGGACGAGTAGATGCATGCTGCCCATGGAACACCGTCCCGGGGCGGATGCGCACGGGGTGTTCGCGCACAGCAGGGAGAACCGCCCCGAATTGGTGCCCAACCGCCTTTGGGCCGGGGCGGCCCATGTCCGGAACTGTGGCTATGCTCCGTAGATGGCTAAACCCGACGACTTCACGCCGCGCCTCGACGCCCCGGACGTGGGGGAACTGTTACCCGGGCAGGTATCGGCGTTGATTCCCGAGGCCCGCGTGGCCGGCAAGCTGTTTGCCGGTGTGGAACTGGACGGCCGGCGGCTGGCCGGTGCCTCCTTCACGGAATGCGCATTCCTGGATGTTTCCGCAGACGGGGCGGACCTGCGTTCTGCCGGTTTCGTGGACGTAAACATTCGAGCGGTTGAATGCGCCGGACTTCAGTGCGCCGCGCTCACGCTTCCGCCGGGTGGTGATCGACGGATCCCGCCTCGGGTCGGCCGAAGTCTACGAATCCGAGTGGGAATCGGTGGAGTTCCGCAACTGCAAGCTTGGGTATGTGAACCTGCGCGGAGCGGAACTTCAGGACGTCGCGTTTGCCGGCTGCATCCTGGACGAACTCGATCTGGGCGGCGCGACCGGGCGCCGGGTGGCCTTTGAAGACAGCCGGGTCCGCAGGCTCGACCTGACCGGGGCGAAGCTGGCGCACGTTGACCTGCGTGGCCTGGACATCCGGGAACTGGCCGGGCTGGAAGGCCTGCGCGGGGCGGTCATGACCTCCACCCAGATCGGCGAGCTCGCCCCGCTGTTCGCCGCCCATTTCGGGATCGTGGAGAAAAGTTAGCCGCAATATACGTAACTGCCGGGCCGAATTAATCCACAGTTCAGCTTTTTTCTGTTTGGATGGTCTGTAGTGGACTGGACAGCAGGCGTCCGGCGAACAACAGAAGGTAGATGATGGACTTCCGTCAGGCCGAGCATCCACGGCCGAACCATTTCTTACTTCACATCAGCGACACCCACTTGGTGGGCGGCGACGGCCGGCTCTACGGGGCTGTGGACAGCGAAGCCAGGCTGGAGCAGATCTTCGAGGATCTGGAAGACTCCGGATCCCGCCCCGAAGCCCTGGTATTCACCGGCGATCTGGCGGACAAGGGCGAACCGGAAGCCTATGGCAGGCTCCGCCGGATCGTCGAACCGGCAGCCGTCCGGCTGGGAGCCCAGGTGATCTGGGCGATGGGCAACCACGACGACCGTGCCGGGCTGAAGACCATGCTCCTGGACGAACCCGGCGGCTCCGAGCCGCTGGACCGGGTATACGACGTCAACGGACTGCGCGTGGTGACCCTGGATTCAACCGTGCCGGGGGCGCACTACGGCCGGCTGGAGGACGAGCAGCTGCAGTGGCTGGCCCACGAGTTGGCCAAACCCGCACCGCACGGGACCATCCTGGCCATGCACCACCCGCCGCTGCCGAGCGTGCAGGACCTGTCCGTGCTGGTGGAACTGCGCGGCCAGGCCGAACTGGCACAGGTGCTGCGCGGCAGCGACGTGAAGTCGATCATCGCCGGACACCTGCACTATTCCACCACGGGCACCGTGGCCGGGATCCCGGTGTCCGTCGCCTCCGCCACCTGCTACACCCAGGATCTGGCCGCCGACGCGGGCAGCACCCGCGGCCGCGATGCCGCGCAGGCTTACAACATGATCCATGTCTACGAGGAGACCGTGGTCCATTCGGTGGTTCCGGCGCGCGGCGGCCTGCCGGTGGGCCGCCAGGTTAGCGCGGAGCAGACCCGGCAGCTGCTCGAGGCCGCCGCCGTCGTCATTCCCGACGCCGTGCGGCCGGGCCGGATTCCGGCACACCACTAGCCGGGAAAACTCCGCAAACCGGGTGAGACTACGCCGCCGGCGGTTTCTCCCACGGCGCGCGGAGCGGGAAGTAGCGGGCCAGGAAGTCCGTGACCACCCGCTGGCGCTCCTCGGCCGGGACCTCCGGGAAGCTGCCGTCGTTGAGGCAGAAGAAGTCCCTGTTTCGCTTCTGCAGCAGCTTTTCCAGCTGCTTCAGGCCCGCATACATGGTGGTGTCCACGTACTTGACCTTGGCGCCGGGATTGGTCACCGCGCGGCCGGTCAGCAGCGCGTAGTAGTGGTAGAGCGAGTTGGTCACCGAGATGTTGTCCTTGGCCCGGAAGCGGCTCGCAGCCGTCGTCTTGAACTCCTCGGCGAACTCTTCCTCCATCTCCAGCAGCACGGATTTGCGCAGCGGCGCCGCACAGTGCTCCAGGTGCCGGGTGGTGATCCTGCCGAAGCGGTCGTGCAGCAGCCTGCGGTTCACGCGGGCGGCATTCTCGAAACCGGACCGGTCCAGGTGGTTGTCGCCGAGCCCGATCCGGGTGTCCGCCTCCACGAACTTGGTGATGCCGCCGGGGGAGAAGAACATGTCCGGACCCACCGGCCGGCCGAAGAACATGTCGTCATTCGAGTACAGGAAGTGCTCGCCCAGGCCGTCGATGTGCTGCAGCTGCGCCTCGATCGCCTGCGAGTTGAACACCGGCAGCACCGAGGGATCGCGGAAATGCTGCTCGCTGCGCACCACGCGGATGTCCGGGTGCTCCGCGTCCAGCCACGCAGGCAGCGGCGAGTCCGTGCAGATGAAGATGCGCCGGATCCAGGGCGCGAACATATAGACAGAACGCAGCGCGTACCGCAGTTCGTCGATCTGGCGGAAGCGCGCCTCGGCGTCGTCGCCCTCGCCCACCACGGCGTGCTCCATGAAACTGTTCCGGTAGCGGCGGTACTCCGGATTGTTCCCGTCCACCCAGGAGAAGACGATGTCGATGTCGAAGTCGATGTCCGTGGCGTGGTCGGCGAACATGTTCTCGATGGTGGGCCAGCGGTGCCCGTAGCGTTCGACTTCGCCGCGCACCGCCTCCGCGGCCGGCAGCGTGCGGCGCGTCAGCGAGTTTTCAATCGGCAGGTGGATCAGGTCGTTCTCCCAGCGCCACAGCTCCACCTGCACACCCGTGCCCTGGCCGTACCGCAGCCCGCCGGTCGGCTCGATCCGCGGACGGTACAGCCGGAACGCGCGCGACCGGTCGCCCTCGGCGAGCTCGCCGTCGGCCACCAGCCGTGCGGTTTTCTTGTTCGCGTCCACGGTCAGCGAGTAGAACGGCTCGTCGGCGCAGGCGTCCACCAGCGCCGCGCGCAGCTCGTTTCGCTTCTCCCAGTTCACCGCCACCACCGGGCGGGCATCGTTGCCGCGCACCAGCAGGTAGGGAATCTGCGCCTCGTCCAGCGCCCTGCGGACAAACAGCAGGTCCTCCACCATCGCCTGGTGCGGCGTCAGGGTGGTGTTGACCAGTGCGTAACCGCCCTTGACCATGACCACGTCGGGGCGCTCCGTGAGGCGTACGACGGCGGCGGGCGAGGCGATCTCGACCGTCGACTCGGGTGCGCGGTCGGGTTCGGGCTCGGCGTAGAACGCGTCCTGCACTGCAGGCATGCTGGTCACAAAAAACCTCCGGAAACATAGTGGCGCCAACCCGAAAAGGGGCTGCAGTCACCATGGTAGGCGTGGGCGGACGGGCGTTACAGACGCTGCCGCCACAGGATAAAGCCTGCAGCGGATCGACCGCGGCAGGCCACTCCTTTGACGGTACATGCAGTTTGGCCCTCCCGCTGCGTCTGGACGTGCCCGGCCGGCGCAAAATTACCCCGGTGCCGCCCCGAAACCCGGCAGTCGGCGTGATGATCCCCGGAACGACGACGACGGTCCGCGCCCGGGACGTCGGGGTTGACGGCCGTGCAACGTTCAGCAGCATTTTCTCCGCCGCATACCCAAGGTGTCATACGATCTGAGCATGCCGGATCTTGCCGCGTCGATCGGACTGGTGTCCGAAGTGCTGACGTGGGCTGCCCTGGTCCCGGGACTGCTGTTGCTCTTCGTGGCCGCTGTGCTCCGCCTGGCCGGAACCCGGTGGCACCGCGCCGACGGCGTCGCGTTTGACGACGGCCGGCGCCGCGGCGTGCGCTGGTTCGACACCCGGCATGGATTCCTGGAGGGCATCTTCCCGACCGGGACGGGCTCCGATGTAGCCGCCGGGTCGGACGTGCTGGTCTTCTACGACGCGCGGCGGCCGGACCGCTGGCAGGTCTCGGAGCCGGAGCGGCCGGGCCGGATTGTCTTGCTGCTGGGCAAGATCCTCACCGCCGTCGGCGTGCTCTCTGCCGTCGTCGGATTGTTGGCGATGGTCCTGGCCGGGGGCTAGCCGGGCCGGCCGTGGTGCTCGCCGCCCGGCTTTGGCGCTCGCCGTGTGCCCGGGTAGGGTGGAACCCGGTGCGCCGGGAAGTCTGGTCGGCAGTTCTGTTGTCGACCCTTTGAGGACCCGCCATGGCCGCCAAGACCCCCGAATCATCCGCCAAGCCCAAGGTTTTGGGACGCGGAAGTTATGCCGAAGCGCTGCGAATCGGCGAAATCCTGCGCAAGGAAACCGTCGGCGGAGCCCTGCTGGTGGCCGCCGCCGTCGTCGCCCTGATCTGGGCCAACTCGCCCGCGGCAGACAGCTACTTCGCCCTGCGCGACTTCACCGTCGGCTACGAGCCCTGGCACCTGGAGCTGAGCTTGGGGGCGTGGGCCGCCGACGGGCTGTTGGCGGTGTTCTTCTTCCTGGTGGGGCTGGAGCTCAAACGCGAGTTCGTCGCGGGGGACCTCAGCAGCCCGCGGAAGGCCATGGTGCCGGTTGCCGCCGCCGTTGGCGGAGTGGTGGTTCCCGCCATCATCTACGCAGCCATCAACTGGGGCAGTCCGGAAACCATCCGCGGCTGGGCCATCCCGACGGCGACGGACATTGCCTTCGCGGTCGCGGTCCTGGCCGTCATCGGCTCGCATTTGCCCAGCGCGCTGCGGATTTTCCTGCTGACGCTGGCCGTGGTGGACGACCTCATCGCCATCGCCATCATTGCGTTCGTCTACACCAGTGAAATTCACGTCCCGGCCCTGCTGCTGGCCCTGGTCCCCATCGCGCTCTACGCCTTCTTAGCCCAGAAGTTCCGCAGCTTCTTCGGGAAGCATCACGCGGCATTGTGGGCGGTCCTGCTGCCCGTCGGCATCGTGGCCTGGGCCCTGGTCCATGCCTCCGGCATCCACGCCACCATCGCCGGCGTGGTGCTCGGTTTCACCGTCCCGGTGTTGCGCAGCAAGGCCAGCGGCGGACCGGAGGCGGGTCCGGGGCTCGCCGAAATCTTCGAACACCGGCTCCGGCCCGTTTCCGCCGGCTTCGCGGTCCCGGTCTTCGCGTTCTTCTCCGCGGGCGTCGCCGTGGGCGGGATTGATGGATTTACCTCCGCCCTCGGCGATCCAGTGGCGGTCGGCGTCATCGCGGGCCTGGTGCTTGGCAAGCCGATCGGCATCCTCGGCACCACGTGGCTGATGACCAAGCTGACCCGGGCGGAGCTGGACACGTCGATGAAGTGGGTCGACCTGTTGGGCATCGCCATGCTGGCCGGCATCGGCTTCACCGTCTCCCTGCTGGTGGCCGAGCTGAGCTTCGGGCTTGGCACGCCGGCCAATGATCACGCCAAGGTGGCCATCCTCGCGGCGTCCTTGCTGGCCGCGCTGCTGGCATCGGTGGTGCTGCGTGCCCGCAACCGGCAATACCGGCGCATCGAGGCCGAAGAACATGTCGACGCCGACAACGACGGCATTCCGGACGTCTACCAGGACGGCAGGGCGTAGCCGCACCGGCTTTCGGCCCCCGCAGCCACACCGGCTTGCGGCCGTCGCGGCGCTACACCTGCCCGGGGGCCGCTGCTCCGCGGGCTGTCAGGCCTCCAGGTCACGGCGCCGGAAGGCCAGCGTCCCGCCGACGGTGAGCAGCAGGGCGACCGCCGACATCCAGGCCAGCGGCAGCACGTCCACGTCCGCGGCCGGAACCCGCGGGACCAGTCCGAACGGCTCGGCGTCCAGCACCGCCTCCGGCAGGTTGAGCACCGGCCCGTACATGCCCGCCAGCAGTGCAGCAATCAGCAGGATCCAGACCCACCAGGTACCGCTGTGCAGCCCGTAGGCGAGGGCGCCGGCACCGGCGAAACAGAGGATCAAGGGCAGGAAAACCAGCCCGGCGGGAGCGAATTCCGCGATCACCGAGCTGTCGCCGACCACCGAGAGCGCGCCCAGGGCCAGGCCCAACCCTGAGACAACGAGCATCAGCGCCGAGGCCAGCGAGGTGACGAGCAGCGCGCTCAGGACCCAGTGCGCCCGCCCCACCGAGGCGGCGAGCACGGCCCCGGTTCGGCCGTCGGCTTCTTCCTTGCCGAGCCTGCCCATGGAGACCACGGAGAACACGGCCACGGCCATGGCGAAATACTTCAGGAACGCGGCCAGCGCGGTCCGGAGGAAGTCGGAGCTGTCGTCCAGGCCCAGCACCGCGGCCAGTTGCGGCTGTGACTCGTAGCTGTCCACCACCGCCTGGGCCAGAGACCCGGTCAGCACGGCGAAGACGAACAGGCCGAGCGACCAGCTGACGATGCTGCCGCGCTCCAACCGAAGGAACAGCCCCGGCAGCCGCACCAGCAGCGGCGTGGCATTGGCGCGGCCCCGGTGTGCGGGCACCAGCCCAGCGGCCAGGTCGCGCCGGCCCTGCAGCAGATACGCCGCCGGCACCAGCAGCGCCGCGAGCGCCAGGCACAGCAGCAAGGGCCACCAGCGCAGCTCGACATAGGCCCGCGCCTGCTGGACCCAACCGATGGGGGAGAGCCACGACAACGCGGTGCCGCCCAGCGCCTGGGCGTCGCCGATGCCGCGGAGGATGTACGCCAGCCCCAGCAGCGCCCCGGCCATGCCGCTGGCTGTCCGCGCATGTTCGCTCAGCTGCGCGGTCAGCGCCGCCACCGCGCCGAAGACGACCCCGACCAGCGCCGCTCCGGCCGCCATCACCAGCGAATCGAGTGCCGCGAGACCGTTGGCCACCAGTGCCGCGAACAGGGCCGCTGCCACCGCCAGGTTGGTGAGCAGCATGACCGCCAGCGCGGCGGTCAGCGGTGCGCGTCGTCCCACCGGCCCGGCCAGGATGAGCTCGGCACGTCCGGCTTCTTCGTTGGCCCGGGTGTGCCGGACTACCGAGAAGATGGACATCAACGCGGTGGCCACCGCCAGCATCCCCAGCACTTCGTTGGCCAGCATCGGGCCCAGGCCGTAGTTCTCCAGGCCGTACCCCGGGCCGGCCAGCAGGGCGCCGGACGGGTCCTGCATGATCGCCGCCCGGCTCTGCCATGCCGCCTGGTCGCCGTACACCTGGGGCAGCACCAGCGCGAAGTAGCTGATGAACCCGCCGATGGCCAGCGCCCAGGCCGGGATCCGCACCCGGTCCACCCGCAGCGCCAGGCGGAGAAGCCGGCCGGTCCCGGCCAGCGCCTGATTCCGCGGGCTGCGCGCACGGGAGATCCCCGGCGCCGCGGTAGCGGTGCTCATGACCTGCCGCTTTCGGCTGCGGCCCGCCCATCGGGGCCGTACTGGTGAACGAACAGTTCCTCCAGCGTCGGAGGCGTGCTGGTCAGGCTGCGGACACCCAGCGGGAGCAGGGCCGACAACGCGGCCGGCAGCGCGGCTTCGTCAACGGTGAAGTGCACGCGCCCGTCTTCGCGCCGGAGGTCGTGCACGCCGGTCAGGCTGCCCACCGCGGTGGCATCGCCGTCGGCCACCACGACGACGGCGGTGCGCCGCAGGTGCCTCAGTTCCGCGAGCGAACCGGTTTGGACAGCGCGGCCGGCCCGGATGATGGTGACCTTGTCGCACAAGGCTTCCACCTCGGCCAGGATGTGGCTGGAGAGCAGCACCGTCTTGCCGGCGTGCCTCGACTCGCGGATGCACTGCTGGAATTCCAGTTCCATCAGCGGGTCCAGTCCGGACGTCGGCTCGTCCAACACCAGAAGCTCGACGTCGCTGGCCAAGGCGGCGACGAGCGCGACCTTCTGCCGGTTGCCCTTGGAATAGGAGCGTGTCTTCTTGGTGGGATCCAGCTGGAAGCGTTCCAACAGTTCGGCCTTGAGCCTGCGGTCGATCCCGCCGCGGAGGCTGGCAAAAAGGTCGATCGCCTCCCCGCCGGTGAGCTTGGGCCAGAGGCTGACGTCACCGGGAACGTAGGCCAGCCGGCGGTGCAGGGGCACCGCGCGCGACCACGGGTCCTCGCCGAAGAGCCGCACGGTTCCGGCGTCGGCCTTCAACAGGCCGAGAATGATGCGGATGGTGGTGGACTTGCCGGCACCGTTGGGGCCGAGGAAGCCGTGGACCTCGCCGGGTTCCAGCACCAGGTTGAGCTGGTCCAGGGCGCGGACGGAGCCGAAGGCCTTGTCCACTTGGTTCAGGTCGATTACTTCAGACATGGAAACCACCTGCTTCGGGGCGGAATATGGAAGGAACAAGGGTGCGCGGGGCGCGGACGGGACAGAGACGCGGCGGGTCAGGAACCGGGCGGGTCCGTCACATACATCAGGTAGGCGTCGAGCAGGTCGCGGGTGGTCATCAGGCCCTGCGTGTAGAGTTCCACGTTGGCAAGGCCGTGCCGGTCCAGGTAGCCGCGCATGATGGCGGAAAAATCGGTGGGATCCTCCGGGGGGTGAAGCGTCAGGTCCAGCAGCATGGCACCGAATCCCTGGATGGTCAGATAGCGGGCGCGCGCCTGCTCGTCGACGGACGGGTGGATGGTGCCGGCGGCGACGCCTTGGGCCAGCCAGGCCTCGGCGTCCGCGGCGAAGTGCTCGATGAAGGACTGGGCCAGCTCGCCGCCGGACTGCAGGCTCCGCAAGGCGTAGCCGACCAGCGGCGCCGTTTCCTCCAGCTCCGCCATGGCCGCCAGCAGTTCCGTCGGCGAGCCGGAGTGGACTGCCTGCTGCTTGTAGGCGCCGATTTTGGCCAACACGTATTCATCGCAGGCCGTCCGCAGACCGTCTTTGGAACCGAAATGGTGCAGGATCAGCGCGGGGCTGACCCCTGCCGCGTCAGCAATGGCGCGGACACCCACCCGGAAACCCCGGCTGCCGAACAGTACGACGGCGGTGTCCCGGACCCGGGCACGGGCGGTGAGATCACTGGGTGCGGCAGCCTGCGGCGGCGCTGCTGAACGCATGTTCAGCAGTCTAAACCTGTGTTCAGCCTACGGCAATGGTTTGGTGAGGCCCGGCCGCCGTCGGAACCCGCTGCCCCTACTCAGCCGCGCGGCCGTCCCCTAGGGTGGAAGGCATGGAAGAGGTCGTCCTGGTGGGATTCGACGGCTCGGAAACCAGCGCCCGGGCGCTGGACTGGGGGTTGTTCGAGGCCCAGTCCCGCGGATGGCCGGTGCGGCTGGTCACCGTCGTCTCAACCGCGGGCGTGGACGATCCGCAGGTGGACCACCAGTATCTGGCCACCGCCCGGCGCGGCGGGGAAGGGGTGCTGCAGGCGGCGCTTGACCGCGCCGGAGCGTTGGGGCTCCAGGCCGAAGGGCACGTGGTGGCCGGGGACCCGAGCGAAGTGCTGGTGGACGAATCTGCTTCCGCCGGACTGGCCGTGGTGGGCAAGCGCGGCCGCGGCGGCTTTGCGGGACGGCTGCTGGGCAGTGTCTCCTCGGGCCTGGCGGCCCACGCCGCCTGCCCCACGGTGGTGGTGCCGCAGCGCTGGAAACCGGGCGCGACGGCCGCCGAACTCTCCCCGGATGCCGCGGCCGAACTACCCGGCGGACCGGTGCCCTGGCTGCTGCCGTCGCCGCGGGAGGGGTCGGACCGGGGGCTGCATCCGCCGGATGCCTCCGAAAAGTTCAGCTACGCGGGGCAGGTGGTGGTCGGCGTCGACCAGTCGGGGAGTGCGAATCCCGCCCTGTGGGCGGCGGCCGAGATAGCCAGCCGCCGCTCAGTCCCGCTGCGGATGCTTTCGTCCCGGGCGCCTTTCTACCGCGATTCGGTCTGGCTGGACCACGCCGAGGGTGCCCACCGGTTCCGCGAGGAGGTCGCCGCTGAGCTGGACGGCCCGCTGCGGGAGGTCCGCGGCAGCTACCCGGACCTGGATGCGAGCTGGAACTTTTATCTGGCCAAACCCGCGGAAGTCCTGGTCCACGCCACCCGCACGGCCCAGCTGATGGTGTTGGGGACGCGCGGCCACGGCGGATTTCCGGGCCTGTTGCTGGGCTCGGTCAGCCAGGCGGTGCTGCACCACGGCCTCTGCCCCATGATGGTGGTGCCCAAGGGCGTGGGGGTCAGCCGGACCCCGTGACGCCGGGAGCCCGGTAACGGACTTCGCCGGCCATGCGCAGGGCGTCGATGGTCTCGTCGATGGTCAGCAGCACGGTTGTTTCGAAGGAACTCAGTGCACCGCCTCCGCTGATGGCCAGGGCGACGGCGGCCATGGAGACGTTGTTCGGGGCCTCCCACACGCTGTAGCCGTCGTGCGCGCCGAAGGCGTACCAGAAGCCGTGCAGTTTCCCGCCGACGGATTCGATGTAGGCCTTGGCCGCCTTCCCCCGGTCCTCCGGGTTGTTGATCATCCTGGCCCAGGTCTCCGGGGTGTAGCTGAACTTCGAGAGATACAGCACCATCGGCTTTCCTTCCGAACGTGTCCGGCCCCGGATGGGCGCGGAGCAGGCGTTGGCTCAGACCTTGGCGGAACGGCGTCCCCGCCGCAGTGCCTGGGTAAACGTGGCCACGGCATGGCTGGGCAGGGACTGCGCCGCCACGAACCCGTCGGGGCGCACCAGGTACAGCTGGTCCGGATCGAGCTTCTTGTTCCCGTTGCGCGGCAGCGCGTGCATCGGCAGCCCCAGCGCTGCCTCCACGTGATTGACGACGACGGCGCCCGGGTCGCCGTACGAGTGCACCTGCCACTGAAGGCTGCGCAGGACGTCGAAGTTGCTGCCGGTGTACGGCAGCCGCCGTCCCACGACGCGGCCCCGCCGGCCGCGGGCCGCTTCCTTGGCGCCCGGGGCCATCCAGTAATGGATCCGGGTCTGCGATAGATAACCGAACACTCGGGAGGCACCGGAGGACCGCGGCACCACCCGCGCCGCCACGGGAATGAGGAACGGCAGCACCGACCTCCGGGCGGCGAGCGCCCACGGTGCCGTCGACGTGATGAAGGCGAACACCCGGTCCGTGCTTTGCAGCAGCCGCACCGCCACCGGCCGCCGTTCGGCCTCGTATCGGTCCAGGTAGGAGTCCGCGGCCCGGCCGGCGAGGACATCGGCGAACTTAAAGGCCAGGTTGTGGGCGTCCTGCAGGCCGGTGTTCATGCCCTGCGCACCGACGGGGGAATGGACGTGGGCCGCATCCCCGGCGAGGAAGACCGGCCCGTCGCGGAACCGGGCGGCGATCCGGTGATGCACGCGGTAGGTGGAGAACCAGTTCGAGGCGCCGTAGCGGACGCCGAACTTCTGAACCAGGCGCTCCCGGAGGGACTCCTCGGAGACGTCCGCCCCGCCGTCGTCGTCCCGCCCCTGGAAGCCGCCTTCGGGATCACGGATTACGCCGATCAGCCGGAGGTGGTCCGGCCCGCTCATGGGAAAGGCCAGCAGGAACTCGTCCACGCCCGCGCGGATATTGACCACGTCGCCGAAGAGGCCCCGGACCTCGGTGGCGTCGTTGACAAAGAAGGTGTGCGGACTGGTGGAGCCCTCAAACCCGATGCCGCGGCTGGTCCGCACGGTCGACGAGGCGCCGTCCGTCCCCACGCAGTAGCGGGCGCGGACCGTCGCCTTGCCAGCGGGGCCCGTCAGCTGCGCCGTGACGGGGTGGTCCGGGTGGCTGCCGCCCGCGACGTCCAGGGCGGCAACGCGGCACTCCCACAGCACCTCGCCGCCGAGTGCGTGCAGGTTCTTGAGCAGCAGCTCCTCGTTCTTGCTTTGTTCGTAGAACATGATGCCCGGGAAAGGCGTGATCCCGCGGCCCATCCGGCCCAGCGGGACCCTGCCGCGCGGCTTCGTGCCGAACCCGATGACCACCGCTTCGGCGAGGACGCCTTCGGCCATGACGGTGTCGGCGACGCCCAGCTGGTCGTAAATTTCCATGCTGCGCGCCTGCACCCCGAGGGCCCGGGATTCCCTCGTGGGGCCCGACTTGCCGTCCGCGATGATGTGGTCGACGCCCAGCTTGGCCAGCCAGTTGGCGAGCATCAGCCCGGTGGGACCTGCCCCGACAATCAGCACATCGGTTTGGAGTTCGGCTGCCATGGCGGTACCTCCTCCTCCGAGGTTACCGCTGCCCCGGGAGCAGCGGCAGGGGGGAGGGGTCCGAACGGGCGGGACCGGCGGTCACCGCCCGCGCAGGTCGCTGATGAACTCGTCCGCCCGGGTCAGGTTCAGGGCGAGCTTGTTGCGTTTTTCGTCGGCGCGCCCGATGTAGTCCTGCAAGAGTTTGCGTTCGGCTGGATGGACGGCGCCGTCGGCTAAAACGTCGATGATGTCCAGGAGCTCGGCCATCTCCTCCAGCGTGAAGCCAAGCGGTTTCATGGAGCGGATGATCAGCAAACGGTCCAGATCCGACTGGGTATAGACCCGGAAGCCGCCCTCGGTGCGCGTGGTGGCCGGCAGCAGCCCGATGTCGTCGTAGTGGCGGATGGTCCGCAGCGACAGGCCTGTGGCCTCCGCGAGTTCGCCGATGTGCATCGTGCGCGTGCCCGACGCGGTACTTTCGGCCTTGCTCATGGTCCATCCCTCCCGTGGTCACCCGGTTACAACTCTACCCTTACGTTAGGTTAGGGTTGTAACCGATATCGACGTTCTTGTCCGTCGACTACTTCCCCGCGCATCGCCGCGCCCCCAGACTTTAGATGTACGCGAAGGCCTGCCGCCTTCAGGATGCGAATGGAGCCCCCATGCCCACGACAACCGCCGCTGCCCGGCCTGAGCTGACTCCCGAGGAGCGCCAGTCCGTGCTGCGCACCCTCAAGTCGCCGCGGCTGCTGAAGACGGAAGTGCTCGGCGGTTTGGTGGTCGCGCTGGCCCTGATCCCCGAGGCCATCGCGTTCTCCATCATCGCCGGGGTGGACCCGCGCGTCGGGCTGTTCGCCTCCTTCACCATGGCTGTCTCGATCGCGTTCCTGGGCGGCCGCCCGGCGATGATTTCAGCTGCCACCGGCGCGGTGGCGCTGGTGATTGCCCCGCTGGTGGAAAGCCACGGCCTCGACTACCTGGTGGCGGCGGTCATCCTGGCCGGCGTGTTCCAGGTGCTGCTGGCGGCGCTTGGCGTCGCCAAGCTGATGCGGTTCATTCCGCGGCAGGTGATGGTGGGGTTCGTCAACGCGCTGGCCATCCTGATCTTCATGGCGCAGGTGCCTGAACTGCTGGGCGTTCCGTGGCTGGTGTACCCGCTGACCGCGCTGGCGCTGGCGATTGTTTTCGGTCTTCCGAAGCTGACCAACGCGGTTCCCGCGCCCTTGGTCGCCATCGTGGTGCTGACGCTGATCACGGTGTTCGCCTCGGTTGCGGTGCCGACCGTGGGCGACAAGGGCGAGCTGCCGGACAGCCTGCCCGCGTTGTTCTTCCCGGCAGTACCGCTGACCCTGGAAACCCTGAAGGTTATCTTCCCGTATGCCTTGGCGATGGCGTTCGTGGGGCTGCTCGAATCGCTGATGACGGCCAAGCTGGTCGACGACGTCACGGACACCCGCTCCAACAAGACCCGCGAGTCCTGGGGCCAGGGCGCCGCGAACATCATCACCGGCTTCTTCGGGGGCATGGGCGGCTGCGCGATGATCGGCCAGACCATGATCAACGTGAAGGCCTCCGGAGCCCGCACCCGCCTCTCCACCTTCCTCGCCGGCCTGTTCCTGCTCATCCTCGTGGTGGTTCTCGGCGACATCGTGGCGCTGATCCCGATGGCGGCCCTGGTGGCCGTGATGGTCTTCGTGTCCTGGGCGACGTTCGACTGGCACAGCATCAAACCCTCGACCCTGAAGATGATGCCGAAGAGCGAGACCGCGGTCATGCTCGTCACCGTCATCGCCACCGTCGCCACGAACAACCTGGCCATCGGCGTCGGGCTCGGCGTGCTGACCGCCATGGTGCTGTTCGCCAACCGGGTATCGCACCTGGTGACCGTCGAGCGGACGGTGCTGGAACTGAACGGCGAGGAGACAGCCACCTACGTGGTCGACGGCGAGCTCTTCTTCGCGTCCTCGAACGACCTCTACACCCAGTTCCAGTACGCACTGGACCCGGACAAGGTCATCATCGACATGCACGCCTCGCACCTGTGGGACGCCTCGACCGTGGCGGCACTGGACGCGATCACCGAGAAGTACCGCGCCCACGGCAAGGACGTGCGGATCATCGGGCTGAACTCGGCCAGTGTGGCCATGCGGGAGCGGATGGCCGGCAAGCTCAACGGCTGACCGGCTGACCGGATAACGGCTGACGGGGCCGGCTGATCGGCTGACCCGGCCCGGCCGCCACCCCCTGACCTGACCGCGGCCGCGGCGGGGAGCGTCCCGTGACAGGCGTCCACCCATGTACCGCGGCAACGGCGTATTCTAGGGGCACCCTGGTCCGGACCTGCCGGACCGTCCGGCCGACGGGAGGCACACATGAGCGAGAGCTTGACCCACGACGATGTGGAGCACTTCGCCGCGCTGCTGGACGCCCGCGAGGCGTCGGACCGCGCCCAGGTGGAGCGCCTCACGGTCGACATTGCCGAGGTCACCGCGGCCACCCGGGACGTCCCGGCCGACGACGAACACGATCCCGAGGGCTCCACGGCCACGCTGGAACGCGCGCGCGAAGTGGCGCTGCTGGCCAGCACGGAAAAGGCGCTCGCGGACATCGCCGCCGCCCGGGCCCGGCTCGCGGCCGGCACCTACGGGACTTGCGCCTCGTGCGGCAACCCCATCCCGCGCGAACGCCTGGAGATCCGGCCGGAAGCACAATTTTGCGTGACCTGTGCGGCGAAGCGGCGCCGTGCCTGAGCGAAGCACCGTGGATCGGGCCCAGCCCGGGGCGGGCACCGCCGTCGTTGTTCCGGAAGGAGACCCGGTCACCGCGGTGACCGCGACCCGTTTGGCGGACGGCCGGGAGTTGCTGTTTTTCGACGACGGCGCGCGGCCGGTTCCGCGGGATTCGCAGGACACCCGGGACCTGCCGGAGCGGCCGCCGGTGGGGGAGCTGCGCTACGACGTGCTGACGGGGGAGTGGGTGGCGCTGGCCGCGCACCGGCAGACCCGCACCTACCTGCCGCCGGCGGACGCGTGCCCGCTGTGCCCGAGCACGCCGGACTACGCCTCCGAAATCCCGGCGGCCGACTATGACGTGGCCGTGTTCGAGAACCGGTTTCCGTCGCTCGGGCCGGACCTGCTGGCAACGCCCGAGAACCCGGAGTGGGGCCGCGCCTACACCGCCGGCGGGCGCTGCGAGGTGGTCTCCTTCACCTCGGCGCACACCGGTTCGTTCGCCGGGCTGGACACCCGCCGCGTGCGCACCGTGATCGACGCGTGGGCGCACCGGACCGCGGCGCTCAGCGCGACGAACGGGATTGCCCAGGTCTTCTGCTTCGAAAACCGCGGCGCGCAGATCGGCGTGACGCTGCACCATCCGCACGGTCAGATCTACGCCTACTCCTACCTGCCCCCGCGCGGGGCAGTCATGGCGGCGGCGGCCCGGAAACACTTCGAGGCCACCGGCGGGCGGCAGACGCTGACCGGGGCGGTGCTCGGCCGTGAGCGCTCCGACGGCTCCCGGATGGTGCTCGAAGGCGAACACTTCAGCGCCTACGTGCCGTTCGCCGCGCGCTGGCCGCTGGAGGTGCACCTGGTGCCGCACCGGCGGGTCGCGGACCTCGCCGGGCTCACGGGCGCGGAGCGGGACGAACTGGCGGTGCTGTACCCGCAGCTGCTGGGCCGGTTCGACGCGCTCTACGACAGCCCCACCCCGTACATCGCCGCCTGGCACCAGGCGCCGGTCGCCCGGGCGCTGCGGGAAGCGGGCTACCTGCACCTGCAGCTGACCTCGCCGCGACGGGCCGCCGACAAGCTGAAGTACCTGGCGGGCTCCGAGGCCGCGATGGGCGCCTTCATCAACGACACCCTGCCGGAGCAGGTGGCCGCCGCGCTTCGGGAGGCCGATCCTGGCCGCATACCGGGTGCCGGCAGCGGCGGCCCGGGCGGGACACACGCGGCGGGCGAAGGGACTCGGGCCGCCGGCGGGGGCGCCGGCGGGAAGGCCCCGTGACCGCCGAAGCTTTGGCCGCACGCACCGCCGACGCCTTCGCCGCACGATTCGGGCGCCGCCCGGACGGGGTCTGGGCGGGACCGGGACGGGCCAACCTGATCGGCGAACACACAGACTACAACGGCGGCTTCGTGCTGCCGTTCGCCATCGACAAGATCACGACGGCGGCGCTCGCCGTGCGCGGCGACCGCACCGTTCGGGTGGCCTCGGCGCTGCCGGGCGCCGAGGCGGTGGAGATCGGGCTGGACGATCTCGGCCCCGGCGCCGTTTCCGGCTGGTCGGCGTACCCGCTGGGCGTGGCCTGGGCCCTGGAGCAGGCGGGAGTACGCCTGCCCGGCTTCGACCTGCTGGTGGACTCGGACGTTCCGGTCGGCGCCGGCTTGTCCTCGTCCGCCGCGCTGGAATGCGCGGTGGCCCTCGGCCTGGCCGAACTGGTGGGAGGGCGGCGGGCGGATGCCGGGTTGGGGCCGGCGGGGTCGGACCGGGCGGGGCTGGATCGGGCCGGGCTGGCTGCCGCCGGGCGGCGCGCGGAGAACGAGGTGGTCGGCGCGCCCACCGGCATCATGGACCAGTACGCCTCCCTGTTCGGGGCGGCCGGGTCCGCCGTGTTTCTGGACTGCCGCAGCGAAGCCGTGGAACTGGTGCCACTGGACCTCGAGGCTGCGGGCCTGGCCTGCCTGGTCATGGATACCAAGGTTTCGCACGCCCATGCCACCGGCGACTATGCCAGCCGCCGCGACTCCTGCAACCGGGCCGCGGAAGCCCTGGGTGTACCGCTGCTGCGCGACGTACCGCTCGACCGGCTGCCGGAAGCTCAACGGCTGCTCGACGATGAGACTTTCCGCCGCGCCCGGCACATCGTCACCGAGAACGCGCGCGTGGTGGAGACCGTGGAATTGCTGCGCTCCGAGGGGCCCGCGGCCGTCGGCCGGTTGCTGGACGCCAGCCACGTTTCCATGCGCGATGACTTCGAAATCTCCTGTCCGGAGCTGGACCTGGCCGTAGAGACCGCTCAGGCGAACGGCGCCCTGGGCGCCCGCATGACCGGCGGGGGATTCGGCGGTTCAGCCGTCGCCCTGGTGCCGGCAGACGAGGTGGATGCGGTGCGGGATGCGGTCTTCCGGGCGTTCGCTTCGCGCGGCTTCCGGCAACCGGAAATGTTCACCGTCACCTCCGCGGACGCTGCCCGCCGGATGTTGTAAGCCCGGGACTATCCGGGCAACGGGCCGGCCAGCGCGACCACGAGCGTGGCGGTGATCATGGACGGGCCAAACGGGATGTCCGAATCCCGCTTCAGCACGCGGGCCAGCATGAGCAGGACGATGGCCGCGGCGTTCAGCAGGAACGCCCCCAGCAGCACGGCCACCCAGGCCGCTACGCCGTCGTAGCCGGCATACAGGCCCACGACGGCAGCAAGCTTCACGTCTCCCATGCCGATGCCGCCGGGCTTGATTAGAGCGGCCAGCAGGTAGGCGGCAAACATCGCCAGCGAGCCGAGCAGCCCGGCCATGACCGGCTGCCACGCGGAGCCCGTCAAGGCAGGCAGGAGCAGCAGCGCCACTGCCGTCCCCAGGAACGGAAGGACCACGCGATTCGGCAGCAACTTGTGCCGCAGGTCGATCGCGGCCAGCAGCACGCCCAGGACGGCGAGAAGGCCGAAGGCGGGAAGCTCTGCGGCTCCCCGGGCCGGAGCCAGGAGGCCGCAGAGGATGCCCGTCGCGGTCGCCATCGGCCAGCGCCACGCGGCAGGAAGTACCGTGCGGACCTCCCGGTGGGCGAGCGGGAAGACGCACCAGCCGGCCAGGGCTCCCAGCGCGGCAAGCAGGAGCGGTAACACCACGGTCACCGGACCCGCTCACAGGCCACAGCCCTTGTTCCTTTAGGTCCCTCGGCTCTGTGGATCGTTGGTCACCCTTTCATCACATCACTGCCCGACATAGGCTCACAGTAGAAAGAATCGATTAACCTCTAGGAGTATCAGAGATCCGGGCTTCTGCAGAGGCCCGTATGGCCTTCGGGCAGCCCGACGCGGACCGTGCAGGGAGGAGATGCAAAATGAGTGACCCGGGTGCGGCCGTAGTGATCGAAGACGACGTGGACATCCGCAATCTGGTGAGCGCCGTCCTCCTGCAATCAGGATTCGACGTGCAGGCGGCCGCGAGCGGGCGGGAAGGGATCCATGCCGTGCGGCAACGGATCACCACCGTCGTCACCCTGGACATCTCGCTGCCGGACATCGACGGCTTCGAAGTGCTCCGGCGGATCCGCCAGTTCAGCAACTGCTACATCGTGATGCTCACCAGCAGGAACGAAGAACTCGACACGCTCACGGCGTTGCAGCTTGGCGCAGACGACTATATGACCAAACCCTTCCGCCCCCGCGAGCTGCGGGCCAGGATCCATGCGATGATGCGCCGGCCCCGCACCCCCCATCCGCTGGAAGCCATCCCGGCCAACGCGCCGCCGCTGCCGGCGGCCCCGCCCGCCGACAGCAGAATCCTCGAGCACAATGGGCTCGTCCTCGATTCCGATCGGCGTACGGCGTCGCGCGAGGGCGAGGAATTGCGGCTCACCAGGAGCGAGTTCAACGTGCTCCAGGAGATGCTGCGCAGCTCGGGGGCGGTCCGCTCGAAGGCCGAACTGGTCAAGGTAGTGCGCGGGGACTATTACCCGGAGGACGCCTACATCAGCGAAGCCGACGAGCGGGCGATCGAAGTCCACGTGGGCAATCTGCGGCGCAAACTGAAGGAAGATCCGCACCGCCCGCGCTGGCTCGTTACGGTGCGGGGAATCGGTTATCGGCTGGCTCCGGAGCGCTCGGTGTAGCGGGTGCTTCTGGCTCGGCCCTCATGCCCTGCATTTCGCTGACCGTGGCCGTACCGCACTGCTGGATGAGACCAAGCAGGGCCGTTGCCTCGGCGAAATCCGCCGCACGAATATGAGCCTCCACCTCGCCGGCCAGCCAGGCGAGTCGGCTGGCACCCACCATCATCGAGGCGGTCTTCAGGCTGAGGGCTGCGTCCAGGGAATCGGTCCGGTCCTGGCTGTCCAACGCGGTCTCCAGGCAGCTAAACCGTTCCGGCCATGCCTCGGAAAAGTCCTGGACCAAGCCGCGGGCGATGCCGTGGTCGGCCAAACCGTCGCCAAGGTCTTCCACTACCGCTGGGTCAACCAGCGGCAGGACGTGGTGCTGGTCAGCGGCCATCATGGCAGCCGCCGCACGCGGCGGGTCCCGGCCGGGGCCAGCCCCGTCGGTGCACAGTGGGTGGATGGGGTGGGCATGGTTCGAGACTACTTTCCGATGTCGGGCGGGTCTGCCGGTTTTCCGGTTTCTTTGGCTAATGTTGCGGGATTGCTGAGGTTGCCGACGTGCCTGCCGGTCCTCGTCAGCCGCCCAGGGTGGCGATGATGTTCAGTGCCGCAGGGCCGAGCAGCGCGATAAAAAGCACCGGAAGAATGCAGAACATCAGGGGGAAGACTACCTTGACCGGGATCTGCATGGCCTTTTCCTCGGCGCGCTGGCGCCGCTTGACGCGCATTTCGGCCGCCTGCGTGCGGAGCACGCCGGAGACGGAAACGCCGTAGGCGTCCGCCTGGATGACGGCGCGAACGAACTGCTGCAGGTCCTTCGAGGTGGTCCTGCCGGCCAGCGAGTCGTAGGCCTCGCGGCGCGAGCGGCCCACCTGCATGTCCTGCAGGACGCGGATCAGTTCGGCGGCCAGCGGACCGGAACCGTTCGCTCCTACCCGGGCGACCGCCGCGTCAAAGCCCAGGCCGGCCTCCACGGCGATGGTCATTTGGTCCAACGTGTCCGGCAGTTCCTCGCTAATCGTTGCCTGGCGTTTCTGGCCCGCGCTGTGCAGCAGAAGATCGGGGAGGCAGTAGGCGACGACGGCGATGACGATGGCCAGCAGGACGCTGGGCCCCGCGGATGCGGCTGCGACGTACAGGAGCCCGACCACAATGCCTGCCACGGCAAGCACGATCTTGGCGGCCATGAGCCGCTTCAGCGGCCAGGCCTCGGGGCGTCCGGCCAGCGCCAGCTGGCGTTCCAGACGCTGGGCAAAGGTTGCCGGCGTGAACCGGCCGGCCAGCGCCTCGAACCGGCGCCCGCGCTTGCGCTTCACCGCGCGCGGCCCGGCCAGGCCACGGGACAAATTGGCCCGGATGGCCTCGTGCTGGGGATGCTTGCCGCCCAGCAGGGACCAGGCAAACAGCGGGAGCGACAGCACCAGGGCTGCGGCAGCCACCATGACAGTCAGCGGCATCGGCGGACTCCTTTACTTACGGTGCTGAACTTTAGAACTTGAAGCTGACGACTTTGCGCATCCACAGCCCGCCCGCGACGAGCAGGGCTCCGGCCACGAACAGCAGGGAGAAACCGAGCGGGCTCTGGGTGAAACTGTCCAGATAGCCGGGGCTGGACACGAACAGGAACGCGCTGAGTCCAAAGGGCAGGACCATCAGGACCAAGGCGGAGATCCGTCCTTCGGCGCTGAGCGCCTTGACCTGGCCCCGGATCTGGGAGCGTTCCCTGATCGTCTGGCCCACCTGGTCCAGGACTTCGGCCAGGTTGCCACCTACCTCTCGGTGGATGTCGATGGCCTGGGCGACCCAGTGAAAGTCTTCGCTGCCCATCCTGTCGGCGGTATCGTGCAGCGATTCGCCGAGGTCTCGGCCCAGCCGCGTTTCGTTGACCACCCGCCGCAGCTCTTCGGACGTCGGTGCCGCCGATTCGGCGGAGACCGCGTCCACGGCGCGCAGCAGGCTGTGGCCGGCACGCAGTCCGCTGGCCAGCAGCTGGAGCGTGTCGTCGAGCTGGTCGGCGAAGGCCGTCCGGCGCCGGCCGGCGCGGAAGACCAGGACCGCCTTGGCGACGGCCGGGGCCGCAACGGCCAGGAGCAGGCCGGCGGCGGGTCCCGCGAGCATAATTCCGAGGGCCGCGCCGACCGCGGCGCCGGACAAAACCAGGACCACCAGTTCGGCGGGGGTGAGCCTCAGCCCGGCGGCTTCGAGGGCGCCGGCCATCGCCGGGGCTTCCCGGCGGCGGGCCAGGAGCCGTTCGATGGCAGCGGTGGAGCGGGCGGCCACGTCACTGAGCCGGGAGCCCTGTTCGGGTGCGCCACGGCGGGACGGCGAAAGCCGCAGGGACCGCGTGCCGACGGCGGCCGACACCAGCAGGGCCAGCGAGCCGTAGCAAAACAGGATTCCTATAACCAGGACCGCCGGGGTCATCGCGTCGCCGCCTGGGGGCGCAACGGGCCGGCGGCCGGCTCGAAGATGTCGGCCGGCAGGTCGATGCCCAGTTCCCGGAACCGGTCGGTGAACCGGGGGCGAACCCCGGTTGGAACGGGTTTGCCCAGGAACCTGCCGCTGGCATCCACACCGGCGCTGTAGTCGAAGACGAAGGCGTCCTGCAGCGTCACGATGTCGCCTTCCATGCCCTGTACCTCGGTCACATGCGTGACCCGGCGGGTACCGTCGCGCAGGCGGGTCAACTGAACGATGACGTCCACCGCGGAGGCGATCTGTTCCCGGATCGCGCGCAGGGGCAGGTCCATCCCGGCCATCAGCACCAGGGTCTCCAGGCGCGCGATGGCGTCCCGGGGGGAGTTCGAATGCACCGTGGACAGCGATCCGTCGTGCCCGGTGTTCATGGCCTGGAGCATGTCCAGTGTTTCTCCGCCGCGGACCTCGCCCACCACGATCCGGTCCGGGCGCATGCGCAGCGAGTTGCGGACGAGGTCGCGGATGGTGATCGCGCCCTTGCCCTCGATGTTGCTCGGGCGGCTTTCCAGCCGGACCACGTGGTCCTGCTGCAGCTGCAGTTCCACGGCGTCTTCGATGGTGACGATGCGTTCGCCGGCCGGAATGAAGGAGGAGAGCACGTTGAGCAGCGTGGTCTTTCCGGTGCCGGTGCCGCCGGAGACGATGATGTTCAGCCGTGACCGGACGCAGGCGTCCAACAACGCGGCCATCTCCGGGGAGAGCGTGCCGAAACCAATAAGGTCCTGGACCTGGAAAGGGTCGGCGGCGAACTTCCGGATGGTCAGGGAAGACCCGTCGACCGCCAGCGGCGGGATGACCGCATTCACACGCGAGCCGTCGGCCAAACGTGCGTCAACGAGCGGCGACGATTCGTCGATCCGGCGGCCGACCCTGGACACGATGCGTTCAATGACCCGGCGCAGCTGGTCCTCGGACAGGAAGCGGGCCGAACTGCGCGAGAGCTTGCCCTTGTGCTCCACGTAGATCATGTCGGGTCCGTTCACCATGATTTCGGAGACGTCCGGATCCTCCAGCAGCGGCTGCAGCGGACCGTAGCCGAGCACGTCGTCGCTGACCTCACGGATCAGGCGCTGGCGCTCCAGGTGGCTGAGCGAATTCTCTTCTTCCTCCACCACCTTGGCAAGCTCCTGCTGCACCACGAGATGCAGCTTGTCCTCGTCCAGGGAAGCATCCAGCAGGCGTGATCCCATGCGTTCGAAGAGGACCGCGCTCGCACGTTCCTTCATCTTGAACAGGGCATCCTGCGCCGGGGGAGGGGCGGCGGGGGGAGCCGTGCGGCCGGCAGCGGCAGGCTGCGCCGCGGCCACGGTGGACGAGGCAGTCACCGGCGTCGCCGCAGTCGCAGTCGCAGTCGCAGTCGCCGTCGTCGTCGTCGCCGGAGCAGCGGATGCGGAAGCAGCCGGTGCCGGCGCGGTGGTGGCGGTTGCAGCAGGCGCGGCGGCATGGCCACGGGCGGGGGGAGCTGTCGGGGCGGTGCCGTGCACTGCCTGAAGCCGTTGGGCAAGGTTCATGGCTATCCTCTTCGGTGACGACCGCGGCGCTTGAGCAGGCCGGCCGGGGCGGGGGCAAAGCGGTCCACCACCTTGTGCAAGGCGCGGGCCGCAGGATCGCGCGGGGCGCTTTCGAGCACCGGCACGCCTTGGTTGGTGGAAATCCGGACCGCGCGGGTGTCCGGGATGACGTCGTCGACTTTGCACCCGAGGGTGGTCTCCGCGTCGCGGCGGGTGAGACCGTCGCGCGGATCCGCCCCGTTCAACACGATGTGGCGGGTGAGCGGTTCCATGCCCAGCTCGCGCAGGATTTCTAGCTCCTTTCGGAGTCCGCGGATGCTGGGAACGTCCATGCCGCCCACGAAGATATAGTCCGTGGCGCGATCCAGTGCGGCCAGCGTGTGCTCCGACAGCCCCGGGGACGTATCGATGATGACGTGCGCGTACTGCGCGGCCAACTGGTCCAGCAGCAGCGATACCTGCTCGCCGGTGACCTGGTCGGCATCGGCCGGCGACGGCGGCGCGCACAACGCATACAGCCCGCTGGGGTGCCGGGCCAGGAAAGACTTGAGCACAATGCTGTCCTTCTGTGCGTGCGGCTGCACGGCGTCGACCAGGGAATGTTCCGGCTCCAGGCAGAGCGCGCTGGCCACGTCGCCGAACTGCAGGTCCAGGTCGACGATGACGGTCTGCTGCTCCGGGGCGGCAGCCAGCCCGACGGCGAGGTTGGTCGCCACCGTGGTCTTCCCGGCGCCGCCCTTGGGGGAGACGACGGCGACGACGCGGCCGTGGGCGGACTGGCCATCGGACGAGGGAACGCTGTGCCGCCGGTGGCTGGCGCTGCGTACCGCGCGGTGCAGCAGTGCGGCCATATCGCGGACATCGGCGCCGGGAGCCACGACGTCGCGGATGCCGGCGCGCATGGCGGCCAGCACGACGTCGGGGCTCGGCGCCGCGACCAGCAGCACCGAAATCTCGGGCCGTTGCGATTCGAACTCCGCCGCCAGGTCCAACGCCTGCCCGGGGGCCAGCCCGGGGCCGAGCACCACGGCGTCAACGAGTTGCGGGTTGGACAGCACGGCGAAGACATCGTTGGGTTCGCTGGGAAGTCCAGTCCCGTTCCACAGCTGGGTATGGCCGGCCAGGGAACCTACCGCGGCGGCGGCGAAGCGTTGTTCGAAGTCGGCGTTGGTGCCCACCAGTACGTAGCGGCTCATTTGTAGACCTCGTCCTTGTCCACCAGGCGCGTTCCCTTGTCGCTGGCGTCGGCCGGTTCCTTGGAGAGCCAGGTGCGGGCGAACTCCTGCGCGTACACGATCTTTTCGGCGTCCGGTGCCACCACGGCTAGGGTGACCAGGACGTTGTTGGCGGGGACGGTGGCATCGCCGGAATCGGCGGCGACCGCCACGCCCTGCACCCGGGTGACCAGGACCTTATGCAGGGTTAGGTGCGTGACGGCCTTAGTGTCGCCGGGGCCGGCTTCCATCGAGACGAAGACGCCCACGGTGTCTCCGGCCTTTAACTGCCCGCCAACCACGCGAGCCGGATCCAGGGAGATGGAGAGTTCTTGCATGCCTTTCGGGACGGCGACGGTTCCCGCTTCCTGCAGGTCCGAGGGCGGGGCAAAGCGGGCGGCCAGCAACTGTTCGCCGGCGAGCAGGTCGACGGTGGCGACCTGTCCGGTGAGCTTCTGCACGTCCGTTACCGCCCCGGCCGCCGCGGCCTTGGCCGGAACGAGCTCAGCCGCAACATACGCGCCGAGCTCTTCGCCGGGCGTGCCAGCCGGCACATTCTCGGCGACCACCAGGACCTCCATCGTTTCGGTGCCTGCCAAGGCACGCTGGTCGGCGCTGCCGATGTAGGCGAGGACCATCATGGTTCCGACGACGGCCATCAGCAGGGCCGCTATGGCCCCGACAATTCTCTTTTTCACCGACGGTGCTCCTAATGGACAAGCGTGACGAGGGAGGCGCCGAAGGTGTTGTTGGCGCCGCCGAAGATGAAGTCTTGTTCGCCGGCGTCGAGCGTCACGAACGTTTCGAACTCGCCGATCAGTGCCCGGCAGCTGCCGGTGCACTGCACCGAGGCCGGGCTGAGGTTGTTATGGGACGTGCTGCTGAAATTCCAGCCGACGACCTTGAAGGCCGCGAACCCGATGATGTGGTACCAGCCACTCGTCCCCTGGCCGCCGACCTTGTCATACAACGGCAACAGGACGGTGGTGCCGGCAATCTGCTGCAGCATGTTGGTCTGCTTGCAGGAGGACGGCACGTCGTTACCCGTATCGCTGGCCACTTCAGGATCGACGGGGAAGCCCGGAAGGCCGGTCGCGCCGAGGTTGATCTTGGCCTGGCACGGGCGGGCCGGATCCTGCTTCAGCCAGCCGAAGCCGCCCGGGATCGTATAGGCCGCGCCGGTGCTGCCCGGCACCGTTGAGCTGGAACATCCAGCCGTGTTGTTCAGCCCGTTCGGGTTGAATTCCACCCGCTGCAGGCCGCCGTCGAGCATGCCCAGGAACTGGCAGTAGGAAATGGCGATGGGGAGGACGGATGTTCCGGCGACGGGGGCTCCCCAGCGGGCCCGGGATTCGGTGGTGATGGAGGCGGAGTCGCCCAGGCCGAGGATGGGCGCGAAGTGTTGGGCCAGGAAGTGGCCGTCGGAAGACCGCGTGGTGGTGGTGACCGTGGCGGTGGCGGCGGCGGGGTCTAGTTGGACGCTGGCGTTGGCCAGGCCGTCGTTCGCGTTCTGGCTGGCGAGCGATGTGGCGAGGGCCGTGAAGTCCGCGTCGCAGTGGCCTGCCGCGCAGTTCTGGGCGACGGCCAGCGCGCCGGCGTCGGCGCCGTTCTTCAACTGGGCGCGCTCGAAGTACAGGGCCCCGATGTCCACGACGACGGCGGCCATGCCGAGCAGGACCACCATGAAAAGGGCGGTGGTGACGGCCGTGGCGCCGCGTTCGTCGCTCAGACGCTGCACTGCATGACTCCTTTGCCGGTCAAGGTGATGCTGGCCCCGAAGAGGCCGGAGAGAAAAGCCATGGGGTAGGCCACGGTCACGGTGGCGACCGATCCCGGAGCACAGACACCGGTGGCGCTGGGGGAAACGGCGACGGTGACCTGCTCCGGTGCAATCCGCGGGTTTAGTGCAGGAGCCGAGGCGATCACTGCCGCCCGCGATTCCGCCGCGCTGGACGCCGTGCTGTTGATGGTCATGACGCGCGCGCCGTCCCGTGCAGCTGCGGTGAGCTGCATCTGGGCGTTGTAGACGCGTCCGAACTCGACGATCCCCAGCAGCAGCAACAACAGAACGGGCAAGACCAGGGCGAACTCGACGGCTGCCGCTCCGCGTTCCGATGTCATGCGCTTCATGTGTTGCTCTTTCACGGTTCGGTGGCTGGGACGGGAGCGAACGGTGCCGCCGTCCCAGCCACCCAGGAGGTGGATTTGTCCAATCCGGGATGAACTAGGAGCCGGATTGGTTAGCCGCCGATGGTGCCGGTCTTGCTGCCGTCGAGGTTGAGCTTGCCGCCCAGCCCGCCGAAGAAGTCACGCAACTGCGGGCCGAAGATAGTCAGGCCGGCGATGAGAACGACGGCGATCAGGCCCACCATGAGGGCGTATTCGACGGCGGTGGCGCCGGTCTCCTCGCGCTGGAGGCGGTTCTTCACGGTGAAACCGAGGGTCTGGAGGGTGGCGATGATGGAAAGCATGAGAACTCCTGTGCGATTGAATCGCTGGCATTCTGGCCAGCGGCCGGCTGGCACCTCGCCAGCTCTTCAAGAAAATTAGCAAGCCGAAAGCCCCCAAACGGCCGGCTTTTGCCTATCCTGCGACACCTGCCGGGGAATGCTTCCCTGCATGGGTAAACGGTGCACTTTCGCTGCGTTTTAATGGTTTTTCCTGCGGAAAAGGCGGGAACATAAGACCCCCTTCCACCCGCTCGGAAGACCCGCTTCCGCTCGTCGAAAGGACCACCCAGCCGCCGCCGTCCCCCTGCCGGCTCCCGCAGGCCAAATCTCCCCACACATCATCGACTATTCGGACGACGCCCTTTTCGGGCCTGAAAGGGGCGTTATCTGACTTCTCGATCGTGGGGCGGGGTAGGGGGTGGGGCGAGATGGGGCAGGGGCTGCAGCGGGCGTGCCGGGGTCAGGCGGAGCGGGCGGCCTCGAGCTGCATCTCCAGGCCGGCGATCAGCGCCTCGAGGCCCAGCCGGAAGGCCGCGTCCGCAGCCGAACCAGTGGGTCCCGCATCCTGCGAGCGCACGGCGGAGGTGAAGGCCGGGTTGGCCGCGGCGAGCTCGCCCGATTCGAAGATGTCCGCCGGCGCGGTCACGTCGAAGGCCGACCCGAAAATGAAGGACTCCAAAGCCACGATCGCCGGCACGACCTGCGGCTCCGGCCAGCCGGCCTTCAAGAAGCCGGCGGTGACGGCCTCGTACATGGCCAGGGTGTGCGGTGCGCCGGTGACGGGCAGCACCGCGATCACGGGAATCAGCGGGGCGTGGTGGGTGAAGGCGTCGCGGTAGGACCACGCCCAGCGGCGCACCGCGTCCGCCCACTCCAGGTCGGAAAACACGCTCACGTCCACGCCGGCCATCACGTGGTCCTGAAGAAGCAGCAGCACGTCGTGCTTCGACGCCACGTGGTTGTAGAGCGCGGAGGGTGCCACCCCGAGGGTGCGCGCCAGGGCCGACATGGTGAGCCCCTCGTAGCCGCGCGATTCGATCAGGCCGAGCGCCGCCGTCGTCATCAGTTCCTTGGACAGCAGTTTCTGCACGGGGCGTCCGGCGGGGCGGTTCCCGTTCCGGACGGAGGCGTCCTCGCCGGCTGGGCGTGCTGTTACCACGGGCTCCCTCTTCCCTCGGCCGTGCGGGCCGCGGCGGTGCGGCCTGTAGGGCCATCCTACGCAACGCTTTCCGAACGTCCGTGGAGGCACCGGTTTTCAAAACGCTGTGGCACGGGTTACAGTGTTGACGCTAAATGAATGTCGTTCATTTAGCGGGCGGGGCCAGGCACCAAGCGGCCGGACCGCCACGGCACGAATGGGAGTTGAACACAGTGAGCAAGTTGAAGCGGGACGTAGTAGTCATCGGCGCCGGGCCCTCCGGGCTGACCGCGGCCCGGGACCTGAAACGGGCGGGCATGTCCGTGGCCGTGTTGGAGGCGCGTGACCGCGTGGGCGGCCGCACCTGGACCGACGTGGTGGACGGAGCCATGCTCGAAATCGGCGGACAGTGGGTCTCACCGGACCAGACGGCCCTGCTGGAGCTGCTCGACGAGCTGGGGCTCGAGACTTACAGCCGCTACCGCGACGGCGAGAGCATCTACCTGGACCCCACGGGCGAAGCCAAGCGCTACACCGGCGCCATGTTCCCGGTCAGCGCCTCCACGGAGTCCGAGATGAACCGGCTGATCGGGCTGCTGGACGCCCTGGCCGGCGAGGTCGGCGCCGACGAACCGTGGGCCCACCCCAAGGCCCGCGAGTTGGACACCATCTCCTTCGACCAGTGGCTGCGCCAGCAGTCCGCGGACGAGGAAGCCTGCAACAACATCGGCCTGTTCGTGGCCGGCGGCATGCTGACCAAGCCGGCGCACTCGTTCTCGGTGCTGCAGGCGGTGCTGATGGCCGCGTCCGCCGGCTCGTTCAGCAACCTGGTCGACGACGAATTCATCCTGGACAAGCGCGTGGTGGGCGGCATGCAGGAGGTCTCCGTGCGCCTGGCCGCCGAACTGGGCGACGACGTCGTGCTCAACGCACCCGTGCGCGCGCTGCGCTGGAACGACGACGGCGTGACCGCCACCGCGGACGGTGTCACCGTGGAGGCCCGCTACGCCGTGATGGCCGTGCCGCCGAACCTGTATTCGCGTGTCTCCTACGACCCGCCACTGCCGCGCCGGCAGCACCAGATGCACCAGCACCAGTCCCTGGGCCTGGTGATCAAGGTCCACGCCGTCTACGAAACGCCGTTCTGGCGGGCCGACGGCCTCTCGGGAACGTGCTTCGGCGCCAACTCGGTGGTCCAGGAGGTGTACGACAACACCAACCACGGCGACTCGCGCGGCACCCTGGTCGGCTTCGTGAGCGATGAGAAGGCAGACGCGATGTTCGAACTCAGCGCGGGGGAGCGCAAGGCCGCGATCCTCTCCGCAATCGCCGACTACCTGGGCCCGGCCGCGCTGGCCCCGGTGGTGTACTACGAGTCGGACTGGGGATCCGAAGAATGGACCCGCGGCGCCTACGCCTCCAGTTACGATCTGGGCGGCCTGTCCCGCTACGGCAAGGACCAGTCGACCCCCGTCGGACCGATCTATTGGTCCTGTTCCGATCTGGCCGGCGCCGGCTACCAGCACGTGGACGGCGCAGTGCGGATGGGCCGCGCGACCGCCGCCCGCATCCTCGCGGCACACACGGCCGACGCCGGTGAGCTCGTCCCTGCTGCCGGCCGGGAGGGCTAGGCATGCGGCGTTATGTTGTTGCCTACACCGCCACGGACAGCGGACGCGAGGCGGTCAACCTCGCGACGGCGCTGGCCCGCCGGCAGGGCGGCAGCCTCGACCTGGTCATGGTGCTGCCCGAATCCTCGCCCTACTCGGGCGCCTATCCGCGGCCCGAATCGGGCTTCGGCGGGATCCTCTCCGACCAGATCCGGAAGTGGCTGGCCGAGGGACTGGACCTGGTGCCCGACGACGTTCCGGCCCGCGCCCATGTTCGCCCGGCCGACTCCAACGCCGAGGGCCTGATTGCCGCCGCCGAGGAATTCGGCGCGGCGCTGATCGTGATCGGTGCCGGGCGCAACAGTGTTTTCCGCCGCTTCAGCGTCGGCACCGTCGCCAGCGGACTGCTCCACGCGTCCACGGTCCCAGTGGCATTGGCGCCGCGCGGCTACCGGCGCACCGACTCCGTCTCGCGGATCACGGTGGGCATCGGCAACCGGGCCGGGGCGGACGAGGTCATGCAGGTCGCCTTGAACGCCGGCCACCAGCGGGGCCTGGACCTGCGACTGCTCTCGCTGGTGCCGCTGGATTCCTCCGACGCGGACGCGGTATCCCGCGCCGAGACCCACGTGAAGGAACGGCTGGCAGAGGCAGAAGTGGTGCTGCCCGGCCGGGTGACCGCCGGCGTCGCCGAGGGCCGCTCGATCGAAGACGCCATCGACGCGCTGGAGTGGGACGACGGCGAAGTGATGTTGATCGGCTCCAGCCGGCTGGCGCCGCACAACCGCATGTTCCTCGGGGCGACGGCCAGCAAGGTGCTGCGCGCGCTGCCGGTGCCCATGGTGGTTGTCCCGCGCGGCTACCTGGGCGCCCCACAACTTACCGAAGATCCCGGCGAGCCCACGGGGCCTGAAGATTCCGACGGCGCCGGCCGCAAGGAGGCATAACCATGACCACTACCATCACCAAGCCCGGGCGTACCGCGGGCGGACTGAGCCGGAAGGGCCTGAAATCCGGTTCGGTCGGCCTGCTCGGCGCCGTCGTCATCGGCGTCTCCTGCATTGCCCCGGCGTACACGCTGACCGGGGCGCTCGGCCCCACCATCGCCGAGGTCGGCGTGCACCTGCCGGCGATTTTCCTGGTGGGCTTCATCCCGATGCTGCTGGTGGCCCTCGGCTACCGGGAACTGAACAACGCCATGCCGGATTCCGGCACGTCCTTCACCTGGGCCACCCGTGCCTTCGGTCCCTGGGTGGGCTGGATGGGCGGCTGGGGCTTGATCGCCGCAACGGTGATCGTGCTCTCCAACCTGGCAGCGGTGGCGGTCGACTTCTTCTACCTGATGCTCGCCCAGCTCACCGGCAACGCAGCGCTCGCCGACCTGACCAACAACCTGCCGCTGAACATCGCCACCACCTGGATCTTCATCGGTCTGGCCTGCTGGATCTCGTACCGGGGCATGGAAACCACCAAGACCTTCCAGTACGTGCTGGTGGCGTTCCAGGTGGTGGTGCTCGTGTGGTTCGCCGTGGCCGCCTTCGGCCACGTGGCGGGAGGGACGGCGTTCGACGCGCTGGAGATCTCGGCCGACTGGTTCAACCCGTTCGGCGTCGAATCCTTCTCGGCCTTCGCCGCCGGCATCTCGCTGTCCATCTTCATCTTCTGGGGCTGGGACGTCACGCTCACCATGAACGAGGAGACGAAGGACCCGGAGAAGACGCCAGGCCGTGCCGCCGCGGCAACCATTATGGTCATCGTCGTGATCTACATGACCGTGGCACTGGCCGTGCTGGCCTACGCCGGCGTGGGCACCGAGGGCCTGGGCGCCGGCAACCCGGAGAACCAGGAGAGCATCTTCGCCACGCTCGCCGGTCCGGTGATGGGACCGTTCGCCATCCTGATGTCCCTGGCCGTGCTGAGCAGTTCGGCCGCGTCGCTGCAGTCCACCTTCGTCTCGCCCGCCCGGACCATGCTCGCCATGGGCCACTACCGGGCGCTGCCGGCCGGTTACGCCACGATCAGCCCGAGGTTCAAGTCGCCCAGCTACGCCACCGTCGCGGCCGCGGTGGCGGCCGGCGGCTTTTACACCGTCACCCGGATCATGTCCGAGAACGCGCTGTGGGACACCATCACCGCGCTGGGCATGATGATCTGCTTCTACTACGGCGTCACCGCCCTGGCGTGCGTCTGGTACTTCCGAGCCGATGCCTTCGCCTCGCTACGCGGCTTCGGGCTCAAGTTCCTGGCGCCGCTGCTGGGAGGGGTCATCCTGCTGGTGATGTTCGTGCAGACGGCCGTGGACTCGATGGATCCTGCCTACGGTTCCGGTTCTTCGATCGGCGGCCTGGGCCTGGTATTTGTGCTCGGCTGCGGCGTGATCCTGCTCGGGGCGGTGCTGATGGTGCTCATGTACCGGCGCAACCCGGAGTTCTTCCGCGGCGCCACCCTGCGCCAGGGAGTGGCAGCCGACGACGTGGCGGACCGCGGCTGACCGAAGAGGACGGCCGTCCTCCGGGAACCGTCGACGGCGGTGCCTCCCCACGCGGGGCGGGGCACCGCCGTCGTGCTTGCCGCAGTGATGGCGGCGGTACGGCGGGGGCGTTAAGGGCCGGGCAGGCGCCGTGGCGGGCAGGCATGGCCTCCGCGCGGGCTTGTGGCTACAGTGGCACACAGCCGACCGGAGGTACCCATGAGCGCAGCGCACGACTACACGCCGGACTCCGTCGCCGACCTCGCCGCACAAAACGGGCTGGCCATCGATCCACGCTCCATCCGGTTCAACGAAGCAGGGCTGGACTACCTGGTGGCCTATGCCACCGCCCATGACGGCAAGAGGTGGGTGCTCAGGATCCCGCGGCGGCCTGACGTCGCATCGAAGATGTCCGACGAGGCCAGTATCCTGAACCTGGTCAAGAACAGGATTTCCGCCGCGGTGCCGGACTGGCGCATCCGGAACCGTGGCCTGGTCGCCTACCCCGAACTGCCGGGCGAGCCGGGCCTGACGCTCGAGGACGGGGAGCCCGTCTGGCACTTCGACCGCGAGTCTCCCGCCTACTGCGCGTCGTTGGGACGGCTGATCGCCCAGCTGCAGCGCATCAGCGCGGACGAGGCGCGGCAGGCCGGCATCCCGGCTTTGACGGCTGCCGAGGTCCGTCAAGAGATGCGAACCAACCTGGACAAGGTGAGATCGGAGTTCCGGGTGGCGCCGGACCTGCTGCGACGGTGGGACGCCTGGCTGGGCGACGACAGCTATTGGCCGGACTTCACCGTTTTCAGCCACGGTGAGCTGTACCCGGCCCACCTGCTGCTGGACGAGAACGCCGAGATCCGGTCGGTGCTGGACTGGACGGGCGCCAGGGTGGGGGATCCGGCCCTGGACTTCAGCCTGCACTACATGATGTCCACCCCCGAGGCCTTCGAATTGACCGTGCGGACCTTCCGGGAAGCGGGCGGCCGGGTGCCGCAGCGGCTGGCCGAGCATTGTGCCGAACTGGTTTCGGCCGGTCCGATCAACTACGGCTTGTATGCCATGGCCACCGGCGACCCGGACCTCCAGGCGGCGGCCGCCGCCCAGCTGGATCCGTCCCGGGGCTGACCGGCAACCGCGAAGCTCCGCCCGGGCAGCGGGCGGCGTGTGGCAAGAATAATGGCCGGCGCCCGTTCGCTGACGCCGGCCATTGGATGGTGGGGCCGCTACTTCCGGCGGCCTTTGCCCTTCTTGAGCGGGTTGCCCTTGGCCAGCGGCGGGGCGGTGCAGGCCGATCCCGTCGCTGGGTCTGCCGCCCGGTTTTCGGCGACGGCAGGCTTTTCCCCGCCCGGTGCCGCCGCAGCCGGGGCGCCGGGCATGGCTGCGGCTTGCGCCGTGGGGGCAGCGAGTGCGTAGACCGGCCGCGCATCGGCGTCCGTGCGTGCGGCCTCAAGCTGCAGTCGGGGAGCCGCGGACGGCAGCGCAGCGAAGGCGCTGCCGGCCGCCGGGGACATGGCGCTGCCGGCCGCCGGCCCAGTGGCGCTCCGTGCCAGGCTGCCGGACGCGGCCGGAACCGGCCCGATGTCGTCGGCATGCTCGAACAGAACCTCGGTGAACCTGTCGGCGTAGCCCAACCGCTTGACGATCAGCCAGACGGAGGCGCCGACGATGACCATCGTGGCGATCACGGCGATCCCGGTGCCGTAGATCCGCAGCAACGCGTTGACGGGGGAGAGGGCGTGGACGGGGGCGGTGTCCAGCAGCCAGACGATGGACCAGAACACGGCCGTACCGGCCAGGGTCAGCAGCGGGAACAGCAAACCGGCGGTACGTACTTTCTGGGTCAGCAGCTGCCGGGTTGCGGTCAACCGTGTAGAAAGCGTATGCAGATCGTGTTTGCCACCTTGCTCAAGAGCCTTCGATGACATCGCCGGTCGTGTTCCTTTCTGAGTCGCTTCGGGTGGACGCTTCACCGCGCAGCAGTTGCTCGGCGAAGCGGGTAAAGAATTGGGCAAAAGCTTCGCGGTCTTCGTCGGACCAATCCGCCAGGATTTCATCGACGACGGCCGCGCCGGCCTTGCCGATGTTCCGGTGCATCCGCCGTCCGGCCGTGGACGCCGTCACCAGGGTGGCCCGGCCGTCGTCCGGATCGGACTGTTTGTCCACCAGCCCTTTGTCCTCCAGGCGGCGGACTTGCGGGGTCATGGTGGATTTGTCCACGCCCTGCTGCGAGGCCAGTTCCGAGACCCGGACGGGGCCGTTGTCGTCGATGTACTCGAGCAAGGCCACGTCGGTGGGCGTCAGGCCAACCTCGCGCGGGTCGAACAACTGTTTTCGCGTCTCCGCATGGGATGCCCAGCGCACCACTTGAGCCACGGCGTCACGGATCATGACGCCCGGATCGGGCTGTTTGCGGGAGCTGGCGGGCATGCCTCAAGTTTAGCCCTTTCCGTTTGGTTTTGCCAATCAAACCAAACCGGCGCTTTCGGGGGGCTGGCCGGCACCGGTTCCGGGCAGGGAAGCCGGCCCAGGGAGCGCGCCCGGGAGCCCGGAAATACCGCCGGGGCTTACGGTTGAGTTGTCCGGGCCAAGGGTCCGACGACGGGTGGCGGATCGGGGCGCTTTGCGAAGGGTTTGCCCGCTGCCCACCACGCCGTTTCGCAGACCCAGAGCAGCAGGGCCCCGGCGGCAGCTGCGGCCAGCACGGGCGAGAACAACGCGAACGCCGGAGCCAGGACGGCGACCACCGCCCAGTCGCGGCTCCAAGCCAAACAGAGGGCGCCGGTCAGGAGGACAGCCGCGGCCAGGGGCACCAGACCGGCGCCGGTTGCCGCGAGCACGGCGCCGGCCAGCAGCCCGACGGCACCTGCCCCGACGGACGCCCCCAGCAGCCGGCCGCGGGCACCGGCATACTGAAGGTAAGCTTGGACCGTCACGACCGCCCACATCAGCCGGGCACGCAAGGCCGCCACCCCGGTGTCCAGCAGTGCGCGGCGGAATTCCTCGTCGTAGATGCGGCGCAGTTGCAGCCCCTGCTCGCCCGGCATGCTGGAACACATCGTCGTGCGCTGGTCGTGCAACAGGGCCGGAGCGGTCTGCCGTCCGTAGCTGGCGATGAGTCCCCACATCCAGGTGGGCACCGACGCCAGGTCGGTGGAATTGTGCTCGAGCCCGGCGGAGAGATCGTGCGCCTCGATCCGGACCACGGGGGAGGTTGTTTCCGCCCGGTAGAAAATCGGCGCCGCGAGCTGGAAGCATCTCTTGGTGCGCTGGACCAGGGGAATGGCCGTCAGCGGTTCGGTGGCGGAGGGGTCCTGGTAAAACGGCATGCGGCCAGTCTTACATCCGGGGCGGACGTTCCGCACGGGTCCTCTGCGGAATGCGCGGCCTGTGAGTCGATACGCGCCGCGGCCGCGGGCCCGCCCGGTGGTACCTTCGCGGCGGCGGTCATGGCACACTCGTGCCATGAGCCCTGTGAGCCGCAAGCGCAAGCCGAAAAAGCTGAAGAACAGCCGGTTCGGTGGCCGGCAGGGCGGGCCGGCCGGCGACCCACTGCTGGAGCTCTACCGCGAGTTGGAACGGCCGTTCGCCGACACACTGGACTCGCCCAGCCCCATCGACGCCCATTCCCTGGCCGGTTACCTGCTGGACCTGTGGGACACGGCCGACGCATCCGGCCAGCAGCGCCGTCATGAGTTGTTTTACGGCTGGCTGGATTTGGCCGAGGACCGAACCGGCCCCGGGACCGTGCCGATGCTGCGCGCGCTGGCCTTCCTGATCGATCGTCCGGACATGCGCCGTGACGCCGAAACCCTGGCCGACCGGCTGGTGGCCGACGGGTTCACCGAGCCGGAATGGGCCAAGCATCCGGTGGCCGTGACGGCCCTGCACCGTTATGCGGACGTCTTCGGCGACGAAGCCAACATGCTCTTCGAATTCACCACCGGCACCGAGAAGGTGGGGCTGCTGGCACTGCTGGACGGCAACATCTTCGGCGGCACGGTGATGGAAACCGGGCTCGTGGACGATCCGGCCGCCGCGCTCAAAGAGCTGAACGCGGACGCCCAGGAAGCCGGGCTGGTGCTCGACGCGGACGCAGACCTGACCGGCGCCGCGCTGGACGCCTGGGAAGGACTGGATGCCTCGACGGACCTGCCGGAGCACATGGTGGACGAGGACTTCGGTGCGCGCCGCTGGGTGGCCCAGGCGTGGCTGCGGACGATCATCGAGCTCGCGGACGACACCGAGGACGAGAGCGAAGACTGGCTCTCCGACGAGGACTATGCCGAGCTCGACGACGCCGAGGCGGGGGCAGGGGCAGTGGCGGGGACAACTGTGGCGGGCACCGGGGCCGAGGCCGCCGACGCGCCCGCCGCCGACGCGCCCGCCGCCGGCGCGCTGCCGTCCGGCGGCGGTGAACCAGGGCCTGTCCGGGAAGAAGAACTCGAGGCGCTCCGCCAGGAGGAAATCGAGGAGACGGCCGCCCGCTATGTGCGGGAGACCGGGCGCGATTCGCCCGCCGAACGCGCCATGCTGAACCTGGTTCTCGGCTACGGCTGGGACTACGACGGCGGACGCCTCACCCGGGTGAGCCCGGTCAAGCTGGATCTGATCAGCGAAACCGTGCTGGCCGAAGGGGGACTGGAGCCGGTTGACCCGGGCGAGGTGACCGCCTTCCTGCACCGCTGGGTGGACTGGTGCGCACCGCGGGAGGAACTGTCCGCGCATGCGGCGGCCGTCCTGCACCGGCACCTGGACGGGAGCTAGGAACCTGGCCGCTCCACGGCAGCTGGTGGCCCGCCCCCATCACCCGTTCGGCCCCGTCACCGTTTGGCGGCCGGAACCCGAGCATCGGTCCGGTCAGGAGCGCGCGGCGGCCAGTTGGTCCGGGTCCGCCCGGTAGCCGAGCACCAGGTCGGGATCCAATCGCACGGTCTCACCGTTGGCGATGTAGCCCCGCGGCGTGCCGTGGAGGAGATTCAGTGTGAGCCGCAGGATCGTTCCGTGGGCCACCACGATGATGTTGCGGCCCGCGTAGGAGCGGAGCACTTCCTGCAGGCCGGCGACGCCCCGCGCGGCCACCTCGCGTTCGGGCTCGGCCTGCCGCATGAGCGCGTCGATCTCCGGCCGTTCCAGGCCGCGCAGCACGGTGCCTTCGATTCCGCGGTAGTCGCGCTCCGAGAGGTCCGGCACGGTTTCCGCCAACTCCAGCCCCACCCGGCTGCCGATAAGGCGGGCGGTCTCCATCGCGCGGCCCAGCGGCGAGGACACGAGGACGTTCCAATCGCTCTCGGCGAGCCAACTGCCGGCGTCCAGCGCCTGCCGTCTGCCCACGCTGTTGAGCGGCACATCCGTATGCCCCTGCAGCCGGCCCTCAGCGTTCCAGTCGGTTTGCCCATGACGTACGAGTGCCAGCACTTTTCCCCTTTTACCCGGGTGGACGGGACGGTTTCCACACGGTGACATGTCCCCTCATCAACCATAGCCCGACGGCGGTGCGCGCCGGCCGGATACGGCTCCCGGAGGGCGGGGGACCTTCCTTGCGCGGTGGACTGAACAGCGCAGGGAGCACGGGCAACTACAGGGTAAACGGTTCATGAGAAAGCCCTCATGCGGCTGTCATGTTCGTTTCATCGCGGATGTGTTGACTCATTCCTGACGCACCCAACAACCAAGGAGCAGGCCATGACCATCACAGATTTCCCCGCAGGCACCGCTGCAGGACTCGAAGCACTCGGCACCCCTGCAGCACCGGCGGCCGGCGCGGCGGCGGAGGTTTTCTCCCTGGCCGCATCGACCGTCGGTGCGGCCAGGGAGCTTTTCGGCCCGGCGTCCGCTCCGGCAGACCCGCAGCGGCTGCACCGGGCCAAGAAGGCGTACACCACCCGGTTCCTGGCCGAGCGCCTCTGCCTCGACGCCACCGGCTACCAATTGCTCCAGGCCGCCCCGGCCGCCGGCGACGTGGTGCTGGCCCGGGTGGTCGAGATCGGCAAGCACACCCGCTTGGAGAGCCCGGCCTCACGGCGGCAGGCAATGTTCGTCGGCGACGAGATCCTGGTGGCCTACGGCAACCGGTACGCGCCGGACCAGTTCCTGGCGGTGGTACCCGCCGACCTGTCCGAATGCTCGCTGGTGGCCGGCGGCGGACTGGCGGCGCGGGTGCTGGAACAGCACGCCGGCATCGACAGGGCCACCCGCATCCAGCCCATCGGCCTGCTGGCGCGGGACGGGCGCGCGGTCAACCTGGCCGACCTGGCGCCGCACTCGATCGGCGCCGGCACCGCACTGCCGGGACGGCCGCCGGTCATTGCGGTGCTCGGCACGTCCATGAACTCCGGCAAGTCCACCACGCTTGGCTGCCTGGTCAAGGGCCTGACCGCGGCCGGCCTGCACGTGTCCGCGGGAAAGGCCACCGGCACCGGCGCCGGCAACGACCCGCTGCTGTTCGCCGATGCCGGAGCCGCGAAAGTGCTCGACTTCACCGACTTCGGCTTCCCGACCACCTACTTGCTGGACTACGAGCGCGTGCGCGGCCTGCTCACCAGCCTGATCGACGCGCTGACCACTTCCGAGACCGACGTGGTGGTGGTGGAAATTGCCGACGGCGTCTATCAGGGCGAAACGGCCCGGCTGCTGGCCGACCCGGTTTTCCATGCCGCCGTGGACCACGTGGTGTTTTCCGCGGCCGACGCCCTGGGCGCCACCGCCGGCGTGGCCGTCCTGCGCGACGCCGGCGTCAGCGTGCCCGCCGTCTCCGGCCTGCTGACCGCCTCGCCGCTGGCCGCCCGGGAAGCAGCCGGCGTCATTGATGCCCCGGTGATCAACACCTACGACCTGTGCGACCCGGCGACGGCCCTGCAGCTGCTGCCGGAGCGGAGGTAACAGTGACGGCCCGGGTGGCCAAGGCCGCGCCGGCCGCACGGAATCGCGCGGACTCACCGCGGGAAAATCCCCCGCCTGCCGACGGGCGGCTGCCTCAGCTGCTGCGCGGCCGGCGCCGCTGGCTGATGGCGGCCCTGCTGGCGACCGGCCTGCTGATGGCCGCGGCCGCCGGGGTGAGCGCGCTGCTGATGACCCGGCTGCTGGGCGGCACCGCGCCGGATGCGGCCGGCATCCTGCCGCCCGCCGTCGGCCTGGCTGCAGCTGCGCTGGGGCTGGGCGGCCTGCGGGCCCTCGAGCGCGTCCTGGCCGAAAAGCTCGGGCAGGACTACATCCACGAGATCCGCAAGGGACTGGTGGCCTCTGCCCTGGCCACCGACCGCGGACCGTCGCCGGGGGTGACCATCGCGCGCAGTACCAACGACCTCTCCAGCGTCCGGAACTGGATCGCGCTGGGCATCGCGCCGCTGGCGGTCGGCATCCCGCTGATCGCGGGAACCACGGTGGCGCTGTGGTTCCTGTCCCCGGTGCTGGCGTTCGCCGTCGTCGTTCCCCTGGTGCTGCTGGCCGCCGGGCTGGCGTTGCTGTCCCGGCCGGCGTTCCAGCGCGCCGGCGCCTTGCGCCGACACCGGGGGCGGCTGGCCGCCCGGCTCGCCGACACGGTGATTGCCGCCGGCACCATCCGTGCCGCCGGCGGCGAGGACCGGGAGGTCAGGCAGATCGACAAGGCCGGGCGGAGGGTGGTGGACGCGGCCGTGCACCGCGCCGCCGCCGCCGGTTACATCCGCGGGGCGGCGGCCGCAGCCGCCTCGCTCGCCGGCGCCGCCGTGGCCGCGGTCGGAACCTGGCAGGCGGTGCCCACGGCCAGCATCGCCGCCGGGCTGACCATCGTGGGGATGATCTCCGCGCCCGTCACGGACCTGGGTCGGGTGGTGGAATACCGGCAGAACTTCCGGGCCGCGCGGCGCATTCTCGGTCCGGCCCTCGCGGTGGCCGCCGCGGCGCGGGATGCCCGACGACGGCGCCCGGCAGCCCGGTCCGGAACCAGTGAGGGGGCCGCGGCCGGGACGGCAGCGTCCGCCGCAGCGGCGGAGGCAACCGTCCCGGCGGGTTCCCGCGCCGGCGGGGGAGTGCTGGTGGACGGCCTGGCCGCCTGCCGGAACTGCCCGGTGCCGCCCTTGTCCGCCGGCCCTGGCGCGCGGATCCGCATCCGCACCGCCGATCCGGCGGCCGGGACCAGGGCCCTGGAGACACTGGTCGGGATCCGCAGCGACCCGAATGCGGTGGCCATGGTGGGCGGCCGGGACCTGCTGGAAAGCGGCAGCCGCACCCGCCGAAAACTGGTGGGCTACGCCGCCGCGGGCATGTACGTGGAGCGCGGCTCGATCGCCCGCAGCGTGCGGTACCGCCGGCCCGACCTCCCGCCGGACGACGGGTCGGCGGCCCTGGAACGCGTCGGCCTCGCCGGCCGCATCAGGCAATTGGAGCGGGGCGAGGAGACCCAGCTCAAGCGCGGCGGCGAACCGTTGACCACCTCCGAGCTGGCCCGGCTGATGCTGGCGAGGGCCTCGCTGGGCGATCCGCCGCTGCTGGTCCTGAACCGGCTCGACGCCGATCTGGACCGGCAGGGAATTGACATGCTGGCGGAGTTCATCCGGGACTACCCGGGGGTGGTGGTGTTCGCCTCCGACCATCCGGACGCGCTCGGCGTGGGGTACACGGACTGGAACATAGACTGCGCCCACGCGGGCCTGGACCTGGTCTGGCGCCGGCATGCCGGAGGCAGGTGACTGCCCGGGGAGGAAACGCCTGGCGGGAGCGAAGCCTCCGGCGGCCCCGCCGTCCATGGGGAGGGCCGGGCCGGCGTGAGCCGGCGGCGCGTACCCGGCCGGGCGCGGCACCTCGGCCGGCGGGCGTGAGCGGAAGCACCAAGCCGCATCCCGCGGTGCCCGGGCGGGCGAGGATATCTTTAGTCCGTGGTCAAAGTTGTGGGAATCATTCAGCCGGTGGAAACCAAGGAGTTGTCGGCCGAGGGTGACACGTATGCCGAAGCCAAGGCCGCGATCGAAGCGCAGGTGCCCGAAGGCTGGCGGCTGCTGCAAATCAAGACGCAGTAGGCGCTGAGGCACTCAAAACGCAGTAGGCACTGAGGTGCTGCCGGGTGCCGGCTACTCGCCGAACAGCCCGCGGATGTCGGTGGCAGTGAGTTTGGAGGAGAACATCGCATCATCTTCGAGCACCGAGGCGATCAGTTTGGCCTTGCGTTCCTTCAGGGCCATGACCTTCTCTTCGATCGTCCCGCGGGCCACCATCCGGTAGACCATGACGTTCTTGGTCTGGCCGATCCGGTGCGTGCGGTCCACGGCCTGGGCCTCGGTGGCCGGGTTCCACCAGGGGTCCAGCAGGAAACAGTAGTCGGCCTCGGTGAGGTTCAGGCCGAAGCCGCCTGCCTTGAGGCTGATCAGGAACACCGGCGCGTTGCCGTTCTTGAACGTGTCGATGACGTCGGCGCGGCGGCGGGTGGAGCCGTCCAGATAGCAGTACTCGATGCCGGCCGCGTCCAACTGCTGGGCGGTCTTCTTGAGGTAGCTGGTGAACTGGCTGAAGATCAGCGCCCGATGCCCCTCGCCGAGGACGTCTTCGAGTTGCTCGAACAGGACGCCCAGCTTGCTGGAGGGGACCGACGAGTATTTCGGATCCACCAGTGAGGGATCCAGGCTCAGGAGCCGCAACAGGGTCAGCGACTGGAAGATCGTGAACCGGTTCTTGTCCATGTCCTCGACCAGCCGCAGCACCTTCTGCCGTTCGCGCTGCAGGTGCGTGTCGTAGATCCGCCGGTGCTTGGGCGTCAGCTCCACCTCGAGGATCTGTTCCTGCTTCTCGGGCAGGTCCTCGGCCACGGCCTCCTTGCTGCGGCGCATCATCAGCGGTTTGATCCGGTGGCGCAGTTTCTGCAGCAGCTCCTTGTCCTGGCTGCGTTCGATCGGCCGCTGGTACTGGTCCACAAACCGGACCGCGGACGGGAAGAGGCCGGGCGCGACGATGGAGAAGATGGACCAGAGCTCCATGAGGTTGTTCTCCATGGGCGTGCCGGTGATCGCCATCTTGAAGGGCGCGTGCAGATCGCGGGCGCACTGATGGACCTTGGTGGCGCGGTTCTTGACGAACTGGGCTTCATCCAGGATCAGCCCGGCCCAGTCCATCTCCTTGTAGGTGTCGAAATCCAGCCGGAACAGCGTGTAGGACGTGACGATGACGTCGGTGTCCGCCGCGATCTCGGACAGCGGCCGGCCGCGGCCCTGGGTGTCGGTGATGCTCTCGACCCGGAGGTCGGGGGCGAAGCGCCGGCTCTCGTTGACCCAGTTGGACACCACCGAGGTGGGTGCCACGACCAGGAACGGCCGGGCAGTGGCCGGGTCGCCCTGCTGTTTGGCATGCAGCAGCAGGGCCAGGGTCTGCAGCGTCTTGCCCAGTCCCATGTCGTCCGCCAGCACGCCGCCCAACCGGTGCCGCCAGAGGAAGGCGAGCCAGTTGAAGCCTTCGGCCTGGTAGGGGCGGAGGTCGGCGTGCAGGCCGGCCGGCAGCGGGGTCTGCTCGACTGTTTCCAGTTCCAGCAGCCCCTGCACCGATTCGCGCCAGGTACGCGCCTGCACCGTTTCGGTGGCCACTTCCTCCAGGTCCTCCCAGAGGGACGCCTGGTAGCGGCTGATCTGCAGCTGTTCGCCCGATTCCCGGTCCTGCATATGGCGGGCTTCGTCCACGAGCTGGCGGAGACGGTCGAAGACCGGCTGCTCCAGCGACAAGTAGGACTTGTCCACCAGCAACAGCCGCGTCTGGCCGCGGGCCAGGGCCTTGAAGATGTTCCCGAACGGGACGGTGCGGCCGGCCACGCGGACCATGACGCCCAGGTCGAACCAGTCGCTCTCGTCGGTCTCCACCGTGCTGATGGTCAGCTCGGGTGCCTCGGTGAGTTCCTGGTAGTCGGGCTTGTCGCCGACAATATCCACGCGCACGCCGTCGAGCTGTTCGAGCGCCGGCAGCGCGTAGCGGGTGAAATCCACGGTGGCCATGTCCCGGAGGGTGCGCGCCGCCGTCGTGCCCACGCCCGGCACCGCCTCGGCCGCCTCCAGCAGGTCCTGCTCGGCCGACAGATCGCGGTAGTGGCTGCCGTCGGGCTGCTCGTCGACCGGCAGGCGCAGCGGCTTGTCCCCGTGGCGGTACTCGAGGTGCCAGCCGAGCTGCAGCACGTTGCCTTTTCGGTAGGAGGCGGTCAGCACGAGCTCCGGGGGGACGATCTCCGGGAAGCTCACCGAACCGTCGCTGCTGACGACGGCGATGCGCTGGCTGAGCACGGGGTAGTAGCGCTCCATGAACTGCTCGACGTCGGCGGCTGGCACCTTCAGCGGGGTGCCGGAGAGCAGCAGGTTCGCTTCCTGGTCGGTCACCGGATGCCCGGTCGGGGCCAGCGTGATGACGGTCTGTCCGTCGACGGCGTAGTGGTAGACGCCGTGCGTGCCGACGATGCCCGCCGTCCCGGTGGGCAGTTCCCGCCCGTCGATCCGCAGCGACGACGTGAGGACCAGGTCGCCGGTCGCGGGGCCGGTCTCCCCGCCGGTCTCCGGGGTGGGGGCTTCCGCCGCGGCTTCGGCCGCGGGGGCTTCCGCGGCGGCTTCCGGAGTGGCGGCGTCAGCGTAAGCGTCGGCCGGGCCGTCGCGGTGGGCGTCCAGACCGATCACGGCCTGTTCCCGGACCTCGACGACGGTGTCGGCCTTGGCGCCGATCAGGGCGATGCCCAGCCGCTTGGCCTCGGCGAAGAGTTCCCACAAGAGCGGGCTGCTGAATTCGTCGAGGAAGAGCCAGTCGTTGTCTTCGCCGAAGTAGGTGAGGCCGGTGGCCCGGTGCAGCGGTGCAAACTGGCTGAACCAGCGGTGCTGTTCGGGGTCCAGCGGCAGGCCGTAGGTCTTGTAGCTGATGGTGTTCCAGCGCAGCTTGCTGCGGATCCATCGCCCGGTCTCGTTCTGCAGCACGGGACGGACCCCGACGCGCAGCCGGTTCCCGGCCTTGCGCGTCCAGTTTGGGCCCGGCGCGGAGGCCTGCGGCAGGGAGAGGCCCGAGGGCCGGTACTGGCGGTCCTGCCGCCGTCCGGGTTCCAGGAGGTCGAACTGCAGTCCGAGCGGAGACGTACTTTTCGCCTTGGCCTTTGACGGCTTGCCGGTATCCTGCCGGGCGGGGTCCGGCGTGCCGCCGATCAGCCCCTCCAACGAGTCCTGCCATCCGGCCGATTCCGGTTCCGGCTCGCGCGCGAAGGCCTGGCTGGAGATGACGTGCCGGCTGTTGCTGGCCAAGAGCACGGCTGCCACGTGTTTGCAGTCGTCGCCCACCGGGCAACTGCAGGAGGACGATGCCGGGCGCCACTGCCCGCTCTTGCCGGTTTCCAAGTAGATCCGGCAGCGGTACGGCAGAGCGGCGGTGCCAATGACCTTGGCGGTCAGCAGCCGGACGGAGGGGTCCCAGACGGGTTCTGCAACGGAGCCGTCGGAGGCGTAGATCTTGCCGCGCGCAAAGGCGGCGCCGCCCACCAACCGGATGATTTCGCTGACGTCAACCAGCGGAAAAGTGAGAGCGGCCATGGCTTCCATCATCTCACGCTGGAACCGGCGTCCGGCACCTGCCGCTGGCGCTGGGGACGGGGAGGACGACGCCGGAGGGGACGCTCCGCCGTCGTCCTGCGCCGCGGAAGTTACAGGGTGGTTAGGACCTTCGGCTTCTTGTCCTTGGTGTCCAGGATCAGCGCCAGCGCGATGCCGAGCAGCCAGACGTCCTTAGCCACGGGGGTGCCCTCTGAGCTGGGGCGGACGCCGCCTTCGGTGGTCATGTGGGGGGTGTTGAAGTACATGGCCAGCAGCGAACCGGAGAATGCGGCCAGCCCCAGGCCGGCCAGCCGGCTGGGCACGAACGGCAGCAGCAGGGCCGCGCCGAGGGCGGTCTCGCCGTACGCGAGCAGCTTGCCGAACTTCTCGGGTTCCATTTCCTTTAACTGGGGGATCGCGCGGCTGCCCATTTCCTGCATCGCCGCGGCACTGTCTCGGTCCAGGTTCCGCTTGCCCAGACCGGAGTTGAGGATGAACGCGCCGGTGGAAAGGCGCAGGGGAATATGGCTCAGTTTCATCGGGACTGTCCTTCTCCGGTAGGTGGCTGTCATGTTCGAGCCTACGGTCCCGCCGCAGTGTCCGCTAGGGCCCGACGCAGGGTCCGCCAAGGCGGGAGCGGGGGCTCTTGGAGGGAAGCTTGCCGGGCACGGTTCTCGCGGCCCGCACCGGCTTCCGCGCCGTTCTCCCTGGCCGGCGCTGCCTACTTCTTGGCGGCCCGGACCACGCGGGCCAGGGCCCGCCCGGTGATCCAAGCCAGGGGGATCAGCACGGTGAACAACGCAACCGTGTTTGGCCGGAACGTGGCGGGTCCGGTGCCGTTGCCGATGTAGGCGCCGAGCGGAACGGCCATCCCGCCGCCGCCTCCGCCGGCAGCTCCCCCGGAGTCGCCGCCGCCGAATCCGTACTGGACCATGGCCACGGGCACCACGGTGTCGCCGCCCACCTGCAGCGGTTCGCCGTAGGTCCGGGCGACACCCAGGGACTTGAACTGCTCGGCCAGCCGCTCCGGCACGGACTGCCCGGCCGAGGCGCGCTGCTCCTGTCCGGCCGGCCCGGGCTGCTCCTGTCGCAGAGAGGAGCCACTGTCGGGCGGGACGGAACCGGTTTCTGTTGGCATGGCCACATCCTAGTCGAGGCAGGGAGGGCGTCCACCGGTCCGGTCCGGGCTGAAGCTTTCACCCGGTGAGAAAGCCGAGCACGCCGCGGGCTTCGAGGTTAAGGGCGCGGCGCTTGACCCGGGTGGCCAGCCGGTAATGGTCCACCAGCTGCTCGCAGAGCACCGGCCAGGTGCGGCCCTGCACCGAGTCGAAGGCGGCCCTGCCCAGCGCGCGGCGCTTGGTGTCGTCGCCCACCAAATCCTGGACGTACCCGCGCAGTTGGTCCAGCCTCCCGGGCTCGTAGATCCAGCCGGTCCGCGAGGGATCGACCAGGTCCACCGGGCCGCCGCGACCCACAGCGACGACGGGCACGCCGCTGGCCATGGCCTCCTGGATGGTTTGGCAGAACGTTTCGGATTCGCCGGGGTGGACAAAGAGGTCGAAGGAAGCCACATGCCGGGCCAGGTCTTCGCCGCCCTGGAAACCGGCGAAGTGGGCGCCGGGCAGCCTCTCCTGCAGCTCCTCCTTCAGCGGACCCGAGCCGACCACCACCAGCCGCGTGCCGGGTAGGTCGGCCAGCACGGCCAGGTCCTCCACCTGCTTTTCCGCCGCCAGGCGGCCCACATAGCCGATGATCCGTTCGCCGCGCGGCGCCACGGACGCCCGCCAGCCGGCGTCGTGCTTATCCGGATGGAAACGGCTGGTGTCCACGCCGCGGCGCCACAGGTGGACGCGGATGCCGCGGCCGCGCAACTGCTCTATGGCGAACGACGACGGCGCCAGGGTCAGGGTGGAGGCCTTGTGAATGTTCTCCACCCGCTGCCACAGCAGCTCCTGCAGCCAGGGCGCGCCGTAGCGGGCCGCGTAGGCGGGCACCTCGGTCTGGTAGACGGAGACCGTGGGCAGGCCGAGTTGCTGGGCGGCCTGCACCCCACGCCAGCCCAGGATGAAGGGCGACGCCACGTGGACCACGTCCGGACCGAAGTCCGCCAGCACGCGGCGGATGCGTGACACGGTTCCGGCCGCCACCCGCACGTTGGGATAACCGCGCAGCGGGATGGACGGCAGGCGGTGGACCGGGTAGCCCTCCACCGTGGCCGGGGCGGTGTCCTCCAGCCAGGACGACGCCGGTGCGATCACCAGGACGTCGTCGCCGCGGCGGCGCAGGTGGGCGATCACCTGCAACAGCGACTGGGTGACCCCGTTCATGTGCGGAAGGAACGATTCGGCAACGATGGCTATCCTCACGCCGCCCAGCCTGCCCGCGGCCGGCGACCGGCAGGCAAGCACGTGTGATCGTGTCGGTGAACGGCGGCCTAACTTCACTCTGGGAGGGTGGTCGGGTGACCATGGGACTCCTGGCGCTGATCACCGGCGCAATCTTCTTCGGTTCGGTGGCCCAGCGCATCGCGGGCATCGGGTTCGCGCTGCTGGTGGCGCCGATCCTGGCGATCCTGCTCGGGCCGCACGAGGGCATCATGATGATCAACATTTGCGCCGTCGTCTCCTGCGGGCTGATCGTGCCCCGGGTCTGGCAGGAGATTGACTGGAACCTGCTGCTGTGGTTGTCCGTCCCGGCCGCCGCCGGCACGGTTTTCGGTTCCTGGCTTGCGGTGCAGGTCACGCCTGCTGTGCTCTCCGCCGTGGTGGGCGGGGTGGTGATGGCGGGGCTGGCCGTGGCGGTGGTGTTGGGCCGTGCCGAAGTCACCGTTTCCGGGCAGCTGCCCAAGGTGCTCGCGGGTTTCGGCTCCGGGCTGACCAACGCGCTCGCCGGCGTGGGTGGCCCCACCGTCAGCGCGTACGCCATTCTGTCCCACTGGCCGCCGCGCCGGTTCGCTGCGACGCTGCAGCCATTCTTCCTGCAGCTGTGCATCATCACCGTGGGCGCGAAGCTGGCGGTGGACCCGGGCAGCGTGCCGCAGTTGGACTGGTGGATGTGGGCGGTGATTGTGCTTTCGATCATCATGGGCATCGTTGCCGGCGAACGGCTCGGACGGCGGCTGCGGGACGAGCACGCCAGGACCGCAGTAGTCGTGCTTGCCTTTCTGGGAGCTGCGGGTGCATTGGCCAAGGGGCTGGCGGACTTGATGGCCTGAATCCGGGCCTTTTCCGGTATTCCGGGGAGCAGGAATAGGGGGCTGGCTTTATTTCCCAAAGCGGGTATGGTCTTTAGCAAGACATCCCGCTTGAGAAAGAGGAGCACGAATGTCAGGTAAAACGCCGTCACGCGAGAGTGCCAAGAAACAAGGCAGAAGCATCAAAGAAAAGCGTGCCGAAAAGCGCGAAAAGGCGGTCCTGGAGAACGAAACCGTTCCCAAGCGGCGCAAGCGCTAACACACCGGTAACCTACACCGTCCCTCAAATCGACAGCCCTTGCGGTGCTGCGGTCTAGAGGCGTACGGAATGCCGATGCCGAAAGAATCGTTGAAACACGGTTCTTGCAGACTGGCGGAGCCACGGAAAGAGTCCGCGGAATTTGGTTTCCTGCGTTGAATTTTCGTTGAGTAAATATCCGCCTGCGGGGCGGCCGGATTGATGCCAATGTCATCCGGCCGCCCATTCTATTGTCCAGCCCGGCTCAAAGCAGTATTGGTTGCCGGGCCAACGGCGCACACCGCAGTGGACTTCTTCTTCGCCTACTTCGGTTCTGTCAACGGCGTACCCGATAGCGCACGTGAAGCACCCGATTGCCCTGAATCACTACGTCGGGATCCTCCAGCAGGTGCTGTGCGTGGACCGACCCGAAGTAGCGCTTGCCGGACCCGAACACGACGGGTACGACGTCCATGCGTACCTCGTCGATCAAGCCCGCGGCAAGCATCTGGCCACCGACGTCACCAGCGGCGACCTCGACGATGCGGTCACCCGCAAGGTCTTGCGCCTTGGCCATGGCTGCCTCGACGCCGTCGACGAAGTGAAACGGCGCCTCGGGGTCCCAGCCCTCGGGCTGCGGCCGGTGCGTCACGACGACCACGTGGTCGACCCCGCTCGGAGGCTTCCCGTCCCAGCCGTCCGTCAGGTCGAAGACGTGGCGGCCGACCAGTGTCACCCCGATCTGGTCCCAGTACGGCCGCGTGTAGTCGTAGGACGTCTGCGACACCTTTAACTCGCCACTCTCGTCCAACGGGACGTCGCCGTTGGACAACCAGTCGAACAGCGGTCCGGGCTGGTCATCCTCGTCCGCGACGAAGCCATCCACCGACACCGAGCTGTACATGACCACCTTGCCCACGGGGCTCTCCTCTGCTTCGGGGTGCCCCACACTAGCGTCTCGTGAGCTGGTGCTCCAGCAACAAGCGCGGGAAACTGCAGCGACTCGAACCCGCTGCCAAAGCCCAGCCCGGCACCCGCTGCGTCGGCAGGGTCCGCTCGAGCGCGCCGTGTGCCAATTGCCACGGCACCGAGTCGCTGAACGGACAGGGGCAGCCGGGCTGGCACGATAGAAGCAATGAAACTCACGTCGCGACCGGAAGGCCAGGCCGGACTGCCGATGCCCCTGTGGCTGCAGGGTGTCTTCGAGTTCTTTCAGTGCGCCCTGCTCTCGGCCATCCTGGTGCTGCTGCCGCTGGTAGGTGTGTGGTTCGCGGACGGCTTCGACGACCGCAGCTTCGATTCGCTGGCGCGGCTCGGAGGCCAGGCATGGCTGCTGATCCACGGCGTCCCGCTGGAGCTGGCCATCCAGACCGGCTCCAGTTCGGCGGAAACCCTGCGCGGCACGTTATCTCTGGTGCCGCTGGGACTCATGCTCGTTCCGTTCTTCCTCTCCTGGCGCGCCGGACGGCGCCTGGCGAGGGCCTCGTACACCGACCAACTGTGGCAGGCGCTGGGCGGCGCGCTGGGAACGTACGCGGCGGCGGGGGCCGCAACCGCCTACATGGTGCGCACCGACGAAGTGGATATTTCCACTGTGGCCGGCGCGCTCATCCCGCTGCTGCCCGCCGGTGCCGGGCTGATCGTCGGCGCGTACCGGGAGGCTGGATCGTGGGGGCGCTTGATCGGCGTGGATGCCGCAGCCTGGGTCGCCCGCACCAGCCAGCACTCACGCTGGGCGGGATCTTACGTTTGGGCGGCGGTCCGCGCGGGGCTGCTGGCGGTGACGGCCGCGGTGTCACTCTCGGCTTTGCTGCTCGCCGTGGATCTCGGCCTGCACTGGGCCGAAATCGTTGAGATTTACGAACAGCTCGGCGCGGGCATTATCGGCGGCGCAGTGCTCACGGTGGCGCAGCTTGGGCTGGTCCCGAACCTCGTGGTGTGGACGCTGGCATGGTCCTCGGGGGCCGGCTTTGCTATCGGCTCGGGCAGTTCAATCGGTCCGCTGGCCACCACGGTGGGCCCGATGCCCGCGTTCCCGGTGCTGGGGGCGCTGCCGACGGGGGAGCTGTCCTATGGCCTCGCGGCCCTGGCTTTGCCCGTGCTTGCGGGTGTGCTGGCCGGATGGTGGTTCCTGCGCGAGGGCGAGAACCATTTCGACGAGTGGCTCTCCATCAAGATCCAAGCCCGCTGGTTCACCGCATCCGGCTCCACCGTGGTCCTGGGCCTGTTCGTCGGTGCTGTCGCCGGGGCCGCGACCGCCGGGTTGGTGTGGCTGTCCAACGGTTCGCTGGGGATCGGACGGTTGACGGAGATCGGACCCGATCCGATCTCGACCGCCCTCTGGGTGGCGGGCGAAGTCGCCGTCGGCACGATGCTCGGCTACGCGGTGGCCCCTTGGCTGGAACGCGAGCCGGCCAAATCCCGCAGCCGGAAGTAACCTACGGCCTCAGCAGATCGTTCAGGTTCAGCAGCTCGTCTTCATAGGCGGCCAGGCATTCTTCGCGGGCTGACTGCGTAACGGCCATCTGGTTGCAGGCCTCGAACTCGGCCGTCAGCGGCCAGAAAAGCACTTGCGCCAGCGTGGTCAGCAGGAAGAAGCCGCCAGCACCGACACCCAGCACATAGGTAAGCCGGAGCGATCCCGGCAGGCCGGCGCGCACCGCTTTGACGAGTCCGATCACGGCCACCACAATGCTGGCCACGGCAAGCGCGGGAGCCACGGCCTTCCAGGGGAGCGGGAGCGCCGTCGCCAGGAACGTGGAAGCCAGTAGCAGCAGCAGCACACGGATGAAAAGCCCCGCCGACTTGGTCTGTTCCTCGGTCGGCGCCGGGCGCGTGTTCTGCAACATGGGTTTAAGCCTAGGCGAGAGGGACGCATAAAGTTGCTTCCATGCGCATTGTGGTCCTCGTTTCCGGCTCCGGCACCAATCTTCAGGCCGTCATCGACGCTATCGGCGACGGTCGCCTGAACGCCGAGATCGTGGCCGTGGGCAGCGACGTGCCCGGCTGCCGCGGCCTGGAACGTGCCGCCGCTGCGGGCATTGAGACGTTCAGCGTGGCTCCCGGAGACTTCGCCGCCCGGCCGGAATGGAACCGGGCGTTGGAAGAAGCTACCGCCGCCTTCCAACCGGACGTGGTGCTGCTGGCAGGGTTCATGCGCATCCTCGACGCCGTATTTGTTGCCCGCTTCGAGGGGCGGCTGCTCAATACCCATCCGGCGCTGTTGCCCTCGTTCCCCGGCGCCCACGGCGTGCGCGATGCCCTTGCCCACGGGGTCAAGATCACCGGCGTGACAGTGCATCTGGTCGATTCCGGGGTCGATACGGGACCCATTCTCGCCCAGGCCGCGGTGCCGGTGCTCGACGACGACACTGAAGAATCCCTCCACGAACGGATCAAGGTTGAGGAACGCCAACTTCTGGTGCAAACCCTCGCCAACTTCGCCTAGCCTCGGCTCAACAACGACGTCGGTGTCTCGTCGGGGTGCTCCGGCTCGCTTCTCCTTCCCAACACCGAGAATAGGGAGAGTGTTGTCAAGGGACGGCTGACGTTTCGACGTGCTGCAGACCAAACCTGTGGAAAACCTCCGCATCCGCGGAGGCGTCTGGCTAGACTGGCACGCACCTAGCGTCTAGCCGACCAGCACCGGGGGGTCTGAGTGAGCGAGCAGCTACCACTCTCAGCAGGAACGCGCGCTGCCCGTGTCCTTGCCCCGCTCCTCGCAGCGGCTGCCCTCGCCCTATCGGGCTGCACCGGCTCTGCCGGGGCCGAGCCCTCCGCTCCGTCCGCTACTTCTACTCCAGCCAGTCAGACTCCGCCGCCGGTTCCAACCCCGTCAGCCGCGCCGACCTACAAACCTGCAACCGAGGAAGGGCCCGCGGAAAATGTCCCGGTGCCGGAACTGCCGGAAGCCGCCACAGAAAAGACTGCCCAAGGATTAACAGCATTCTCGGCTTACTGGCTGGAAACAATGACCTACGCGTATACGACGGGTGATTTGGGTCCAATGAAGGCCATCAGCGGTGACGGCTGCACTGCCTGTAAAAATGCCACGAGGGGCATTTCCAAGATATACGACGAGGGTGGATGGGTTGTTGGCGGTGCCCTGACTCCGGCAACAGCACAAACGAACTTCAAGCCCACCGCAGATGGCGAATATCAGATTTTGTTTCAGCATGCCCAAGACGCGATCGACGTATACCGCTCTGACGGTACGAGCGAACTCGACGGAGAACCTGTTGAATCCTCCGTGCTCATAATGATTGCAATTTACGAAGATGGGCGTTGGGTGGCAAAAACCGTAGAGAAAATTGGCTGAGCGCCATGGGGAGAGTCGAGCGAATTCTTAGTGCAGCTGTTTTATGTTCGTCTCTGACGTTAGTTTCAGCGCCGTCCGTGGCGAATCGTATCGACGACATCTATCTAGATGACTATGCTACTGCGGAATCCTGGCTACAGGATCCTGAAACCGGAATGTGGCACCGAGCCTTCAACGCCTTGCCAACTGACCCGAATGGATATCGCTTCGAGCCGCTTTGTTTGGAGGATAAGAGCCACCAAACCGCCCCTTGCTTGGAGCAGCGAGACCGATGCACGGACGGGGAAGGTCCACGGTTGGTGCAGTGGTATACAGGCCTAACAGGAACTAACCGTTCCAGTTGGATGCCTCTCGGTAATCCTGCATGTATCTATTCAGAGGATCCTGTCGATGTTCTCGAAGAAATCGCCTCGCGTATCCAGCATCAGTTTGAGCAACGGCCGGTGATAGCTGGAGAGGTCTTACTTCAGCCGAATGAGCACACACTGAGGGGAGCCCACACAAATATCTATGCCGTGGCCGATGAGCAGTTCTTCGAACTGAGTATGCTCGGACAAGCAGTCGTTATCAGGGTTGAGCCCGTTGGCTATGCATGGACTTACGGGGACGGGGGTCGCTTTGGCCCCATTACAGATCCAGGTGGACCTGTGCCAGTGGAGCGTTGGGGCGAGCAGACAGCGACGAGCCACATCTACCAACAAACGGGAGACTTTCAGATCCGTCTGACTACTACTTTCAGGGGTTATTACTCTGTGAATGGGGGCCAAGAGATCCCGATTCCCAACACTGCCGATTTCGAATCAGCTCCTGTTGACCTCAGCGTCTGGCGTTCAGTGGTCAATAACTACGCAGATAATTGCCTTGAGAATCCCGAGGGGGCGGGCTGTTAGCGCGGAGCCAATTGCGTGTTGTGATATGCAGCACTTGAAGCACTTTTTTCATAATATCCGGCCTACCCGCGGATAGGGTATGTGACGGTGCTGACGCCACCGAGACGAGCGGCAGTCGGCCCTCGCATACCGTTATTCCAGGGGAGAGCATGAAGAAGTTGATGATGTCCGGCGCCGTGATGGCCGTGGCGGCGATTACGCTTGTCGGCTGTGGCAGCGAGGCCGGTGCCGACAAGCCAGCCGACAGCAACAAACCGGTAGCAGCTACCACCGAAGCGCCGGCGCAGAATGTGCGGACTCCGGAGAAGAACGACCGGATGGCCGAGGATTCGCCCGAAGGCCTGGCTTCCTTCACGTACTACTACTTTGACGCCAAGAATTACGCGGTCCAGACCGGTGACGCAGATCTGATGCGTGAGGTTGCCGCGGATTGCACAGGCTGCATGGCAGAAGCTGACGCCCTCGAGGCTGTTTACGCGGACGGCGGCTGGATTGCCGGCGGCCAGCCGAAAGCACTGAACGTTGTGGCGTTGGATAAGGCCAAGGACGACGAGGGCAACCTGAGCGCAGTCGTTCCGTTCATGGAAGATGCCCGCACCACCCTGGACAAGGACGGTCAGACCGTCGAGACCAAGGAATGGGATTCGGACGGCACCACTCTGACGGTGACTGCCAACTACGCCGACGGCGCGTGGTCGATGGTGTCGGTCGAAGAGACGCCGGACGCCGAGATCCCGGAGTAAACCCCGGTCGGATCCTAGCCACGTGCGCCCTTCCGCCTGATGCGGAAGGGCGCACTGCCGTCTGCGGGGCGGGGCGGGGGCGTTGCAATTAGAGAAGTTCGGCGCCCTTGGTCTCGGGGGAGAAACGCACCATCCACAACACTGCGAGCAGCACCAGCACTCCGGCGATGGCGAATGACCAGGCCAGCCCGAGGTAGGGCCACATGACCGAGGCGAAGATGAGTGGGCCGAAGCCCGCGCCGACGCGGGAGAACGTCGATGCCCAGCCGAAGCCCGACCCGCGCAGCTCCGTAGGGTAGAGCTCGGAGACGTAGGTGTAGAGCACGGGGATGGCAATCTGCACGATCATGCCGTAGGCCAGCAGCAGAGCCACCACCGCCGGGGGGACATCGATGAGAAGCGCGACGACGACCAGCGTCAGTGCGGACAACGGCCCGGTGATGGCGAGGATCCACTTCCGCCCGGTCTTCTCGACGAAGTAGGCGGCGATGATGACGCCGACCAGGCCCACGGCGGCCATGCCCGCCGTGGTCAGGAAGGCCCGCGCCGCGGCGAACCCGGCGTCGATGAGGATGATCGGCATCCATGTCAGGGCAAGGTAGTAGACCAGCAGGATGCTGAAGAACAAGGCCCACGCCGCAGTCGTAATTTTCCAGTTGAATTTCCAGACCGCGCGGAACTGCGCCAGGACGTTGACGGCCGACAGGCGCGGCGCTTCGCTCGGTTCAGGCAGCCGCCATTCGCGGACGGTTGCGCCGGTTCGCTCGATCATACTGTTGATGACCTGCTCGGCCTCCGCCGTTCGGCCCCGGCTGACCAGATAGAGCGGGGATTCGGGCACGGCCCGGCGGACCCAGAAGACCAGCAGCGCCGGCAGCACCATGATCAGCATGGTGAAGCGCCAATCGGCCACGGTGGCCATGATGAGGGCCGAGACGACGCCGCAGAGCGCGGCCCCGACCGGCCACCACCCGTCCATGGCAGTGAGGACCCGCCCGCGAAGGCGCCGCGGCGTGAATTCGCCGACCAGCGCATAGTCCACGGGGACACAACCGCCCAGTCCGAAGCCCGCAATGAACCGGAAAACGCAGAACCAGACGAGGTCCGGGGCGAACGCTCCGAGGACCGTGAAGAGCGAGAAGACCAGCAGCGTGGCAGTGAACGCCGTCTTACGGCCGATGATGTCGGCAATCGATCCCCAGATGAAGGCGCCCAGGGCCATGCCGATGAGGTTCGCGGTGCCGATCCACGCGGCCTGGGCCGGAACGAGGTCCCAGTGGTCAGACAGCAGCGGGATCAGGACGCCGTTGAGCGTGACGTCCCACGCGTCGAACATGAAGCCAAGGCCGCCAAGCAGGAAGATCTTGCCCTGCACCCGCCAGCGCCAAGGGAGTTCCTGCACGATTTGGTCGCCGGTGGGCAGGTGAGCGGTCTGCGTCATTCGTGGCCTTCCAGGGAGTAGCTATGGATACTTTAGTCGCGGGCGGCAGATGAGAACGCTCTCATGGAGTTCTCCCGAACGTCTCACATTCGGCGTGCATTGTTGATTCATCAGCACCTCACCACACGATGAAAGGCAGCAACATGAACAAGCGCACTCTGTGGATCGCAACCGGAACCCTTGGCATCATGGCAATCGGTGCCGGTGCCGCCGTCGCGGACTCCGGGTTCGGAAGCCAGGATCTGGGCCCGGGCATCGTCCAGGCGCCGGAAGCACCGGCTGTTGCCCCTGTCGTGAGCAGCAGCGTGTCCCCGGCTGCGGTGAATTTGGACCGACAGGATGTGAAGACAGCGGCCTCCGCCGCTACGGCTGAGAGCCCGGCCAGCCCGGTCTCGGCACAGAGCGCGCCGTCGCCGGTCTCGGCGCAGTCACCCGCCAGCCCGGTCTCGGCCCAGAGCGCGCCCTCGCCGGTCTCGGCGCAGTCCGCGGTTTCGGCCCCGAGCGCGCAGAGTGCTGACTAACGGAGCGCCAAATGCTGCCGGGGTCCCGGAGGTTGCCCGAGCACTGGCGCCTTGGTCCGTGTCGGACGTGCCAAGCGGTACCCGGGCCTGCCCAGGTACCGCGTCAGTAATCCACTACGCGTCCGAACGACGGCGGTGCCTGCGGCAGGTGCCGGCAGGCGATGCGGCCGCGCAGCCGCTGGAAGATGTGCGGTGGCAGGTCCAGGGCGGCGGCGAAGTCCTGTTCAGAGGTGAACCCGCCGCGCTTTTCCCTGACCTGGACGGCCTTCTTGGCAAGCGCACGCGAGAATCCGGGCAGCGTTTCGAGCTCGCGGGCGGTGGCCGCATTAACATCTACTGGTTTGAATGCGGCATCGGCCGTCGCCCGTGAGGCAGCCGCCGGAGCTGCAGCCTGCCGGCCAAGTGGCCCAGGCAAACCTGGCGCGTCCGGCCGCGCCGAACGGGATTCCCCGCCAGTGCCGGCTCCGGGTGCCGGGGCGCCGTCGCGGGAACCGGCACGGCTACGGTGCTCGGACCTGGGGCTGCCCGAGCCGGACCGGTTGCGAGACCGCCCGCGGGAGTTCAGCTGGCTGCCGGAGCGCGCCCGTGTTGTTGACCCCGTGGTGCGGGAAGGACGGGCCGCGCCGCGGTCGCGGTCCCATTTGAAGCGCAGGTACTCGGGATTGATGGCCAGGGCGAAGCTGCTGCCGGCCAGCCAGCATGCCAGGAGCAGCCACGTGGCGATTTCTTCCTGCACGCCGGTGCCGTCGACCAAGGCAATGGCCACGGCGGTGAGGGTGAGGTGGACCAGGCCGAGGATCCACCACAGCGGCCGCCCCGCCCGCGAACCGACCACCAGCAAGGCAGCTCCGCCCAGGAACCCGAAGGTTCCCAAGGGGACCAGCAGCCAGAGGCTCTGGCGCAGATTCCACATCAGGCTCGGTTGGGCCGAAGACATCAGTAATCCACCGACCTTCCAAACGGCACCGGTTTGGCCGGCGGGAGCTTGCAGACCACCAACCGGTTCAGCCGTGCCAGCTCTGGTTCCCGCACCTCCAAGGCGTCGGCGAAGTCCGCCACGGTGCGGAAGGGCCCACGCTCCTGGCGCAACCGCACAACCTTGCGCGCCTTGTGCCTGCTGATCCCTGGCAGCTTCTGCAGGGCCGCCGCCGGTGCCGAGTTCACGTCCACGGGCTCGGCCGGCAGCGCAGAAGACGCGCCTGCTCCCGATCTGCCGGATTCGGCGTAGTAGCTTGCCGCGTCGAGCCCGGGGTCGTTGAGGAGATCGGCCGCGGCCCCCGCGGGGGCCGGAGCAGTCCCTGCGAGCGGAGCGGCGGGACGGGGACGACGGCGGAACATGGCAGCGGCGGTGGGCATCGCCGTCGTGCTGTCCATGCCGGTGCCCGCTGGAGTCCGGCGGACGAGGGCACTCCACGTGCTGCCGGAGGAGCGGGACGCCTGGTTCCAGCGGTTGCGCAGCCAGGCCTGATTGATGCCCAGCGCATGCAGTGAGCTGATGGCCCAGAGCAGGAGCCTGGCCGTCGGGCCGGCCTCTTCGTTCATGAACAGCGAAACCAGCAGTGCCACCAGGTAGAGGCCGCCGGCGGACAGCCAGGCGGCGCGGCGCGCCAGCAGGCCGATGATCACGAAGCCGGCCCAGCCCAAGACCCCGAGGCCGAGCAGTGGCAGCAGCAGCCACAGGCTGGCGACGCCCAGCCAGGGAATGGGCGGTGTTCCGGTCCGGCCCGCGAGGGCGGCGGGAGAGTCAGCGGCGGACATTCAGGACCATGGTGACGCTCTGGTCTTCCTCGACCCTCTCCGATGCGAGCTCCAGGCCGGCGGTGTGCGCGCGTTCCCGCAGCTTCTGCAGCACCGCCTGCTGGACTTGGCGCGCGTACGCGGCGTCGATCGCCTGGACGATCTCGGCCGCGCGCCGCCGGTCGACGTCTTCACCGCTGAAGTGGACCTGCCAAATGCCGTCGGCGTCGCGTTCGAAGACCGCCGTCACGTCTGCCCAGTCCGCCTCGAGGGAGGCCTCGGTGACACGGGAAACCTTCGCCTGCGTATCTTCAAGGGCAGCCTGCAGCAGGTTCAGGTCCCGCATCCGGGTTTGCACCTGGATTTGGGGCACGGCAGCAATCTCCGGCACCGCGTCCGCGGTGCGGCTCTTGGCCCTGCCCTCGAGGGCGGCATTGACCGTGGCGACGGCGGCGATGGCCGCGGGGATCAGCAGAACGGAAACGCTCATGGGGTTTCTCCTGGTTCGGCGCCGGCCGGAACCGGGCGGGGCATGGTGGCGGGGGCGAGCGGGCTGTGGCGGGCGGTCGGGCGGTCGGCCCGGGCGCCCAGATCCGTCAGCAGGGCGTCCAATTGTTCGTCGGTGGCCCAGCCGTTCAGGCCGACGGTGCCGTCGGCCGCGACCCGGATCTCGATCCGGTCGGGCTGTGCCTGAATGTCTTCCAGCAGGTTACGGTAGCGGCCGGTCAGCGCGGTCAGGCCCTGGTTGGTTGAACCGATCCAGGGCCGGTGCAGTTCCGGCCGGTCCCTCAGGTACGGTCCGTCCGCGAGCAGGTCGGTGGCAGCGAGCAGCCCGGCAATGTCTTCGCGGTCCGCGGCCCAGCGCCGCAGGTCACGGTGCAGGTAGCCGGTGAACGTCATCACGGACAGGCCGGCGGCCTGGAAAGCGCGCGCGACGACGGCGCTGGCCGCCGCCTGTTCGAAGGGTTCGCCGCCCAGCAGGGTCAGGCCTTCGGCGCCCGCCGCCACCGCTTGGTCGACGAGATCGGCGGCGAATTGCCGGGTCGGGACGAGCTCTGCCCCGTGGGCGGCCCACAGGTGGGGGTTGAAGCAGCCGGGACACCGGATGGAGCAGCCTTGCAGCCAGAGCGCGGCCCGCCGGCCCGGTCCCTCGGCCTCGGTGGCGGCGAGGAACCGCGCGTGCCGGATGACGCCGGCGTCGGACGGCACCGGGGCGCAGCCGTTGTTGATGGGGAGCTCCCGGACCGGGACGCGCGGCTGCCCGGGCACGCCGGGGCTATCGGTCTGCGGACTCATTGCGGACGTAGTCGCTGGTAGTGACGGCGGTGCGGTGATAGTCCTCGGTGTAGGAGCTGGACACGCTCTCGGCCTCCAGCAGATCCTCCAAAACCGTGATGTAGTCCAGGCACTCGGCGCCGAAGATGTTGCGGGTCTCGGCCGATACCGCGCCGTCTGGCCTAACCGTGACGATCAGTTGTTGCTGGTCCATCGCTCTTCCTCCGAGGGGTCGGGTGTTGTCTAAAAGTCCACGGTGCGGCCGCCGCGTACCGGCTGCCCGGAGGCTGCTGCGGGCAGGCCACCGGCAGGTGGCGCCGCGTCGATCGGCTGTCGAATGTCCGCGTCCAGATCCTCGCTGCCGGTGGCACCGACGGCACGCAAGGCAGCCCACTGCCGGATGGCACCCACTTCCTCGGCCTGCGTGATGGCCAACGGAATCATGTTGGCGACGGCCCGCTGCAGGTCGTCCGGGCGGACCGGGCGGTCTTCGGCATAGGCATCGAAGAGCGCGGCGACGACCGCCTGTTCGATTTCCGCACCGGAATAGTTTTCCGAGGCATCGGCGAGGAGCCCGACGGCGGCCGGATCGTTGGCGACGGCGTGCAGTTGGTTGGCGGCGGTTCCCTTGCCGGCCATCTGGATCTGCCAAATCACCCGGCGTTCGGCGTCACTGGGCAGATCGACGAAGAAAATTTCGTCGAACCTGCCCTTGCGCATGAACTCCGGGGGCAGCCGGTCGATGTTGTTGGCGGTGGCGACCACAAAAACCGGATGGCGCTTTTCCTGCATCCAGGTCAGGAACGAGGCGAACACGCGGGCGGAGGTTCCGGAATCCCCCTCGCCGCTGGTGCCGGAGAAACCCTTTTCGATCTCATCGATCCACAGGATCGCCGGCGAGATGGCTTCGGCGGTGGCGATGGCGTTGCGCATGTTCTGTTCGCTGGAGCCGACCAGGCCGGAAAAGACCCGGCCGATGTCCATCCGCAGCAACGGCAGCCCCCAGGCCGACGCCATCGCCTTGGCCGTTAGGGACTTGCCGCAGCCGGGCACGCCGGTGATCAGCACGCCCTTGGGCGCGGGCAGGCCGAAGTCGGCAGCGGCATCCAGCCAGGATCCCTTTCGCTTGGCCAGCCACCGCTTGAGGTTGTTCAGCCCGCCGACCTCGTCCAGGCTGATGTTCACGTCTACGTAGTCCAGCAGCCCGGACTTGCGGATGGTCTGGCGCTTCTCGTCCAGCACCACGTGCACGTCGTGCGCGGTCAGCTCGCCGTCGTCGACCATCGCCCGCGCGAAGGCGTTCTCGGCTTCGGCCATGGTCAGGCCCAGGGCCGCCTGCACCATGTTCTCCTGGTCGGCTTCACCCAGGCTGACCTTGATCCGTCCGCCGTCGGAATTCTGGCTGATCATGTGCGCCAGCATGGCCTTGATTTCGTCATGACTGGGCAGCGGAAAGTCGACCAACGTGACGGCCTTGTCCAGTTCGGGCGGAATGCGCAGCACCGGGGCGACGATGATCAGCACCCGACCGGTGGTGCCCTGCCGGAAGGCGGCAGAGACCTCGCGGACCTTCCGGACCACCTCGGGGTCCGCCGGGCGCTGGTCGGTGCCGAAGTAGGCGTGCAGGTCGAAGAAGATGAAGACGCCCGGATCGTGCGCGCCGAGCACCCGGTCCAGGGCACGCGCCGGGGCCGTGGTGTTGGACTGCTGGCCGTCGCTGGGGGAGAGGAGCCCGCTGCTGGCGTTCCACGTCCAGACGGGGCGCGGGGTGCGCAGCGCGGCGGCGCACTTGAGCACTTCGGCGTGCACGCGTGCTTCTTCATGGCTTTCGACATACAGCACGGGGATGCGGGCCTTGAACGCTTGGTCAAGCGTTTCAGCAAAAGACATGGGTCTCTCCCCTTAAGGAACGGATCGGGATCTGGCTCTACTTTAGGCACAGTTGCAGGGACTGGGCGCTTTGGCCGCGGGTTTGGCGCAGTTCTCAGCGCCCGATGTCCAGGCTCCAGCTGCCCTCGCTGGTGTCCACCAGGAAATACGTCACCGGGTACGGCTGCCAGGAGAACCGTGTGGTGCTGGTGCCGATCTTGTTGACCACCAGGTTTCGACGCGATTCCTGCCAGGTGTAGACGGCGATGTTGGCGTCACCGGTGTAGGTGAATTCGGCCAGTACCTCATCGCCCTCGTAGCGCACCAGGGCAGGGCCGGAGCCGGCGACCCTACCGTCTTTCGGTACGGCGTAAGCGACCGGGCGGACCTCCAGGCGCCAGTCGCCGTCCGCCTCGACATGCAGTGAAAATTCATGCCGCGCGGTGGCCAGGAGACCGGCCGAGGGTTCGTCCCGGTCGCCGGAGTTGTAGAGGAAGTGGACCGGCCAGTCGGGGTTCTCCGGGTCGTCCACGGCTACGCTGGCATCCACGCCGCTGTCGATGACGATCTCGAACGGACCGTCGTAACCGGCCGGCCGCTGGTAGCCGAGGACCGCGTTGCCGGATCCTGCATAGCTGCCGGGGCCGCCGGCTTCTGCCACGGTTCCCTCCCCGGCCGCCGCCGACGCCGTGCCGGTCGCTTCCCCGGCGCCGGGCGCGGGATCCGGGGCGTTCCCTGCCGCCGGTTCGGCCGCCGGACCGGGGTCGGCGCCCGTGGCGGCCGCGGCGGTGAAAAGGTGCGGCAGCAGGCGGGGGACCGCGAAGCCGAGCGCGCCGCACAGAATCAGGAGACCCAGCAGCCAGACCACGAGCGAAAAGCGACCGATCCGCAGTGCCGCGTCCTCAGTCATCGGTGCCGACATGTTGTGCTGTTCTCCTTTGCGTGTCCCCATGAGGTTACCCACACCGCGGATCCGCTTCACACTCGGTGCCCGGCAGAAGCCCGACGCTAGACTTGGAGCATCCCCGAAGCCATCCTTCCTTGGAGATTTGTGTGAGCCTGAAGCAGCTTGACCGTGTTCCCATCCGCCGCGCGTTGATCTCGGTGTACGACAAGACCGGGCTGGAGGAGCTGGCGGAAGGCCTGCACAGCGCCGGGGTCGGCATCGTTTCCACCGGCTCGACGGCCAAGAAGATCGCCGCCGCAGGCATCCCGGTCACCGAGGTTTCCGAAATCACCGGCTTCCCCGAGTGCCTGGACGGCCGGGTCAAGACGCTGCACCCGCGCGTTCACGCCGGCATCCTGGCCGACCGCCGCCTCGATGACCATGTCCGGCAGCTCACCGACCTCGAGATCGAGCCCTTCGACCTCGTGGTGGTCAACCTCTACCCGTTCGTGCAAACGGTGCGTTCCGGCGCCAGCCAGGACGAGGTCGTGGAGCAGATCGACATCGGCGGCCCTTCGATGGTGCGGGCCGCGGCGAAGAATCATCCGTCCGTGGCGGTCGTGGTGGATCCCGCCGCGTACGCGGACGTGGTGAAGGCGGCGAGTTCCGGCGGATTCGACCTGAAGACCCGCCGCCGGCTGGCGTCGTTGGCCTTCGCCCACACCGCCGCTTATGACACCGCCGTGGCCAAGTGGACCGCCGAGCAGTTCGGCGACGACGCCGAGGCCGTCGAGGCGGCGCCGGCGTTCCCGCCGTACGCCGGCCTGGCACTGGAGCGCTCGGAGTCGCTGCGCTACGGCGAGAACCCGCACCAGGCCGCCGCGCTGTATGCGGAGACCGGCGCCGAGCCGGGCATCGCGCAGGCCGAACAGTTGCACGGCAAGGCGATGAGCTTCAACAACTACGTCGACGCCGACGCCGCCGTGCGCGCGGCCTTTGACTTCGCCGAGCCGGCCGTCGCGGTGGTCAAGCACGCCAACCCCTGCGGCATCGCCGTCGCGTCCCCGGGCGCCGCCGATCCCATTGCGGATGCGCATGCGAAGGCCCACGCGACCGACCCCGTGTCCGCATTCGGCGGCGTCATCGCCGCAAACCGAACGGTGACCGCCGGCATGGCCAATACCGTCAAGGACATCTTCACCGAGGTGGTTGTCGCCCCGGGCTTCGAGCCGGAGGCCGTCGAGATCCTGTCGAAGAAGAAGAACATCCGGCTGCTGGTCCTGCCGGACGGCTTTGCCCGGGACACGGTCGAGTACAAGCAGGTCTCCGGCGGCATGCTGCTGCAGGCCTCCGACCGGATCGACGCCGACGGCGACGACCCTGCCAACTGGACGCTGGCCGCCGGCGAGGCCGCCGACGAGGCGACCTTGGCGGATCTGGCCTTCGCCTGGCGCGCTGTCCGGGCCGCGAAGTCCAACGCCATCCTGGTCGCGGCCAACCGCGCCGCGGTGGGCATCGGCATGGGCCAGGTCAACCGGCTGGATTCCTGCCGCCTGGCCGTCGAGCGGGCCAATACGCTCGGCGTGGCGGTCGACGGCGGGGCCGACACTGCCGGGGGAGCGGCCAATGTGCAGGGCTCCGGGGCGCCCGAGCGCGCCCGCGGTGCCGTGGCGGCATCGGACGCGTTCTTCCCGTTCGCCGACGGCTTGCAGATCCTCCTCGATGCCGGCATCCGTGCCGTAGTGCAGCCCGGCGGTTCGGTCCGGGACGAAGAAGTGGTGGCAGCGGCCGACGCCGCCGGCATCACCATGTACTTCACCGGGGCACGCCACTTCTTCCACTGACCGGTCCCCCCCGCTGGGCAGCGGGGCCTCGTCAACGGGCGAAAATCCTTGCCGGCAGGGTGCCGGGGCGCAGGTTCAAGGGAACCTGCGTGCCCGGCACCGGCCGCCAGGCGTCGCGCCCCTCGGGAGTCGGTGCACCGCCGTCGTGCCGGGCGCCAGGTGTCGCGCCCCTCGGGAGGCGGTGCACCGCCGTCGTGCCGGGCCGGCACCGGTCCGGACACGTGTGACTTCTGCGGCACGACGGCTTCCCGACGGCCTCGCGGTCTGCGGTGTGCGCGTCTCCAACCGGCGCCCGGCCGCCCTCCTCGGGTAAATTGGAGGAGTTGAGTAACCAAAGAGACCCACTTTTGCAGGGAGACGCCTCACCCATGGCCAAGATTATCTATACCCACACCGACGAAGCGCCGATGCTGGCCACCTATTCGTTCTTGCCGATCGTTGAGGCCTACGCCTCCACGGCTGGTGTGGAAGTGGAGACCCGCGACATCTCGCTCGCCGGCCGTATCATCGCCGTCTTCGGCGACTACCTCACCCCCGAGCAGCGGATCGGCGACGCCCTGGCCGAACTGGGCGAACTGGCTAAGCAGCCGGAAGCCAATATCATCAAGCTGCCGAACATCAGCGCCTCCGTGCCGCAGCTGAAGGCTGCCATCAAGGAGCTGCAGGGCCACGGCTACGCGCTGCCCGACTACCCGGACGATCCGTCCTCCGACGAGGAGAAGGACATCCGCGCCCGCTATGACAAGATCAAGGGCTCGGCGGTCAACCCGGTGCTGCGCGAGGGCAACTCGGACCGCCGCGCGCCCCTGTCGGTGAAGAACTACGCGCGCCAGAACCCGCACAGCATGGGCGCCTGGACCGCCGACTCCAAGACGAACGTGGCCACCATGGGCGCCGATGACTTCCGCTCCAACGAGAAGTCGGTGGTCATGCCGGCCGACGACAAGATTAAGATCCAGCTGGTGGCCGAGGACGGTACCGTCACGGTCCTGAAGGACGCCTTCCCGGTGCTGGCCGGCGAGGTCATCGACGGCACGGTCATGCGCGCCGCCGCGCTGGACGAATTCCTGGCCGCCCAGGTGGCCCGCGCCAAGGAAGAAGGCGTGCTCTTCTCGGCGCACCTGAAGGCCACCATGATGAAGGTCTCCGACCCGATCATCTTCGGCCACGTGGTCAAGGCCTACTTCTCCGAGCTGTTCGCAGCCTACGGCGACAAGCTTGCCGCTGCCGGCCTGAGCCCGAACAACGGCTTGGCCGCCATCCTGAACGGGCTGGCGGCGCTGGACGCCGAGGACCGCAAGGGCGTCCAGGAACTGATCGACAAGGGCCTGGACGAGGGCCCGGCCATCGCCATGGTGGACTCCGACAAGGGCATCACCAACCTCCACGTTCCCTCGGACGTGATCGTGGACGCCTCGATGCCGGCCATGATCCGCACCTCCGGCCACATGTGGGGGCCGGACGGCCAGGAAGCCGACACGCTGGCAGTGCTGCCGGACAGCTCCTACGCCGGGATCTACCAGGTGGTTATCGACGACTGCCGCGCCAACGGTGCCTACGATCCGACCACCATGGGCACCGTCCCCAACGTCGGCCTGATGGCCCAGGCGGCGGAGGAATACGGCAGCCACGACAAGACGTTCGAGATCCAGACCGCCGGCACCGTGCAGGTAGTCGACGGGGCCGGCACCGTGCTCATCGAGCACCAGGTGTTCCCGAACGATATCTGGCGCGCCTGCCAGACCAAGGACCTGCCGATCCGCGACTGGGTGAAACTGGCCGTGACGCGCGCCCGCGCCAGCCAGACTCCTGCCGTGTTCTGGCTGGACGAAACCCGCGCCCACGACGCCAACCTGATCGCCAAGGTGAACGAGTACCTCAAGGACCACGACACCGACGGCCTGCAGATCGAGATCATGGCCCCGGAGAAGGCCACCGCCTTCACCCTGGAGCGTCTCCGCAAGGGCGAGGACACCATCTCGGTGACCGGCAACGTGCTGCGCGACTACCTCACGGACCTGTTCCCGATCCTGGAGCTCGGCACGAGCGCCAAGATGCTCTCGATCGTCCCGCTGATCAACGGCGGCGGCCTGTTCGAGACCGGTGCCGGCGGATCCGCTCCGAAGCACGTCCAGCAGCTGCTGGCCGAGAACCACCTGCGCTGGGATTCGCTCGGCGAGTTCCTGGCCCTGGCCGTGTCCTTCGAGCACCTGGCCACCTCCACGGGCAACGCCCGAGCGCAGATCCTGGCCGACACGCTGGACGCGGCCACGGGCACGTTCCTGCTGGAAAACAAGTCGCCCAAGCGCAAGGCCGGCGAGCTGGACAACCGGGGCAGCCACTTCTACCTGGCCCTGTACTGGGCGCAGGAACTGGCCAACCAGACCGCCGACGCCGAGCTGGCTGCGGCCTTCTCCGGCGTTGCCTCCGAGCTGGCCCAGAACGAAGGGGCCATCGTCGGCGAGCTCAACGCCGTGCAGGGATCCCCGGTGGACCTGGACGGCTACTACCGGCCGGATGCGGCCAAGGCCGCCGAGGTCATGCGCCCGTCGGCCACGCTGAACAGCATCGTGGCCACGCTGACCGAAAAGAAGTAGGCGGCGCCGGGCGCCCGTCCGGCAGCAGCCACCCCGTTGCGACGGCGGACGGCGCACCTCCCGCGGGAAGGTGCGCCGTCCGCCGTCGTGCTGTCCGGGTCGGTCCGCTGCCGCCGTGTCGGCCCGCTGCTCTTCGGCTCAGTCCGTCACCGGCACCGCACGGTCATTGGCATAGCTGACCCCCAGCTGGGCGCGGACCCCGTCGAAGAGCCGCATGGTGTCCACGGTGTCCGCCCAGGGCATGGTGGGGCTCTGCTGCAGGCCGGACTGGACGCAGCGGGTGACTTCGCGCAGCTCGAAAACGTAGCCGCGGCCGACGCTCGGGAAGGTTTCCACCCGCGGCTGGCCCAAATGCGGTTGGACCGCCAGCTCGGTGGGGTTGTGCAGCGGCGCGTTGCTGCGGATCCAGCCGCCGGTGCAGGCGACGGTGGCCGTGCGCGGCGAGGCAGCCTGCAACGAACACGCGAGCTGCGCCTGGGCACCCGAACCGTAGCTGAGCGTCATGGCGTTCTGCGCATCGATGCCGTCGTCGTTGACATGGCCGGAGGCGGCCACCGTCTGCGGGAAACCCAGGGTGCCCAGCGCCCAGGTCAGCGGATAGACCGCCAGATCCAGCAGCGCTCCGCCGCCGGCTGCCGGATTCCACAGCCGGGCGGCCGGGTCGTAGACCGCCGGGAATCCGAGGTCGGCCTGCACCCAGCGGACCTCGCCGAGTTCGCCGGACGCGAGGATGTCCCAGACGCGGTTGATGATCGGCAGGAAGCGCGTCCAGACCGCCTCCATCAGGAACAGTCCCCGCGCGGCCGCCAGTTCCGTCAGCTCCAGGGCTTCCCGGGCGTTGATGGTCAGGGACTTTTCGCACAGCACGTGCTTGCCGGCCTGCAGCGCGCGTCCCGCGATCTCGTAATGCTGGCCGTGCGGAGTGGCCACGTAGACCACGTCGACGTCCGGGTCGGCGAAAAGCTGGTCGTAGCCCTTGCCGGCGTCGCCGTCGAAATAGGCGGTCGCGAAGCCGAAACGCCGTTGGAAGGCCACCGCGTTGGCCTGGTTGCGGGAACTGACCGCCTGCAGCACGGCATCCTCCAGCCGGGCGATGTCCTCGGTGACCCGGGTGGCGATGGCCCCGGTGGAGACCACGCCCCAGCGCAGCGTCCGCCCGGTGGCTGCGCGCGGATCCGGCGCTCCGGGCCGGGCGCAGGGCGGGGTGACGATCCGGGGCAGTTCTGCCATGGCTCCATCTTGGCGGCCGGCGGGCTGGACGTCCATGGGCACCGATTGGCCTTTGTCCCGTCCTGACACGTGCCTCGCTGCCCTACCGATGTGGACCTATCGATGGTACAAAGTAAGCAGGCTCAGTAATTTCGCCACAACGAGGAGGAGCCCGCACCATGGATACAGGCATGATCGTCGGAATCATCATTGCGATAGTTGTACTCCTGATCATCATCGGAGTCATTGTCTTCTTTGCGCAGAAGCGGAACACCAAGCGGAAGTACGAGAAGCAGGAAGAGAACCGCAGGGAAGCAGCGGAGTTGCGGCAGAACGCGCAGGTGTCCTCCGTCGAGGCGCGGGAACGCCAGGCGGACGCCACCCAGGCGCAGGCCGAGGCCCAGCGGGCGGACGTCGAAGCCGAGCGTGCCAAGATTGAAGCCGACCGCCTGCGCCAGGCTGCCGAGCGGCGGCAGGCCGACGCCCAGGGAATCCGGCAGGAGAGCGAAGAGCAGTTGCGCCGCGCCGATGACCTGGACCCCGACGTCAACACCAACGACCGGGACGCCCGGAAAGACCGCAAGCACGACGGCGGCGCCCACCGCGGCGACGCCGACCCCGACCGCGGTGTAGACACGGCCGCGGGGTACGGCGACGACGGCGGCCGGCATGTCGATGACGCGCGCAACGACGGCGCCCGGGCTGCCGACGACACCCGCCGCGGCGAGGGCGGCAGCCACAACATCTAGGCCCGATCACAACAACACCTGGCGCCTGCTTCCCCCGGGGAGGCAGGCGCCAGGTGTTGTTGGGGGAGCCGCTCAGCCCTTGACGGAACCGCTCATCAGGCCGCCGACGAAGTACTTGCCCAGGATGATGTAGACCAGCAGCGTGGGCAGCGAGGCGATCAGCGCGCCCGCCATCGACGCGGCGTAGTCGGTCAGCTGTCCGCCGGCCAGGAAGCTCAGCGCGATGGTGACCGGGCCGTTGGAGCCGGAGGAGAAGAACGCCGCGAACAGGTAGTCATTCCAGGCGGAGGTGAACTGCCAGATGAGCACCACCACGAAGCCCGGGGCGGAGACCGGGAGGATCACCGAGGCGTAGGTGCGCAGCAGCCCGGCTCCGTCCATGCGCGCCGCTTCGATCAGCTCGGCCGGCACGGATTCGTAGTAGTTGCGGAAGATCAGGGTGCAGATCGGCAAACCGTAAACGATGTGCAGCACCAGCAGCGAGGGGATGCCGTTGGGCACCCCGAGACCCTGCATCAGCTGGGTCAACGGGATCATCACGGCCTGGTACGGGATGAACATGCCGAACAGGATGAGGGTGAAAACCACGTTGGCGTAGGGGAAGCGCCAGCGGGAGAGCACGAACCCGTTCATCGATCCGAGCAGGGCCGAGATGATCGAGGCGGGGATGACCATGGCGAAGGTGCGGCCCAACGCCGGGCCCAGGGTGTCCCAGGCCTTGGCCCAGCCCGCGGTTTCCCACGTCGTCGGGAAGAGCCACGCGGTGGAAGGATCGGCGTCGGACGGGCCCTTGAAACTGGTAATGAACAGGACGTAGGCCGGAATCAGCACCACAAACACGAAGAGCAGCAGGATGGAGTACTTGAGCGTCCGGTTCATCCTCTGCCGGCCGGTGCGGGGAGCCGCCGGCCGGGGCCGGGCAACCTCGACGGGTGGCGGGACAGTTGCAGTGGCCATCAGCGCTTCTCCTGCCGTGAGGTGTAGACGAGGTACGGGACGACCACCAGCGCGACCAGCACCAGCATGATGGTGCCGATGGCGGCCGAGTCGGCGTAGTCGCTGCCGATGTACTTGACCCACATCATGGTGGCCGGGACCTGGATGTCGTAGGTATTGGCGTCGGGAACGATCGCCCGGATCAGGTCGAACAGCTTCAACGACATATGGCCGATGATGATGACAGCCGAGAGCATCACCGGGCTCAGCTGCGGAAAGATCACGTGACGGTAGAGCTTCCACTCGCTGCAGCCGTCGATCCGCGCCGCCTCGCGCAGTTCTTCCGGGATGCCGCGGAATCCGGCCAGGAACAGGGCCATCACGTAGCCGGAGAGCTGCCAGATGGCCGGCACGGCGATGGCGGCAATGCCCCAGTTGGGATCGGACCACCAGCTGTTCTGCAGGAAGCCGAGCCCCGTGCTGTCCAGCAGCCGGTTCAACCCTGTGGCACGCTCACCGCCGGGCTCGCTGGTCTGCAGGCTTGACAGCAGCCAGCGCCAGACCACGCCCGAGGCGATGAAGGACACCGCCATCGGGAAGAGGTAGACCGAGCGGAACAGCCCCTCGCCGGCGCCGGGCCGCTCCAGAATCCAGGCCCAGAGGAAGCCGAAGATCAGCGTGCCGGCCAGGAACACCACCGTCAGCAGGAGCAGGTTGCGCAGTGCGTGCTGGAAATCTGCGTCCCCGAACAGCCGGAGGTAGTTCTCCAGGCCGACGAATTCCGACGACGGCCGGGCCGTGTGCTGGTTGGTCATCGAGATGCGGACGTTTTCCGCGATCAACGCGTAGACGAAGACCGCCAGCAGGATGAGGGTAGGGGCGATCAGGGCCAGCCCCGGTCCCCAGGTCTTCACTTTCTTGAACATGGACTTCTCCTAGTGCCGCCGTACACGCCGGTCTGACATGGAAGGGCGGGCGCGGTGGTGGTGCCGCGCCCGCCCTTCCGGGGCGTCCTGGCTACTGCATGAACTTCTCGGCGATGGACGCCAAGGATTCCTGCAGGGCAGCCACGTCCTGCGGGCCGCCGAACTTGCTGACGGCGGTGCTCAGCTCGTTCAGCCAGGCCACCGGCACGGCGGCGCCGTGGGCCAGCGAGGACACGATGGTGTCGGACGAGAAGTCCTCGATGGCGCTCTGCTGGTATTCGCCGAACTCGTCGGACGGCACGTCGGTGCGGGCCGGGATGGAGCCCTTCGCCGCGTTGAATGCCTGCTGGCCCTCAACGCTGGAGATGGTGGTCAGCCACGCCTCGGCACCGGCCGGGTTGGGAGCACCCTTGGGCAGCGTGAATGAATCGGCCAGGAAGTCGAAGATGCCGTCGGTGCCCGGGGTGGGGAAGTAGACGTAGTCCTCACCGGGCTTCTTGCCGTCCTGCGCGAACTTGGCTTCGGCCCAGTCGCCCATCACGTTGTAGGCGGCGGCGCCGTCCTCCACCAACTGGGTGGCAGGACCCCAGTCGCTGAGGGTGTCACGGTCGGAGTTGGTGTAGCTGAGGGTCTTCTTGTAGTTCTCGATCGCCTCGGTCACGTCGGGGCCGGACCAGTCGGTGGTGCCGTCCCAGAGCCCGTTGTAGCCCTCGGCGCCAAGGGTGGCGAGCAGGATGTTCTCGAACAGCTGGACCTGGGTCCAGGTGCCGGCCACGGCCAGCGGGGTCTTCCCCGCCTCCTTGATCTTGTCCATGTCCGCGAACCAGGCGTCGAGATCGGCCGGCGGGCTGTTCGGATCCAGGCCGGCGTCCTCCAGCACGTCCACGTTGGCCCACACCACGTTGGCCCGGTGGATATTCGACGGGACGGAGTAGATCTTGCCCTCAACGGTCAGCCGGTCCAGCAGGTCCTGGGGGAACGCCTCGTTGAGCTGGGCGTCCTCGTAGAAGGAAGTCAGGTCCTCCAGCTGGTCGGCGGCGATGTAGTCCTGCAGCTCGGCTCCGGCATGCGCCTGGAACGAGTCCGGCGGATTGCCCGACTTCAGGTTGGCCGCCAGCACACTCTTGGCCTGGCTGCCGGCGCCGCCGGCGACGGCAAGGTTGTCGAACTTCAGCTCCGGATACTGTTCGGTGAAGATTTCCACCAGCGCATCCAGCCCGACCTTCTCGGAACCGTCCGCCCACCAGGTGAAGACTCCTACCGACCCCGACGCTTCCTCAGAGTTGGCTTCGTCCACCGCGCTTCCGCCGCCGCACGCGGACAGGAGCAAACCCGCGGCCGCAACGCCGGCGAGCAAAGATTTGCGTCGCATAAACGCCTCCATCAATCAGCAGTCATGGCCACGGGGTCGGCAAAAGACCCGCACACGGATGTGTGGCTTAGTACCGAAGTTAACTCCGTCACACACCTTGTCGTCAAGAGTTGAACGCAAACACGATCCCGGGAGGGTCCCGTCCGTGCTTAGGCGACGGGGAGTTCGGCCTGTTGAAGCACCAGCGTCGCAGCGCCCAACGCCTCGGCCCGGCTGCCCAAGGTGGACATCGCCAACTCCGTGGATTCTCCGACGACCGGAACCGCGTGGCGCAGCAGCCCGCGCCGTATCGGGTCCAGCAGGATGCTGCCGAGGCCCGTCAGCGAACCGCCGACCACGATGACCTCGGGATTGAGCAGGTTGCAGACGTTGGCGAGGGCGCGTCCCACGGCCAGGCCCGCATCATCGATCACGCGCAGGACGGCCGGGTCGCCCTCCAGTGCGATCCGGACGATGTCCTCGGTGCCGATGGGCTCGCCGCGGCCGCGACTGAGGAGGTCGATCATGGTGGAGGTGGAGGCCACCGTCTCCAGGCACCCGCGGTTGCCGCACCGGCAGATGATGCCGTGTTCGGCGACCGTGGCATGGCCTACCTCGCCCGTGACGCCGACATGGCCGTAATAGAGCTTGCCGTTGAGGACCAGGCCGGCCCCGATCCCGGATCCGATCTTCAGGAAGACCAGGTTCTGCGCGTGCTGGTAGGGGCCCCAGCTGACTTGGGCGAGGGCGCCCAGATTTGCGTCGTTGTCCACGAAGACGTCGGTGCCGAACCTCTCCCGCAGGCGGGCCAGCAGGTTGATGCCCACCCATTCAGGCAGGATGGCACCGTGGATCACGGTGCCGGTCCTCCGGTCGATCGGGCCCGGTATGCCTGCGCCCACCCCGATCACGGCCCGGGGGGAAACGGAGTTTTCATCCAACAGCCGCTGCGCCAGCCGGGCGGCGGTGTCGATGCCCTGCTCGGCCCCGTGGCCGAGCGGCAATTCGACGGCGCCTTCGGCGAGCACCTGGTGGTCGAGGCTGACCAGCACCACGTGCACGTGCCGGCGGCCGAAATCCACTCCGACGGCAACCGCGCCACGGCCGTCGAGCAGGACCGACAGGGCGCGGCGGCCGGAACTCGTGGTGGGCGCAGTGCTGACAAGTCCGTCGTCGGCCATCGCCTTGACGATGTTGGAGACCGTGGCGGTGGACAGCCCCGTTTGCCGGGACAGTTCGGCCTGGGTAAGCGGGCCGCGTGACATCAGCGCCTGCAGGACCCGTTGGCTGTTCCGCCGCCGCAGGGCGCTTTGGGATCCCGGCCGGAGCTGGGGTGTGCGCGGCACCGGAGGCTGCGGGGCCTCGAGGGTGGACGGGTGATCGGCTCGCATACAGAAAAGCGTGCGGCAGTGCCGCATTGTAGTCAAGAAGTTAACGCAACTGCCTCGGCGCGGCCCGTGTGCGGCCGAACCTTGCCACCGATCCGGCCGGCTTTTCCCGAGCGTAGACTGGCCGCAAAGCGCGGAGGCGAATGACATGGAAGACCTCAGGCTCACTGTCAACGATCTGGAACGCAACGCACGGCTTCCCGCCGGCGACGACGAACGGTTCTTCGGTTACGTCGTGTCGGGGCTGACCTTCTCCTCCGGCCATGTGCTGGGGCTGCGGCGGTTTCCGGTCACCTCGGTCGGCCCCGGCTACACCTCCGTGTGGCTGCGTGACCCCGCCGAAAACTGGAGCATCTTCACCACGGTGCCGGCGGAAAAATCCTGTCCCCGGTATTTCGGCAGCGGACTGCGGCACACCTCGGTGCACGCCATCGCGGTTGATTGGACCGGGCCGCGCGGTTTCACCGTGTCCATCCCGGACATCGACTTCTCTTGGGACGCAACCGTCTCGGACACCCCGGTCACCCGGCTCATGTCCGGAATGACGGCCAAGACGCCGGACCGGCTGTGGAAGAGTGGTCCCTTCCTGGCCGCCATGGGCGTTATGTCAGGCCCGGCACTGCGGCTGGGGCGGATGCGGCTGGCGGGGACCGCCCCGAACCGGCAGCGGTTCCGCGCCGCCCCGCGCCGGCTCTGGTTCATCGACAACAGCAGTGCACGGCTGGGGGCAACGGACTTCGGGCCGCCGGGACCGCTTCCCGAGCAGGCCAGGCTGGGCGGCTTCTGGGTCCCGCAGCGCGGCACGTTCATGATCGGCACGGCCGCGTTTGAGACCCTCGATCCGGCCAGGCACCTGCAGCAATCCACGGCCTGACCGGGCTCTCGGCGGCTACGCCTCCGCGGCGTCGTCGATCGCGTCGCGGTGCAAGGCGGCGATTTCCACATAGCGGGCGGCATTGTCCAACACCGACTGGTACTCGTCCTCGCTCAGTTCGCGGCGGACCTTGGCCGGGACACCCGCGACGAGCGAACGCGGGGGGATCTGTGTGCCCTCCAGCACGACGGCGCCGGCTGCCACCAGTGAACCCTCACCGACCACCGCGCCGTTCATGACCGTGGCGCTCATGCCGATCAGGCAGTTGTCCTCGATCGTGCAGCCGTGGATCACGGCGGCGTGGCCGACGCTGACGCCGGCGCCGACGGTGCAGGGGAAACCGGGGTCCGCGTGCAGGACCACGTTGTCCTGCAGGTTGCTGCGCTCGCCGACGCGGATGGGAGCGGTGTCGCCGCGGACGCTGACGCCGTAGAAGGCGCTGGAGTCGGCTGCCAGCGCCACGTCGCCGCTGAGCGTCGCCGTGGGGGCGACGAAGGCGGACGGATCGACGGCCGGCAGCATGCCGGAGATGGTGATGATGTGGGCCATCCCATCAGCCTAGCGACACCGGACCCGCCGCAGGAGCTTCGTGACGGACCTTCCGTGCCGCGGAGCCTGCCGCTTACGGCTTGGTCAGGATAAAGAACTGATAGTGCCGGTCGGACTCCGGCCGCTCCCAGGTGGTGAAACCGGAGATCAGGCCGTGCTCCCCGAAGAGCCGCCGGACGGTTGCGTCGCTGCGGCGGCTGTAGAAGCGGCGCGGTTCGAAGTCGTCGTCGGCAACGATGCCCTCCTCATCGTCGCCGGACCAGAGCCCGACCGCCAGCGGAGCGCCCGAGGCCAACACCCGCATGGTTTCGGCGAGAACATCGGGCAGGTCCTGGTCGGGGATGTGCAGCAGCGTGCTCATGGTCCAGCCCGCGGAGAACGTTCCCCCGGCGAACGGCAACTCCCGGGCCGAGCCGACCACCGCCTCCAGATGCTTCGTCCGGGCCAGCCGGACGTTCTGCTCGGACAGATCCACGCCGGTGTAATGGATTCCCGCGGCCTTGAACGCGAGCCCGTCCGTGCCGGTGCCGCAGCCGATCTCCAACACGCTGTGCCGCCGGGCTGCGACCAGGGAGGCAATGAACTCCTGCCGGGCTGCGTCCCTGCGGGGATCCCTCCAGCGCCGGTCGCGCTCGGGCGCCTGCCGGTCGTAGAACGCCTTCAGTTCAGGCTCATGGTTGCCCATCCGATGAGAGTACGCCCTGCGCCGGGCCGGGCACAGGGGCGGACACCGTCGTCGTAAATGGACCAGGCAGCGGGCCCCGACGAGGGGAGCCCGGCGCGTGGATGCCGGCGTCGGACTAGTTGAAGACGACGGTGCGGGTGCCGTCGAGGAGCACGCGGTGTTCGGCGTGCCACTGCACGGCGCGGGCCAGGGTGCGCGCCTCGCCGTCCCGGCCCAGGGCCACGAACTGCTCGGCGGTGTGGGCGTGGCGGACCGGAATGACTTCCTGGTCGATGATCGGGCCCTCGTCCAGGTCGCCGGTGACGTAGTGCGCCGTGGCGCCGATGAGCTTCACGCCGCGGGCGTGCGCCTGGTGGTACGGCCTGGCGCCCTTAAAGCTGGGCAGGAACGAGTGGTGGATGTTGATGGCCTTGCCGGCCAGTTCGGTGCAGAGCTCGTTGCTGAGCACCTGCATGTAGCGGGCCAGCACCACCAGTTCCACGTCGTGTTGCGCGGCCAGGTCCCGCAGGGCCTGCTCGGCCTGCGGCTTGGTGTCCGGGGTGACGGGAATGTGGTGGAAGGGGATGCCGTAGAACGCGGCGAGCTCGGCCAGGTCCTGATGGTTGGAGACGATGGCGGGGATCTCGATCGGCAACGTGCCCGAGCGCTGCAGGAACAGCAGGTGGTTCAGGCAGTGCGCCGACTTGGACGCCATCACCAGCGTGCGCATCTTCACGCCGTCGCGGCGCAGCTTCCAGTCCATGCCGAACTCCTGCGCGACCGGCTGCAGCCGGGCATGGAGTTCTGTGTAGGAGAGGTCCGTGGCCACAGCCACCCGCATGAAGAACCGGCCCGACTGCGGGCTGCCGTACTGCTGCGAGTCGGTGATGTTTCCGCCGGCCCCGGCCAGGGCGCCGGCGACGGCATGCACGATGCCGGGGCGGTCCGGGCAGGAGAGGATCAGGGTGTAGGCGGTGGCGGCGGGGGCTTCAGTCACGCATCCTAGGCTACCGGCTGGGCTTCGGCTTCCGCGGCAAGGTACCTGCCCGCGGCCACGGCGGCCGCCCGGCCGGCGCGGGTGGCCCCGACCGTGGACGCGGATGCGCCGTATCCCACCAGGAACAGCCGCGGCTCCTTCACCACCGAGACGCCGTCGTCGCCCATCCTGATCCCGCCGCCCGGTTCACGCAGCCGAAGCGGCGCCAGGTGGTCCAGTGACGGCCGGAATCCGGTGGCCCAGAGGATGACGTCCACATCTTCGGCCGAGCCGTCGGCGAATTCGACGCCGTGCTCCGTGATGCGGGCCAGCTTTCCGCGCGAGACGAGCACGCCGTCGTCGATGCCCTTCCGGTACGTCTCGGTCAGCGGCAGCCCGGTGGCGGCAACCACGCTCAGGGTGGGCAGGCCCGCGCGCGTGCGCTCGCTGACGCGGCGTTCCACGTCGACACCCCATTCCATGTCGAACGGGGCGGCGGTAAAGTCGGGGTCGCGGCGGGTGGACCAGAGCGTGTCCGCGCCGGCCGCGTCCAGTTGGAGCAGGAACTGCAGCGCGGACGTCCCGCCGCCGATCACCAGCACCCGCTGCCCACGGAACTCGTCCGCCGACCAGAAGTCCCGGGTATGCAACTGGCGGCCGCCAAACGTCTCCCGGCCCGGGTAGTGCGGCCAGTGCGGCTTGTCCCAGGTGCCGGTGCCGCTGATGACGGTCCGCGCCCGCCACTCGCCGCCGGTGGCGCTGCGCACGCGCAGGAAGGCACCGTCGTCGTCCACCGAGGTCACGCGCACGGGGCGGTGCACGGGGAGATTGAACCGCCGCTCGTAGGTGCCGTAATAACGGCGCACGACGGCGGAGGACGGCTCCTGCGGGTCCGGAACCCCGAGGGGCAGGCCGGGGAGGTCGTGCAGGCCGTGCGCCGCGTCGAAGGTCAGCGAGGGCCAGCGGTGGCGCCAGGCGCCGCCGGGGCCGTCGTTGGCGTCGAGGACCACGAAGTCCTGGTCCGGGACCAGGCCGCGGCGGGCCAGTTGGTAGGCGGCGCTCAGCCCGGCCTGGCCCGCGCCGATCACCACCGCCTGCAGCGGCTGTTGCCCGGTGCCGATTGCCTGGTCCGTCACGATGCCCCTCCGATTTGTTGACACTTCAACATCTGTCCGGTGCAACGATGGCCGCCGGCCGGGTATTCCGTGGGCGGCGGCCGGAACGGTGAGGCGGGCGGCGGGGGAGCGGGGCGGGCGGGCCCGACAGTGCAGCGAACCAGCCGGGTATTCCGTCGCGGCCGGGTGGGGTTTCCGGAGGCGGCCGGCGGGGGAGCGTGGCAGGCGGGCCCGAGAGCGCAGCGGGCCGGTGCCCCGGGATCCCCCATGGCAGACCGGCCCGAGAGTGTGGCGGGCCGGCGGGAAGAGTATCGCGTGCCGGATCCATCCGATGGCCGGAAGGCGTTTTCTGCCAATCCCGATGGGTCTAGGGTGGCAGCAGCGACGACGGAAGGTCCGGGCCATGACGCATTTGGAACGGGAGAAAACGCTCCGTAGTGCAGGGCGCGTGCTGCTGACCGCCGCGCTCCTGGTTGGCCTGGCCGGGTGCACCGGCGAGACCGGCGGGGAGCCGGCGGTGACCGGCGGAGGGGACACGGCCGCGACCGGTGGGACCACGCAGGCGCCGGGTGATGCAGGAGGACAGCCCGCGGGGGCGCAGCCTGCCGGCGGCATTCCGGAAATCGTGGAGAACGTGCAGCCGTCCGTGGTGACGGTCTTTACCGACAACGGCCTGGGCAGCGGCGTGGTCTATTCCGGAGACGGGCTGATCCTGACCAATGAACATGTGGTCGGCGACAGCACCACCGTCGAGGTTGGCTTCGCCGACGGGCAACGCAGCGCGGGCAAGGTCCTGGCGACGGATGCGGTGTCCGATTTGGCGCTGGTGCGGACCGAGCGCGACGGGCTCCCGGCCGCCGAGTTCAACACGTCGCTGCCGAGGATCGGCGAACTTGCCGTCGTGATCGGTTCGCCGCTGGGCTTCGAGAATACTGCCACGGCAGGCATTATCTCCGGCCTGCACCGTTCCATCCCGGGCTCCGCCTCGTCGAGCCTGGCGCTGGTGGACCTGATCCAGACCGACGCGCCGATCAGCCCCGGCAACTCGGGCGGCGCCGTCGTCAATGCGCGGAGCCAAGTGGTGGGCATCAGCGAGGCCTACATCCCGCCGGAGGCCGGCGCGGTGTCGCTCGGTTTCGCCATTCCCGCCGCCACCGCCCGGGAAGTCGCCGAGGAACTGCTCGAAGACGGGACCGCCGACCACGCTTTCATGGGCCTGACTCCCGCCAGCATTACGGCGGCGATCGCCGAGCAGCTTGGCGTGCCCCAGGCGGAGGGCGTCCTGGCCCTGTCCGTAGGCGACGGCGGCCCGGCCGACGAGGCGGGAATCCGCGCCGGCGATGTGCTGCTGAGCGTGGACGGCGAGGCGCTGGCGAGCGCCGAAGACCTGCTGGCCGCAATCCGCCAGCACAACCCGGGCGACACAGTCAGCGTGGAAGTGCGCCGCGACGACGAGACCCGGAGCGTGCAGGTTGCGCTCTCGGACCGCCCGGTGCCGTGACCGGCTGCTAGGATTGGCTCGCCGCGACTGGCGTTAGGTGGGACACCACCAGGAAGCGGCAGCAGGGCCGGAGACCGTCGGTTACCGCTCCTGCATATACCGACCTCGGATCGCACGCCTGGGACGTAAGGTCACGTTCGGGCCGGAGTGTGTCCGGGGCAGGTCATGCGTCATGCGTGCGGGTGCCTGCAGCCGGTAATCTGGCCTGTAGCAGTGAGATAAGCCCCACCACCCAGGAGATTCTCCCTTGACTTCTACGCCCTCTGTGACCGATCTGCCGCTGTCCCAGGTGGATCCTGAAATCGCCGCCGTGATCGACGCCGAACTCGGTCGCCAGCGCGACACTCTCGAAATGATCGCCTCCGAAAACTTCGCGCCGCGTTCGGTGCTCGAAGTCCAAGGCTCGGTCCTGACCAACAAATACGCCGAGGGATACCCGGGACGGCGCTACTACGGCGGCTGCGAGCACGTAGACGTCGCCGAGAACCTGGCCATCGAGCGGGCCAAGTCGCTCTTCGGCGCGGAATTCGCCAACGTCCAGCCGCACGCCGGCGCCCAGGCCAACGCGGCCGCCCTCTCCGCCCTCATCCAGCCGGGCGACAAGATGATGGGCCTGTCCCTGGCCCACGGCGGCCACCTGACCCACGGGATGAGGCTGAACTTCTCCGGCAAGCTCTACCAGGTCGCCGCCTACGAGGTTGACCCGAAGACCTTCCGGGTGGACATGGATAAGGTCCGCGAGCAGGCGCTGGCCGAACGTCCGAACGTGCTCGTGGCCGGCTGGTCCGCGTACCCCCGCCAGCTGGACTTTGAGGCCTTCCGTTCCATCGCCGACGAGGTCGGAGCCTACCTCTGGACCGACATGGCGCACTTCGCCGGGCTGGTCGCCGCCGGCCTGCATCCGAACCCGGTGCCGCACTCGGACATCGTCACCTCCACGGTCCACAAGACCCTGTCCGGCCCGCGCTCCGGCGTGATCCTGGGCAAGGAATCCTTCGCCAAGAAGGTCAACTCGGCCGTTTTCCCGGGTCAGCAGGGCGGCCCGCTGATGCATGTGGTCGCTGCCAAGGCGGTGGCCTTCAAGATTGCCGCCGGCGAGGAATTCAAGCAGCGCCAGGAACGCGTGCTCGAAGGCGCCCGGATCTTGGCCGAGCGCCTGGCCGCCGCCGACGTGGCCGAGGCCGGCGTGTCCGTGCTGACCGGCGGCACCGACGTCCACCTGGTCCTGGTGGACCTGCGCAATTCCCAGTTGGACGGCAAGCAGGCCGAAGACCTGCTGCACGAGACTGGCATTACCGTCAACCGCAACGCCGTGCCGTTCGATCCGCGCCCGCCGATGGTTACCTCGGGGCTGCGCATCGGTACGCCGGCGCTGGCCACCCGCGGTTTTGGGGCGGCCGAATTCACCGAGGTCGCAGACATCATTGCCACCGCGCTCAAGGGCGGCGCCGATACTGCCGCCTTGCGGGCCCGCGTGAAGAAGCTCGCCGACGACTTCCCGCTCTACCCCGGCCACGAGGAGTGGTGACATGAACCTCTACACGACCCCGCCGACCGCCCGCGTGCTGGACGGCAAGGCCACCGCGGCGCAAATCAAGACCGAGCTCACGGAACGGGTAGCGGCGCTCAAGGCCAGGGGCATCGTGCCCGGCCTGGGGACTGTGCTCGTCGGTGAGGACCCGGGCAGCAAATGGTACGTCGGCGGCAAGCACAAAGACTGCGCCGAAGTGGGCATCGAGTCGATCCGGCGCGACCTGCCCGACTCCGTTTCGCAGGAGGAACTCGAAGCGGTCCTCGATGAGCTCAACGCCGACCCGGCCTGCACCGGTTACATCGTGCAGCTGCCGCTGCCCAAGCACATCGACACCAACCGCATCCTGGAGAAAATCGACCCGGCCAAGGACGCCGACGGCCTGCACCCGATGAACCTGGGCCGGCTGGTGCTCAACGTGGGCGAGCCGCTGGACTCGCCGCTGCCCTGCACCCCGCACGGCTGTGTCGAGCTGCTGCTACGCCACGACGTCGAGTTGGCGGGTAAACGCGTGCTGGTCGTCGGCCGTGGCGTCACCGTGGGGCGCCCCCTGGGCCTGTTGCTGACCCGCAAGGAGATCAACGCGACGGTGATCCTTGCCCATACCGGAACGATCGACCTGGCGGCGGAACTGCGCGAGGCCGACGTCGTGATTGCCGCCGCCGGGATGCCGCACATGATCAAGGCATCCGACCTCAAGCCCGGCGCCGTCGTGCTGGACGTCGGGGTCAGCCGCGTCGAGGACGAGGACGGCAAGGCCCGGGTGACCGGCGACGTGGAGCCCGAGGCCCGCAACGTGGCCAGTTGGCTCTCGCCCAATCCGGGCGGCGTCGGTCCGATGACGCGCGCCATGCTGCTGGCCAACGTCGTGGGAGCCGCCGAGCGCCAGGCCGGCTGAACCTTGCGCTGAACGTCAAGAGGGCGGTGTCCGGACTCCGGATGCCGCCCTCTGACGTTTCCGGCCACGCTGCTTGGTTCAGGTGGCCTTGTCCGGTAAGCCGGCGGCCGGGCGCTTGGCCTCCGCGCGCGGCCGGAGAATCAGCGGCGGCCGGGCGCTTGGCCCCGCGCGCGGTGGACAGTCAGCGGCGGCCGGACGGAGCCGGTGGCCAATCATGAGCAGCGGCTGCATTGAGCCGGCGGCCGGGGTTTGGCCGCGCGCGGCCGACAGACAGTCAGCGGCGGCTGCATTGAGCCGGCGGCCAATCATGAGCGGCGGCCGAAACTGTTACGGCAGCCAATCGTCAGCAGCCCGCGCGGCGGCAACTTTGGCGACAATCGACTGGTGGAAAGTTGCAGCGACACGCCGACGTCCGCTGCAGCTACTCGCCACTCGATGACCTGTGAATAACTTCCGCACGCCACAGCGCCGGCTCTAGATAATGTCCGGATGAGCCCAGCACATCGACCGGGACCGGAACAGCGCCTGCCGCGGCTGAGGCCGCTCCCGCCGCACCTGCAGGCCGCCGCGTTCACGATCGAGGACGGCCTGAGATCGGGGCTGAGCAAGAACCAGTTGCGCCACCCACGCCTCATCCGCATAAGCCGGGGCATCTGCACCCTCCAGCCGGCCGGCCTCGACCTCGCAGCCCGCGTGCGCCCGTTCACGCGGATCAGCGATTCGAGCGCTGCCTCACATGACACCGCGGCACGCCTTTGGGGCTTTCCCGAACCTGCCGCCGGCTTCGATCGGCGGGTCCATATCTCGCGTCCAAGCGACCGCGCACGGATGCAACGCCCGGGCGTGGTGGGCCACCGGTCCCGGCTCGTTCCGGATGAAGTGGCTTGGGTGGACGGACTGTGCGTCACGACGCGCACGCGGACATGGCTGGACTTGGCGGAGGCCCTCGATCTGGCTGACTTGGTGGTGATAGCCGACTACCTCCTGCGCATTCCGCGGCCGGACTTCGAAGGGCGCGTGGCTCCATTCGCCACCCGGGAGGATCTCCAGGCCCTGCTGAACCGCCACCCCGGAAAGCGGGGCCTGCGCAAGGCTCGTGCAGCCTTGGCGTTGGCCCGGGTCGGAGCGGACTCTCCGCCCGAGACCAGGCTTCGGCTGGCCATGCTCAGCGCGGGATTGCCGGAACCCGAGGTGAACAAGCCGATCAGGGACGACGACGGCGCTATTCTGCACAGCCCCGACCTGTCGCTGCCTGAATACCGGATCGCCATCGAATACGAGGGCGAAGGCCACGGCCAGGCCGACCAAATCGCGCGGGACATCGAGCGGGCCGAACGGGCCCGGGCAGCAGACTGGGACGAAGTCCGGATCTCCAGGCGGCACATGGCCAACGGCGCAGACCGCGCGATCCGAAAAATCACCGCGGCACTGCAGCGGCGTGGTTGGTCCGCGGAGCAGGCTGCCTGAGCTCACAGCCGGCCCCGCAGCATGTTCTGGTGCAAAAAGACGACCCCGGTCGGGGCGTCGAAGAGCTCGACGGACCGGCCGGACACGACCGAGGCGGGCGTCCCATCGGGGCGCCGAAGAGGTCGACGGACCGGAGGACACAACCGAGGCGCGACGTCTCATCGGGCGCCGAAGAGGTCGACGGACCGGAGGACACAACCGAGGCGCGACGTCTCATCGGGCGCCGAAGAGGTCGACGGACCGGCCGGACACGACCGAGGCGGGCCTCCGGCCGGACTAGCTCCGGCAGGAAACCCGCCTCGGTGTTGAGTCAGCTGGGGTTACTCCAGCACAGCCTTGGTGGCTTAGACGCCGGCCTTGACGGCGTCGTCGGTGGAAACTCCGCGGCGCTTATCGAAGACGGTGGCGCCGACTTCCTGCTCGGCCTGATTGTTGATCGACAGATCGATGCCGGGGCGGTCGCGCAGGATCAGCACGGCGATGATGGAGATGATCGTCATGCCGAACAGGTACGCCGAGACGGAGCTGCTGGTCCCGGTGGAATTGATCAGTGCCTGGGCGATGGTCGGGGCGAACGCGCCGCCGAGAATCGCGCCCAGTGCGTAGGCGATCGAGACACCCGAGTATCGCACGGAGGCCGGGAAGATCTCGCTGTACCAGGCCGCCTGCGGGCCGTAGCTCAAGCCCAGGCCGAAACTGAACAGCGCCAGCGCCAGGTACAGCATGCCCAGCGAACCGGTGTCGATCAGCCAGAACAGCGGGAAGACCGTCAGCAGCTGGGCGCCGAAACCAATCAGGTACGTGCGCTTGCGACCGATCTTGTCGGCCATGATGCCGGCCAGGGCGGTGAAGATGAACCACATGGCCGAGGCGAACGTGATGGCCAGCAGCACGTCGGTGCGCTCCATGCCCACTGCCTCGCTGGTGGCGTAGCTGGGGATGAACCCGCCGGTGGCCATGTAGCCGGCAGAGTTGTTGCCGGCGAAGATCAGTGCGGCCAGGATGACCAGCAGCCAGTGCTTGCGGAACAGTTCCACGATGGGGACCTTCTGCTGCTGCTTCTTGTCGGCAATCTCCTTGAACACCGGGGACTCGTCCACCGAGCGGCGAACCATGTAGCCGATGGCGATCAACACGACGCTAAGCAGGAACGGGATGCGCCAGCCCCACTCAAGGAAGGCCTCGCCGGGGGAGATCACGCCGGTCATCAAAGTCATGACGCCCGAAGCGAGCAGCATGCCGAGCGGAACACCCAACTGGGGGAAGGAGCCTGCACGGCCGCGGCGGTCACGCGGGGCGTGCTCCACGGCCATCAGGACGGCTCCGCCCCATTCGCCGCCGGCGGAGATGCCCTGCAGGATGCGCAGCGAGAGCAGCAGCACCGGGGCCAGCACCCCGACGGTCTCGTACGTCGGCAGGATACCGATCAGCGTCGTCGCTGCACCCATCATCATCAACGTGATGACCAGCATGGCGCGGCGGCCCAGCTTGTCGCCGTAGTGGCCGGCCAGGAAGGCGCCCAGTGGCCGGAACAGGAAGCTGATGCCAACTGAGGCGAAGGCAAGGAGCAGCCCGATGGATTCGCCGGCCGGCTCGAAGAACAGGTGCGCGAAGACCAGGCCCGCTGCCGTCGCGTAGATGAAGAAGTCGTACCACTCGATGGTGGTGCCGATGATGGTGGCAAACGCGACGCGACGCTGATTAGCCGCGGACGATTGCCCGGAAACTGTAGTGCTCATAGTTGTCCTCTTGGGTCGGTCACACCGAGGAGGCCGGCGCGACCAGATGGGTGGAGCTTAGGCGGGCGGGAACAACGAGGCCGGGGTTTTCGGCCCGGGTCGTGTGGTTCCGCCGCCGGGTCTGCTTGGCAGCCCGGCGATGCCCGCCGGTTGGGATCAGCCACCATTCGGGGCAGAACGTTGAACGTGACAACCATTGTGACACGCCTCGCAATCCTCGGTAAACTTCAGATAAGCGGCAAACTTCTTTGATTGGACTGAAGTACTGTGGTCGATTTCACCTTGCGACAGCTTCAACTCTTCGCTGCCCTCCCGGACCATCCGACACTGAGCTCGGCTGCCGCCAGCCTGAACATCTCGGAGTCCGCGCTGTCGCAGGCCATCACGGCCCTCGAACGGGCCGCGGGTGAGCAGCTCTGCGTGCGGCGAAAGGCTCGCGGCCTCCAGCTGACGCCGTCGGGCCAGTTCTTCGCGCAACGGGCCCGACTGCTGCTGCGCGATGCGGAAGCACTGATCAGCGACCTCTCAGGCGCAGCGGGCGAACTGAAGGGACCGGTGCGGTTGGGGTGCTTCGCGAGCTTCGCCAGCAGCGTCCTGCCCTCGGTGCTCGATCGCCTGCCCGAACAGTATCCGGGCATCAGCGTGGACGTCACGGTCGGCTCCCACGACGACCTGCTGCCCGCCCTGGACGCCGGGCTGCTGGACCTGGCCATGGTCTACGACATGGAGCTCCCGGCCGGGTACAGCCAGCGCACCATCTATCAGACCGAGTTGCAGGCGGTGCTGCCGCCGGAACATCCCTTGGCCGGGCAGCCAACGGTGGATTTGGCGGACCTCGCCGCCGAACCCCTCATCATGTACGAGTCGAGTCCGAGCACGGCGAACACGTATCGCGTCTTTGAGGAACGCGGCCTGCGCCCGTACGTCGCCACGTCCATGCCGCAGGCGGTGCTCGTGCAGGCACTCGTCGGGCGGGGGCTGGGGTACGCGCTGCTGATGTCACGTCCGGCCGCCCCGGCCGTGACGGTCGAAGGCCGGCCGGTCGCGGTGCGGCCGCTGTCGCCGCCCGTATCGCAGACGACCATGTGTGCGATCTGGCCGGACACCATGGTCCTCAGTCCCAGGGCCGAGGCGGTGTTGGGCCATGCAGTGCAGGCACTGGGCAGCGGCGGAGGCACCTGACCCTGCCGCCACCTGACCCGCCCGCCGCAACCTGACCCGCCGCGACCTGACCCGCCGCGCGCAACCTAACCCGCCGCCACCAGACCCGCCGCCGCTGCCCTGCCTTGCCGGTGGTGTTGCTAGAGCGCTGCGGCTTCCTGCCGCACCGGCGGTGATGCTAGAGCGCCAGCGCCGCCGCTGCCTGCCTTACCGGCGGTGTGGCTAGAGCGCCGCCGGCTGCAGTTTTGAGTGTGCCTTGAGGTCGAAGGCGGGGTCGGCGGCCTGTTCGGGGGTGAGGGTGGCGCCGGCGGCGAGGAGGCGGCGGGCGGCCATGTGGTCCGCGGGCTGGTTGACGGATTCGACGGCGGCGAGGGCGCCGTTGCGGAAGCAGAAGACGGAGAACTTTTCGTCGGCGGGGTCGCCGCGGAGAACTACCTCGTCGCCCGGGGCGACCAGGCCGGCGATCTGCAGGCGCAGCGGCCCCTGGTTGGACCAGAACCAGGGCAGATCCGCGTAGCCGCCGGACCCGGTGCCGAGGATGGCGCGGGCGGCGTGCCGGGCCTGGTCGGTGGCGTTCTGCACGGATTCGAGCCGGGTGCGGGCGCCGGCGTGGGCGTTGGGGAAGGACGCGCAGTCGCCGATGGCGTAGATGTCCGGGTCGGAGGTGCGCAGGGTGGCGTCCACGGTGATGCCGTTGTCCGCCTCGAGGCCGGCGGCAGAAGCGAGTTCGGTGCGCGGGATGACGCCGACACCGACCAGGACCAGGTCCGCTGGGTAGCGTTCGCCGGTGGTGCTGATGGCGGCGGTGACGTGGCCGTTCTCGTCGGCGTCGAAGGACGCGATGCCTTCGCCCAGGCGCAGGTTCACGCCCAGGCGCCGGTGGGCGTCGGCGAAGAACGCGCTCATGGTGGGGGTCAGGGCCCGGCCCATGGGCCGGTCGGCGTACTCGAGGACGGTGACGTCCAGGCCGCGGGCGCGGGCGGCGGCGGCGAACTCCAGGCCGATGAAGCCGGCGCCGATGACGACGACGGAGCCCACCGTGTCGAGGCGGGCGTGCAGGGTCTGGGCGTCGGTGAGGGTGCGCAGGCCGTGGATGCCGGCCAAGCCGGCGCCGGGCACGGTGAGTTCGCGGTTGGCGGCCCCGGTGGCGAGCACCAGCTTGGTGTAGGACACGGTGGTGCCGTCGTCGAGGGTGACGGTCCCGGCGGCCCGGTCGATGGAGGTGGCGCGCACGCCGAGGCGGGCGTCGACGTCGTTGGCGGTGAAGAATTTTTCCGGGCGCAGCGGCAGCGGGGCCGGGGTCTTCCCGGCGAGGTAGTCCTTGGACAGCGGGGGCCGCTGGTAGGGCTGGTGCGGTTCGTCGCCGAGCAAGGTGATGGCCCCGGCGTGGCCTTCCTTGCGCAGCGAATCCACCAACTGGATGCCGGCCTGGCCGTTGCCAACAATGACGATGTTGCTTGACGTTTGCCTCATGGTCTGCCCTTAGATCTGGTGATCGGGGACGTCGACTTCGATCTGTTCGAGGCCGTCGCCGACCGTGATCTGGCAGCCGAGCCGGCTGCGGGTTTCGTCGCGGGGGCCGGCGGTGCAGTCGAGCATTTCGTCTTCGTCGTCGCCGATTTCGGGCAGGCCGTCGAGGTATTCGGGGCGGACGTAGACGTGGCAGGTGGCGCACATGGCCTGGCCGCCGCATTCGCCGACGATGCCGTCGACGCCGTTGGTCACGGCGGCGCGCATCAGGGAGGTGCCGGGGTCGACGTCGAGCACCTCAACGTTGCCGTCAGAGTGGTGGAAGCTGATCTTTGCCATGGGGAAGTGTCCTTGCTGTGGGCGCTGGTTTGGGTGGACGGAAGGGTGAGCGGGCCGGTCTTAGCCCCAGAGCACCGGGAATTTGGTCATGCCGCGGAAGACCCAGCCGGCGTCGACCGGAGCGTTCTCCGGATCCAGACGGAGGTTCGGCAGTTCGCGGAAAACCTGCGGCATGGCAATGTGTGCCACCGAAGCGCGTGCCACCCAGGCGCCTGCGCAGAAGTGGTTGCCGCCGCCGAATGCCAGGTGCGGCTTCTTTTCCCGGTTGATGTTGAAGGATTCGGGGTCCTCGAACACCGCCGGGTCGCGGTTGGCTGCGCCGACGACGATGCCCAGTCGCGCGCCGGCCGGCAGTTGCATGCCTTCCAGGACGGTGTCGCGGGTGACCTCCCGCGGGTACATGCCGATGGGTGCGACCCAGCGCACGGACTCCTCGAAGGCGCGCGCGTAGAGGGATTCGTCAGCGAGCACCTGGGCCAACTGGTCCGGGTTGGCCAGCAGCGCCCACACGGTGGTGCCCAGGACGTCGCGCGGTTCGTTGAGGCCGCCGCCGATGGTCATCTTCATGTTCGCCCGGATGGCCTCGAGCGGGATCGGCATGGAGGTGAGCCCGGACAGCAGGCTGGCATCCGGATTCTTGCGCAGGTAGGGCAGGATTTCATCGATCGCGTCGTCGACTTCGTTGTACGACTGCTCCGACTTGCTCCAGACGTCCGGGTCGTCCGCGTAGTTGCCGGTGCCGTCGATCATGGTCTGCGACCAACGCTGCATGTCTTCCTGGGTGGCATTGTGGAAGCCCATGATCAGCCGCAGGTTTTCCGCGGCGTAGGGAGCGGCATACTCCCAGACAAAGTCGGCGCCCGGGCCGGCCGCCTTTAACTGCGCCAGGTATTTGTCGCTGTTGGCCTGGAAGATGGCGTTCCAGTGCTCCTTGATGGCTTTGGGCCGCAGCACGTTCCCGTAGGATTTCCGGTCCACCTCATGCTCCGGGTCGTCCTTGCGCAGCATCGAGTGGCCCATGGCCCGCTTCATGAGCGAGTTGGTCTCGTTGGCGGAAAAACGCTCCTGGTCCTGCTCGATCACGTGGCAGGCCTGGTAGCTGGTAACCATGTACCGGTTGACGGCGGGCACCCAGTGCACGGGCGCTTCGGCCCGCAGCTTTTGATAGATCGGATACGGGTTCCGGTAGAGATCCGGGATGGTGACCCAGTCCGCGGTGGGAACCGGGCGGGCTTCGGTGGCGGCGGTCATTCTCGCTCTCCTCGTCGTGTTGGTCCGGAAACGGGTTGCCGGATCCTTGCCGGCGGGCCTCGCACCGTGTCCGGCGTGAGGTGTGTCTCCCACGAGTGTGACAGCAGACATATCCGCCGGTAAAGTGCATAAAGAGGGGAAATATCCCCCGAAAAGCTTTGGTTAACATCCCTGCGGCGCAGGAGGCACTTTGGTCCGGTACACGCTGCGGCAGCTGGCGTACTTTGTCGCAGTGGCAGAGGCCGGCACGATCGCCGCCGCCGCCGACGAACTGCATGTCTCACAGACGGCAGTGGCCGCGGCAGTGAAGGAACTGGAGCGTATTTTCGGCACCCAGCTCACGGTCCGCCGCAAGGCACACGGCGTCAGCCTGACACCTGCCGGCCGGCAGCTGCACGCCCGCGCCGCTACCTTCCTGCGCGAGGCCGAGGAGCTGGAGCTAAGCACCAGCAGCGGCGGGGGAGAGCTGGCCGGCCCGCTGGTCGTGGGCTGCTACCTGACCTTGGCGCCGACCGTCCTGCCCGGGCTGCTGGAGCGTTTCGCAGCCGAGCATCCCAAGGTGCAGTTGGACTTCGTCGAAGGCGCCCAGGATGCCGTGCAGGACAAGCTGTTCACGGGGGAGCTGGACCTGGCCATCGTCTACGACATGGATCTGCGGCCGGGGCTGGAGTCGGTGCAGCTGGACGCCATGCATGCCTACGCGCTATTGCCGGCCGGCCATCGGCTGGCCGGCCGGGAAGCGGTGAGCCTGGCCGAGCTGGCCGAGGAACCAATGATCCTGCTCGATGCACCGCCGAGCAGCCATCACACGATGTCGGTGTTTCGTGACGCTTCCGTCGTGCCGAAAATCAAGTACCGCACCACTGACTTCGAGCTGACCCGCTCGCTGGTCGGGCGGGGTATCGGCTACTCGGTCCTGGTGCAGCGGCCGTCCGGCGATGCCACCTATGAAGGCCGGACTTTCACCGCGTTGCCAATCGAGCCGGCGGTCCGACCGGTTGGCGTGAAGATCGTCTGGCCCGAAGGGGTCAGGCTGACCGACCGGGCCGCGGAGGTGGTCAGGTATGCGGTCGAGGCCCACGCGCCCCGCCAGAGTGGTGGCTCTGGCCGATAAGTGCAACCGCCGCCGGCTCGCTGTTGTCAGGCGCTGCTGCCAATCGGACACACCGGAGGCTGAATCCCGATTGGCTTTCCTCAATCGCTAGTGTGATCTAGGCTATAGCAGTGCCTCAAACATCTCTCTCACACCGGTTGCCTCAGCGAACCTCCGCGGCCGTCATTTCCGCCCGGGACGTCGTGAAGACCTACGGCAATTTCAACGCCGTCGACGGTATCTCCTTCGAAGTCCCGGCGGGGGAGTCGTTCGGGCTGCTCGGCCCCAACGGTGCGGGCAAGTCCACGACGATGCGGATGATCGGCGGCGTGTCGCAGCGGACGTCCGGCGAACTGAGCATCATGGGCCTGGACCCGGACCGACACGGGCCGGAGGTGCGGGCGCATCTGGGCGTGGTGCCGCAGCAGGACAACCTGGACGAGGAACTGAAGGTCCGCGACAACCTGATTGTTTACGGCCGCTACTTCGGGCTGCCGTACTCCTACCTGCGGCCCAAGGCGGACGAACTGCTGGAGTTCGCGCAGCTGACGGACAAGGCCAAGGCGAAGGTCGATGCTCTCTCCGGCGGCATGAAACGGCGGCTGACCATCGCCCGTTCGCTGATGAACGATCCGAAGGTGCTGCTGCTCGACGAGCCGACCACCGGACTCGATCCGCAGGCGCGCCACATCCTCTGGGACCGGCTCTTCCGGCTCAAGGAAGCGGGCGTGACCCTGATCCTGACCACGCACTACATGGACGAGGCCGAGCAGCTCTGCGACCGACTCATCGTGGTGGACAAGGGAAAGATCATGGCGGAAGGGTCGCCGGCAGCCCTGATCCGCGAACATTCCACCCGAGAGGTCCTCGAGCTTCGGTTCGGTTCCGAGCGGAATACCACCGTGGCCCCGGAGCTCGCCGGCATCGGGGAGCGGCTCGAAACGCTGCCGGACCGTGTGCTGGTCTATGCCGACGACGGCGAGGCGGCGCTCGAGCAGGTGTCCAACCGCGGCCTGCGCCCGATCACGTCCCTGGTACGGCGCTCCAGCCTGGAGGACGTCTTCCTCCGGCTGACCGGCAGGAGCCTCATTGACTGAGCAACAGCCCACGCAGGTGCCGGGCGGGCAGGACATGGAGACCACGGCGCGCCCGGCCGAGAAAACCACCGCGCGCGCGGGCGAAGACACCACGGCGCGCGCGTCCCAAGAAACTCCGGTCCGCGCGGCCGAAGAATCACCGGCGCCCGCGGCCCAAGAGTCCGGGCGAACCGCGACCGCTGCAGCCTCCGTGCCGGACGCCGCGGCCGCCGCGGGCTCGGTCGATGCGCGGGCCCCGGAGCAGCTGTCACTGCGGGAAATCGACGCGCTGACGCGGCCAGTCACCGGCCTGCGCTCGCCGCTGACCCCGCTGCAGTCGGCCGAGCGCGCCCGGAACTTCGGTTCCGTCTACTTCCTGGAGCATTGGCTGCGGCAGTTGCGCGGCTACGGCTGGACCGTCTTGATGACGGCGGTCGGCACGCCGCTGGTATACCTGTTTGCCATGGGCGTGGGGCTCGCCACGTTGGTGGACGCCAACACCAACGCCTCGCTCGACGCCGGAAACGGCCAGTCCGTGCCGTATCTGGTCTTCGTGGCGCCTGCCCTCCTGGCGACCGCCGCGATCATGGTGGCCAGCGAAGAGAACACGTACTCGGTGATGTCGGGGTTCCGATGGCGCAAGACCTACTACGGTCCCAACGCCTCGCCGCTGCAGAGCCACCAACTGGTCAACGGGCACTCGTTGGGCGTGCTGGCCCGCCTGCTGCTGACCACCGGCTTGTATTTCCTCTGCCTGGTCATCTTCGGCGCGGTAACCGAGGCCACCGCCTGGCTGATGGTCATCACGGCGGCCCTGGGCGGGATGGCCTTCGGGCTGCCGCTGATGGCGTACTCGGCCAGCATCGAAGAAGACCGCGGCCAGTTCGCGCTGGTGCAGCGGTTCATCGTGATGCCGCTGTTCCTCTTCTCCGGCACGTTCTTTCCGCTGGAGGCCATGCCGCTGGTGGTGCGCTGGATCGGATGGATCTCGCCGCTGTGGCATTCGACGGAGCTGGGCCGGGTGCTCAGCTACGGCTATGTTGAACCGGCCTGGCTGACCGTGCTGCACGTCGCCTACCTTGCCGTCCTCTGCGCGGCCGGCTGGGTCTTCGCGCGCCGCATCTATATCAGGAGGCTGGGCAAATGAGCCAGCACGTTCTCCCGCAGCCGCCGCGGCTCGAGCCGGCGCGCCGCCCGTTTGGCTCGCTCTATGCCGGCAATGTGCGGGCGGTCTTCGCCCGCGGCGTCAAGGCGACCTGGGGAACCAACTGGGCGATCATGGTCAGCGGGTTCGTCGAGCCGGTCCTCTACCTGGTGGCGATGGGTATCGGACTGGGCTCGCTGATCGGCACGATAAGCGGCCCCGGCGGAACCGAGATCGGTTATGCGAACTACATTGCGCCGGCGCTGCTGGCCGTCTCGGCGATGAACGGCGCGGTGTACGACTCCACTTGGAACGTCTTCTTCAAACTGAACTTCGCCAAGCTCTACGAAGGCATGTTGTACACCTCCCTGGGACCGCTCGACGTGGCGCTCGGCGAAATCCTGCTGGCGCTGATGCGCGGAGCGCTCTACGCCACCGGCTTCACCGCGGTGATGGGGGCGATGGGGCTGATCACCTCGCCCTGGGCGCTGTTGATGATCCCCGCAGCCGTGGTGGTGGCCTTCGGCTTCGCTTCCTTCGGCATGGCGATCACCAGCTACATGAAAACGTTCCAGCAGATGGACTGGATCAACTTCATCATGCTCCCGATGTTCCTGTTCTCCGCGACTTTCTACCCGCTCAGTGTCTACCCGGAGCCGATCCAGTGGCTGATCCAGGCATTCCCGCTCTGGCACGGCGTTGAACTGCTGCGCCAGCTCAGCGTCGGCGCCTTCACCGCCGCCACCTGGATCCACGTGGCGTACTTCCTGGTCATGATCGTGCTCGGACTGATCCTGACCACTGGCAGGCTGCGCAAGCTCTTCCTGAACTGACCGCGGACCGAGGTGCGGCGGGCGGGCTGCCGCCTTGTCCTTGCCACACCCTTGCGGCGCATCAATGATGGAGACACCGTCCAAAGGCCCGAACCAACTAAGGAGCTGGCACATGATCGGCACGTGGCAGGCACTGGTCATCGATTGTCCGGACAGCGACGCCCTGGCCACCTTTTACGAGGAGCTGCTGGGCATGATCCGGGTCCAACAGGACGACGACGGCTGGATCAGCATCGGGGATGCCCCGGACCGGCCGGCCATCGCCTTCCAGCAGGTCCGGGATTACGAACCGCCCCAGTGGCCGGGACAGGAGCATCCCCAGCAGATGCATGTTGACGTCAGGGTCAGGGACCTGGACATCGCCGAAGGACTGGTACTCCAGCTGGGAGCCACGAGCATGGACTCGGGCAGCGAGACCTTCAGGGTGTACCTGGACCCGGCCGGGCACCCGTTCTGCCTGGTGCAGTGGTAGCGCGCTGAGCCGTGGGCGGACACGGCGCACGCAGGCGCACGGATTTGAGAGAATAGGCCCATGCGATCAATTGGTCCCGAGTCTTCCGTTTCGTCCACCGCCCGCCAGCTGCCGTTCAAGGCCGGCAACATCAGTCTGGCAGTGCTGGTGCTTGTCTTCCTGGTCGCGGTCATCTTTGCCGCCAATGAGAACGACGTCATCGGCTGGATCGTCGTCGCAGTGTCGCTGGCATGGCTGGCCCTGGCCGCCTTCGTGGTGTTCAGCGTCCGCGGTGCCGCCCGCAAGGCGAAGGAGAAGCTGGCCAACGTGCAGGCCGATTATGCCGGGCGGGTCAACCCCGCTCCCGGCGGCGGTACCGCCCTCGTCGAGGAAGAAATCTCCAGGGCGAATGCCGTGCGGGACGAAAAGCTGGACCACAGCTTCAAGATCATCCAGGTGCAGGCCAAGGTGATCCGCGACTACCGCGGCAAAGACGAGGGCATGGTGGACCGGGCGCTGGAAACGGTGGAGATCACGGCCCACAACGGCCGCGGCATGATCCGCAAGGAAGACGGCGGCGGAACGGTCAGCGGCACAGTTGTTGGCTGAACTGAAGGGTTGGGTAAGGTAGTCGGGTGACTTTGGCAACCGTTTCCACCGCACCGACCACCTCCCGCGACGCCGCCGGCGGACTGATCCAGGCAGGCAAGACACTGCGGATTGCCAGCGTCAACGTCAATGGCATCCGCGCCGCCTACAAGCGCGGGATGGCCGACTGGCTGGCCGTCCGGGACGTGGACATCCTCTGCCTGCAGGAGGTGCGCGCACCGGACGCGGTAGTACGTGAGCTGCTGGGCAGCGACTGGCACATTCTGCATGCCGAAGCCGAGGCCAAGGGCCGCGCCGGTGTCGCCATTGCCTCCCGCGTGGAGCCCACTGCCACCCGCAGCCACATCGGCGATGAGTACTTTCTCTCCGCCGGCCGCTGGGTGGAGGCCGACTTTGCGGTGGACGGCATCGACGGCGAAAAGACCCTGACGGTGGTGAGCGCCTACGTGCATTCCGGCGAGGTGGACACCCCCAAGCAGGTGGACAAGTACCGTTTCCTGGACGCCATGTGCCACCGCCTGCCGCAGCTGAAGGCCGAGCGGGACTACGCGCTGGTCGTCGGCGACCTGAACGTGGGCCACACCGAGCTGGACATCAAGAACTGGAAGGGCAACGTCAAGCGTGCCGGCTTCCTGCCCGAGGAACGGGCCTACTTCGACCGCTTCTTCGGCGAGGAGATCGGTTGGCGCGATGTGCACCGGTCGCTGGCCGGGGATGTCAGCGGTCCCTACACCTGGTGGTCCTGGCGCGGCCAGGCCTTCGACAACGACTCCGGCTGGCGCATCGATTACCAGGTGGCCACCCCGTCGCTGGCCGATCTCGCGACGACCGCCGCCGTCGACCGTGCCGCCACCTACGACGCCCGATTCTCCGACCACGCACCGCTGGTCGTCGACTACCAGTTCTAGGAAGCATCCCGATGAGCACAGGAACCACAGAACCGACAGAAACCGCCGCCGTGCGGGCCGCCGGGCAAGCAGGCCGGCCGCAGGCCGAGCGTCCGCGGCTTCTCTCCGGCATGCAGCCCTCCGCCGACTCCCTGCACCTGGGCAACTACTTGGGCGCACTCGTCAATTGGGTCAAGCTGCAGGACGAGTACGAAACCTTCTACTTCATCCCTGACCTGCACGCCATCACCGTTGACTACGATCCGAAGGATCTCGCCCACCGCACCAGGGTCACCTGCGCGCAGTACATCGCCGGCGGCATCGACGTCGACCGCACCGCGCTCTTCGTTCAGTCCCACGTGCCGGAGCACGCCGAGCTGGCCTGGGTCCTGAACTGCGTGACAGGCTTCGGCGAGGCCTCCCGGATGACCCAGTTCAAGGACAAGACGCAGAAGAACGGTACCGACGCCGCGACCGTGGGGCTGTTCGCCTACCCGGTGCTGATGGCCGCGGACATCCTGCTGTACCGCCCCTACGGCGTGCCCGTCGGCGAGGACCAGCGCCAGCACCTGGAACTGGCGCGGAACCTCGCCCAGCGGTTCAACCACCGGTTCGGGGAAACTTTCGTGGTGCCCGAAGCGGTGATCCCCAAGGAGGGGGCGAAGATCTACGATCTCCAGCACCCCACCGCGAAGATGTCCAAGTCGGCCGAGTCGACCGCCGGCCTGATCAACATACTCGACAACCCGAAGCAGGCCGCCAAGAAGATCAAGTCGGCCGTCACCGACGACGGTACGGAAATCCGCTTCGACCGCGAGGCCAAGCCGGGCATCTCCAATCTGCTCACCATCTACTCCACGCTGTCGGGCAAGACCGTCGGGCAGCTTGAGCAGGAGTACCAGGGCAAGATGTACGGTCACCTGAAGGTCGATCTGGCCGAGGTGGTCGTCGAAACGCTCGCCCCGGTGCAGGCGCGGGCCCAGGAGCTGCTGGACGATCCGGCCGAACTGGACCGGCTGCTGGCGCGGGGGGCCCAGAGGGCTCGTTCAATCGCATCGGCTACACTCGCTGATGTGTACTCCAAGGTAGGTTTCCTGCCCGCCGGAGGCGGGCGCTAGCCATGCGCCAGCAGGACCAGGACAGCATCGCCCGTGTGGAACACGACGGCGGTGCTGGCCGCGGTGCCCGGACGGCGGTCGGTTGCGTCGGCGTGGTCATCGGGGTCCCGGAGCCGATGGCCAGTGAGCTGCAGGGCTGGCGGGCCTCGTTCGGAGACCCGCTGGCCTCGGTGATACCGCCGCACATCACCCTGGTCACCACCACTCCGGTGCTTGACTGGGACGAGGCCGTCCAGCACGTCCGGGCCGTGGCCAGTTCGCAGTCCCCGTTCACCCTCTCCCTGCGCGGCACGGGCAGTTTCCGCCCGGTTTCGCCCGTGGTCTACCTGAGCATCGACGAGGGCTTCGACGAGTGCGTCGCGCTGCACCAAAAACTCCAGTCCGGGCCGCTGGAACGCGACCTCGAGTTCGGCTTCCACCCGCACGTGACGGTGGCGCACGACGTCAGCGAAGCCAGCATGGACTCGGCCGAAAGCAAGCTCGCTGATTATGACGCCGCATTCCGGGTCAGTAGCATGGGGCTCTACGAGCACGACGAGACTGGTGTGTGGATACTACGGGAAGAGTTGACCTTTGGCGCCGGACCAGCAGGAGCAGGCTGAGGCAACGCCGGATCCGCTGGAACGGCAGCAACTGCTGCTCGCCGCCGTAAGGCAGCGGCGGGAAGCAGGCCGCGCCAAGCGCGAAGAAGGCACCCTGCAAAGCGTCCTGGCCGCGGCCAGGTACAGGCTGGCAACGCTCAACTCCCGGCGCCTGATGCGGGTCATGAATCTCTACGCCCTGAGGCACGGGTCGCTGCTGGCGGCCGGGTGTGCCTACAAGATGTTCTTCTCCGTGGCCGCGATGCTGGTGGCCGGTTTCTCCATCCTGGGCCTGGTGGTTTCCGGCAACCGCGACCTGCAGATGGCCATCATCCGGGTGGTGAACGACTTCATCCCGGGACTCATCGACACCGGAGACGGGGGCCTGGCCACACCCCAAGAGCTCTTCTCCCGCAGCGAGGCATTCGGGGTCAGCCTGATCATCTCTACCGTAGTCATGATCTGGACCTCGTTGGGCTGGATCGCCGGGCTGCGGACGGGGATGCGGGGCATCTTTGACCTGCCCCCGCTGGATACGAACGTCGTCCTGGTCAAGCTCAAGGACACCGGCACGCTGCTGATCGTGGGCGTGGCCTTGATCGTGACGTCGCTCGTCGCGGCCATAGCCAATACCGCGCTGGACCTGATCGTGGAATTGCTCCGTATCGAAGGCGATGCCGTGGTTCCGCTGACCCGGATTGCCGGCATCGTGGTCATGCTGTTGCTGGATACGGCGGTTGCCGTGGTCCTTTTCCGCGTGGCGTCAGGGATCCGGATGCCACGCCCAGTGATGCTTCAGTCCGCCTTGCTAGCCGGCGTCGGCAGTACGGTCCTCAGGTACTTCTCCTCGACGCTCCTGGGCAACGCGGGCAGCAACCCGTTGCTGGCTTCTTACGCCGTCATCCTGGGTCTGTTCGTGTGGTTCTACCTGCTGAGCCAGGTCTACCTGATCGCCACCGCCTGGGGAGCGGTCGGCACGGCGGACGCGCTGGCCCGGCAGGCGGCCGGGGGAGGCCGGTCGCTGCGGCAGCGGGCGTGGAGCCTGCGCCGGCGGAGGCCCCTGCCGGAACCTTAAACACCGGTGGCGCCGACTCCCGGAAGGAATCGGCGCCACCAGGACCGCGCAGTCCCGAAGGGGACCGCCGCGATGGGCTAGACGGAGCGGTGCAGGATGGCCTGGCGCACCTCGGTGATCGCCTTGGTCACCTGGATGCCGCGGGGGCAGGCCTCGCTGCAGTTGAAGGTGGTGCGGCAACGCCACACGCCTTCCTTGTCGTTGAGGACCTCCAGACGCATGTCGCCGGCATCGTCGCGGGAATCGAAGATGAAGCGGTGCGCGTTCACGATCGCCGCCGGCCCGAAGTACTGGCCGTCGGTCCAGAACACCGGGCAGGAGGAGGTGCAGGCGGCGCAGAGGATGCACTTGGTGGTGTCGTCGAACCGCTCGCGGTCCTCCTGCGACTGCAGCCGCTCGCGGGTGGGCGCGTGGCCGTTGTTGATCAGGAACGGCATGATCTCGCGGTAGGACTGGAAGAACGGCTCCATGTCCACGATCAGGTCCTTCTCCACCGGCAGGCCCTTGATCGGCTCCACTGTGATGGGCTTGGCCGTGTCCAGGTCCTTCAGCAGCGTCTTGCAGGCCAGGCGGTTGCGGCCGTTGATGCGCATCGCATCGGAGCCGCAGACGCCGTGGGCGCAGGACCGGCGGAAGGATACGGAACCGTCGTGCTCCCACTTGACCTTGTGCAGGGCATCCAGCACGCGGTCGGTGCCGTACATGGTGAGCTTGAACTCGTCCCAGCGGGCTTCCTCGGAAACCTCCGGGTCGTAGCGGCGGACCTTCAGCGTAATGTCAAAGCTGGGGATTTCGCCGCCGCCGCCGACCCCGGGAGCCAGCTCGACCTTGGACGGTCCTTCGGGAATTTCGGTCGCGGTGCTCATCAGTATTTCCTCACCATCGGTTCGTAGCGCGTGAATACCACGGGTTTGGTATCCATGCGGATGCCGGCCGTCTGATCGGTCACGGCGTCGACGTCCAGGTAGCACATGGAGTGCTTCATGAAGTTCTCGTCGTCGCGGTCCGGGTAGTCCTCGCGGAAGTGTCCGCCGCGGGACTCCGTGCGGTGCAGCGCCGCTACGGTCATCACCTGGGCCATGTCCAGCAGGAAGCCGAGTTCCACGGCCTCCAGCAGGTCCAGGTTGAAGCGCTTGCCCTTGTCCTGGACGCTGATGTTCTTGTAGCGCTCGCGCAGCGAAGCGATCACGTTAAGCGCCTCGGTCAGGGACTTCTCGTCGCGGAACACCTGCACGTTGGCGTCCATGATGTCCTGCAGTTCCTTGCGGATCTGGGCGACCCGCTCGGTACCGGTGCCGCCGCGCACCGTCTCGAGCAGCTCCATCGTGTACAGCTCCGGGTTCTCCGGCAGCTCGACGAAGTCAGCGGTCTTGGCGTACTCGGCGGCGTTGATGCCGGAGCGCTTGCCGAAGACGTTGATGTCCAGCAGGGAGTTGGTTCCCAGCCGGTTCGAGCCGTGGACGGAGACGCAGGCCACCTCGCCGGCGGCGTACAGGCCCGGCACAACGGTGTCGTTGTCCTGCAGCACCTCGGCCTTGATGTTGGTGGGAATGCCACCCATGGCGTAGTGGGCGGTGGGGAACACCGGCACCGGCTCGGTGTAGGGCTCGACGCCGAGGTAGGTGCGCGCGAACTCCGTGATGTCCGGCAGCTTCGCGTCAATGTGCGCCGGCTCCAGGTGGGTCAGGTCCAGCAGCACGTAGTCCTTGTTCGGGCCGCAGCCGCGGCCTTCCCGGACTTCGAGGGCCATGGAGCGGGCCACGATGTCGCGCGGCGCCAGGTCCTTGATGGTGGGGGCGTAGCGCTCCATGAAGCGCTCACCGTCGGCGTTGCGAAGGATGCCGCCTTCGCCGCGGGCGGCCTCGGAGAGCAGGATGCCCAGGCCGGCCAGGCCGGTCGGGTGGAACTGGACGAACTCCATGTCCTCCAGCGGGAGGCCGCGGCGGAACGCGATGCCCATGCCGTCGCCGGTGAGGGTGTGCGCGTTGGAGGTGGTCTTGAAGACCTTGCCCACCCCGCCCGAAGCGAAGATGACGGACTTGGCCTGGAAGACGTGAAGCTCGCCGGAGGCCAGGTCATAGCTGACGACGCCGGCGACGCGCTTCTGCTTGTAGGGGGTGCCGTCTGCGCGGGTGGCGTCTTCCTCGACCAACAGCAGGTCCAGCACGTAGTACTCGTTGTAGAACTCAACGTTGTGCTTGACGCAGTTTTGGTAGAGGGTCTGCAGGATCATGTGTCCGGTGCGGTCGGCGGCGTAGCAGGCGCGGCGCACCGGGGCCTTGCCGTGGTCGCGGGTGTGTCCGCCGAAGCGGCGCTGGTCGATCTTGCCCTCGGGCGTCCGGTTGAACGGCAGGCCCATCTTTTCCAGGTCCAGCACCGCGTCGATGGCTTCCTTGGCCATCACTTCGGCGGCATCCTGGTCAACCAGGTAATCGCCGCCCTTGATCGTGTCAAAGGTGTGCCATTCCCAGTTGTCCTCTTCGACGTTCGCCAGTGCGGCGCACATGCCGCCCTGGGCCGCGCCGGTGTGGGAACGGGTGGGGTACAGCTTGGTCAGTACTGCGGTGTGCGCGCGCTGGCCTGATTCGATCGCGGCGCGCATACCGGCGCCACCGGCACCGACAATGACGACGTCGTACTTATGGACCTGCATACTGGATGCTCTTTCTGTTGAAACTGGGTTTTCTTCGCCGTGTGGGGGTCACGACGGGCAACGGCGCCGCGGTCTGTCGCGGGGACGGTTAGGGTGCCGGGCAGAACGACGGCAGCAGATCGGCGGTGGCGTTCGCCGGGCACGGATCGAAGGTGAAGATCACCAGGGTGCCGAGCACGATGATGACGGCAGAGGCTACGTAGAGGACCATCTTGAACCAGAAGCGGGTGATGTCCTTTTCCGCATAGTCCTCGATGATGGTCCGCACGCCGTTGGTGCCGTGCAGCATGGCCAGCCACAGCATGGCCAGGTCCCAGATCTGCCAGAACGGGTCGGCCCACTTGCCGGCCACAAAGCCGAAGTTGATGGCGTGGACGCCTTCGCCCACCATCAGGTTGACGAACAGGTGCCCAAAGACCAGCACCACCAGGATGAGGCCGGAGAGCCGCATGAACAGCCATGCGTACAGTTCGAAGTTGCCCTTGCGCCCCTTGTTGCGCATGTACTCGGGAGCAATGCGGGCGCTGCGGGGAGCCTGGATTTCAGAGTTGACCGACATGAGTTAGTGACCCCCGGTGAAAGCGAGCGTGAGGTGGCGGATGAGGAACGGAACCATGACGACGACCCAGAGGCCGACAACCCCCCACAGAAGCTTGGCCTGGTACTTGGGCCCCTTCTTCCAGAAGTCGATGAGGATGACGCGAAGCCCGTTAAAGGCGTGGTAGACGATGGCCGCTACCAGGCCGGCTTCCAGAATGGCCATGATCGGGTTCTTGTACGTGGCCATGACGGCGTCGTAGGCGCCCGGGGATACCCGGACCAGCGCGGTATCGAGCACGTGAACCAAGAGAAAGAAAAAGATTGCGACGCCCGTGATGCGGTGTCCTACCCAAGACCACATGCCTTCACGGCCGCGGTATAAGGTCCCTGCTGGTGTCTTCGACACTGAATTACCCTCCCTGCATCGCAGAGGCGCAGCGTGGCTTCCACGCAAGAGTTGACGCCGGTGCGAGAGCGCTCTATAGCTCAAGACTAATCTAGGCTTCGCTGAGGGCTTATTCAATTTAGGTACGGCAGGGTGTGACCTTTTTAACAGCAGGGGCTTAACCGCCCGTGTTGTACCGGCTTCCACGGGGCGGTTGAGGCCGGTCCGCGCCCCCGCAGGACCTGGATTTTGACTCGGCGCCGGTTGGCGCCGACACGGCACCGGCAAACCACCCCGATGGGAGAAATCGGCCTCCAGGATGAAGGCGGTACCCACGAGGCTGGATTACCGTGGAGAGCGTGAACACTCAAGCAGCAGGCCGGGGTGCGGCCGACGACGACGCCGTGCTGGACCGTTTTCATGCCGTTATACCGGCCGGCGGGACCGGGACGCGGTTGTGGCCGCTGTCCCGCGCGGCGGCGCCGAAGTTCCTGCACGACCTGACCGGTTCCGGGTCCACGCTGATCCGCGCCACCTATTCCCGTCTCGAGCCGCTGTGCCAGGGGCGGACCCTGGTGGTGACCGGCAAGGTGCACCGGCATGCCGTCTGTACGCAGCTGCCCGAGCTTCAGGATGCGAACCTGGTGCTGGAGCCGGAACCGAAGGACTCGGCGGCGGCGATCGGTCTCGCCGCGGCGATCCTGTACCGGCGGGACCCGCGGATCATCATGGGCTCCTTCGCCGCGGACCAGGTGATCACCCCGGTGGAGGAGTTCCAGCAGGCGGTTCGCGAGGCGGTGCACACCGCCGCCGAGGGCTACATCGTCACGATCGGGATCACCCCGACGCATCCGGCTACCGGCTTCGGGTACATCCGTTCCGCCGGGGCGCTGCAGGTCCCCGGGGCGCCCTCCGCGCAGGCGGTGGCCGAGTTCGTGGAGAAACCTGACGAGCAGGTGGCCCGCGGCTACCTGGCGACGGGGGAATATTCCTGGAACGCCGGCATGTTCGTGGCACCGGTTGACCTGCTGCTGAAGCATCTGGAAACCAACGAACCCGAACTCTTTGCCGGCCTGACCGAGATCGCCGAGGCCTGGGACACCCCGGCCCGCGGCGCGGTGATGCGCAGGATCTGGCCGGACCTGCCCAAGACGGCCATCGACTACGCGGTGGCCGAACCCGCGGCGGCTGCCGGGGACGTGGCGATGATTCCCGGTTCCTTCTCCTGGGACGATGTGGGCGACTTCGCTGCGATCGGGCGGCTGAATACCGCCAGCGAAACCTCCGGGCTCACGGTCCTCGGCGAAGGGGCGAGAGTCTTCGCGGAGTCGGCCACCGGCGTCGTGGTCTCCGACACCAAACGCGTGATCGCGCTGATCGGCATCGACGACGTCGTCGTGGTCGACACCCCGGACGCGCTGCTGGTGACCACTAAGGAACACGCGCAGAAGGTGAAGTCCGCCGTCGAACACCTCAGGGCCAGCGGCGACACCGACGTCCTCTAAAGCCGCAAGGCACCCGGGACCGGCGGCGAAAGCCTGATCGTGTGCAAGGCCGGCGACCGTCCTCGGAACGTCGCTCAAATCGATAGAGTGCAGGTGTGCAGAAGATTTCAGAAACTCCGCTGGCCAATCTCAATATCGGCGTCTGGGCATCGCCACTGCTGGATGAACTCCGGCGGTTCCGGCGGGACCTGCACCAGCATCCCGAGCTGTCGCACAAGGAATTCCTCACCACCCGGAAGCTGGCCGAGCGGCTGACGGCCGCAGGACTCGAGCCGCAACTGCTGGACGGCACCGGGCTGTTCGTCGACATCGGGGAGGGCCCGCTGGCCATCGGGCTGCGCGCGGACATCGACGCCCTGCCGATCATGGAAGAAACCGGCCTCGACTACGCCTCGGTTAACACCGGCATCAGCCATGCCTGCGGACACGACATCCACACCACGGTGATGCTCGGCGTCGCGCTGGTCCTGCGCAAACTGGATCTGGAAGGCGAACTGTCCGCCCGCGTGCGGGTCATCTTCCAGCCGGCCGAGGAGACCATGCCCGGCGGCGCGTTGGCCGTCATCGAGCAGGGCGTGCTGGAAGGGCTGCCGCGGATCCTGGCACTGCACTGCGACCCGCGCATCGACGTCGGCCTGGTCGGCACGCGGATCGGAGCCATCACCTCCGCCTCGGACACCATACGGATTGAACTGCGCGGGCGCGGCGGCCACACGTCCCGCCCGCACCTGACGGAGGACCTGGTGTTCGCGCTGGCCGAGATCGCCGTCAGCGTCCCGGCCGTCATCAACCGGCGGATCGATGTCCGCAGCGCCGTCTCGCTCGTGTGGGGGCAAATCCAGGCGGGCGCCGCCCCCAACGCGATCCCGGCAGTCGGCTACATGGCCGGCACCATGCGCTGCCTGGACGGGGAAGCCTGGCAGGCCGCCGGTGAGCTGGTGGACGAGGTGGTCAACCAGGTGGCCGCACCGTTCGGCGTGGACGTCAAGCTCGAACACATCCGCGGCGTGCCTCCCGTGATCAACACCGAGCGGGAAACCACGCTGCTCGAAGCGGCGGCCCGGAGTGAGCTGGGGGAGGACGCGGTGACCCTCACGCCGCAGTCGATGGGCGGGGAGGACTTCGCCTGGATGACCCAGGAAGTGCCCGGCGCCATGATGCGGCTGGGCACCCGGAGCCCGGGCGGCGAAACCTTCGACCTGCACCGCGGCGACTACGTTCCCGACGAGCACGCCATCGGCGTGGGCGTGCGCGTCATGGCCAAGGCCGCCGTGCTGGCCGCCCGGCGTCACCGGGACACGGCAGCCGGTGCTACCCAAAAGTAACAACTTTTGAACAATCTGCGCGCGCCGGTAGCGATTGCTTCGCCGGTGGGGCGCGTGGGAACTACTGTAGGGTCATCAACTGTGCACCTGCAGGACAGGTGCTGTGCCACGCGGAGTACAAGTCAAACGCCGCACTTCTTGTGAAGCGACCATTGAACTGTGGCGGGGCAGACATTCTTTTATGGAGGAACATTGAAGACTTCACTGCGCAAGATTAAGCGCGGCACCGGCCTCTCCGCCGCGGTGCTGGGCGCGTCCGCACTGGTTCTGACCGCTTGCGGCGCACCGCCGGCCCAAGAGGGCGGCGCCAGCGGCAGCCCGGCAGCGGAAGGCACCGACTATCTCGGCTGCATCGTCTCCGACTCCGGTGGATTCGACGACCGCTCGTTCAACCAGTCGAGCTACGAAGGCCTGAAAATGGCCGAGGAAGAGCTGGGCATCAAGATCCGCGAGGCCGAGTCCCAGGCCGAAACCGATTTCGGTCCCAACGTGGATGCCATGGTGCAGGCCAACTGCGACATGGTCCTGACGGTCGGCTTCCTGCTGGGCGACGTGACCAAGGAGGCGGCGGCGGCCAACCCCGAGACCAACTTCGCGATCGTCGACTACAACGACCCGGAGTTCGGCGACAACGTCAAGCCGATCATCTATGACACGGGGCAGGCGGCGTTCCTGGCCGGCTACGTGGCGGCCGCAACCAGCGAGACCGGCAAGGTGGCCACCTACGGCGGCATGAACATCCCCACCGTCACCATCTTCATGGACGGCTTCGCAGACGGCGTGGACTACTACAACGAGCAGAAGGACGCCAACGTCGAACTGCTCGGCTGGAACAAGGAAGCCCAGAACGGCACTTTCGTCGGCAACTTCGAGGATCAGGGCAAGGGCAAGACCAACACCCTGAACTTCATCAACGAGGGCGCCGACATCATCATGCCGGTGGCCGGCCCGGTCGGCCTGGGCACGCTGGACGCCGTGCTCGAAGCCAACGCCGACGGCAAGGATGCCAAGGTCGTATGGGTCGATTCGGACGGCTACGAAAGTGCCGGCAAGGCTGAGGAGTTCATCCTTACTTCGGTTGTCAAGGAGATGGGCGCCTCGGTAGAGGACGTTATTCGGACCGACGCCGAGGGCAACTTCGACAGCACCCCGTACATCGGAACCCTGGAGAACGGGGGCGTGGCACTGGCCCCGTTCCATGACCTCGACGCAGCGGTTTCCGATGAGACCAAGTCGGAACTGGAAACCATCAAGGAATCGATCATCTCGGGCGAGATCAAGGTCGAATCCAAGTCCACCCCGCAGCAGTAAGCACGCCGCGGACCGCCGCCCTCCGTACCGGATACCGGTGCCGAGGGCGGCGGTTCGCGCTGTAAGCGGCCGAACCGGTTTAGGCTAGGCACAGCGTCCGGGCAGCAGCACCGCCCGGCACCGCGCCGCTGGATGACGACCGTCGTACCTACGGACAAAGAACAGGTGGGTTGGGGTTTGAAACTCGAGCTCAAGGGAATCACCAAGCGATTCGGCTCCCTGGTTGCCAACGACCACATTGACCTGGTGGTGCAGCCGGGACAGGTGCACAGCCTGCTGGGTGAAAACGGCGCCGGGAAATCGACGCTGATGAACGTCCTCTACGGGCTTTACGAGCCCAGCGAAGGCCAGATCCTGGTCGACGACAAGCCCGTTACCTTCGACGGCCCCGGGGACGCCATGGCGGCCGGCATCGGCATGGTGCACCAGCACTTCATGCTGGTCCCGGTGTTCACCGTGGCCGAGAACGTGGCGCTCGGCAATGAGGCGACCAAGGCCGGCGGCCAACTCAATCTGGAGGAGACCCGGGCCCGGATCAGGGAGATCTCCGACCAATACGGTTTCGAGGTGGACCCCGACGCGGTGGTCGAGGACCTGCCGGTCGGGGTGCAGCAGCGGGTCGAGATCATCAAGGCCCTGGTCCGGGACGCCGAAGTGCTGATCCTGGACGAGCCGACCGCCGTCCTGACACCCAAGGAAACGGATGAGCTGCTGGGCATCATGGGCCAGCTCAAGGCCGACGGCAAGGCCATCGTCTTCATCTCCCACAAGCTGCGTGAAGTCAAGGCGGTTTCGGACATCATCACGGTCATTCGCCGTGGCAAGGTCATCGGCGACGCGCCGCCCTCGGCCTCCACGACCGAGTTGGCGGAAATGATGGTGGGCCGCGCCGTCAGCCTGACCCTCAACAAGGAACCGGCCCGGCCGGGCGAAGAAACGTTCACCGTCAACAACCTCACCGTGCGTTCGGCCACGGGCCAGCGCGTGGTGGACGGCATCAGTTTCGGCATAGCGCGCGGCGAAATCCTCGCGGTGGCCGGCGTCCAAGGCAACGGGCAGACCGAACTGACCGAGGCGATCCTGGGGCTGCAGGACCACGTGTCCGGCTCCATCAGGCTCGAAGGCCGCGAACTGGTGGGGCGCAAGGTCAAGGACATCATCGAGGCCGGCGTCGGTTTCGTGCCGGAGGACCGCAGCGTCGAGGGCCTGGTCGGGACCTTCTCGGTGGCCGAAAACCTCATCCTCAACCGCTACGACCAGCCGCCGTTTGCCCGCGGCCTGGCCATGAAGCCGGCCCTGGTCGCCCGCAACGCCGAGCAATACATCTCGGAGTTCGACGTCCGCACCCAGTCCGCGGCGGCGGCGGCCGGTACGCTCTCCGGCGGAAACCAGCAAAAGGTGGTCATGGCCCGGGAACTGTCCAGGCCGTTGAAGCTCTTTATCGCTTCCCAGCCCACCCGCGGCGTGGACGTAGGCTCCATCGAATTCCTGCACAAGCGGATCGTCGCCGAGCGCGACGTCGGCACTCCGGTGATGATCGTCTCCACCGAACTGGACGAGGTGCTGGAACTTGCCGACCGGATCGCCGTGCTCTACCAGGGCCGGCTGATGGGCATCGTCCCCGCCGGCACCTCGCGCGGCGAGCTGGGCCTGATGATGGCCGGCATGAGCGCCGAGGAAGCACAGGCACACCGGACGGACGCCGAAGTACAGCAGACAGACGCCGAAGGAGGCGAGGAATGAGCGCGGACGAGTCCGGCAAGCACGGGAAGCGGTCGAAACACGCGGGAACGCCCGCGGCGGAGGGCGACGAGCAGCGGCTCGAGGCGGCTGCCGCCCTCGGCGACGGCACCCAGGCACCGCCGGCCGTGTTGCCCACGGGGGAGAGCCTGCACCCCGAGTTGCGGGCGCATCAGACCATCATGCAGCGGATCGTCTCCGGGAACGCGCTGGTGGCTGTCCTCGCCATCGTGCTGTCCCTGATCGCCGGCGGCATCCTGATCGCGTTGACGAACGAGGAAGTGGCCCGGACCTCCAGCTACTTCTTCGCCCGGCCGCAGGACATGCTGGCTGCCGGCTGGACGGCCGCCGCCAACGCCTACGCCGCCCTGTTCCAGGGCTCGATCTTCAACTTTGAGGGCGCCACGTTCGCCCGGATGATCTACCCGTTGACCCAGACGCTGACCGTGGCCACGCCGCTCATCTGCGCCGGCCTGGGCGTGGCGCTGGCGTTCCGCGCGGGACTGTTCAACATCGGCGCGCAGGGCCAGATCATCATCGGCGCCACCCTGGCCGCCTGGGTCGGTTTCAGCTGGCACCTTCCGGTGGGCCTGCACCTGCTCCTGGTCATCATCGCCGGCATCATCGGCGGCGCACTGTGGGGCGGCCTCGTCGGCCTGCTGAAGGCCAAGACCGGTGCCCACGAAGTGATCCTGTCGATCATGCTCAACTACGTGGCCATCAACCTGGTGCTGTACCTGCTGACCATGCCGGCGTTCCAGCGACCGGGCTCCACCAACCCGATCAGCCCGCAACTGGATGCCACGGCCATGTATCCGCCGCTCTTCGGCGACACCTTCCGGCTGCACTGGGGCTTCGTGGTAGCCATCCTGGCCACCGTATTCTGCTGGTGGCTGCTCAACCGCTCCACCATCGGCTTCGAGCTGCGCGCGGTCGGCTCCAACCCGCACGCCGCCCGCACCGCCGGCATCAGCGTCACCAAGGGCTACGTCGTGGTGATGGTGCTGGCGGGCGCCCTCGCCGGCCTGGCCGGCGTCGCGCAGGTGGCCGGCACCGAACGCGTTCTGACCGCGGGCGTCGCTGCCAGTTTCGGGTTCGACGCCATCACCGTTGCACTGCTGGGACGTTCGACGCCGTGGGGCACCTTTGCGGCCGGCCTGCTGTTCGGCGCCTTCCGCGCCGGCGGGGTGACCATGCAGACCAACACCGGCACCGGCATCGACATCGTGCTGGTGGTCCAGTCCATGATCGTGCTGTTCATCGCGGCGCCGCCGCTCGTGCGCGCGATCTTCCGGCTCCCCGAGCCGGGCAAGCTGACGGCAAAACCCCGTAAGACCGCAAGCACCGGAGGTGCAGCATGAGCACGGTTACCGCCACCGCCCCGCAGCAAAGCCCAGCCGCCGCGGACACCGTGCGGAACTGGAAGACGCCGGTCATCCTGGCCGTCCTGGCCTTCGCGGCCGTCCTGGTTTTCGCGGTCGGGGCACCGGACAACTCGGTGACCTTCCGGCTGTCGGACCCCAACGACCCGGTGGTGCTGCCGTCGGTGGTGCTCTCGGCCGTCGTCACCGGCTGGGTCACGGCCGTCCTGATGCTCGCCGCCGCCGTCTGGTCGTTCATGCTGGTCCGGTCCGGACGAAAGGTCCCCGGCTGGCTCGTGGCCGTCTTTGCCGTGCTGTTCGTGGTCGGATTCCTCACCTGGGTGGTCGGCAGCGCCCGGACCCCCAACGTGGCCCTCTACGGGCTGCTGGCCGGTTCGGTCACGCTGGCCGTGCCGCTGATTTTCGGCTCCCTCTCCGGCGTGCTGTGCGAGCGCTCCGGCGTCGTCAACATCGCCATCGAAGGACAGCTGCTGTTCGGTGCCTTCTCCGCCTCGGTCGCCGGATCGCTCTCCGGCAACGCGTTCATCGGCCTGGCCGCAGCGGCCGTCGGCGGCGTGCTCGTCTCGGCGGTACTGGCGGTGTTCAGCATCAAGTACATCGTCAACCAGGTGATCGTCGGCGTGGTGCTCAACGTGCTGGTTTCCGGCCTGACCGGTTTCCTGTTCTCCACCGTCCTCTCGGCCGACTCGGCCACCTGGAACTCTCCGCCGCGGCTGCCGATCATCAGCATTCCGGTGCTGTCCGACATCCCGATCATCGGCCCCATCCTGTTCGAACAGTCGGTGGTCGGCTACCTGATGTACGTCGCGGTGGCCGTGATTTACTTCGGCCTGTTCCACACCAAGTGGGGCCTGCGCACCCGTGCCGTCGGGGAGCACCCGAAGGCGGCGGACACCCTGGGCGTAAAGGTCAACCGGATGCGGTTCATGAACGTGCTGCTGGCCGGCGTCGTCGCCGGTTTCGGCGGCGCCTTCTTCACCCTGGTCCTTGTTTCCAGCTTCGGCCGCGACATGACCGCCGGGCAGGGCTACATCGCCCTGGCGGCGCTGATCTTCGGCCGCTGGAACCCGCTGTACGCGTTCTTCGCGGCGCTGCTGTTTGGCTTCGCGACCAACCTCCAGTACGTGCTCAGCGCCCTGGGCTCCACGGTGCCGAACCAGTTCCTGGCCATGCTGCCTTACGTGGTGACCATTTTCGCCGTCGCCGGCCTGGTGGGCCGCGCCCGACCCCCGGCCGCCAGCGGCGTGCCATACATCAAGGGATGACCGTGGAAGCACCAACGACGGCCCAGGTGGACTGGCACGCCCTCCAGCAGGCCGCGGAAGCCGCCATGCGGCTGGCCTACGTGCCGTATTCGGGCTTCCCGGTCGGTGCCGCCGCGCTGACCGACGACGGCCGGATCGTCTCCGGCTGCAACGTGGAGAACGCCTCCTACGGCTTGACCCTGTGCGCGGAATGTTCGCTGGTGAGCCAGTTGAACATGACGGGCGGCGGGAAACTGGCCGCCTTCAGCTGCGTGGACGGGGAGGGCAACGCCCTGATGCCGTGCGGCCGGTGCCGTCAGCTGCTGTACGAGTTCCGCGCGCCCGGCATGCTGCTGATGACGCCGGCCGGCGTCAGGACCATGGACCAGGTGCTGCCCGACGCCTTCGGACCGCAGCACCTGGCCTGACGGCCGGAACGCATCACCTAAGGAGCAGGACATGACCGAAACATTCGACGCCGTCGACATCATCCGGACCAAGCGGGACAAGGGAACGCTCAGCCCGGAGCAGATCGCCTGGACCATCGACGCCTACACCCGCGGGACCATTGCCGACGAGCAGATGTCCGCGCTGAACATGGCGATCCTGCTCAACGGCATGGACCGGGAGGAGATCGCGCACTGGACGACGGCGATGATCGCCTCCGGCGAGCGGATGGACTTCTCCTCGCTCGGCAAGCCGACCGCGGACAAGCATTCCACCGGCGGCGTGGGGGACAAGATCACCCTCCCGCTGGCCCCGCTGGTGGCAGTCTTCGGCGTGGCGGTGCCCCAGTTGTCCGGCCGCGGCCTCGGCCACACCGGCGGCACCCTGGACAAGCTCGAGTCGATTCCGGGCTGGCGGGCCCTGCTCAGCAATGACGAGATGATGAGCCAACTGGCCGGCATCGGCGCCGTGATCTGTGCGGCCGGGGCCGGTCTGGCTCCCGCGGACAAGAAGCTCTACGCGCTGCGCGACGTGACCGGCACGGTCGAGGCGATCCCGTTGATCGCCTCCTCGATCATGAGCAAGAAGATTGCCGAAGGCACCGGCTCGCTGGTGCTCGACGTGAAGGTCGGCAGCGGGGCCTTCATGAAGGACGAGCGCAACGCCCGGGAACTGGCCGAAACCATGGTCGCCCTGGGCCAGGACGCGGGCGTTAACACCGTCGCACTGCTGACCGATATGAGCACGCCGCTCGGGCTGACCGCCGGCAACGCCATCGAGGTCGAGGAATCCGTGGAGGTGCTGGCGGGCGGCGGCCCCGAGGACGTCGTGGAGCTGACCGTGAGGCTGGCCGAGGAGATGCTGCACGCCGCCGGCGTGACGGATGCCGACCCTGCTGCCGCGCTGCGGGACGGCCGCGCCATGGACGTCTGGAAATCCATGATCCGCGCCCAGGGCGGGGACCCCGACGCCAAGCTGCCGGTGGCCAGGGAGTCGGAGGTCGTCTACGCCGAGGCCGACGGCGTGCTGATGCAGCTGGACGCCCTGGCGGTCGGCGTCGCCGCCTGGCGGCTCGGTGCCGGACGCGCGCGCAAGGAAGACGCCGTGCAGGCCGGGGCCGGCGTGCGGATGCACGCCAAGCCCGGGGCGGTGGTCCGCGCAGGCGAACCGCTGATGACGCTGCTGACCGATACCCCCGAAAGGTTCGACCGCGCCAAGGATGCGCTGCGCGGCGCCGTCGTTATTGCCCCGGAGGGGAGCCGGCCGGCCCGGCGGCTGATCATCGACCGGGTGGCCTGACCCACCCAGAACCCCAGCTGAAAACAACTGGGGCAGCACGGATATATATCCACCGGGGCAAGCTCTTCCCGGCGTTCCCACGGCCCCGCTACGATGAAATGGTGCGGCCGGAGCGGGGGATGCCCCGGCGCACCGCGGGGTCTGCGGCGTTGAGCGATGGGGGCCCGGTCAGGGATCTACCCGATAGCGGCACAAGATGCGGCATGGCATCGTTGGACTAGGTATCCAGCGGACAGGAACACTTCGTGCAGACTTTCATGGACGCGCTCAGCGTCTTCATCATCGACGCGGCAGCGCAATGGTGGATTTACCCACTGCTTCTGGCTCTCTGCCTGATCGACGGGATCTTCCCGCCGGTGCCCAGCGAATCGGTGGTCGTGGCACTGGCTGCCATCGCGGTATCCGCCGGAGCCCCGAATATCTGGCTGGTAGCCGCCGTTGCTGCCGTCGGCGCGATAGCGGGGGACAACATCGCTTACCTGATCGGGCGCCGCATCGGCGCAGACCGTTTCCGCTGGATGCAGCGTCCCCGGGTTGCCGCGGCCTTCGCCTGGGCCCGCAGGGAGCTGGACCGGCGCGGCGCGCTGCTGATCCTGAGCGCACGCTACATCCCGGTGGGCCGGGTGGCCGTCAACATGACCGCCGGCGCCACCGGGTACAACCACCGCAAGTTCGTCCTGTTTTCCGTGGCCGCCGGCATCTCCTGGTCCTTGTACTCGGTAGCCATCGGGGCGCTGGCCGGGCGGTGGTTCCACGACAACAGCCTCCTGGCCGCGGGCCTGGCGATCATCCTGGCGCTGCTGCTGGGCCTTGCACTGGACCACGGCATGAAATTGGCCAACCGGCGCCGTGCCGCGCGGCTGCGCGCGGCTGCCCCGGCCGGGCACCGCGGAGCGGAGCCGGCCGCCGAAGCGGGGACGGCGGCGGATGCCGGGTCGACGGCGGAAGCCGGCCCCTCGGCGGCGGCAGGCGATGCCGGCGCGGCCACCGAGAGCCGGGACGCCGCAGTGGCGGCACGGCGCGATCCCGCCGACCAGCTGCCGGCAACGGGTTCGCGGACCGTCCGCTTCGAACCGTACGTTCCCCTGGCCGTGCCCTCCCGCAACCGTTCCGCCGCCAGACTCGACGACTGAACCCGGCGAGGGGATCCGCGCCGGTTCAGGCGTGCCCGGTGCTCGCGTAAGGTGGTGCCTGTGACTGAGCCTGAATACTCCGAAGACACCGCAGCCGACCTCGACGTCGACATCCGCAGCCTGCCGAAGGTTTCGCTGCACGACCACCTGGACGGCGGACTGCGCCCGGCCACCATCATTGAACTTGCCGCCGCCGAGGGCCACGAGTTGCCCTCCACCGACCCGGTGGCGCTCGGGGAGTGGTTCCGCGCGTCGGCGGATTCCGGCTCGCTGGTCCGCTACTTGGAAACCTTCGACCACACCATCGCCGTGATGCAGACCAAGGAAGGCCTGTTCCGCGTGGCCCGCGAATTCGTGGAAGACCTGGCCGACGACGGCGTGGTCTACGGCGAGGTCCGCTGGGCGCCCGAACAGCACCTAACCAAGGGCCTGACCCTGGACGAGGCGGTAGAGGCCGTCCAGGCAGGCCTGGAAGCCGGCGTGGACGCCGTGGAAGCCAGCGGCCGCCCCATCCAGGTGGGCCAGCTGGTCACCGCCATGCGGCATGCCGACCGCTCGCAGGAGATCGCAGAACTCGCCGTGCGCCACCGTGACCGGGGCGTGGTCGGATTCGACATCGCCGGAGCCGAGGACGGCTTCCCGCCCTCGCGCTTCAAGGACGCCTTCACCTACCTGGCCGAACAACAGTTCCCGGTGACAATCCACGCCGGCGAGGCGGCCGGAGTGGACAGCATCGTGGACGCGCTGGTCAGCGGCCGCGCGCTGCGGCTGGGCCACGGCGTCCGGATCGCCGAGGACATCCAGGTGGACTTCGGGCCCGACGACGAGGACGGTGAAGAGGTTGGCATGGTCACGCTGGGCCGGGTCGCCTCGTGGGTCCGCGACCGCGGCATCCCGCTCGAGTGCAGCCCGTCATCGAACCTGCAGACGGGCGCGATCGCCGTCTTCGGCGAGGGTATCCAGTCCCATCCGTTCGACCTGCTCTACCAGACCGGGTTCAAGGTCACGATCAACACCGACAACCGGCTGATGAGCGGAGTCACGCTCTCCGACGAATACGAGTTGCTGGTGGAAACCTTCGACTACGACCTGGACGACCTGCTGGAGATCACCCTCAACGCGGCCGAGGCCGCTTTCCTGCCGCTGGAAGAGCGTGAGGCGCTCATCGAGTTCATCGGCGAGGGCTTCAACAGCCAGTTGGGCTGACGCCGCGATGCCGCACGCCGGACACTCGTATGAGCGGGGGCCGCTCCCGGACGCCCCCGCCGAGTCCGGGCGGGGGGAGCTCCCGGACGCCGCCGCTGAGCCCGGCCGGGGGGAGGCGCTCGCCAGGCTGCTGGACGTCGTGGCACAACTGCGCGAACACTGCCTGTGGACAGCGGCGCTGACCCACGAGTCGCTGCTCGAGTACCTTGTGGAGGAAGCCCACGAACTGGCCGAAGCCATCGAAACCGGCCACACCGGCCGGGCCGACGTTGCCGAGCTCAAGGGCGAGCTGGCCGATGTGCTCTACCAGGTAGTGCTGCATGCCCGTCTGCAGGAAGAGCGGGGACACTTTGATTTCGACGCCGTGGCCGCGGAACTGACAGCCAAACTCATCCGGCGGAACCGGCATGTCTTCCGGCCGGACGGGTCCCTGCAGGACAAGTTTCCGGAGACCATCGCCGAGATCGTGGCCGGCTACGACGCGGTCAAGGCGGCGGAAAAGCCGGAGCGGACCACGCCGTTCGACGGGCTTCCGCACTCGCTGCCGGCGCTGGCGTTGGCAGCGAAATCGCTGGACCGCGCGGCCCGGGCGGGCAGCGCGGCGGCAGCGGAGCGGGAGCAAGCCAGCGCGTCGGCGGCCGGGCCGGAGCGGGCCAGCGCGGCCGGGGGCACCGGCGCGGCCGGTGCTGCCCGGGCAGAACGCGACGTCGGCGAGGAGCTGTTCGCCGTCGTCCGCCGGGCAGTCGAGGCGGGCGTGGATCCCGAGCAGGCCCTGCGGGGTGCCGTCCGCAGATTCCAGCAGCGCGTAACGGAAGAAAACCGCGGCGGGTGATCTCGATTAGTCTTAAGCCGGACCTTGCAGCCGGCCCCGGCCTCGCCTGCAGACATTCCATCTTTCGTTCCAACGAACAGGAGCTACTCCATGGCGCTGATCGATGCCATCCACGCGCGCGAAATCCTTGATTCCCGCGGCAACCCCACCGTAGAAGTTGAGGTGCTGCTCTCCGACGGCTCGATGGGCCGGGCCGCGGTTCCGTCCGGCGCCTCCACCGGGGCGTTCGAGGCGGTGGAACGCCGCGACGGCGAGAAGGACCGCTACCTGGGCAAGGGCGTCGGCCAGGCCGTGGCCGCCGTGGTGGACACCATCCAGCCGGCGCTGGCGGGCCTCGACGCCACCGACCAGCGGCTGATCGACCAGACCATGCTGGATCTGGACGGCACCTCCAACAAATCCGATCTGGGCGCCAACGCCATCCTCGGTGTGTCGCTGGCCGTGGCCTCGGCCGCCGCCGAATCCGCCAACCTCCCGCTGTACAAGTACCTGGGCGGCCCCAACGCGCACGTGCTGCCGGTCCCGCTGATGAATATCCTCAACGGCGGATCGCACGCCGACTCCGACGTGGACATCCAGGAATTCATGGTGGTGCCGCTGGGCGCCGCCACGTTCTCCGAGGGGCTGCGCTGGGGCGTGGAGGTCTACCACAGCCTCAAGACCGTGCTGAAGGAGAAGGGCCTGTCCACGGGGCTGGGCGACGAGGGCGGCTTCGCCCCGAACCTGCCCAGCAACCGGGCCGCGCTGGATCTGATCACCGAGGCGATCACCCGTGCCGGTTACGCCCCCGGCAAGGACATCGCCCTGGCCCTGGACGTGGCGTCCTCCGAGTTTTACCAGGACGGCGCCTACCAGTTCGAGGGCAAGTCCCTGACGGCGGCGGAAATGAGCGCCTACTACGCCCAGCTGGTGGCCGACTTCCCGCTGGTCTCCATCGAGGATCCGCTGGACGAATCCGACTGGGAGGGCTGGGCCGCCCTGACGGCCGAGTTGGGCGACAAGGTGCAGCTGGTCGGCGACGACCTGTTCGTCACCAATCCCGAGCGACTGCAGCAGGGCATCGATGCCAAGACCGCCAACTCCCTGTTGGTCAAGGTCAACCAGATCGGTTCGCTGACCGAAACCCTGGAGGCCGTGGCCCTGGCCCAGCGCAACGGCTACACCACGATCACCTCGCACCGCTCCGGCGAGACCGAGGACACCACGATCGCGGACATCGCCGTGGCCACCAACGCCGGCCAGATCAAGACCGGAGCCCCGGCCCGTTCCGAGCGCGTGGCCAAGTACAACCAGCTGCTGCGCATCGAAGAGGAGCTCGACGACGCAGCCCGCTACGCCGGTCGCGGCGCCTTCCCGCGTTTCACGGCGTAGTTCGGCCCGACCCTCGGTAATGTCTTAAGCGGGGCCCGGCGGCAAAACCGGAGCCGGGCCCCGCACGACGACCACGGTGAGGAGCCGCGAATGTCCACCCGACGCCCCAACATGCCCCGGGCCGGCCGCCCGGCCGGCAGCGGGCCTGCCTCGGGCGGCGTGGACGGCAAGGACACCGACGCGCGGGAACCGGAGTCCGGACAGGTGATCCGGGCCGACTTCGGCCGGCCCCCGACCGGCTCCGCTCCGCAGCCGGATGCCCGCACCCCCCGCGCGCCGGACGCCGGCCAGCAGCGAAAGCCGAAGCCGCCGGCGAAACCCAAACCCTCGCCGTCGGAAGCCCGCGCGGCCGAACGCCGGCAGCTGTCCGAGGCCATCCGGCAGCCCGCCGCACCGGCTGCCGGCCAAAAGCCCCGGCCACCGGCCAAGGAGATCCCGGCCGACGCCGTGCCGGTCCCGGCGAAAGCGTTCTCCGGGCGCCTGCTGGCGCTGGCCTTGGTGCTGGTATCGATCACCGTGCTGCTGGCCCCGTCGGTGCGGATCTTCATTGAACAGCGGGCGGAACTCTCCGCGCTGCAGGCGGATATCGCCGCCAAGAAAGACTCCAATGAACAGTTGACCAAGGAACTGGCCCGCTGGGACGATCCCGCCTACATCAAGCAGCAGGCCCGGGATCGCATATTCTATGTAATGCCGGGGGAGAAGCGGTACATGGTCACCGGCGCGGAGGGACTGCGCGAGTCCAACAAACATGCCTCCGCCACCGCACCCGAGGACCTGCCGTGGGTCGACGCCCTGTGGAACTCGGTGACCCGCGCGGCCACAGACTCGCCCGCAGCAGACTGACCTCCCGGCAGAGCCTGCCGAATCACACGGCCCTGCCCCACGGGCCGCAGCGCCAGGAAAGGACTGAGCCATGAACGACGCTCAGCGCACCCCCACCCCCGACGATCTCGACACCCTGAGCCGCCAGCTCGGCAGGCCCGTGCGCGACGTCGTGGAGATCGGCGCACGATGCGTCTGCGGAAACCCGCTGGTCGCCACGACGGCGCCGCGGCTAGGGAACGGAATCCCTTTCCCGACCACGTACTACCTGACCCACCCGGTCATCACGTCGGCGGTATCCCGGCTGGAGGCCGCAGGGGTCATGACGGAGATGACCGAACGGCTGGAGCAGGATCCGGAATTGGCCGCGGCCTACCGCCGCGCGCACGAGGAGTACCTGGCGGCCCGCGACGAGGTCGGCCGCCGGGCCGGCATCGGCGACGTGCCCGAAATCGCGGGTGTCTCCGCCGGCGGCATGCCCACGCGGGTCAAATGCCTGCACGTCCTGGTGGGTCATTCGCTGGCCGCAGGTCCCGGGGTGAATCCGCTGGGCGACGAAGCGATCGAACGTATCGCGGAATGGTGGACCGCGGACCGCTGCTACTGCCCCGGAGCCTGGGATGTGGACGGCATCGCTCCGGCCCGGGATCTAAGCCGGCACACCCGGACGCAGGGACTGACGGCCGAAGAGCTGGCCGCGAAGAAGGCCCGGCGAGCCGGCGGCAGGGAGGCGGCGGACGACGACGGCGGCACCGTCGATGGCCCCACGTCCGGCCAGGCAGACGGAGGCGAGTCCTAGTGGCACGCGTCGGAGCGATCGATTGCGGAACCAACTCGATCCGCCTGCTGATCGCCGATGTCCAGGACGGCGGGCTCACCGACGTGGTCCGCGAGATGAGAGTCGTGCGGCTGGGGCAGGGCGTCGACGCCACCGGGGCGCTCGCGCCGGAAGCGTTGGAGCGGACCTTCGCGGCGGCGGAGGACTATGCCGGCCAGCTGCGCAGCCACGGTGCCGAAACCCTGCGCTTTGTTGCCACCTCCGCCACCCGCGACGCCGCCAACCGCCAGGTCTTCGTCGACGGCATCCGCCAGCGCCTCGGCGTGGAACCAGAAGTGATCAGTGGCCGGGAAGAGGCTGAGCTGTCCTTCACGGGCGCCGCCAACGTCCTGGCGCCGCAACCGGGGGAGAAGGTGCTGGTGGTGGACCTGGGCGGCGGCAGCACCGAGTTCGTGCTGGGAACCGCCGACGGGGTGCTGGCCGCGCTCAGCACCGACATGGGCTGCGTCCGCTTTACCGAGCGGCACCTGCTCTCGGATCCGCCAACCGCCGCCGAGATCTCCCACGCCGTGGCGGGCGCCGAAGAACACCTGGCGCGCGTGCTCGACGAGGTGCCGCTGGCCGACGTCGACCGCTTGGTCGGAGTGGCGGGGTCCGTCACCACGGTCACCGCCCACGCCTTGCAGTTGGCCGAGTATCGTCCGGAAACCATCCACGGGGCGCATCTGGACGGTGCCCGGCTGGATGCTGCGTGCACCTCCCTCCTGGAGATGACGCGGCAACAGCGGGCCGCGTTGCCCTACATGCATCCGGGACGGGTCGATGTCATCGGCGCCGGCGCGCTCATCTGGCGGACCGTTTCCCGACGGCTGGCCGCACTGAGCGGCGGCCGCGTGGACGGTGCGACCGCCAGCGAACACGATATTCTTGACGGAATCGCCCTGAGTGCGGCCACCCGGCTGCCGCACTGAGCTTCCCGGGTTCCGGGGACCAGACCGCTTTGCCAACGTCCGGGGACCAGACCGCTTTGCCAACGAAGGGACATCCATGCGCCAGCGCGACAGTGAACGGCCGGCCAGACGCGCGGCCGCGTCGAAGGCCTTCTCGCTGGGAACGGCGATCGCGGTGCTCGCCTCGTTGGTGCTTGCCGGTCCGGCCCAGGCGGACGACACCCGCGGCAAGGAATACTGGCTGGACGCCTATGGGATTCGCGCAGCCTGGGACGAATCGCAGGGCGAAGGCGTCAAGGTAGCAGTGATCGACAGCGGCGTTGACGCGACGCACCCGGACCTTAAGGGCGCCGTGGTTGGCGGTACCGACGTCTCCGGCTCCGGTGATCCCGATGGCCAGCGGGGCATCGGGCAAACGCCGGAGCACGGCACCTTGGTTGCCACCCTGCTGGCCGGACGCGGCCACGCGCCGGAGAAAGACAAAAAGGACGACAAAAAGAAGAACGACAAAGAGTCCAAGCCCAAGTCGAAGCACAAGGACGAGGGGATCGGCGCCGGCACGGACGGCGTGATCGGGGTGGCACCGAAGGCACAGATCCTGACGGCGTCTACCTGGCTCGGCACGCCCAACCCCTCGGGCATAGGCGTCGACGAGCAGATCCCGGCGGCCGTCCGCTGGGCCGTGGACAATGGCGCGCAGGTCATCAACATGTCACTGACCAGCTCCAGCACCTCCTGGCCGGAGAGCTGGGACGCGGCGTTCCTCTACGCCGAACAGCATGACGTGGTGGTCGTCGCCGCCGCGGGCAACCGCGCGGGCGGCACGGAACAGTCCGGCGCCCCGGCTACCATCCCCGGCGTGCTGACCGTGGCGGGATTGAACCGCGACGGCGAGGCGAGCCAGGAGGCCTCGGCCCAGAGCATCGTCATCGGTGTTGCGGCACCCGCCGAGAACCTGGTCGGCGGACTGCCCGGCGGCCTCTATGCCGACTGGTCCGGCACCTCCGGTGCCACGCCGCTGGTCTCGGGTGTGGCCGCACTGATCCGCTCCAAGTACCCGGACATGAGCGCGGCCCAGGTGATCAATCGCATCGTCAGCACGGCCAAGGACGCGGGTGTTCCGGGCCATGATCCGATCTACGGCTACGGCGTACTCGACGCGGAGGCAGCACTGAACGCGGACGTGCCGGAGGTCGCCGGCAACCCGCTCGGCTCCATCGCGCAATGGATTACGGTGCACCGCCGCGGCGAAGCCGCCGCCCCCCAGTCGGAGGCTCCGGTGCAGTCCAAGGCCGAGGCGCCGGATATTCCGGAACCGACTACGCCCGTGGCGGTTCCCCCGAACAGCGAAGACTCGGTGCTGCCGGCCGTCCTCGTGTTTTCCTTCGGCGGACTGATCGCCGCCGTCCTGGTATTGGGCGCCGTCCAGACCCTGCGCACGCGCAAGGCCGTGCGGCAGGGCACGTCGGCGGTCGAGGAAGCAAACACGGACTTCATCCCGCCGATCCGGGAAGAGATCCGGAAGCCGGCCAAGCGCTGATTCTGCCGGGCCCCAGGGCCGTCACGCCCGCCGTCCATACTTCGTGAAAAGTTTCACAAAAGCGGCTATACTGGGAGCATGGCACTCACTCCTGCTCTGTCCGATCGTCCGCGCGTCCTGGTGGTCGGCGGCGGTTATGTTGGTCTTTACGTCGCGCTGAACCTCCAGAAGAAGGTCAAGCGGCACGGGGGCATCGTTACCCTGGTGGACCCGCTGCCGTACATGACCTACCAGCCGTTCCTGCCCGAGGTCGCCTCCGGCAGCATCGAAGCCCGCCATGTGGTGGTCAACCACCGGCAGCACCTGCGGGACACCGAACTCATCACCGGCAAGGTGACGTCGATCGACCATGCCGCGAAGAAGGCCGTGATCACCCCCGCCGTCGGCGAGGCCTTCGAGCTGGACTACCGCGACGTCGTCGTTGCCGCCGGTGCCATTACCCGCACCTTCCCGATCCCGGGACTGGCCGAAGCCGGCATCGGCCTGAAGACGGTCGAAGAGGCCGTGGAGCTGCGCAACAAGGTCCTCGAGCGGATCGAAACCGGTTCGTTGCTCCCGGAGGGGCCGGAGCGGACCCGCGCGCTGACCTTCGTCGGCGTCGGCGGAGGCTTCGCCGGCATTGAAGCCATGACGGAGATCGAGGATCTGGCCCGCGCCGCCGTCAAGAAGAACGGGCGGCTGCGCCAGGAAGACCTGCGCTTCGTCCTGGTCGAGGCGATGGGCCGGATCATGCCCGAGGTCACCGAAGACCAGGCCGAATGGGTCGTGGAGCACATGCGCTCGCGCGGCATCGAAGTCATGCTTAACACCTCGCTGGCCAAGGCAGAAGGCGGCGTGCTGGAGCTGATCAACATGCCGGACAAGACTCCCGCCGAAACCTTCGAGGCCGATACCCTGCTGTGGACCGCCGGAGTGCAGGCGAACCCGGTGGCGCGCAACTTCGGCTTCCCGCAGGACGAGCGCGGCCGGATCAAGGCCGACGCCACGCTCCAGATCATCGACGAGAACGGCCCGATCGAGGGAGCCTGGACCGCCGGCGACGTCGCCGCCGTGCCGGACCTGACCGGCGGCGGCGTGGGAGGGTTCTGCGTTCCCAACGCCCAGCACGCCATTCGCCAGGCGAAGCGTCTCGCCAAGAACATCTACGCCGCCCGCTGGGGCGTGGGCACCGTCACCGAGTACAAGCACAAGAATCTGGGCGCCGTCGCCGGCTTCGGCTTGAACAAGGGCGTCGCCAAGATTATGGGCATCAAGCTCAAGGGCTGGCCGGCATGGATGGCTCACCGCGGCTACCACGGGATGGCCATGCCGACGGTGGAGCGCAAGATCCGCGTGATCTCGAACTGGTTCTGGACGATCTTCCTGGGCCGCGACACCACGCGCCTTGCCGACCTGCAGACCCCGTACCGCCAGTTCCGCGAGGCGGCTTCCCCCAAGCCGCGCCCGCAGGCCGCCGAGACCCCCAAGCCGGCAGGGGATGCCAAGGGCAGCGGGGCGGACAAGGAACTCGCCTCCACCGGTCGCTAGGCGCACCAGCATCAGGCCCGGGTACCGCTGTGGCGGTGCCCGGGCCTTACTGCATTCAACGAGATTCCGTTGGGGCGGGGCCGCATAGAATGCTGCCGTGAGGATCAGGACGGAACAGCGGGACGACCGGTCGGCCGTGCTCCGGCTGGTGGCACGCGCCTTCGCCACCGACGACGGGGATGAACCGGTGGAAGCCCGGCTGCTGGCCGAGTTGTACGGCTGCGACGGCTTCCTGCCGGAGTTTTCGCTCGTCGCCGAAGAAGGGGGCGCCGTCATTGGCCATGTCATCAGCACCCGCGGCTGGATCGGCGATGAGCCCGCGCTGGGTTTGGGGCCCCTTGCCGTGGAGCCGACCCATCAGCGTGCAGGGATCGGGGCGGCCCTGCTGCAGGAAACGCGGCATCGCGCCGAGGCGGCCGGGGAGAGCGTGATCGTGCTGCTGGGAAGCACCGGCTACTATCCGCGGTTTGGTTATCGGCCAGCCAGCGAACTGGGCATCGGTGCCCCGGATCCGTCGTGGGACGCCAACTTCATGGCCCTCCCGCTGGCCGGCCGGCCGGTGCCGGGGGGTGTTTTCCGCTACGCCGAACCCTTCGGGCGATTGTGAACCGGCGCGGGCCCATCAAGTACCCTAGGTAGGTGCCGGAGTGCTGGCCCCCGTAGTCCAATGGCAGAGACAACCGACTTAAAATCGGTCCAGTGTGGGTTCGAGTCCCACCGGGGGTACGGATTAAGTGTGACGAGCGTTACAAGGATGTAACCCAAAACGCTTATTTTCAACAACGAATTGGACTAGTTTTCTCTGTAATCAGGAATACCTGGTGATCGCATCAAAGGTTCGCGGACCTTTCGATCGAGGAGAAAACATACATGACTGCAACACGCAACGCAGTGCTTTTCGGCACCGGCGCCAACTCCGCACGCGCGGGAAGGGTGGCCGCGCTCGGATTGGGGATCGCTTTGTTTGCCTCGGCTTGCGGCGGGGGCACGTCAACGCCCTCGGAGACCGGCGGGGGAGCCGGCACATCGGCACCGGCGGGCGCATCCGGTTTGGTCTGTCCCGAGGGGGGAGAGGGCGCTGGCCCCACCTCAGGCGCGACGGGTGATCCCTCCGCCGTTCCGGAGACGAAGGGCTCCACCGATACCCCGCTGAAGATCGGCACGCTGCTGCCTGCCACCGGCTCGCTGGCCTTCCTGGGCCCGCCGGAAGTCGCGGGCGTCGAGCTGGCCGTCGAACGGATCAACGAGGCCGGCGGCGTCCTGGGCAAGGACGTGGAAACCATCCAGCGAGACTCCGGCGATACCACCACCGACATTGCAACCCAGTCCGTGACCGAACTGCTGAGCGAGGACGTCAGCGCCGTCGTAGGCGCGGCGTCCTCGGGCGTCTCCAAGACGGTGATCAACCAAATTACCGGCGCGGGCGTGGTGCAGATTTCCCCTGCGAACACGTCGCCGGACTTCACCACCTGGGACGACAACAACCTGTACTGGCGCACCGCCCCGTCCGATGTGCTGCAGGGCCGCACGCTGGGCAGCTACATGGTGTCCTGCGGCGCCCAGACGCTGGGCATGATCGTGCTGAACGACGCCTACGGCACCGGCCTCGCGGAGAACGTCAAGCAGGCGTTTGAGGGCGCCGGCGGCCAGGTAGTGGCCACCGAGATGTTCAACGAGGGCGACTCCCAGTTCAGCTCGCAGGTGGACGCCGTGGTCAACGCCAAGCCCGACGCGATCGCGCTGATCACCTTTGACCAGATCAAGTCGATCGCACCGCTGCTGCTGTCCAAGGGAGTCACCCCCGACCAGATGTTCCTGGTGGACGGCAACACCTCGGACCTGAGCGCGGACCTCGATCCGGGTGCCATGGCCGGAGCCCAGGGCACGATCCCCGGAACGTTCGCCAAGGAAGATTTCCAGGCGGCGCTGGCGAAAATGGACGATAAGCTCAATTCCTACTCCTACGCCGGTGAGTCCTACGATGCGGTAAACCTGGTGGCCTTGGCAGCCGAGGCTGCCGGAAGCACCAAGGGCGAGGACATCGCCAAGGAAATGCAGGGCGTGTCCGCGGACGGTGAAAAGTGCTTCGACTTCGCCGGCTGTGTCACGCTGCTCCGCGACGGCAAGGACATCGATTACGACGGCATCTCCGGCCCGATCTCGTTCGACGAGAACGGTGACCCGACCGAGGCCTACATCGGCATCTACGAGTACGACGACACCAACGTACCGCAGCCGAAGCGCGAGGAGTTCGGCCAGCTGTAAAGCCGCTCCAGTACCACACAGCAGAGGGTCCCGGCCGCCGGTGAACTGCTCCCCGGAAGTTGGACTGAGAAATTCAGTTCCGACTCCTGGGGAGCAGTTTTATGCATGCATGTAGTTCGTTATCCGAGGATCAGCGCG
>NZ_JBNHGB010000005.1:0-383664 GCF_059090825.1 Arthrobacter sp. Y3224055 | reverse complement strand
ACAAAGCTCGAGGGCCTAAGCCCGGTGCAGTACCGTGCTCAGGCCCTCGCGGCCTAGTCTCTTATTTAGCCAGTCCAACTTTCGGGGCCCAGTTCACCGGCCGGGGCCCTCTGCCGTGCTCCCGGGCCGGACGTTCCGGAGCGGGCTGCGAAGGCGGTGCCGGCATGAGAGGTCCGCTGGGACCGGGCCGGGCGGGGCGTTGGGGGACGAGCATGCCGCCTGGGCCCGCCAGGGGGCAGCACACGCGGCGGGGACACCCGGCTTGGGCGCAGCGGGCGGCGCCCTGAGGGGAGTGGGCAAACACGAGGGCGGCGCCCGCCCCTGGGGACAGGCGCCGCCGTCGCGGTGAGGCTGGGTCTCAGGCGGTGTCCGCGAGCGTGCCCAGGTAGAGCTGGATGACCTTCGGATCCTTCAGCAGTTCGCGGCCGGTTCCGGTGTAGGCGTCCTTGCCCTGGTCCAGGACGTAACCGCGGTCGCAGATCTGCAGGCAGCGGCGCGCGTTCTGTTCCACCATGATCACAGAAACACCGGCCCGGTTGATTTCGTGCACCCGCAGGAACGTCTCGTCCTGCTTGACCGGAGAGAGGCCGGCGGAAGGCTCGTCCAGGAGCAGCACCGCCGGGTCCATCATCAGGGCCCGTCCCATCGCCACCATTTGGCGTTCACCGCCGGAGAGCGAGCCCGCCCGCTGCGCACGGCGCTTGGCCAGTTCCGGGAAGATACCCGCCACGAACTCGAAGCGTTTTTTGAAGTCCTTGGGCCGTTGGAACATGCCCATTTCCATGTTTTCTTCGATGGTCAGCGTCGAAAAGACGTTGTTGTTCTGCGGGACGAACCCGATGCCGCGGCTGACGAGCTTGTTCGCTTTCAGCCCGGTCAGGTCCTGGCCGCGCACCACTACGGTGCCGGAATGGACCTTGACCAGGCCGAACATCGCCTTGAGCAGGGTTGACTTGCCGGCACCGTTCGGGCCGATGATGCCGATCAATTCGCCCTGGCGGGCCTCGATGCTGCAGCCGTTGAGGATATTGACGCCGGGCAGATAGCCGGCCACCAAATCCGTCACGGTGACCACCGGTTCCCCCGGCGCCACGGCTTTCGGGGTCGTTTCCATGCGGCGCGCATTCATGGCCGGTCCTTCCTTCTGGTTCCGCGGTCGGCGTTGCCTGCTTCGTCCGCGCTGGAATCCTGCTCGCTGATGTGGCGGCCCAGGACGCCCTCGGCATCCGTGCCTACAACCGACTCCGCGTCCTGCGCCAGCTCTTCCTCCAGCGCTTCGACGCCTTCGGCGTCGCCCAGGTCGACGTCGTGATGGGCGCCCAGGTACGCGTCGATCACAGCGGGATCCTTCATGACGACGCCGGGCGGACCTTCCGCCACGATCCGGCCTTCGGCCATGACCACCACCCAGTCGGCAATGTGGCGGACCATGTGCATGTCGTGTTCGACGAACAGCACGGTCATGCCCTCGGCCTTCAGGTTTCTGACATGCTCCAGCAGCGACTGCGTCAGGGCGGGATTGACGCCGGCCATCGGCTCATCGAGCATGACCAGCTTGGGCCGGACCATCAGGGCGCGGGCCATTTCCAGCAGCTTGCGCTGGCCACCCGAGAGCGATGCCGCGTAGTCGTCCCGTTTGGTGTCGAGCTTGAACTTGGCCAGCAAGACGTCGGCCTGATCCGTGATCTCCCGTTCCTTGGGCCCCCAGATGTTCTTGAAGAGGGCCTTGAAGAGGTTTTCGCCGGACTGCCCGGTGGCACCCAGGCGCATGTTCTCCATGACGGAGAGCTTTCCCATAACCTTGGTCAACTGGAATGTGCGCACCATGCCCATGCGGGCCACCTTGTAGGACGGCACTCCGGCGAGGGAATGCCCCTCGAAGGACCACTCGCCGCTCTGCGGGATATCGAACCCGGTGAGCAAATTGAACAGGGTGGTCTTGCCCGCCCCGTTGGGTCCGATCAGCGCCGTAATTTGGTGCCGCGGGATCTCGAGATATTCCACGTCCACGGCGTTGACGCCGCCGAATTGCCGGGTCACGTTTTTGGCGACGAGGATGGGATCCCGTTTCCGGCAGCCCGGGCCCGGTTCGTCGGCAGCAATGGGACGCGTGTCCGTCATGTAGTCCGTGACCGGCTGGTCTGCCTGTTCCGGGACGGCGGTGGCCCCGGCAGCGGTGGTGCGGTCTTGTTCGCTCATGTGAATGCCAGTTCTTTCTTATTGCCCAGCACGCCTTGGGGCCTGAAGATCATCAGCAGCATCAAGGCGATGCCAACAAGGATGTAGCGGAGCTGTCCTGCCTGCGTGGTTGTCAGGAAGGTGATGTAGTCCGCCTCGATGGCACCGTAGAGCAGTCCCTGGGTCAGCGAGAGGACTACCCAGAAGAGCATGGCGCCGATAACCGGGCCGAGGACGGTGGCCATGCCGCCCAGCAGCACGCAGGTCCAGAGGAAAAACGTCAGCTCCGTCTGGTAGTTGGCTGGTTGCACCGCTCCGCGGGGAAGCGTGAACACCATGCCGGCCATTGTTCCGAACAGGCCTCCGATGATGAGGGCCTGCATCTTGTACGAGTACACGTTCTTGCCCAAGGCCCGCACCGCGTTCTCGTCCTCGCGGATGCCTTTCAGGATCCGGCCCCACGGGCTGCGCATCAGCAGGAACACCAGCAGGCAGCAGATGACCACCAGGCCCCAGCCGACGACGCGGATCCAGAGGCCGCGTTCGTTCAGGGTCACCAGGCCGAAATTGTAGGCCCCCTGCGGGAACGGGTTCAGGGCGAAGAACCCGCCTTCGAAGGCAGCCAGGCCGTTGGCCGAACCGGTGATGTCCGTCAGGTCGTTGGTGGTGACCACGTACCGGATGATCTCCGCCGCGGCGATCGTGACGATGGCCAGATAATCCGCCCGGAGCCGAAGCGTGGGGATGCCCAGCAGGAGCGCAAAAATCACCGAGCCGATCAGGGCTATCAAGACGCCGACAAAGAACGGCACGCCCCATTCGAGCGTGGGGATGGCGAAGCCGTAGGCACCGATAGCCATGAAACCGGCTTGGCCGAAGTTCAGCAGGCCGGAATAGCCGAAGTGGACGGCCAGCCCGAGTGCCGCCAGGGCGTAGGCGGCCGTCGTCGGGCTGATGATTTCGCCCAAGGCGTTGGTGAATATATTCAGGAAATCCATGGTGTTGCCTCCTAACCCACGCGCTCTCGACGGCCCAGGATGCCCTGTGGCCGGAACAGCAGGACGACGATCATGATCAGCAGGGCGCCCACGTATTTCAGGTCCGCTTCCAGCCAGAGCGTCGACAGTTCGACGAACATGCCGACGATCACCGAGCCGACCAGGGCGCCGAACACGGTGCCCAGGCCGCCGAGGATGACGCCGGCAAAGACGAGCAGCAGGATCTGCTGGCCCATGTTGAACGTGACGCCGGGGCGGTAATACGCCCAGAGGATGCCGCCCAGCGCGGCCAGCACCCCGCCGACCGTCCAGACGATGCGGATGACGCCGTCAACATCGATACCGGAGGCCGCCGCCAGCGCGGGGTTGTCCGCGACCGCCCGGGTGGCCTTGCCCAGCCGGGTCTTCAGCAACAGCATGGCAATCAGGATGATCACTATCAGGCTGACGATCAATGAGAGCAGCGTGTTGCGGCTGATCGAAATCTCGCCAAATTCCAGGATGGGGCTTCGGGCCTGCGGCAGCTGCTGCGTGGCGCCGCCGAAGTTGAACTGGATGACATAGCGGGCAGCCAGGGCCAGGCCGATGCTGATGATCATCATGGGGATCAGCCCGGTACCCCGATGACGCAGCGGCTTCCACAGCCAGGCGTCCTGTGCCCAGCCGAACGCGCCGCCCAGGACAATGGCCAACAGCATTGCCAGCCACACCGGAAGGCCGACAAGCGCGAAGCCGAACATCAGCACCGCGCCGGCGGTGACCATCTCGCCGTGCGCGAAGTTGGTGAGGCCGGTGGTGCCGTAGATAAGAGACAACCCCACCGAGGCCAGGGCCAGCAGCAGGCCGAAGCTCAGGCCCGCAATGAGGCGCTCGACGAAGATCTCCCCGAAACCGGCGCCCTGGAGCACAATGCCTTCACCGAGCGGAAAGATGGCCGCGGCGTTGGAAGTGTTCGTGAAGGTGACTTCCCGCGGATTCGGCGTGCCTTCGGCGAGCTCCACTCCCTCCGGGAAGGTCGAGACGTCCACTTCGACTTGGTACGTTCCACGTTTCGGGACACCGATCGACCAAGACCCGTTTTCGCCGGTGGTCGCCTCGCCGGTGAATCCTTCGCCCGTCGCCGTGATCCGCACCCCCACGACGGGGCCGTCGGCATTGCGCAGGACGCCGCTGATCGTGTCGCGGAAGGGTTCCGCCGGCGCGGTCCCCGTCGTCGTCGCGCCGGGGGTGGGCTCAGGTGAGGTGGTCGAAGCCAGTGAGGGTGGCGCGGACAAGATAATGCCCGCGATGATCGCCAGTAAGGCGAGCAATGTCCCCAATGGCCGAACGAGCTTCGGCATCGCGATCAAGATATGAACCTCCACAGTGGGGGGTGTGGTCCGCCGGATCACCGGCAGGCGCTGACAGCGTCTGTGACGGAAATCACGGACGTGTCGTTTATGTTACCTGCGTCACGGGCGGCGGGAAGGTGCGTTCTGTCGCGATCAGGTAACAACTGTGAAGCCGTCGTTTAGCATCGATGAAACGTATCGGCCTCTGGGAACAGGCGGGCTACCGGATGCCGGCAACCCCGCGGAAAACCAGAGGGGTCCCTGCGGGAAGCTTCAGGCAGGGCGCCCGGGAACGGCAGGAAGGGCCCCGAATTTACAGGTAGAGATCTACAGGTAGAGCCCCGTGCCGCTGTCCGCTTCCTCGGGCTGGGAGACGGCATGGACGTCGCGCTCGCGGAGCAGGGTGTAGTCGGCGGCGTTGACTTCGACTTCCGCGCGGTCCTCGGGGTCGAAGAGCACGCGATCGCCGACCGCTACCTGGCGCACGTGCGGGCCGGCGGCGACTACCTCGGCCCACGCGAGGCGCTTGCCCATGACGGCGGTGGCCGGAATGACGATTCCCGAGGACGAACGGCGCTCGCTGCTGTCCTGGTCCGGAGCCACGAGGATGCGGTCATGGAGCATGCGCAGGGGCAGCTTGGCGCGGGCGGAGGAGCGGGGCGCGTTGGAAGGACTGCGGGACGTCACTCCAGCATTCTACCCGGGCAGGCGGGCCCGGCCGCGGGGCAGCAGGCGCGTCGGCCGCGATGCTGCCGCAGGGCGGCGCTGCTGCCGACGCAGGTTTACTGCCCAGGAAGGCCGCCGGAGGGCGGCGCCGGGGCCCGACCCGGGTTCACCGGCCGGTCAAGGAATTTTCTGCCGTGTTGTTCGTTGGGATTGGTAGTCTAAGCAATAGCTCGCCCCCTGACGATGGAGGACAACAAGATGGCAATCGGAGGAAATCCGGTTTTCAACAACCCGAAGGCGTTCCGCGGCTCGCCCGCGGGCCCTGCCGGAGCCGGCTCCGCCGTGCTCGCCGGCCAGACCCAGCTTTCCAGCCAGCAGCTGCAGGATCTGTACAACCAGCCGTCGGCGGGCCCGGCCCAGACCGGCCGGATGACCTATGACGACGTCATCCTCAAGACCCTGGCATGCCTGTCCCTGGTAGTCGTCGGCGGTGCGATCGGCTGGATGTTCCCGATCCTGCTGATTCCGGGCATGATCGCCGGCCTGGTGCTCGGGCTGGTCAACGCCTTCAAGCGGGAACCGTCCAAGGGCCTTATCCTGGCCTACGCCGCCGCCGAGGGCCTGTTCGTCGGCGCGCTGTCCATGGTCATCGACTCCATGTACCCCGGCGTGGCCCCGCAGGCCGTGCTGGGCACCGTGTGCGTCTTCGCCGTCACGCTGGCCCTGTTCAAGAGCGGCAAGGTGCGCGCCACCCCCAAGGCCATGCGCTTCTTCATGATCGCGCTGATCGGCTACGCGCTCTTCTCCTTGGTCAACCTGGGCCTGATGTGGTTCGGCGTGCTGGACAACCAGTGGGGCATGCGCGGCGTTGAGATCATGGGCATCCCGCTGGGTGTCATCATCGGCCTGCTGGCCATCGGGCTGGCCGCGTTCTCCCTGATCGTCGACTTCACCTCAATCGAGCAGGGCGTCCGGCAGGGCGTGGACCGCAAGTACTCCTGGACGGCCGCCTTCGGCCTGACCGTGACCCTGGTCTGGCTCTATGTGGAGATCCTCCGCCTGCTCGCCATCCTCCGCGGCGACGAGTAACCAGCGGTTCTCCTTACCAACCAACCGACCCCGGCCCCTGCGCCGGGGTCGGCTGTTTAAGCGGCGACCCGCTACGGTTGAACCATGACGGGCCATCGCAGCCGGGCAGCGACCGGCGAGCAGTTTGAACTGCGGCGCGCCGGGTCGCGGGCCGTGGTCACCGAACTGGCGGGCTGCCTGCGGCTCTTCGAAAAACAGGGCGTGCAGTTGACCGAGACCTTCGGCGACGACCGCATCCCACCCTCGGCCTCGGGCATCCTGCTGGCGCCCTGGCCCAACCGGGTGGACGGGGGCCGTTGGGAACTCGACGGCGCCGTCCAGCAACTGGACATCACCGAACCGGGCCGCGGCCATGCCATCCACGGGCTGCTGCGCAACACCGGCTACCGGTTGGTCGACCGCAACGGGTCAGCGGTGGTGCTTCAGGCAGAGATCTTTCCCCAGCACGGCTACCCCTTCCGGCTTAGCCATGTTGCCGAATACTCCCTGGACCAGGCCGGCGACCTGACCGTCCGGCAGGAACTGCAAAACCTGTCCGCGGCCGCCGCACCGGTCGCACTGGGCGCGCATCCCTTCATCCGGCTCGGAGACGAACCCGCCGACCGGCTGACCTTGACCGTGCCGGCGGCGCGGTACTTTCCGACGGACCGGCAGACCATGATTCCGACGGCGGATGTGCCGGTCACCGGCCAGTGCGACCTGCGCGGCGGAAGCCGGCTGGCGGAGCTGGACCTCGATCACGGCTACACCGCCCTGTCCGCCGGCCCGGGTGGCCGCGCGGTGACCACGCTCGCCTCGGAGAGCGGGTCGGCGGTCGCGCTGTGGCAGGACGAAACCTTCCCCTACGTCCATGTCCTCGTGACCACAAAATATCCGGGCCGGGACCGCGCCGTCGCGGTGGAACCGATGACGGCACCCGCCAACAGCTTCAATTCCGGCTTGGGGCTTCAATGGCTGGAGCCCGGTGCAACGTTCGGCGGGAGCTGGGGCATTACGGCGCAGCTTCACTGAACGCACGGCTGGGTCACAGTATGAAACTATTGGGTGTATGAACCGGTCCTTCCCCGAAAACCGTCCGCTGCCGGCCGGACGTTTGGCCGGAGTTGACGGCCAACACCACGTTCGCGAGGACGTTCCCTATGCGCTGCGGATCAGTGCGGCCTGGGCGTGGCGGGTGGGATTGATCCTGGTGGTGGGCGGACTGTTGGTCTGGCTGCTCAGTTTCGTCTCGCTGCTGATCATCCCGTTGATGGTCGCGGCCCTGATCGCCGCCTTGATTTCACCCGTCGTCCGGTTCCTGCTCAAGGCCAAGGTTCCCAAGAGCCTGGCCGTCGTCATCACCATCCTGGGCTTCCTGGGGCTGATTGGCGGGGCGCTCTCCCTGGTCGGCCGGCAGCTCTACATCGGCTTCAGCGAGCTGTGGGACCAGGTGATGCAAGGCATCGGCCAGGTCCAGGGCTGGCTGACGGACGGGCCGCTCCGCCTGACCAACGAACAACTCAACGACTACCTGAACGAAGGCCTGGACCAGCTGCAGAACAACAGCAGCGCGATCTTCTCCAGCGCCCTGAGCGTCGGGTCCACCGCCGGGCACCTGGTTACCGGACTGCTGCTGACCATCTTCGCGCTGATTTTCTTCCTCTACGACGGCGACCGGATCTGGCGTTTCATGGTCGGCCTGCTGCCCAAGAAGGCGAGGGCGGCCGGCTATGGCGCCGGCCGCCAGGGGTGGACCTCCATGGTCCACTACATCCGGGTCCAGATGTTCGTCGCTTTCGTCGACGCCGTCGGCATCGGCGCGGGCGCGGCCATCATCGGCGTGCCACTGGCACTTCCGCTGGGCGTCCTGGTATTCCTTGGCTCCTTCGTCCCGATCGTCGGCGCCCTGCTCACCGGGTTCGTCGCCGTCCTCCTGGCGCTGGTGGCCAACGGCTGGGTCAACGCGCTGATCATGCTCGCCATCGTGCTGGGGGTTCAGCAGCTGGAGGGCCACGTGCTCCAGCCGCTGATCATGGGCAAGGCAGTCTCGCTGCATCCCCTGGCCGTCGTGCTGGCCGTGGCCGGCGGCTCGATGGTCGCGGGCGTCGCCGGCGCACTCTTTGCCGTCCCCCTGCTGGCGATCCTCAACGCGGTCGTGAAGTACATCGCCGCCCGCGGGTGGGAAACCGACCCGGCCTTGGGCGCGCCGCCACCGGCGGAAGAGCCCTACCGGGCGCGGGAACCGGCACTGGCTTCGCCGGGTCCCGGAAATCCGCCCGAGCCCTCAGACCGGGAACCCTCCCGCCGACGCCGCGTCCTGCTGCACAGAAAAGAGACCGACAAGTGACAGTCACCGCCCAGCTTCCCGTCACGCTCGACGATATCCAGGCCGCCCGGAAAACCCTCGACGGCATCATCGCCAAGACGCCGATCGAACAATCGCGCGCCCTGGGCCGGATGGTCGGCTCCGACGTGTTCTTCAAATGCGAGAACCTGCAGCGGGCCGGGTCGTTCAAGGTCCGGGGTGCCTACGTGCGGATGGCCGGGCTGTCCGATGCGGAGAAGGCACGCGGCGTCGTGGCTGCCTCCGCCGGCAACCACGCGCAAGGCGTGGCGGTGGCGGCGGCCCGCCTGGGCATCAAGGCCCGCATTTTCATGCCGCTCGGTGTCGCCCTGCCGAAGCTGGCGGCCACCCGGGGCCACGGCGCCGAAGTCGTGTTGCACGGCCACAATGTGGACGAGGCACTCGCCGAGGCGCAGCGCTACGCGGACGAGACCGGAGCGGTCTTCGTGCATCCGTTCGACAACCCGGACATCATCGCCGGGCAGGGCACGCTGGGGCTCGAGATCCTGGAGCAGGTCCCCAACGTCGAGACCATCGTCATGGGCGTCGGCGGCGGGGGACTGCTGGCCGGCGTCGCCACGGCCGTCAAGGCCAGGGCGAAGGAACTGGGCCGCGAGATCAGGGTAATCGGCGTGCAGGCGGAGAATGCGGCCGCCTACCCTCCCTCCCTGGCCGCCGATGCGCTGGTGCCGCTGCAGAAGGTCTCCACCATGGCCGACGGCATCGCCGTCGGCCGTCCCGGGCAGTTGCCGTTCTCCATCATCCGGGAACTGGTCGACGACGTGGTCACGGTTAGCGAGGACGCCCTGGCCCGCGCACTGATCTTCCTGGTGGAACGGTCCAAGCTGGTGGTCGAACCCGCCGGTGCCGTCGGCGTCGCCGCGCTCATGGAGGGTGTCATCCCGGACCCTGGCACTACGGCGGTGATCCTCTCCGGCGGAAACATAGATCCGATGCTGATGCTGAAGGTGATCCAGCGGGGGCTGTACGCTTCCGGCCGGTTCATGTCCGTGCGGATCATGCTTGACGACCGACCCGGCTCGCTGGCCACGATCTCGCGCATCATCGCCGAATCGGACGCCAACGTCACGCGCGTGGACCATACCCGCATCGGCGGGTCCATCAGCATGGGCGATGTTGCCATCACCATCGACATCGAGACAAAGGGCCACGAGCATTGCGAACTGGTGCTCGGCAGCCTCCGCGCCGCTGGCTTCCAGCCCATCGTCGTCCACTGACCGTGGCCGCCGGAAGCCGTGGACTGCGCCCCGCCCCGGCGCTGGCCGGTGCCGGAGCACTGGCGGCATTGCTCTGGGTGGTCTTCCTGGTCAACATCCTCGCCGGCGGGTACTTCAGCCTGCTGCTGGGCATCGCGCCACGGCGGCTCGACGGGCTTGACGGTGTGGTGTTCGCGCCGCTGCTGCACGCCGACACCGGCCACCTGTTGAGCAACACGGTCCCGCTGCTGGTACTCGCGTTCCTGACGCTGCTGGAGGGAATCCGGCGGTTTTGCGTGGTGCTCGCCTGCAGTTGGCTGGCCTCCGGGCTGGGGGTCTGGCTGACCGGTGCGGGCCTGACCATCGGCGCCTCGGGCCTGGTCTTCGGGCTGTTGGCCTACTTGTTGGTGCGCGGCTTCTACAATCACAGCTGGCGCCAGATCCTGCTGGCCGCGGTCATCTTTCTTTTCTACGGTTCGGTGTTGTGGGGAGTCCTGCCGACGGCGCTGCCCGGGATCTCCTGGCAGGCGCACCTGTTCGGGGCGGCCGGGGGAGTCGCCGCCGCCGTGCTGCTGCGCCGCAGGCGGGGCCTGCGCTGAACCCGTTCCCGGCGTGCGCGGGCCGACGCCTGCTGCCGCATACGCCGAAGGCGGGCTCCCGCAGGAGCCCGCCTTCGACGATGATGGTGCGTAATCAGCCGGCGTAAGGCTTGGCGGAAATGATCTCCACACTGATCTGCTTGCCGTTAGGCGCGGCATAGGTGGTGGATTCTCCCGCCCGCAGGCCGTGGATGGCCGCACCCAGCGGAGACTTTTCGCTGTACACGTCCAGTTCGGATTCGCCGGCGACCTCGCGGCTGCCCAACAGGAAGCGCTCGGGGTCGCCTGCGATCTTCGCTTCGATGACCATGCCCGGCTCCACGATGCCGTCGTCGGCGGGTGCCTCGCCCACGTGGGCGTTGCGCAGCAAGTCGGTGAGCTGACGGATCCGGGCCTCGGCCTTGCCCTGTTCTTCCTTGGCGGCGTGGTAACCGCCGTTTTCCTTGAGATCCCCCTCCGAGCGGGCCTGTTCGATGCGGTCGACAATCTCTGCCCGGCCGGGGCCCGAAAGGTGATCCAGTTCAGCCTTCAGGCGGTCGTAGGCTTCCTGAGTGAGCCAGGCGACGGGTGCGCTGGAAGTGGACACGTAGTTCTCCTTAATTGCTGCCGGTACCGCTGGAGGCGGGCCGGCACGGTGGCTCTTTGCACAAAAGGCCGCCAAGGTGGCGGCCACTCCATGCAAAGACCCCGCCGTGAAGGTGAATCATTCGTTCTGGGAGTTCCCAGTTCACCGGGGGGCGGGGCAATGTATTTGCTCAATTGTAGTCAGCCGCCGCCGGTTTTCCCAATAACTCGATGGCAAAAGAACCGCGGCAGCCTGGAAAGGCACGCCGCGGGTGCGCCCGGCGGGAGGGTCAGCCGCCGGTGCCGGCGGGCCAGCAGCTGTCCACGCCGCCGGAAACGGCCAGGGATTCGGTCCGGAGCTGGACGCGGTGCGCCGTGGTCTGGGCGGTAGCCCCTTCGGCGGCGGGCCCGATCGTGGCGACCTTCCAGCCGACGACGGCGTAGTTCTCACTGAGGGCCTGAACGGCGCAATGGACGGTGGCCTCGGGATCCTTGGTGACTTGGAAGTCCACGGTGATGTGGCCGGCGTCGGCCACGGCAAAGCCAACGTCCTTGCTCTCGATCTGCGGCCCGTCCTGGCCCAGGGCAAAGAAACCGGCGCCGATGATGGCCACGCCCAAAGCCCCGCCGGCCAGTGCCAGTTTGCTGCGGCGGGACAGCGTCCGCCGCGGTGTGCCGTAACGTTCGGAAACCGTTAAGCTGGGGGGAGTCTGAGGGGTTCGGGGGCCGGAGGTGCTCACGCCCTCAAGTTTAGCTTCCCACCCACCCACGCAAGATTTCCCAGGAGCAGCCACGTGAGCTTCGATGCAGCCCAGCCGGCGCAGAGTGAGGGACTGCGCCTGCTGGCGGTCCACGCCCATCCGGACGACGAATCCAGCAAGGGCGCCGCGTCCATGGCGCGTTATGCCGCCGAAGGCGTCCAGGTGCTCGTCGCCACCTGCACCGGCGGTGAACGCGGAGACATCCTCAACGCGGAGGCCGCGTCCGATCCGCAGGCGCACCGGGACCTGGCCGGTTTGCGGCGGGTGGAGATGGCCCGGGCGGCGGCGGAGCTGGGCGTGCAGCATCGCTGGCTGGGGTTCGCAGATTCGGGCCTGCCGGAAGGGGATCCGCTGCCGCCGCTGCCGTTCGGCAGCTTCGCCACCCAGCCCCTCGAGCGGGCGGCGGCTCCGCTGGTGAGGCTGGTCCGCGAGTTCCGCCCGCATGTGGTGATCAGCTACGACGAGAACGGCGGCTACCCGCACCCGGACCACATCATGGCCCACAAGGTGGCGGTGGAGGCCTACCACGCTGCCGGTGATCCGGAGCGCTACCCGGACGCGGGCAGTCCCTGGGAGCCGCTCAAGCTCTACTATGACCGCGCGTTCAACCCGGAACGGTTCCGGGCACTGCACTACGCCCTGGAGGAAGCCGGGCTGCAGTCGCCCTACGCCGCACGCCTCGCGGCGTGGCTGGAGGCCGACGCCGAGGGGCATCAGCCGCCGATGCCGAACCACCGCACCACCACGCAGATCGACTGCGGCGACTTTTTCCGCCACCGCGACCGCGCGCTGCTGGCGCATCGAACCCAGGTGGAGCCCACCGGGTTCTTCTTCGCGGTCTCCGAGGAGATGCAGCGGACCGTCTGGCCGTGGGAGGATTTCTCGCTGATCCACGCCCGGGTGGAGACCAGCGTGCCGGAAACGGATTTTTTTGCGGGCATAAGATAGACCTTGCAGCCAACCAGCACCGGAGCCGAATTTTCCGGGACGCAGCCAGAAAGAGACTGAAACTTGCCCCTGATCCAGATCCTTGCCGCCGTCGCCGCCGGTGCCGGCGAACCCAGTCTCCGGCCCGGCCTTGACGCTGACCAGGTTTCGCCCGGCCCTTGGGGCTTCTTCTTCACCTTTGGCCTCGCGGCCGTGGTGGTTTTCCTGATCTGGGACATGAGCCGGCGCATCCGGCGGGTGCGCTACCGCGCACAGGTGGAGGAGAGCGGCGGCCAAGATTCGCCCGCGGCCGGGCCTGAAGCGTCCGGGCAGGCGGGCCCCGCCGGCGGGGGCGGGTACGCCGACGGCGGCGGCACCGAAACGGGGAGCACTAACGAACGCAGCGGCCGCTCGGGCCGCCCGGACCGCCGGGAGTAACCATGGCCGGCAGACTGCGCTCGGAGGCTTCGGCCTACTTGCGCCAGCATGCCGGGAACCCGGTGGACTGGTGGCCGTTCGGTGACCAGGCCTTTGAACAGGCACGTCTGCGCGACGTGCCTGTTTTCGTTTCGGTCGGCTATGCGGCGTGCCACTGGTGCCATGTGATGGCCGGTGAGTCCTTCGAGGACGAGGTCACGGCCCGGTACCTGAACGAGCATTTCATTCCGGTCAAGGTGGACCGGGAGGAACGCCCGGACGTGGACAACGTCTACATGGCGGCCACGCAGCTGATGACCGGCCAGGGCGGCTGGCCGATGAGCGTCTTTACCCTGCCCGACGGCCGGGCCTTCTACGCCGGCACCTACTTCCCGCCGCGGCCGCTGCCGGGCCAGCCATCCTTCCGCCAGGTGCTCCAGGCGGTCCATGAAGCCTGGGAGCAGCGCCGGGACGCCGTTGAAACCACTGCCGGCTCGCTGGCCGAGGCCCTCGCGCAGGCGGGGGAAGCCAACCGTGAGCTCCTCGGGGACCTCACTCAGGGGTCCGACGACGCCGCCGATCGGTCCCGCGATCCCGGGCAGGGACCCGTGCAGGTGTCCACGGGCGGCTGGGGTGCGGGCCGCCCGGTCCTCGAGCAGGCCGTCGAGGTCCTGGCGCGGCAGGAGGACACCGTCTTCGGCGGGTTTGGCGCGGCACCCAAATTTCCGCCGTCGGCCGTGCTGCACTTCCTGCTCCGGCATGCCGCGGCCTCGCGGTCCGACACGGCTGGCCAGGCCGCCGCGCTATCGTCCCGGACGTTGCAGGCCATGGCCGGGTCCGCGTTGTACGACCAGGTGGAGGGCGGCTTTGCCCGCTACGCGGTGGACCGTCAGTGGTCCGTGCCGCACTTCGAAAAAATGCTCTACGACAATGTCCAGCTGCTGCGCGTGTATGCGCAATGGGCCTTCCAGTCTTCGGTCGGGGCCGAGAGGGACCTGGGGCGCGCGGTCACGGCCGGCACGGCGGACTGGATGGTGGGCCGGCTGCGGTTGGCGCACGGCGGGTTTGCGTCCTCGCTCGACGCCGACACCGTCGTCGACGGTGTCCACCACGAAGGCGCAACCTACCTGTGGTCTCCGGCAGAGCTGCGGGAGCTGCTCGGCGCCGACGACGGCGGCTGGGTTGCCTCCGTGATGGGCGTGCGCGAGCGGGGCAACGTCACCGCCACCGGCTCGACCTTGCACCCGGGACGACTGCTGGAACCGGACGAGCGGCAGCGGTGGGAAGGGCTGCGTCCGGTGCTGCTGGCCGCCCGGCAGGAACGGCCGCAGCCGGAGCGGGATGAAAAAGTCGTCGCCGGGTGGAACGGCCTGGCCGTGGCCGGGCTGGCCGAAGCCGGCGAGCTGCTGGGGCGGCCCGAGCTGACCGCCGCCGCGGTGGCCGCCGCGGACTACCTGCTGGCCGTGCACCTGGACGGCTCCGGCCGGCTTGCCCGGGTGTCGCACAACGGCACTGCCCAGCACTTCGAAGGCTTGCTGGAGGACTACGCCGGCTGCGCGGAGGGGCTGTTCTCGCTGTATGCGGCCACCGGGGAGCCCCGCTGGTATGCCGCCGCGGAAGCGCTGGTGCTGCGCGCGGAGGAGCTGTTTTTGGAGGCGGGACAGCTGAGCGACCAGGCGGCCCCCGCCGCCCAGGTGGCTGCCGCCGCCGGATCCGTTCCGCCCGCGGATCCGCTGGAGAGCGCCACTCCCAGCGGCACCGGCCTGTTGGCCGGCGCGTTGGCCACCTATGCCGCCTACAGCGGCTCCGCCCGGCACCGGGAGTTGGCGGGCCGGCTGCTGGGTTACCTGGAGCGGATTGCCGTGCGCGCCCCGCGTGCCGCCGGGTGGGGCCTGGCCGCTGCGCAGGCACTGGCGGCGGGGCCGGTAGAGCTGGCGGTCACGGGGGCTCCGGGCGCGGCCGCCGAACTCATAGCCGCGGCGCGCGCAACCGGCAGCCCGGGCCTGGTTGTCGCGCGTTCCGGAGAGGCCCGGCCGCCGGAGGGGGCGCCGCCGCTGCTGGCTGATAAGCCCGCCCCGGCTGAAGGTGCGCTGGCTTACGTGTGCCGCGGGATGGTGTGCCGGCGGCCGGTGGCAACCGTCGACGGCCTGCTCGCCGAGCTGGGCGCGGGAGCAGGCTGAGTCCGGCACTTTTTCCGGACGCCCGTGGTGAGAGTCAACCGGAGTTGCCGAGCACCGCGATCATGATGGCGAGGTAATGGCAGGCGAAAGCCACCACGGTGCAGGCATGGAACAGCTCGTGGAAGCCGAACCAGGTGGGAGAGAAATCCGGCCGCTTGATCCCGTACACCACTGCACCGCCGATGTAGAGGACTCCTCCCGCGCAGATCAGGACCGCCGCGGGCACGCTGGCAGCGAAAAAGTCGGGCAGGTAGAACAGCGCGGCCAGCCCGAGTGCGCAATAAACCGGGACGTAGAGCCAGCGCGGGGCGTGGGGCCACAACACCCGGAACCCGACGCCGGCGATGGCGCCGGCCCAGATCAGCCACAGCAGCAACGTGGCCTTCGCCGGCTCCAACAGTGACCAGGCCAGCGGCGTGTACGTTCCGGCGATGACCAGCATGATGTTGGTGTGGTCCAGGCGCTTGAGCACCAGCTTGACGTGCGGGCTCCAGTTGCCGCGGTGGTAGACGGCGCTGACCCCGAAGAGCAGCACGCCCGTGACGGCGTAGACCGCGCAGGCCCATTTGGCCGCTGCCGTTGGTGCCAGCGCCACGAGGACGATCCCGGACACCAGGGCCAGCGGGGTGGCCCCTGCATGCAGCCAGCCGCGGAACTTCGGCTTGATGTTGAGCGCGTCGGCTACCTGCTCCACGGCCCGCTCGATGGGGCCGTCCGTCGCCTCCCGCCGGGCGGGGGAATCCTCGTAGCTGCCCCGGTAACCGGAGGGCCCGGAGGCGGCGCCGTGTTCACTCATGCGGTAATTCTAGCGGCCGCCGCCACCCCTTGTTACCGGCCGGTAACAAGGAGTGGCGCGGAACCGGCCGGGCGGGGGGATAGAATTCTAAGTCGTGAACGGGCGATCAGGAAGGCGGGGTGCGGTGTCTCTTCCCGGCGTCCTGTACCGCCTGTATGAGCGGCGGCTGCAGCGTTCGCTGGCGCCCGACCGTATCCCGGGCCACATCGGTGTGGTGGTCGACGGTAATCGGCGCTGGGCCAGGCTGGCCGGGGCGCCCACCCGGGAAGGGCACCAGGCCGGAGCCGACAAGATCCTGGAGTTCCTGGGCTGGTGCGGCGACCTGGGCATCAAGGTGGTCACGCTTTACATGCTGTCCACGGACAACATGGGCCGTTCGGAAGACGAGTTGCGCGAACTGCTGGGTGTCATCGGCAACACCTTGGACCGGTTGGGCGAAGGCAAGAACGTGCGCGTCCATCCCGTCGGCGCGCTGGAGACGCTCCCGGCCGACCTCGCGGCCAAACTCAGCGATCTGGGGGAGCAGACCGCGGGGGTTAACGGCGTCCACGTGAACGTGGCCGTGGGCTACGGCGGCCGCCGGGAAATCGTTGACGCGGTCAAGGGCCTGCTCCGCCATGCCGACGCCGAAGGCAAGAGCCTGGCAGACGTCGCGGATACGCTGGCGGTCGAGGACATCTCCGGCTATCTCTACACCAGCGGCCAGCCGGACCCGGACCTGGTCATCAGGACCTCGGGTGAACAGCGGCTCTCCGGCTTCCTGATGTGGCAAAGCGCCTACAGCGAATACTACTTCTGCGAGGCCCTGTGGCCGGATTTCCGGCGCCTGGACTTCCTGCGCGCGCTACGCGACTACGCCAGCCGGCAGCGCCGTTTCGGCGCCTGACGCGGCCGGCGGAGCGGGCGGCGGGCCGGCGTCGTTGCTGTTACGCAAAATTCACTGAAACGATTTCTTCCGCGCCCTTGTCTTAGTGAATTACATCCGCGTAATTTAGGACTATCAGTCGGCAAAACCGCAGATTGATCGGGAGGCCACCAGTTTGATGCGCACAGCGAAAGCCGCATCGGGGGAGGCCGGTTCCGGCCTGGTGGCCCTACCGTCCACGCCCCGCTTCACACAGTCGGAGCCGTCGCGCTCCGGACGGGAGCAAGCATGACCGCCACCAAGAATCCGCACCCAGCCGTCACGACCGGACCCGGGAAGCAGCCCGCCGCTGCCACCTCGTCCGGTCGTTCTGTTTCCGCCGGGGAAGCGGAAACAACCCGGGCGTCGTATGTCCTGGACACTTCCGTGCTGCTGTCCGATCCGCGGGCACTGCTGCGCTTCGCCGAGCACGAGGTGATCCTGCCGGTGGTGGTGATCACCGAGTTGGAAGGCAAGCGGCACGACCCGGAGCTGGGCTACTTCGCCCGCCAGGCACTGCGCCTGCTGGACGACCTGCGCGTACAGCACGGCGGTCTGGACCAGGCCATCCCGCTGGGGGCGGAGGGCGGCACCCTGCGGGTGGAGCTCAACCATGTTTCGTCCGACGTGCTGCCGGCCGGATTCCGCGGCGGCGACAACGACAGCAGAATCCTGGCCGTGGCCAAGAACCTGGCCGTCGAGGGCCGCAACGTCACCGTGGTCTCCAAGGACCTGCCCCTGCGGGTGAAAGCGTCGGCGCTGGGGCTTCGCGCGGACGAGTACCGCAACGAACTGGTCAAAGACTCCGGCTGGACCGGCGTGGCCGAGCTGGATGTGGCCGACGACGACGTGACCGCGCTGTATGGACACGAGCCGGTGTTCATCCCGGAGGCGGCGGAGTTGCCCGCCAACACGGGCCTGGTGCTGCTGTCCACCCGCGGGTCGGCCCTCGGCCGGGTGGGGGCCGACAAACAGGTGCGCCTGGTCAAGGGCGACCGCGACGTGTTCGGTTTGCACGGACGCTCCGCGGAACAGCGGCTGGCCATCGACCTGCTGATGGACCCGGAGGTAGGGATAGTCTCCCTCGGCGGACGGGCCGGTACCGGCAAGTCCGCCCTGGCGCTGTGCGCCGGGCTGGAGGCGGTGCTGGAGCGGCGCGAGCACCGGAAGGTGGTGGTGTTCCGCCCGCTGTACGCCGTCGGCGGCCAGGAACTCGGGTACCTCCCGGGTTCGGAAGCCGAAAAAATGAATCCGTGGGCCCAGGCGGTGTTCGACACGCTCGGCGCCTTGGTTTCGACCGAGGTGGTCGAGGAAGTTATGGACCGCGGCATGCTGGAAGTGCTGCCGCTGACCCACATCCGCGGACGCTCGCTGCACGACTCGTTCGTGGTGGTGGATGAGGCGCAATCGCTGGAGAAGAACGTGCTGCTGACGGTGATGAGCCGGATCGGCCAGAACTCCAAGATCGTCCTCACCCACGACGTGGCGCAGCGCGACAACCTACGGGTCGGGCGCCACGATGGCATCGCCGCCGTCGTGGAAACGCTCAAGGGACACCCGCTCTTCGGTCACGTGACGCTGACACGGTCCGAGCGCTCGCCCATCGCGGCCCTTGTCACGGAGCTGCTGGAGGGCGCCGAGATCTAGCCTGCGGCCTTCGCGTCCAGGGGCGGGAAGCGGGCTGCCGCAGCGTGGCCCGCTTTCCGCCGAAGGCAGCCGGCCGATCGTCGCCTCACCGCACCGGGGGTTGCCGCCGGCCGCGCCCCGGCAGGCGCCATGCAACTACTGCCCGGCAGGAAAGGTCATGACGATCCGGGTGCCGGCGCCGGGGGCGGATTCAACCTGCAGCGTACCGTCGGCCTCGCGGACGGTGTCGCGCATGATCCGGAGGCCGAAGTGTTCGGCCCGCCGGGCGGCCTCAGGAGTAAAGCCGACGCCGTCGTCGACGACCTCCAGCACCACTGCAGCGTTGGACTGCCTCAGTGAAACCTTGACCAGCCGGGCGGAAGCATGCTTGGAAGCATTGGTCACGGCTTCACGTGCCGCCCGGTAGAGCAAATCGGGGCAGGCGAGGGCGGCAGGCTCGGGGAAGTCAATTTCCAGTTGCCAGTCCGCTCCCCGTTGGCGGACCAGCACACCCAATCCGTCGAGCGCAGCCGGCAGGCCCTCGGCCGACAGGTCCGGCGGGTACAGCGTCAGCGTGATCCGGCGCAAGTTGTCGATGCTGACCTTCACAATATTCCGTGCCAGCGCATGAAAGTCGCTGTCCGTGGCGGTCTGCTGCTGTTCGCGCGCTTCCAGGCTGTAGGCCAGCCCCGCCAGCTCCTGGATGACGCCGTCGTGGAGGGTCCGGGCCAAACGCCGGCGTTCCTCCTCGGAGGCGGCGATCGATTTCTGCAGCAGTCCACGCCGGATTTCACTGGCCTTCCGCATGCGGCGCGCCATTCGAAGTGCCGGTCCAAGCTGGAGCAACTGCAGCACGGCCAACGCGACGAGGATGACGGGCAGGATGCCCAGCATCTCGTCCTGCATGCGGTTGATTTCGTTCGCCGGGTGAGACAGTTCGAAGATGTAGTCATTTCCATCTCCGGCCTGTGCCCGAACATACACGTTGACCAGCTCGGCGCGGCCCAGCCCGAAGATGTTGCCGCCGGGGGGACCTTCGACGACGCTGACGGGTGCATCCTCCTGCAACCGGGCCAGGAGCTGGGCCGGGAGGTCGATCTGCTGTCCGATCAGTTCATCGACGTCGGAATAGACAATCGAGCCGCCGAGATCCCGGACGGTGACCCGCAAAATGTGGCCGTCGTCGATCATGGGGTCCACTTCGCTGTCCAATTCGGCCACGGCCTCCGGAACCCCGGCCAGCGCATCCGCCGTAAGGTCCTGGGCGAATTGGTGGTCGACGATTTGTGTGGTGCGTTCCGCGGCGTGGAGGAGGGCATGGTCGGCAGCCAGCGAGCGGGCGACCATGATCACCGGCACCGTGACGATGATCAGTGCCGCAAGCCCCGACAGTGCGAAGCGGCGCAGGGCCGCCTGCATTTCCGAGGGCTTCCGGCGGCGGGACCCAGAGGGTGTTTCAGCGAGGATGCTGCGCCGGTCCTGCGCAGCCACGTCAACGACCATGCCCGCCGTCCAGCAGTTCCAGCCGCTGGGCGGTGGCGACGGCTTCCAGCTGTGAATGTGCGCCTAGCTTGGCCAGGATCGACTTCACGTAGCCCCGGCACGTGTGCGGGGATATCCCCAGCCTCCGGGAATTCGTGCGGACGTCGTTGCCTGCTGCCATGAGGGCCAATACCTGGTGCTCGCGTTTGGTCAGGGCAGGCCTGTCCACTGCCGTGGCCGGTGGAGCGGTGACGTATCGAGTGAGCGCGGACGGGTTGACCGACATGCTGCCGCTCCTGGCGTTCCGGACCGCCTCAAGCAGCGTTGACAGGGAACCGTCTTTGGGCAGGAAGCCGCAAAGACCCGAGGCGGCGGCGCGCGCCAGTACATTCAGCGACGGGTTACCGGTCAACAAGATGATTCGGGTCTCCGGGGCAGCCTGCAGGATTTGCTCGGCCGCGCCGACCCCGTCACCGTCGGGCAGGTGGTAGTCCATGATGACCACGTCGGGCCGGGCCCGGCGGCACAAGGCAACCGCCTCGCTCACACCGGCGGCGCTGCCCACATTGACCAGATCCGCTTCCCGGTCCAGCGCATCAGACAGCAACTCCGCGAAGGTCGTGTGATCATCCACGACGGCGATGCGTAGTTTTTGCTCCCCCAAAGAGCTCACTCCAGTTCCCCAACTCAAGACACAAAGGACTTGACCCCACCTTGAGTATGCACGGCGCGCGCCGGGAAGTACATATCGGGGCCGGCGGGGTCACCCGGCCTCAGCTGGCTGCGAGCGCCTTGCGCAGGAACGAGCTGACGATGTCTCCCGCCGCCATGTACTGGGGTCCGGCCGTGGCGTCGACTGTTAAGTGTTCCTTCCGGTGCTTTGCTGCGGGCGGGGTCAGCCGTTCGTTGAGCAGCAGCAGCGCCGCCAGGACTTCCGAAAGGCCCGACTGGGCGTCAGCGGTGGCCTTCAGCAGCCGCACGTGGATCTCCTGAAGGGCCGGGCCGGGGGCACAACCGAGGTCGCGGCCGAACAACCGCCGGCACCGTTCGTAGGCCTGCAACCCGTCGGCATGCCGTCCGCAAAGCTCCAGGCCACGGATCAGGACTGTCCACGCCGCTTCATTCAGCGGAGAAGCAGCAACGCACCGCTGGGCCCAGAGCACGGCGTCGTCGGGCCGATGCAAGGCCAGCGCGGCCTCCGCAGCCAATTGTTGGGCGTGCTGCACCGTTTCCGCATGGCCCGAACGGGCCTCTTCCGCCCAATCGGGAGTCAGCTCGTCGCCCAGCAGCGGCTCCGACGCGAGTGACAACGCCTCGGCCAACAAGGGGTAGGCCCTCGGCGGTTCGGCAAACTCGGCGGCCCGCACCAGGGCCTGGAAGCGGTGCAGGTCGACGTCGACCATGTCCCGGTCGATCATGTAACCGCCGTTGGCTGTGCGCAGCGGCCCCGTCTTTGCGCAGCCAGGCTGCAGGTTGCGCCGCAGGATGCTGACATAGCTCTCCAAGGTGGCCAGCGCTTCACCCGGGGCGCGGCCGCCCCACAAGAGGTGCACCAGCCGGTCCTTCGACATCGGCGAACCGACGTGCAACAGCAAGATTTCCAGCACCTGACGCGGCTTTGGGCCGCCCAGTTTGTCGGCGGTCAACACGGTTTCGCCGCGACGGATCCGTAAATTTCCGATCATTTGCACGGCCATGGGCATGGCCCATCCACTCAATTGCTCCACGATTCCCCCTCGCAGCACGCACCCCCCAATGAGTGCACTACCATCGTGCGCTGACTCCCCGACGGCGGGACAGCCTCGCCTGAGGGGGGCCGATACCCCTAATGTGAGGGGGACCGGGACGGCACCGGCTTTTTCCAAGGATGAATGGGGACTCTGGACACGTGACCCCGGTGGCTTCGGCGCTGCACCTCACGGCCGGCCGGGCGCACGCCGCCGGGCCCTGGCCCCACCCCTCAACGCCAGGGCCCGGCCGCGCGCCCTGCACCGTCCGGACGACCGGAGAGCCACCGGGCGTGGGCCCGGTCGCGCGCCCTGCACCGTCCGGAGAGCCACTGGGCGTGCTGCACCCCAGGCGGCCGGGCGTAGTGACGCCGGTGCACACCGGCGCGCTCCGCCGCGCCCTCAGGCGGGATACGGGCGCACGGGCCAGGGAATGTGCTCCCGCACGTCGGTGAGGTTCATGCTGACCTCGAGGAACAGGTCGTCGAGCATGTATTCGTCCACTCCGAGGATGGTCAACGAATGACCGCCGCCCTGTTGAGGCCCGTCCATGGCAACGGCGGAAACACAGACGCCGGTCCGCCAGTCGACCCGCACCTCGGTGCGGCCCTCGGGAAGCAGCGGATGGCCGGCGTCGTACGGTACATACGTCTGGTTGGGCGAGACGACCGCCTCCAGCGCCTTCCGGCCCTGGTGCTCGACCTCCCGCAGTTCATGGATCTCCACGGGGTTGGCGAAGGGCGCCTCATAGGCCACCGGCGCGCTGCCGGCCAGCTCAACCGGATCCAGCATCGCGGACCAGCGCCCGTTGCCGAAGACCGGCTCACCGTAGGCGGCCTCGGGCCGGCGGCGCACCAGATGGATGTCGTTGAATACCGGAGTGACCAGATGCGGAGGCAACAGCCACGACTTGCGTGTCGCGCTGACGTAGAAACCGTCCCGGGAGTCGTTAATGCCGGTGGTGCTGTACAGCAGCCTGCCGTCGGCCGACTCGACCCGAAGCGCTCCGGGGCGCCGGGTCCACGCACGCAGCATGCCGCCGGAAGCGTCCGGCTCCGGCGCATCCGGGTGGACGGCCCGGAGCTCAAACCGCAGCGATTCCCACTTCCACGGGGAAGAACGGCAGAGGCACCTGAAGGTCTCCGCGTTGCCGGCGGCGTCGCCGGCCTTGAGCACGCTCCCGCCGTTCATATGCACAGTGTAGCCGCCGGCTCCTGCGGATCAGGCGAGTGCAGTAGGTTGGGTCCATGGTCGAGCAACTGGCGCTGCTGTGGCCCGGCCATGCATTCGCGTTTTGGATGCTGTTGGCCGCCGGCGGCTATCTGCTGGTAATCGGAACCCGGCTCAGCTGGATCGACCTGAGGACGCACCGGCTGCCGAACCGCATCATTTTCCCGGCCTACGCGGTGTCCGGAGTGCTGCTGCTCGCGGCCTCCCTCGCAGGCTACGAAGCCGGCATGTTCTGGCGGGTGCCGGCCGGCGGCGCTCTGCTCTGGGTCTTCTATTTCGCCGTCCGGCTTATTTATCCGGCCGGCATGGGATTCGGCGACGTCAAACTGGCCGGGGTGCTGGGGATGTACCTGGGCTACCTGGGGTTTGAACACCTGCTGCTGGGCACGTTCGCGGCCTTCCTGCTTGGCGGCGCGTACGGGGTGTTGCTGGTGGTGCTGCGGCGCGGAACGCTGCACAGCGACATTCCATTCGGGCCGTTCATGATCGCCGGCACGTGGGCGGCGCTGCTGCTGCCGACGTAGCCGCGAAGCGCGGGTCAACGACGCGCGGGGCGTCCCGGTTTGTCCGCCGAGCCTATTGGATATCGGAGTCGGGAGGGGGCAGGACGAACTGCCGGTCTTCGTCCACGGACTCGACGCCCTCGATTCCGGCAACAGCGGCACGCTGTCCCTCCGGCAATGAACCGGTAATCATGCCCAGGGATGACAACACGTTTTCCACCCGCATGCCGCCGGCTGCCAACTGCTCGGCAATCCGCCCGGTATCGGAGAGGTAGTCGTGGCGCACCGTCACGGTGATCTGCATACCCCCATGATAGGTCCGGCGGCCCCTCCCGGGGGAAGCGGGTCACTGCGGGGCAAGAACCAGCCCTGCCCCGACGTCGACGGAGGGCACGGGCAGCCGCTCCGCTTCCTGCACCAGCGTGGCCCACAGTTCCAGGCCGCGCCGGCCGGTAGCCTCTGACCACAGGGCCGCCACGCCGGCGGCGTGGGGCGTCGCCATGCTGGTGCCGCTGATGGTGTTGTAACGCTTCGGCATGGGCCAGGACGAATACACCTGGAACCCGGGACCGGCGCAGTCCACCTGCCCGCCGCGCAGGGGGAGGCTGCGGGCGGAAAAGAACGCGACCTCCAGGGCCTGGTCCAGCGCGGCCACCCCCATGATGAACGGGCTGTTCGCCGGGGCGCCGACGAACCCGAACTCGCCTTTCCGGCGGTCGGCATTGTTTCCCGCGGCGGCGATGATCAGGGAACCCTGCTCCAGCGCCCGGCTCCCGGCGGCCGTGTAGGGCGGGTGGATTTGTGCGACGTCGGCTCCCAGGGACATGGAGATGACGGCACAGCCGTTGCCCACGGCCCAGTCGATCCCGGCGAGGATGCCGGCGTCGGTCCCCGAACCGGCGTTGCTGAGGACCTTGCCGGCGAAGATCTCCGCTTCGTGGGCCACGCCGTAGCGCGGGCCGGTGCCGGGGGCCTTGGGGCCGCACGCGGTCCCGATGCAGTGCGTGCCGTGGCCGTGTCCGTCCTGCGGCGGCTCGCCCGGGATGAAGGAGGCGCTGGTGATGCTGCGTCCGGCGAAATCCGGATGCGTCTCGTCGAACCCGGTGTCCAGCACGGCTACGCGCACGCCTTGCCCCGAATAGGGCGACGAGACGGCCCTGGTGGCCTGCTGTCCCCAGGTGAAGTTGTTGTTGTCGGCGAAGCCCGCCGGTGCGGGGCCCGCTTCGTAGCGTTCGTGCCGCCGCGCGGCGAGCCTGCCGGACAGGTCGGTCACTCCGTCGCGGTAGCCGGCGGCGTAGTCATCGGCCGGACCGAGCACGTCGTGGATGAGTTCCGGCGAGACCGAGAGGACACGGTGCCGGGCAGCGGTACTGACTTGGAGCGAACTGATCTGGTCCGGGCCGGCGGCGACGACGGCGATGCCCAGGTTTGCGAAGACCGTTGCGTCGGCGCCGGAGGCCGCGTCCGGGTCCACCCCGCGGGTGCCGAAATCGCGGCTGTCCGCGACATTCGACAGGCCGGCGGCGTCGGCCAGGAGGCCGGCACACTCGTCGGATGGGCCGTAAAAGACGACGATAAAGCGTCCGGTGGTCTTCGGCTGCCCGGGCACGGAATAGTCGGCCGTCGCCAGGGACGGGGGCTGCGAATCGCCAATCACGGAGACCTCCTGGACGCTCTTCCACCGGGTCCCCGACGGGCCGGCAGGCAGCCCTGGCTGGGCCGTTCATCCGCCGTCCACGGGGACGTGTGCGCCTCATCCTAGTCCCGGAGGCCGACGGTTCAAGCTCCAGGCAATCGTTTCAGCCGGTCGGGGCCAAAAAAGGCTGCAGAGCCCCGTCCCGACGCCGATCCGGCCCGGGTGAGCGGCGGCCGGGGGCGCCGTACACGCTGAAGGGCGCCCCCGCCGAAGCAAGAGCGCCCTTCAGAATCCGCGATGGACCGGCCGGCTACTTGGCCTGCGGCGGGACGGTCATCGAGAGCACGTCCAGGGCAGAATCCAGCTGCTCTTCGGTCAGTTCGCCGCGCTCCAGGAAGCCAAGGGCCACAACCGACTCGCGCACGGTCAGGCCTTCCTGGACCGAGTGCTTGGCGATCTTGGCGGCGTTTTCGTAGCCGATGAACTTGTTCAGCGGGGTCACGATCGAGGGGGAGGCCTCGGCCAGGAAGCGGGCGCGCTCCACGTTGGCGGTCAGCCCGTCGATCATCTTGTCCGCCATGACGCGCGAAGTGTTCGCCAGCAGGCGGATGGACTCGAGCAGGTTGGCGGCCATCACCGGGATGCCCACGTTCAGCTCAAAGGCGCCGTTGGTGGAGGACAGGGCGATGGTGGTGTCGTTGCCGACGACCTGGGCGGCAACCATGATCGCCGCCTCGCAGATCACCGGGTTGACCTTGCCGGGCATGATCGAAGAACCCGGCTGCAGGTCGGGGATGGCGATCTCGCCCAAGCCGGTGTTCGGGCCCGAACCCATCCAGCGCAGGTCGTTGTTGATCTTCATGAACGCGTAGGCGATGTTGCGCAGCTGCCCGGAGGCCTCGATCAGGCCGTCGCGGTTGGCCTGGGCCTCGAAGTGGTTGCGGGCCTCCGTCAGCGGCAGGCCGGTGTCGGCGGCCAGCAGTTCGATCACGCGCTGCGGGAAGCCGGCCGGGGTGTTGATGCCGGTGCCGACGGCGGTGCCGCCCAGCGGAACCTCGGCCACGCGCGGCAGTGATGCCTCGATGCGTTCGATGCCGTAGCGCACCTGGGCGGCGTAGCCGCCGAATTCCTGCCCGAGGGTGACCGGCGTCGCGTCCATCAGGTGGGTGCGGCCGGACTTCACCACATCCTTGAACTCCTCGGCCTTGCGCTCCAGGGAAGCGGCCAGGTAGTCCAGCGCGGGGATCAGCTCGTTGATCAAGGCCGAGGTGGCGGCCACGTGCACCGAGGTCGGGAAGACGTCGTTGGAGGACTGCGAGGCGTTGACGTGGTCATTCGGGTGAACCGTCTTGTCGCTGCCGGCGCCGCGCAGCGCACGGGTGGCCAGTTCGGCCAGGACCTCGTTCGTGTTCATGTTCGACGAGGTGCCGGAACCGGTCTGGAAAACGTCGATCGGGAAGTCGCCGTCGTACTTGCCTGTGGCTACTTCGTCCGCCGCCGCGGCGATGGCCTTGGCCAGCTCGCCGTCGAGCACGCCCAGTTCGGCGTTCGCGGTGGCCGCAGCCTTCTTGATCCGGGCCAGGGCCTCGATGTGGGCGCGCTCCAGCGTCTTGCCGGAGATCGGGAAGTTCTCGACGGCGCGCTGGGTCTGCGCACGGTAGAGGGCGTTGACCGGAACGCGGACCTCGCCCATGGTGTCGTGTTCGATGCGGTATTCAGCAGAATCAGCAGAAGTCATGGCTCCAAGCTTATGCCTGCGGCGCACCGGTTCCGAATTGTGTTGCGGCACGGCGGCGGCTTGGATGAGGCGGCGCCGAGCGGGCCTGCGGCCCCCGGGGCGGGGCGTCCGACCCCGGTCGCGGCTAGAGGGCCCCGTGCCCTGCGACGAGCTCGGCGCGGCCGTCCGCGAGCCGGTAGGCCACGCCGACGACGGCCGTGCGGCCGGCCTCGACCGCCTCCGAGATGGCCCGCGAACTGTCCAGCAGGCGTTCGGAGGACTGCCGGACGTTTTCGATCACCATGTCGTTGAGGTCCTCGAGGCCGGCACGCCGGGCGGCCAGCACCGACGGGGTGATCCGTTCCACGAGGTCCCGCAGGCCGCCGCGCGGCATTTCCCCGGTGTCAATCGTGTTCTTTGCCGCCGTCACGGCCCCGCAGCTGTCGTGGCCCAGGATGACAATCAACGGAACGTTGAGCACATCCACGCCGTACTCGAGCGATCCGATCACCGCGTCACCGAGGACGTGGCCGGCGGTGCGGACCACGAACGCATCGCCGAGTCCCAAATCGAAAATGATTTCGGCGGCCAGCCGGGAGTCGGAACAGCCGAAGATGATGGCGAACGGATGCTGCTCGTTGACCAGCGAACTGCGCCGGGCGGCGTCCTGGTTCGGGTGGACTGACGTACCTGCCACAAAGCGGGCGTTGCCGTCGATGAGTTTTTGCCAGGCCTGGGCGGGAGTCAATGAGGTGGGCACGAAGCAACCTTACTGCTTCGTGCGTCCCTGCCCGTGCACCGGTTTCCGTGTCGGGGCGGGATTACTCGCTGTCCAGGTCTTCCACGATCGCGGTGGCCAGGACATCGAATTCGTCCAGCTCCGCGGTGCCGGTCAGGATGACGGTGAATCCGCCGTGCTCCAGCACGAGGCTGCGCTCGCCCGCGCCGGCGTCGCGCAGTTCCCAGGTGGCACCCGCTTCGCGCTCGCCGGTGACCGGCGCGTTGTCGGTTGCCTGGCCGACCCAGGTGGGGTTGGCTTTGTCGGTCTGGATCAGTCCGATGTACTCTTCGCCCGGCGTGATGTAGCCGACTTCCCACGCCGCCACCTGCGCGGTTCCCCCGGTATTCCACCGGGCGTAGTTGGACGTCCAGCCCGCCGGGAGGTCGACGGCGAGCGGCAGGTAACCGGCCGTGGACTCGGCCTGCAGGGCGACCCCCGGGACGTCAATATTACGTTCGTAGACTCCGGGCTTGCTGCCCGGATTCAGGAACATCACCGGCAGCAGCACGGCGAGGGAGAGCCCCACGGCCATCAGCATGCCGACCACCGGAGCCTTCGCGCGGTTGGCCTGCTTGGCCGTCAGCACTGGCTTGACGGGCAACTCGGTCGATTCTTCGGGACGCGCTTCACTCACGGTTCCATGATCTCAGATGCCCGCCGCTGCGCGCACACGCCCGCGACGCCGGAACGGAGGGCGGGCCGGCCGGTCCGCGCGCTGGCCCCCGGGGCGGCGACGACTATGATCGAAAGCAATGGAAGATGTCCGCACCGCAGATGCATCCATCACGGCACCGCAGCCGGTGCTGTCTGAAGAGCTACTCGAAGATGAGGTCGAAGTGTCCCACGAAGCCCAGGCTGACCCCTTTTCCAACTTTCCGCCGTCCATGCGCGTCGGCGACAACGAGCCGGACCGAAACCTGGCGCTGGAACTGGTGCGCGTCACCGAAGCCGCGGCGATCGCCGGCGGCCACTGGGTCGGCTACGGGGACAAGAACGGTGCCGACGGCGCCGCCGTGGACGCCATGCGCGCGTTCCTGTCCACCGTCAGCTTCAACGGGGTGGTCGTCATCGGTGAGGGCGAAAAGGACGAGGCCCCGATGCTGTTCAACGGCGAAAAGGTCGGCGACGGCACCGGCGCCGAGTGCGACGTCGCCGTGGATCCGATCGACGGCACCCGGCTGACGGCGCTGGGCATCAACAACGCGCTCTCCGTGCTCGCGGTCTCCGAGCGCGGCACCATGTTCGACCCCTCGGCCGTGTTCTACATGGAGAAGCTGGTCACCGGCCCCGAAGCGGCGGACCTGGTGGACCTGCGGCTGCCCATCAAGCAGAACCTGCACCTGATCGCGAAGGCCAAGAACAAGAAGATCAACCAGATCAACGTGATGATCCTGGACCGCGACCGGCACAAGCCGTATGTCGAGGAGATCCGCGCCGCCGGCGCACGCACCAAGTTCATCATGGACGGCGACGTCGCCGGCGGCATCGCGGCCGCCCGCGAGGGCACCGACGTCGACGTCCTGATGGGCATCGGCGGCACCCCGGAGGGCATTGTGACGGCCTGCGCCATCAAGTCCTTGGGCGGCGTGATCCAGGGCCGGCTCTGGCCCACCACCGACGAGGAAAAGCAGAAGGCCATTGACGCCGGCCACGACCTGGACCGGGTGCTGACCACCGATGACCTGGTCACCAGCGACAACTGCTTCTTCGTGGCCACCGGCATCACCGACGGCGACCTGCTGCGCGGCGTCCGCTACAAGAACCACAAGGTCCTCACGCAGTCGATCGTGATGCGGTCCAAGTCCGGCACCATCCGCTTCGTCGAGGGCGAGCACCAGGAATACAAGTGGGACCGCTTCGAGCGCAAGCTCTAGCCACCTGCAGCGAAGGAAAACCCCGCACCGGCCCGAGCCGGTGCGGGGTTTTCCTCTTGTCGTTCCGGGACGGATCCGCGGGCGGTCAGCGGGGGAGCGTGCCGCGCAGCTTGCGCACGGCCGGCACGACGGCGGCGCGCGCCTTGCGGGCGGCCGGCAGCACCGCGGCGCGGACCTTGTGCACGGCGGGGGTTACGGACTCCCGGGCCGTGCGCGAGAGCAGGTAGGCCCGGTACATGAGCTGGTTGACGGGCAGGTCCCAGCTGCCCGGATAGCTGACCTCGTAGCCGCCGAAGGAGCGCTTGAACCGGGAGAAACCGGCCCACGGGTGGTCGGGCTCGTCCTCGGGACTGACGCCCCACATATCGAAGTGGCGGATGCCGGCGGCGCGGGCGTCCATCATCATGGTCACCACCAGCGGAATCCCGGCGTTGAGCTTGCGGTGGGCGTCGTCCGCCGCGGCGTGCGCATACACCCGCGTGGCCTCCGTGTCATAGGACAGCGCGGCCGCGATCGGCTGCCCGTCCAACCGGGCGATGAACAGTTTGGCCGCGCCGGCCGGGACCAGGGTCCGGGCTGCGTTCCGCAGGTAATCGTCGGACTGGGCCTTGAACTCCGCGCGCTCGGAGACGTCGTGCAGGAAACCCAGCAGGATTTCGATGTCCGCCGGGTCGCTGGAGACATCGAACGTGACGCCCTTCTTGTGGATATTGCGGTACAGGTTGCGGCTGGTGCTGCGCATGGCGGCCAGCAGATCCTCTTCCGGCTGGCTCAGGTCCAGCATCCAGGTCAGTTTCGGCTGGACGTCCACCGGTGCCTTGACCAGGCCCAGCGACTGCAGCGCCGCCTGCGGCCGCTGGCCGAGGTCGGTGCCGACCGGTTCGATCCGCACGTAATGGGCGCGTTGTTCCGCGGCCAGGGACTGCAGGGCGGCCAGCGCGCGGATCAGGGCGGCGTTATCTGCCGCGGCCGGGCCGTACGGGACGTACAGGAACCGGCCCAGGGGCGTCTTCTCCGCGATGGCCAGGAAGTTCCAGCCGTCACCGCTGCGTTCGAAGACCTGTTTGCCCAGGCTGCGTTGAAAGTCGGCCCAGGGCGCAGACTGCAGGATCGAAGCGGTCAAAGTGTTGCTCCCGTTCGTTGTTGATCGAATTCATGTGTGCCGCCCGAGGTGGTCACCGCGAACAGCACCGCGCCGGTTCCGGTGTCTCCGGCCGGGTGCACGTTCACCGGTTGTTCCGTGTCGGGGATGAACGCGGCCTCGCCGCGGCCAAGCATCAGGTCGGACTTCGGGGAGTCCAGCAGCACGCTGCCGGACACGGCCAGCACGATCGCGGGGCCGTGCTGGGCCAGCGGCACCGGGCTGCCGCCGTCGGCCAGTTCGATGCGCTGGAGCTGGAACTCGGCAAAGGGCGGGCAGTACAGTTCCTGGCCGGCATCGGTGATGGTCGGTTCCACCATGGGCGGGGCGATAGGCCGGAAGTTCGTAATCTTCACCAGTTCGGGCAAGTTGACGAACTTCGGGGTGAGGCCGCCGCGCAGCACGTTGTCCGAGGCCGCCATGACCTCCACCCCGAGGCCCTGCAGGTAGGCGTGGATGTTTCCGGCGGGCAGGCACAGTGCCTGGCCGGGGGAGAGTTTGACCAGGTTCAGCAGCAGCGAGATCAACGCGCCGGGGTCGCCCGGATACAGTTCGCCCAGGCGGGCGACCGCTGCATATTCGGTGCCCAGGCTGCCGGCCGGTGTGGCCGCCAGCAGGCGGGCCGTGTCCGCCGCGAGCCGGGTGGAGCGCTCCCCGCCGTCCAGCAGCGCCACGAAGGCACCGCGGAGGGCCGCTTCCTCGTCGCCGCCACCCAACAGTTCCAGCACCTCGTCCAGGAGATCCAGGGCCGCGCCGGCGTCCGCCAGCCGTGGTTTCAGCCCGGCCAGCAGCCGCGCCGCGTCGCGCGGGGGGCGGAAACCGCACAGCGCCTGGAAGTCGCTGAGCGCGAAGATCATCTCCGGCTTGTGGTTGTCGTCCCGGTAGCTGCGCTGCGGGTCGTTGAAGGAGATGCCGGCCGCATTCTCCGCGGCGAACCCTGCGCGGGCCTGCTCGAGCGTGGGATGGACCTGGAGCGACAACGCGGAGTCGGCGGCCAGGACCTTGGTCAGGAAAGGCAGCGTGGCGCCGAACAGGCCCAGGACCGTCTCGCCCAGGGCGGCGCCGGGGTTCTCCTTGATGAACTCGTCGAGCGGCCGTTCGCCTCCGGCCAGCTGCACCCGTGACGGGGAGTCGGGGTGCGCGCCGATCCAGAGTTCGGCTTCCGGCCCGCCGGACGGTTCCCGCCCGAACAGCTCGGCAATCGCCGTCGTCGAGCCCCAGGCATAGGGACGCACTACATTCGTCAACCGATACATGTGAAGCCTCTTCCTCGTCCTTGTTCCCACGATCCTCTCAGACCCCGCGCCGTTGCAGCATTCCGGCAGCACCCGCCGCGCACCGGGGGGACGCCGCCGGACCGGCGTGGCAGCGGGCCGGGATCAGGGGACCGAGCACTTGCCGTTGTTGGCCACCAGGGCGCCGAGCGTGGCGGTATCGCCGATCTCGGCCAGCTGCTGGAGATACTCCGCGGTGACCTGGGGCTCCGCCGGCGCCTCCGGGGCGTCGGCCGCATCCGGTGCAGCCTCGTCCGCGGGGCCGGCCCCGCCCTCACCGGCGGTGGTTTCTCCGCCACCGGAGCCGGCGTCGCCGCCGGCGCCGCCGCCGTCGTCCTTGGGATCTTTCTGCCGAGTCTGCTCTTCCTGGGTGAACATCTCCTGAACGCGGGGATGAATCACCGAGAAGTCGGGGTAGGTGACGAAATTCTCCGCGGCGGTGCCGAAGTCCGGCGGTCCGATGGTCAGCCGCTTCACCTTCTGGTCTTTGGCCTTCAGCGCCAGCGAGACGAAGCTGCCCAGCTGCGAACTGGGAATGTCCGTCTCGACGACCTGTTCGCCGGCCTCGGCCAACTGCTGGAAGCGGGTCAGCACCGTTGCCGGGTCCAGCTGCTTGACCATCGCCGACATCACGCACTGCTGGCGCTGGACGCGGTCGTAGTCGGTGGCGAATTCGCGGGAGCGGGCGTACCAGAGGGCGTGGTAGCCGTCGAGCTCCTGGACGCCCGGGGCGATCCAGCCCTTCGGCGGGTAATGCTGATTGGTGCCGGGGATGGTCCTGTTGGAAATAGGCACCCAGCCGCCGGCCTTGACCGTGATGCCGCCCATCGCGTCCACCAGGGCTTCGAAGCCGTCCATGTCCACGAGGGCATACGCCTGGATCTCGATGCCCAGGATCCCGCTCACGGCGTCCTTCATGGCCTCCGCGCCAGGGTTCTTGGCATCAGGGTAGCGGTCGGCGTGGTTTTGCTCCACGTCGACGTAGAGGGCGTTGATGATGCATTCGTCACCGCAGCTGAAGCCTTCCGGATACACCTCGTGCATCGGCGAGTCCGCCGGGAACGGGGCGTTTTGGAAGTTGCGCGGGATGCCGAACATGACGGTCTGGCCGGTCTTCGCGTCGACGCTGACCACCTGGATGCTGTCGGGGCGCAGCCCCACCCGCCCGGCACCGGCGTCGCCGCCCATGAGCAGGAAATTGTAGCGGCCGTCCACCGGGTCGAACGCGGGCCGGGTTTCGAAGATGGAGCTGAAGGCGTTGCGGCTCACGTTGAGCAGGTAGGCGGCGTAGCCCAGGCTGCCGCTGGTGAGCACCATCAGGGCAACCAGCGTCACCGCCACCGCCGGCTTGGCGCCCGGGGCCAGCAGGTTGGGCCTGATGATGCGCAGGGTGTTCAGGAACAGGAACGCCCAGAACAGCGCCAGCGCCGCCAACACCACAACGAGGGCCAGCGATCCCCAGCGGTCGGTGGCCAGGTTCACCAGCAGCGGCCAGTTCACCAGGGCCATGACGGCCGCGGCCACAACGGCCGCCCAGGTCAGCAGCGTCACGGCCAGGCCGCGCCGGCCCAGCCGGCGGTCCCCTGCCACGATCTGGGCGCTGCCCGGGACGAGCAGGGTCAGCAGCAGCAGGACGAAGGCGCGCTTGGTGCGCACCGGCGCCGGAGCGTGCTGGGGGTAGCGGACCGGATCGGTCACCCCGCGCGCCGAAGACCCCGACGGCTTCCTCGGCGGCTGGGGACCCACCGCCCTAGGCCTCGCCGGAGCCTGCGGCGCGTTCACGCAGCGCGGCTCCCTTGTCGTAGGCGGACCGGCGCAGGCCGGACGCGAACTCGAGCAGGGCCGGCTGCAGCCGCCCGGCCAATTCGTCGCCACCGGCTGCCAGCATCCGCACGGCCAGCAGCCCGGCATTGCGGGCTCCGCCGATGGACACCGTGGCCACCGGCACCCCGGCGGGCATCTGCACGATGGAGAGCAGGGAATCCATGCCGTCCAGGTACTTCAGGGGCACCGGCACCCCGATCACCGGCAGCGGGGTTACGGAGGCGAGCATGCCGGGCAGGTGCGCGGCACCGCCGGCGCCGGCGATAATGATCCGCAGTCCCCGGGAGTGAGCGTCGCGGCCATAACCGATCATGTCCTCGGGCATGCGGTGCGCGGAGACGACGTCGGCCTCGTAGGGGACGCCGAATTCCTCCAGCGCCCGGGCGGCGGCCTCCATGACGGGCCAGTCGGAATCCGAGCCCATCACCACGCCGACTATCGGCTTGTTGCTCATGGTTTGCCTTCCTGGGGGTCCACGCCGTCGCGGACAATCGCCGCGACGCGGTCCGCGCGCCGGCGCAGTTCCTCCACCTGGGACGCGTCGCGGCCCACCACATTGACGTGGCCGATCTTCCGGCCGGGACGGACAGACTTGCCGTAGCCATGCAGCTTGACGGACGGTTCGGCGGCCAGCGCGCGCGGATAGGCCGAGAACAGGTCGGTATTTGCGCCGCCCAGGTAGTTCTTCATGACGACGGCGCCGCCGAGCAGGGACGTATCGCCCAGCGGCAGATCCAGGATGGCCCGCAGGTGCTGCTCGAACTGGCTGGTGACCGACCCGTCCTGGGTCCAGTGGCCGGTGTTGTGCGGGCGCATGGCCAGTTCGTTGATCACGAAGCCTGCTCCGCGTCCCGGGGTGGCGAACAACTCGGCGGCCATCACGCCGGTGACGCCCAGCTCGTCGGCCAGCCGGAGCGCCGCCTGCTGGGCCGCCTCGGCGACGTCCGCCGGCAGGTCCTGTGCCGGCGCGATCACTTCGTCACAGACGCCGTCCACCTGGATGGTGTGCACCACCGGCCAGGCCCGTGCTTCGCCGGACGGAGTCCTGGCTACCAGCGCGGAGAGCTCCCGGCTGAAATCGACTTTTTCTTCGACCAGCAGCGCGCCGCCGGTGAACCAGTCGGCCGCCTCGGCGGCAGCATCCGCATCGCGGATGATCCGCACTCCCTTGCCGTCGTAGCCTCCCCGCGGCGTCTTCAGCACCACCGGCCAGCCAATCCTGCCGCCGAAGGCAACCAGCTCGTCGACGCCCGAGACGGGTGCCCACACCGGGTTTGGCAGCCCCAGCCTGTCCACCACCGCGCGCATGACCAGCTTGTCCTGCGCATGGATCAACGCGTCAGGATGCGGCTGCACGTTGACGCCCTCGGCAATCAGGGCCTGCAGATGTTCGGTAGGGACGTGCTCGTGATCGAAGGTCATCACGTCCAGGCCCTTCGCGAACCCCCGCAGCGCCTCCAGGTCGCGGTAGTCGCCCACGGGAGCCGTGGCCACGGCGGGGACCGCGGAAACATCGGCGGCCTCGGCCAGAACACGCAGTTCAAAGCCGAGCTCTACCGCACAGGGTGCCATCATTCGGGCAAGCTGGCCGCCGCCCACTACGCCGATCACTGGAAAACTCACCTAGTCAGGGTACCGAACAGGCTCCGGACGAGTCGCATTGCACTTCGCGCGGCGGGTACGTCCTAGGTAACGCCCAGACTGGCGCAATACAATAGTGCGTCGGCCGGCTCTGCTCCGGCATCCGAGCGAAAGGGATCCACCTTCGATCATGAACCGAACTATTTCCGAGCGCCTGCGCGCCATTGTTTCCCTTTTTTGGCGGGAAGTGGCGAAGTTCGGCACGGTCGGCGGGATCGCCTTCATCGTGGACAACGGCGTGTACTGGTGGCTGATCAACGGGCCCATGGACGACAGCGTGGTGAAGGCGCGGTTCGTTTCCGCCTCCGTGGCAACACTGTTCTCCTGGGTAGCCAACCGCTATTGGACGTTCCGTCATCGCCGCCAGGCGAACGTGTTGCGCGAATTGGTGCTGTTCATCGTCATCAACGTCATCGGCATGGTGGTCTCCGCAGGCTGCGTCTGGATAGCCCGCTACCCGCTGGAGGTGACGGACCGGACCATGCTGCTGTTCGCGGGCATCGTCGGCACGGTGCTGGCCACCGTGATGCGCTTCTTCGCCTACCGGTTCCTGGTGTTCAACGTTGAGCTGGACGCCGAGCCGGAGTTTGCCGAGGACCGCAAGATCTTCGAGCGCCACCCCGAGGACAATGCCGACCAGCCTCCCGCGGACGCGGCGCCGGAGGTCGACGGCCCCCAGGCATCGGGCACGGCGCGCGGCTAGGCGGGGTCCGGGCCGGATCACCGGTTCACAGTTGTACGGTGACCCGTTCGCTGTCCAGCAACCGCTGGGTCACCTCTACCTCCGGGTGCACCAGCACGACCGTGCCGCCGCCCTGCCAGGTTGCCAGGGCTTCGCGAAGCACGTCCGGCCAGGGGGTGTGCGCCGGCACCAGCAGGTTCCTGGCCGCTGTCGGCCGGTCCAAAAGCCGGGCGAAGGTCAGCGCTCCGCCGTCGTCCTCCAGGGCCAAGCCGTTTGCCGCCACGGAATCGATTCCCAGGTATTCATCCGCGTAGGAGCGGACCTCGGCCGCGTAGTCGAGGACGCCGTTGGGCAGTTCCCCGGGCCAGCGCAACTGGAGCGCGCCCAGGGCGACCAGGACCTGGTGTCCGCTGCCTTCCCGCACCAAAAGGGCCGGATCCGCGGCCACTACCACGTCGGCGCTCCGGGCGGCCTCGCCCAGCCGGACGGTGGCGCCGGCCTGCCACGCGGCCAGCGCCCAGACCAACGACCGCCAGTGCGGGTCCATCAGAAGACCCACGCTCGTACCCTCGGCGGCGTCCAGTTCCTCGGCCAGCAGGTTCGCCGTCTTGGCCACCCAGTTGTCCAGCACGCGCCCGGACAGCTCGATGCGTTCGCCCTCCGGGCCGTACCAGACCAGGCAGGGGGACGAGCCCGGGCGCATTCGGGCCAGCAGGTCGGTGATCGTGGCGGGGGTGCTCACGGTGCTCCTTAATGTCGGGTTCGTGGCCCAGCCGGAGGCCGGCTGACGCCTGCACGCGGTATTTGTGACGCACATCACGGGGGCGGGCCCTCGCGTGGCGTACGCGGATTTCGCTGCCGGGTCTCTAAGATTCCCGCCGGCGCTTGACTTGAACGTATTACACCCATGTAATTAGTTATTAAACGTGTAACAGCATGCTTGTGTCCGGCGCTGAGATCCAGCGCTGCACATGAATCTAACACCATGCTGGTACAGGAACTCCGGGAGGGCTGATGGGGCAGGCAGAACGTAGTGCGCACCGGCGGGAGCTCGAAGCGCAGGCTTCGGCATCGCACGGATCGCGCGGCGTACCGGCAGACTGGTATGTGGATCCGGCAGATCCGACGGCGGCAGAACGCTTCCGCGAATCCAGCCAGCAGACACTCGAGGACGCGGCCACCGCCTTCCTCGCCGCGCACGAAGCGTTGGCGGAGGGACCCGGGGCCGAGGTATTGGAGCTGACTGCTCCGCGCCTGCTCCGGGAACCGGCCGAGGCCGACCCGGCGCCGAAACCGCAGTGGATCGGGCTGCCGGGCCTCGGCGTCGGCTATGAGGACGAGGGAGAACTCGGCTGGCAGGCCGATGCCCTGTGCGCCCAGACGGACCCGGAAGCGTTCTTCCCCGAGAAGGGCGGATCCACCCGCGACGCGAAGAAGGTGTGCGGCGCGTGCACGGTGCGCTCGCAGTGCCTGGAGTACGCGCTGGCCAATGACGAGCGTTTCGGCATTTGGGGAGGCCTGTCGGAGCGCGAGCGCCGCCGGCTGCGGAAAAGAGCGCTCTGATTCAGCAGCAAGTTCGCGTCACAGCCGTTGTGGTAGCCCACGACGGCGCTTCCTGCCTGCCCCAAACCCTGGCAGCCCTGGCCCGGCAGACGAGACCCGCCGATGCCCACGTCGGGGTGGACACCGGATCGTCCGACGGGTCCGCTGACCTGCTGCGCGCGCAACTGCCCGCCGGCAGCCCGGTGGCCGCGGCTTCCCACCGCGCCGGGTTCGGCGCCGCGGTCCGGGTGGGGCTGGCCGAGCTGCCCAAGCACACCCCGGACGACGGTCCGGCCCAGGAATGGCTGTGGCTGCTCCACGATGATTCCGCCCCGGAGCCTGATGCGCTCGAGGAACTGCTGCTCGCCGTGGAAACGGCACCGTCGGTAACCATCGCCGGTTGCAAACAGGTGGACTGGGACGACCCGCGCCGGCTGGTCGACGTGGGCCTGACCGTGAGCCGCTGGGCCGAACGGCTGACCATGATCGACGTCGACGAGATGGACCAGGGCCAGTACAACGGCCGCAGCGACTTCTTTGCCGTCAACTCCGCCGGCATGCTGGTGCGCCGCGACATCTTCGACCAGCTGGGCGGGTTCGATCCGGCCCTGCCCGGGACCGGTGACGACGTGGACCTGTGCTGGCGGAACCGGCTGGCCGGCCACCGCGTGGTGGTTGTCCCCACCGCGAGGGTTCGCCACGCCGCCCGGACCGGCGACCACGGCACCGCAAGGGCAGCCCGCAAGGCTCAGATCCACCTCCGGCTCAAGCATGCGGCCTGGTGGCAGGTGCCGTTCCTGTGGATCGGGGCCCTGCTCGGCGGGCTGTACAGCTTCCTGGCCTCGGTGGTGGCCAAGGACCCCATGCACGGGCTGCGGCAGCTGGGTGCCACCCTTGCCGCCTTGTTCCGACCCGCGGGCTTTTTCGCGTCCCGGCGGCAGGCCGCCAAGACGCGCAGGACCTCGCGGGCCATAGTGCGCCCGCTGATGGTCCCGAGGCGCGAGGTCTGGGCCTACCGGCGGTCACTGGCCGAGTCGCTGCGGCCCGAGCTCGCCGTCGGCGTCGTGGGCGACGGCTCCGGATCGGATGCCGGCGGCAGCGACCAGCCCACCGGCGGATCCGACGACTTCGCGGCCCTCGCCGCGCCCGCCCGGACCTGGGTGGGTACGGGACTGGTGGCCGCCGCCGTCGTGCTGGCCCTCGTCTCCACGGTGGGCATGTTTGACTTCTTCGGGGCGCCGGCGCTCGTGGGCGGCGGACTGCTGCCGGTCTCGGCCACCGTCGCCGAAATCTGGCACAACGCTTCGAGTTGGTGGATCTCGCTTGGCTCCGGCGTCCCCGGGCACGGCGACCCCTTTGGCTACGTGCTGGCGGTCCTGGCCGTGCTGGGTTTGGGGAACGGTTCCGCCGCCGTCCTGACGCTGGTGCTGCTGGCCATGCCGTTGGCCGCCGCCGGCGCATGGTTCGCTGCCGGGGCCTTCACACAGCGGCGCGGGCTGCGCTTCTGGGCCGCGATGTTCTGGGCGAGCGTTCCCGCGTTCCAGGTCGCGTTGGGCACGGGCCGCCTGGGCGCGCTGATCGCCCACCTGCTGATCCCGTGGGCCGTGCTCGGTCTGCTGCGCGCCACCGGCTCCGCCGTCCAACGCGCCGACGCCAACCGGCCCCTGCTGCCGCACGAAGCCGTGCACAAGCCCGGGATCAACGGGAATCCCTCCTGGACGGCGGCGGCAGCGGCGGGACTCTGCCTGGCCGGCATCACGGCGTCGGCACCGGCGCTGCTGCCGGTGGTCGTCGTCTTCATCGCCGTCCTGATGCTGGCCTTGCGCCGCCGGGCCAAGACCGTCTGGTGGGCGCTTATCCCGCCGCTGGCACTCGCCCTGCCGATGCTCGTCGCCGGGCTGGACCAGCCGCGCGCGCTGCTGGGCGATCCCGGCCTGCCGCTGGCCTTCCACGCCGCCCCGCTGTGGCAGCAGCTGATGGGCTTCCCGCTCGCCTTCGGCCCCGCCGACGGGCTGGCCGGGGCCGGGATGCTGGAGGAACTGGCCCAGGGTCCGTGGGCGCTCGCCTACGCGCTCGTCGTCGCCGTGCCGGTGCTGGCGCTGGCCGTGGCCGGGGCGGTCACGGGCAAGGGTGCCGGCCGCGCACGGTTGCTCTGGCTCGGCGTGTTCCTGACCCTCGCGGCCTCCTTTGGTTCATCGCTGCTGGCCACCGCCGTCGCACCGGGAGCGGTGGTGACACCGTTCACGGGTCCCTTTGTCTCGCTGGCCCTGTTCCTGCTTTTGGGCGCGGCACTAATCGCCGGGGACCGGCTGCGGCACGACCTTGCCGCAGCCGGGCGCCCGGCCTCGGGCCTGCGGCGCACCGTGGCCGTGGCCGCCGCCGTCCTGATGGCGCTGGGCCCGGCAGCGAGCCTGGCGCACTGGCTGGTGCCCCAGTTCACCGGCTACACACCGTCCAGCGAGGCGCGGACCCTGACGGACTTCGGTACGCAGCTGAAGGTAACGCCCGGGGCCGGCCGCACGCTGCCGGCCACCTCTGCGGACAGCGGGACCGGGCCGGAACAGGCCCGTGCGCTCGTGTTGACGGCGGGAACCGGCGGCGCGGTGACCGCTGCCGTGATGCATGGCAGCGGCACCACCCTGGACCAACTCTCGGCCATTTACTCGGCGCGGGCCCTGGCCGGTCCGCTCACCGAAGCCCAGGTGCGCTCCGACGACGACGCCGACGCAGAATTGCGGAACACCGTGGCGGTCATCGTTGCGGGCACCGGCGTGGATCCGCGGCCGTCCCTGGTGAGGCTCGGCGTGGACTTCGTGGTGCTGCAGGAGTCCGATACGGCGGCCGAACTGCTTGCCGGCCGGATCGACGCCGTGCCCGGACTGACCTCCGTGGGACGCACCGACTCCGGATGGCTCTGGCGGGTGGTCGGAGCGACCGGTAAGGACGGCACCGCGGCAGGCCAACTGACCGCCCGGGTGCGCCTGGTCGATGCCAACGGCGACCTGCTGCAAACCGTGCCGTCCGGCTGGACCGCGGCGGCCGGGGAGATTCCCGCCGGCGAGCCCGGACGTCGGCTGATCCTGGCCGAGCGGACGGACCCGGGCTGGACCGCCACCCTGAACGGCCGGCCGCTGGAATCCTCGCAGGACGGCTGGGCCCAGGCGTTTGAAGTGCCGGCAGCAGCGGGTACCGTAAAGATCGGTTATTCGAGCCCGTGGTCGCCGTGGATCGGCATCCTCCAGGTGCTCGCCATCGGACTGACCGTCCTGCTCGCCATACCGATCCCGGCCCGGCGGCGGTTCGTGCCGCGCCGCATCGACCACATCAAGACCACCGGGGCGGATGCCGGCCCCGCGGAACTGCGCAGGGCGGCATTCGAAGACCCGGCCGACGGCGGCGCAGTTGCCCTGGCCGGAAAAGGACAGCAACGATGACCGAGACGGGTGGCCGCGGCGAGGAGCCGCGGGCGACAGAGGCGGCGATTGGGCCAACGGCCGCTGCCGCATCCGCACCTGATGGCGTGCAGCCGGACCGGGACAGCGCGGCCGAGCCCGTGCAGCCGGAGCGGGACAGCGCGGCCGAGCCCGTGCAGCCGGAGCGGGACAGCGCGGCCGAGCCCGTGCAGCCGATCGACCGCAAGGCCGCCAAGCGTGCCGCGCGGCGGGACCGCGCACGCGATGCCGCCGCGGGCAAGCCTGCCGCACGCTCCGGCAGTTCCACCGCCGGCGGCACGCCGAAGCGCGGCGGCCGGCGGACGCTGGGCGCCGTCTCCGGGGCGGGCCTCCTGCTGCTGACCGGAGCCGCGGTAGCCGCCGGCAGCCTGGCGGACGTGCCGGGCGCGGCCGCCGAGCGGCCGCCCGTGTCCGCTGCCGTTCCGGCCGGAGACTACACCGCGGTCTGCCCGGAGCCCCTGCGGCTGCTGGACAGCGCCGCCGAAGACACCGATCCGCAGTTCAGCCCGGTCTCCACTACGGCGCAGACCAGGGCGCGGGCCCTGGTGCTCAGCGACCTCGGCGGCAATGTCCCCGGCAGCGAGCTGACGGAACTGGGCGCGGGCACTCCGCTCGCGCGCATCGCGGAACCGACGGAAAAGTCATCCGGCGAGACCAAGATGGTGGCGTCCGTGGTGTCCGGACAGGACCTGTCCGCTCCCACCGTGCTGCGGGCCGCCCCGATGGGGGAGACCACCGCGCTGGCCGGCGCGGCGATGGCCTACCGGGCCTCCGACGGCGACCTGCGCGGACTGGCCGCTGCCAACTGCATGGCACCGGCCAATGACTTCTGGCTGCTCGGCGCGTCCACCACCGTGGGAACCACGTCCGTGCTGAAACTGCACAACAGTTCCCAGACACCCTCCTCGGTAGACCTCGAACTGGTCTCGTCCGAGGGGCAGGTCCAGGCTGCCGGCACCCGCGGGCTGCTGGTCGCTCCCGGGGAGTCACGCTCCATCGTGCTGGCGGGAGTGGCCGCAAACCAGGAATCCCTGGCCGTGCGCGTACAGTCCTCCGGCGGCCCGGTGACCGGCTTCATCCAGCAAAGCATCCTGCGCCAGCTGACCCCCGGCGGCGTCGAGTTGCTGCAGGCGTCGGCCCCGGCCGGCACGCGGCAGGTGGTCACGGGAATCACCGTCCAGGACCAGAAACCGGCACGGGCCATCCGGGACCAGGACGGTTATGAGGACGCGGCGCCGGCGCTGGACGTGGCGGTGCCCGGCGTGACCGACGCGGTCCTGGAAGTGCGCGTCTTCGGTTCCGACGGCCCGGTCAGCCTCCCGGGCGGCGGCGTCGTCACCGCGGCGGCCGGGAGCGTCACCAGGGTGCCGCTGGAGTCGTTGCCGGCCGGCACGTATGCCGTCGAAATCAGCGCCGACGTGTCCATCGCTGCCGCCGCGCGGGTCAGCAGGGGAACCGAGGCGGGCGAACCGGTGGACTTCGGATGGTCACCCGCGACCGGCCGCCTCGGCAGCAATCATCTGGCGGTCGTGCCGGGCGGTGTCAGCTCCCGCATGGCCTTCAGCGCGCCGTCGGGGGACGCCCGGGTGGACATCACGCCGGTGGATCCGAAGGGCAGACTGGGGGAGAAGCAGGCGGTGACCGTGCCCGCCGGAACCACCGTGACCCTTGATCCCCGGGCAGACGGCGCCGACGCTGCGGCCCTGTTGATCAGCGCGTCCGGCGAAGCCGTCTACGGCGCCCAGGTCCTGACCGACGGCGGTGCTCCCGACGTTGCGGTCCTGCCGGTGCCCGCCGGCACCCAGGCGCAGACCGCGGTGCCGGTCGATATCGGGTACTAGGGAAGAAGCGGCGTCGGGACCGGAACGCCGGTCAGGGGCGGGTCCGGCCGTAGCCGGGGTCAACCGCTTCCGGGGCCATGTTCAGCAGCTGCGCGGTCTGCTCCACTACCACATCGTGGATGAGCTCCGGCAGTTCGGCCCGCAGCCGGGCGGCCGCCTGGACCGGCTGCCGGAAGACGGTCACCACGGCCGGGCGGCTTGGCGCGGCCGGCGTGAAGCTGCCCAGGGGCGCGGCCTGACCGCGGGCAAGCAACTCTTCGAGTCGGGGCGGAATGTCCTCGACCACGAATTGGGCTGCTTCGACCCGCTCCCCCCAGAAGTACGCCAGCCGCTCGGCGGACTCCGCGACCCACGCCTCGAACTGTTCGGACCTGGTCAGGTGCCCGGGCAGGTTGGCGGGCAGCAGGTCGCCGCGCAGCCCGCGGCCGCGGCGGTTCCGGCGTCGTGCGGCAAACGGACGGCGCCAGCCACCGCCGTCGCTGTCCAGCGAGAGGGTCAGTGATGGTCCGTTTTCCATATACCGACTTTAAGCCCGAGGACCGGAATAAGGCACCCGGGCCCCGCGGCGGTGCGCCGAAGCGTCCCGCGGCGTCAACGCGACCCGGCCCCGGCAGCGTCGCTCCGGAGCACCCGGCAGCGGTGCGACGTCCGGCGGGCGGCGTCCGGCGGGCCGCGTCTGCGCGACCCGATTGTGACCTAATCTTCGACCACCGGCCCGCGCCGGTGGTCGGGAAGGAGGGAGGCCCGGAGTAGGATGCATTCTCGTGGGATCCATTCGTCAATGTTCACGCTCGGCCTGTCAGCGGTCGGCCATCGCTACTTTGACGTACGTATATGCCGATTCCACCGCCGTGCTGGGCCCGCTGGCAACCTATGCCGAGCCCCACTGCTACGACCTGTGTGCCGAGCACGCCGAACGGCTGACCGTGCCCCGCGGCTGGGAAGTCATGCGGCTGGCCCTGCCCGAGCAGGCGCCGGTCCCCAACCCCGACGACCTGTTGGCCCTGGCCGACGCCGTGCGGGAGGCGGCCCGCACTCCCGAGGTGCCCGACGAGGCGCCCCAGCCGCGCGGCCAGCGCGAGCCGTTGGAACCGCCCGCGGGCGCCGCGGGCACCCGGCGCGGGCACCTGCGCATTCTGCGCGGACAACCCTAGGGCGATACGCTGGGAGACGGGCAGCGCGCCGTGCCGGCAACCTGCCGTCCGCGGCGAAGCCCCGCGCCGCCGGCCGCCGGAAGCGGACGCAGCCGAAGCTGCTGGAGATCAAAGGACACCATCGCATGGCACATCTGACCCCCGAACTGCTGGCGGTTTTGCGCTGCCCGGCTACCGGTTCATCACTGGTCCAGGAGGGCGACGAACTGCTCTCGACCGGCCGCACCGCCGCCGGAGACCGGCTGCACTACCGGATCGAAGACGGCATCCCGGTGCTGCTGCCGCAGACCGCCCCCGCCGGCGGCGCCCCTGATTCAACCAACGACGGCGCCGCTGCCTCCCCCAACGACGGCCCCGCTGACCACGCTTAGGAGCATTACTGTGACGTTCGATTACAAGGTCAAGGACCTCTCGCTGGCAGCCGCCGGCCGCCACCAGATCCGCCTGGCGGAGCACGAGATGCCGGGCCTGATGGCCCTGCGCGCAGAATTCGGCGAGGCCCAGCCCCTGGCCGGCGCCAGGATTGCCGGTTCCCTGCACATGACGGTGCAGACCGCGGTCCTGATCGAAACGCTGACCGCGCTCGGAGCGGAGGTTCGCTGGGCCTCCTGCAACATCTTCTCCACCCAGGACGAGGCCGCCGCAGCCGTCGTGGTGGGCAACGGCACGCCGGAGGAACCGCAGGGCGTTCCGGTCTTCGCCTGGAAGGGGGAAACGCTCGAAGAGTACTGGTGGACGGCCGAGCAGATCCTGACCTGGCCCGGCGCCGACGAAAACCCCGAGCTGGGACCGAACATGATCCTGGACGACGGCGGCGACGCCACGCTGCTGCTGCACAAGGGCGTGGAATTCGAGGCCGCCGGCGCCGTCCCCTCGGCCACCGCGGAGGACCCGCACGAGTACACGATCATCCTGGACGTGCTGCGCGCCTCGCTGGCCAAGGACCCGCAGAAGTTCACCCGGGTCGCCGCCGGCATCCGCGGCGTCACCGAGGAAACCACCACCGGCGTGCACCGGCTCTACCAGCTGGCGGAGCAGGGCCAGTTGCTGTTCCCGGCGATCAACGTCAACGACGCGGTGACCAAGTCCAAGTTCGACAACAAGTACGGCATCCGCCATTCGCTGCCCGACGGCATCAACCGGGCCACCGACGTTCTGATGGGCGGCAAGACGGCGGTTGTGTGCGGCTACGGCGACGTCGGCAAGGGCGCGGCCGAGGCGCTGCGCGGCCAGGGCGCCCGCGTCGTCGTCACCGAGATCGACCCGATCTGCGCCCTGCAGGCCGCGATGGACGGCTACCAGGTCACCACCCTGGACAAAGTAGTGGGCGAGGGCCACATCTTCATCACCACCACCGGCAACAAGGACGTCATCATGGCGTCCGACATGGTGAAGATGCGCGACAAGGCCATCGTGGGCAACATCGGCCACTTCGACAACGAAATCGACATGGCGGGCCTGGCCGGCGTCGAGGGCGTACAGAAGGTGGAGATCAAGCCGCAGGTGCACGAATGGGTCTTCGATGCCGGGCTAGCGACCGAGCGCTCCATCATCGTGCTCTCCGAGGGCCGCCTGCTGAACCTGGGCAACGCCACCGGGCACCCTTCGTTCGTCATGAGCAACTCGTTCGCCAACCAGACCATCGCGCAGATCGAGCTGTTCACCAAGCACGGCAAGCCGGCCGAGGGTTCGGCCACCGGCGAGCCCGAGTACGCCAACCAGGTCTACGTGCTGCCGAAGGTGCTCGACGAGAAGGTCGCCCGGCTGCACCTGGACGCGCTCGGCGTCGAACTCACCGAACTGACCAAGGAACAGGCCGAGTACCTGGGCGTGGACGCCGCCGGCCCGTACAAGCCGGACCACTACCGCTACTGATCCAGACCGGGAGGGCCGACGGCGGGCGTACCGTCCCGCCGTTAGCCGTCCGGTTGAATGGTTACCGGATTGTTGGGCGGGCTCGCCCGCAATAACCCGTCCCTTCGGCGCCGCCCGCCCTACGATGGAGGCAGGGTGCTGTTGTGCCCTGCAGCGGCGGTTACCCGCCGCGGGGGTCTCGTGAGTTGGGTTGGGATGACTGAGGAAAAAAAGAAGCGCAAGGGCCTTAAGATCGCCCTGCTGTGCATCGTCGGAGTGCTGGTGGCAGCCGCCGCGGCCGTCACTGCGGCAACCATGGCTTCGCCCACGTTCGCAGGCCAATTGGGACGGGTGTTCGCCGCCGCCCCGGCCGAGCGGCCGGGCTTCTCCGCGCCGGTCGTCAAGGCGATGTCGGTCGGTGTCACCCCGGCAGACAAAGCCGTGGAGGTTAACCCCGCCACCGTGGCCACCATTACCGCCAAGAACGCCTCCATCAAGGACGTGGCGTTGGCGCCGGCACAGGGCGGCGAACCGATCGCCGGGGAGCTGTCCGCAGACGGCAGCGTCTGGAAGGCAACGGAACGCCTGGACTTCCTGACCGAATACGAGTTCAGCTACACCCTGGTGGACCGCGCCGGCACCGAGACCGTGAAGCAGCAAAGCTTCACCACCGTGCTCGCTCCCAACCAGGCCGACGGCTGGATGTACCCGCTGGACGGGCAAAGCGTGGGCATCGCCCAGCCGCTGGAGTTCAACTTCAGCGAACCCGTGCTCAACAAGGAAGCGGTGGAGGAGGCCATCTCCATCACCACCTCCGCCGGGCAGAAGGGCGAGTTCTACTGGTACTCCGACACCAAGGCCCGCTTCCGCGCGGAAAGATACTGGGAGCCGAACAGCACCGTGACCGTGGACATGAAACTGTTCGGCGTGGAGTTCGGCAACAACATGATCGGCATGAACGACGAGAAGATCACCGTCAACATCCTCGATGACCGCCGGGCGATCGTGGACAACAAGACCAAGACCATGAAGATCTACGTGGGCGGCGACTTGGCCAAGACCTTCCCGGTGACGCTGGGCGACCCGAACTGGCCGTCCAGCAAGGGCATCCACCCGATCATGGACATGCATGAATCGCTGCCGTTCAACCCGCGCAGCATCGGGCTCAAACCGGGAGACCCGGACTGGTACGAGCCCTTCGACGCCAAGTACGCCAGCCGGCTGAGCAACAGCGGCGAGTTCGTCCACACCACCCTGGACCCCTCCGCCCTGGGCGTGCGCAACATTTCCCACGGTTGCGTGGGCATGTCCGAAGCCGGCGCCCGGTACTTCTACGAGACCATGCGGACCGGGGACATCGTGGATATCCGCAATACCGACAGCGGGTTCCTGGACCCGACGGACGGTTTCGGGGACTGGAACGTGGACTGGAAGACCTGGACGTCGCAGGACAAGGGGTAGCCGTCCCGCAGCCGGCGGCTCGGTGGCCACCGGGCGGACCGCGCGGCCGCGCCTAGTCCCGGAAGGGCAGGGAATGCAGCCGGGCGCCACGCCGGGCGGCGCGCTCCTGCTGTCGGGACAGCCGGACGAAGTCGCGTTCGCGCCGTTCGGCCATCACGGCCAGCAGGTACATTTCCGGCGGCGTCCCGGCCGGCGGCGGGGGAGAGACATAGCCGGACGCCTCGTTGGCCAGGGCCGTGGCCAACCGGGCACGGGAGGCCGGAATCATCTTGGGCGCCTGCGAGAGGAACTGGATAATCCGCCGGGCCAGCGGCTCCGGCAACCGCCCCATGTCGGCGAGCTTCACCCAGGGGGCCAGTTGCGGGGGGATTTCCGGCAGGATCTTCGGTGCGACCGCGACGCGTTCCCGCATGCTGTAGGTGCCCGCCAGCAGGTCGCCGAGCCGCTTGGACCTGTCATTGAACAGGGCCACCATGAAGGCCACCGAACCGAGCAGGATGTACAGTTCGAAGACCGCCACGAGGCCGCGGATGAGCGCATGCCGGAACCGGATGGCACCGCCGTCGTCGCGCACGATCCGCAGGCCCATGACCCAGCGGCCCAGCGACTTGCCGCGGGTAAGGGTCTCGACGGCGATGGGCACCCCGACCAGGAAGAACAGCACCACGGCGATGACCAGCGCGCGGGCGGCCGCGGCGTCGAACCCGACCTCGAGGGTCTCCGCCAGCAGCACGAAGGCGGCGATCAACAGGATCACGTTGGCCACCACATCGATGATCGAGCTCAGCGCCCGGACGCCGAACGACGCCGGCCGCAGTTCCAGCACTACCGCCTCGCCGGTGATGACGTTGCTCATCGGATCCCTTTCCCGGGCGGTCTGTGCCGCCCGGTTCCACTCTATCGATCCGGGGCGGCGGGCCGGGCGGCGCCCCGGATCTTCCGCGCGCGGCGGCTAGGCTAGGAGCGTGGATATCGATGCCTTCGCCGCGGTGCATGAGCACGATTGGCAGCGGCTGGACGAACTGAGCGCCAAACGCAGGCTCACCGGCACCGAGGCGGATGAACTGCTCGTGCTCTACCGGCGCACCTCAACCCACCTGTCGATGATCCGGTCGGTGGCCGCCGAGGGCCAACTGTCGGCGGCCCTCTCCACCCGCCTGTCGCGCGCCAGGACGCGGTTCACGGGGGCCCGCTCCAACTTCGCCCGGGACGTGGCGGAGTTCTTCGTGTTGTCGCTGCCGGCCGCGTTCTACCGCCTGCGCTGGCCGACCGTGGTCATCGGTGCCCTCTTCGTCCTGATCGCCTGGCTGTTCGGCGCCTGGGTGGCGGGAACCCCCGAGGTCATCAAAGCGATGGGCTCCGACGAGGACATCCGGCAGTACGTGGAAGAGGACTTCGTCAATTACTACTCGGAGAATCCCAACGCCTCCTTCGCCGGCATGGTGTGGACCAACAACGCCTGGATTGCGGCGCAGGCGGTGGCCTTCGGAGTGACCGGACTGTGGGTGCCGTACATCCTGTTCATGAACGCCCAGGGGGTGGGCATGGCCGGCGGGATGATGGCCGCCTACGACCGGCTGGACGTCTTCTTCCTCTACATCCTGCCGCACGGGTTGATGGAGATGACCGCCATCTTCATTGCCGGTGCGGCCGGACTGCGGATCTTCTGGTCCTGGGTCTCGCCCGGCCGGCTCACCCGCACCGCCTCGCTGGCCCGGGAAGGCAGGTCGCTGATTACCGTCGCCCTGGGACTGGTCCTCGTCCTCCTGATCTCCGGCCTGGTCGAGGGCTTCGTGACCCCCAGCCAACTGCCGGACTGGCTGCGCCTGGGCATCGGTGTGCTGGTGCTGGCCGCCTACTGGATGTACACCCTCGTCGTGGGCCGGCGGGCCTACCTGGCGGGGGAGCGCGGCGACCTGGGCCGGTTCGACGCCGGCGAGGCCGCCGCCACCGGGTAGCTGCCGTCCGGGCAGCCGACGGAGCTGGCAGGCGACGGCCGGGCGGGCGACGGCCGAGCGGGCCGCCCCGCGGGGTGGCAACCGTGAAGCGCCGCCGGCCGGCGGTAGTCTCATAGGCAGAGAGGCCAGCGGCACAGAAAGAGGCGACGGACGTGGCAGTCGAAGACGTGAAATCCGGCGGAGACGAACGCAGGGCACGGACAGCGCCGGGAGAAGCCCCTGGCGCTGAACCGGAGCGCGCCCCCGCGCCTCCGGTCCCTGCCGTCAACGGCCGGTTCCGGGACGGCGCCAACCCGCTGCCCATGCGCCGGCCCAGCCGGCTGCCGGATTTGAGCGCCGTGGCGACTGGCCTCGGCACCGAGCGCGACGGCGGTGCCCCGGACAGCGCCGGAACGCAACCCCGGAGCGACGGGTCCACGCAGCCCGACGCCCGGGCGCGGGCCGCCGGAGGAGCGGGCGCTGCCGCCGAAGCCGCCCGGGTCGGAGCCCCCGTGCCTGCCGGCCGAGCCGCCGGTGGCCCCGCGGCCGGACGGCCGGATCCGGCCGGAGCAGCAGACGCCGCACCGGGCGACGGCCGCCGGGGGACCGGCACGGCCGCCGCTGCCGACCAGGGCCCGGCTGCCCCGAAGCCGCTGCCGGCGCGCCCGCCCATGCCGCCCGGTGGCACGACCGCAGCCGCCGCCGGCAGCGACGCCAACCCGGCGACCGGCGCGCTCTCGGTACGCCCGCCGCGTTCCGAGGTTGTTCGGCGCACGACCGAGCGCGACGAGGCAATGAATGCCAAGCCGCTGGCCGGACGGATCCTGCAGGTTGTCCTGGCGGTACTGTTCCCGCCGCTGCTGATCATCGGTGCTATCCGGCTGGTGGCCACGCCGTTGTTCCTCTGGGCGGAATACCACCGCCCCGGGTTCCCGGCCGACAGCTTCGGCTTCAGCACGGAGGAACGGATGACCTACGGCTCCTATGCGGTGGACTACCTGCTGAATTTCGCCGGCCCGCGATACCTGGGAGACCTCTCCGGCCCCAACGGCGGCAGCCTGTTTTTGGACTCCGAGGTCAGCCACATGGCCGACGTGAAGGGCGTGTTCCTCGCGACCATGCTTGCCGGGGCGGTCATGCTGCTGCTGGCCGTCGTCGCAGTGGTCTACCTGGCCCGCCGCTACCACGGGGGGATCCGGCGCGGCCTGTTCGCCGGTTCCGCCGCGACACTGATCCTGGTCCTGCTGCTGGGCGTCCTGGGGGCGCTCAACTGGCAGCAGTTCTTCACCGAGTTCCACCGGATCTTCTTCGCCGACGGCACCTGGACCTTCTTCGTGGACGACACCCTGATCCGCCTGTTCCCGGCCCAGTTCTGGATGGACGCCGGAATCGTCATTGCCCTGCTGGTGCTGATGGTCTCCTCGCTGGTGCTGGCGCTGACTTGGCCGACCCGCGCCCGGCGGAACCGGAGCGCCGCCGCCGCCGAAGAACAGCGCCGCCGGCACGAACTGCTGCTCGCCCGCGAGCAGGACTAGGCGGCGGCTGCCGGCCAGGGCCTAGCGGTACAGGGAATCGATCTCGTCGGCGAAGTCTTCCAGCACGGTGACGCGCTTGAGCTTCAGTGACGGCGTCAGGTGCCCGGAGGCCTCGGTGAGGTCCTGTCCGAGGACCGCGAACTTCCGGATCTGCTCCGCCCGCGAAACCAGCTGGTTGGCCTGGTCCACGGCCTGCTGCAGCTCGGCCAGGACCGCCGGGTCTTCGGCGGCCTCGGCCAGGCCGACTGGCCCGCGGCCGGCCGACGAAAGCCAGCCGGCCAGGCCCTCTTCGTCCAGGGACACCAACGCCCCGACGAACGGGCGTCCCTCGCCGACCACCACCGCCTGGGACACCAGCCGGTGTTCGCGCAGCGCGTCCTCCAGCGGACCCGGAGCGACATTCTTGCCGCCCGCCGTTACCAGCAGCTCCTTTTTCCTGCCGGTGATGGTCAGGTAGCCGTCGTCGTCCAACGTCCCGACGTCCCCCGTGCACAAGAAGCCGTCCCGAAAGTACTCGGCATTGGCGTCGTCGTTATTGTGGTAGCCGCGGGTGATGCCGATGCCCTTGATCAGGACCTCGCCGTCGTCGGCGATTCTGATGGTGGTGCCGGGCAACGGCAGTCCCACGGTGCCGATCCGGTTGGCGCCGGGCAGGTTTACCGCCGCAGGGGCAGTGGATTCGGTGAGCCCGTAGCCTTCCAGGACCGGCACGCCGATGCCGGTGAAGAAGTGCGCGAGCTTTGGATTCAATGCGGAAGCGCCGGAGACGGTGTACTCCACGTGCCCGCCGAACGCCGCGCGCAGCTTTCCGTAGACGAGCCTGTCGAACACGGCATGCCGGGCCTTGAGGGCCAGCCCGGGCCCGGCGCCGGTGCCGCGTGCCTGCGCATCCCGTGCCCGGGAGTAGGCGACCGCTGTCTGCGCCGCGGCGTCGAAGATCCTGCCCTTGCCGCCGTCGTGCGCTTTCTGCCGGGCGGAGGCGTAGACCTTTTCGAACACGCGCGGAACCACCAGCAGGAAGGTGGGCTGGTAGGTGCGCAGGTCCTCGATCAACTCCGCCATGCTCGATGTGTGGCCCATCTTCACTCCGGCGGTCAGGCAGATCACCTGCACGGCCCGGGCCAGCACGTGGGCCAGCGGCAGGAACATCAGCGACTTCGCGTCCGGGCGCTTGAGGATGTCCGCCAGGAACTCCACGGTGTTGACCGCCAGTTCCGCGAAGTTGCCATGCGTGATGATGCAGCCGCGCGGCCGGCCGGTGGTGCCCGAGGTGTAGACCAGCGAGGCCGCGTCCTGCATGCCCCGGGAGGTCCGGCGCAGTTCAAGTTCCTCGTCGGTGACCGCGGTTCCGCGGGCCTCCAGCTCAGCCAGCCCCTCGGCCTCCCCGTCCAGCTGCCAGACCGGAAGCGCGGCCGGCAGCCCGGACATGGCCTGGCGCACGACGGCGGCCTTGGCGGCGTCCTCGGCGAACACCAGCTTCGCCGCCGAGTCCTGCAGGATCCACTGCACCTGGTGCGGGGACGAGGTTTCGTAGATAGGAACCACCACCGCGCCGGCGAACCAGCCGGCCAGGTCCACCACCGTCCACTCGAACCGGGTCTTGGACATCACGGCAATGGTGTCTCCGGCTTCGATGCCGGAGGCCATCAGGCCCTTCGCCACGGCGCTGACCTGGGCCAGGAGTTCGGCGGCCGGAACATCGGACCAGGCGCCGTTGCGCTTGACCGCATAGAGCGCCCGCTGCGGGTCGCGCTGATGCTGGGCCACCAGGATGTCCGTCAGGTTGGAGCCGGCCGGCATCGCTGCCAGCACTTCGGTTACTGCTTCGCGCACGTCGTGCCCACTTTCTGAATCCGGTAAAAGTCGTGTTGTCCGGCCTGCATCAAATCCAACTTGGCATCCACATCCGCCAGCGCCACTGGTCGTAGCCGATCATCTCTGCGGTCCACACCGGCAGGAAGAATGCCGACACCGCGAGTGCGGCCGCCACGAAGAGCCCGACCACCAGCACGCCTTGGCGCCGGCGCCACGGCGGATCCGTCGCCCGGCCCAGCGCCAGCCCGAGCACGTAGGTCAGGGCCAGGACCAGGAACGGCTGGAAGGCGATCGCGTAGAAGAAGAACGTGGTCCGGTCGGGGTAGAGGAACCAGGGCAGGTAACCGGCCGCGACTCCCGCCAGAATCGCCCCTGCCCGCCAGTCCCGCCGCCCGGCCCAATAGAAGAGCAGCACCAGCAGCGAGGCGGCCGCGGCCCACCAGATGAGCGGGTTGCCGACCACCGTGACCGCCTCGGAGCAGCGGGTGGCCGCCTCGCACCCGCCCTGGCCGGCTTCTTCGGCATGGTAGTAGAACGACGTCGGGCGGCCCATGAACAGCCAGGTCCAGGCATTGGATTCGTACGGGTGCTCGGAATCCAGGCCGTTGTGGAAGGTGTAGGCGCTGCGGTGATACTCGGCCAGCGAGCGCAGCCAGTCCGGCAGCCACCCCCAGGCCGCGGACGGGTTCGACGCCGCCCAGTTGCGGTCGTAGGCATCGTCGGAGCGCAGCCAGCCGGTCCAGGCCGCCAGATAGGTCACCGCCGCGGCCGGAATCATGGTGAAGAACGCCGGAACCCCGTCCCTGATCACGCCGGCGGAAAACCACTCCCTGATCCCCGCGGCACGCCGGGCGCCAAGGTCCCAGAACACGCACATCAGGCCAAACACCGCGACGAACGCCAGCGCCGACCACTTGGTGCCCACGGCCAGCCCGAGGCAGACCGCCGCAGCCAGCCGCCACGGCCGCCAGAGCACCCAGGGACCATACAGCAGCCGCGAAGGGGGCGGCACCCCGGAGGGACCAGCCTGCCGGGCGATTTTCGCGGCCAGCCGCCGTCGCCCGTCGAAGCGGTCCAGCAGCAGCGCGCCGAAGGCGGCGACCACCCAGAACATGAGGAAGACGTCCAGCAAAGCCGTCCGGGAGTGGACCAGATGGTGCCCGTCGATGGCCGTCAGCAAACCGGCGACCCCGCCCAGCGCCGGCGACTTGAACAACGCCTGCGCGATCAGGGCGATCATCAGGATGGACAGCGTGCCGGTAAGTGCGGCGCCGAAACGCCAGCCAAAACCGTTGTCGGAACCAAAAAGCCACATGCCGGCGGCGATCATCCACTTGCCCACCGGCGGGTGCACCACATATTCGGGGGTATCGAGGAGGACGCCCGGATTGCCCGCGTTGAAGGAGTCGTTGGCGTCCTTGGGCCATTCGCGTTCGTAGCCGGATTGCAGGTAGGAGTAGGCGTCCTTGACGTAGTAGGTTTCGTCGAACACCAGCGAACCCGGTTCACCCAGGCGGTAGAAACGCAAAACCCCGCCGAGGACGGCCGTGAGCACGGGGAGCAGCCACGCCCAGGGCCCGAACCGGGCCGGAAGACCGAGCAGTCGGCGGCGCAGCACCGCCTCGCTGAAGGCCCGTCCAGGCGATTCCAGCCAGCCGTGGCGGGGGACAACCGCCGCCGGCGGAGGTGTGGTTCGGGTCACGGCCATCATGTTACCGGCCGGTAGGTGCACGGGTGTGCGGCGCCACAGGCCGGGACGTCGGCTGCCGGACGGCGGTCCTCGCTGCAGTGGGGCACATACCGACTCTATATAAGGCGCCGGTGAAAGAGGGCAACGCCGCAGGTAGGGTTGTCCATGTGAATGAGCAGGAACGGGGCGTCCCGGCAGCGGGGCAGCCAGGACAGATCGTGTTGGCCGGAACGCCGATCGGCAACGTCGGGGACGCCTCCCCGCGGCTGGTCGAGCTGCTCCAAACGGCCGATGTAGTCGCTGCCGAAGACACCCGCCGCCTGCACAAACTCCTGCAGCGGCTGGGTATCACGGCCGCCGGCCGGATCATCAGCTACCACGAACACAACGAGGCGACCCGTACCGCAGACCTGCTGGAGTTGGTCCGTGCCGGCAGCACCCTGGTGATGGTGACCGACGCCGGCATGCCGGCCGTCTCGGATCCCGGTTTCCGGCTGGTGGAGGCGGCCGTGGCGGAGGGCCTGCTGGTCACTGCCGTGCCCGGGCCGTCGGCCGTGCTCACGGCGCTGGCGCTGTCCGGCTTGCCCACCGACCGCTTCACCTTCGAGGGCTTCCTGCCCCGCAAGCAGGGGGAGCGCGCCGCGCGGTTGGCGGAGCTCGCCGCCGAGCGCCGGACCATGGTCTTCTTCGAGGCGCCGCACCGGCTGGCGGCCATGCTGCGGGCCCTCGACGCCGGATTCGGCCCGGGCCGGCGGGCGTCGGTCTGCCGGGAGCTGACCAAGCTGCATGAAGAAGTGCTGCGCGGTACGGTCCGGGAACTGCTGGAGTGGGCCGAAAGCCATGAGGTCCGGGGCGAAATCGCCGTGGTGGTTGCCGGCGCGACGGAAACAGCGCCCGAACAGCCCGAAGACCACGTGGACGGCGTCAACGCGCTGGTGACGCAGGGTGCCCGGCTCAAGGACGCCGTCGCCGCCGTCGCGGCCGATGCCCGGGTGAGTAAACGCGAGCTCTACGCCGCGGTCCTGGCCGCCCGTGCTCCCGGCGGGCGCTGACTCTCAGCGAAGCGGGTGCCGCCGGATGTCCTGGATGTCGTCATCTGCACGCTCCGTGACCCTCACCCGGCCGCCGGATTGGTATTGTCGATCTGCACAGTAGGTGCCGTGGAACGTAGTGCACCCTCGCATTTACACCCGTGAAGCGGAGCACCTACCGTGAAGGAAAACGGGCAACTGCGCCCACGGACACAATCCCGAACACTTGGAGGCACCGCCATGGCTGAAACCGCAGCCCGCGAAGCAGAACTGCTCGCCAAAGTACCCACCGGCCTGCTGATCAACGGCGAATGGCGCGACGCATCCGACGGCGGGACCTTCGACGTCCACGACCCCGCCACCGGCAAGGTGCTGGCCACCCTGGCCTCGGCCACCAGCGAGGACGCGCTCGCCGCCCTTGACGCCGCCGACAGCGCGCAGGCCGCTTGGGCCCGCACGGCTCCGCGCCAGCGCGCCGAGATCCTGCGCCGCGCCTTCGAGCTGGTGACCGAGCGCTCGGAGGATTTCGCCCTCCTGATGACCATGGAGATGGGCAAGCCGCTGGCCGAATCCCGCGGCGAAGTGGCCTACGGTGCCGAATTCCTGCGCTGGTTCTCGGAGGAGGCCGTCCGCGACTACGGCCGCTACCTGACCACGCCGGAGGGCAAGAACAAGATCCTGGTCCAGCGCAAGCCTGTCGGCCCCTGCCTGTTGATCACCCCGTGGAACTTCCCGCTCGCCATGGCCACCCGCAAGGTCGGTCCCGCGGTAGCGGCCGGCTGCACCATGGTGCTCAAGCCTGCCAAGCTCACCCCGCTGACCAGCCAGCTCTTCGCCCAGACCATGATCGAGGCCGGCCTCCCGGCAGGCGTGCTGAACGTGGTCTCCTCCAAGAGCGCTTCCGGCATCTCCGGGCCGCTGATGCAGGACTCCCGCCTGCGCAAGGTTTCCTTCACCGGCTCCACGCCGGTGGGCAAGCAGCTGCTCAAGGACGCGGCGGACAACGTCCTGCGGACCTCGATGGAGCTCGGCGGGAACGCCCCGTTCATCGTCTTCGAAGACGCCGACCTGGATAAGGCCGTCGAAGGCGCCATGGCGGCCAAGATGCGCAACATGGGCGAGGCCTGCACGGCCGCCAACCGCTTCCTGGTCCAGGCCTCCGTGGCCGAGGAATTCACCACCAAGTTTGCGAACGCCATGAAGGCCCTCAAGCCGGGCCGCGGCACCGAAGCGGACACCACGGTGGGCCCGCTGATCGACGGCGGCGCCCGCGACGACGTGCATGCCCTGGTGACCGCGGCAGTGGAAGCCGGAGCGTCCGTCAGCACCGGCGGCGGGCCCGTGGAAGGCGACGGCTACTTCTACCAGCCGACCGTGCTGTCCAACGTTCCGAACGACGCCGATATCCTGCAGAGCGAGATCTTCGGCCCGGTTGCCCCGGTGACCACGTTCGAAACCGAAGAGCAGGCCATCGCCCTGGCCAATGCCACCGAGTACGGCCTTGCCTCCTACATCTACTCGCGCGATGTGAACCGCATGTTCCGCGTCTCCGAGCAGATCGAGTTCGGCCTGGTCGGCTACAACGCCGGCGTCATCTCCAACGCCGCCGCCCCGTTCGGCGGAGTGAAGCAGTCCGGCATGGGCCGCGAAGGCGGCGCGGAGGGCCTGGACGAGTACACCACGGTCCAGTACATCGGCATCGCGGATCCCTACGCCCGGTAGTTCCGATCCGTCGGCCGGCCGTCCCCCAGGGGCGGCCGGCGGCGGAACAGCGACGCCGGCCACAACAGCCCGGTCAGGCGGCGCCGCCATCCGGCCCGCTCCAGGAGCCTGTCCCTGACGGTTTCCACATCGGACCACCGTGCGGCGCCGGCGCCGCCCGGTGGCGGCGCCTCCGGAGCCGCATACGCGGCCCGCTCATAGCCAGCCCGCAGCCGCGCCAGGGCAACGGAAGACTTCCCGGTGACCACGCCGGCGTCGTCGAGGCGTTGCTGGAAGGCCCGCGGTGTTTCCGTTGCCGCGGCCGGCCAGCCGAGGTCTTCCGCGGTATCCACGGCTTCCGCCCAGGTGACCAGGGCGGCACCCCCGCCGCCCCCGGCCATCGCTGCCCGGCGCCAGCCGGTCCGGCGCCGGCGCAGCACCAGCGGCAACAGGAGGACGGCCAGCACCAGGGCCGCGGCCGCCGCCGACCACAGCCGTTGCGAGAGCATGTCTTCCTCCGCCAGGCCGGAGGAGCCGGAGGCAGTGGAATCCCGGGGAGTGTCGGTGGCGGCCGGCGGCGGCCCCGCGGGCCTGAGCGGGTCGTCGTTGGGAAGCACCGGGCCGCCGGCGGGTCCGGTCTGGGCGTAGGCCGGCAACACTCCCCGCGACGGCGTGGGCTCGAAGGCGACCCAGCCGATTCCATTGAAAAAGAGTTCTGGCCAGGAATGCGCGTCCCGGGAATCGATCTCGAACTCCTCCAGCTCCCTGCCGGTATCGTCTTCAAGGACCGCACCGGTGGGACGCCCGGGCGCATAGCCGACCGCCATCCGGCTGGGAATGCCCGCGATCCGGGCCATGATCGCCATCGTGGCGGCGTAGTGGATGCAGTAGCCGGACTTTTCCTGCAGGAATGAGGCCACGACCTCGAAACCGCTCTGGTCGTAGCCGCCGTCGACCGGAGCCTGTTCCGAGTACACGAATCCGGACGTCCGCAGATACGTCTGGATGGCCATGGCCTGTTCGTACGGATTCTCCAAACCCGCCAGCACGGTCGCCGTGGTGTCTGCAATGATGTCCGGCATGTCCTCCGGTAGCTCGGAGAAGACAGGATCGACGACGGGGTTGTTCGACGGTTCCGATGCCCGCAGCGCTTCCCGGGTCAGCGCCGGCCTGACGCTGCGCACCTCGTACTCCTGGTTGGCGGTGGTGGTGCCGGACTCGCCGCGGATGTTGAGGGTGCGGGGATCCCAGCTCCACGTGCCGCGGACGCCCGTGACCCGCGCCGGAGCGTAGGGGGCCAGCAGCCAGGGGCTGGTGAAGGATGCCGTACTGATCCTCGTGGTGGTCACCTCGCCGTCTGCCAGCAGGTTCCGCACGCTGGGCACCTCGAGTTCATCGATGCCGGTGCGGCGGTGGCCGTCGAAGTCGCTCGGGCTCCAGCGCGCGCCGGTCAGGTTTTCCAGCGTGACCGAGCGCAGATAAAGCGGTTCCCCGGCATCCGTGGCGTAGGTCATCCTCCCGAAGGCCCCGGGCCGCCGGAGGTTGTCGCCCAGGCTCACCACCGGGTTGAGGCCCGTCGGCGCGCCCCAATTGAGCCTCGAGCCCTCCGGGAACAATCCGGACGTGAAGCCCGGGATGGCCAGCGGGAGCACCAGCGAAACCGCGAGACCGGCCGCCGCTATGCTCACGGCGCGGCGGATCTGCTCAACGGAGGCCAGTCGACCCCTGCCGCTGCCGCCGGCGGCAAGCCACTGCGCGCAGCCCAGCACCAGCAGGTAACCCGCCGCGGCGGCCAGGAAACCCGCCGGTCCTATACTGTTCGGCTTGATGATGGCTGGAACGATGGCCAGGCCCAGCAGGCCCAGGCCGCTGATGGCCGGCATCTGCAGCGGAACGGCCAGCGTATCCACGAGCAGGGCGATCATCCCCACACCAACGCAGGCCGCCAGCGCGATGCCGTCATTGACCAGCACCGGGGCGACCTGCGACACAACGGTGTCCCGGGCTTCCTCCAACATGGGATCAAGGGCAGCGAACGTGCCGGGCCCGGGGATCACGCCCAGGAGACCGGTCGGTGCCAGGAACATCGCCGTGACCGACATGACCAGGCCTGCCAGTCCCAGCAGAGCCCCGGCCAGCGGCGACCAGTCCAGCCGGCGGGCCAGCCCCGTGCCCGCCTCGGTGCAACAGACAGTCACGGCGGCTTGGAACAGCCAACTCCAGCCCTCCAGGACCCCGTGCAGGCTGGCGGCCGTGAGCAGGACGGCGAGTGCGACGGCGGCGCTCATCAACCATGGCGCGACGCCGGGGGAGGGCGGCCGCCCGCCGCTCCGGCCGGGTGTGTCCGGGCCGCGGAGTTCCGCCTGCTTGTCGACCGTGAGGGTCACGTGACCGCTCCTGTTCCCACCGGATCGATCCGGCCGACCAGGTCGAAGTGCGCCCAGGCCGCCGGCAGCGAGGCCTTGGGGCTGACCGCCACGGTCCGCCAGCCGCCCGCACGCAACACGTCCATCGTCGCCCGGGCCTGTTGCGGCCGGTCGGTGACGATCAGGGCGAAGGCGTGGGAGCCGAATTCGGCGGCCGGGGCCAGCAGGCGCGCTTCGCCGGCGCTGATCTGGCCCAGGACCGCGACCAACGGCCCCTTGTACTTATGTGCCGCAAGTTTGTCCATCAGCCGGTCCCCGAACGCCGGTTCTCCCGGATGCCGGTCGGACTTACGGTGGTCTTCGGCCAGCCCCAGCGCGGCCAGCCCCTCGGCGAGGTCCTGGTAGCCCGCCGGCCCGTCGAATTGCTCTTGGCCGGGCGACGGGGCCGAGGGGGACTCCAGGACTGCCGCCCGGGCATGGACGTCCAGGAACCGGACGGTGTAGTTGCGCTGCAGGAAGTCGTTGGCGGCCGAGGCCACAGCAGTCACGGCCCACTCGAAGGAGGGCGAGGTGTGCAGCAGGTCCCCGTGCGGGTCGGTGCCATCGCCGAAGGACGGCAGCAGTCCCGTGCCGTAGGCCGCGGCCCGGCGGTCCAGCACGATGGTCGCCTGCGGCGTGGTCACCGATTCCTCCTGGCGGACCATGAGCTCGCCGTGACGGGCCGTCGCCGCCCAGTGGACCCGGCGCATCGGATCGCCGTAGCGGTATTCGCGGGTCATCACGTCGTCGTCGCTGGGATTGGCCTGCCGCCGGGTGCTCGCCGTGCCGTCCGAACCCCGGGCGCCGGTTAGCGAGGTGGCCGGCAGTTCCACGGAGGACGGGGTCACCACCAACGCGCTGGTTTCGCCCAACTGGTGCCGGTGGTTGGCCAGCCCGAACGGGTCGGAAAAATCCGCGGTCACCGGCCCGATGGCGAACATCCCGCGCTTGCTGGATCGGAGCTTGTACTCATACACGCTCTCCCCGGAGCGGGACGGGTGCCGCGCCGGGAACCGGAAGGACGGGGCCTTGCCGAAGCGCAGCGGCAGCTGCTCTTCCATGTACACCAGCCCCGTCAGGCCCCCGTTGCGGCGCACCGACAACCGGACCTGGACCACGAGGCCGGTTTCGACGGCCGCGGGCCGGAACTTCCGCTCCACCGTGAATTGCGGCTTGAGGAGCACCATCGCCGCCGCGGCCAGCAGCGGCAGGCCAATCAGGAACACCGCCAGGGTCAGCAGGTCCCGGCGGCCCAGGATCTGCGCCAGCAGCAGCGCCAGCACGCCGGCCGCCAGCACGCCCCACCCGCGCAGGGTGACATACCTGGTGGGGAGCCAGCCGAACGCGTCCATGGCCGTCAGGAAGAGGCGCGGCGGGATTCGCCGCCCACGGGAACCTTGGCCAGCACGGACGCCACCACGCTGGAGGCGTCTTCGCCGGCCGTCATCGCCTTGCGGTCAAGGATCAAACGATGCGCCAGCACGGCCTCGGCAACGGAGGCCACATCGTCGGGCAGGACGAAGTCGCGGCCGTCCAGGGCCGCCGTCGCCTTCGCCGCGCGCAGCAGCTGGAGCATGGCCCGCGGGCTGGCTCCCAGCCGCAGGTGCGGGTGTTCGCGGGTGCCCCGCCCGATGTTGACCGTGTATTCCTTCACCGCCGGCGAAACGTAGACATCACGGACCATGGCCATCATGCTGCGTACCTCGCCCACTGTGACGACCGGGCGGACCCCCTCCAGCGGCGAGACGGACTGGTGGGTCTCCAGCATTTCCATCTCGGCGCGGGGATCCGGGTAGCCCATCGAGATCCGGGCCATGAAACGGTCGCGCTGGGCCTCCGGCAGCGGGTAGGTGCCCTCCATCTCGATCGGATTCTGGGTGGCGATCACCATGAAAGGCGTATCCAGCGGATAGGTGTTCCCGTCCACCGTGACCTGGTGTTCCTCCATGCACTCGAGCAACGCCGACTGGGTCTTGGCCGAGGCACGGTTGATCTCGTCGCCGATGACGATGTTCGCGAACACCGGTCCGGGGCGGAATTCGAACCGGTGCATGTCCTGGTTGTAGATCGAAACACCGGTGACGTCGGAGGGCAACAGGTCCGGCGTGAATTGGATCCGGTGCACGCTGCAGTCGATGGTCTTGGCCAGCGTCTTCGCCAGCATGGTCTTGCCGACGCCGGGCACATCCTCCAGCAGCAGGTGCCCCTGGGCCAACAGCACCGTCAGCGCCAGCCGTGCCGCCTCCGACTTGCCGTCGATGACGGTCTCGATCACGGCCCTGATCCGGCCGCAGGCGTCGTGGAACTCGGTCAGCGCGAGGCCCTCACCGGCCTCGAGGCCCTCACCCGGCCCCGAACCCGCTGGATCGGAGTGGACGGTCCCGGCCTCTGCCATGTGCTGCTGCGTGTCCATGAAGTACCTTCCGGTGTGCCTTCCCCGAGGGCCGGTTGATCCAACCCTACTTGCTGGCTGTGTGATGCGGTAGACACGCGGACCCCGCCTGGCGGGCCCGCCTCCCTTCACGGCGGAACCGGACCCGGCGCTTCAGTAGGCTGGAAACATGTCCCATCCTGCAGCCGCCGTTGCCGGCGAAACTCCTCCCGCCTACACCGCTGACAGCACCGCAGCCCGGACGACGGCGGTGCGGAGCCCCACCGAGGGGGACGGCCGGCGTCGTAATCTCAGCTATCCGCCGGCACCCGAGCCGCTGCCCGTGCCGGTGATGGACAACCACACGCACCTGGACTTCCGCGACGGACCGGTGGCGGTCACGGTCCGGCAGGCGATGGACGCCGCCGAGGCGGTCGGCGTTGCCGGTGCCGTCCAGGTGGGCTGCGACCTGGAATCCGCCCGCTTCACGCTGCAGGCCGTCGAGGCCGAGCCGAGGCTGCTGGGAGCGGTGGCCATCCACCCCAACGACGCACCCCCGCTGGCGGACGCGGGGACGCTGGAGGAGGCCCTGGCGGAGATCGAGGCGATAGCCGCGCACCCGAGGATCCGGGCGATCGGGGAGACCGGACTGGACTACTACCGGACCGGCGGCGGAGGCCGGGGCGCTCAGCAGGAATCGTTCCGCCGCCACATCGACATCGCCAAGCGGTTGGGCCTCGCCCTGCAGATCCATGACCGGGACGCGCACGACGACGTGGTCCGCGTCCTGCTCGAGGAGGGAGCCCCCGAAAAAGTTGTCTTCCACTGCTTTTCCGGGGACGCGGCGCTGGCCGGGACCTGCAACGACAACGGCTGGCACATGTCCTTCGCCGGAACCGTCACCTTCAGGAACGCCGACGGCCTGCGTGAGGCCCTGGCGGTTGCGGAACCGGCCCTGGTGCTGGCCGAGACCGACGCGCCCTTCCTGACCCCGCATCCCTACCGGGGCCGGCCGAACGCCAGCTACCTGGTGCCCTACACCATGCGCGCGATGGCCGAGGTCCTCGGGAAGGACCTGGCGGAGTTATGCACGGAGGTGGCGGAAAACACGGAGTGCGTTTACGGCTCCTGGCAGCAGGAATAACACGCGCGTAACTTCCCCCGGCCGGACCGAAAACGAGCATGCAGGGCTGCCCGAACGGGGAAGCGACGCGCAGTGCCCGGTGCCGCCCGCAGCAGGCGCCGCTTGTCGGCATGTCACGTTTCGATTACGGTAGGTAGCTAATGGCCGGGGTCGGGGAAGGCAACCGGACATTGTGACACCTGTGGCGGTAGCCGTTGGACGTTCCGTTCGTACGCCCAAACAGCCGCCGCGGGTGCAGCCTGCACTCGCACCGTGCCGTGAAAACCGGCACGTCCCACGCGCGTGTCTTAATGTCCCCGTGCCCGGAAACTGCAACAGATTCGGGAACCGTGACAAACGCACTGAAGAACCGCTGGGTGAAGATCGCCGGCCAGGTCGTCGTCATGACCGCCTTGGTCCTCGGGCTGGTGGCTTTTGTGGGCAACAACAAGTCGGTCACGCTGACCGTGGACGGGCAGGCCAGCACCGTCACCACGTTCGGTTCCACCGTTGCAGACGTTCTGGCCGAATCCGAGGTGCAGGTCGGCGAGCTCGACGACGTCACTCCTGCGGTGGGCGAAGAGATCGCCGACGGTGCCAGCATCGAAGTGGTCACCGCCAAACCCGTAGACGTGAACGTGGACGGCAAGGCCTCCACCGTGCACACCACCGCCGCCACCGTCGAGGAACTGCTGGACGAACTGGAAGTCAACGAAAAGTCGGCCCTGTCCGCCCCGTTGACTGCCGAGCTGGCCTCGGTGGGCGGCGCGGTGACGATCTCGACGCCGAAGAACGTCACCATCGCTGTCGACGGCAAGACCCGCAAGGAAGTCACCACCGCGACCACCATCGGCGACCTGCTCCAGGAACAGAAGATCAAGCTGGGCAAGGAAGACAAGCTCTCCGTTGCCGAGGCCGAGCCGGTGACCGAAGGCACCAAGGTCAAAGTGACCCGGATCGACCGCGAACGCGTGGAGGAGGCCGAGTCCGTCCCGTTCGAGACGGCCACCACGACCAACTCCGCCATGTACGAGGACGAAGAGAAGGTCACCCGGGCCGGGGAGCCCGGCGAACGCGTCAAGGTCTACGAGGTCGTCCTCACCGACGGCAAGGAAACCGACCGGAAACTCGTCAGCGAAAAGGTCACCCGCGAACCGGTCAGCCAGAAGATCACGGTGGGCACCAAGAAGCGTCCGGCCAAGGTCAACAACGCCAACGTCGGCGGGACCTGGCAGGCGCTCGCCGAATGCGAGTCCGGCGGCAACTGGTCCATCAACACCGGCAACGGCTACTCCGGCGGACTGCAGTTCAGCGCTAGCTCCTGGCTCGGCGCCGGCGGCGGCAAGTACGCGCCCTACGCCTACATGGCCACGCCCAGCGAGCAGATCGCTACCGCCGAAGTGCTGCGCAGCAACGGCGGCTGGGGCCACTGGCCGGCCTGTGCCGCCAAACTGGGACTGCTGTAAGGCATCCGCCTGCTATCCACCGGCACCGGGCCCGGGCTTCGCTGCCCGGGCCCGGTGTGCGTTAACCGGGCGGCGCCGCCACGGCCGCCGCCGGCGGCCCGATACGATGGCACAGTGACAGAACCCCAATCCGCCTCCGGTACCGACTCACGGCACGACGCCGGGGGAGCCGCGCCCGCCCCCACCCGGCCCCTGCTCGGAGCGGCCGACGTCCGCCGGCTCGCGGCCGAACTGGACGTGCGTCCCACCAAGACCCTCGGGCAAAACTTCGTGATCGACGGCAACACCATCCGTCGGATCGTGGCTGCCGCCCATGTTGTCCCCGGCGAGACAGTCTTGGAGGTCGGGCCCGGCCTGGGGTCGCTCACGCTCGGGCTGCTGGACGTGGCCGGGCACGTGGTCGCCGTCGAAATCGATCCCAAACTCGCCGCCCGCTTGGAACGCACAGCGGCCGAATGGCGTCCCGATGCCGCCGGGCGCCTGGACGTGGTGCTGGCGGACGCGCTGCGGGTCAGGGAACTGCCCAAGGCCCCGGATGCGCTGGTCGCCAACCTGCCCTATAACGTGGCGGTGCCGGTGGTGCTGCACCTGCTGGAGCACTTCCCGTCGCTGCGGCACGGACTCGTCATGGTGCAGGACGAGGTGGCCGACCGGCTCGCGGCCAAGCCCGGCTCCAAGATCTACGGTGTGCCCAGCGTCAAGGCCGCGTGGTACGGCACCATGCGCAAGGCAGGGGTGATCGGCATGAACGTGTTCTGGCCCGCACCCAAGATCGCTTCCGGGCTGGTGGAGTTCACCCGCGGGCAGCCGCCCGTGACCCGGGCCCCGCGCCATGAAGTGTTTGCCGTCATCGACGCGGCGTTCGCGCAACGCCGCAAGACGCTGCGCGCCGCGCTGGCCGGCTGGGCCGGCAGCGCCGCCCGGGCCGAGGAAGCGCTGCGGCTGGCAAACGTGGACCCCGGCGCCCGCGGAGAGGTGCTGGACATTGCCGCCTTTGCCCGCATCGCCGAGTTCAACCATCCGCTTGTCGGCTAGGAAGGTGGCGGCATCGATATGACCAGAACACGTCCCGTCCGCGTCATGGCGCCCGGAAAGATCAACGTCTCCTTCCGCGTCGGCGGCCCGCGACCGGATGGCTACCACTCGGTGGCCAGCGTCTATCTGGCGCTCTCGTTGTATGAGGAGGTCACCGCCACCGCGCGTGAGGACGATGCCATCACGGTCAGCGTGCGCAATGGGCCCGGGCTGGACTTCGATCTGGACGGCATCCCGCTGGATGCTTCCAACCTGGCGGTGCAGGCCGCCGACCTGATCCGCGAAACCTCCGGACACGCGCAGGGCGTGCACCTGGACATCACCAAGCGGGTGCCGATTGCCGGCGGCATGGGCGGCGGCTCCGCCGACGCGGCCGCCGCCCTGGTTGCGTGCAGTGCGCTTTGGAACACCGGCTACTCCCGCGACGAGCTGATCGGCCTGGCCGCCGGGCTCGGCGCAGACGTGCCGTTTGCGCTGCACGGCGGAGTGGCCGTCGGCCTGGGCGTCGGCGACCGGCTGACGCCGGCGCTGGCGCGCAGCGAAATGCACTGGGTCCTGGTGCCCGCCTCGTTCGGTTTGTCCACGCCCAAGGTCTACGCGGTGGCCGACGACCTGCGCGCCCGCCGCGGCCACGTCCCGGTCGAACCCGAGCAGGTGGACCCGGCGATCCTGCAGGCAATGCAGTCCGGCGACGTCCACCAGCTGGCCGGCTGCCTGCATAACGACCTGCAGGAGGCCGCCATCGAGCTGGCCCCCGAACTGGCCGATATCCTTGAACTGGGCGAGGCCGAAGGCGCGCTGGCGGGCTTGGTATCCGGGTCCGGGCCGACGGTAGCCTTCCTGACCGCCGGACGGCGCGAGGCGGCCGAGCTGGGGCAGCGGCTCGCGGATGTCGCCGGCGTGGTTGCCCTGCCGGTCCGCGGACCGGTGCACGGCGCCCGCATCATGGCCTGACCGCCGGGCCCCGCCCCTGGAACGCAGCGGCGCGTCCGCCTCCACCAACGCAACAGAAAGCAGCATCCTTGGTCCACCTGCTCGGCGCAGAAAACGTCAGCGTCTCCTTTGCCACCCGCACCATCCTGGACTCGGTGTCCCTCGGCCTGAACGAAGGGGACCGGATCGGCATGGTGGGGCGCAATGGCGACGGCAAGTCCACCCTGATGCGGCTGCTGGCGCACCGCGCCACGCCCGACGACGGCCGGGTCACCAAGCGCGGCGACGTCAACGTGGGCTACCTGGACCAGCAGGACGTGCTGGACGGAGACCTGCCGGTCGGCGTGGCGATCGTCGGCGAAGCGGCCGAGCACGAGTGGGCCTCCAACCCGCAGATCCGCCAAATCATGAACGGCCTCGTCGGCGACGTCGACTGGCAGGCGACGGTGTCGTCCTTGTCCGGCGGGCAGCGCCGCCGGGTCGCCCTCGCCAAGCTGCTGATCGAGCCCCATGACGTGATCATGCTCGACGAGCCGACCAACCACCTCGACGTCGAGGGGGTCGCCTGGCTGGCCCGGCACTTGCAGACGCGGTGGCGCCCCACCGAGGGGGCCTTCCTGGTGGTCACCCACGACCGGTGGTTCCTGGACGAAGTGTGTACCCGGACCTGGGAGGTCCACGACGGCACCGTCGACCCGTTCGACGGCGGGTACGCCGCCTACGTGCTGGCCCGTGCGGAACGCGACCGGACGGCGGCCGTCGTCGAAGGCAAGCGGCAGCAGCTGGTGAAAAAGGAGCTCGCCTGGCTGCGCCGCGGTGCTCCCGCCAGGACCGCGAAGCCGAAGTTCCGGATTGAAGCGGCCAACGAGCTGATCGCCGACGTGCCCGAGCCCCGGGACGCGGTGGCCCTGAACAAGATGGCCACCGCCCGGCTCGGCAAGGACGTGCTGGACCTGGAGCAGGTTTCCTACACCCCGCCGGCCCGGCCCACGGACGGCGACGGCGGGCCCGCCGCGCTGTTCGACAACATCACGCTGCGGCTGGCACCGGGGGAACGGCTCGGCTTGGTCGGCGTCAACGGGGCGGGCAAGACCACCCTGCTGCGGTTGCTGAACGGCGAGATCCAGCCCACGGCCGGCAAGGTCAAGCGCGGCAAGACGGTGCAGACGGCCATGCTCACGCAGGAAGTCCGCGAACTCGACGATGTCATGGACCTCCGCGTGGTGGAGGTGATCCAGCGCGAACGCCAGGTCTTCAACATCGGCGGACGCGAGGTTTCCGCCAGCCAGCTGGTGGAACAGCTCGGCTTTTCCAAGGAGAAGCAGTGGACGCCGGTGCGCGACCTGTCCGGCGGGGAACGGCGGCGGCTGCAGCTGCTGCGGCTGCTGGTCGGGGAACCGAACGTGCTGATGCTGGACGAGCCCACCAACGACCTGGATACGGACACGCTGGCGGCCGTGGAGGACGTGCTCGACGGCTGGCCGGGCACGCTCGTGGTCGTCTCCCACGACCGCTACTTGCTGGAACGGGTGACCGACCACCAGGTGGCGCTGCTGGGCGACGGCAAGCTCCGCGGGCTGCCCGGGGGAGTGGACCAGTACCTCGAGCTCCGCGAAGCGGCGCTCGCCGGCAGGCCCGCGCCGTCCCCGGCCGGCGCAGGCGCCGCCGCCGCACCATCCTCCGGCGCCGTGCACAGCGAAGCCGACAAGCGCCAGGCCAAGAAGGACCTCAACCGGATCGAGCGCCAACTGGGCAAACTGGGCCAGCAGGAGGACAAGCTCAAGGAGCAGATGCACGCGGCAGGTGCCAAGTCCGACGTCGACTTCGCCGGGCTGGCGGAGATGAACCGCAAGCTGCAGGAAATCGCCGAGGAGAAGGAAGGCCTGGAGATGGAGTGGCTGGAGGTCTCCGAAATCCTGGAGTGATCCCTCGGCTCAGGACGACCTGCCGCTGTTCCCCCAGAGGCCCGCGTCGCGGATGGACCGCTGGATCTTGGCGGTTGCCGAGAGCAGCGCCTCGCGCTCCGCGGCCGAGAGCGGATCGAAGACGTTCTGGCGGACGAAGCTGACGTGGCCGGGGGCGGCCTGCCGGATGGCATCCCAGCCGGCGTCGGTCATCGAGATGTTGAAACCCCGCGCATCCGTGGCACACGCCACCCGCTCCACCAGCCCGCGGGCTTCCATCCGCTTGAGCAGGTGGGACAGCCGGCTGCGCTCCCAGTCCAGCTGCTGCGCGATGTCCCGGGCCCGCATGACGCCCTCGTCCGCCTCCGACAGGGACGCCAGGACCGAATACTCCACGCCGGACAGGTCGGAGTCGCGCAGCAGTTGGCGGTCCATGGCGGACTCGAAGCCCCACAGCAATTCCCGGAAGGCGCGCCAGATCTCTTGCTCGTGATCGTCCAGCCAGCGGGTGTCGGAGTTCACGACTGTCACTTCCTCGCCTTTGGTTGACAATTCAAGTTTCCGCCCTGCATAATTGACGTGTCAACAAAACCATGACGCGTCGACAATGTTGGCACGTCGGGACCAGACCTCGAAGGGGTTATTTATGACCAAGATCGCTATCGTTACCGGCAGCACCCGTCCGGGTCGTGTCAACAAGCAGGTTGCCGATTGGGTTCTCGCCCAGGCCGCCGGCCGCACCGACGCCGAGTTCGAGGTCGTCGACATCGCCGACTTCAACCTGCCCCTGCTGGACGAAGCTTACCCGGCCATGTACCAGAACTACCAGAACGACCACACCAAGGCGTTCTCGGCCAAGATCAGCGAGTTCGACGGCTTCATCTTCGTCACCGGCGAGTACAACCACACCGTCACGCCGGCCCTGACCAACGCCCTGTCCTACCTGAACGTCGAGTTCAACAACAAGGCCGCCGGCATCGTTTCCTACGGTTCCATGGGTGGCGCCCGTGCCGCTGAGCACCTGCGCAACATCCTGTCCGAACTGCAGATCGCCCACGTGCGCAACCAGGTCATGTTCTCGCTGTTCACCGATTTCGAGAACTTCGCCGACTTCAAGCCGACCGAGCAGAACGCCGGCACCCTGGCTCCGATGATCGACCAGCTCATCCCGTGGACCAAGGCCATGGAGTCCGTCCGCGCCGCAGCTGTCGCCGCCAACTAACCTGCGGCCCCCGGCGGCTTCGCGCCGCTTAACGCTCCGCATCGCAGGGCGCTCCGTACCTCCCGTCAGGGAAGCCGGGGCGCCCTGCGCCGTTAAAACGGGGACGGCCGGAACGGTGGCACCGGCGGGTAGGGTTTCATCGGTACCGGGAGAGGGAGGGACGCGTCGTGGACGCAGGCAACGCTGCGGCCGGCCTGCGGGGGCGGACCCCCAGCCGCCGCCGGATGCTCGACCATCTTGAGCAGGCCGCCTCGGCAGCTGGCTTCCGCCTCGACGAAGACCAGCACAGGGCCGCCCGCCTGCTCGCCGAGGCCGCCGCGCCGCTCCGCGCCGGACTGCCCGCTTTGCCGGGGATGCGCCGCGGGCTGTATCTCTGGGGTCCGGTCGGGCGGGGCAAAAGCTGGCTGGCCCGGGCATTCTTCGAGGCCGTCGACGTGCCGGACAAACAGCGCTGGCACTTCCACGACCTGTTCCGACAACTGCACGCCCTCCGCCGCGACGCGCAGGACCCGGAGGCCCGGCCGCCGGGTACCAGCGCCATCGACGTGGCCATCGACGGCTTGCTGCGCGGCTGCGCCCTGCTGGTCCTGGATGAATTCCACGTCCACGATCCGGGGGACGGCCAGTTGCTGGCCCGGCTGCTGCGTGAAATCCACCGCCGCGGCATAGTGCTGGTCACCACCTCGAACTATCCGCCCGAGCAGTTGATGCCCGGCGAGGCCTTCCATGAGCTGTTCGAGCCCACCATCGCCCTGATCCGCCGCACCATGCGCGTTGCCCCCGTCGCCGGCCCGGTCGACTACCGCACGCAGCCCGCCGGTCGCGCCGACGGCCGGTCGGACGACGGCGGTGCCCGCCCCGGGCGGTTCGGCGACGGCGCCATGGTCGTTGCCCCGGACGGTCCCGGCGACCCGCGGGTTGCCGAGGCGGGCCTTGACTGGCCGTCCGCCGCAGAGGCGCGTGAACTGCGGCCGGGGAGCTGGCCGCTGCCGGTCCTTCGGAGCACGCCGGCCGAATTGTGGTTCGATTTCCGCGACCTGTGCGAAGGGCCCACCGCCGCCTCCGACTATTTGGGCCTGCTGGCGCACGCCGCCCACTGGATCATCTCCGGTGTGCCGGCCCGGGAAGCGATCAGCATGAACGGCTGGCAGCGCTTCAGCAATATTGTGGACATCCTCTATGACGCCGACGTGCCGTTGACGGTCATCAGCGCGGAGCCGCTTGACCTGGCCCCGTCAGCCAGCCCGTCCGCCGTCGACATCTCCCGCATTGCCAGCCGGTTGGGCACCCTCGGGCGGGTGGGTGCCGCTCCCTGACTGCCGTTCCCACCGGTCGCGCCGGCGGGACAGCGCTACGCCCAGCAGGCACACCCCGCCGCCGATGACGGCCAGCACGGTGGGCGTCTCGCTCAGGAACAGCCACCCCAACACGATGGTGACCGGAGGAACAAGGTAGGACGAAACGCTCAGTTGCCCGGCCGGCATCCGGGCCAGGGCATAGGCCCAGGTGCTGAAAGCCAGGGCCGTGGGCACCAATCCCATATACACCACGCCCAAGGTCGCCGCGGCCGGGGCGGTGCGCAGTTCCGCCAAAAGGTCACCGGCAAACGGCAGCGATGAGAGTGCACCGATGCTGCAGGCCAACCAGGTGACCTGCCCGGCCGGCACGCTGCCCAGGGCCGGCTTCTGGAGCAGCACCCCGGCGGAGTACGTCAACGCCGCTGCCAGCGCCCAGAGCAGCCCGACGCCGCCGGCCGCGCCGCCACCGGTGCCGAAGCCGATCATGACGACTCCCGAGAAAGCGACTCCGGCGCCGATGGCCAGCCACCTGGGGATGCCTTCGCCCAGGAACAGCCCGGCGCCCAAGGCCGTGAGCACGGGTGCGAGATTGACGATCATGGCGGTGGTGCCGCCGTCGAGCGATTGCTCCGCGGTGTTGAGGGCGAAGTTGTAGACGCCGAACCACGACAGGCCGCAGCCGGCGATCAGCAACCACGCCCGGCGGCCCGGCCTGACCCACGGCCGCCCGAGCAACAGCAGTGCCAGTGCGGCCGAGCCGATGGCGAGCCGCATCAGGCTGAGCGGACCGGGCCCGAAATGCGGCAGCACGCCGCGGATCACGACGAAGGCACTGGCCCACGCCAGGACCGTCACGATGATGGCCGCAAGGACCGAAAGCGGGACGGCGGCGATCCGCGGGACGTGTGTCATGGTGGCAACGCTAACCCAAGCGGCAGTGCACCGGCCGGGGCCGGACCGGAATGTCTGCTTCCCGCGTCAGGTGTCGGGGCCTGCACCGGTCCTGATGAGGGACGGGTGCGCGCCGGAGGCAGGACGGAACCTCGCGTCGTACCGGTGAGAGCACTGCTACTCTTCATTCATAACGTCGGGGGGCCGGGACGACACCGGGCCGCGTTCAATGCAGGAGGAATGCAGTGCGGACCGTTGCAGGTGAGCCCGGGGCGGCAGCGCGCCCAACCGTCCTGGTCGGCGCCGTGGACCCTGCGACCCGCGGGTTCCTGCGCAGCGTCCTGAGCGATGCCGGCATATCGGTCGCTGCGTTGACTTCCGCGGCCGAGGTGTTGGCCGAGGTGCAGCGCAACCCGCCCGACATCCTTTTGGTGGACGCCGCCGATATGTCCCTGGCCGGGATGGAAGCCGTGCGACGCCTGTCGGACAGCCAGCCGGGCGCGCAGTGGCGGGTGATGCTCATGGCCACCGAGGACGAGCTGCACTTGGTGGAGCGCGGCTACGAGCTGGGCGTCTCCGACTACCTGATCAAGCCGCTGACGGCCGCCGGTGTGGTGAATCGCGTCCGCGTGACCCTCGCAAGATCGGAACACCGGCGACGGGAACGCAACGGGGTGGCCGTCCTGCGGGAGCGGATCCGGAAGGTGTCCGACGGCATTCGCAGTACGAATGACCCGGACGAAATGATCAACCTCGCGTTGCGTGGCATCGGCGAGGCCTTCGAAGCCGACCACGTCTGGGTGCGTACCCTGGCGGACGAACGCGTGCCGCATACCACCGCTCAATGGATCAGCGAATCCACCCAGGGCTCCATGCCCCACCGCAGCGACGAACAGGTGCTGGAGCTGTCCTCGGCGCTCTGGGCCAAGCACAGCGTGCTCACGTCGGCCGACGACGGCGGCATCGACATCGCCGCATATCCCCATGTGGCCGAATGGCTCGCCACCCCCCGGGGCAAATTGTCCCTGCTCGCGCCCTTGGGGCAGGGCCCGCAGGCTTTCGGCTTGCTGTGCCTGATCCGCACGGGACAGCCGCGGCCATGGTCGCCGGCCGAGATTTCACTGCTTCAGCACGTAGCCGGCAACCTGGCCCACGGTCTGATTCAGGGGCACCTGATTACAGTTCAACAACAGGTCGTGGAAAAGCTTCGCGAGCTGGACCAAGCCAAGTCGAACTTCGTGGCAACGGTCAACCATGAGCTCCGGACTCCGTTGACCTCTATCGCCGGGTACCTGGAGCTGGTGCTGGATGGAGACGCCGGTGAGGTCCCGGAATCAGTGGCGCGGATGCTGAAGATCGTGGGTCGCAATGCCGCGCGGCTCCGCGAGTTGATCGAAGACATGCTCACCCTGTCCAGGATGGATTTCCAGAGCAGCGGGTTGAAGACGGAACCGGTGGACCTGCCACGCCTCCTGCGCACGGTTTCCACCGCGCTGGAACCGGTGGCGCAGGCCAAGAACGTAAAACTGGTCGGTGAGGGTCTGGACACCCGGCTCGCCGCCGACGGCGATACCAAGATGTTGGAGCAAGTCTTCACCAACATCCTGTCCAATGCCGTCAAGTTCACGCCGCAGGACGGGGAGGTGCTGGTCACGGTCGGCCTCGGCGGCAAGAATGACGACGGCGTTCCCTGCGCCGTGGTCAAGGTCGCCGACAGCGGGATCGGCATCCCGGAAGAAGACCTGCCCCAGCTCTTCTCGCGTTTCTACCGGGCATCCAACGCCCATGCCATCCAGGGCACCGGCCTGGGCCTGGCCATCGTCAAGGGGATGGTCGACCAGCACCGCGGCGATATTTCCGTGGAGTCGAGGGTCGGCATTGGCACGACCTTCACGATTACACTGCCGCTGGATTCCGGACCGAAACAACAACCCGCCGACGCCTCGGACGCCGTCGCTGTCTCTTAAACCACCAAGGCCGTGGCACGCGTCCGAAGATGCATGCCACGGCCTCAGTCGGCGAGCGAGAATCCCGCTCTATTTACTTATTAGTGCGGCCAGTTGCCACTCTGAATGGAGAAGCCGCCATCGACAGACTTGACGGTCGTGATGGTGGTGTAGCTGCCGTCGGCGGCTGAGGCAGCCGTGGCGCCGGTAACAGCCAGAACTGCGGCAATAAGTACTGATGCCGAAAATTTCTTCATCGGGCTCCCTCTTGGTTATGCACAGTTTTGCAAATCTATGCAGCGGTGGTGACATCCACAAGTGTACATTCAGGAGTACCTAATCAGCTAGACGTTAAACGACACATCAGGGACCCTTCCCCGCCGCTGCGCGGGACACGGAATATGATCGGATGCGGGTGGGAGTACGGACTATCACCCCGGCCATTGGCGTTTGGAGGATTCGCATGGTGTCGGTCAATTCTGAGGGAAGCGGTGTTTTCGCTGAACTGCGGGCTCGTGAGGCTTTCGGTCGTAGAGAATATGCGCAGGCGCTGGACCTCGCGAAGCAAGTATCTTCTAGGGCATTGGCTGCCGGCGATGATTCAACGTGGTGGCAGATGACAATGTTCCAAGCCGATTGTCAGCGCGCGATGGGTCTCAACCGGGACTGCATTCATACAGCCTTGCTTCTGCTGGAACATCCACTAACGGTCGGGTCCTCCGAACTTCAGTGCCGCGCGTTGAACCTCTTGTCTGACGTTAGCCAGGCGGCAGGTGAACTTGAACAAGCAGTCGCATATGGTGTTAGGGCCGTCGGCATCGCTCGCGACGGGGGGGTCCCGCAGGATCTGCGTATTGGGTCCTTGCTTGCACTCATTGCAGCATTGGCAGAGAGCGACCAGTTGGAGCGCGCCTGGCAGGAAAGTCAGCAACTCATCCGACTGATTGACACCAACACTGACGCTCAAACGGCAGGAAAGTGCTACTGGGTCGCGGGAAACGTCGCTTTTCTGAGACAACAGGCCAGCGATGGGGTGAAGTATCACAAGTTGGCGGCTGAGCATTTGTCGCCTTCGAATGACCTCGCTCTTTGGGCGTGGTTCAACCGAGCCTCGGCGGCTATGAGGTTAACGGCCGGTATCGCCGACACAGAAACGGCCGATTGCATGGAGCGGGCCGAACTCGCAGCGACCATTATTGGTACGGATGACGGAGATGTCTTTAAGAACATGCTCAATCGTGCGCATTGGCACTTTCTGAACGGTGAAGCAAGCAGCGCAATCGAGATGCTCACGTCGATTTGCGCAGAGTCCTCAGCGATGGCACACCACACGGCGGGTGAAGCGAATATGTTGCTTGCGAAAGCCCTGCGGGAACAAGGCGATTGTGCATCGGCCCTACGCCACTTGAAGGACAGTCAAGCGTATTTCAGCCAAGCCGGTGCCAAGGACAGGGCGGCCCAAGTTGCGGCTACAATCGCCGAGTTTCCGCGGGCTTCGTAATATGCATTCTTCATCGTGTCATTGAGCGTGTCGTGAACTCCGTTCGTTTACGCTGTGAACGATTGGCAGTTCTAAAGCAGTAAGTTCTGGATTTGCTGGACGGGAGCGAAAGCTTCCACCGAATCGTTGGGGAGCGGATGCACGTGCTAGGTCATGGCTGGCCCGAGAGGGTTGCAGGAGCGGTATCCAATATCGACGCGGCCGCATGAGGCGCGTGGTTGACGCGGCCGATGCCGTTGCAGCCGACGTGGTCAGTGCCGGCGACGGCATCATCAGCGTCGATCTTCCGCGCGGAGCAGCCTTCACCGACGAAGTCGCGGCCCGCACGTCAACACAGCTTCGCGTTCTTTCCGGCGGCCACCCTTGCCGTGTCTTGATGCGGATGACAGGCGTCACATCAATTTCCCGCCTGGCCCGGTCGATGCTGGGTCGGCAGACGAATGCGTCCGCCATTGCCCTCGTGGGTGAGTCTCCGGTGGACCGGGTGATCGCCAACTTCGTACTGGGAGCCGAACCGTCCGAATGCCCTGTCCGCTACTTTGACTCCGAACCACAGGCCCTCGCGTGGCTGGAACGGGACAATGCCGCATAATCCCGATCCTCGGCTCCAGCAGTTGGTCGACGGGATGGTCCGCCTGGCCGGAGGCGATCTGACCACCAGGATCGACCCCTCGCCGGCACGCGACGATATCGACGCCGTCATCACGGGCGTCAACCTCTTGGCCGAGGAACTGCAGCTTAGCTACATGGAACTGGAACAGCGCGTCGAGCAACGGACGGCTGAACTGCGCCAGGCACATCGGGACATGAGCCGGATGGCCCTTACCGATGCCTTGACCGGGCTGGCGAACCGCACGGCCTTGGCCAAGGACATGGACGCCGCGCTCGACGACGCGCGGTCCGGCCAGCGGGCCCCGGCATTGCTCCTGCTGGACATGGATTCCTTCAAGCAGGTCAACGACAGCTTTGGCCACGACGCCGGCGACCGCGTACTCACGGTCGTGGCAAACAGGCTGAGGTCCGTCGTGCGCGACGGCGACACGGTGGCACGGCTGGGCGGCGACGAATTTGCGGTCCTGCTTCCGCGCGCGACGACGGATCTCGCGCTCCAGGTGGCCCAGCGGATTCTGGGCGTGCTCAATGACGAAATCCAACTGGATGAAGTTACTGTCTGGCCCCAGGCCAGCATTGGCGTCCGGGTGGCAGATGCGGGACAGACCGCGCAGGGCCTGCTGCTGGACGCGGACACGGCCATGTACGAGGCGAAAAAAGACCCTCAGAACCGCACCAAGGTCTTCCAGTCCCATATGCTCCAAACGCGCCAACTGCACAACCAGATGGCGACCGAACTCCGCGGCGCCATCGCGACCGGCGGCTTCGAGCTCGAGTACCAACCGGTGGTGGATCTGTGCACGGGCCTGCCGATCGGGGTGGAAGCGTTGATCCGGTGGAATCACCCGGTGCGGGGACGTGTCATGCCGGCCGACTTCATCCCCATGGCGGAACAGACCGGCCTGATTGTTGACCTGGGGCGGTGGACCTTGTCGGCGGCCGCGCACCAGTTCGCCCAGTGGTCCGCCGAACTGAACCTGGACCCGGGGTTCCAGATCCGCGTTAATCTCTCAGTAGCCGAGCTCCAACGCATCGACCTGGTAGAGCACGTTCGGGGCGTTTTGAGGGATTCCGGAATGCCGGCCGAGTCGCTGGTGCTGGAGATCACGGAGACCGGTCTGGTTACCGGGGGAGAAGTGGAGACCTACTCCTTGCTTGCCCTGCGCAAGCTCGGGATCGGCATCGAAATCGATGACTTCGGAACCGGCTACTCATCGATCAGTTACCTGCGCCGGTTGCCGGTCGACATGGTCAAAGTGGACCGGTCAATCATTGCTACGCATTCGGCCGACGGTTCCCAGCAGGACTTCATCGGTGCCGTCCTTCAGCTCATTCGTGCTGCGGGGCTGGACGCGATCTTCGAGGGCATCGAGACGCGGGAACAGGCCGAACAATTGCGCGATCTTGGCTGTAGCGGTGGCCAGGGGTTCTATTTCAGCAAGCCGGTGTCGGCAGCAGTCATGGCCCGGCTGTTGCGCAGCGGTGCCAGCCTGCCGGCGGCCGTCGAGCCATCCTTTGAGGACGCACCCAGCCTCGCGACCGCGGTGGAGTGACCGGCACGGAAGCCATGTGTCGGCGGCCGGTGCCGCCGAGTCGCATCGGGGTTGGCAAACGTGGCAAAATGGACACTTGTGCCACCGGGTCAGTGTTCTTGGCGGCACGGTCCGCCCTGGTGTAATGGCAGCACCCCGGCCTTTGGAGCCGTGGAGTATAGGTTCGAATCCTATGGGCGGAACGACCACCGGCCGGTAAACCGGAGGTGCTGCGGCAGGTAGGATGCCGTTAACCCAAATGCACCGGCCACACCGGAATCAGCGCAGCGAGGAGTGCCACTTAGTGAGCCCCCAGGACGTCCCTGAACAAAACGTCAAAAACGCTTCAACACCGGCAGCGGTCATCGTCCTGGCCGCGGGGGCGGGCACCCGGATGAAGTCCAAAAAGCCCAAGATCCTGCATGAGATCGGCGGCGTCTCCATGGTGGGCCACGCGCTCGCCGCGGCACGCGGCCTGGCACCCACGGTGCTTGCCGCCGTCGTACGCCATGAGCGTGACCGGGTGGCGGAGCATATCACTTCGCTGGATCCGGATGTACTGATCGTCGACCAGGACGAGATCCCCGGCACCGGGCGCGCAGTGGAGGTGGCGCTGGATGCCCTTCCCGCCCAGCCGGACGGCCCCGTGGTGGTCACCTACGGCGACGTTCCGCTGCTGACCACGGCGCTGCTGAAGGAACTCGTGGCCGAGCATGCCTCCAGCGGGAATGCCGTTACCGTACTGACCGCAGTCCTCGATGACGCCGGCGGATACGGGCGGATCATCCGCGCCGAGGACGGCAGTGTCCAGGGCATCGTCGAGCACAAGGACGCCACGGACGAACAGCGCGCGATCCGTGAGGTCAACTCCGGAATCTATGCCTTCGATGCCGGAGTCCTTCGCGCCGCCCTGTCCAGGATCACCACGGACAACGCCCAGGGCGAGAAGTACCTGACCGACGTGCTGTCGCTGGCCCGGGCCGACGGCGGCCGGGTGGCCGCCGTCGTCACCACCGACCGCTGGCAGGTGGAGGGGGCCAACGACCGGGTCCAGTTGGCTGCCCTGGGGGCGGAGCACAACCGGCGGGTCTTGGACGCTGCCATGCGCGCCGGCGTCAGCATCGTGGACCCGTCATCCACCTGGATCGACTCGACGGTGACGTTCGGCACCGACGTGACGCTGCTGCCCGGCACCCAGCTGCACGGCGCCACGCATGTCGCCTCCGATGCCGTGGTGGGGCCGGAGACGACCCTGACGAACGTGACCGTGGGCGAGGGCGCCTCGGTCATCAGGACGCACGGCACCGATTCCGAGATCGGGCCCGGCGCCACCGTTGGCCCGTTCACCTACCTCCGCCCCGGCACGGTGCTGGGCGAGAAGGGGAAGATCGGCGCGTTCTACGAAACCAAGAACGTGACCATCGGCAAGGGCGCCAAGCTGTCCCATCTGGGCTACGCCGGGGATGCGGAGATCGGTGAGTATGCCAACATTGGCTGTGGCAACATCACCGCCAATTACGACGGCGAAAAGAAGCACCGTACCGTCATCGGCTCGAATGTGCGCACCGGCTCGAACACCGTCTTTGTGGCTCCCGTGCACGTGGGCGACGGTGCCTACTCCGGCGCAGGCGCGGTGATCCGCAAGGATGTGCCGCCCGGAGCGCTCGCGGTCAGCGTCGCGCCGCAGCGGAACCTTGACGGCTGGGTGCAGAAGAACCGCCCCGGCAGCTCATCTGCAGAAGCTGCCACCCGAACTTCCTCCACGCAATCCCCAACTGCAGAAAGTGATCCTTCATGAGCGGAATCAAGGCACAGGGCGAAAAGAGGCTGGTGCTGGCCTCCGGACGCGCCCATCCGGAACTGGCGCGGGAGATCGCCAAAGAGTTGGAGATCGACCTCCTGCCGACGTCCGCCTACGACTTCGCAAACGGCGAGATCTACGTCCGGTTCGAGGAAAGCGTGCGCGGTACCGACGCCTTCGTGATCCAGGCGCACCCGGCTCCCATCAACGAATGGCTGATGGAGCACCTGATCATGGTGGACACGCTGAAGCGGGCCTCGGCCAAGCGCATCACCGTGGTCGCTCCGTTCTACCCGTATGCCCGGCAGGACAAGAAGCACCGCGGCCGGGAACCGATCTCGGCCCGCCTGGTGGCCGACATGTACAAGACGGCCGGCGCCGACCGGCTGATGTCCGTCGACCTGCACACGGCGCAGATCCAGGGCTTCTTCGACGGTCCTGTCGACCACCTCATGGCCATCCCGCTCCTGGCCGAGTACGTCCGCACACGGGTCGACCTGGACAACGTGACCGTGGTGTCTCCGGATACCGGCCGCGTCCGCGTTGCCGAACAGTGGGCCGAACGCCTGGGCGGGGCTCCGTTGGCCTTCGTACACAAGTCCCGCGACGTGAACGCGCCCAACCAGGCCGTGTCGAAGCAGGTCGTCGGCTTGGTTGAGGGCCGCACCTGCGTGCTGATCGACGACATGATCGACACCGGCGGAACGATCTCCGGCGCCGTTCAGGTCCTGAAGAACGCCGGCGCCAAGGACGTCATCATCGCGGCAACGCACGCCGTGTTCTCGGATCCCGCCGCCCGCCGGCTTTCCGAGAGCGGTGCCCGGGAAGTGGTGGTCACCAACACGCTGCCGATCCCGCCGGAGAAAAACTTCAAGGAATTGACCGTCCTGTCGATTGCTCCGCTGATCGCCCGCGCGGTCCGCGAAGTCTTCGAAGACGGCTCGGTCACGAGCCTCTTCGACGGCAAGGCCTGACAGCGGGGCCTGACACAGTTTCAACCAGTCTCTAGCGGTTCCTGAGCGGAGCCGGCGACGGGTGACGGCCGGACGATGTGGCCGCCCCCTCGCCGGCTCCCTTTCCGTCTCCGGAGGCTTCCCGTCTCAGACCGGGACTGTACCTTGGCCGGCGTGGATCATCTGCCGCAGCCGTTCCCGGCCCACCCGCCTGCTACTCGTGTACAAGGCCGGACTCGCTGGCTATGGTTAATCCCACGTCCGATGGGGGTCGGGCGTTGGGGGCAGGGGAAGAAAGACGGTCTCGCCATGAAGGCTGAGAGTTTATTCAGTCATGCGCTTGTGCCCGGCCCGGACACGGTTCTGATCGGCCGGGTGGAGGTCGCAGGAGCGGTTCTTGAAGCGCTGACGGACAGGGGATCCGCGGGCGCGGTCGTCGTCGCGCCCTCTGGATACGGGAAGACGCTGCTGGCACGGCATGTGGTTAAACATCTTGGGGAACGCGTCCTGGTCGTCCAACTGCGCGGCACCGCGTACGCGCGCAGCCGCTCCTACGGGGCGCTGACATACTTGCTTGCCGAGTTGGATGACTCGCAGCTGGCGCACCCGATGCTGGTTCTGGACGGATTGTCACAACAACTGAGCCAGGCAGCCGGCGGCAGAGACATCGTCCTGCTGATCGACAACGCGGAGCATATCGATGGCGACTCCGCGACACTGCTCGGCCAACTGGTCACGAGGGGAGATGTACGAAGCATTATTCTCGCCCGGGATTTTTCGGCGGTTCCGCCGGCGTTCCTGAGCCTGGGCCACGACCCGCGAATGCGGCGGATCGACCTGCCTCCCCTGAACCAGTCGGAAGTTGGCGAGCTGGCTGCGACCGGGCTGGACGGACGGCTTTCACGCGAAGCGGCGCGGGTGCTGCAGGCACATTCCGGCGGGAATCCAAGGTTGGTTCCGTTGCTGGTCAGGGACTACGTATCCTCAGGTACTCTCCGGGAACGAAACGGCGTATGGGTCCACACCGGCAAACCGGTCCGGCTGGGGCCGCCCACGGTGAGCACTGTGTGCGCGACCCTGAGCGGTTTGGACGACGACGTTCTGGAGCTCGCCCGCCAACTCGCGGAGTCCGGCGGTCTTCCCCTGTCCGATCTGCAGGCGACCGGGCGCGGTGGTGCCTTGGACCAGCTTCAGTATCGCGGGATAGCCGGCATCGGCTACTATCCGGCCCCAGTGGTCAAAATCGCTGACCGGCTCATGGCAGAGGCCCTCCGCGCAACCTCGCCCGACGGCCTCTATCGGTCCCGGCCACCGGCCGTGCCCCGGACGACCCTCCGCAGCCACCCGGAACCGGTCCGGAACGGCTTGGTGCCGCCGCTAAACACGGCCCGGTCCATGGTCTTTCAGGGTGAGTACGCTGGCTCGCTAGACCTGCTTCGGCGCTGTGCAGAGGATCCCTTTGTCCCGACGTGGCAGAGGCTGCTCAGCCGGGCCCTGCTCTGCGAGTCCTTGGCAGTCACCGGGCGCAGTGATGATGCGCTGGCGGTTGCCGACGAGCCGTGGCCCGACCTTGCAACGGTGCCTGAAGAACGCCGCCGGGAGATCCAACAGCACCGGGCCGCAGCCTACTTGCTGTCCGGCTCCTGGTTGGACGGCGCCGGGCGTCTCCGCCAGTGCGGCCGCCGTGGTGATCCCGGCGGTACGTGGGAGGAACTCGTTGACGGCATCGTACTGGCCTTAACCGGTGATCTGCACCGTGCAGCGGGCCTGCTGCGCTCTGCCCGCGCCCAGTCGTCGGAAGCGGATCCCGACGGATTGGCACCATTGGCCGAAGCGGCCTTGGCTTACTGCCGGGCCATGCTCAATGAAGCCGGCGGACAGGCAGGAACAGAACCCCCCCGCGGCGGGGCAAGTCCCTGGCTCATCAACCGCCTGGAACGGCACTTTCGCGCCATGGCACGGGCGGCCAGCGGCGACGTCGATGGTGCGCTGCGACTGCTGCGGCAGCAGGCGGCTGCGGACCGGTCGGCGGCGGTCGGCGCCATGGAGATGATGGCGCTGGCGGCCATGGCGCGTCTGTGCGGGGTGGACGAGGATGGCCGACTGCTGGAACTTGCCACCCGGTGCCAAGGACCTTTCGCCGATGTCTGCGAAACGTACGCGAAGGGCCTCGCTTCCGGAAACGCCAGCCTGCTTCTCCAAGCGGCCGAGAAAGCGGCTAGAGCCGGTCAACTGACCTTTGCCCGCGACGTAGCCGGCCAGGCCGAGGCGGCCGCAGACAGATCGGGACGGGCCGATGTACTCCGCAGGGTCAGGCGCAAGGTTCGCACACTCCTTGAGGCCGGGACGGAATCAGGCTACGAGGCCGCCTGGCGCGGGCGCCTCACGGCGCGTGAACAGGCTGTTGCCAGGTATGTTGCCGAGGGCCGCAGCAATCACGCTGTCGCCCGGGAACTTGGTGTCTCGACCAGAACGGTCGAAGGCCACTTGTACCAGGTGTTTTCCAAACTGCTCATTCGCAGCCGTCAAGAGTTGGCCGAGATGCTGGCTCCGGACTCCCCTGGCCCAACCGCATGAACGTTTCCGGCTCCGGGGGCGGGCGCCGGGACCTCGTCGATGCGGTGACCGCTTGCCTCGCCGGCCAGGCAACCGGCGGAGCGGTGCTTTACGGGGACGCAGGCATAGGGAAGTCCACCGTCGCGGATGGGGTTGTCCGGAACCTTGGGGACACGGTGCGGGTGCAGCGGGTACGAGCCGAACCAACCCTGGCGCACGTGCCCTACGGTGCGCTCTTTCCTTATCTGAGGGGAGTGACCCCCGCGGAGTTGGAATCTCCGCTGGCGGTCCTGCGGACGGTGCGCACCTCCCTTGCCAAGGGCCCCGCGGGCGAGGCCCGTCCCCTGTTACTGATGGTCGACGATGTCCATGATCTGGACGACGCGAGCAGCCATCTGCTGGCGCAACTGGTCATGGCGCGCTCACTCAAGATCCTTGCGCTCTGTAGAAGCTGGAGCGCGCAGCCGCGGGAGCTCCTGGAATTGTGTCAGGACGGGATCCTGGAAGCCTTCGAAGTGCGCCCGCTCACGACGGGGGAAGTCCGCAACACCCTTGAACAGATGTTTGGAGGGGCCGTAGCCGGCGGGACGGTGCAGATGCTGCAGCACAAGTCTTTGGGGAATCCGCACCTCCTGAAGGCCTTGGCCGCCCACGCTGCTGCAGCGGGCAATGTGGTGCAGCACCACGGAGTGTGGCGGATGATCCAGGAACCCACTGGCCTGGATCCGGGCGCACTTGATCTGTTCAAGGGACTGGTCAATGGGCTGGAGGCACCTCAGCGGCGTGTGGTGGACATCGCCGCACTGGCCGGCTCGGTGCCGGCTGCAGCGGCCGGTGCCCTCTTCGACAGTATGGCGGTCCGATCCTTGGAGGAGATGGGGCTGTTGGCGGACATGCGCACCGGAAACCTCGCCGTGCGGCTTCGGTTCCCGCCGTACGCGGACGTTATCCGATCCATGGTGCCCGCAGGACGCAGCGCGGAACTTCTCAACCAATACCTGGACGTCATGAAATGCCTGGAACCTGCACCGGAGAGAGCCAGGGTGGAACTGGTGCGCTGGCAGGTTGACGCCGGCCGGCCGCCGTCACCCGAAGAATTACTGCCTGCCGCGTGTGCCGCCAATGACGAGTGTGACCATCAGCTGGCTCTAAGGCTTGCAGATGCCGGCACAAACGGCCAGCCTGCCGCTCTGGTGGAACGAGCGCGCGCCCATTGGGGGCTGGGCGACAGCTCGGAGGCCAAAACGGCGCTGGACCTGATCCATGAGAACGTGGACCATCGGACAATCGCGGCCGCCGCGCTGCTCCGGGCGTCCCTGGTGGAGCCGGAAGCCGGGTACCGGGTTCAGCTTGAAAAGATTTCCTCCGGTTGGATGGAAGCAGCGGCGGCGCAACCCTCGACGGCCCCGGGCGACGCTCCGGTCGCAGCGGCGTGCCTGGATGCAGCAACCGGTGCTTGGTTGCTGCAGGCTTATGCCGACATGTTGGAAGGAAACTTCGGAACGGCCCTCGACCGGCTGGAGAACGCCCCTGCCCCTGGATCTGAGGATGCTGGAGTTACCCGACTGCTTGCCGGTACCGTCAAGGCGCTTTGCCTGGCGGAAACCGGCCGTTTCAGGCAGGCGGCGGAAGCCGGGACAGAGGCCCTGAAGCTGGTCGCGGCAACTCCGTCGCTACGGTCCTTCTATCCCTTTGTCTTCTCCCGGAACGTGGAGTCCTTGTTGATCGCCGGCCGCTACCAGGAGGCAGAACGCGCCCTGGATGAATACAGCAGGACCGCGCCGTGCCGGCACCGTTGGTTTTCAGGTAACGAATCCGCTCTGCGAGGACTGCTTCTCTTTCGAAGGGGCCGGATGAAGCCCGCGGTCCAGTCGTTGGCGGAAGGTATCGGCCCGCTGCGCCACGAGGATCAAGGGATGCTGCTTCCATCCGTGCTCGGAGCCGCAGCAGCCGGAGCGGCTCTGTTGGGCAACGGCGGGCAAGCCAAAGACTTCCGGGTTGGCCTGCAGAAAGAAGCGGGCACCGGGAGCCGCCCGCGCCTGCTTGCAGCCTCTGCCTACGCTGCAGCAGCTGCATCAAGCCGCGCGGGCCCGCCGGGAACAGCACGCGCGAATCCGGTTCTTCTGCTGGACGAACTTGAAGCCTTCGCGGCAACCGCCCGTGCGGCGGGATGGGTCAGCGCAGAGAAAGAGATTCGGGAGCATCAGCTCCTGCTCGGGGACGGTAGCGGGGCGGCACGTCTCGCGGAACTGTGCGCCCCGTTGGATGGGCCCGAAACCCAGGCTTTGGCGGCTGTCGCGTCCAGCAGGGCCTCATCGGATCCGGGGGGTTTGATGGCAGCAGCCGAGATGGCAACGCGTGCGGGCAAAGATTTGCTCGCGGCCACGGCAACGTCCTGGGCATCGGAAATCTACCAGCGGCAGGGGCTTCAACGCCAGCACAACGGTGCACTGCACCAATTGCGGGTAACCCTGCGCCGACTCGACGGTGTCACGACTCCTGCAACCGAACGTGCCCGGGGGAGTGCACCGGCACTGACCGCGCGGGAGCAACAAATTGTCCACTTGGTGCGCCGGGGCGCCAGCAACAAGCAGATCGCGGAGTCCTTGACGCTCTCTCCCCGGACCGCCGAGGGACACCTGTACCGGATATACCGAAAACTCGGGGTCGAGAACCGCCAGCAGCTGATCCGGTACGCCGAAGTACTGGATCAGTGAGGGCCAACAGCAAGTATCTGAAGCGCAGATCCAAGTACCGCCCGCGAAGCAGCAAGTAGGCCATCGGTCATGCCGCGGCAGGAAACAGCCGAATTGTCGGTCCAAGTCGAGTGTCGGCTACTTGGGCATACATCGTAGCCGCTTCCTAGGCTGAAACTGTCGAAAGCTTCGGTAGAAACCAAGGGGGCGTGAGGCTCTCGACGACTATCGGTTCCGGGACAGTCCGCGGGCATGCGTCGGCGGGCTGTGACATCCATCCCGGCAACCGAATTTGGGGCACGGGCCTCGCCTGGGACACGGGCAGCATCGCGCATCCCCGTAGGAGCACTGCGCGCGCTGGTCGATCGCAGAATCCGTCTGGTGGAACGGATTGGGGACCCGGTTGAACAGATTGGGGAATCGTCATGATCGCAGAACTCGACAAGGTCTCGAGGGCCTGCCACACGCATGTTCACACATGCGGCGGTCCCGCACGGTCCGGCGCAGCAGAACGGGTCACCGGAGCTGTCCAGGCCTGCAGCCCGGGACTCACACGCTCCCCCCGCCCGGAGGAGACGTGCCCGGGGCGGCAGTCAGCGACAGCTAAGGCAGGTTAATGATGGATATTTTTACATCTCTGGAGTCGGAGGTCCGCAGTTACTGCCGGACCTGGGATACCGTTTTCGACTACGCCGCCGGGGACACGCTGCATAGCGAGGACGGCAGGGAGTATCTGGATTTTTTTTCGGGCGCAGGAGCACTCAATTACGGGCACAATAATCCGCTTCTGCTGGAGCCGCTGATTACTTACTTGCGCTCCGGGTCGGTCATCCATTCACTCGATATGAAGACGACGGCGAAGCGACGATTCCTGGAGACGTTCCTGGAACTAATCCTGATCCCTCGCGGTCTCGACTATAAGGTCATGTTCACCGGCCCCACCGGGACGAACAGCGTCGAAGCGGCGCTGAAGCTGGCGCGCAAGGTTACCGGCCGGCACCAAGTGCTGAGCTTCACCAATGCGTTTCACGGGATGACCCTTGGCGCACTGGCGGTAACGGGCAATTCACTAAAACGCCAAGGCGCAGGAGTTCCGCTCAATAACGCCTCTAGCTTCCCTTATGACGGCTACTTCGATCAGCCGACGGAAGATTTCCTGTGGCTGCAGCATGCGTTGGAGGACAGCGGGTCCGGACTGGACAAACCCGCCGCGGTCATAGTGGAGACGGTTCAGGGCGAGGGAGGGCTCAGAGCGGCCAGTGGAAGTTGGCTGCGGCGACTCTCCGATATCTGTCACCAGCACGGCATGCTTCTGATCGTCGATGATGTCCAGGCCGGGTGTGGACGTACGGGCACGTTCTTCAGCTTTGAGGAAGCAGGTATCCAACCCGATATTGTCTGCCTGTCGAAATCACTGTCCGGTTTCGGACTGCCGCTTGCCGTCATGTTGTTGAAACCCGAACTGGACATCTGGAAGCCGGGAGAGCACAACGGTACCTTCCGCGGCCATAACCCGGCCTTCGTAACCGGGACCGCGGCCCTGGAACACTTCTGGAACGGTCGGGGATTCGAACGAGACATCGCGGCACGGTCCGCACAGTTGCATGCAGCTCTGGCAACGATGGCGGCCGGCATTGAAGGCGCCCTTGTCCGCGGTCGAGGGCTCTTGGCAGGCGTGTATTTCCCGGACCGGACAATGGCACGAAAAGTTGCCGCCGAATCCTTCGCCCGTGGCTTGCTTGTAGAAACGTCCGGGCCGGAGGGAGAAGTGCTCAAAGCCATGCCTGCATTGACTATCAGCGCGGAAAACATGACCCGCGGGCTTGACCTGCTTGCAGAGGCTGTCCGATCGGTTGCCGGTGAATGGCTTGACGAAACGCCGGGCAGCCGCGGTGGGGACGTCCTCAGGCCGCGGGCGTCCAGTTCGGCGCTGCTGCGCGCAGTGAGCACGCCGAGCCGAGCACACATTGGCAAATAGGCGGTTAGCTCTGGACGGGCGCAGCAGGGCAATCCGGAGTGTTGGCGGGGCAGCGACCGCACCCGAGGTGCAGCGGCAGCCCAGCAAGTTTGGGGGTCAGGGTGAAAAACTTTAAGCGCATAGATGAGGCCATGGATGAGGCTGCTGTCCGCATGGCACAGGACTCATTCGAGCTGCCGCGCAGCGCCTCGAGGCTCGGCGAGCCACTGCCTTGGGGCGAACGAGCGGAGGCGGCGGGCACGGCTGGACGCTCAACCAACATCATCGTGCAGAAGTTCGGTGGCTCGTCGGTGGCGAATGCCGACGGCATTCGTCGCGCCGCTCACCGAGTGGCTGAGACACAGGCGTCTGGATATCAAGTCGTTGCGGTGGTTTCCGCCATGGGCGACACCACCGACGAGTTGTTGGATCTCGCGGCTAGTGTTTCGCCGCATCCCCCTGCCCGCGAACTCGACACCCTGCTGACGACCGGCGAACTCGTTTCGGCGGCCTTGCTGGCGATCGCCTTGGCCGATCTGGGCGTCGATGTCCGGACCTTCACAGGCAGCGAGGCGGGCCTCATCACCGACGACTGCCACGGCAAAGCTCACATTATCGATGTCGATCCGCGCCAAGTCCGTGCCTGCTTGAAGAACGGTCAGGTCGCCGTCGTGGCAGGGTTTCAGGGCAAAAGCCTTAAAGGGAAGACGGTCACCACTCTGGGGAGGGGTGGTTCGGACTTGACCGCCGTCGCACTCGCCGCAGCACTCGGCGCAGGCGTCTGCGAGATCTATACGGATGTCGACGGTATTTATACGGCAGATCCGCGAATCGTTCCCAACGCGCGCAAGATCGATGTACTCGCCAGCGAGGAAATGCTCGAGTTCGCAGCCGCGGGGGCAAAAGTTCTCCACCTCCGATGCATTGAATACGCTCGCCGCTTCGGTATTCCGATCCATGTCCGTTCTTCGTTCGTGCAAAAGCGGGGCACCATGATCCTGCCCAGTCTCGATCAACCCCGTTCGGATGCGCACGCAGGCGAGCAGACTCTGGTTTCGGGCGTGGCAAGCGTCAACTCCGCTGCACAAGTGACCATCGCCGGAATCCCGGCCTGCTCGAGGACTGCCGCGCGACTCCTTCAGGAGCTCGCCGCATCGGGGCTGAACATCGAAATGATCGCCCAGAATTCGCGGGACGCGGGGACCGGAATCGCCGACATCACCTTCACCCTCCCATCTACGGAGGCGTCGGCAGCCATAGCGGCCCTGGACGCGGCCCGGAGCCGCATCGGATTTGAAGCCCTGTACCACAAGGGAGAAGTGGGCAAGGTCTTGCTCACCGGACTCGGGATGCGCTCTTCGCCCACTACCCTCAGCACTTTCTTCAGAGCACTTTCGGACGCCGGGATCAGTCCGGAGATGATCTCGATTTCCGAGCTGTGCATCGCGGCCGTGGCACGGGCCGATGAGCTTGCCGATGCTGTCCGCGCTCTGCAGGACGCCTTTGGTCTCACGCCGCAGGACAAGGAAGCGGCGGGCGACCGTTCGCCGGACACGCTTCCGCAGTTCGAGGTTCAGGCGCTCGCCGCTACCCGGCCGGGATCTTCCGCATGACGTCTGACTGGGGAGGAAGGTGCAGCTTAGGCAATGTGCCGAGCCGGCACGAGGACATCAGCTTTCTGCGCCACGCGAGCAGGGACTGACCCCAGTGACCCATACGCCCAAATGCAGTGCAGAAACGGGAGGTACCAATGGCGCCAGCCGAGAACTCGTACCTTAAATCAGAGGACACCACCATGCTGGTCAGGCAGTCCCACGCGCGGACGCCGGCCGGCGCTCATAAAGCGGCGCCCAAAGAATTAGTCGCACTGGCGGCGCCAACGGACCCCGCCCCGGCAGGAGCCAGCGAACGGACCGGCAGCACAATCACTCCCGCCCCCGGCGTGTACTCAGGGGGGCCTGCACCGATTCCTCGCACGTTGCTGGACATCCTCTTTCGCTCCGTAGACGAGTACCCGGACGCGCTGGCGTTGGATGACGGCACCACCTCATTGAATTACCTGGCGCTGCTGGAGCGGATCGAGTCCCTGGCCCTGAACCTGCGCGAACGCGGGATCGGTGCCGGAGACCGGGTCGGCATCCTGATGGCCCTTGGTACGGTCGACCTCTACATCGCAGTGCTGGCCGTACTCGTTCGCGGAGCGGCATGCGTCCCTGTCGATCCTGACGAGCTCGGTGACCGGGCCGCTTTGGTATGGGAAGCGGCCGAAGTATGCGCGGTAGTCGGACCCGGGCTTCGGGTCCGTCCCGTCATCGGAGCGCCCGCCCACGGAGAGGCTCGCCCGCCCACCGCCGACGACGATGCATGGATCATCGTCAGCTCAGGCTCGACCGGCCAATACAAGTCAATCGCAGTGTCGCACCGGTCGGCGGCCGCCTTTGTGGACGCTGAAGCGTCGGTCTTTTGCGCCGAGGATCCGCTCGGGCCCCGCGATCGTGTGCTGACCGGTCTCTCCGGCAGGTCCGGCCTGTGCCACGAAATGTGGCTGGCGTGGCGGCACGGCGCCTGCTTGGTGCCGGCACCTCCCGAGGTCATCCGCTCAGGCGAAAACCTGAGCCCGTGGCTGGTGCAACGGGGTATCACCGTGGTTTCAACGGCGTCTGCCCTCGCTGCACTATGGCAGGCGGAATCGCTGCAAGACGTCCGGTTGCTGATCTTCGGCGAGGAATGCCCACCGCATCTTGCGCCGCGGCTGGCCGCCCCCGGCAGGGAAGTATGGCACACGTACCGTCCCATCGAGGCCATCGTCGCCTGTGCTCCAGCCCATGGGTCGACTCCGGCGGGCATCGGCCGGCCGCTGCCCGGCTGGCAACTGGCCGTAGTGGACAGGAACGACCAGCCTGTCGCCTGGGGCGAAGAAGGAGAACTGGTCATCGGCGGGGTTGGCTTAGGCCGCTGCCTCGATCCAGGCGAAGACGTCGAGAAATATGCTCCCCTGGGCGCCCTCGGCTGGCCCCGGGCCTACCGCACTGGGGATTTTGTTCGCGCCGATCCTGAAGGCCCGGTGTTTGTCGATCGGGCCGGCGGGCAGGCAGAACCCGCAGGGCGAAGAGTCGAATTGAGCGAGACGGAGCTCAGCGCAGCACCGTACGAGGTGCGCTCGGGCGGTCCGGCAACCGCAACCGACGTAGTTCACGAGCCGATGACGACCGCGGTAGACCTGCTGCTGCAGTCCCCGCACCGCCAAGAGGTGCGGTGGTCTCCGGGCGAGCGCCTGGAGGAGCTCTTCGAGAGCCGATGCGACTTGTTGCGCCGCGAAGGCCGGGCAGGCCAGTTGGCGGTCGACTCCGCGGACTCGAGGTTGACCTACGATCAGCTCGACGCGCGGGCCAATCAGCTGGCCCGGCATTTGCTCGATGACGGAGCCCAGGCCGGCGATCGCATTGCGCTGTTGTTCGACCACGCCGTGTGGGCCTATGTCTCAATACTGGCGGTGCTGAAGATCCGGGCGGCGTATGTGCCGCTGGACGCGGGATTTCCGCCGGACCGGATGGGTTACATCATGGAGGACGCCGGGGCCAGCCGCGTGCTGACCTTGAGCCACCTGGCCAGTCTGTTGCCGGAGGACTGCCCGCGCGCCCTGAGTTTGGACACGGCCGCCGCGGACATTGCAGCCATGTCCGGCTCCCGGCTCGCAGACAGCGAGAAGCCCGCCCCTGTCGAGAACCTGGCCTACGTCATCTACACGTCGGGCTCCACGGGCCGTCCCAAAGGGGTGGCCATCGAACACTCCAGCATTTGCAACTTCGTCAGGGTCGCCGCCGAGGTCTACGGATATCAGGGCAACGACCGCGTCTATCAGGGACTGACGATCGCCTTCGACTTTTCTGTCGAGGAGATGTGGGTGCCGTGGATGGTCGGGGCGACGTTGGTGCCCAAGCCGAGTTCGAAGAGCCTGCTCGGGGTTGACCTGGAACGGTTTCTGCTCGACAACCGTATTACCGCGATGTGTTGTGTACCCACCCTGTTGGCCACACTGGAGCACGAACTCCCTGACCTGCGTTTTCTGCTGGTCTCGGGTGAGGCGTGCCCGCGCGATCTGGCCGAGCGTTGGTACCGGCCCGGCCGGAGATTCCTCAATGTCTACGGGCCCACCGAAGCGACCGTGACCGCCACGTGGGACGTTCTGCATCCCGACAAGCCGATCACCCTCGGCCAGCCGCTGCCGACCTACACGATCATGATCCTGGATCCCGACGAGCCGCGTGCCCTGCCACGGGGAGAGACAGGCGAGATCGGCATCGCCGGGATCGGGCTGGCGGTGGGTTATGTGAATCATCCCGAGAAGACTAATGCGGTCTTTATCCCCGACTTCATGGGCATTTCGAATAACCCATCGGGACGCATCTACCGCAGCGGCGACCTTGGGCGGATCAACGACGACGGGTTGATCGAGTACTACGGCCGAATCGATACCCAGGTCAAAATCCGCGGGTACCGGATCGAGCTGTCAGAAATTGAATCGGTGCTTCTGCAAATCCCTGGGATCGCGCAGGCAGTCGTCGAGACCCATGAGTCGGCACCGGGGATGACAGAGCTTGCCGCGTTCTATACGTTGCGCCAAGGGGTCTCCGAACTCGCGCCCGAGGAGATCAGGGAGGAGCTCCGCGACCGGCTGCCGGGCTACATGATCCCGGCCTTCTATGAGCAGCTTGAGACCATGCCGATGCTGCCCAGCGACAAGGCCGACCGGAAAAACCTGCCGACACCCAGCAACCGGGTGAGCGCTTCAGCCGAGGGCGAGTACTGCGAACCGGCGACGGACGCCGAGGCGGCTCTCGCCGAGCAGCTTGCTGCCGTGTTGGGATTGGAGCGCGTCTCCGTCGAGGCTCACATGTTCGAGAATCTCGGGGCCAACTCCCTGATAATTGCGCGATTCTCCGCCGCGCTGCGCACGAACACCGACCTGCCGCCGGTTGATCTGCAGGTCATCTACGAGCATCCGACGATCCGAGAGCTCGCCGCTGCTCTTACTTCCCCGACAGCCCCCCACGCTTGGGCAGCACAGGAACCGCACCCCAGGCCCAAACGAGGGCGGGCCGGCACTTTCGACGTCGTGCTCTGCGGTGCCCTGCAAGCCGCACTCGCCATCGGCTACTCCTACACCTTCCTCACGGCGATCACGGCCGGCTTCACCTGGGTCATTGCAGGGGAGGGCGTCCTGGAGACCTGGGGGCGATCGGTCGTCATCGGATTCAGCTTCTTTCTGGCCCTCAGCATCGTGCCGATCCTGCTGAAATGGCTGCTCCTCGGACGATGGGAAGAGCAGAACATCCGCATCTGGTCCCTGGCCTACGTCAAGTTCTGGTTTGTCCGGGCGCTGGTCAGACTCAACCCGTTGGCCTTCTTCGTCGGGACCCCCATCCTTCCCTTCTACCTGCGGTTGCTGGGAGCCAAGATCGGCTCCAACGTCACCATCCTCACCCCCATCACTCCGGTATGCACCGACCTCTTGACGATCGGCAGCGGGACGGTGATCAACAGGGATGCGTTTTACCTGTGCTACCGGGCCCACGACGGGTGGATCCAGACCGGCCGGGTCACGCTTGGCCAGGACGTCCTGGTGAGCGAGAGGTGCGTGCTGGACATCAACTCCACGATGGGCGACGGAGCTCAATTGGGTCACTCGTCGTCCTTGCAGCGGCTGCAATCCGTACCCGCCGGCGAAAGCTGGCACGGGTCCCCTGCGGTGCCGACCGACGTGAACTACCGGTTCGTCGAGCCGCTGCCGTGCAGCCGGCGGCGGCGGGTCACCTTCAGCGTGCTCCTCCTGCTCAACAACACTGTCCTGTTCGGCCCGTTGCTTCTACTGGCCATTGCGCTGCTCCTGCCGGCCTACGGGGAAACCGGCCATATGGACCACACGAACCCGGGCTTCTACGCGGATCTGGTATTCGCTTCATTCGTCGTGCTGTTTGGTGGCATGTTCCTCGGTCTGGCCGCAATGTTCACGGTTCCCCGGCTGCTCAACCTCCTGATTAAACCGGGGCAGGTTTATCCGATGTACGGGCTGCGCTACGCCGCCCACCGGCTCATCTTCCGGCTGACCAACGTCTTCCAGTTCATGCACATCACCGGGGACAGCTCCCTGGCTGTGCACTACCTTCGTCTGCTGGGTTACAAGCAGCCAAATGTTGAGCAGACAGGATCGAATTTCGGGACGGAACTCGACCATGACAACCCCTACCTGACTACCGTCGGATCCGGAACGATGATCTCCGACGGCGTGTCGATCAGTAACGCCAACTACTCAGGTACGTCCTTCAGCGTCTCCGAGGTGAAAATCGGGGCGAAAAACTTTTTCGGCAACGACATTCCGTATCCGTCCCGCGCCCGTGTCGGCGACAACGTTCTCTTCGGCAGTAAAGTCATGATTCCCATCCATGGCCAGGTTCGGGAAAACGTCGGCCTGCTCGGATCACCGGCGTTCGAGATTCCCCGGTCGGTCAATCGCGACCTCAAAACGGACCGGCGGGAAGAAATGATCCGCCGGCTGCCGGCCAAGAACCGGCACAATGCCGTCTCCCTTGGGCTGTACCTGGCGAGCCGGTGGGTCCTCATCCTCGCCGGCATGCTGGCCTTTTCACTCGCCCTCATACTCTTCCCGGGCGTTCCGGGACTCGGGCTGTACCTGGGCACCGTCAGCTTCGGCGCCTTCATGATCGCCTTCTTCATCGTGCTCGAGCGTGCCGCCCAGGGATTCAAAGCCATGGTCCCGACCGTTTGCTCCATCTACGACGTCAGATTCTGGCGGCACGAACGGTTCTGGAAGTTCATCACGTATCCGCTGTATTTCTTTGACGGCACCCCGTTCAAGCCCCTGTTCTGGCGCCTGCAGGGCGTGCGGATGGGTAAGCGTGTCTTTGACGACGGCTGCGTCATCCCGGAGAAGACGCTGGTGACCATCGGTGACGACGCGACTCTCAATAACTCCAGCGTCGTCCAGTGCCACTCCATGGAGGACGGCGTCTTCAAACTCGACGCGATCGCCCTCGGCCGGGGAGTCACCTTGGGCGTCGGGTCCTACCTGCTCTACGACGTCGTCATGGGCGACGGCTCGGTCCTGGAGGCCGATTCCCTCCTGATGAAGGGTAGCCAAGTGCCGGAGGGCGCGCGGTACGGCGGCAACCCCGCACGAGAGATCGTTTAGACAGCGAAAGAGAAGGACGAACATGAGCCGTATTCCGGACAGGCAGGGACGCGACCCCGGCCCCGCAGACGCTAAATCGATGCAGAAGCGGAGCCGATTGGTCGGCATCGACGCGGCCCGTGGCCTCGCCCTCATCGGGATGATCGCCATTCACATCTTGCCGGACGCGAACCAGGACACCGGCGAGCCCACTTTGGCGTGGATCTTGTTCGCCGGTGACTCCGCTGCGCTGTTCGCCCTCCTTGCCGGAGTGGGTTTGGCCCTGTCCTCCGGGGGGAACAGACCGCACACGGGGCCGAGGATGGCCGGGGACCGACTGGGACTGGCCGTTCGGGCCGTCCTGATCGGAGCCATAGCCCTGGCGATCGCGCCCTTCTTGCAGCAGGAGGATCCTCCTGCCAACGGCATCTTGATCTACTATTCGGTGTTCTTCTTGCTCGCCATTCCTTTCTTGCATCTGCGGCCCAGAACCTTGTTCATCAGCGCGGCCGTCTTCGGCATCGTCTCGCCGATCCTCCTGCAGAAGCTGGATCCATTCCTCCCGACATCGTCGACGTTCAACCCCGCCGTCGGGCATTTCTTCTTCGAACCCGCCGGCGTGGTCTCGGATTTACTGCTGACCGGCTCATATCCGGCGCTGGCCTACATGTGTTACATCCTGACCGGCCTTGGCATCGGACGGCTGGACCTGCGAAGGCCCAGGGTGCAGGGATATATCGCCGGTATCGGTGCAGGCCTGGCGATCTTGTCCAACGCGGCCTCCGCCATCCTGCTGTACGCCATGGGAGGCTTCGAGCAATTGGTGGCCACCAGCGGGATGACGGGGGAAGAGCTGGACAACGGCCTTATCTTCGGGCCCGGGATCATTCCGGACACCTCCGCGTGGTGGCTGGCGATCGCGACGCCGCACTCGAACATGCCCCTGGCCATCGCCAGCAGTCTGGGGCTCGGTCTGTTGGCGGTCGGTGTGTTCCTCCTGATCGAAGGGGCGGCCGCACGCTTGCTGACGCCGCTTGCCGCAATGGGCTCGATGACCCTGACCCTTTACTCCGCACACCTGCTCGCGCTGAGCCCTGAGCTGCACTACGAGGCACCCTTCCTGTGGTTCATCGTGCATTTGACGGTCGCCCTCGCCTTCGCCCTGATCTGGAGACGGTGGATGGGACAAGGCCCATTGGAGAGACCGGTCGCCGCGGGCGCCAAGAACTTCCGGCAAATCGTGGACGACGGATCATCGTCCCCCACGGCTGCTTCAGGAACGGCTTCCCGCTGATTCGGGACCTCCTGGCCCCCGGGGGGAATGCTTTGGGCTGCACCGACCATTAGGTAGCCGATTGCTTTTCGGGCCCCGGTTCACTCTGAGGCCCCGTTCATCCCCGCTCATTCTGCCGACTCCAAACCTGCCGTCGGACATTGCCCGGCCCCCGGAGCCGGCAGCTAGAATGCTGTGGTGATGTTGCACTCATGAGGACGACATGAAACTCCACTGGCCCAGGCGCCGGAGATCCCTTGTCCTCGTCGCGGCGCTCGGGCTGGTGGTTCTCCTGGCGGCGATTGTGCTGGCCGCCGAACGGGCAGACAGACCCGTGCCGCAGGCCTCAGTTGCCACAGCGTACGAGCATCTTGAAGAGTTTCAAGCAATGGCCGATGAGCACGGCGACCGGGCCAGCGGCACCTCCGGGTACGAGGCGGCGGCCCGATACGTGGAAGAGCAGCTCGAGAGTGCGGGTTATCAAAGCACGCGCCAGTACTTTACTTTCGAAACACGTGGCGAAAGCCATGAGTCCTTCAACATCATTGCCGAGACGGCCGGCGGCAGTGACGACAACGTGATAATGCTGGGCGCCCACCTCGACGGGGTGCGGAACAGTCCGGCGATCAATGACAACGCCTCCGGTGCGGCGGCCCTGCTGGAGGCCGCGCAAGAACTCAGCCAACGGGGTGAACCAAATAATAAGGTGCGCTTCGCGTGGTGGGGGGCGGAAGAGTTTCCGGAGGCGTTCGGCTCCAAGCATTATGTCGAAGATCTGGCAGAGCACGACCGCAGCGAACTCGACCACATCGCCGCCTATCTGAACATCGACATGGTAGCCTCGCCCAACTACGTCATCGCGGTCTACGACCCACAGAAATCCGACGACGACTCCGAGTGGGAGGTGCCCGACGGGTCGGAGGAGATCATGCAGTTCTTCACCGACTACTTCGACTCCCGTGCCCAGCCCTGGGTGCCAACGGAATGGAACTTCTATTCCGATCAAGTGGCGTTCATCGAGGAAGATATTGCTGTGGGCGGCCTCTTCACCGGCAGCGACGAGAGAAAAACCGCCCGGGAGAGCATCCTTTTCGGTGGCGCACCAGGGCAGCCACGAGACCCGAACTACCACAAATCGGGCGATGACATTGGCAACGTCGATCTGGAGGCGCTGGGCATTATGACCGACGCGATCACCCATGCCGCCACCAGCCTGGCTGAAGACAGCAGCGCGCTGGAGTAAGCGGGTGCAGGATTCGGGCCAGCGCCTCGACCCTGATAAACTTCTGGCATTGCCTAGGCGAGGGAGAGCCGGAACCGGTTCTCCGTTATCGACGGTGGCTAGCAGCTTCGTTCTCTGCACTGGTATCGGTGCGGCGGGTCGGTCTCTAGGCACCCGCCTCAAAACCACCCAGCACAAGGAGAACATTATGTCCGACCAGAAGCTTGCAGCTGAAGTCCGCAGCGAATTCGGCAAGGGCGCCGCGCGCCGGGCCCGCCGCAACGCCCAGATCCCCGCCGTTATTTACGGTCACGGGGCAGAGCCGCTGCACGTGCTGCTTCCGCAGAAGGCCACGACGCTGGCGCTGCGTACCTCCAACGCGCTGCTGACCCTGGACATTGACGGGGACGAGCACCTGGCCCTGGCCAAGGACATCCAGCGCGATCCGATCGCCCAGATCATCGAGCACGTTGACCTGCTCACCGTGCGCAAGGGCGAGAAGGTTCACGTCGACGTCAACATCCACGTCGAAGGCGAAGTTGCCCCGGGCGCCATCTTGGATCTGGAAGAGTTCACCGTTCTGGTCGAGGCCGATGCGACCGCTCTGCCGGAGGCGCTGACCATCAACGTTGAGGGCCGTGAGGTTGGCGAGCACGTTCACGCCACCGACATTCAGCTGCCTGCCGGCGTCAGCCTGCTGATCCCCGAGGACACCGTCATCGCCGCGGTTTCCGCTCCGACCGTGGCCGAGCCTGAAGCCGCTGAAGGCGAAGCCGCCGAGCCGGCTGCCGAGACCCCGGCCGAGTAACAACACGGCCTCAAAGCCCCCGGCGACGCGCGTGCGCATTCGCCGGGGGCTTTGGTCTATCCCTAGGATGATCTTGAATCCTTCGCATCTACCGTCCGAGGAGCACCCGTCTACGTGAGCACCGACACCTGGCTGATAATCGGTTTGGGGAACCCGGGCCCCGGCTACAGCGGCAATCGGCACAACGTCGGCCAGATGGCCCTCGACGAGCTGGCCGGCAGGGTCGGCGGTTCGTTCAAGTCGCACAAGGCGCACGCACAGGTTTTGGAAGGGCGCCTGGGAATTGGCGGGCCCAGGGTTGTGCTCGCCAAGCCACTGACGTTCATGAATCTGTCCGGGGGACCGACGTCGGCGCTGTGCCGGTTTTTCTCAATCGAACCGGACCACGTGGTCGCCTTGCACGACGAGATCGACATCCCCTTCAATACGATCAAACTCAAGATCGGCGGGGGAGAGGGCGGGCACAACGGACTCCGCGACATGTCCAAGGCGCTGGCGACCAAGGATTACTACAGGATTCGCATAGGCGTTGGCCGCCCGCCGGGCCGGATGGATACGGCGGACTACGTGCTGCGCGATTTCTCGACGGCGGAAAAGAAAGACCTTCCCTTCCTTTTGGACGATGCAGCAGACGCGGTGGAACTGCTCCTGTCCGACGGGCTTCTCGCCGCGCAGCAAAAGTATCACGCCAACGCCAAGCAGGGGTGAGTGTCGGGAAGACCGCAGGGGTATCCCGCGGGTCATGGGCGCGGCGACCTAACCCAAGAACGAGTGGTGACTACTCGTGTCAGGTCGCCCTCGGCTCTTTACGCTGAGAAGGTGTTGTTGCGCCGTCAAGGCGGAGTCGCAATACCGTGCGCGTGGAGCTGAAGGGTCCGGGCGCATCCAGCCGACCGGCGGGGTTGGCGAAAGCCAGAGGAACCGCGAAGGCGGAACCTTCCCCCCAGGCCCCGTCGGTCTCTGCTGGATAACGAAGAAATTCGGGCTCGGGAAGAAAGACGGTCCAATGCGGAAGCAACAGGGATCGTCGTAGCGGACGGTCAACTGAGTCGCCGCCTAACGCAGGTCCGCGATGGAGGGCTGGGCGCCGGCGCAAGGCGTCACACAACCGTGGATTGGCACGCCCGCACCAACCGTGCATAAAATCGTTTCAGCCTGAGTGGCTCCCTGAGCGGGGCCGACGATGGGCGGCCTCCGAGACTGGGCCACCCCCATCCCATCGTCGGCCCCTTTTTCATGGCCATTCCGATGCAGGCGTGCCGCGGGCAAACCTCGGGTTGCGCTGCGTCGGGGGCATTTAACGCAGCGCAACCCTTCGGTCAGGGATTCTGCCCGCCTGCGCAGGGCGGGCTCGTCCCCGTCTAGCGGGACTACGGCGGTTCCGGCTCGATCCGGACTGCCGCAGGCCTAGTTTCGAACGACGCGGGGAGCTTTTAACCCCGCGTGCGTGTGGACTTCCCTCTGCCGCAGCGCCAGAAGCTGCCGGATACGGCGAAGCGCAATAGGCCCGGTGGGTGTCTTTTCCAGTTGTTCGACTGCCGCGCCGAGCCGTTCGGCAGCCTCGGCTGCCAAAGAAACGCGCGGCGGCGTACGAACAGACGAGGGGGCGAGCAGCGCCCTCTCGAGTTCGGCGGCCAACGACCGCTGGTCCTGCACGAGGATCGCGTCCCCGTGCTGCGCCATCGTCTCGGTAAACGCAATCTGGTGCCCGTCGACGACCTCCCGCAGTTCCGGCCGCCGGGGCACCGCGATCGGCAGATGGCCGGCCTCACGGGCATCGAGGATGGAGCCTGGCCCGCCCTGGACGACGACGACAGTGGCAGTTCGATACAGTGCCAGCAAGTCCTCGCGCGGCATTCTGGTGACCCCGTCTGCGTGCCGGGGCGGACGGCTGGCTCCGTGCTGCACAAGGCACGACGGTGGATCGGAAAGACCGGCCAGCCAGTCGTCGATCCAGTCGACCAAGCGGTCGAACGTGTGATGGTCGGTTCCCAACGAGACCACGACCTGCGGAGCGGGGTGCGCGCTGTTCACAGTACCGGTCCGATATTCACGGCTTCGGGGTAGAAGCGCCGCTGTTCTTCCCACTGGATGCAGAAGAGCTCGGACAAAGGGTAGCAAAGGCGGCCGCTCAGGGTCGGCATGGTAATCCGATCAAAGCACTCTATGTACACCGTGTGGATGCCGAGCAGGCGGGCGACCAGGAAGAACGGGACACTCACGCCGGCGCCAACGGAAACCACCACGTCGGGGCGCTCCCGGCGGAGCGTCGGCCAGGCCAAAAGCAGGTTTCTGATGGCATTGCGGACATTCCTGGTGGTGGGATAAAAGCACCAGGTGACGTTTTCGTTGTGCAAAGCAGCCTCGACCTCGGGCCGCTGGAACGTCACCCAACTGCGGGCGTGCTGGCTCCACCACTTATCCAACGGCAGCAGCTGGGCCAGATGCCCGCCCGCCGACGTCACGAACATGATTTTCATGCGCCGTCCTCCCCCTACCGGGATGCGCCCCAAGGCACCCCGGATCACCGACCTCTGCGGTGATAAAGCGAGCCTATTGACAGGTGGCGGCCGATACACGAGTGGTGCTTACCGGGATCCCGAAGCTGCCCCGGCCTGGGCCGTTTCCGCTACCGGGCTTGCCGGAGAATGCGCGCGAGGATCCAGAATGCTTTCCCGGAGCAGAACAGGAGAACACTCGGCTTTGCGGTGATGGGTACGGGCATTACTTGGCCGGGGCGCACGATTGCTACCTGCATGTTGCGCACTTGGAGACACCCCCTCCATAGACGCGGCGCGGAATCGGCTTTAGACTGTGGACCTCACCGGTTGGGGACCGGGCCTTGCGGACCTTGGGGGAACGCAGCCCGTGGCCGGTGAGAACGCGTGGCCGATGCCAATGCACGGCCGCGTCTGAGCGACTTTGGGGGGAGACGCTGATGACTGCTGTTTTCAATGGGCCGTTTAATGGTCCGCTTGCCGACTCTATTTCACCCGGCCGCCGCCGTCTGGCAGAGGACATCTTCGCGGCACTGCAACAAGGCCAGCAGGGGGTGCTGGTGATTGGTGCCGCCGGCATGGGGAAATCCACCATCGCCCAGCAGGTGCTGAAGTGGTTCGGCCCGGAAACACACGTCGAATTTGTCCGGGGAAGCCAGGCCTCGTCCCGCACCAGCTACGCCCCATTGGGAATCCTGCTCGGGGGAGTGGGCGACGACGGACTGGAGCACCCGGCGCTCGTTCTTGAGGGAATCGCTGCTACGCTGCTGAACCGTGCCAAGGGCAAACGGATTGTCCTGTTCGTGGACAACGCCGAGAATCTCGACGCGTTCACCTCCGCTGCCTTGGCCCAATTGGCGCGCGCCGGAGTCGTTACACTTTTTGTGGCCAGCCAGGACGTTGCGGCCGGCGACCGCGCCTTTATGCAGCTGTGGATCGAGGGAGACCTCCGCCGGTTCGACGTTGCTCCGCTGGATCCGGCAGACAGTGAGGCGCTGCTGACCGAAATTCTCGGGGGCAACATATCTTCCGTCGCTGCACGGTCGCTGTGGCTGAACACCGGTGGAAATCCGCGCTACCTGCGGGTTCTGGCCCGAGACCAGGTGGCAGCACGGACTTTGGTTGAGCAGGGCGGGATGTGGGTGTTGGCGCAGCCGCTCGTCTTCACGGGAGACATTGCAGAGGTGATGCGGCCGCGGTTGCTGCAACTGCCTCCCGGGCATCGGCGCCTCGTCGAGCAACTGGCGCTGGCGGGCGGCGTCACGCTCTCGGCTCTTCAGCGGTTGGCCGACCCGCTGACTCTGGAACACTTGGAGGCCCGCGGTACCATCACGGTCGACCTAGGCGCCGACCCGCTGGTGCGGGTGGGCGGTCACTTCCTGGGCGGAGTCGTCAAGAGCATGCTCACGCCCGGCCGGACGCGTGCACTGTGGGATGAGGTCGCGCACGTGCTGCACCCCGCGGAAGTGCCGGAGCGCTACCTGCCGGATCTCGGCATCTGGGCGTTGGAGGGGGGCGCCGCGCTGGACCCGGAAGAGACCCTGCGGGCTGCTGCTGCCGCCAACGACCAGCTGGAGCCGGGACGCGCGCTGCAGTTGGTCCGGGCGCTGGGCCGGCAACACCGCTGCGCGGCCGGCCTCCGGGAAGAAGCCCGGGCACTGCTGTTGCTGGGAAAGCCGAGCCAGGCCGCAGACCTGCTGGCGGCCCACCTCCCGGAGGACGGCAAGGACCCCATGGCTGCCCTGGTCGCGCTGGCCGGCGAGCGTCTCGCCGTTTCGCGGGCCACGGGCGGAACCATCGACCCCTGCTTGGAGGAGCTGAGAAACCTGCGCGCAAGGCTCGCCGCAGAACTGCAAGCGGTGACGGAGACCAATGAAGGGCACGTTCTCGGTGATGCAGCCCGTGCGAAGGACATACTGGAAACCACGATCGATGAAACCCTGCTGATCGAAGCAGACCAGGCCGCTTTCGACGGCCGGTACGGGCAAGTCTCCAAGTTGGTCAAGCTGCTGCGCGACGACTGGGACAAACCGCCGCAGACCAGGCTCCGCGCCGGAGCCCTTCTCTGCGAAGCATGGGCGGTCATGGGCCGGCAAACGGAAGCGCATAACCTGGGAAACATGCTGCTCGCGGAGCTGGCGGATCGGCGCCTGCCCAAGGTGCTGCGTGGCTTCGTGGAAACCCGGATTTTCACGTCCCTCATCGTGGCAGGGCGGCTTGATTCATGCCTTGGCTATTGCGAAACCTTCGCGGCGCAGGCGGGGACATTCCTGTGCAGCGACGGGAGCGAGCTGGCCTTGGGACTCGTCCACGCACGCGCCGGTCGGGCGGAAAAGGCCCTTGCTGCCTTGCTACCGGCCATCAGCCAGCTGAGAGTGGCCGGCAACAGCGGCGGCGTTGGCCTTGCCAACGCGGCGGCCGCCTACTCCTACTCCCTGCTGTCGGATGAGAAGAATGCCCGCCGCCACCTGGCCGCAGCCGCTTCTTCACCGGGACGTCCCCGCCGGGTGACGGCCCGGGCCACGGAATACTTCAGTATCCTTGCGTCCCAGCGGCTGCGGCGGGATGACGACGGAGCAGCGGCGCTGGATCAGACGGGCGCCGAAGAACTGGCCGCCGGGAATTCCGGTGCGGCCATGATTTTTCATGCTGCCGCAGCGCGGGTGGGCGGCAGGTCCTATGCCCGCCAGCTGCAGGCATCGGCTGCCGCCTGCGAAGGCGAAGCCGCACGGCTCTGCCATGAGTACAGCCAGGGTCTGATGTCCCAAGACCCCGTGATTCTGCTTGAAGCAGCCGAAAGTGCAGCGGCGCTGGGCGACGTCCTGTTCAGCTACGACGCCGCCCGTGCCGCCCAGAGCGCTGCGGTCACAGGAGGCGACCGCGCAGCGGCCCGTAAGGCGCGCGCCTTGGAAAACGCGGGCTACCGCATGCTCCAGGACTCCAGCACCATCGTTGCCATGCTGGAGTCTCTGAGTCCCTTCGAACTGACCTTGGCGCAACTGGCCGCGCAAGGCAGCAGCAGTGCAGCGCTGGGCCGGAGGCTGCATCTGTCGCCACGGACCGTTGATTGGCACTTGGGCAAGATGTTCGCCCGGCTCCATGTCTCGGGCCGCGCCGATTTGCGCGAACTGCTGGGAGCGGCGGGGTCGGCGTCATGACTGATACAGGTCAAGGACGCAGGCTGGTGGGGCGGGACGCCGATGTCATGGCTGCCACCGAGAACATCCGCAATGGCAACGGGGCATGGATCGTCGCTGAATCCGGGCTGGGCAAAAGCGCCTTGGCGGCCGCCGTGCTGCAGGAACTGTCGGACGATGTGCGGCCGTTTCGAGTACATGCGAGCCGCACCTTCTCCTCGGTCCCGTACGGCGCCTTGGCCCCGCTACTCACGAATCTGACCGCACAGCAACTGGGCTCGCATTTTTCCACCATGCGCACGCTGACGGAGCGGCTGCAGGCAGACGCAACCGGCCTGCAGCCGGCCCTGCTCGTCGTCGACGATGCCCACGACCTGGACGCGGGAAGCGCGGAAATTCTTGGCCAACTGGTCGCCTCGATGCAGGTCAAGGCGCTGCTGCTCAGCCGACCCAGCCTGGCCGAACCGCCCACGATCCTGGGAGAGGCGGTCGAGGGGCTGCTGCACCGCCGGTCGCTGGACCCGTTGACCGACAGGCAGGTACACCAACTGTGCAACCAGGTACTCGGTGGGGAAACGGCGGCCAGTGCCAGTGCCGCGCTTGCCCGGGCAAGCGGCGGCAACCCGCTCTTCCTGCTAAGCCTGCTGGAGCAGGCCCGGCAGGCCGGGCGCTTGGTCCAGACCCGCGGCGTATGGCTCATGCGCGATGCGCTGCCGGAGGCGGACGCCCGCCTCTCCGAGCTGATCGAGCGGGAGCTCAGCGAACTAAGCGCCGACGAGCGCGAAGTATTGGATTTCGTGGCTTTGCTCGGGGGAGTCCCCCTGACGGTGATGTTCGAATGCGGGAACGTGCAGGCCATCGACCGGCTGATGGAAAACGGACTCATCGAGATTTCGCCGCCGCCCGAACCGCGTATCTGGTTGCGGAACCCGGTTCACGCACAGGCCCTGCCGACTCTGGTGCCGGTGTTCCGAAGGCTGAGATTGTACCGGAAATTGGAGGAAGTCCTGCCGGTCAGCGGATCGGGCGAGATGCTGTTCCGGCGTGCAAAATGGGCGCTCGATAGCGGCGTGCAACTGCCGGATGATGAGCTGGTGAAGGCCGCCGCGGCGGCCAACAACGCGGGAGAAACAAGGCTCGCCGTACGGTCAGCCGGCGCCGTTACGACAGGTGGGTTCCGTTGGGCGGCCCAGCTGCAGCGGGCCAGGGCAGTTTGCCCTTCCGATCCCACGTCCGGGCCCCTCATCGAGGGGTTGGTCGCGGCGGCCGGTAATGCGGAACAGGCCCGGGACGCAGCACTGCTGGCAGTACAACGGCCGTATCCCGCCGATATTTGGACGCACCGCAGCCTGGAGGACTGGGCCGCCGAAGCAAAGGGCTTGCCGACGTATTCCGAGTCAAAGCCCGGTATGGACCAGGCTTTGGACCGGAGCCTCCGGCTGCTTGAATTGCGCCATCTTGTTGCCGACGGCGGACACACGGCGGCGAGCGGGCCCCTGACGGTGCTCGTCGCGGAGGCATCATCTGCCCAGGACCTGGATTGCCTGGTGCTGGCGCGCGCGCTGTTGGCACAGGTGTATACGGTCACCGGGCGAGCGGATCACGCGGCAGCGGAAACGACCAAGGCCCTGCAGGCGCTGGAAGTGCACGAGCCGCAGGTAGCAAGCCGGACGTTTGTCGTTGCCCGCCATATCGCGGCGCTGCTGACGGCGGGGCGCTGGGGCGACGCCGCGGAAGCAGTGGATGGATTCCGGGCCGTAAGGCCGAACGAGCTGGTCCATTACGGCGGAGCAGTCGATGTGGCGGCCGGGATCATCCTCGGGCGCCGGGGCGATTATGCCGAGGCTCACCGTATGCTGGCCGGAGCAGCCGGGGAACTGGAGCACCACGACCCGTTGGGCCTGCGCCCAGTGGCGCTCGCTGTCGGTGCGTATGTGGCGATGTTGAACGGGCAGGATGAGCCGGCCGGGCAGTACCTGTCCGATTACGCAATGGCCGGGACCGGAAACGCTACTCCATCCGGCCTTTTCAGCGACGGTTTGGCTGCTGCCGCCCGGCTTCTCCAGTTTCCCGGCACCAAGGCGCTGTCCGAACTGCAATCCCTGGCAGACACCGCGGGGAATCGGGGGTGGAGCTCCCTCGAACTCGCCTTGAGGTTTCTGGCCATTCAGCTGGGGGACATGGGCAGGATCGGCCAGGTCGGTTCGTTGGCCGCTTCCATTGAGGGAAGGGAGGCGGCGTTTGCAGCCCAATACTGCGAGGCTGCCGATATAGGCGGAATCGAGCAATTAGTGCACACGGCCGAGGAAGTGCACTCATCAGGGCTGGTTTCCCTTGGGCTCCACACCTTGTCGGAGGCGCTCCGGATTGCCAAGGCGGAACGCAACAGGGCTGCGCAAAGACGCATTAGCGCACTGCTCGGGCAGTGGCAGGAGGCGGCACCCGTCGCCCGGGAGATCCCGTCCTCGATGTCGCTGACACGCCGGGAACGCGACATCGCGGCGTTGGTCATCGCGGGCAAGCGCAATGCGGAGATCGCGGACGCGCTCTCGTTGTCGGTCCGGACCGTCGAAGGCCACATCTACCGCATGTTCGAGAAGCTGGGCATCAACCGCCGGGAGCAGCTGGGGCACGAACACCTGTAGGAGCGGCCCGTGGAGACGACCACTGCCAGAGGCGAGTATGCCGCCGGTAGTGGTCGTTCCATGTCCGGGTATCAGGCGTCCCGGAACCGGCAAAGCCCTCCTCTTCGCACCCCGCTGGTGCCCCCTGCGCCGAAAAATTGGAAGTAGAAACCTGAGTAGCGCGCCGGACAGTCCAGTAGCCGGTACGCGCACGCACTCCGGCGCGCCCCCGTAGGCTTCTGAGGGTACGGAAAACACCGGTCCTGCAAGGACGCAGGGAGTCTACGGATCGCTGGGGGCAAGTAACCCGTACATGTATAAAGGACGGCTGCGGCATCCGCTGCCGGACAATAGCGGGAAGTGCATTTCTGGGGGGAGATGTGCAATGGGGGATTTTGTAACTCGTGTGCTGCTGCTGGGGGCAGGGGGACTGGCCAGGGAAGTTTTGGCAGCGATGCGCACTGCAGGTGGGTGGGACGTAGTCGGCGTGCTCGATGAGGACCCGGATGTCCATGGACGTTACGTAGATGGTGTGCAAGTCCTTGGGCCCGTCGAGGCGGTTTACCGGTACCCGGATTGCAGGCTCTTGGTGTGCCACGAATCCCCGGCCATCCGCCGGCAGTTGGTGGACCGGTTGGCAGAGTACGGAGCCGGGCCGGAACGCTACGCGACATTCGTCGGCCTCCGCGCACCGCTTTCGGCAAGTGTCCGGGTCGGTGCCGGCAGCCTTGTCCTGGCGGAAAGTGTCCTGGCCGCGGGAGTAACCCTGGGGGAACACGTCGTCATCATGCCGCGGGTGTCACTGTCGCACGATGTGGCAGTATCCGCATTTGCCACCGTGGGCGCAGGGGCGGCCCTTGCCGACCACGTGCAGGTGGGGCGTGGAGCTTGGCTACAGATGTGTTGCAGCGTCGCCTCCGGTGTTGGCATCGGCCGGGACGCGACGGTGGGCATGGGCTCGGCCGTCCTGGGACACGTGCCGCCGGAAGAATGCTGGGCAGGCGTGCCGGCACGGCCCGTAGCCGGCTCTGCAGACCAACAGGCACCCAATCAACTTTCTGTTGGCGGGGGATCGCAGGAGTTAACGTCCAGCCGGAGCGCGCCGGGAAGCGTCGGCCGCTCGGCTTTCGAGCGACTGGCTGCCGCGGCAGCCCTGCTTAAGACGCCATGAAGGCGGCGAAGACCTCGCATGTCTCCGAGGCCGCCGGCGCAGCGAATGCCAGCCGCCGGGTCTTTTCGCACAGGTCGACGATCACTACGCCGGACTTTCCGGTTCTTGAAGGGAAGCGCTAGCCATGCATGATGCCCAGGTGTCCACGGACAGCTACCTGCAACGCACGGTCGCCCCGCTGGTGGGTGTCGCCGCGGAAACGTTCGGGTTCGAGACGCCGGCTGCGCCGAAACTTTCCATACCGACGCTCCTGAAACCCGCTGTTCCACGTCCGGGAGCGCGCGGCCGCACGTCCAAGCCGTGGGCCCGCCGCTACCAGGCCAAATTGCTCGCTACGGACACTGCCATCCTCGTGCTCTCGGTAGCTGTGGCACTGCTGCTCGTTGGTGATCGGGTAACCGGGGCCGGTGCGGCCCTTGCGCTGGTCACCGGCGCTGTCATGGCCTGCGCCCTCGCGGTCGGGAGGACCCGGGACCTGCGGGTGATCGGTGTCGGGGCCGCCGAGTACAAGAAGGTGATCAGGGCAAGCTCCGGTGCCTACGGGATGCTCGCCGTCGTCCTCTTGGCCCTGCAGGCGGAGGAGTTGGCACCTCCATTCGTGGCGGGAGTGCCGGTCGGCATCGTCGCGCTGCTGGCGGGACGCTGGGGCTGGCGGCGGTGGCTGACGAAGCAGCGGGAGAACGGACACTACCTCTCGAAGGTCGTCGTCCTCGGTGCCTATGAAGACGTCGTTTACGTGATAGACCAGATCGCCAAGAAATCCGGCGCCGTGTACCAAGTGGTGGGGGCAGCGCTGGATGGCGTCCCGGCCGACAGCGACGCCCTCGCCGCACGGCAGGTCCCCGTGGTGGCCGGGCTGGACGACGTTGAGCGGGCCGTGGACATCCTTGGCGCAGACGCCGTCATCGTTGCGGGACAGGTGGGGCAGCGCAGCGGTTACCTCCGGGAACTCGGCTGGCGGCTGGAGGAGAGCGCCACCGAGCTGGTGGTCGCGCTATCGCTGACCAACGTTGCAGGTCCCAGGATCCAGATGCGTCCGGTGGAGGGCTTGCCGCTGATGCATGTCGAAAGGCCGCAGTTCTCCGGTTACCGGTACTTGCTCAAGCGGTTCGTCGACGTCGTCGTCTCCGCTGCCGCCCTGCTTGCCCTGCTGCCGGCCTTCGCCGTCTTCGCCGGCCTGATCCGCTGGGACTCGCCCGGCAAGGTCATTTTCAAGCAACGCCGGGTGTGCCGCAACGGACAGACGTTTGAGATGTTCAAGTTCCGGTCCATGACCGCCAACGCTGAGGCCGAACTTGAGGCCCTCAAGGCTATGAACGAAGGCAGCGGTCCGCTGTTCAAGCTGCGGGCCGACCCTCGTGTCACCAGGGTGGGCGCCTGGATGCGCAAGTACTCGCTGGACGAACTCCCGCAGTTCTTCAATGTCCTGCGGGGTGAAATGTCCCTGGTCGGGCCCCGGCCGCCGCTGCCCTCGGAAGTGGCCGGCTACGAGGGGCACGTGGGCCGCCGATTGTACATCAAGCCGGGGCTGACCGGACTGTGGCAAATCAATGGGCGGTCCGACCTGAGTTGGGACGAAAGCGTGAGGCTCGACCTCTACTACGTGGAGAACTGGTCGCTGACCGGGGACCTCATGATCATGTGGCGCACGTTGAAGGTGATGGTGAATCCAACCGGCGCCTATTGAGGGTCAGCCGTTCACGCGACGGGCGCCCGGTACAGGCAGCAACAAGGGGATTGAGCAGGGAAAGGGGAAGTTGATGGGGGCGGATATACAGGCGGTCAACCGCCTGGACTTGGGACGGTACGTCCCGGACACCGCGCTGGCGCCGGAGCTCGCCGGCAGGGCCGGGGCCATGCTGCGGCAGTTGCAGTGGGACGCCGCGGTCGCGGGATGGACAGCCGACCGGCTGAAAACAGAAGGTGATGCGCGCTCGCATGAACTGCTGGCCGCAGCGCTGCGGTGGTCTCGGCCGCAGGACCTGGTGTTGTCGGAAGAGGGCGAGGATGATCCGGCGCGCCCAGGGGCCGAACGGGTCTGGATTATCGACCCGCTGGACGGCACCCGTGAATTCTCCGAAGGGCGCCGGGATTGGGCGGTCCACGTGGCGCTGTGGTGCAGGGGCAGCCTGCGGGCTGGGGCCGTCGCGCTGCCGGGACTTTCCACGACCCTGGATACAGCCGACCCCGCGGTCCGGTTGCAACCGTCCCGCTTCCCGCCGGGCCGCCGGTTGCGGATCGCGGTATCGCGGACCAGGCCTCCCGCCGTCATTGGCGCGCTGGCCGAGGAAACGGGCGCGGCAGTCCTGCCGATGGGCTCTGCCGGCTACAAGATCGCCGCTGTGATCCGCGGCGAGGTGGATGCCTACCTGCACAGCGGCGGCCAGTACGAATGGGATTCAGCGGCTCCGGTCGCCGTGGCCCGCAGCCGTGGCCTGCATGCCAGCAGGCTGGACGGTTCGCCACTGGTCTACAACCAACCGAGTGCGTACTTGCCCGATTTGCTGGTCTGCCGGCAGGAACTGGCAGGCGACCTGTTGCAGCGGCTCAGCCGGTTGCCGCGGGAATAGGCCGTTACGTGCTGGCTGGCACAAACAAAGGGGGAAGAAAGAAATGAATGAAACAACCAGTGGACCGCGCTATCACGTGAGCCACCTTAAACTTCTCGAGTCGGAGGCGATTTACATCATCCGCGAAGTCGCCGCCGAACTGGAGAAACCGGCGCTCATGTTCTCCGGCGGCAAGGACTCGATCGTCATGCTGCATCTCGCGGCGAGGGCCTTCGCACCTGCGCCGATACCGTTTCCGGTGGTACACGTCGATACCGGCCACAATTTCGACGAGGTCTTGCAGTTCCGCGACTCCTTGGTCAAAGAACTCGGGGTGAACCTGGTGGTCGGCTCGGTGCAGGATGCCATCGACCGCGGGCTGGTGCAGGAGGAACCCAACGGGTCCCGCAACCGCATCCAGACCGCGGTGCTGCTGGAGACTGCCGAAAAATACGGCTTCAACGCCCTCATGGGCGGGGCGCGCCGTGACGAGGAAAAGGCCCGGGCCAAGGAACGGGTTTTTTCATTCCGTGACGAGTTCGGCCAGTGGGATCCCAAGAACCAGCGTCCGGAATTGTGGGGCCTGTACAACCCCCGAATCCACCTGGGCGAGAGCATCCGCGTGTTCCCGATTTCGAATTGGACCGAACTCGATATTTGGAGCTACATCGCGCACGAGCAGATCGCAGTTCCGTCGATCTACTACGCCCACGAGCGGGAAGTCTTCGAACGCAACGGCATGCTCTTCGGGGTGCATCGCTTCTGTCAGCCGCGAGGCAACGAGCGCACCTTCAGGGAAACGGTGCGGTACCGCACCGTCGGCGACGCCACCCTCACCGCCGCCGTCCGTTCCACGGCGACGACGGCCGGGGACGTCATCGCAGAGGTGGCGGCGACCCGCGTCACGGAGCGCGGCGCCACCCGTGGGGACGACCAAGTAAGCGAAGCGGCCATGGAAGACCGCAAGAAAGAGGGGTATTTCTGATGGATCTGTTGCGTTTCGCCACTGCGGGTTCGGTCGACGACGGCAAGAGCACACTGATCGGACGCCTGCTCTACGACTCAAAATCGATCTTCAGTGACCAAATGGAAGCCATCGAACGCACCAGCCGGGAACGGGGCGACGAGTACACAGACCTGGCGCTGCTGACCGATGGGCTGCGCGCCGAACGGGAACAAGGGATAACCATCGACGTCGCGTACCGGTATTTCGCGACGCCGAAGCGCAAGTTCATCATCGCCGACACCCCGGGCCATCTGCAGTACACCCGCAACATGGTCACCGGTGCCTCCACGGCGGACGTCGCGATCGTCCTCGTGGACGCCCGGAAGGGCTTGGTGGAACAAAGCCGGCGCCACGCCTTCCTCGTGTCGCTGCTGCAGGTGCCGCACCTGGTGCTTGCCGTCAACAAGATGGACCTGGTCGACTGGTCGCAGGACGTGTTTGATCAGATCCGCGAGGAGTTCAGCGGATTTGCCAGCAAACTGGAAATCACCGACCTTTCGATCATCCCGGTGTCCGCGCTGCAGGGCGACAACGTGGTCTCGCGGTCCCAGAACATGCCGTGGTACGAGGGGCCGTCGCTGCTGCACCATCTTGAGAACGTGCACATTGCGAGCGACCGCAACCTCGTGGACGTGCGCTTTCCCGTGCAGTACGTGATCCGGCCGCACCAGAACCGCAACCACGACTATCGCGGCTATGCCGGCCAAGTCTCCGGTGGCGTCATGAAGGTCGGCGACGAGGTGATCGTCCTGCCCAGCGGCCTGCCTTCGCGGATCTCCGCCATCGATACCCCGGACGGACCGGTAGACGAGGCCTTCGCTCCGATGTCGGTCACCGTGCGGCTCGAAGACGACTTGGACATCTCCCGCGGTGACATGATCTGCAGGCCGAACAACAAGCCGATGGTGGCCCAGGACATCGACGCGATGGTGTGCTGGATGAGCGACAAGCCGCTGCAGCGGGGGCAGAAGCTTGCGGTCAAACACACCACGCGCAGCGCGCGGGCCTTGGTTAAGGACCTGCAGTACGGGCTGGACATCAACAGCCTGCATCGCCGGCCCGACCCGGACTCGCTCAGCCTTAACGAGATCGGCCGGATCAGGATGCGCACCACGTCGCCGTTGCTCGCCGACGAGTACAGGAGGAACAGGCAGACCGGCGGTTTCATCTTGATAGACGAGGCTACAAATGCGACGGTGGGGGCCGGAATGATCGTCGCCACGGCCTGATACTGCCTCTGCATAACAGCCCTGCCCGTGGGTCCAGGCCACGGGCAGGGCTGTTATGCAGGGTGGTTGGAACGTGAGGGACAGCCGGTTCCGCTGGCTCGCCTAGCGGTTGGCCGCGGCAGTAAGCGGCTTCTGCGCCGCTCTCACCAGGCTGAGGAGCTCCGCGACAGCCTCCTCGATGCCCACCCGGGAAGTGTCGACCACGTAATCGGCGTCCTGCGGCGTTTCGTAGGGTGAACCGATGCCGGTGAAGTCTGGAATGAGGCCCGCCCTAGCCTTCGCGTACAAGCCCTTCCGATCGCGGGCCTCGCAGACCTCCAAGGGGGTCGAGACGTGCACCAGAAGGTAACCGCCCGTCTCCCGGGCCATCGCCGCAACCTCCCGGCGTGTGGCTTCGAAGGGTGCAATCGGTGCGCAGACCGCTATGCCCCCGGCCCGTGAAATCTGTGCCGCCACCCAACCGATTCGACGGACGTTCAGCTCACGATCGGCCGGCGAGAAGCCCAGCCCCGCCGACAGCATGCGGCGCATTTCGTCGCCGTCCAGCAGGATGGCCTCGCGGTCATCCAAACCCTGCAAGCGTTCCGTGAACCGGCGGGCCAAGGTCGACTTGCCGGAGCCAGAAAGCCCCGTAAACAGCACGACCAGGCCCTCCGGCCGCGCTCCGGCGGCCGGGGCGGCGGGTGGCGAAGGGGAGGCGCCGGACGCATCAGCCGCCGTGAAATCCATGACAGCCGCGGCGCCAAGCCGCTCCAGCGCATGGCTTCGCAGCAGGGAATGGTCCTGGGCATCCGGTATGACCAGCAGACGCACCAAGGCGCCGGAAACCCGATGGGCGCAGCGGTCCAGGGCGTCCAGCAGCCTCCCAAGGTCCCGGGTGGCGGAGGCGGAACTGCTCACGACGGCGGTCAGCAACAGGCGCCAACCGGCCCCGGAGGCGGCGGCCACCGCCTCGGCGATCTGTGCCGGCTCCGGCGGTACGGCGAAGGCTGCAACAAGGCACGGGCCGTCCGCCTCCGACAGGGGAGCGGTCAGGCGAAGTCTCCGCGCCGGCGGGTGTTCTGCCCGTTGTAACGGCTCCAGGGTGCCGCTCACATAAACGGTACCGTTGCCGCCCGTGCCTGCCGCCGCCTCCCGGTTGTCTGGCTCTCCGCGGTTGCCGCGTTCAGCAACCGCGAGCCGGGCAAGCGGCGTGCCTTCCGGATCAGACAGGAGGAGGGCACCTTGGGCGGCGCCTCGCCGGGCGACATCGGGCGGCACGGGCAGCGTGAACTCGTGCGGCCAGCCGTCCGGTTTGTCGCCCGGGCGGCAGTAGCCGTCCGCTGGCGCGTACAAGCCGCCCGTGAGCAGCTCCAGCTCGTCAAGCCTGGCGCCGCACAGCGCGAACACCGGCTCGTGCAAGGAAGCGGACCAGTCACTCATTGCGCCACCTCCGACGCCGGTTGGCCAGCCGCTGCGCGGACCCGTTCGTGCTTCTCGGTCCAGGCCAGGGCGGGGAAGCCCCGGCGCCGGCGGATGTACATCCAGACCAGCGGTGCCACCAGCAACACCACGACCAGGATTATCCCCGTCGTGGTGTTGTCGACACCCAGCATTTTCAGCGAGGAGGCCAGGAGGACGAAGGCCAGCGCCCGCCTGACGAAACCACCGCTGAGCCGGGACGACATCTGGGCTCCGACCCACACGCCCGGAATACTGCCCAGAATCAGTGGCAGGGCAATTCCCAGGTCCAGCGACCCGAACAGCATATGACCGATGGCAGCGGCCACGACAAGCGGCACGGCTTGCACCAAATCCGTGCCCACCAGCTGGGAAGCCTTGAGTCCCGGATAGATCATCATGAGACCGATGATGATGATCGAACCTGACCCGACGGATGTCAGGCCGACGATCATGCCGCCGACGACGCCGAGCAGCACCGTCGGCAGGATCCGGGCGGCTACTTCCGGTCTATCCAGCGGCAGCTTCGCGCCCAGCCCGTCGCGTGACTTCGCTCGTTCGACCAACCGGATGTAGGCACGGACGACCAAGAGCAGGGCGGTGAGCATCAGGGCGCAGCCCAAGGCGAGTTTGATTCCGTCTTGGACCCGGGCGTCGTCGCCGAGCGCCTTGAGTATCAGGACCCCGCAGAAAGCCGATGGCACGGCCCCGATAGCCAACCACTTAACCAGCTGCAGGTTCACGGTCTTCCGGCGCAGGTGAACCGCCGATCCGACCGGTTTCATGACTGCGCTGGCCAGGAGGTCACTGGAGACGGCCGTCAGCGGCGGGACGTTGAAGAAGAGCACCAGCATCGGTGTCATCAAAGCGCCGCCGCCCATGCCGGTCAGCCCGACGACGATGCCGATGCCGAACGCGGCCAAGCCGATAGTCATGTCCATGAAACGATATTCTGGCAGCCCTGCCGCCGGGGAAATAGAGTATTTTTCCGTGCTGCTACTGGAATAAGTGACCCAGCCCCGCGCGCAGGAGAATTCTTTCTGGAATGCGGGTGCTTCCCATTGTTTTCGCCGGCGCGGCGCACCCGCTGGCTCATTGTTCGTGCGCCAGTCGGCATGCAGAAGGGGAATTCAGTGCGCCGTCTTCGATGAATTCGCGGAAAGCGGCCAAGTCCTCCGGACGCGAATCGATGGAGGTGTCACCCACCGCCAGATGGTCTTCCTGGTCAGGGCCGGAATGGTTCCAATACACCAACGCGCGCAACTGTGGCAGTGCAGCGAGGTCGTCGGCGGCGGTTTGGAAGAAGTCCGCCTTGGCGCCGGCTGGTGGAAGTTCCGCCGCAACACCCCATTCGGCAAGCATCTGGGGCTTGTCCGGGTAGTTTGCCACAGCCCAATCATAGAAACCGGGCCAAGCCCCGCCACTCGTGCGGTTGACGAGCCCCGCCAAGTCCGTGGTGCCGGATTCGGGGTAGGCATAGGGATCCTGCGCAATCCAATCAACGACGTCGTCACCTGGGTACAGGTCGCCGAACCAGTCTTTCATGGCCCACTTTTCGGCACCGGTGTAGTTCATCACCGTCACCACGTTGTTCACACCGTTGGACCGCAGTGTCGACACGACGTGGCGAAAAAACAGGCGGAAATCATCGGCAGTCTGACCGGAATCCGGTTCCGTGTTGACCTCGTCTTCCATCTCCGCGTTCAGCGACAGGAAAAACGGCTGCTTGGCATGCGCGGCCAGATGGCGGGCCAACCGGTTAAGATACTGATCGGCGGCGCCGTCGGCAACCTGACGCCAGGTCAGCCCGTCCGGTTTCCAGTTGTAGAAAAGAATCCTGTTTTGACCCGATTCGTTGCTGCGTGTGCGTTCGATCTCATCGGGGAACAATTTCTCCTGGCCTCGCTTGTAATAGCGCACCACGTCCACGTTCCGTCCGGCCGCCGCCTCAAAATCGGTCAGGGCGGCATCCCAGTCCTGGCCCGGCAGCGGGTTGGCGGCCACGCCCAGCAGGACGTTGCAGGCCGGCTGCGCCCGCCCATCGGCCTGCGGGAAAGGCAGCGAGCACGAGGGGAGGGACACCGCGGCGGCAACTGATGCAACAAGCAGCACACGACGCCTCATCCGCATCCTCCTCCGGCGTGTGCCTTCACACCCGGTGGGTGGTTGCATTAGTCGGGCTGACAGCGTGCGTCCGGCTGCCCTCTCGGGTGCCTGTCGGTTCGGCGGCGGCCTCCGGAGCTTCCCGCGCCCGCGTCCCGCGCAGCAGCGACGCCCGGCGCCGCCACACCGCCGCCGCATAGAGCACCGCGGCTGCCGCCGGCACCGCCGCCTGGACAGCCGGCGGCCACACCAGCACATGTGCGGCCAGCCACGGCGCCGCACCGAAGACCAGCAACAGGAAGGCGGCCATCGCCACAACTTCCCGCGAGGTCGGCACAATGTGCAGTGTCCGGTGCACCTGGATCAGGCACAAGACGTTTTTGAGCACAATCGCCGAGGCCCACGCTGCCGCCGCCCCGAAGATGCCAAGCACCGGGACCAGCAACAGGCAGAGCACCACATCGGCGGCCAGTGCCAGCGCGACGTTGATCAGCGACAGGCTGCTGCGTCCGGCCATCAACAGCAACACGTCCAGCGGTCCCATGGCCGCGCCAATCAGCATGGCGCAGGCCAGCAGTTGCAGGCTTCCGGCAGCGAGGGCGAAGGACGAACCGAACAACAGTTCCAGGAGCCATTCGGAATAGGCAGCGATCAAGAGGTACACCGGCCAGGTCAGCATGACCGCCCACAGCGTCATCTTCCGTGCCACCATCTTGGCCTGGTCCGGCTGCCCGCGCGCGAGGAGCCGCGCAAGTTGCGGTTCGCTGACCTGTTGCATCGCGCTGGTGGCCATCTGGCCCACCACCAGGAATCGCGTGACGGCGGTGTACAGCGCGGCGGCCGACGGCCCGGCGAGCACCGTGACCAGCGCGATGTCCGCCCGCTGCAGCCCGACCTGCGCCAGCCGGGCCAAGCCGCGGGGGATCGTGAACTTCCAAAATGCGGCGCGCGCAGCGTTGGCGCTGCTGGGACAGTCGATGACGGCTGCCGGCGAGGTGCCGGTGAGCGAGCCCGGATTCGTCCGCAGGATCCGCAGCAGCCCCGCGGCCGCGAGAACCAGCCCCAGCAGGTAGGGCGCCGTCCAGGCCAGGGCCAGCCCTACGGCGTCGGCACCTGATAAGCCTGCCAGCAGGACGCAGGCAAGCTGCAGGCAGGGGCGCAGCAGACGCTCGACGACGATCGTCGGCCGCATGTGCGCAAGTCCCCGCGAGACGGCCAGCAGAAGCTCGTACGTTGCGCCAATGGGCAGCGCGGCGGCGAAGACCACGATCACGTCCCGTGTCGCCGGCGCGCCTCCGAGCAGCTGTCCGAGCGGCCCGGCCAGCAGCATTCCTGCGGCCATCACGACCAGGCTGGCGGCCAGGGCGGCCAGCAGGCCTTCCACAACCAGCCGGCGGTTGTGCCTGCTCTCGGACCGAGCGTTGTTCCACGCGATGGACCGGATGAGTCCCTGGTCCACGCCGAGTTGGCACAGTGCCAAGGCAATCAAAAACAGCGACGTCACGGCGAACAGGGAACCGGCAGTCTCCAAGTCCCAGAGCCGGGAGACCAGGACAATGAGCACGAAGTTTGCCCCGGCAGAGATCCCGCTCCCCAGGATGTTCACACTGCCGGAGCGTGCTATCCGGCGGACTGCGGCTTGGCCGTCGTCGTCATCCTGCCGGACGCGCCCGCTACCCTTGGCGGACACGGAAGACGCCACCGGTCAGCTGCGGGAGAGCGGCCGGGTGCGCTCGTCGACCCCCGTTGAGCCTGGCCTGTCCGCCGTGCTCCCGCCATCGACGGGTCCCCCTACCGGGACCGGTTCAAGGCTGGCCGCTTCCTGGCGTTGGGTCGCGGGCGGCGGCGGCGTGGCCCTGCGCCGCCTGGAACTCCGGCGGAGGAGCACCGATCCAAGCATGGAGGCACCACCATTGCCCAGCAGTTCGCGGGCCGCCGACGCTTCCATGGCTGTAGACCGGCCCTGTGCCGCGACCAACACCGCCTCACGGCAAGCGCGCATCAGCGAGCCGCCAGTGGCCGAGTCGGCGGTAGGTCCAACAACGAGCACTAGATCCGAGGCGTTCTGCAGGGTGGCCAGCACGGTGTCCAGGCCGCGGTGCTGGACCAGCGCCGACAGGCGTTGCGGCTCCCGCCCCGTTTCCAGCACCGCTACGTGCTCGGAAACCGGAACCAGGAGCGTCCGGGCTTCCGACGGCGGACGTTGGCCGTTCAAAAGCTCGCTCAAGCCATCCCTGGCCGCTGCACCGTCCTGCCCGGGGGCGGACGCCTTGCGATTAAGCGGCGCCGTGCCGTCCGCCATCACCACCACGGTGCGGAGACCGGCTTCCTCGAACGCCTGCGCCAGCCCTTCGGACACCTGCCGTGCCGCCGTTCCTTGCGAGAGACCGGCAAGCAGGACAGTGTTGTTCGGCAGGAACGTCACGCGCTGCAACGCGTTGCTCAGCCGGCGATAGTCGTCCAAGGCGGTCTCCGCGTTCCCCCCTGCCGCGAGCGCTTCCACCGTGCCGAGCACCGGAGCTGTTCCTGCGGCAACAAGATCCGGTCCGTCAAGAATCCGCTGATGCAGATGCTCGCGCAAGAGGGCCAGCCCGACGCCCACTGCCACGGCCAGAAGGACTATCCCCCCGGCAATCAGCAGCGGGTCCACGCCGTCAGGGACGGTGGGGAGGCTGGCCGGATCGATGATGTCTCCGGGATCCAAGGATCCTGCCTGCGCGTCCGAAGCCTCCAGCCTTATTTCCGCAAGCTGGTTGGCGTACAGGGAGACCTGCTGCTCGAGGTCCAGTACGGCCGCCTGGTCTGGTTTTTCCGCGGCCCGCGCCTCGTTCAGCGCGGCGGAGGCCTGGTCCAGCAGCTGCGTCGCGGACGCGATCTGCTCATCGTGCATCGCCGATCGGGCCTCCAGTACGTCGGCGGCCCGGTCGCTGCGGTACTGCAGGTAGGCCTCGGCCAGCGCCCCGGCCACGGACTGGGCCTGGGCCGGTGAATCAGCGGTGTAGGTGATGTGCACTACCTGGGAGTTGGACGGCACCTCCGTGGCGATGAGCTGCCCGGCATCTTCGCCGAGCGCATCTCCGACAGATTCCCTGGCGAGTCCGATCACGGCCTGCGTGTGGACCAGCCCGGCCTCGGTGGTTAACGCGGCGAGCTGCTCGTTTCGCGTCGGCGGCGTCGCCGGCGAGAAGGGATTGCCCGATAACGGTTCCAAGAAGACAACGCTGGTCGACGAATACTTGGGCACGCTGCCCGCAACATAGGCTCCGGCGCCAAGTACCCCCAGCAGCACCACGGCCAGCAGCAACAGCCAATGCCGGCGCATGGCACGGCCAAAGAATGCTGGGCGCGCCGATGAATGGTCCATGATTAAACCCCCAACTTTTGCCGGCCGGCTTCCGCCTCCGGCGTCCCCCAAAAGTTTTCCCCAAAAACGCCCGCCTCATGCCCCAAGCGGTGCGTGGTGCCCAGTCTTGCACAGAACCACAACGTGTGGAATAGCCTGCTGGGGCAAAAATTAACGCTTTCATCAATAGCGCCAATGCTTTCCCCGAAATCCTTGACAGGAATCAACGCCGCCGTGATTATTGGCAAATCTGGGGGCGAACGGCCGGCACAATTGCCGTGCCGCGGGGAACGGCTTCCAGCCATGGGGGAGTCGTGATGGGTATCAACATGTCAAGCGCTAGGCCGGCTGTAAAGCCGCGGGTGGATGCGGCAAAGCGGGAGGACAGCGGCGTGCGCCGCATGGCGCCACTCACCGCGCCGGGGGAGCACGGCGGCGCGCTGCAAGGGCGGCAACATCCGGCGGTCCTGATGCTCGGTGGATTCGGCCGCAGCGGGTCCACCCTGTTGGAACGTTGCCTGGCAGAATGCCCCGACGCCGTCGGCGTGGGCGAAGTGCTTCATCTGTGGGAACGGGGGCTGCGCGACGACGAGCTCTGTGGTTGCGGCCTGCCGTTCAGCCAGTGCGGTTTCTGGCAGCAGGTTGGCGAGGCTGCTTACGGCGGCTGGCCGCGGGTGGATTCCGTGCAGGCGATTCAGGACCGCTTCGCGGTCGTGCGGAACCGCTTCCTGCCGGAGCTGGCGTCCGGGCTGCCGCTGCCGGGCCGCAGGAAGGCCCGGGAGCGCCTCCTGCACCGGCTTGACTCCCTGTACGGGGCGATTGCCCAGGTCAGCGGTGCCGGTCTCATCATCGACTCCAGCAAACATCCCGCGTACGCATACTTGCTTCGTGCGGCCAACGTGCGGCTTCGATGCGTGCTGGTGGTCCGGGACCCGCGCGGGGTGGCGTACTCATGGGCCAAAGTTGTGAGGCGTCCCGAGAGCACGGGCGCGGAGGCGCTGATGCCCCGGTACTCGACCGCTGCCGCGGTCACCCGCTGGACCCTGTATGGAGTCCTCTTCCACGCCCTGACCCTGCTGCGCGTACCGGTCATGACCGTGCACTATGAGGATTTCATGGCCAGGCCACGCGAAACAGTCCACGATGTCCTCCGATTCGCCGGCGTGAACGCCGGTGCGGCGATGGAACACATCAGCCCCGCGGAAGTGCAACTCGCTGCCCATCACACCGTGGCCGGCAACCCGATGCGGTTCCGCACAGGCGCGCTGCCCATCCGTTTGGATGAGGCTTGGCGGCGGCAGATGCCGGTGCGGGACCGGCGGATCGCCGCCGTGCTCAGCGCTCCGCTGCGCGCCGCCTATGCCGCGGCGCGCAGCGGAGCGAAACTCAGATTCCGCGGCCGCGGGCGTTGAGTGCCCGGACCACCACCGGCGCCTTGACCAGCTTCAGCACCAGCGCCAGCGCAAGGTAGGCCCGCGGCTCCAGCAGGCTGCCGGCCAACGACCCGGCCGCCGTGCGCACGGCCTCCCTGCTGTTCCCCTGGGCGGCCAACGCGAACGCCCTCTGGCCCTGCATCCACGCCCGGCCGCGGCGGTCTGCCGCGATCGCCGGATGCTTGGCCATCAGATACTCCAGGCCGTCTGCCATCGCGTCCCAGCGTCGGGAAAAGTACGAACCGTCGGGGTGCCACAGCACGTCGGCCCCCACCTGCCCGAGTACTGCCACTTTCCCGTGCTGGGCTGCGCGCAGCAGCAAGTCATAGTCCTCGCCGTAGCCGTAGGGCAGATCCTCGTCCACCAACCCGACTCTCTCGAGCAGGTGCTCGCGCAGCAGGAGATAGGTCGACGGGTGCGCCCCGGTCAACCTGCTGCCGGTGAGCTGCCCGGCCGTGATCTCCCGGACGTTGGGGATGCGGACCAACCGCTTTTCTCCGTAGTGGACTTCGATGCCCGTGACGCAGGCGGTGGCGGCCCGGTCGATCATGGTCTGCACCTGCCGCCTCAGTTTCTCCGGACGCCAGGCATCGTCGTCGTCGCAAAACGCCACCAGCGGTGCGTCGGCGGCGAGCAGGCCGGTGTTGCGCGTGCCGGCCAAGCCGGGAGTGCGCCGGTTTGACATCACCCGGACTTGGCGACGGGGTTCGGTTCTGGCCAGGGCCGGGTCCTCAGCGCACCGGTCGTGGACCACGGTCACACGGATGGCGCCTGGATAATCCTGGGTCATGACGCTGCCGATCGCCTGGCGGAGCAGTTCCGGCCGGTTGTGCGTGGCTATGACGACGTCGACGGCTGCATCGAGCTCCAGCCCGGTAGGTGTGTTCATGACGTCCTTCCCTCGTGTGAAAACCTTTGTTCGTGCCTGCGCTGGCTGCGTGCAGCCACGGCCGCGGCCAAGGCCAGCCCGGCCGCCAAGCTGGACCCGATCGCGGTGGGGAGCCCGGCGCGCTTGCTGCGGTCGGGCAGCACGGCCGGCCGGGAGATGTAGCCGGGTTCCGGGTCGTGGACGCTTAGCGCCGTCAGTTCTGCCTCAAGCTGCGCGTGTTGGCGGCTGAGCGTATTGACTCCCACGGCAGTGTTCGCAGGGGCCGTGCTCGACCGGTCGTGCATGCTGCGCTCGATGACCCGTTTCTGGGCGGCGATTGTTTCCGCCCGGTCCCGGGTGGTCGCCGCGAGCGATTCGCTGCGGACCTCGAGAAAGTTGTCGGCCAGGGCGGCGACGGCGCGGTGCGCCGTCCGTGCCTCGGGCGCTGAGACGTAGAGCTGGAGGATCCGCGAGTTGACGACGGGCAAGATTGTGACGTCGTCCAACAGCCCGGCAGTACCTCCCGGGTAGTCCAAGCCGCGGGCAGTCTGCCCCAAGACCCGGTCAGAGAGCAACAACTGGACGGCGGAGTCGATGGAAACATCCACGACCAGGGCGTCGCTGAGGGCCAGGTCCGAGACCGCCACGACCACCACGTCGGTGCGGGCGGTGTATTCGGGTTCCTTGGCCACATGTAGTCCCAGCCCGGCGGCCAGCATGGCGGCAATAACGGCGCTGCCGGTCCGCCAGTTGTCGCGCATCAGGCCGCGATACCTCAGTCCATGTCCGCGGTCCGGGGGCCGGAGCCGTGTCTGCCGGTGCGGGTGTCGGTCCTGAATCTTCATGTCGGCCACCGCTATCTGCGCCAGCTCGGAGTGACGCCCAGCAGCCGGGCGAGCCGTTCGTCGTCGTCAACGAAATCGTCGCGGAGCTGCCTGCGCAATCGCTCCGGCATCGGCCGGCTGGGACGGGAATTGGAATGCACGGCCGCGGGAGGGCGCCAATCCGGCAGCCCGAGGTGCTCCAGCAATCTGTCCCACTGCGGCAGCCCCGGCTGGAAAAAGTCGTCGGCGTCCAGCACCAGTACGTGCTCCCGCCCGACGGCGTCGAACATGCGCTCCAGTTGTGCCGCGTACCGGCCACGGGCACGGTAGGCGTGATGCTGGTGCGCGAACGACTGATAGCCCGGGTCGGCGACGATCCGTTCTTCTTCACCGGCCAGGCGCCCCGGTTCGGCTGCCAGCGCTTCGGCGAAGCCAAGGGTCTCGAATCCCCGGCCGTACTCCTGCTTGTGAGCGGAGAACGCCCGCTCGGCCGGGTCGCGCAGCAGCACGATAATTTTCACCGGTCCCAGCTCCTGTGCAATCCGTCCGGGTGCCAGCGGGTGGAAGAGGTAGTACGGGCTGGCTTCGCCGGTGATCTCCTGCCCACGCGCGCGGCGCAGGGGAAAATGCCCGGCGTAGAATCGCGTCCCGCGCCGGAACCGGTCCGCGGTGTCGAAGAAGTGAATGCCCTTGTTGAGCAGCGGCGGGCGCACGCCAGGGTGCTGGGCCAACATGCGGAACAGGCTGGTGGTGGCGCAGCGTTGGGCGCCGGCGATCAGGAATGACGGACGCATCCGGAATTCGGCGCTAAGCCGGCCCACCGACGTGGCCGCGGTACGTGCAGCAGCGCGGGCGGAACCGTTGAGCCGTTCGGTCAGGGTCATCGATCTCTCATTTCTTGCCGAGGGTGGTGAGGGCGGGATGCTCCAGCCGGTCCGCCAGCACCCGCTGGTGCCAGCGTGCCAACGGGCGGACCGCAGCCCCGTCAGGGGTCAGGCTGTCGAGAGTGAACCGGGCCGTGATGGTCAGCAGGTAGCCCAGTACCAGCGCGTCCAGTACCGCGGGGTCGCGGGCGGGGTCCGGCCCGGCGCTGCGGGCGACTGCCTGTGCCAGCGCCGGACGGCAGTCGACGCCGAGAGAGCTGCGCGCGGCGGCCATCTGGTCGACCGCCCGCAACACCGGGTGGGCCAGGTAATGAACGACGTCGCTGCCCAGCGGGACGTCGTGAGCGTACCGTTCCCAGTCCCAGACCAGGGGCGCTCCGGCGGTGGCAGCCAGATTCCAGGCGCCGAAGTCGCCGTGCCACGCTCCGAGGGGCACGTCCAGGCCCGCAAAGCGCTCGCCGTAGGCATCGGCCAGCTCCGGCAGCACGCTCTCGCTCGTGCCGTGCAGCGTCGTCAGCTCCCGCCGCAGCCCGGTGAACCAAGGGCCCGACTCGGCGGGGCAGGATCCGATGGTACCGGTTGCAGCGATAGCGGCCGCCGCCGCAACCGGGACCCCGTTCTGTACCCGCCGCCTGTCGGCGCGCAGTGCGGTCATCAGCAAGACCGCGTTGCCGCGCCAGTTGCCGTGGTGAATCACCTCGGGCACTGCGAAAGAGGCCGACCGGTGACTGGCCAAGGCGCGCAGCGCGCTGTGCTCATGGTCCACGAGGGCGTTCGTCAAGCCGTTGAGTCCCACCTTGGCGAATCCAATCTCCCGCCCGTCTGCCGTGTGGACGTTCAAGACCGGTTTCCGGTTCGCCCTCGCGGAGCCTACGGAGAGGGACAGCATCACCGGGGCGCCGACGACGTCGGCCAAGTAGTCGCTGATGGATCCGGACCCGGGAGTGACGTTCAGCCCGTAGGGCATCAGTGCCCCGCCGGCCGATGACGCCAGCAGCTTGGCGAGCAGCCACCGCTGCGCCGAACGGCTGAACGAGTCATTGGCGCTGGGGCGGTTTACCGCGTCTGCTGCCGCCGCCCTGGAGCGGGCCGGCACCAGCAGGCGCGGCCGTCGCGGGCCGGGCACCAGGCGAAAGGCGTGCCGTCCGGGCCCGACGGGGCCGGCGCTGACGCTCGAATCCGGGAACAACTGCTCCACGGTGGACACCAGGTCCTCCAGCGCCGGGCTGTTGCGGATTGTTTTCATGAAACCGGCTCTTTCGTTGGCTGCTTCCGGCGGGTGGCCAAAGGGTGGTGGGGCGGAGGCTGCTGCTCCAGTTCCCGCCGCCACAGCAGGCCGATGCCGATCATCAGGGTCATCAGCGGGGCGGCGATGGTGTCGTAGAACGGCAGCACGCAGAGGAAAAAGAGGAAGACGTAGAGCATGGCGGCCGAGTCCCGGTCGCGTGTCCGCAGCGAGGGCAGATACCTCCGGAAGATGAACCAGAGGAACAGGAACGCACCGAGTACCCCGGTGCAAAAGATGAGGTACCAGAGCGCACCTTGGGTGCCCAGCTGCGGCGGCGAACACTGGCTGCAATCCGCGGTTGCGCCGGCCGCGATGGAGTAAAAGTTGTTCTGTTGGGTCCGCGGGGCGCCGAAGCCTATGACGGGCGAATGTTCCAGCATGGTGGAGATGCTTCGCTTGGCCAGATTGAACCGGCCCTGGTTGCTGTGTGGATTTTCCAGGCGTGCCTGCACCAGGTAGCCCAAAGGAGTCAGCAGCACCGCCATCAAGGCGGCCACGAATGCGGCGGCCATCGCAATAAGAACCACCACTTTGCCGCGCACCGCCATCCGTATGCCGGCCGCCAGGGCCAGGACGGCGAGACCGAGCCACAGCGCGCGGTTGAGCGAAAAGACAACCGGCGGCACCGAAGCCACCAATACCGCGGCCCAGAGCGCTCGCTGCCACCAATTCCGCACGTAGGCGTAGGAGAGCATAAAGAACGGCAGGAACATGCCGAAGTTTGCGCCCCAGGAATTCGCATACTCGAACGGTGCCTTCGGCCGCGGGTTGTCGAATCCCAGAATGCCCTGCACTTGGGCCAGACCGGGGTGAATCAGGCCGTTCAGGAACGCGTTCGAGGCCAGCTGGGCCGGCAGTACCGCCTCCAGCAGTGACGGAAAGTCCAGCCGCGACAGGAACTGTCCGGCATATCCGCCGAGGACGGTGATGACGAACATCCATGCCATCAGCAGCACGATGCGCCTGCGGGGAAGTTCCCGCTCGGAGGTGTTGCCGATGTAAAGCATGACGATGGTTACCGCCACAAACCACGCCATGCGGTAGGCCCACGGAAGGAGGCGCACGGGTCCTTCTTCGGGCAGCAGCCCGGGGACGGGAATCCAGAGCACGACGACGCCGATGGCAGCCACCGCCAGGAACAACCACCAGATCCCGAAACCGTGCGGGAGCAGCACTGCGCGCCGTCGCAGCAGGTGATAGCCCAGGGGAGCTGCCATCAGCAGGAAACCCAGCACCCCGAATCCCAGGAGCCACCACACGGGAAAACCGGCAAAGAACAGCACGAAGGGCCACGCATGCAGCGCCACCCGATTTTTTGCCCCCAACATCAAGATGCCCCCTGTGCCGTTATTTACCAGGACCATTCCCAGCCGTAAGCGCCCTCGAAACCGCCCATCCGGAACGAAGCCGAGCCGTTGCCCTCCGGGACATCCAGGATGATCAGCCCCTCGGCGTCACCGCCGGGATTCACCGGGTTGGGCAGCAGATCGGCCTCGGGCACGCAGCCCGCGCTGTTGCCGACTGGATCCACCACCTGTTCGCCGTCGCCGTCCCAGGCACGGAAGTCGTGCACCGACATGGCGAAATAGGGCCAGCCGGATTCCGGCAGCTCGGGGTGGGCCTTCACCGAGAAATGGATGGCAACGAATTGCCCGTTGATGCTCGGCAGGGCGGTGTCCGCCGTGCAGGTGAAATCGGCTTGGATTTCACTGGCCTCCATCTCGGCGAACTTCTTGCCGGTTGGTTCGCCGAGCACTCCCGCCTCGCCGACTTCCGCCGGCAGGTTGCCGTGGTCGTTAAGGTCGAGTTCAGCCAGTGGATCCTTTGAGGCGGCAGCGTCAGGCTTGTCCTTCTTGGCGGCTGGGTCAGGCGTTTTTTTCTTGGCGGCATCTGCCGTGGCCGAGGGCGACGGTTTCGCCGTCGCCTCCTTCTTGTTGCCGCTGCCGGGCTGTGTTGCCTTGGCCGGAGTCCCGCTTGCCCTGCCGCCCACAGTGGGCAGGTCGGCCGCCGCTGGATCGGCACCACCGCTGCACGCGGATAAGGCCACAACCAGGCCGAGCGCGGCACAGCCACGGGCCATCGTTCGTTTCATTCTTCCCCCCAGATGAACCTCAAGAACGAGGCTGGCGTACCCCGGAGCGAACGCGCCGGGGAACGAAGCTGACCCGATCGTATGGCCTCCATGTGGGAAGAAAAAGGTTTCAAATACCCGACTCTTTCCCACACCGTTACCGGGGTGGGAAAGACCGGGTATTCGACCCGTAGCGGACAGGGGGATTTCGAGTAGTGCGGAAGAAGAACTGGTAGCCGCAGGCCCCCGCCGAGTGTTTCCCGTTTGTTTGATCCCCGGCAATATTGGTGCAGCCTAGGGTCTTTTCTTTGATCCCGATTTGCATGTCCGGGATACCGAATGAGGGGGCCGCAGCTATTCCGCCGCGAAAGCGGAAACGGGGGAGAACAGGAATAACAATGCGAAGACTCTTATCCATATTTACGGGACTACTGCTGGTCGCCGGCATGGGATTGGCGACGCCCGGGGCGGCCGTGGCCGCCGACGTCACCCACACCCAGGTGGTGCGGGCGAACCCGGTCAACTACACGCCGCACGTGCTCGACGGCATCGTGTTCTCCATCGCGGAAGCGGGGGACATGATCATCCTGGGCGGCTCGTTCACGCGGGTGCAGGCGAGCACGGGAGGCCCGGAACTGGTCCGCAACCGCATCGTCGCGTTCAACAAGAACACCGGCGCGATCAGCAACTCGTTCGTACCGGACTTCAACAGCACGGTCCGCAGCGTGGTGGCATCCGCGGACGGGCAGTCCGTGTACGTCGGCGGGCAGTTTGGAACCTTGAACGGGGTCAGCGTGCAGAAGGTCACCAGGCTCTCGGTGAGCAACGGGGCCCGCGTCACCGGTTTCAATCCGGGGCAGATCAACTCGGTCGTGCACGACATGAAGTTGGTGGGCAACCGGCTGTTCATCGGGGGTGAGTTCGACAGCATTGGCGGGCAACAACGCAGCAAGCTCGCGGAGCTGGATGCATCGTCCGGCGCGCTGCGACCCACCGTGAACTTCGAATTCGTCGGCGGCGCGACAGGCACCGGCGACGCCGGGATCAACGTCTTCGTGCACAAGTTCGACACCACCCCGGACGGGAACACCATGTTCATCACCGGGCACTTCGCCACCGTCAACGGGGCGGATCGAAACCAGATCGCGAAAATCAATCTCGCCGGTGCGACTGCTACGGTGGACCAAAACTGGCACACCGACCGCTACGATGCCCGCTGCAATTTCCAGCGGGCTTACTACGTGAACGATCTGGACTTCGCACCGGACGGGTCAAACCTGGCAGTCTCGACGTTCGGCGGGTATGGCTCCGGTCCGCCCAGCCTCTGCGACAGCATCGCGCGCTGGGAGACCGCCGCCTCCGGCCAGCAGCTCGACCCTACCTGGGTCAACTGGGTCGGCGGCGACAGCATCTATGCCCTGGAGCATGTAGGCGCGCACATCTACTTCGGCGGACACAACCGCTGGACGAACAACCCGTTCCTGGGTGACGCGGCGGGACCCGGTGCGGAAGTCCGCGAAGGCATTGGCGTCATCAGTTCCGCCAACGGCATGGCCTTGGCGTGGAACCCCGGACGGGACCGCGGTCGTGGCGTCTTCGACCTGCTGGCCACCGCCACCGGCCTGTGGGTCGGGTCCGACACCGATCGCATAGCGAACTCCCAATACCGGGCCAGGATCGCGCATTTCCCGCTGGCTGGCGGCTATGCGGCGGCTACGGCCAGCGCGCCGAGGCTTCCCGTGGATGTCCTGAAATCGGGTTCCGCCGCTGCTGTCCAGCAGGTCTACTTCGACGGCCGCAGGGCCACTCCGGTCACCGGGGTGCCCTCCGGCAACGTGGACTGGGCCAATGTCCGGGGCGGCTTCGTGGCCGGCGGTTCGCTCTACCTGGCCATGGCCAACGGGACCATGGAAAAGCGGTCCTTCAACGGAACGCAGATCGGCGCGGCCGAGCAGGTCAACCTGCGGAACCTGGACAGGACCGACCTGGCCTCATTCGGCCGGCAGACCTCCAGCTACAAGCTGGCCAACCTGGGCCAGGAGCTGCAGGGCATGACGGGCCTGTTCTACTCCAACGGACGGATGTACTACACGGTCCAGGGCCAGCCCAACCTGTACATGCGGTATTTCGAGCTGGACACCGGCACCATCGGCGCCCAGCAGCACGTCATCACGGGTGCGGCCGCCGGAGTGGACTGGCGCAATGTGAGCGGCATGTTCCTGGCCGGAAACACCCTGTACTGGGCCTCCGCCAACGGCAACCTCAATGCGGTGAACTGGACCGAACCCGCCGGGCGCGATGGCCGCGTGTCCGGCACCACCGCGGCGGTCAGCGGCCCGGGCCTGGACGGCGCCAACTGGGCCGCCCGGTCGCTGATCGCACGAACCAGCACGTCCGCTCCGCCGCAGAACCAGGCGCCGGTCGCGTCGTTCACGGCGGAGTGCAACGGGTTGAGCTGCGTCTTCGACGGCTCGGGGTCATCCGATCCTGACGGTACGATCGCATCTCATGCCTGGCGGGTCGCGGGCGGACCTTCGGCCACGGGCGAGGTGTTCTCGCACACCTTCACCGCGGCTGGCAGTTACGGGGTGACCCTGACGGTGACGGATGCCGCCGGTGCAACCGCGTCGGTGACCCGGACGGTGACCGTATCGGGTTCCTCGCAGCCGCCTCCCTCTGCCAGGGTTGCGTTCGTGGGTTCGGTGGCAAGCTCCAATACCGGCTCGGCCATGAACCACAGCGTCCAGTTGCCGGCGCAGGTAGCGGCCGGCGACGTGCTGGTCGCGGCGTTCTCGGCGAACTCGGCCACGGTCGGCCTGACGCCGCCGGCGGGGTGGACCCTGGCTGCGGAGGTAGGGACGACGTCCATGCGCTCGGTGCTGTACTCGAAGGTTGCCACGGCGCAGGATGCCGGGGCGACGGTGACGGTACGCACGGCCGACTGGGCGCGTGGTTCGCTGGCGGTCTCGGCCTACCGCGGGGCACAGGTCAGTGCCGCGTCCTTCGGGTTCGAGCGGGAAACCGTGAGCAGGGCAACCCACACCACTCCGGTGATGACTGCCGCGGCCGGTGACTGGGTGCTCTCGTACTGGGCGGATAAGACCGCTTCGACGACGTCCTGGACGGCATCTGCGGGCGTGACGGTCCGCCAGACCGGCGCCGGGACGGGCACCGGACACCTGAGTTGGCTGGTCGCCGACAGCAACGGCCCGATTTCCGGTACCAGGGCCGGTGGCCTGACCGCTACCGCTGACAGCGCCACCGCCAACGCCGTGATGGGCACCATTGTGATACGCCCGGCGACGCCATAGAGGCAGCAACTGGCAGCAAACAGACCCCGCCGGCTCACCAGCCGGCGGGGTCTGCCTATGTCAACAGGCCGTCGTCCGCTTCGATGGCCGAAAGGGCGATGTCCTTGTAACCGACCGATTCGAACAGGATCGTGATGCGGTCCGGCTGGGTGCCCATGACGATGCCGGGCCCCCACTCGCGGTGCTTCACCGGACGCTGGATCTCGTAGCCCTCCGGCATCTCCGCTTCCCGCGCTTCAACCTCCGTTTCGGACGTGGCCTCGCAGTTGTCGCAATTGCCGCAGTAGCCGTCCGTCTCCTCGCCGAAGTAGTTCAGCAACCAGTCGCGGCGGCAGTGATTTGTCTCGGCGTAGCCGCGGGCCATTTCAATCCGCGACTCGTCGATCCGGTGCCGCGCGTCGGCTTCTGCCAGTGCCTTTTCCGCGGCGGAAGCGGGGTCCGCGCCGCCGACCGCCCGGTAGCCCTTGCGGTTCACGGTGATGCTGCCGCTGTGCTCCAGGAAGTTGAGCAGGCGGGATTGTTTCCGCTGCGACAGGCCGGTGTGTTCGCGCAGCGCCGCGGGCCGGAGGGGGCCGTGGTCCCGGACGGCGCTGAAGACACCCGCGAGCTCATCGGGGTCGGGGGCGCCGCCGGCGAAGAACCGCTGCAGGCCCAAATCCTCGGACCGATAGTGCAAGATGGTCCGCGCCGGTTCCCCGTCCCGGCCTGCGCGGCCGATCTCCTGGTAGTAACTGTCCAGCGAATCCGGGATGTCGGCGTGCACCACGAACCGCACATCCGGCTTGTCGATCCCCATGCCGAAGGCGGAGGTAGCCACGACCACGTCCACCGCGTTCGCTTGGAAACGCTCATGGATCGCCTCCCGGTCCGCGGCCGTCCGGCCTGCGTGGTAGGCGTCGGTCCGCAGGCCGCGCTCGGCCAGCTCGGCGGCGTATCTCTCGGTGTCCCTGCGGGTGGCCGTGTACAGCAGGCCGGGCCCGCCGAGTTCTGCCACCTGGTCCACCACGGCCCGCCGCTTGCCGCCGTCCTCGTGATGCCGCAGGACCTGAAGGTGCAGGTTCGGCCGGTCGAAACTCTGCACGTTGATGAACGGGTCGCGCATGCCCAGCCGGTCGACGATCTCCGTCCGCGTGTGCGGTGATGCGGTGGCGGTCAGCGCGACGACCGGCGGGTGCCCCAGCCGCTTCACCACCGAGGTCAGCATCAGGTAGTCGGGCCGGAAATCGTGTCCCCAGGACGAGATGCAGTGTGCCTCGTCCACCACCAACAGCGAGATGTCCTGTTCGGCCAACCGCCGCAGGGTTTCTTCACGGGCCAGTTGTTCGGGTGCCAGGAACAGGAACTTCGCCTCCCCGCCGGCCACCGCGTCCCACGCCGCCCGTTCCGCGGAGGACCTCACGTGCGAATTCACCGCGAAGGCCCGCTGCGCGCCCAGATCGCCGTTGATGGCATCCACCTGGTCGTGCTGCAGCGCAATCAGCGGAGAAATCACGACGGCGGTGCCCGGCAACGCCACGGCAGGAACCTGATAGATGGCGGACTTTCCGTGCCCGGAGGGCATCACGGCCAGGACGTCCTCACCGCGGGCGGCCGCCGCCATGGCGTCCAACTGCCCCTCGCGGAGCACGTCCCAGCCGAAGGATTCTTCGGCCACCCTGCGCAATTCGTCGTGGTCGGGCGTCCGGGAATGTTCTGGCATCAGGCTCCTGCAGGTCGGGTCAATGACGGGGTTCCAGTTCGTTTCTAACGAATCCGCAGGGGTTTGTATATAGCCGATAAGGGCGGACCGACGACAGTTTCGCCGCCGCCCGCGGTGACCGGGGCCCGCGGGTAAGGCATGGCTCAGGTGACCCTGCACCCGCTGAAGTGGGATGATTAGCGCAGACTTGTCTTGCGTATTGTCGGCCAATAGCGGGACAAACAGTTCCAGCCATCGATCCAAGGAGCACCCCAGGTGTCTGTGGTATCCACCCCCGCAACCCTCAAGCATGCCGCCGGCATGATCGACAACGCTGAAGCGCGGCGCATCCGCAACGACTTCCCCATCCTCGACCAGCAGGTGAACGGTTCGCCGCTGGTGTACCTGGATTCGGGCGCCACCTCGCAGAATCCGCTCTCCGTCATGGAGGCCGAACAGGAGTACTACGAACAGCGGAACGCCGCCGTCCACCGGGGTGCGCATATGCTGGCCGTCTCCGCCACCGACGCTTTCGAGAACGCGCGGGAAACCGTCGCCCGCTTCATCAATGCCGGCATCGACGAGGTGGTCTGGACCTCCAACGCCACCGAAGCCATCAACCTGGTCTCCTATGCCTTTTCCAACGCCAGCGCCGGCCGCGGCGGTGCGGCCGCGTCGCGTTTCGCGCTGGGGCCCGGCGACGAGCTGGTGGTTACCGAGATGGAGCACCACGCCAACCTGATCCCCTGGCAGGAGCTCGCCTTCCGCACCGGCGCCACCTTGCGCTTCATCCCGGTGGACGACGCCGGTGCGCTGCGCCTCGACGAAGCGGCGCAGGTCATCGGCCCGCGCACCAAGGTTGTGGCGTTCACCCATGCCTCCAATGTGCTGGGGACCATCAACCCGGTGGAGGACCTGGTGAAGCTTGCCCGCAAGGCGGGCGCCGTCGTCGTGCTCGATGCCTGTCAGTCCGTGCCGCACATGGCCGTGGACGTGAAGGCGCTGGACGTGGACTTCGCCGCCTTCTCCGGGCACAAGATGCTCGGTCCCACCGGCATCGGCGTGCTGTACGGCAAGGCGGAGCTGCTCAACGCCATGCCGCCGTTCCTGACCGGCGGCTCCATGATCACCACCGTGACCATGGAACAGGCCGACTATCTGCCGTCCCCGCAACGCTTCGAAGCCGGGACCCAGCGCATCTCGCAGGCGGTGGCGCTGGCCGCGGCGGTCGACTACCTCCAGGAGACGGGCATGGACCGGATCCATGCCTGGGAGGCGGAGCTGGGGCAGCGGCTGGTGGCCGGGCTCGCCGCTGTCGACGGTGTCCGGGTGCTCGGCCCGGCCGCCGGGGCCGAACGGATCGGGCTGGCGGCCTTCGACGTCGACGGGGTCCACGCCCACGATGTCGGCCAGTTCCTGGACGACAAGGGCATCGCCGTGCGCGTCGGCCACCACTGCGCGCAGCCGCTGCACCGGCGCCTCGGCCTGGTGGCCACCACCCGGGTCAGCACATATCTGTACAACACCACCGACGATGTCGACGCCTTCCTGGACGCCGTCGCCGGGGTCCGCCCGTTCTTTGGAGTTAACTGACGTGAGTGCTGAACTGCAGCAGCTGTACCAGCAGATCATCCTGGAGCACGCCAAGAAACGGCACGGGGCGCCCCTGGCGGATCCGCCGCCGGGAGACAAGTCCGGCGAGTCGCACATGCTCAACCCCACCTGCGGCGACGAAATCACGCTCCGCGCCGCCGTGCACGAGGACGGCGCCGCGACCATGCTCTCCGGCGTCAGCTGGGACGGGCAGGGCTGTTCCATCTCGATGGCCTCCGCATCGGTGCTGAGCGACCTGGCGCAGGGCATGGAGCGGGAGGAGCTGCTGAAGGTGGTGGACAGCTTCCGCGAACTGATGCGCTCGCGGGGGAGTGTCGAGGCCGACGAAGAAATCCTCGGCGATGCGGCCGCGTTTTCCGGCGTCTCCAAGTATCCGGCGCGGGTGAAGTGCGCCATGCTCGCCTGGGTGGCGCTGGAGGAAGCCTTGCTGGCGGCGAACTGACCGGATGCACAAGGGGCCGGGCGGCGCACTCGCGCGGCCCGGCCCCTCCTCTGGCCTGCTGGCGGCAGACTAGCCCGCGAGGCCGCGGGCGCCGATCACCAGCGTGGCGATGCCCAGGATCATGGAGGTGGTCGCCTTCATGAACTCCATGGTGAAGTAGCGGGTCATGGCGCCCTTGTCGTCTGTGGAGCGGGGATCCTTCCACACACGGACAAGATGCGGGGCCCAGACAAGCAAAGCCCAGACGCCGGCCAGGATCAGCACCCAGGCCAGGACAGCCGGAATATTCACTGCAGCGGCTCCCGGATCAGGCGCGGCCGGACAGCCAGGCCTCGGCCTGCTGCGCCTGGATGTTCAAGGCCTTGCCGAGCATCGGCTCGGCGGCGGCGGCGATCTTGCCGCCGAGGAACGGGATCGAAGACTTCACGTCTCCGCTGAGGTCCACCCGCGTGGAGCCGCCGTCGGCCACGAGGTGCTGGACCGCGGTGACGTCCACCGGGGCGCCGGCCACCTTCATGCTGACGTCGGCGGTGCGGGAACCGTCGGCCGCCGGCGCCTGCCACCGTTCGGTCTGGGTGACGGTGAGCGAGTCACCGAGCATCTTCTTCGCGATCTCCGGCAGCCGCGCGCTGGGAACCTTGCGGACCACGGTCAGCGTGAAGGCGCCCGCAACATCGCCGTCGCGCTGCACGGACTCCAGCGTGCCGCCGACCAACTCGCTGATGTGGCGCAGGAACGCCTCGTCGGTGAAGGTTTCGGTGACCTTGGCTGCGGGATAGGGCAGGGTGGTGGAAGCGCTGAGCGCCATGAAGACTCCCGGTTTGTCGGAACTGGTTGGGCCAGCATCCATCCTACTGTGCGCGGTAAAGTTGGTCCCTGACCCTCAGTTGCGTCGGATCCAGGTGCGCCGAACTGGAGGGTATTCGTGTTGCGCCCGACCGGAAGAAGATGGAACACAATGAGCCTGAACGGACTGCGCACAGCCCTCGCCCAAGACGAATCGTTCGCGAAGGTACGGCTGCAGTCGGCCCGGCCCGTGGCAGAGCGCAGCGAGGATCTGCAGATCGGTGCGCCGCCCGGGCTGCGGGCCGCCCTGCTGGCCGAAATGGTGCAAGGGCTGGAGGCGGGCGCCGGCGAGGGGGCCGCACCGGGCGACGGGTCCGGGCCCGGCGTCGTGCTGGCGGTGACGGCGACCGGGCGGGAAACCGAAGACCTGGCGGCGGCGCTGCGCAGCTACTTGCCGGATGAGTCGATCGAGGAGTTCCCCAGCTGGGAGACGTTGCCGCATGAGCGCCTGTCGCCGCGGTCGGACACGGTGGGCCGCAGGCTATCGGTGCTGCGCCGGCTGAAGCACGACGACGGGGCGGCGCCGCTGCGGGTGGTGGTGGCGCCGGTGCGCGCGGTGCTTCAGCCGCTCGTGCAGGGGCTGGGGGATTTGCAGCCTGTCTCGCTTACGGTGGGCGACGAGGTCGCCTTCACCGACGTGGTCCGGCGGTTGTCCGAGGCCGCCTACGCCCGGGTGGACATGGTGAGCCGGCGCGGGGAGTTTGCCGTGCGCGGCGGGATCCTGGACGTCTTTTCGCCCACTGACGACCACCCGGTCCGGATCGAGTTCTTCGGCGACGAGGTCGAATCGATGCGCTGGTTCGCGGTTGCCGACCAGCGCTCCCTGGCCGGGGAGAACGTCAAGCACCCCGCCCAGTTGTACGCGCCGCCGTGCCGGGAGCTGTTGATCACGCCTTCGGTCATGAGCCGCGCCGCCAAACTGAAGGGGCAGATGCCGGCGGCGGCCGACATGCTGGAGAAGATCGCCGGGGGCGTCGCCGTCGAAGGCATGGAATCGCTCTCGCCGGTGCTGGTGGACGCCATGGTGCCGTTCATCGGGGAGCTTCCGCCCGGTTCCATCGCCGTCGTCATTGAACCGGAAAAGGTGCGCGGCCGCGCCCATGACCTCGAGACGACGAACGACGAGTTCCTGGCCGCCGCGTGGGCGACGGCTTCCGAGGGCGGGGACGCACCGCTGGACCTGGCGCTGCAGGGGGATCTGGAGCAGGCCGGCTTCCGGTCGCTGGGGGACACCCGGGCTGCGGCCGCGGAACAGCAGGTGTCGTGGTGGTCCATCACTTCGTTCAATCCGGACGACGAAACGGTGCTGGACATCGACACGTTGACCATCGCGGCCCGGGAACCCAGGGGCTACCAGGGCGATGTGGCCGAAATGATGGAGTTCATCGGTTCCCGCGTGCGCGACCAGTGGCGTGTGGTCGTGGCGACCGAAGGCCCGGGCCCCGCCGCCCGCATGGCCGAACTCTTCCACGATGCCCAGATCCCGGCCTCCCGCGTCGAATCGCTGGAGAACGAGCCGCAGCCCGGGATCATCGAAATCACCACGGCCAGCACGGGCAAGGGATTCGTTTTCGACGGGCTGAAGCTCGGCCTGCTGACCGAAGCCGACTTGCTGGGCCGGGCCACCGCACGCTCTACCAAGGACATGCGGAAGATGCCGTCGCGGCGGCGCAACGCCGTGGATCCGCTGCAGCTGACCGAGGGCGACTATGTGGTGCACGAGCAGCACGGCGTGGGCAAGTTCATTGAACTGGTGCAGCGCTCCACCGGTGCCGGACCCACCAAGGCCATGCGCGAATACCTGGTGCTGGAATATGCCTCGTCCAAGCGCGGCGCCCCCGGGGACCGGCTGTTCGTGCCGACGGACCAGTTGGACCAGGTCACCCGGTACGTGGGTGGCGAGACCCCCGTCCTGTCCAAGATGGGCGGCTCCGATTGGGCCAAGACCAAGAGCCAGGCCCGCAAGGCGGTCAAGGAGATTGCCGGCGAACTGATCCGGCTGTACTCGGCCCGGATGGCCTCCCGGGGGCACGCCTTCGGACCGGACACCCCGTGGCAGCGCGAGCTGGAAGAAGCCTTCCCCTACATCGAGACGCCCGACCAGTTGACCACCATCAACGAGGTCAAGGCGGACATGGAGCGGGAAGTCCCGATGGACCGGCTGATCTCGGGCGACGTGGGCTACGGCAAGACCGAGATCGCGGTGCGGGCCGCGTTCAAGGCGGTCCAGGACGGCAAGCAGGTCGCCGTCCTGGTTCCCACCACCTTGCTGTCCCAGCAGCACTTCGAGACGTTCAGCGAACGCTTCTCCGGGTTCCCCGTCAGGGTCAAGGCGTTGTCCCGCTTCCAGACCCCCAAGGAAGCCAAGGACACGATGGAAGGCATCAAGAACGGCAGCATCGACGTCGTCATCGGAACGCACCGGCTGCTGTCCAAGGAGGTCCAGTTCAAGGACGTGGGACTGGTCATCGTGGACGAGGAGCAGCGCTTCGGCGTCGAGCACAAGGAAGCGTTGAAGAAGATGCGCACCAACGTGGACGTCCTGGCCATGTCCGCGACGCCGATCCCGCGCACCCTGGAGATGTCCCTGACCGGCATCCGCGAGACCTCCACGCTGGCCACCCCGCCGGAGGAGCGCCATCCGGTGCTGACCTATGTCGGCCCGTACACCGACAAGCAGACGACCGCTGCCATCCGGCGCGAGCTGATGCGCGAGGGCCAGGCCTTCTTCGTGCACAATCGGGTGTCGTCGATCGAGCGGCAGGCGGCGCGGATCCGGGAGCTGGTGCCCGAGGCGCGGGTGGAAGTGGCGCACGGGCAAATGAGCGAGTCACGGCTGGAGCAGATCATTGTTGACTTCTGGGAGAAGCGCTTTGACGTCCTGGTCTGCACCACGATCATCGAGACCGGGCTGGATATTTCCAATGCGAACACCCTGATCGTTGACCGGGCGGACCGGTACGGCCTTTCCCAGCTGCACCAGCTGCGCGGGCGGGTGGGCCGCGGACGGGAACGGGCGTACGCCTATTTCCTGTTCGACGCAGAGAAACCACTGGGCGAAGTTGCCCTCGAGCGGTTGAAAGCCGTGGCCGCGCACAATGAGCTGGGCGCGGGCATGCAGCTGGCCCTGAAGGATTTGGAGATCCGTGGCGCGGGCAACCTGCTGGGCGGGGAACAGTCCGGGCACATTGCCGGCGTCGGTTTTGATCTTTACATCCGGCTGGTCGGCGAGGCGGTGGCGGATTTCCGCGGCGAAACGGAGCAGAAGGTCGCCGAAATGAAGATCGAACTGCCCGTCAACGCGCACCTGCCGCACGATTACGTGCCGGGGGAGCGCCTGCGCCTGGAGGCCTACCGGAAGCTCGCCCAGGCAAGGACACACGAAGCCATCGACGAAGTGGTGGCCGAGCTCACCGACCGCTACGGCGAGCTGCCCGAGCCCGTCCGGAATCTCGTGGCGGTGGCGCGCTTCCGCGTCGAGGCCCGCGCCGCCGGGCTGACCGACGTGGCGGTGCAGGGCAACTTCATCAAGTTCGCGCCCGCGGCGCTGCCGGAGTCCAAGGTGATGCGGCTGAACCGCATGTACCCCGGGTCGCAGGTGAAGCCGGCGCTGGACTTCATCCTCGTCCCCAAGCCCAAGACCGCCCGGATCGGCGGCAAGGACCTGGCCGACCTGGCCATCCTTGAATGGGCGCAGGGCGTCATCGACGCGGTGTTCAAGGAGTAACGGCGCGGGTGGCTAGGCCGCCAGCGCCGCATACCGGCCGTCGGCGTCGAGCAGGGACTCGTGCGTTCCCTGTTCGACGATCCGGCCGGCCTCGAGGACGGCGATCTGGTCGGCATTCCGGACAGTCGAGAGCCGGTGGGCGATGGTGATGGTGGTGCGGCCGGCGGCCAGCCGGTCGAAGGCCTGCTGGACAGCGTGTTCGGTCTGGGTATCCAGTGCGCTGGTTGCCTCGTCCAGCACCAGCACCGGGGGATTGCGCAGCAGGGTCCGGGCGATGGCAATCCGTTGCTTCTCGCCGCCCGAGAACCGGTGCCCGCGGGACCCGACGACGGTGTCGTAACCATCCGGCAGCGCCGCGATGTGGTCGTGGATTTGGGCGTCCCGTGCAGCCTGCTCGATGTCGGCATCGCTGGCATCCGGCTTGGCGTAGCGCAGGTTTTCCCGCACCGTGGTGTGGAGCAAATAGGTGTCCTGGCTGACCACTCCCACAATGGCGGCCAGGTCGGCCAGGCGCAGGGAGCGGAGGTCGACGCCGTCGATGGTGACGCGACCTTCCGTCGGATCCTGCAGGCGGGCCACCAGGGCGGCCAGGCTGCTCTTTCCGGAGCCGGTCGGGCCGACCAGGGCCAGGGTGGAACCGGCGGGGACAGTCAGGTCCACATGCTCGATGGCCGGTGTCCCGCTGTCCGGATAGCTGAAGCTGACGTTCTCGAAGCGGACATGCCCGGCGACCTTCGACGGATCCACCGGGGCGGGGGAGGCTGGCTCGGCGATCTCCACCGGCAGGTCCAGATACTCGAAAATCCGGGCGAAGAGCGCCAGCGAGCTGGTGACGGTGATCGTCACGTTCAATAGTCCGAGCAACGGCCGGAAAAGGCCGCCCTGCAGCGCCGTGAACGCCACCACCGTGCCGATGCTGATGTTCCCTGCCGCCCCCGGCAGGCCGGCGGCGAAGTAGATGACGGCGGGGACGGCGGCAAAGATGATGCTCATGGTCGCCATCCGCCAGCGCCCGGCCAATTCGGAACGAAGTTCCAGATCGGTCAGCCTTTCCGACGAGGCGGAAAACCGGGCGGCCAGGTCGTCTGCGGTGCCCAGCGTCTTACTCAGTTGGATTCCGCTGACCGAGAGCGACTCTTCGATGGTCACATTCATGTCGGCCAGTTCCCGCTGGCGGCGCGCGGTCAGCTCCCGGCGCACCTTGGCCACCTTGCGGGTCAGCACAACGGCCGGCGGCATGACCAGCAGCGAGATCAGCGACAGCTGCCAGGACAGCGCCGCCATGGCCACTGCCGTGGCGACGACGGTGGTCAGGTTGGTGGCAATCCCTGTTGCGGTCGAGGTGACCACCGATTGCATGCCGCCGATGTCGTGTGTGATGCGGGACTGGATTTCCCCGCTGCGTGTCCGCGTGAAGAAGCCGACGGACTGGCGCTGGAGGTGCGCGAAGACCTCGGTCCGCAGGCTGTGCATGACGCGTTGGCCCACCCGGGTGGCAATCCACGTCTGCAAAACGCCGAACAGGGCCGTGACCGCAGCGACAACCAGCATCCCGGCGGTCAGCCAAGCCAGCAGCGGGAGCTGCTGGCGGGGCAGAGCCGTGTCGATCACCGCGCGCAGGAGGAACGGCGAGGCCATGGCGGCGGCAGAGGAAGCGACGATGATGCAGGTGACGAGGGCCAGTTGTCCCCGGTACGGGCGGAACAGGGCGGCGATCCGCTTTAGCGGTACGTGCCGGGCTTGTTCTTTTTCTGCGGCCGTCGGCTCCCTTATGGGCCCGCGGCCGGCGGTTATTCCGAAGGTTTCCGTCGGAACCACCTCGATCCGTGATGAAGGGGGCAACATGCGCCGCCCGCATTGCTGAGGTTACCTCAATATGAGGTTACAACAGGAGAACTTGGTAGCCTATTCCCGTGGCAGATGAAAGTTTACTGGACGCGTTCTGGGCAGTGTCGCGTCAACTCAGGAGGGGCGCCCGGGAGGGCATGGCCCCGCTCGGCGTCGCCCCGTCACAAGCGAGGGCACTGCGCATGCTCCGCCAGCACGGCCCGCTGCGGTTGGGTGAACTTTCCGAGCGGCTTCGGATAGCACCGCGGTCGGCGACGGACATCGTCGATGGCCTGCAGGAAAGGGGCTGGTGCTCGCGGGAGCCTGATCCGGCGGACCGCAGGGCCACGGTGGTCGTCCTGAGCGCGGCTGGGCGGGAGATAGGACAGGCCATCCGGGAGGTCCAAGTGAGGCATGCGGAGAAGTATTTTGGCGCCCTGACGGCAGCCGAGCGCTCCCAACTTGCTGCACTCCTGGCCAAGCTCACGTCGGGGGAGGACTAGGAAGGGCCTACCGCAAGAACGCGAACCACAAGACGGCGACGGCAGCCAGCACGACGACGGTGCTGGCGACCCAGGCGGTCCTGACCGTCTTTCGGGGTGCTTTGGGGCGCTGCGCGGACCGAATACCGGACTGCGGCTTCTCGATGCGCACATACTTCGCAGGACCGGCCGCTTGACCGTCCGCCGGTGCCACTACTTGGATGAGGCCGGTGCGCAACTCCCGCCGGGCGGGATACGGGTCACCGGACGGCTTGGACACGAGCGGGATCACCGGAATCATGCCCGTCGGCGGCGCGGGCTCGGCTGCCCCCGTGCGAACGTCGCGCCGGCTCGGCAGTTGAGTGTCTTGGGCAGGATTGGGCATTACTGGCCTTTCAGCCATCAGGAACGGGTGTGGTACGCACAGACGTGGCATAGCCATCTTAGGTAGCCGGCGCGGAAATCCGGGCATCTTCCTTTGTCGTGTCGGGAAGCCCGTCGGTTCGCCCGCGGTGTGAACGGCCTGCCGCCTCGTTCAGCTTTCCTTTGGCCGATCTTCGGGCTGCGCCGCCCGGCTTCCTGAGCTGCCGAGGCCAGACTGGCACCTATGAGTTTTCCTGACCAGCCCCGCCTACGCGAGACGGGCCCTGGCCGACCCGCGGTGTCCCTCCTCCTGGCCGCCTGCGAACTGCCGGTGGTCTCGATGCCGGTGCTGCATGCCCTGGCGAGGGACCTGAGGGACGAACACGCCTGCCGCAGGTTCGTGGCCGACTACATTGACATGTGGGATTTCCGGAGGACGCGGCTGGTCCAGGCGGTCCAGGAACAGGATCTGGACAAGGTCATGGATGTTTCCCTGAGCCTCAAGACTGCCAGCAGCGTAGCCGGGGCACTGCGGCTGTCGTTTTGGGGCCGGCAGGTTCAAAGGCTGGCCACCGAATTCGCGGAGGGAAACCGGCATGGCTTGGCGACCGCGCGGGATCTGCTGGACCCGATCGGAAGCTGCGGCGACGAGACGATGCGGCGCCTTGCTGCCGATTACCTGGCGACAGCCGACGGGGCCATCCGATAACCGAATCCGCGAACGGTCTCCAGCCACCGGGGCGAACGCGGATCATCTCCGAGTTTGCGGCGCAGGTTGGCCATGTGGACCTCGACGGCGCGTTCGTCGGCCTCCGACACGAAGGAGCCCGTGTCAAACTCCTCAAACCGCAGGCGCCGCACCAAGTCCTGCTTGCTGCGCACGGTGCGGCCGCCGTCCATGAGGGTCAACAGCAATTCGAATTCCGTCCGGGTCAACTCCACCGCGGCCGCGTCCACGGTTACCGTGCGGGTCGGATAGTCCAACGAGAGGCCGTTGTGGTCGTACGTGCCGAGCGCAACAGCGCTTGCGGCACAGCCGTCCTTTCCTGTGGCCGGCCGAAGGGCGGGGGCCGCGGGTTGCTCGGCAGGGACAGCCGTCGGTACTGCAAGGGCCGCGGGAGGCTGCGTTGACAGCGGCCCGGTATTGCGGGCCCGGCGGAGCATGGCCGAAACCCGGGCACGCAGTTCAAACGGTCGGAACGGTTTGTTGATGTAGTCGTCCGCGCCTGATTTAAACCCCAACACGGTGTCGATTTCGTTCGACCGCGCCGTGAGCATGAGGATGTAGGCATCGCTGAAAAGGCGGATCTGCCGTGCGGCCTCGAAACCGTCGAAGTCCGGCAGCCCCACGTCCAGGGTCACGATACTGGGACAGTACTTCCTCACCGCAGCTACGCCCTCCTGGCCACTGGCGGCAGCATGAACCGAAAAACCGGATTGGGTGAGGACACTGCTGATGAGCCGCCGGATGTCTTGGTCGTCTTCTATGACAACGGCTACTTGCGGAGTGTCCATCTATCCCATTTCTTGTGTGTCTGCCGATTCCTGGGGTGCAGTCGAAAGAACGTCTGAGCCGCTATGTGGGCCAGCTCTCAGGCTCCTTCCTAGCTACGATGCCCTGCTCCTTTGTAACGTTCAACCCCTCGCGTGGCCGATGGTACCTGACAGTCGTAGGACGGTGGGGCCGTTGTTTTGTCGTCTGCAGCGTGCTCCGTTGCTCTTCGGACTCCATGATCTTGAGATTGGAGGTGATTCTTGAGGTTCGCACGGCCGTCCAGCCACGAATTTCGAGAACCTTTGGCTCATGCAACCGTTCATCTTTGGTTGTGCCGATGAGAGTTGAAGCAGCGGGAGGAACGTCCTACCGGGTCAGCACAGCATGAGGTCGAAGATGAACAAGATGGTTAAGGGCACTATTGCGATCGGCGCCGGCGCGCTGTTGCTCCTCGGCGGCGGCGGAACGCTGGCAGCCTGGAACGCGGACCAGACCGCACAAATGGGCACGATCCAGGCCGGTAACCTCAACCTGAAAGCGGGGCAGGGTATCTGGACGAGCAACCTGATCGAAGCCCCCGTGGACCTCGCAACCCACAGAATCGTTCCCGGCGAGACCCTGACTTACAAGCAGAACCTGGACGTTGTTCTGGAGGGCAACGCCCTCAAGGCAAAACTCAGCGTGGACGGGAAAAACGGGAAGAACGTTCTCGACGCAGCCTTCGTCGACGGGACGATCAATAAGCCGGAAGTCACCCTGGCCAAGGAAGGCGTTGACCTGACCAACGTCCTCTCGAAATCGGTCGAGGGCATCACAGCGTCCGTGAGTTTTACCTTCAACGCGGACACTGCTCAGAGGCAGAGCGTGAACGCGAAGTATGACTTCAGCAACGTGGCATTCAAGCTTGAGCAGGTTACGCCTACGCCCGTGAGGTAGCGGGTGCCGGTTGCCTGGTTGGACCGTCAGCAGGCGGCTGGGCATCGGCTCCAGCCAAGTGGGAGGCAGGGGGGAGTTGGATGCGGCGTTTTGCGACGGCAGCGGCGCTGATGTCAGGTGCGGTTTTTCTGGGTTTGCTCGCCGTTCAAGTTACTTATGCCCTCTGGAATGCGAGCGTGTCGGCCGATGCCGGCACCGCCCAGGCCGCCGACTTCACAGTCACCCTCAGCGGGGACGAAAGCCGGCACATGGATATGACGCTGGCCAACGGTGCTCCGGCGACGCTGGCACTGTCCACGAAGCCAGCGGGCGCCCTGCTCCCGGGCGGAACTGTCTATGCCGGCATCGTCATGACGAACGAGACCAACGCAAGTGCAAATTTCACTGTCGAGGCAAAGATGGCGGTAGCGCCGATTGTGGAATCGCAGGAGCTCGGCAGATTTCTCAAGGTCCGATCCGCGGCTGCGGGAAATCTCGCCTCCTGCTCGGATCCCGCCCTTTTTACGGCCGCCCCCGAAGTGCTCCCTTCATTCCGCCTGGCCAAGGGGCAAGCGGGCGCCTTTTGTTTCCAGGTGAAACTCGCCGATGACGTGCCGGCCGCACTGGAGGGTTCGTCTACAGCGATTTCCATTCCGTTGTCTGCCGCTCAGATGTGAGAGAGAAGCCCATGCATGTTGTTCGCCTGATAGGCAGGGGACTTGCCTACCTGGCCTTCCTGACGGTAACCCTGGCAGCACTGGTACTGGTCGTTATACCTCTGGTTACCGGGTCTCAGACATACACGGTGCTGACGAACTCCATGGCGCCCAAATACGCGCCCGGCACGTTTCTGGTGGTGAAGCCTGTCCCTTTCGCAGAGCTGAGTACCGGCGACGTCATCACCTACCAGGTGGAATCCAACAGCCCCGTCGTCGTCACCCACCGCGTCACCGCTATCATCACGGCGCAGGACGGTGAGCGGCTGCTGGTGACAAAGGGGGATAACAACTCCCTGGAAGACGAAATGCCCGTCATGGAAGTGCAGGTCCGCGGCAAACTGTTCTATGCCGTGCCCTCGGTCGGCTATGTTGCCAGCGCCATGGGACAAGGCGGGCGCGGCAGCCTCGTTCAGATTGCAGCCCTCGCGCTCATTGCCTATGGCGGCTTTGCGATGCTTCGCGGGCTCCGCCAGCGGAGACAACAAGGCAGCTCAGATGCCGTCGCCGGGGCCCCGTCCAATCCGGCAGGAGGGGACAACGAGCCGGAGACGGACGCGCGGGACAACCTCCACGCCCGCGCCGGCACCACTGCCGTGTCGCAGACGGAAGCGCTGCCGACCCGCCGTTCGCTCAGGGAACAGAGCAGGATTTAGCGTGATAACCGGACGAAAGGATCCACGGCCCTGTGTCTGGCGCGCCTCGGTTTCGGTCCTGTTGATCCTCCTGGTTCTGGCGCCGGCCAGTCCGGCATTCGCGGGCGATGAACGTCTGCAAATCAGCTTGGACGGACGGGATTTCGCACCGCGGCTTCAGGCACCGTTGTTTGAACAGAATGCGCCGCTGGTGCCCGGCGGATCCATGACGGCCGGCCTGTGGATTCGCAACAACGGCAGTGACGCCGGAGCCCTGACCGTGGCCGGCGTCGTCGGCGACGCCGACGTGCAGATCGCCAGGAATCTGGTCCTGCAGGTCGAGTCAGGCGAGGAACCTGCCGTCGAAGCCTCGCTGACGGGGCCGTGGTCTTGTTCCCGTATCAACACCGTCTGGATTCTCGAGGCGGGGGAGATCCTGCACCTGGACATGACACTGCGCCTCGACCAAGAGGCTGCGAACGAAACCCGGCTCAAGACCGCCGACGTGGATGTGGCCGTGACGTTGCAGGCGACGGCGGGAGGACAGGCGGCCCGTGCCGCGTGCCCCGCAGGCACCGGATCCAACCCGAGCATCCCGCCGCCGGACGAGGCGGCTGCCGGTCCCGTCAGCGGGCCCGGTCGCGCGGGCGCCGTCGGCTTGACCGGAAACGGTACAGACGCCACCCGCCCCAGTGAGCCGCACGGCCAACATGCCCTCGACACCGTCGTGACTGCCGATGCCGAAGACCAGGAGTTCCCGTTGCCCGGTACCGAGGCGGGTGCGCTGGCGACTGAAACAGGTCGCGCAAGTCAGCCGGCCACCTGGATTGCGGGCAACGTGTCCGCCAACAGCCGCGGGTGGCTGGCGGTGGCTTTGGGCCTGATGGGAATTCTGTTCCTGGTCCTGATGAAACGAGGGAAGCGTTCATGAGCACACCTCGAGACCCCGACGCGCCGGATTCCGCTGGAGGCCCTGGTTTTCTGATGCGGTTGAGGGCTGTGCCCGGTTTTGTGCCGGCCTTGGTGGCATTTTTCCTGGTCATTCTGCTCGGCGCCGGCGTGCCCGTCGCCGCGGCCAAGTGGCAGCAGACGGCCACCGCCACCCTGAACATCACGGTGGGGCCGGTGCCAGGGCCGCCGCCCGGATCCGGGGCTGCCCGTGTTGTGGCCGGCGCCCAATTAAAGCCCCGCCCCATAGGGCCGGGAAGGAAATCCGTGCAATGCGTGGTGGGGAAAACCAAGGCAGAGTTGGAGAACCGCGACAAGGTCGACGTCACCTTCAGTTGGAGCCGAGCCTCAAGCGTCACGCATTACAACGTCACGCTCACCTCGGACGATCCGCGTTACAACCTTGCGGCCGAGGTCAAAGGGGAATCGGTCACCTTCAGCAGGCCTCGCATTCCTTCCGACCGCCTGGGCAATCCGCTCGACGGTGCCGGGACAAAAGCACCCTATTACAGGCTTTACAGCCTGCGGGTCCAGCCGATGAACGGGACTTCCGCCGGTGATGCTGCCTACTTGGCGTACGAGTACCAGCACTCAAACGTGGAAAACTGCTACTACGACGCCAAACAGCATCCGCCCCTGGGGCTGTTGACGAGTGTGAAGCACGCAGTCAGGGCGCCCGCCGACGACCGCCGGCACGTGTCCTTCAGCTGGAACGAATCGGCCGGCGCGACCTCCTACGAGGTGTCCCTGCAGGGCGCCAACGGCTGGGGCGCTGAAACGAGGGTGCAGGCGACCAGCGCCGACTTTGAGCTGCCGTTCTCCCAGACCGGCGGTGAATTCTTTGCAGATTACCGCTTGCGGATCCAGCCCATGAACGGAACTGTTGCCGGCGATCCCGTCTACAAGACCCTGAAGTATTTCCCATGGGGCACGACACTCCATGAGGCTGCCTCGCCGGAGTAGGAATGCCCCCGGGCTTCAGAATGCCGGCCTGCCAAAAACCCTGAAGACAGGCGGCGCTTCGGTGTACCCGTCCCTGTTGGTTGTCGGACCGGACGCGTATCCTGACCCTAGAGGAACGGAGTAGAAAAGCCATCGTTCCGTCGTGATCGAAGGGGTGCTTTCATCATGGTTGATATGGGCTTGGCATGGCTGTTTGGGCTGCTGTTGTTGGCGATTGTGGCGTTGCTGGCCGTCCTGGTGATACGTGCGTTCATGGGGCTGAGACCGCGCGACGTGGAAGATGCTTTGGCAGCAGCAGGCGGTCAAATACAGCAGTCGCACCGGCGGAGCACTGCCCGACAGATCCTCGACCAGAGGTTCGCCCGCGGCGAGTTGACGGCAGATGCCTACCGAGAAGGCCTGCGCGTCCTCGGCGAAGACCGCTAGCAGAAGACGGCCAGGCGAGGACCGTTAGCCGGAGACGGCTAGCCGGTGAATGGAGTCGCTGACAGGTGGCTCCCGGCCTGCCCTCCGCGACGCCTTGCCGCTACAAAACCCCTGGTTTCCCAGCCGTCGATACAAAGGCCTTGAAGAGTGCAGCGAGGTCTTTGCCAGTGACATCCTCGGCCAGCTTTTCGAAATCGACCGGCTTGCCCGATCCGTTCCGGACCCAGGTCTTCAGGAGCCTGAAAAAGTCTCTGTCGCCCACGGTTTCCCGCAGTGCATGCAGCGCCATGGCGGCCCGGGTCTGGACATTACCGGCGAAAAGTTGATCGACGCCAGGATCCGACACCCGCACCTGCCAGAAGTCGTCGTCGGCCGGGATGCCGGCGTAGAAATCGAACGTGTCATCGGCGCTGCCCAGGCCTTGCTGTTCGTTCCAGAGCCACTCGGCATAGGTAGCAAGGCCTTGGTTGAGCCAGCTGTCCTGCCACCGCGGTGGAGGCAATTGCGCGTCGGTCCACTGGTGCGCCAACTCCCGGGCGATCATGGCATTTCCGCTGGCCTCGCTGTAGAAGCCGTCCACGGGGTAGACCGGCCGACCCTGCATTTGAACGGCGAAGCCAAGGTCCTCGGCACGGTCAATGATGCCGCCGGCGCTCTTGAGCGGATACTTGCCGAACACGGTGGACAGGAACTGCATGATCTGCGGCTGCCTGTCCAGCGACTGCTGGATCCTGTACGCCTGCGACGGCGGAGCAGCGGACCCGGCCGTCCAGCCGTTCGCGTTCTCCGGGCTGCCGTCCGGTGCAGGCTGCGCTTTCCAGCCGTCCCAGCGGTCGCCGTCGCTGTCGAAGGACGTGGACCCTCCGCCGCCCGGCACCTTGATGTCTTCGACGAAGACCCCGTCGTTCTGTCCCGTGATGTCGCTGGCGTAGGTGATGGACAGCTCCACATCCTGGCCGGCGTAATCTGCCAGGTCGAACTCCCAGTGCTCCCAGCCGTCGCTGGCGCCGGTGGCCGCCCACCATTGACCGGTGGCGCCTTCTGCGGTGCAGGAACCGCCGCCGTCGTCCGTCTGGTAGTGCTTCAGGAAGGGGTGCACGTGATGCCACGCCGGGCAGGAATTACCCGTTTCGTCGTTCGCGAGTCCGGTGGCATCCTTCAGCGTGGTCCAATCGCTGCCGCCGGGCGTGCGCGCCTCCACGAAGGCATAGTCCCAACCGGGCTCCGTGTCCCGCAGCATCCAGAACGAGAGTTCACCGCCGGATGTGGGGACACTGACCGTGCGGGTGAGCCGCTTGTAGCTGGCATTGTCGCTCTGCGACCAGGCAAGCCCGTCGCCGTTGCGCGGGACCACCGCCTCCTTCAACACCGGATCCATCGCGTCCACGTAGCTGATGCCGCCCTTGGTGCGCTCCGCCACGTCAAAGTGCCCGACGGCGAGGGTCGCCAGATGCGGCGACAGCGGCTCGTGGGCCTTCCAGGTGTAGACGGTGCGGCCGGACTCGGCCTCCCTGCCGTCCGGCAAGCCGTTGGCCACCGCCTGCCAGCCGTCGGGCACCGAGATGCTGAAGGTGTAGCCGGCACGGTCGCTGGGATGGTTGTTCACCGGAAACCAAGTTGGCGCACTCAGCGGATGGCCGGTGACGAGGGCGCCGTCGTCGGTATGGATGAACCCGGCGGGACCGGGGAGGGCGAGGGTTCGGGGGGTGCCGGAGTACGCCACGACCACGGTGAAGCGGTCGCCGTTCGGGACACCCCGGATGGGGGTGACGGCGAGCTTGGTGCCGGTCCGGGCAAACCGTGCGTCCCGCCCGTCGACGCTGACGGAGTCGACGGCCAGGCCATTCAGGTCCAGGCTGAACGCCGAAAGGTTCTGCGTGGCCTGTGCCGTGATCGTGGCGGTGCCCTCCAGCCGGTCCGTGGGCGGGTCGTACAGCAGATCCAGTCCATAGTGGGACACCTGGTAGCCGCCGTTCCCGGCGTCAGGGAAATACTCGTCATGCAGGGTGGCGGAGCCGGGTTCGAAGACGTGCCGGCCGGGATCGGGTGCTGCTGCGGCCGGGGCGACAGACAGGCCCACGCCGGACACACCAAGGAGCGCGGCCGCAACCAGGGCAAGACCCCTCCGAGCCATCATGCAACGTCCCCCCATCGGCCAAGGCTGCACGGACCCGTGGATATGCGGGGTCGGCGGCTTCACGCGCTGGCCATCTACATAAGATGCTCCTGTTCGGGGCCCCTGTCAACGGATACGACTATGGGCCCGCACAACCTGGCTGTACGGGCACATTCTGGAAGGCCGGACTTGGGAAAACGCTAGGGGCGGCCGATGCCCTTGAAGGCCCAGCCGGCCTGGCGCCACGTTGCCGGGTCCAGCACGTTGCGTCCGTCCAGGATTTTCTTTTCATCCACTTGGTTTCCGACGGCGACCGGGTCCAGCTCGCGGTACTCGTTCCACTCCGTCAGCAGCACGAGCGCGTGGGCACGGGCGATGGCCGTTTTGGTATCCGGTTCGTAGCTGAGCTCCGGGAAACGCTGCTTGGCGTTGGCCAGCGCCTCCGGATCGGTGACGGTTACCGTGGCACCCTGCAGCTGCAGTTGCGCGGCAACCGATAGCGCGGGGGAATCACGGACGTCGTCGGACTGCGGCTTGAAGGCGGCTCCGAGCACGGTGATGCGTTTGCCGATCAGCGACCCGCCGCAGAGCTCTCGCGTCAGTTCCACCACGCGCGTGCGCCGGCGCATGTTGATGGCATCCACTTCACGCAGAAATGTCAGGGCCTGGTCCGCGCCGAGTTCGCCCGCCCGGGCCATGAAGGCCCGGATGTCCTTGGGCAGGCAGCCGCCGCCGAAGCCGACGCCGGCGTTGAGGAATTTGCGCCCGATGCGCTCGTCCATGCCGATCGCGTCGGCCAGGGCGGTGACGTCGGCGCCGGCGGCTTCGCAGACTTCCGCCATCGCGTTGATGAAGGAGATTTTGGTGGCCAGGAAGGAGTTTGCAGCGGCCTTGACCAACTCTGCGGTGGCATAGTCGACCACCAGCCGCGGAGTCCCGTCGGCCAGCGGCGTCGCGTAGACCTGGTCCATGGCCGCGGTGGCGGCTTCACCGGGTGCACCCGAAGGCACACCGTAGACAAAGCGGTCCGGAGTCAGCGTGTCCTTGACGGCGTGGCCTTCGCGCAGGAACTCGGGGTTCCACGCCAGGATGGCCCCCGGGGCAATATCCCGGATTTCCTCTGCCAACCGTGACGCCGTTCCCACCGGCACGGTCGACTTGCCGACGACCACGTCGTCCGGGCGCAGGTGCGCGGCCAGGGACGTGAAGGCGGCATCGACATAGCGCAGGTCGGCGGCGTTCTCGCCTTTGCGCTGCGGTGTGCCCACGCACACGAAGTGCACCGCGGCTCCGGCCGCGTCGGCCATCTCGGTGCTGAACGTCAGCCGGCCGGTCTGCTGAACCTCAGCGAGCAGTTCGGGCAGCCCGGGCTCGAAGAACGGGGCGCGGCCGGCTTGGAGTTCGGAGACCTTGCGTTCGTCCACGTCAATACCGACCACGTCATGCCCGAGTTTGGCCATGGCCGCGGCATGCACGGCCCCCAAGTAGCCGCAGCCGATGACGGAGATTCGCATAGTGGTCCTTTACGCGTGCCTGAGTAGAGACTACTTCGACTTTAGCGCGTTACCGGTGCCGGTTTTGCCGGAATTCCAGCCAGGCATAGGCCAGCACCGTGCCGAGTGCCGCGCCCAGGGTGTTCGTCCAGACATCCTGCAGCGAGGCATAGCGGCCGGGGAGGAACTCTCGTTGCGCCCACTCCATGGCACCGGAGAGGAGGAAGGCTCCGGCCGGGGTCAACCAGCGCCAACCGGTCGGCATCAGGAGGGCGGCCAGCAGACCGAGCGGCACGAACATCAGGACGTTGGCCCCGGATTCGACCAGGTTGTAGTCGACCCAGCGCGGCCCGCCTGCGTCATGCAGAGCCGCGAGAACTGCCTGGAGGGTGCTGTTCGCGCCGGCATCAACCGGGGTAGGCCACAACATTGCGACGGCGACCAGGAGGGTATAGCCGGCCAACAGCCAAAAATGCAGCAGGCGGGACGGCTCCCGGGACGTGCCAAGCCGCATCGGTCTTCCTCTCGGGTGTGGGCGGCCGCGCTGATGCGCGGGCGACGGAATGCCATGGTACCGGTGCGCCACCAAGCCCGGCCGCCCGCCCGCTCCAGCCTGCCGGTGTGGGACACTGCCTCGGCGACGCGAGACCGGCCGCTTGCAAGGCTGAAATGGTTCTTTCAGGTGTTTGTGAGGGATGTCACGAGCTGGGTCTGTCGCTTTCCGGGGCCATGGGGTAGCTTCCGGGCAGGATCCTGCTGCGGGGACAGCGGGATTCTTGCATCCACACCTTATGGAGGAACCAGCATGCAGACCCACAGTTTCAGGCGGGGTGCGGCCATCGCTGCCGCCACCGCATTGGCGTTCGGAACCGGGTTGCCCGCCCAAGCCGCTATCGGGACAGACACCAGCACCCTGCGGGACGCGGTCACCGTCGAGAACATCGTCAGCCACTTGCAGGCTCTGCAGGACGCGGCCAATGCCAACGGCGGCAACCGCGCTGCGGGCACGCCGGGCTACGAGGCATCGGCCCAATACATCGAGGCCCAGTTGTCGGCCGCCGGGTACACGCCCGTTCGGCAGGCGTTCTCCTATGAACGGTTCGTGCTCCACGGCGCAGAGTTCGAGCAGGTCGCCCCGACGCCGACGATCTACACGGCAGGGGAGGAGTTTCTGGCCATGGATTACTCCGCCTCCGGCGACGTCACGGCACCGGTGACCGCGGTGGATATCAACCTCGCAGGCGACAGGGCATCCACCAGCGGCTGCGAGGCGACCGACTTCGCAAGCTTCCCCGCCGGAAACATCGCCTTGATCCAGCGCGGCACGTGCGATTTCGCCACGAAGGTCTCGAATGCCGCGGCAGCAGGCGCCGCCGGCGTGGTCATCTTCAATCAGGGCAACGGAGGAACACCGGACCGGACGGACCTGTTCGGCGGCACGTTGGGGACGCCGCAGGCCATCCCGGCCGTCAGCACCAGCTTCGACCTGGGGGCCGAGCTCGCCGGGACCGCCGGCCTGGAACTGCGGATCGCGGTGGACGCCGAGATCGTCGTGACGGAGACGTTCAACATCCTCGCCGACACGGCCGGGCGCGCGGACCGCACCGTCGTCGTCGGTGCGCATCTGGATTCTGTATCCGAGGGTCCGGGCATCAACGACAACGGTTCCGGCAGCGCGGCGATCCTGGAAACGGCGCTTCAGATGGCGGCATCGGGTGACGCCCCGGAAAACCGGGTGCGGTTCGCATTCTGGGGCGGTGAAGAGGACGGGCTGCTCGGCTCCGACTACTACGTGTCCCAGTTGAGCAAGCGCGAGATCAAGCAGCATGCGCTCAACCTGAATTTCGACATGGTCGGTTCGCCCAATGCCGTTCGCTTCGTGTACGACGGCGACGGCGACGCGTTTGGGCTGACCGGGCCGAAGGGTTCGGATACCATCGAGCGCGTCTTCGAGGACTACTTCGCTTCGCAGGGACTCGCCACGGAACCGACGGCGTTCGACGGGCGCTCGGACTACTTCGGCTTCATCAACAACGGCATTCCCGCCGGCGGCCTGTTCACCGGCGCCGAGGAGATCAAGACCGAAGAGCAGGCGGCAATCTACGGCGGCACCGCGGGCGTGGCCTACGATCCCTGCTACCACGAGGCCTGCGACACGCTTGCCAATGTGGACCTTGTGGTACTCGATCAGATGGCTGATGCGATTGCGCATGCCACGCTGACCTTCGCCGAAACGACCTCAGCGGTCAACGGCACGGCCAAGGGCAAGGGAACGGGCAGCACCAAGATGCCGTTCAAGGGGCCGCACGCCGTTCGCTGACCCCACCGGACCGGCGCTGTCTCCTACGGCAGCAGTTGGCCCAGGGAGGCCGTCTCCGGACGGCCTCCCTCTTCGCTGCGCTGCGGAATCGCGACGCTGAAGGTCGTGCCCGCTCCCAGGACGCTCGTGAAGGTCAGCGTGCCGCCGTGGGCTTCTACGATCGACTTGCTGATGGCCAGCCCCAACCCCAGCCCTGGAATGGCCGCTTGACGGACGGCACTGGTGCGGAAGAACTTGGTGAAGATTTCAGCCTGATCCGCTTCGGACATGCCCATGCCGGTGTCGCTGACCTCCAGGAGGACGGCGCCGTCGGCCGCCAGGGTCCGTACCGTGACGCGTCCGCCGTCGGGGGAGTACTTGATGGCATTGGAGAGCAAATTGTCCAGCACCTGACCCATCCTGTTGGGATCCATCTCTGCTTCCAGCCCGTCGACGGCGTCGATGACCAACTCCACGCCCGCGTGTTCTGCCCGCGGCATGGCCGACGCAACGCTGGTAGCGACGAGGTCGGCCAGCGCCGTGCGGCGGGGCTCGATGCTCAGCGTTCCGGAGGCGGTGACGAGCAGGTCTTCCACCAGTTGCAGGAGGCGTTCGGAGTTGCGCATGGCGATGCCGAGGGAAGCGGTGACATGTTGCGGCAGCTGGTCGGCGTCCTCGAGCGCGAGGTCCAGGTAGCCCATGATGGAGGTCAGGGGAGTGCGGAGCTCGTGCGAGACGCCGGCGACGAACTCTTCCTTCACCGTCAACGCATTGACCAGGTCGGTGACGTCGCTGAAGGCCATCACGGTGCCGTCGAACTGGCCGAGGTCATTCTGCATGGGGCGTGCCGTGCACAACATGGCCCGTTGCCTGTCTCCGTCGCCGATCCACACCAGCCGGTCGGAAAAAGACTCCCCCTGGATGGCACGGCGAATGGGGCGGTCTTCGGGGACCACCGGGGTCACCCGGTCCGGTTCGAAGACCAGCAAATCGGCCTCGTCCGGATTGTCGATGCCTTGGGGCATGGCCAGCAAACGGTCCCGATCCTGTTGCACGTTGCTCAGGATGTCACGGCCGTCTGCATCGGTGACGAGCACCCCCACCGCGACGGCGTTCAGGACGGTGTCCAGCCGCCGCACATGGACCTTGCTTTCTTCCAGCAAGGCCCGCAGTTCGCGGTCTTTGCCGGCCAAGGCTTGCTGCTGCGCCGTCATGCTCAAGGAGAAAACGGACGCGGTGATGGAGACCCCCAGGGTCACGATGGGGATCAGGATCGGGCCAACCAGGTTTTGCGGAGTTACCGGCTCCGGGCCGGTGAACACCGGAATCCAGACGATAAGCAGCGGCGCGGCGAAGCTGACGATGCGCGCGGCGGCGGGGGCGATCTCCGACCAGGCCATCCAGAACACCGGGAAAACCGCCAACAGGGCCACGCCGGCCAGTTCTGTCCCGGCGCCCTGGTGAAGGGCCCCGATGGCGACGAAATCCAGCAGCGGGATCACCCAGTACGACGGATAGGGCAGCCGGTCCCACGGGATGGCGGCGCCGAGGATCCACAACACGGCAATGCCGATGAGTCCGCCGGTGAATTGCGCGTTGCCCAGCAGTTGGGGGAAGAATGCGGCGGCGATCACCGCAGTCAGCGTCACCGAAATGCAGAGCGGCAGATGGCTGAGGAAAACGCGTGCGCGCAGGGGCAGCTCATGGAACTGACGGCGTCCGGTCAGCCAGGACAACAACGGGCTTGGTGCGGCAGACATGATCGAAGGTCCCCTTACTCCGGGCAGCCCTCGTTGTCGGTTGCGTTGCGGAGCCGGGCTGGCCATGACTGGTTCAGTATGGCACGCGTGTTGGCCCGCGCCGTGGAACTATGCGGTCTGTGACGCAAGTCGCAGCGGTGCGGGTTGGATGTGGCGCAGACGGGTTGGCGGATCAGTCCGCTGCGCGCCGGTTCCGTTCGGGCCCGGGACCGGCTCCGCCCTTAAATACGCAGGGCGCCCTGCCATGGGAAACAGGACCTGCCTGCCTCCTGGCTGAGCGCCCGCGAAAGCCCGCGAAAAACGTCAGGCGTTGTGGTGCGTGTCGGAACGGCCCAGGAACTGCTTGGGAATGAAGAACGCCAGCGTGAACAGGCCGAGCCCGATGGCGAAGGCCGGGATGGGGCCGATGACCGGCTCCAGGCTGAAGGCGTACAAGGAACCGAAGAACATCAGCATGATGACCGCGAAGGTGACCAGATTGCCGACCAGGTGTCCCTCGCCCGAATGGGTGCGCTGCTTGGGGTGGGCCATGGGGTGTTTCTCCTCAATAGTGCGATGCGGCGTCAGTAGCCGCCGGCGGCTTGCTCACCTTTAACAATAGCCACTGATGAGCTGGCACCAATTCGTGTTGCGCCGGCCCGGAGCATGGCGCGCGCGTCATCGACGGATCGCACGCCGCCCGAGGCCTTCACGCCCAGGCGCGTCCCGACCGCATCCCGCATCAGGGCGATGTCCTCGACCGTGGCGCCGCCACCGCTGAAACCGGTGGACGTCTTGACGAAGTCGGCCCCGGCCTCGGCGGCGGCTTCGCAGACCATCCGCTTTTGCTCGTCGCTCAGGAAATGGGTTTCCAAGATGACTTTGAGGATGGCGCCGCCGGCGTGGACGGCTTCGGCCACCGCCGCGATGTCATCGATGATCGCGGCGCGGTCGTTTGCCCGGGCCGCGGCGATATTGATCACCATGTCGATCTCGTCGGCGCCGTCCAAAGTGGCGCCACGGGCCTCGTGTACCTTCACATCGGTGGGAGTGGCGCCGAACGGGAAACCGACGACCGCGCAGGTCTTGACCCCGGAGCCCTTTAGCGTGCTGTGGACCAATGCCGTCCAAACAGGATTCGCACACACGGCGGCAAAGCGGTAGTCGACCGCCTCCTGGCAGACCTTGAGGATGTCTTCGCGGGAAGCTTCCGGCTTCAGCAGCGTGTGGTCGATGACCGAAGCGATCGACGTCGGATCGTGATAGGTCGCGCTCGGAGCGGATCCGGATGTGATGTCTTCAGACATGGCCATCCCTTTCATCTGCTGGGGTTCGAAGGAACTTCTATCCTTGCATACCGGTCAGGCGGCCACAGGACCGGCGCACCGGCCTGCACGGCCGCCGGGAGCGTTCCCGGACAGGGCAGGGGTCAGTGCGGGCCGCCAGTGGAGTGGCCCTCTTCCTCGGCCGCACGGCGGTGCTCCTCAAGCTTCTCCTCGGCCTCCTGCCGGCGGCGCGCGATGGCCCGGGGGTCGTCGGCCGGAATGTGCTCCTCCGAGGCCTTGTGCGCCGGCTCTTCGTCAGGGCTTTGATGCCTCGCCCCTGCGGAACGGGGCAGCTGTTCTTCGATGCCCATGGCTGCATCGTCCCACATGGCACCGGCGTCGAAAAGGTGCGGAAGGTGATCATTCAGCGGAGGTTGTGCCCCCTCCGGCCCGGCCCTTCCCGCGGAGGGCGCCCGGGCCGGCCGGCGCCCCGGCCACTGGTTTTTGTTAGGCCCGCGCCCGCCCGGTTTAAGCTCCGCTCTGCGGTGCCTGCCCGCCGAACGATTGCGGGCGGCGGTGGGGAGCGTGTCCCGTCAGGCGGCCGTGGGGCGATTTTTCAGCGCGGAGGTTCTGCTGGCCGCGCGTGCCATGGCCTCGACGATCCTGCCCCGGAATTCGTGAGGCCGGCTGAGCTGCGCCCAGTCCACACGGATGAAGTTCCAGTGGATTTCCGATAAGGCGTTCTCTCGCTGTCGTTCCTCGAGCAGCACTTGTCCCGTCGGCCTGTAGTCGAAGTATTTGCTCCTGCCATCGAATTCCAAAATCAGCATGATGTCCTCCCACGCGAAGTCGACGCGGTGCTGGCCCAGCCTCGTGGTCAGTTCTACCTGCGGCACGGGCATCGGAATACCGAACGTGCCCAGCAACAGCCTGGTGCGGGTTTCTCCCGGTGACTCGGCCCGACCATCCAGCAAGGCGACGGCAGTTCTGGCGCGGCGCACTCCCCGTGAACCCGGCATCGAATCGAGGATCTCGTTAATCCGCCCGAGGACCGCGCCGCAGCGGAGGGCGTGATCGCCGATAATGACAGCCCGGTCAAGCTGCATGGTCCTGGCACAGTCCACAACTGTCCGTTCCAAGCTGGTGACGGGCACCGGCTCGCCGCGCGGACCACGCAGAATCGTGACTTCATCCGGCGGCAAGACAGAGCGGTGCGGGCTGACTTCCGGGCTTCTGGTGTGCCGGGTGGTGGGGAATGGCTGGGTGAGATGGACAGTTGCCGGAACATCCCAAACATGCAGCCCGTGCAGGCGCGCAGCGGAGGCGTGGCTGTAGGTGCCGGCGGGACCGGTCACGAGGGAATGGGCCTGGATGCGGAGCAGATTCCGTTGCCGGGAACTGCTGGCCATCCACCGCGAACCCAGGACATACGCGCCATGCCGAATGCGGATCAATGCACCGTGACGAACAGCATCGCGGATCAAGCGCTCCCCGGCACCGTGCTGCCGGAGTTCTTGGGCGGTCAGGACGTCATACTGCTGCGGCCAAAGCGCTGCCAGTCGAGAGTCGAGAACTTCACGAGCCATGGCACCAGTCTTGGCCAGCGGCATGAAAGCGTCGCCCGGCTCATGGCCGGTTGTGGATACCGCCACGGAAGGAACGCTGGCTTGCCGGCTGCGTCGGTAGTCCGGGCGCCCGGGGGAGGGCCTGGATCCGTGCCGATGAACCGGGCCGGGTTTCAGGGCGGCCAAAAGTCGACACAGACCCGTCGGTTAAGGCCGTTCTCGCACAGCTAGGCCGCCCTGGAGATGGGAGCACTTTCCCTTGTGAACACCGCGGTCTTCGGGCGGCAGCGATCCGTGGCGGTTATCCGGGCACGCCGAGGCTGGTGCGGATGTCGGTTTTGATGGCCTCCAGCAGCCGGGCCGCTTCCGCGCGTTCCTCCGCCAGCCGGTCCACGCCGGCAACCGGCCGGATGACCTCCAGATAGCACTTGAGCTTGGGCTCCGTACCGCTCGGCCGCACGATGACGCGGGTATCGTCCTGGCCCAGAAACAGCAGTCCGTCGGTCGGCGGCAACGCTTCGCTGCCGAGGGACAAGTCCGTGCTCGTCACCACCGGGGAGCCGGCCAGCGACGACGGCGGCCGCTCCCGGAGCCGGTACATCATCGTTCCCATCAGGGCGAGGTTGTCCACTCTGATGCTCAGCTGGTCCGTAGCGTGGAGCCCGTACTTCAGCGAGAGGTCATCGAGGACGTCGAAGACCGTCCGGCCCGCGGCTTTGACGTCGGCGGCGAGCTCGGCGAGCAGCAGGGCGGCGGACATCCCGTCCTTGTCCCGGACCAGGTGCGGTGCCACGCAATAACCCAAGGCCTCCTCATACCCGTAGGCCAGGCCGGGGACGCGGGAAATCCACTTGAAGCCGGTCAGTGTCTCCACGTGGGCTACCCCTGCGTCGGCCGCGATCTTGCCCAGTAGCCGGGAAGAGACGATCGAGTTGGCGAAGACCCGGGACGCAGCCGCGCTCTCGCCCGCACCTGCATCGATCGGATCGGATGCGGCGTCCTGGTCCGCGCGCAGCCGGTTCTGGCCTTCGAAACGAGCCGCCATGTGCGCGCCGAGCAGCGCACCGGCCTCGTCGCCGCGGAGCATCCTCCACGCCCCGGTCAACGGATCCTTGGCAGCCAGCGCCGCGCGGTCGGCGTCGGGATCATTGGCAATAACTAAGTCCGCGTCGATTTCCGCTGCCGTCTCCAGGGCCAGGTCGATCGCTCCGGCTTCCTCCGGGTTGGGGAAGGCCACGGTCGGGAAGTCGGGGTCCGGCTCCGCTTGGGCGGCCACCAGCGTCACGTCGGTGAATCCGGCCTGCTCAAAGACCGCCCGCATGGTCGCTCCGCCGACGCCGTGCATCGGTGTGAGCACGATCCTCAGGTCCCGCTGCGGGAACAGCCGCGGGTCGGTCAGCGCGGTGACCGCGGCGACGTAGTCTTCGGCGATGCCCTCCGGGAGGACGTTCCAGCCTTCCTCGGCGAGCGGGATGGAGTCCAGGGGCGGGGTGTAGTCAATGCGGGCGGCGATATCGGCGTCGTAGGGTGCCACAATTTGCGCTCCGCGGCCGCCTTCGTCCACGGCACGTCCGCCCAGGTAGACCTTGTACCCGTTGTCGTGCGCGGGATTGTGGCTGGCGGTGACCATCACGCCCGCTTCGCAGCCCAGCGCCCGAACGGCGTACGCCAGCACCGGCGTTGGCAGGGCGGAAGGCATGAGGAACGTCTCGATGCCGGCAGCGGTGAAGACGGCCGCGGACTCGGAGGCGAAGACATCCGAGTTCCGGCGTGCGTCGTAGCCGATCACCGCGCGCGGCACATAGGCGCCGGCGGCGGTGTCCAGCAGGAAGCGGGCAAGGCCGGCGGCCGTCCGGCGCACCACCACGCGGTTCATCCGAAAGGGCCCGGCGCCGAGCGCGGCCCGCAGCCCGGCGGTACCGAAGGCCAAGGTTCCGGAGAACCTGTCCGCAAGTTCGGCCCGTGCCGCGGCGGCTTCCGGCGCGCCGCCCTCGGCCGCTGCCAGCAGGTCTTGCAATTCCCGGCGCGTCTGCTCGTCCGGATCGGCCTGCAGCCAGGCCTCGGCTGCCGCCTTCAGCTCCTGGGGCGTTGCCGTCATGTCGCTCCCGTTCACAGCTTGGCGACAATTCCGGCCAACAGCCGCGAGATCCGCGGCCCCGCGGCCCGGCCCGCCTCGATGACCTCGGCGTGGCTGAGCGGAACGTCGCTGATGCCGGCCGCAAGGTTGGTCACCAGCGAGATTCCGAAAACCTCCATGCCGGCGTGGCGCGCGGCGATGGCCTCCAACGCCGTGGACATGCCGACCAGGTCGGCGCCGATCCGCTTGGCGTACTGCACCTCGGCCGGAGTCTCGTAGTGGGGGCCGGGGAACTGTGCGTACACGCCTTCGTCCAGGCTGGGATCCACGTCCCGCGCCAGGGTGCGCAGCCGTGCCGAATAGAGGTCGGTCAGGTCAACGAAGGTTGCGCCTTCCAGCGGGGAGGCGGCGGTGAGGTTGATGTGGTCGCTGATCAGCACCGGCGTCCCCGGCGCCCAGGCCGGGTTCAGTCCGCCGCAGCCATTGGTCAATACCAGCGTCCCGCACCCGGCGGCCGCCGCAGTCCGGACGCCGTGGACGACCGAGCGCACGCCCTTGCCCTCGTAGTAGTGGGTGCGGGCACCGAGCACCAGCACGCGCTTGCCGTCGGGCGTCCGGACGGAGCGGATGGTGCCGACGTGGCCTTCGACTGCCGGGGCGGAGAACCCGGGAATGTCCGTGGCCGGGATCGAGTGGGTCGTCTCGCCGACGAGGTCGGCGGCCTCGCCCCAGCCGGAGCCGAGCACCAGCGCGACGTCATGGGCGGCGACACCGGTCTGACGGGCGAGGAAAGCGGCTGCCTCGGCGGCCAGTTCAAAGGGGTCTGTAGTCACAGGACCTAACCTACCCGCTGCCGAACTGCCGCCGAAAGCGTCGGGCGGGCGGCGCCGTCGTCGTTCCTGGCATTGGGGATCTCCGCGCGGGTACCGGCGGCAGCCCTGCGCGGGGCGCCGGCGCCTGCTTCACGCCTGCCGGCAGGTTGAGGCGTTGCGGGGCATGCGACAGAATGAAGTCCGTGACTAGCCAAATAGATTTCAGTGCCCCGCGTCTGGCGATCCTGGGCGGGGGCCCCGGCGGGTATGAGGCGGCCATGGTGGCCAACTCGCTCGGCGCCAAGGTGACCATCATCGAACGGAAGGGCCTCGGCGGCTCGGCCGTGCTGACCGACGTGGTGCCGTCCAAGACCCTGATCGCGACCGCCGATGCCATGCGGCGGGTAGCGAGTGCCCATGACCTCGGGGTCCGCTTCGATGAGGACTCCAAGGCCGCCTACGCCGATCTGCGCACGGTCAACGACCGCCTGCTGAAGCTGGCCGAGAGCCAGTCGGCGGACATCCACCACGGGTTGGAGCGTGCCGGGGTGCGCGTCATCCTGGGCGAAGGCAAGCTCTCCGGCCCGAACACCATCGCCGTGTCGACGGAGACGGGGACCGAGACGATTACAGCGGATGCCATCCTGGTGGCCACCGGCGCCACCCCCCGCGAACTGTCCACGGCCAAGCCGGACGGCGAACGCATCTTCAACTGGACGCAGGTGTACAACCTCACCGAGATCCCAGAACACCTGATCGTGGTCGGTTCGGGCGTGACGGGAGCCGAGTTCGCCTCTGCCTACCGCATGCTGGGCACCAAGGTCACCCTGGTTTCCTCGCGGGACCGCGTGCTGCCGGGCGAAGACGCCGACGCCGCCGAGGTGCTCGAAGATGTTTTCGCCCGCAGCGGGATGACCGTGCTGTCCAAGTCCCGTGCCGCCAGCGTGGAACGAACGGACGACGGCGTGCTGGTCACCTTGGCCGACGGCCGGGTGGTCGAGGGCTCGCACTGCCTGCTGGCCGTGGGCGGCGTGCCCAACACCGCCGGCATCGGGCTCGAAGAAGCCGGGGTGGCCCTGACCGAGGGCGGGCACATCAAGGTGGACGGCGTCTCGCGCACCACCGCGTCGAATATTTATGCTGCCGGCGACTGCACCGGCGTGCTGGCTCTGGCCTCGGTGGCCGCGATGCAAGGCCGCATCGCCGTGGCCCACCTGCTGGGCGACTACGTCAAGCCGCTGAAGCTCAAGCAGGTGGCGTCCAATATCTTCACCAGCCCGGAGATCGCCACCGTGGGGGTGACCGAGGAGGAAGTCGCCGCCGGAAAGTACCAGGGCGACATCATCAAACTCTCGCTCAACACCAACGCGCGGGCCAAGATGATGAACGTCTCCGACGGCTTCGTGAAAATCATTGCCCGGCGCGGTTCCGGCACGGTCATCGGGGGAGTGGTGGTGGCCCCGCGGGCTTCCGAACTAATCTTCCCCGTTGCGCTGGCGGTGAGCCAGAAACTCCACGTGGACGATCTCGCGAACACGTTCACGGTGTACCCGTCGCTGACCGGTTCCATTTCCGAGGCGGCGAGGCGGCTGCACGTGCATCTCTAGGCGGCGGATCCCGCCATCATTTCCCCGCTGATTATTTCGCCACATTGTCCGTTTCTGGGTCTATGATCATCAAATAGCCATGTAATGAAACGATGAACCGAAGTTAGTCAGTTGGGGGATAAAGGATGAGCGAGCAGCGTACTGCCGTCATTGTGGAGGATGACCTGGACATCCGGGAGTTGATCTCGACGGTCCTGTCCAGTTCCGGGTTTACGGTGCACACCGCCTCCTCCGGGATGGAAGGCGTTGCCGCCATCAAACGCCACAACCCCGATGTCGTCACCCTCGACCTTGGCCTGCCGGACATCGATGGCTTCGAGGTCGCGCGACAGGTGCGCCGTTTCAGCGACACGTACATCATCATGCTCACCGCGCGCGCCGAAGAACTGGACACGCTGCTGGGCCTGGAGACCGGCGCGGATGACTACCTCACCAAGCCGTTCCGCCCCCGGGAACTGCGCGCCAGGATCACCGCGATGCTGCGTCGCCCGCGTACTACAAAGGGCAACGACGGCGGTCTGCCGGAGGACGTCGGGGCCCGCGGGGGTGCCCCGAGGGGGCCGGCCCTGGCCGGCGCAGCTGCGGCAACTCAGGTGCCCGAACCCGTCCTGCAGGGAGCGGGGGTGGGTGCCGGAGGGCATCCCGGCCTGTCGCTGTCGACGTCCGGTGCCGTTTCGGCAGCGGCGCTCGCAGGAGGCGGCGGGGCACCGGCCTTCGCAGCCGAGACCGGCGCCGGGGCAGCGGCTGCCGCGGCCGGCGCGGCGAGCCCGGCCGGCGACGGCGTGCTGGAGCACAACGGCATCGTGGTGGACCACCGTGCCCGCACGGTGATCCGGTCCGGGCGCGAGCTGGAACTGACCCGCAGCGAATTCGACCTGCTGTACGCCCTGATGGAAAGCGGCCGGGTGGTGCGGACCAAGGCGGATCTGGTCCGCCGGCTTCGCAACGAGCCCTACAACACCGGCGGCTACATTTCGGACTCCGACGAACGCACGATCGAAGTGCATATGGCCAACCTTCGCCGCAAGCTCGGGGATGACACCAAGTCCCCGCGCTGGATCAAGACGGTGCGCGGGGTTGGCTACAGCCTGGCACCGAAGCGGTGACGCCGCCCGGGCGCGCATTTCCCGCCTGACGGGCGCTACTGCAGATGCAGGCTGCGCAGCTGTGACGTCGTCGTCATCCCGCAGGTGCGCAGCTCGTCCAAGAGAGCCGTCGCGGCGTCAAAGAGCCGCCCGTTGACCAGGCCTTCGAGATGTTCCGCCATCTGGCCAAGGCGTCCGGCCCCCACCATGCTGCTGGAGATCTTCAAACTGAGGATCGCGTCCATGGCGTCTTCGGCGTCCCGGGCGAGAATGGCGCTCGAGACCCTTCCAAAGCGGTGTTCCCACAGCCCCACGTAATTGCCGATGAAGCGGCGGCGCATGCTGCCGTCGTGGTCGTCGAGGTCGGTTGCCAGTTTTTCCAGTACTGCCGTTAAGACCAGAGGAATTTCCGGCGAAATGGCCGTCACGAGAACGCCTGGGGACCGGATGCGGAGGACTGCCCGGAAAGAGCATCGGGCGGCGCCCCTTTCAAACTTGTTGCGACTTCGAACTACTTACATCGTAAGCGACTGCTGGGGCCCGCCGAGGCGTGCAGGCGCAACCTTGGGTAACTCTTGAGCACCAATCTCGATTAAGGGGTGCACGGCCGGGCGGTCCGAACAGGTAACGTGCACGGCGCCGCCGGTATCGGGCAGAGCCTCCGCGCGGACCTGGCGGTCACCTTAGGCCAAAGCTGAGCAAATCTTCAGCGAAAGCCTCCGCCCCCTTAAGCGGCATCGGTCACAGTGTTGTCTGTGGTTTCAAGCCCCGTGCCCGGGGCCGGAGGCACAGGCTCCATTAGTCCACCATCCGGTGGGAACAGCCCCAGTACCCTGCCCTTGTCCGTCCGGAGGGAGTGCTCCGGACCCGAGGGAGGTGCTGGGGCTGTTTCTGTGCTGTGCTAGCTGCCCAGGCCCGCCCGCCGAAGCGCCTCGGCCATCGCCGTGTCGGCGGAGCCGCCCGGGCCCGGAGTGCGGCCGTCACTGCGTCCGGGCTTGCCGCCGTCGCCGCGCCCCGGCTTCCGGCCGGCGCCGCGCCCGGGCTTTCCGCCGTCGCCTCGCCCCGTTGTGCCACCGCGGGGATCGGGACGAGACCCGCCCTTTCCGCTGCGGGTTTCGCTCGCGCGGCCCTGGTGGCCGGACCCGGGCTGGCGCCGCTCGCCGACGGGAGCCTCGTCGTCGAGCCGCAGCGTCAGGGAGATGCGCTTGCGCTCCGGATCGGCTTCGAGAACCTTGACCTTCACGACCTGGCCGGACTTGACCACGTCATGGGGATCGGAGACGTACTTGTTCGACATGGCGGAGATGTGGACCAGCCCGTCCTGATGGACGCCGACGTCGACGAAGGCTCCGAACGCGGCGACGTTGGTTACGGTGCCTTCCAGCACCATGCCCGGCATCAGGTCGGAAATCTTTTCCACGCCCTCGGTGAAGGAGGCGGTGGTGAAGCTCGGGCGAGGGTCGCGCCCCGGCTTTTCCAGTTCGGTGATGATGTCCACTACCGTCGGAAGGCCAAAGTGCTCGTCGACGAACTGCTGCGGGTCCAGCACCGCCAGGGACTGGGCGCCCCGCTCCGCCCCCGTCGCGGTTGTGCCGGCGGCGGCAAGGATTTTCCGTGCCACGCCGTACGCCTCCGGGTGCACGCTGGAGGCATCGAGCGGCTCGGCACCACCGGTGATGCGAAGGAATCCGGCGCACTGCTCGAATGCCTTCCCGCCCAGCCTCGGGACCTTCTTCAGCTCCGAGCGCTTGGCGAAGGGGCCGTTGGCATTGCGGTAGGCCACGATATTCTCGCTCAGCTGCGTACCGAGGCCGGCCACGCGGGAGAGGAGCGACGGGGAGGCGGTGTTCAGGTCCACCCCGACCGCGTTGACACAGTCTTCGACCACCGCGTCCAGGGACCGCTCCAGCTTGCTGGCCGTGACGTCGTGTTGGTATTGCCCCACCCCGATGGACTTCGGGTCGATCTTGACCAGCTCGGCCAGCGGGTCCTGCAGCCGGCGGGCGATCGAGACAGCGCCGCGCAGCGAGACATCCAGTTCGGGCAGCTCCGCCGAGGCCAACGCCGAGGCCGAGTAGACCGACGCCCCTGCCTCCGAAACCACCAGCTTCTGCAGTTTGCGGGTGGGCTCCATCAGTTTGATCAGCTCGGTGGCCAGCTTGTCGGTTTCCCGCGAAGCGGTCCCGTTGCCGATGGCTACGAGTTCGACGGCGTGCTGATCCGCGAGCCTGGCCAAGGCTGCGAGCGAGTCGTCCCACTTCCTGGCCGGAGCATGCGGATAGATGGTATCGGTGGCCACCACCTTGCCGGTTCCGTCGACGACCGCGACCTTCACTCCCGTGCGCAGCCCAGGGTCCAGCCCCAACGTGGCCCGGTTGCCGGCCGGTGCGGCCAGCAGCACGTCCCGCAGATTGGCGGCGAAGACCCGTACTGCTTCGTCTTCGGCTGCCGTGAACAGGCGGACGCGGAGGTCGATGGCCAGCTTGACCAGGATCCGCCGCCAGCCCAGCTGCGCCGTTTGCAAGAGCCAGCGGTCGGCCGGCCGCCCGCGGTCAGCCACGCCCATCCGTGATGCCACGGCGTTCTCAAACCGGCCGCGCGCCTCGGCGAAGTCCTCCGGATGAGCCGGATTGCCTTCGCTGATATCAAGGTTCAGCACGCCTTCCTTCTCGCCCCGCAGCAGTGCCAGCACCCGGTGCGACGGCAGGCCGGCAGGGTCCTGGGCGAAGTCGAAGTAGTCGGCGAACTTCTGGCCGGCTTCCGACTGGCCCTCGCGGACCTCGGCCCGCACCAGGCCCTGCTGCCACAGCCGTTCGCGCAGCTCGGAGACCAGGTCGGCGTCCTGGCTGACCCGCTCCACCAGAATCGCCCGGGCGCCGGCCAGGGCGTCGGATGGCTCGTTGATGGCGTGCCCGGCATTGAGGAACCCTTGCGCCGCTGCCAGCGGATCCTGGGACGGGTCGGCCACGAGGCCATCGGCGAGCGGCTCCAGGCCTGCTTCCCGGGCGATCTGCGCCTTCGTCCGCCGCTTGGACTTGTACGGAAGGTAGATGTCCTCCAGCCGCGCCTTCGTCTCGGCTCCGTTGACTGCCGCCTCCAGCTCGACGGTCAGTTTGCCCTGCGCGGCGATGGCCTCCAGCACGGCACGACGGCGGTCTTCCAGTTCCCGCAGGTAGCGCAGCCGCTCCTCGAGATCACGCAGCTGCGCGTCATCAAGCGTGCCGGTGGCCTCTTTACGGTACCGGGCGATGAACGGGACGGTGGCACCGCCGTCGAGCATTTCCACCGCGGCCTTGACCTGCCAGGCTTGGACGCCGAGCTCCCGGGCGAGCTGGGCATGGATCCGGGCACTGAGCGCGGCCGGGTCGAGAGGCGGCAGGTTTGCAACGGAGGCGGGCGGGGCAGGCGCGGATGATTCGGTCACCGATCCATTGTGCCGTATTCGAGGCTTGGCCTAGGCGCCGGGATAGTAAAAGGCGTAGTCATCATAGGGGTCGCGCCAGCTGGACTCGTCACGGTGAATGCGCCGGACCTCGCTGCCGGGAACCCAGGCGGTACGGGCGGATCCGTGCGCATCCATCCACTTCACCTGCACGCTGGTCCGGTCCCAGGAGATGGCCTTGGCGTCGAACGTCTTCCCCTCATGGCGCACGCGGACATACGGTTCGCGGCCGTAGGGCTCACGAGTGGCCCCGGGCGGGCGGCCTTCGGCGCGGGGGCCGGGTTCGCCGCGAGCCCGGGCGTACCTGCGGGCGGTCATGACGTCTACTTTGTTCATGCGGAAAGCCTGCCATCCGGCCCGGACGGTACGGGCGGCAACTGTCTCGATCCGGGGTCGCCGGCGGCTTCAGTAGCCGTAGCCGCCCGATTCCTTGGCATTTTCGGCTGCGGCTTCCCCCTGCACATCCTTGGAATCGGGGCCGGACGTTTCCATCGGCTTCTCGGATTCCGTGCTGTTTTCGTTGCCCGCCCCGGGATCTGCGGGAGCTGTTGCTTCCTCTTCCCCGGAATCGGAATATTCGTTGCCGCTGCTCATCATGGATTCCTCCCGCTAGGGGCGGCGGACCCGGTTTGGCGCAGTCCGCACTGTGCCCGATGCCAATCAGAGTAGGCTGATGCTCAGTATGCTGTCTATGGCGGGGTCGAAGCTCGGATGGCTTGCCGGCTGACTGACAGAGATGCTGGAAGCGGTGCGCATCGGGGCAGCGTCACGGGGGGAGGAGTCGGCGGGCATGCGGGATGTTGGCACGGCGGCCGGTCGTGGTCTGGCCTTTGTTTTCTCGGCGCTCAAGAGGCTGCGGCCGGCCCGGCCCATCCATCCGATCGGGCTCCACCTGGAAGGGCGGCTGGAGAGATCGGGGAACTCCCTCGCCAGTGGCATTTCCTGGCTGGACGAAGCGGGGAACAACGACGTCGAGGCCCGGCTGTCGAGGTCAGCGGGCCTGCCGTCGCGGCTCCCCGACATTATCGGGCTCGCGCTGCGGGTCACCGCGGAGGACGGACAGGCCGACATCCTGCTGGCTTCCAGCGGTACCTCCCGGGCCGGCAGGTACCTGCTCCAGCCTCGACGGGACGTTCGTGCTGCGGCGCTGACCACGGTGATGCCCTACCGAGGGGCACACGGCCCGGTCCAGCTCGCAGCCCGCACAATCCGGCCGAACGTGCCGCTTCCGGCGGATCCGGCGGGATTCCGACGGGCGCTGGGCAGCGAGGACTGGGTGCTCTCGCTGTCCCACGCGCAGCCGTGGGGCCCGTGGCGCCGGTTTGGTACCCTCACGCTGCGGCTTGCGCAGGGCGGGGGAGACACCGGCCTGCGTTTCGATCCGATCGTGCACCGGCTTCCAAACGCGGATACCTACCGTTGGATCGAGAAGCTGCGCGCGCCGTCCTACGCAGTGTCGCGCCGGTCGCGCCCCCGGCGATAGGGGACAGGCGGACCGGCTTCGGGCGGAACCTCAAACCCCCGGCAGGTCCGCAATCCAGTTCCTCACCATCCGTGCGGCTGTTTCTCCGGCCTCCGCGGGCCACCAATGGCCTGCATCCACTTCAACAATTCTCAGCCGCGGCACCCAGTCCTCCAGCCCCTCCACCAGATGGGGCGAGAGGAACGGGTCCCGCCGCGGGACTATCACCTGCACGGGAACCCGGCAGCGGGCCGACAGGGTTTGGGGCCGGAACCAGTTTGCCCGGTACAGGGCGAGGCCGCGAACACCGTTGTCGCCGATCCTGCGGCCGGAGAAGCGCTCGTACGGACGGGTCAGGAGCGTCCGCCACGCAAGTTCCGGCAGTACCGGCAACTGGAACCCGGCGACGTACAGGCTGCGCACGGCCTGTCCTGCCGCCTGCGGCCAGAGCGCGGGCCTGCGCAGCCTGCGCCCGAACCAGCGGTGAAGATGGCCCAGGTCCGGTCCCGAAATGCTGGTGAAGCTGAGAATCCGGCCCTCGGCACGAGCATCCTGGGCCGCCGCCCAGCCTTGGATCGATCCCCAGTCGTGTCCCACGAGGTGCACGCCCTCTGCCCCGGAGGCATCGATCACCGCAAAAAGATCGTCCACCAGGACGGGCAGGCGGTAGGCGCCGGGACGGGCGATGGGGGTTCGGGACGCCCCGGCATTGCGGGTGTCATAGGAGATGACGTGGCTGTCGGCGCTCAGGTGGGCGGCGACGGAGTCGAAGACCGAGTGGTCATCCGGGTAGCCGTGGATCAGCAGGACGGCCGGCCTCCCGGGCCCGTGCGGCGGGCCGTACGTATAGACGGCGAGTGTCGCATCGGGGCGCGCCAGCATCCCGTGCCGTTCATCGGCCTCCATCGGGGCCCTCCCTCGCAGCGCCGCGTGTTTCCGTCCGCCCAGCCTACGGCGGCATGGCGACCGCGGCGAGCACGGTGGTCCGCACCGGGAAACAGCAAGAGCAGGGCGGTGCGCATAACACAGCTGTCCACATGTTGAAACAATTGTCCGGATCGCGGACACATCTGACTAGAATTCATAAGTTATTCATTCGAGCGAAAGCCAACACTTCAATGTCCAAACCAGCATCAGTTACCGCGGGGGCGCCTGCCGCGCCGGTGAACTCCCGCGGCCGCGTCATCGTTGCCAGCCTTGTTGGCACGTCCATCGAGTTTTATGACTTCTACGTCTACGCCACGGCCGCCGTGCTTGTCTTTCCGGCGCTGTTCTTCCCGAATGCCAGCGGAGCCGTCGCTCTGCTGAGTTCGTTCGCGGTGTTCGGCGTGGCCTTCATCGCCCGCCCGTTGGGGTCCATTATTTTCGGACACTTCGGCGACAAGTTCGGCCGCAAGGGAACACTGGTGGCCTCCTTGCTCACCATGGGCATCGCCACCTTCCTGATCGGCTGCCTGCCCACCGCCCAGGTTGACGGCTGGTCCTTCTGGGCACCCGCCCTGCTGGTGGTCATGCGCTTCGCCCAGGGCTTGGCCCTCGGCGGCGAATGGAGCGGCGCCGCCCTCCTGGCCACCGAGAATGCGCCGGCGAATAAGCGGGCCATCTACGGCACCTTCCCGCAGTTGGGCGCCCCGATCGGCTTCATCATCGCCAATTCGCTGTTCCTGGTGCTGAGCATCAACCTCGCCAACGAAGAGTTCATGGCCTGGGGCTGGCGCATTCCGTTCCTGGCCAGCGCCGTGATGGTGATCATCGGCCTGTGGGTGCGCCTGAAGCTGGTGGAAACCCCCGCCTTCCAGAAGGTCGTGGACAAGGGCGAGGTCACCAAGCTGCCGCTGGGCCGGGTCTTCAAGACCAGCTGGCGCCAGCTGATCCTGGGTACGTTCATCATGCTGGCCACCTACGTGCTGTTCTACCTGATGACCACCTTCACGCTGTCCTACGGCACGGCGGCAACGAACGCCGAGGACGCCGCCGCCGCGGCCGAGGCCGCCGGAAAGCCGTTCGATCCGGACACCTTTGCCGCCGGGCTGGGCTATGCCCGCAACGACTTCCTGCTGATGCTGATCATCGGCGTGGTGTTCTTCGGCATCTTCACCCTGGTGTCCGGCCCCCTGGCAGAAAAGTACGGCCGCAAGAAGACGCTGATTGCGGTATCCCTGGGCATCATGGCATTCGGCTTCCTCTGGGTGCCGCTCTTCGCCGGCGGCTTCGCCGGCACCATGGCGCACCTGATCATCGGCTTCACGCTGATGGGCCTGACCTTCGGGCCGATGGGCGCAATCCTGCCCGAGCTGTTCCCGACGAACGTGCGCTACACCGGCTCGGCCGTGGCCTACAACTTCTCCTCGATCCTGGGCGCTTCGGTGGCTCCGTTCATCGCCGTCGCGCTGTGGCAGGCCGCCGGGGGCAGCACGGTCCTGGTGGGCCTCTACCTCAGTGGCGCCGCCGTCCTGACGCTGGTCGCCCTGCTGCTGACCAAGGAAACCAAGGACATGGACTACGAGAACCAGTCGAGCTGACCTTCCAGCCGGACTATCAGAAAGACCCGCGGCCGTGGCCGTGGGTCTTTTTGATGCCTTGGCGCAGGTGTGCCGCCGCCATGCAGGGCAAGCAAAAGGTTGCAGGCAAGCAAAAGGCCCGCCCTCCCCGGAGGGGCGGCGGGCCAGATGCCACTAAAAGGAGCAGTTTAATCGGCCAAGATTAAGCGGTTGTGCTCCTCCTCTTCGTGATGAAGCCCCAGATCACCAGCACGATCAGGGCGCCAATAATGGCCCAGATCCACGATTCGAGGCTGAAGAATTCGTTCATATCGGCGCCCATCACAGCACCGCCGATCCATCCGCCCAGGAGGGCACCGATGACACCGAGGACGAGCGTCGCAATCCAGCCACCGCCCTGCCGTCCGGGAAGGATCAGCTTGGCAATGGCGCCTGCAATAAGTCCAAGTAAGAGGAATGCTAGGAAGTTCATGAGGTGCATCTCCTTTGTTAGGTGCTACGTCAATTCTCCCGGTCAGGCCGGGTTCTGCTCCTTGGTAGGCATCACGCTACCGCATGGACAGCGTGCTTAGTAAGTTCCCGCGCCCACTTGGTACCTAAAACGTGACATGACTACAACCAGTGATACAGTCCGGCCTTAAAAGTGTGCGCCCTAATCCGCAATGGTAGCCAGCACGGCGCCGGCTGAAACGGTGTCCCCGGGCTTGGCGGCCAGCCCCAGGATGGTCCCGGACTTGTGCGCGGTGAGCGGCTGCTCCATCTTCATCGCCTCCAGTACGACGACGAGATCGCCTTCCGCAACCGTGTCGCCTTCGGCGACGGCGACCTTCACGATGGTCCCCTGCATCGGGGAGGCCAGCCCGTCGCCGCCGGCCGCGGCGCCGGCTGCGGAACCGGAACGGCTCCGTCCGGCGCGCTTGGGCTTGCCGTTGGACTTGGCGGGCGTGCCGGTACCGCCGCCGAGGCCGGCCGGGAGCACGACCTCCAGCCGCTTGCCCCCGACCTCGACGGTGACCCGCTGGCGTTCGCCGTCGTCGTCGGATCCCGCCGCCGGGACGGACTGGAACGCCGGGATGTCGTTGACGAACTCGGTTTCGATCCAGCGGGTATGGATGCTGAACGGCCCTTCCACGGGGGCGAAGGCCGGGTCGGCCACCACGGCGCGGTGGAACGGCAGCACGGTGGGCATGCCGCCGATTTCCATCTCGTCCAACGCGCGGCGGGCGCGCTCCAAGGCCTGGGCGCGCGTGCTGCCGGTGACAATCAGCTTGGCCAGCATGGAGTCGAAGTTGCCGCCGATGACTTCGCCGGCTTCGATGCCCGAATCCACGCGGACGCCGGGACCGGTGGGCAGGCGCAGGGTCTCCACCGTCCCGGGCGCCGGCATGAAGTTGCGGCCGGCATCCTCGCCGTTGATGCGGAACTCGAACGAGTGCCCGCGCACGTCGGGGTCGTCATAACCGAGTTCTTCGCCGCGGGCAAGGCGGAACTGTTCGCGGACCAGATCAATGCCGGTGACTTCCTCGGACACGGGATGCTCCACCTGCAGGCGGGTGTTGACCTCGAGGAAGGAAATGGTCCCGTCCTGGCCGACGAGGAATTCGCAGGTTCCGGCGCCCTGGTACCTGGCTTCGCGCATGATCGCCTTGGACGCCGTGTACAGGCGCTCGTTCTGCTCGGGGGACAGGAACGGGGCCGGGGCCTCCTCCACGAGTTTCTGGTTGCGGCGCTGCAGCGAACAATCGCGGGTCGAAATGACCACCACGTTGCCGTGCGCGTCGGCCAGGCACTGGGTTTCCACGTGCCGCGGCGAGTCCAGGAAACGCTCCACGAAGCATTCGCCCCGCCCGAACGCCGCCGTGGCCTCGCGCACCGCCGACTCGTAGGACTCGGCGATGGCCTCGCGGTCACGGACCACCTTGATGCCGCGGCCGCCGCCGCCGTAGGCCGCCTTGATGGCCAGCGGCAGGCCGTGCGCGTCGGCGAAGTCCAGGACTTCCTGCACGCTGCCCACCGGATCGGGCGTGCCGGGCACCAAGGGGGCGCCGACCCGTTCGGCGATGTGCCGGGCCTGGACCTTGTCGCCCAGTTGGGAGATGGCGTCGGGGGAGGGGCCGATCCAGGTCAGCCCGGCGTCGACGACCCGTTGCGCAAACTCTGCGTTCTCGGACAGGAAACCGTAGCCGGGGTGGACGGCGTCGGCACCGGCGGCCTCGGCCACCTGCAGGAGCTTGTCCATCATCAGGTACGACTCGGCGGCGGTGCTGCCGCCGAGTGCGTAGGCTTCATCCGCCAGACGGACGTGCAGGGCATCCCGGTCTGGGTCGGCGTAGACGGCGACCGAGGCGATGCCTTCGTCCCGTGCGGCGCGGACTATGCGAACGGCAATTTCACCACGGTTGGCGATCAGTACCTTGGTGATGCGCTGGGTCATTCAAAGCTCCTTCTATCCTTGAGGAGCCTAGCCTGCTTTTGCGGGATTCGCTCATGAACCATGCCGTTTCTGCGTGTGAGAGGGCGGTTCTTTGTAGGGGTCCTACAAAGCGGCCTGCGCTCAGCTCCAGAGGTCGGTGATCTGAACGCCGGCGCTGGACAGCAGCCGGCGCAGGGTGGATACCGAGAGGCCGACGACGGCATGCGGGTCCCCGTCCACCCGCTCGATGAAGGCGCCGCCCAGCGAGTCGATGGTGAACGAACCGGCGACGTGCAGCGGTTCGCCGCTGGCCACGTAGGCGTCGATTTCGGTGTCGGTGAGCTGGGCGAAATGCACCGCGGCGGAGGCGACCGCCCCTACGGTGGCCCCCGATCCGGCGCCGGGGCTTTCCTGCCCGCCGGCCTCGAAGGCGGTGGGGCGGCAGTCCACCAGCCAATGACCCGTGTGCAGCACCCCGTGCCGCCCGCTCATCCGATGCAGGCGTTCCCGGGCGACGTCCGGCTCATGCGGCTTGCCGTACGGCGCGCCGTCGAGTTCGAACACGGAGTCGCAGCCAAGCACCAAGGCGCCTTCGGCCGCGGGGAGCGCCGCAACAGCCTCGGCCTTGGCCCTTGCCAACAACAGCGCCGTGTCGTGCGGGTCGGTGATGCCGTAGCCCGCCGTGACCGCGTCCTCGTCAACATCCGAGACCAGGACCTCGTGCGCGATGCCGGCTTCGGTCAGGAGCTTGGTGCGGGCGGGGGAGGCTGAGGCGAGTATCAGGCGAAGATCGGTCATCCGACCAAGCTTATCCGGCGCCGCAAAGCGAACCCTGCTTAGGGTGTTTCCGCGCCGTGACCTGAGCGTAAAGAAGCGCCGCGGTTGGCCCCTGGACCGGTTGCCTGACCGTACGATTTCGGCGGGAGCTTCTCCCGCCGGAGAGTACGCCCCGTTAAGGGCCGAAGGGACCCGGCACAGATGAGGGCCGGTGCACCGTTGGGGGATGCATCGGCCCTCCTGTTTGTCCGCGCGCGGCCGGAACCGGCCCGCGTCAGCTGGTGGCGGGCACCGGGTCCTCGCCCAGCAGCGCGCGCCGCAGGGTGTCCAGCCCGACCGAACCGATATTCAGCGCCTGGCTGTGGAAGGCCTTGATGTCGAACGCGTCGCCCTCGCGCAGGCGTCGCTCGTCGCGGATTTCCTCCCAGAGCTTTTGGCCCAGCTTGTAGGCCGGCGCCTGTCCCGGCCAGCCCAGGTAGCGGGCGAATTCAAAGTCCAGCTGGCCCTTGCTGATGGCAATGTTCTTGCGCAGGAACTCGTAGCCCTTCTCCGGTGTCCAGGCACCCGAGCCCCAGCGCTCCGGGATCTCCAGCTCCAAATGGACGCCGATGTCGAACACCACGCGCGCGGCCCGCATGCGCTGCGCATCCAGCATGCCCATCCGGTCGCCCGGATCGGCCAGGTAGCCCAAATCATCCATCAGGCGTTCGGCATACAGTGCCCAGCCTTCGCCGTGGCCGGAAACCCAGCAGATGTTCCGTCGCCAGTTGTTCAGCAGCTCGCGCCGGTAGGTGGCCGTCGCGATTTGGAGGTGGTGGCCCGGAACGCCTTCGTGGTAGACCGTGGTGGTTTCCTTCCACGTGGTAAAGCTGTCTTCGCCTTCGGGCACCGACCACCACATGCGGCCCGGCCGGGCGAAGTCGTCGCTGGGGCCGGTGTAGTAGATGCCTCCTTCATGCGTCGGGGCAATCATGCACTCCAGCCGGCGCATCGGTTCGTAGATCTCGAAGTGGCCGGCGAGCTCCTCAACGGCCTTGTCCGAGAGACGCTGCATCCACGCCTGCAGCTCGTCGGTGCCGTGCAGCTGCCGCTGGGGATCCGCATCCAGCAGAGCCATCGCTTCTTCGATGCTGGCCCCGGGCCGGATCTGCTCCGCCACGGCTTCCTGCTCCGCGATGATGCGGTCCAATTCCGCCACCCCCCAGGCATAGGTGGCTTCCAGGTCCACCGCAGAGCCCAGGAAACGGCGCGACATCAGGGCATAGCGTTCGCGCCCGACGGCGTCCTTCTCCGGTGCTGCCGGCAGCAGCTCGGCCTCGAGGAACGAGGCCAGCCGGCCGTAGGCGGTCGCCGCGGCGCCGGCGGCTTCGGCCAGCCGGTCGCGCAGGTCCTGGGACAGCTCGCCCTCTTCCGGGGCAGCCTGCCCCGCCAACGTGCGGAAGAAGCCGTCCTCGGCCGCGTACGCACGGGTCTGCTCGATCACGATCCGCACCTGCCGTTTGGCGGCGACCAGCCCGCGGTCCTTGGCCTCGCGCAGCGACGTCACGTAGCCGGCAATCGCGTCCGGAACGTGCGCCATGCGGCCGGCGATGTTGTTCCAGTCCTCGATGGTGTTGGTGGGCATCAAGTCGAAGATCGCGCGGATGTCCTGCGCCGGCGAGGCGATGTTGTTCAGGTCCGCCAGGTCCCAGCCGGTCTCGTGGATTTCGAGCTCAAGGCCCAGCCGCTCGTGCATCGCATCGAGGGTGACGCGGTCCACGTCGTCGGTCGGTTCCAGGTCCTCCAGCCGCCGGAGTGCCTCCCGGGTGGCCTCGGCGAAGGCCTCGGCGCCGGCAGGGGAGTAGTCCGGGTACTCGGTTTCATGTCCGGGGATGCCCAGGGAGGTTGCCAGCGAAGGATCCAACTCCAGCAGCTCCGCCGTGTAGGCGTCTGCGACGGCATCGATGGCGGACGGGATGCGCCAGGTTTCCGGGCTCTTGGTCAGTTCAGATGTCTGCTCAGTCACAGGGAGAGCCTACCGGCAACCCGCAGACCCGGCCACGCCAGCGCGCCTGTCCGCCGTCCGGCACCGGGCGGCCGGCCCAGCGGCAATCGTCACAGAATCGTAGTGTGCTGCCTCTGGCCCTGAGGTCCTGCCGCCCCATAGGTTGGGGGGTCAACGGCGAGGAGGGCAAAGTGCGCAAGAGGACGACGGCGGCGCTGGCGGCACTGGGGGTGGCGCCCGCCATGATGCTCGGCGCCTGCGCGGCGCCTCCGGAACTGCTGGCCGCGGACGGAGTGGCCCGGGCGGACGTGGCAGCGGGGGACTTTCCGGCCGAGGTCGAAGCGCTGCGGCGTTCGGCCTACAAGCTGGGAGCAGCCATGCTCGCGGCGGCGCCGGAGAAGAACCAGGTCACCAGTCCGGTGAGCCTGCTCTACGCCGTCGCCATGCTCCGCGCGGGCGCCGGCAGCACCACGGCCCGCGAGATGGATGCCGTGGTGGGGCTGCCGGACGAGCATCTCGAAGCCGCCATGAACGGGCTGTCGGCGGAGTGGGAAGGCTTCGACGGCGATCCCAACTCGGTCGACGAGGAGGAGCCACCGGCCCGGCCGCTGCTGCACCTGGCCAACGGCGTCTTCGTGGACGAAGGGACGCCCACCGGCGAAGACTACCTGCACACCCTGGCCCGGCATTACGGCTCCGGCGTTTACCCGGTGGACTATTCGGATCCAGCGACCAAACAGGCCATGGATGCATGGGTGGACCACCACACCGGCGGCCGCATCACCGAGGCGCCCGGCACCTTCGACCCGGGGAACACGCTGACCCTGCTCAACGCCGTCTACTTCGCGGCCGCCTGGGAACAACCGTTCGACCCGTCGGCCACGGAGGACGGCGGTTTCACCACGGCATCCGGCGAGTCGGTCGAGGTACCCATCATGGGCAATCTGGTGCAGGCCTGGTACGCCCGCGGGAACGGCTGGCAAGGCCTCGACCTGCCGTACAGCGACGGATTCGTGATGCGCCTCGTTTTGCCCGACGACGGTGCACCGGCCATGGACGAGGCCGGACTGGTGGAGGTGGCGACGGTGATGGACAGTGCCGACGAGGCCATGGTCGTTCTCGAGCTGCCCCGCTGGAACCACACGCACCGGCAGGACCTGCTGCCCATCCTGCGCGGGCTCGGACTCGCCGAAACCTTCGGCCCGGATCCCGATTTGGAGGCCATCCAGCCGGACGCCTCGGTGACCGGCGCAGCCCAGCAAGCCAACATCGCCGTCGGGGAAAAGGGGACAGTCGCAGCGGCCGTGACGGAGCTCGACGTGATCGCCGGTTCGCTGCCACCGCTGCCCGACGTCGAGCTTTCGTTCGACCGGCCCTTCCTCTACCAGATCATCCACCTGCCCACAGGTTTTCCGCTTTTCCTCGGCACGGTCTTGGATCCGCGCTGAGAGCCCGGAAACCCGTACCGCGCCCGTCCCCGCAGTGAAGCGGCAGCAGTACCAAGCCGGCCGGGAGTCCGTGACCCCCGGGCCGCGGCGGCATTACCGCAGGGCGTGCCCTCTGGGGAGCCGGCTACCGGAAGGTGTGCCGCCAAGCGCCGGGGCCGTGCGAGACGAACGGGCGCAGCAGCGGCCGGCGGTTTCGCCGGGGCTTGCTCTGCGGCGAGCCGGACACCCCGGATGACTGCAGGGCGGCGACGACGGCGGTCAGCGCGGCTAGTTCCTCGGCATTGGGATTTCCCTTGGCCACGGTCAGCAGCGGATGCGGCCGCATGGCGTCATCGGCCTGCGGCACCGCGGCGGTGCCCGAAGACTGTGTTGTATTCATGTCTGACCACCGGCTCATAGCGGAATGTTCCCGTGTTTCTTGTGCGGCATGGTCGCCCGCTTGTCGCGCAGCGCCCGCAGGCCGCGCACCACTTGAAGGCGGGTGTCGGACGGTGCGATCACGGCGTCGACATAACCGAGTTCGGCAGCCTGGTACGGGTTGAGCAGCTCTTCCTCGTACTGTGAGATGATCTCCTGCCGGCGGGCCTCGACGTCGCCGCCTTCGGCAGCCACTGCGGCCAGGTCGCGGCGGTAGAGGATGTTGACCGCGCCCTGGGCACCCATCACGCCGATCTGGGCGGTGGGCCAGGCGAGGTTCAGGTCGGCACCGAGCTTCTTGGAGCCCATCACAATGTAGGCACCCCCGTAGGCCTTGCGGGTGATGACCGTAAGCTTCGGCACCGTGGCCTCGGCGTAGGCATAGAGCAGTTTGGCCCCGCGGCGGATGATGCCGTTAAACTCCTGGTCCTTGCCAGGCAGGAAGCCGGGCACGTCCACCAGCGTGAGGATGGGAATGTTGAAGGCGTCGCAGTGGCGGACAAAGCGGGCGGCCTTTTCGGAGGCGTTGATGTCCAGCGTGCCTGCGAACTGCATGGGCTGATTGGCCACGACGCCGACGGTGTGCCCCTCGACGCGGCCGTAGCCGATGATCACGTTCGGCGCATACAGCGACTGCATTTCCAGGAAGTTGCCGTCGTCGACGACGTGCTCGATCACCGTCCGCATGTCGTACGGCTGGTTGGCCGAATCCGGAATCAGTTCGTCCAGGGTCAGGTCGTCGGCGGTGAGGTCGAGTTCCTCCTCGAAGTCCAGCGGCGGAGCCTCGGCCAGGTTGTTCGAGGGAAGGAACTCGAGCAGCTCACGGACGAATTCGACGGCGTCGGATTCATCGGCGGCCAGGTACGTGGCGGTGCCCGTCGTGGCGTTGTGCTGGCGCGCCCCGCCCAGCGTTTCCATGTCCACTTCTTCGCCGGTGACCGTCTTGATGACGTCCGGTCCGGTGATGAACATGTGGCTGGTCTTGTCCACCATCACCACGAAGTCCGTCAGGGCGGGGGAGTAGGCGGCCCCACCGGCGCACGGGCCCATGATCAGCGAGATCTGCGGCACCACGCCGGAGGCGGCAACGTTGTTGCGGAAGATGTCGGCGAACATCGCCAGCGACGCCACGCCCTCCTGGATCCGGGCGCCGCCGCCGTCGTTAATGCCGATGACGGGGCATCCGTTGCGCAGGGCGAATTCCTGCACCTTCACGATCTTCTCGCCGTTGACCTGGGAGAGCGAGCCGCCGTAGACGGAGAAGTCCTGGCTGTACAGCGCCACCAGCCGCCCATCGACGGTGCCGTAACCGGAGACGACGCCGTCGCCGAGCGGCTTCTTTTTCTCCATGCCGAAGGCGGTCGACCGGTGCGTGGCAAAGGCATCGAACTCGACGAAGGATCCTTCGTCCACCAGCATTTCGATCCGTTCCCGCGCGGTGTTCTTGCCGCGGGCATGTTGCTTCTCGATCGCCTCGGCGCCGGAAGGCTGCAGGGACTGCGCCTGGCGGCGGCGGAAGTCCGCAATCTTGCCTGCAGTGGTCTGCAGATCAAGGTCTTGGTCGAGGCTCATGAATTCTCCGGATTCTGCCGAGGGTGTCGGATGCGGCGCTCTGCAGGCTGCTTAAGTAGGTTTCGCACAAAACAGCAGGGCGCAGGCGCGCCGCTGAACCAAGTCTAGTGAGCATGGGCGTCAGGCCACGTGTAGGAACCCTACAATTTCGCCGCAAGTGCTTTTGCCCGGGGAACCCCGCGGATCGCGGCCTGCCGGCAGCCCCCGTGCGGTCGGCGGTCAGTAGGATGGGACACATGAGCCCGAGTTTTTCCGACGTTGACCGACCGGCCCTGGATTTCGACGGCCTCAGCGACGCTCTCTGCGCACCCCTGGGCCCGTACCGGAGGCTCGAACTGGTGGAATCCACCGGCTCCACCAACAGCGACCTGGCGGCCAAGGCGGTCGCGGACAAGGTGGGATGGTCGGACCTGAGCGTCCTGGCCGCCGAGATGCAAACCGCAGGCCGCGGCCGGCTGGACCGGCAATGGAGCGCTCCGGCCCGCTCGTCGGTGATCGTGAGCATCCTGCTGCGCCCCTTCAATCACGCCGGCCGGCCCGTGCCGACCCAAAGCTACGCCTGGTTCTCACTGCTGGCCGCCGCCTCGCTCGCGGAGGCGCTCGGCGAGTACGCGCAGCTGAAGGCCGAGGTCAAATGGCCCAACGACGTCCTGGTCTCCGGCCGCAAGATCGCCGGCATCCTGGCCCAAATCGTGAGCTACCCCGACGGCTCGCCCCCCGCCGTCGTCCTCGGCACCGGCCTCAACGTGACCCTCTCCAGGGATGAGCTGCCGGTTCCCACCGCCACCAGCGTCGCGCTGGAAAAGGGCCGGACGACCGACCGGAACATCCTGCTGATGTCCTATCTGCGGGTCTTCTCGCAGCGCTACCGGCAGTTCTGTGATGTCAGCGGCGACCCGGCGGCCGAATGGGACGACGGATCCAGCCTGATCGGCCGCATGCGCGACGTCATGGTCACCCTGGGACAGCAGGTGCGCGCCGAGCTTCCGGACGGGAAACACATCATCGGCGAGGCCTTCGGCCTGGACGCTTACGGTGCCGTGAAAATCCGCGACGCGGAAGGCACAGAGCACGTCGTGACGGCCGGCGACGTGGTGCACCTCCGGCCGCACGAAGGCCCCTGAGTTGCGCCGGAGGCCCTGCGGGAACCGGGAGCCGCGTTGCGGCTGAAACTGGATCCGGGGGAGCGCGTGATCGTGGTGACCCGGCCGCAGGCACGGAAGCTTTCCTGGCCGGTGGCGGCAGCGCTGCTGGTGCTGGGAGTCGGCTCCTACCTGCTGGGCAACCTGAGCCGTCCCGGCCCGCCGGACTGGGTGGTCGAGTCGCGCCCCTTGCTGCTCGCCGGACTGGCCGTGATGGTGGCGGCGCTGCTGTCGCGACTGTTCCTCCTGCCGCTGCTGCGCTGGATGAGCACGCGCTATGTGCTGACCAGCCGGCGGCTCCTCATCCGCGAGGGCGTCGGGCGGCGGCATGAACGCCAGCTGCTGCTGGTGGCCATCGCCGAAGTCCGCAGCGAGCAGTCCATCATCCAGCGCACCCTGCGCAGCGGCAATCTCACGATCGACCTGGGGCACGGACGGACCAGCACGCTGGTTGACGTACCGGAGGTCCACCGGTTCAGATCGTTGGTGGTGGAGGCCATTGAGGAGCTGCCACGCACCGCCATGTTTGATGGTGTAGACATGGAAACGGAAACAGAGTGGAACAGCTGGGACAGCTGACAGGGAGGAAAGCACAGGATGGACATCAGCAGCGGGCAGGATGAACCGCGCCGGCCACCGGTTCCGCGTGATCCCGAGCTGCCCCATCTGCTGCGCCGCGAAGTGCCGCCGCCGCCCGCGGACGAACCGGACGAAGGGCTGGAGGAAACCCGCCCGGAGGACCCCGAACCTGTGCTGGAGCCCGAGCCGGCACCGGAAGGGCACCACGCCCCCGGCGGCCACCCGACGGGGGAGCCCGAGCCGCTGACCTTGTCCATGCCCCGGGTGCCGCTGCCCACCCCCGCGCCGGTCGCCGAGTCCAACGGAAAGGTGGACCGGCAGGCCATCAAGGATCTAGAGATCCGGCTGTTGGGTTCCGAACGGACCATGAAGCGCCGTGAAGTGGCTGCCGGGGCAGGAGTGTCGCTGCTGTCGGCCCGCAAAATCTGGCGTGCCCTGGGGTTCGCCAACCTCGGGGACGAAGACCTCGCCTTCACCCAGGCCGACCTGGAGGCCTTGACCACCATCATCGACCTGGTCCGCGAGGAGCGGCTGACCGAAGAAGCGGCGATTTCGATCACCCGGTCGGTCGGCCAGATGACGGACCGCATGGTGGTCTGGCAGGTGGAGGCGTTGGTGGAGGAGATGGTGCACCAGCGGGGGCTCACTGATGCCCAGGCCCGCCAGCGGCTGGTCCATGAGCTGCCGAACCTGATCGATTCCCTGGAAAAGCTGTTGCTCTACTCCTATCGGCGACAGCTCAACGCCGGGGTTGCCCGCCTGACCGTCCGGTCCGAGGCCGCCCTCCGAGCCGGAGCCGGGGCAGGTGGCGACGCCGATTCGCTGCCCCTGCTGCGGGCCGTGGGTTTCGCGGACCTGGTGTCCTACACGAGCCTGTCCCGCCAGATGAACGAGAAGACCCTCGCCCAGTTGGTCCAGCGCTTCGAAAATCGTTGTGCCGAGATCATCTCCGTGGGCGGCGGGCGCCTGGTGAAGACGATCGGCGACGAAGTCCTCTACATCGCGCCCTCCCCGCAGGCCGGGGCCGAAATTTCGCTGGCCCTGGCGAAGGCCATAGGCGACGACGACCTGCTGCCCTCGGCGCGGGTGGCCATGGTGTGGGGCAGGGTCCTTTCCCGGCTCGGCGACATCTACGGCCCCACGGTCAATCTCGCCGCCCGCCTGACCACGCTCGCGGAGCCCGGCACCGTCCTGGTCGATGCGTCCACCGCGTCCACGCTCGCCGGGGATGAGAGATTCGTGTTGATCCCGCAGAAGGTGCGCACCGTCCGTGGATTCGGCGAGGTCAACCCGGTCACCGTTGCCCACGGCACCGGCCAAGGGCTGGTTGTCGACTAGGTCCACGCTCACCGGACGGTACCGCAACGAGGCCCTCGACGCCCGGGCACAGCACCGCCGCCGACGCCCGGGCAGGGCATCGCCGTCGTCGTTCCGGGCGAATGGCCGGCAGGGGAGTGGTCCCCATGCCTTCGGGTTTACGCTCAGTGGTTATACGTGCAATAGTCGATAAGGGCCCTTGGCGCACCAAGGGCCGTTTTTGGGTGCCTTATCGGCGTGTTCCTCCGGAATTCCCCGGGGCGCCGACGGGGAATCGGCGCGGGATCACAAAGGAATCAGGGCATTGCGGGGAAGAATGTTCGGGCGGACGCGGCGGCGCAAGACGCTCGCATCGACGACGACCTTCTCTGTGGCGACGGCGCTGGTGGTCGGCGGGGCCATCTACTACCAAGGGTTCCCCACCGCCGACGTGGATTTGAATGACGGCGGGGTGTGGGTCACCAACAACAGCCAAGGGATGGTCGGCCACCTCAACTATCAGTCCCAGGTGCTCGACGGCGGTTTCAGGGCCAACAGCGACGGTTTCGATGTCCTGCAGAACGCCGGCACGGTGTTCATGGAAAACCAAGACCAGTCGATGCTCAGCCCGGTGGACGTGGCGCAGATGGAGCGCGGGTCCGAACAGCAGTTGCCCGGCACCGCCGACGTGGCTTTCGGCAACACGCTGCTGTCCATCACCGACACGGCCAAGGGCCAGGTCTGGATCAGCCCGGCCGACGAGCTGGGGTCGTTCAATGAGGAAACGGCCGAGCCGCTGCTCACCGATGCCAAGGGCAGCGTGGCCACGGTCTCGGGGCAGGACACCATCTTCGTTGCCGATCCGGCTGCCGGCGAGGTCGCCCGCTTCGAAGTCAACGACGAAGGCGTGCCCGAACGCACCGGCGGGCACCGGGTGGAGTCGCTGGCCACAGCCGGGGATCTGCAGATAGCCGCCGTGGGGGAAGAAGCGGTGGTCTTCGACGCCGAGTCGGGCCTGCTGGTTCTCCCCGGCGGCCGCGAGGTCACCGTGCCGGACGCCCGCGGCGGCGCACTTCAGCTCAGCGGGGACGAGAGCCCGTTCGTGGCGGTGGCAACCGAATCGGCTCTGGTTAAGCAGCCGCTGAATGGATCCGACGCAACCGTCGTGCCGCTGGAAGGCACCGGAACACCGGCCGCACCGGTCCAGCTCGCCGGATGCCTGCACGCGGCCTGGGCCGGCGTCAACCACTACCTGCGGGACTGCAGCGACGACGACGATGATCTCGCGCAGCCGATTCTGGGGATCGGTGCGAACGCGTCGCTGGTCTTCCGGGTGAACCGGGACATCGTGGTCCTCAACGACGTGAACGCCGGCAACGTCTGGCTGGTGCTCGAAAACATGCAGCTGGTGGACAACTGGAGCGACCTGATCCCGCCGGAGCAGGAGAACGAAGAGGACGAAGAGGACTCGGCGGACGAGAACCCGGTCAACACGCTGCCCGACCGGACCGAGGAAAACCAGCCGCCGGTCGCCCAGGACGACACCTTCGGCGTCCGTGCCGGCCGCACCACCACGCTGACCATCCTGGACAATGACTCCGACCCCGACGGCGATGTGCTCACCGCCCGCGTGATCGGCGACGGCCCGGTCGTCGGCGAGGTGCAGGGCATTTACGACAGCACCGGACTGCAGATCGTGGTCAACGGCGACGCGGGGCCCGGCCGGCACACCTTCAATTACGAGGTGGACGACGGCCGGGGCGGCACGGACACGGCGCGGGTAGCGATTGACGTGCGCGCCGAGGGCAGCAACCTGCCGCCGGAAGCGAAGCGGAAGACCACCATCCTGGTGGAACAGGGCCGGGAGATCAGCCAGAACATCCTCAGTGACTGGATCGACCCGGACGGGGACGACCTGTTCCTGGTCGACGCCGACAACACCGCCGGCGGCGACCTGGTGCGGACCCGGCCGGACGGGCTGCTGACCTTCCAGGACGTCGGGAAGACGTTCGGCAAGAAGGACGTCACGGTGCGGGTGTCCGATGGTTCCGAAACCACCGAGGACGTGGTGGTGTTCGACGTCCGCCCGCCCGGCGCGCTGCCGCCCTTGGCCAACGCCGACCACTTTTCCGCGACCGTGGGCCAGGAAATCCAGATCGCGCCGCTGAAAAACGACCAGGACCCCAACGGCGGGGAACTCCGGCTGGCCAAGACCGGTTCCGCGGCGAACACCTCGATCGTGCCCGACTACGACGCCGGGACGGTCAAGTTCACGGCCGATGCCGCCGGCGCCCACTACTTCACCTACCTCGTCACCAACGGGCCCTCCAGCACCACCGGCCTGATCCGTATCGATGCGACCGAGGACGACGGCGGCGGCGCGCCGGTGGCCGTGCGCGACGTTGCGCTGCTGCCGGAGAACGGGCAGGTGCTGGTGGATGTGCTGGCCAATGACACCGACCCCGCCGGCGGGGTCCTGGTCGTGACCTCGGTGGACGCCGACGGTGCGCCGGTCGCCGTCGAGGTGCTGGACCACAACATCCTGCGCCTCTCCGACGTCAAGGGGCTGCACCAGCAGACCACCATCCGCTACACCGTATCGAACGGCTTCGCCTCGGCCACGGGCGAGGTCAGCGTGATCTCCGTGGCCGGCCAGGACAAGCTGCTGCCGCCGCAGGCCGAGGCCGACACCGCCACCGTGCGGGCCGGCGACGTCGTGACCGTGGAGGTGCTGGCCAACGACACCGATCCGAACGGCGAAACGCTGGAGCTGGTGGAAGAGCTCGCCGAGACCCCGGACCCTGCCGACGGCCGCATCTTCACGGCCGAGAACACCGTGCGCTTTATCGCCGGGCAGCAGGCCAAAACCGTCTACGCGGTCTACGAGGTGACCGACCCCACGGGACAGCGGGATTCGGCCCAGCTGAGGATCAACATCCTCCCGCGCGACGACGAGTCCAACTCCCAGCCCGCCCCGAAGAACCAGGAGGCCCGGGCCATCGCGGGGTCGACCGTCCGGATTCCCATCCCGCTGAACGGCATCGATCCCGACGGCGACTCGGTGTACCTGACGGGCGTCGGCAAGGCCCCCACCCAGGGCGCGGCGGTCGCCGGGCCCAACTACATCGACTACACGGCATCGGCGCAGGGCGCGGGAACCGACACCTTCACCTACCAGGTCAAGGACCGGCTGGGCGCTGTCAACACTGCCACGGTCCTGGTGGGCATCGCCCCCGCGCCGGAGGGCAACCAGAACCCGGTGGCCCTCGACGACGGGATCGAGATCCGGCCGGGCCGGACGGTGGCGGTCGACGTGCTGAAGAACGATTCGGACCCGGACGGCGACCCGCTCCAGCTGGCCCCCGACAAAATCGTCGGCACGCCCGAGTCGATTGCGGCAAAGGCCGAAGACGGCCGCGTCTATCTGACCACCCCGGCCGAGGAAGGCACGGTCAATGCCCGGTACACCGTGGGCGATGGCCGCGGCGGCACCGCCGTCGGGACCGTGACGGTCCAGGTGAGCGAGGACGCCCCGCTGCAGGTGCCGCTGGCCCGCGATGACCGGGTGGAATCGGCCGACATCAAGGGGCGCACCGCCGTCGACGTGCCGGTGCTGGAGAACGACGAGGACCCGGACGGCGTGGCCAAGGAGCTGGACGTCCTGGTCGATGGTGACTACCCGACCGCCCGGGCGGTCGCCGACGGCCAGATCAACGTGGAGCTGACCGACGCGGTCCAGCTGATTCCCTACACCGTCCGGGACGTGGACGGGCTGCAGGCCACCGCGGTCATCTGGGTTCCGCCGCTGGGCGAGCAGTATCCGGTGCTGCGCGACAACACCCCGCTGGACGTGACGGCCGGCGACGAACTGCGGCTGGACCTGACGGAACTGGTGGAAGTCCGGCCCGGCCGCACCCCGCGGATCACGGTGGCCGAAAGCATCCGCGCGATCGGCACCAGTGACAACCAGTGGATGGCCGACGCGAGCACTCTCAGCTACAAGGCGGACATCGACTACGCCGGCCGCGGCTCCATCACGTTCGAGGTGACCGACGGATCGGGCCCCGACGACCCCGAGGGGCTCAAGTCCACGCTCACCATCATGACCGAGGTGATCCCGGCCGCCGACCGCAACTTCCCGCCCGAACTGACCACCGGGACGCTCGACGTGGCCAAGGGCGAAGACGCCGTCAGCTACGACCTGCGCCCGCTGGCCACCGACCCGAACCCCGAGGACTTGGAGAAGCTGCAGTTCGCCGTCGAAGGCGGGACGCCGGAAGGATTCGACGTCAGCCTGGAGGGCAGCGTGCTCCGTGTGGCGGCCGATGCCGCGCTCCAGACCGGCGCCACCGGCGTGGTCAACTTCTCCGTCACCGACGGACGCTCCGACAAGGTGACCAGCCGGGTGGCCGTGCGGGCGACCGCCTCCACCCGCCCGCTGCCGGTTGCCAACGACGACGAGGTGCCGGACGCCGTGCAGGGCGAAGCGCTGCCGGTGGACGTGCTCGCCAACGACGTGAACCCGTTCCCGGAAACCCCGCTGACGATCGTCAGCGCCGTGGCCGGCAACGGGGGCACCGCGGAGATCGACGGGGAGCGGATCATCGTGACGCCCGGCGCCGACTTCTCCGGCACCATGACCGTCGAATACACGGTGGAGGACAAGACCCGCGAGGGGAGCCGGCAGGCTACTGCGAACGTCTCGCTCGTCGTCAAGGGCCGGCCGGAGACGCCCGGCACGCCGCTGGTGGACTCGGTCCGCAACCAGACCGTGGTGCTGTCCTGGACGGCGCCCGGCGACAACGGCGCGCCGATCAGCGGCTATACCGTGAACGCGGTCGGCGCGGGCTTCAGTCAGCAGTGCGCGACCACTACCTGCACCCTGACCGGTTTGCAGAACGACGTCGAGTACACCTTCACCGTGACGGCGGAGAACAGCGTGGGCACGTCCGACCCGTCCGCGGAGTCGGCGGTGGCGCGGCCGGACGTCCGGCCGGCGACCCCGGCCGCACCGCAGCTGAAGTTCGGCGACAAGTCACTGGACGTCAGCTGGACCGCCCCGGCCAACGAAGGATCGGCCATCGAAAGCTACACCCTGGAGATTTCGCCGGCCCCGCCGAGCGGCCAACTGCAGAAGAACGGCCTGACCGGCACCAGCTACAGGTGGGAGGGGCTGGAGAACGGCCAGGCCTACGAGGTCCGGGTGCAGGCGCACAACCGCGCCCCGGAACCGAGCGATTTCAGCGCCTACTCCGCCGCAGAGGTGCCGGCAGGTCCGCCGGCTGCTCCCACCGCCCCTGCCACCGAACGGGTGAAGTCCGTGGGCGACCAGAGCCAGCTGAAGGTGAGCTGGGCCGCGCCTGCCAACAACGGCGGCGAGATTCTCGACTACACCGTGCGCGAGTACCAGGGCGGCGCGCTGACCCGGACCTTCCCGGCGGTGAGCGCCACCTCGCAGACCGTGACCGCACCGAACTCGGAGACCGCCTACACCTACACCGTCACGGCCCGGAACAAGGCCGGGTCGGGCGAGGCCAGCCCGCAGTCCAATGCGCGGCGGGCGGTCGGGGCACCGGAGGCCCCGACCGGAGCCTCGCTGAGAGAGGCAGATACCGGCGGTGCCGGACGCGCGGTAACGGTGTCCTTCAACGAACTGACCGCCTCGCAGCGCAACGGCGCCCAGGCCGGCGAAGTCAGCTACCGTGCGACCTTCAGCGACGGCCGGACCATGGCCATCGCAAACGGCCAGAAGGTGGGAGGCTTCGCCAACGGCAAGGCCGTCAACGTGCGCATCACCTCCGTGGCCAACAGCGACGGCGCGAGCTACTCGAGCGCGCCGAGCGCCGAGTCCAACAACGCGACTCCGTATGGAGCTCCCGGCACGGCAACCGCTTCGGCCACTGGGCAGAGCGGGGAGACAAACAATCCCCAAGTAACTGTGCACTGGGGTCCGCCGAATACTGCCAATCATGACGTTGCCAGGCTGCAGATCAACGTTGAGAGCAAGGGCTGGGAAAACGTCTCGGTCGCTTCCGGCAGCCGGACAGTCAACGTCGGTCACAGCACTCCAGTGGACATTAAGGTCAGGGCAATAAGTTCCAAAGGCGACATCGGTCCAACTGCCGCCGCTTCAGCCACGAGCGGCAGTAAGCCCAAGCCGAAGGAAGAATGGACGATTCGTGTGGGTGGTTCCGGTACTCAATTGGACACCAACTACCGAACCTGCATGGACCCCAGAAATGGCACCAACTACAACCGTGCGGACGCATCTTGCGATGGCGACCACTGGGCCAATGCTTGGGGTACGACTCCAAACCTTGTGGTGAAGTGCTGGATAGTCCGAAGTTCGGGTATCTACTGGTACCAACAGGCACCCGGGGGCGGCCGCTCGATCAATGACGGTCTTTTTGTTAAGGGCACAGACGTAACCTACGACGGTGCGACCGACCTCAGTGGCATTTATCCCAGCGCGGGGCCGCCGAGCGGAATGCGCGCATGCGGCTGATTCGGGACAGGCCGGGAATCGAACCCAAGGCCCCTGCCCGCACGCTCCTTAAGCAACTAGAAGTTTTGACACCGAAGCAACACGAAGAGAGACCGGGAACAGCATGACGATGACTTCCGAGCAGGCCGAGTGGTTCGCCGAGACGTTCGGGAAGCTGGCCGCCAACGTCGGCCAAGCCGTGCTTGGCAAAAACCAAGTGGTGCGGCTGGTGCTCACCGCCATGCTGGCCGAGGGCCACGTGCTGCTGGAGGACGCCCCGGGAACCGGCAAGACGATGCTGGCCCGGTCGCTGGCCGCCACCGTGCAGGGCTCGAACTCGCGCATCCAGTTCACGCCGGACCTGCTGCCCTCTGACGTCACCGGCATCACGATCTACGACCAGAAGACGCAGAAGTTCGAGTTCCACAAGGGCCCGATCTTTGCCACCGTGGTGCTGGCGGACGAGATCAACCGGGCCTCGCCGAAGACGCAGTCGGCGCTGCTGGAAGTCATGGAAGAAGGCCGGGTAACGGTCGACGGCGTGACCTATGACGCCGGGCGACCCTTCATGGTGATCGCCACGCAGAACCCGATCGAGCAGGCCGGCACGTACCGCCTCCCCGAAGCCCAACTGGACCGCTTCCTGATCAAGACGTCGATCGGCTACCCGGACCGCGCGTCCACGGTGGAACTGCTGGCCGGAGCCGGCACCCGCGACCGGTCGGCTGCCCTGACGCCGATCATCACCCCGCAGGCCGTGCGGGACATGGCTGATCTCGCGGCCACCACCCACGTGGACCTGTCGGTACTGGAATACGTCTCCGCCCTGTGCGAGGAAACCCGCAACGCGGCCGAGTCTCGCCTCGGCGTGAGCGTCCGCGGCGCCCTGGCCATGGTCCGGGCGGCCAAGGTCTGGGCCGCCTCCCAGGGCCGGAACTTCGTGCTGCCGGACGACATCAAGGAACTGGCTCCCGTGGTCTGGAACCACCGGTTCGTGATGGACCCCGAGGCGGAGTTTGCCGGTGCCACCCCGGAGGCCGTGATGTCGCGCGTGCTGGCCGGCGTGCCGGCGCCCCAGCAGCGGGTGACGGTCTAGGGCCGTGCCGACGGAAGATTTCCGGCCGGAAGCGGCGGCATGACGGAGACGACGACGAAGCGGGCCACGGAGCAGACGAAGCGGTTCGCCGGCCTCGGCGAAACCGTCCGGCGGGTGGCTCCGGACGAAGGCAGCACGCTGCATCCGGCCTCGCTGGCGGCCCGGGCCGGTTCGCTGGCAGGGCAGTACGTGCGGCCGGGCTGGCAGCGGGTCCAGGACGCCGCCGAGCGCTACCTGCGGCCCGTGCTGGAAACGGTGAGCCCGCTGGGCTGGGTGGTGGCCGGCGGCACGGTCCTGCTGTTGGTGCCCGGGATGGCCTTCGGCTGGCAGGAAGCCAAGATCGCGGCACTCACTGGACTGTTTCTGCTGTTGCTGGCGATAGGTTTTGTGTTGGGCCGTTCCTCGTATGGCGTGGAACTGGACCTGGCCCGCACCCGCGTCGCGGTCGGCGACCAGGCCGTGGGGAGCATAGCGGTGACGAACACCGCGGACAAACCCCTGCTGCCGGCGGCGCTGGAGCTGCCGGTCGGAGCGGCCACCGCCGTGTTCCAGCTGCCGCGCATGAAGGCCGGCCAAGTGCACGAGGACCTGTTCACCATCCCGACGCAGCGCCGCGCCGTCATCGTGGTGGGCCCGGTCCGTTCGGTGCGCCAGGATCCGCTGGGACTGCTCCGCCGCCAGATGATGTGGACGGAACCGACCGACCTGTTCGTCCACCCGCGCACCACCGCGCTGGGCAGTTCGGCCGCCGGCTTCATCCGCGACCTCGAGGGCCTGCCCACCAAGGAACTGGCCAGCGCCGACGTCTCCTTCCACGCGCTGCGCGATTACGTCCCCGGCGACGACCGCCGCTACATCCACTGGAAGACCACGGCGCGCACCAACACGCTGATGGTCCGCCAGTTCGAGGAAACCCGCCGCGCGCATCTCGCCGTCGCGGTCTCCACGAACACCGAGGAGTACGGTTCGGAGGAGGACTTCGAACTGGCGGTCTCCGTCGGCGCCTCGATCGGTCTGCAGGCCATCCGGGAGGAGCGCAACCTGAGCGTCCTGACCCAGCGGGGCCCGCTGCGCAGCGAAACCGGCCGCATCCTGCTCGATGAAATGACCCGGATCGAGGGCAAGCCGCAGCGCTCCACCGCGGTGGAACTGGCCCGCAGTACCGCCGACGCGGTTCCGAATGCCTCCGTCATGTTCCTGGTCGTCGGTGATCATGTGTCCGCCACGCAGCTGCGCCAGGCATCGTCGGCAGTGCCGGTTGGCATCCGTGCGTTCGCCATCCGCTGCGGCGGCGGCCTCCAGGCCGCCCGGGCGACCATCGGCGACCTGTCCGTGCTGTCCCTGTCCAGCCTGGACGACCTGGCCCTCGTGTTGCGGAAGGCCGCCGCATGAGCGGCAGCGCCAACGCTCCGTCTCCGGGGCAGCAGGCCGGCCGGGTGCGGCGCCGTGCCGCCGCAGCGCAGAACGACGCCGGCCCTGCCGCCCGGAAGCGGCGCCTGCCGGCCGGCGGCGGACTGTCGGCCCGGCTGCCGCGGCCCGCACGTCAGGTGGCGATCGACGCGGCTGTCCTGGTGCTGCTGCTGGGACTGGGACTGGCCGGATTCCATCATGTTTTCGGCGGAAACGGCCGCTACCTGAGCGCAGGCTTCGGTGGCATCGCCGTCGGCCTCCTGCTCTCGCTGGTCGGCGCGCGCTACCGGCTGGGCCTGTTGTCCACGGCCACCGCGGGACTCGCGGCGTACCTGCTGCTCGGCAGCACCTTCGCCGCGCCCGGCGAAGCCATCGGTGGCGTCCTGCCGTCGCTGGACTCGCTGCGCACCGTGCTGACCGGCTTCGTGTTCGCGTGGAAGGACATCCTCACCGTCGCCCCGCCGGTGGGGATCTCCGGCGGGATGTTGGTGGTGCCGTTCCTGGGCGCCCTGGCCGCCGCCCTGCTGGCCGGCACGTTGGCGTGGCGCCTCCGCGGGCCGTACTGGCCGCTGTTGCCGGTACTGGGGTTCTTCCTGCTGGGCATCGCGTTCGGCACCGATGTCCCGGTGCTGCCGGTGCTGCGGGGCGTGCTGCTGGTCGCCGTGGCCGCGGCCTGGCTGGCGTGGCACCGCCACCTCGCCCGGGGAGATGCCGCTGCCGGTGTGGCCACTGCGGCGCCGGCCGATCCGGCCGCGCACCGGGCAGGGTTGCGGCGAAGGCTCGGCCTGGGCGCCGGAATGCTGGCGTCCGCGGTGGCGCTCACGGCGCTGGCCGGCCCGGCACTCACGGCGCGGGGCGATCGCGAGGTGCTGCGCGACGTCGTCGTCCCCCCGGTCAATCTCTACGACTATCCGAGCCCGCTGATGGATTTCCGGAGCTACGTGAAGGACCGGGCCGAGGAGACGCTCTTCACCGTCGCGGGGCTGCCCGAGGGCCAGCGGGTGCGGTTGGCGGCGCTGGATACCTTCGACGGCACGGTCTACAACGTCAACCCCGAAAGCGGGGGCAACTTCAAGCCCGTCGGCGACGCCGGTTCGCTCGGCCCGGCGTCCGGCGGCACCACGCGGCTCGACATCCGGGTCGGGGACTACAGCGGCGTCTGGCTCCCCGCGGGCGGGCACATCGACGGGCTGGCGTTCCAGGGGGAGCGGGCGGCCGAGCTGGGCGGCTCGCTGTTCTACAACGACGACTCCCAGACGGCGCTGACCACCCGGTACCTGCTGGCCGGAGACAGCTACTCGGTGGAGACCACGTTCCCCGGCCGGCTGGAGGACGCCCAGCTGGCACAGTATGACTTCGCCTCCGTCCGGCTGCCGAAACCGGCCAGGGTGCCGGACATCGTCGCGGCCAAGGCGAACGAATTTGTCGGCGAAGCGACGGTGCCGATCGAACAGGTGCGCCAGCTGGAACGGAACCTGCACGAGAACGGCTTCTTCAGCAACGGCAAGGAAGACGAAGCCCGCAGCCTCTCCGGCCACCACGCGGGGCGGATGATCCAGTTGCTGGATGCCGACCAGATGATTGGCGACGACGAGCAGTACGCCGTCGCCATGGCGTTGATGGCCCGGCACCTGGGCATCCCGGCCCGGGTGGTGATGGGGTTCTACCCGGATCCGAAGGAAGGCCGCTCCGCCGGGGAAGCAGTTCAGATCAAGGGCGAAGACGTGCACGCCTGGGTGGAGGTGGCGTTTGAGCATGCCGGCTGGGTCGCCTTCGACCCGACGCCGGACGAGGACAACGAGCCGACGCCGCCGCAGCAGGAGCCGAAGTCCACGCCCAAGCCGCAGGTCCTGCAGCCACCCCCTCCGCCGCAGGAACCGGCCGAGCTGCCGCCGGACACCGCCCCGGAGCCGCAGGACGCCGAGCAGCAGGAGAAATCGTTCTGGGAACTGTGGGGCTGGCTCTTCGCGGCCGTGGGCCTGGCCGCCCTCCCGCTGGCGGTGTTGCTGTTGCCGCTGTTGCTGATCGCCTGGCTGAAGCTGCGCCGGCGCAAGCGGCGGGCCAGCGAAGGCCTGCCGAGCCAACGCGTGGGCGGCGGCTGGCGCGAGGTGATGTCCCTGGCCACCGACATTGGAGCGAGCGCCCCCGCCAACGCCACCCGGCGCGAGCACGCGGCCGCGCTGGCAGGGCAGTTCCCGGCCACCGCCGATGGCACCACCCTGCTGGCACACCGCGCCGACGCGGCGATCTTCGGGGCGGCAGAACCGACGGAGGTGCAGGTGCAGCAGTACTGGGACCAGGTGGACGACTCCCTGGCGAAGATGAAGGACTCGCTGGGTTTCTGGCAGCGGCAGCGGGCAAAGTACACGCCGCGCTCGCTGGTGGCCGACGCCAGGAGGCGGCTGGCGCGGCGGCGGACAACGGCCGCCACTAGAATCCGTACAGTAGACTCACAGGCCGGACGGCCGGAACAGGGCGGGAGCAGCACGTGGCAGCAAGACTGAATCTGGTCAGCGCCCCGGTCGGCAAACGGCTGGGGGCGTGGCTGATCGACAAGATTCCGCCGGCCGTGCTGATGCTGGCCGCCTACGCTGCCAGCGTGCCGGCCGTGATGGAGGCCGCAGCCTCGGGCAGCGCCTCCGCGGCCGCGGAGGCGCTGGGCGGCCTGTTCCTGTGGATCGGGCTGGCGACCGTGCTGTCGCTGGCCTACACCATCTGGCTCTGGGGCTGGGAAGCGACCACCGGCAAGACTCCCGGCAACGTGCTGTTGGGTTTGCGGACCGCGAATGAGGACGGCCACGCGGCCGGCTGGGGAGCCATCTTCCTGCGCGGGCTGATCATCGCCGTGGGCGGACTGGTCTTGGCGGTGGGCGCGGTCGTGGTGGTGGTCTCCAACGTCTGGGACCGCAACCACAGGCGGCAGGGCTGGCACGACAAGGTGGCCAAGACACTGGTGCTCGACGTGGCACAGGGCCGCGATCCGCTGACCACCGGCGGGCTTTACGGGCCGGCGGCCTTCGCCCCGGATGGTACGGACGCCCGCGCCGGGTTTGCCGGCGTGGCACCGGACGGACAAGACCCGCGCCGGCCCGCCGCTGAGCCGGCTTCGCAGCCCTCCGGGGTCATTGCCGCGATCCCGGGATTCGGCCCGGCAATGGAAGCACCGGCGGCCAAGCTGCCGGCGGCCCGCCCCGGCGCCAACGTCTCGCCGGCGCCGGCGGCTGACCGCTTGGGCGCCCCGGGTGAGCCGCCGTCACCGGCCCCGGCTCCGGCACGGATAGCTGCGGAGGCCGAACCGCACCACCACCCGGACGAAGAATTCGCGGCGACCCGGGTCCGCACGGTGGCCCCGCCGTCGGGCCCCCTCACCATTACCTTCGACGACGGGCGCGATGTGGTACTTGAAACGACGGCCCTGATCGGGCGCAACCCGGCCGCAGGCGCCGGCGAGGATATTGACCAACTGATCGATTTCGCGGACATGGGACGTTCCGTCTCCAAGACCCATCTGCTGCTGCGGGTCGACGGCGGCACCGTCTGGGTGACGGACCGCAGCTCCACCAACGGGACCGCGGTGACCGGCGGCGACGGCATCCGCCGTCAGCTGGCCCCCGGGGAACCCGTGGCGGCGCAACCCGGCGCGACCGTCGAATTCGGCGACCGCAGCTTTACCATCGGACGGGCATGAGCACGGCGTCGGGAGGGGAGCCCATCCGGCTCACTGTCGGTGCCGGGTCCGACCGCGGGTTGCGGCGGCAGCTGAACGAGGACGCGTATCTGGCCGACGGGACGCTGTTCGCGGTGGCCGACGGCATGGGCGGACACGAGGCGGGCGAAGTGGCCAGCCGCATTTGCGTGGAGACGATGCGGGACTACGTGGCCAGCCACGAGCTCGGCGCGCACGAACTGGAACAGCTGATCGGGCGGGCGGACGCGCGGATCAGGGCGGCGGCTGCATCGCGGGCGGGCACGACGGTGTCCGGGGCCGCGCTGGTCTCCGAACGCGGGGTGCCGTATTGGCTCGTGTTCAACGTCGGCGATTCCCGCACCTACCGGCTCAGCCACGGCAAGCTTGTCCAGATCAGCGTCGACCACTCCGAGGTGCAGGAACTGCTCGAGGCCGGACAAATCACCGCCCAGGAGGCCCTGGTGCACCCCCGCCGGCACGTCATTACCCGGGCGCTGGGCACCGGCGAAGACAACCAGCCGGATTTTTGGATGGTGCCCGTGGAACCGGGGGACCGGATCATGATTTGCTCCGACGGGCTGACCTCGGAGGTAAGTGACGACCACATCTACGCCATCCTCACCTCCGTATCCGGTCCCCAGGACGCAGTCGATGCACTGATCCAGGCCGCGCTGCGCTCCGGCGGGCGCGACAACATCACCGTGGTCGTCGTTGATGTCGCCGGTCCCGCAGGCGACGCCGACGACGCCTCGACCGCCCCGCGGCAGGAGGATACGACGACGCTGCCCCGGCTGGATGCCCCAGAACAGGCAGCCGCCGAGGAGGGCGCCTGATGGCGGGCATGACGTACAGCCCGGGGCCTTGGCTGGGGTTGGTCAGTGGCGGCACGGCGGTGCTCCTCGAACCCGGCGCTCCCGAGGACCTGGTGCAGCAGTTGTGGCAGGCGCTGGAGTCCGGCGCCTCGCTGGAAACGTTGCTCGGAACGGTGGTCTCCGGGTACGGCGCCAACCTGTCGGCCATGCCGCAGTTCGGCATCGTCTCCTGCTCCGGCGGCATCCACGCGGTGCTCCGCGGCGACGTGGTGGTGTCCGCCGACCCGGACGGGCAGGAACTGAGCGGACGCGGCGTCTCGAGCTGGACCGAGGGGCGGCTGCGGGCCGGCAGCGTGGCCATTGCGGCCGGGCCCGACGGCTCCCGCGCCGAAGGCCGGCCGGGCCCGTGGCTGCCGCTGCGTGCCGGGGCGGTACAGCTAGGTGCCCTGCGCATGGGCGCGGCACTCGAGGCCGGACGGGAGCCCCGAGTAGAGGGCGCAGCCGATCCGGCCCGAACGGACCGGACGGCCGGCGTTTCTGCACCTGCACCCGCACCCGCATCGGCGGCCCCTGCACCTGCATCGGCGGCCCCTGCACCCGTACCGGCACCGGCACCCGTACCCGCACCGGTTCCGGCACCCGCCCCGGTTCCGGCCGCGCAGCCCGAGCCGGCTCCCGCATCCGCCCCGGTTCCGGCCGCGCAGCCCGAATCGACAGGACCGGAGTCCGCCGGCGCCGGCTGGGCCGAAAGCCTGGACCTGACCAGCCTCTACGTGCCCGACGACGAGTCCGAGGGCGCCGCCGCCGCCGACGAATGGGCGCCCGAAGACGAACCGCGCGCCCAAGCAGGACAGGCCGCCGGCGCCCCCTCGGAACCGAACCCCGCGGCGGCAGACGATGGCCTGGACCAGACAGTAGTCCACGCCGCCGCGCAACGTGCCAACCTGCAACCGCCGCCGCCCCCAGCCGCCGCCGGCGAGGTTCCGGCAGGGGCCGCCGCCGCACCACGCCCCGCGGCGGCTGGCCCGACCCGGAGGCCGGGCCAGCCGCTGGACCTGATCGATGCCGTTCCCTGGCTGACGCCCTCTGCGTCCGCACGCGCGGCCGCCTCGGCATCGGCCGCGGGAGCGGCGGGGGATGCCGAACCGGCCGCGGCTGCCAACCGCGGCCCTGCCGCCGTCGCTAGCCCACCGGCCGGATTCGACGGCGGCGACCACGACGGCGGAGAACGCGACGGCGGCGACCCTGACGGCGGCGACCACGACGGGCAGACGCTGATGCGCAGCGACCTGCCCGAGGTTCCGGCCGCACCCGCACCCGAGGCGGCGCCGTCGCCGGCCCCGAGCACCGCCCCCATGGTGCTGGCCCGGATGTGCGGGCTCGGCCACGCCAATCCACCGACCAGTTCGGCGTGTTCCGGATGCGGCGGGCCGTTGGACGGCGAAGCCCGGGAGGTGCAGCGGCCGTCGCTGGGGCACCTGCGGTTGTCCACCGGCGAAGTGGTGGAACTGGACAGGCCCGTGATCGTTGGACGGCAGCCTTCCGCGAACCGGGTGCAGGGCAGGGTGATGCCTCGGCTGGTGCCGGTGCACAGCGCCAGCGGGGACATTTCGCGCTCGCACGTGGAAGTCCGGTTGGAAGGGTGGCACGTCATCCTTGCCGACTTAAAGTCGACCAACGGGACCTTGCTCCTGCGGGGCCAGCAGGCGCCCCGGCGTCTGGGCCACGGCGAGGCGGTCATGCTGCTGGACGGCGACATCGCGGACCTGGGCGACGGCATCTCCCTGCGCTTTGAGGACCTGCCGTGAGCGTGAAGCGCCCGCCCGCACCGCCGCCCGCCATCGACGGGTACCGCTACGTCAGGCTGCTTGGCTCCGGCGGTTTCTCCGACGTCTATTTGTACGAACAGGATCGGCCCAGGCGCCGGGTTGCGGTCAAGGTACTGCTGTCCGGGCTGAAGACCGAGGACGCCCGACGCCGCTTCGAATCCGAAGCAAACCTCATGGCGCAACTGTCCACGCATCCGTTCATCGTCACGATCTACGAGGCCAATCTCACCGCCGACGGACATTCCTACCTGGCGATGGAATATTGTTCACGTCCCAGCCTGGACGTCCGGTACCGCAACGGTCCGCTGGGGGTGGACGAAGTGCTGGCCCTCGGCATCCAGGTGGCCTCGGCCGTGGAAACCGCGCACCGGGCGGGTATCGCGCACCGCGACATCAAACCCGCCAACATCCTGGTCACCGATTACAACCGGCCGGCCCTGACCGACTTCGGCATTTCCTCAAGCACCGACGGCGGAGATGGCGACACCGGCATGTCCATACCGTGGTCGCCGCCGGAAGCCTTGCGGGGCAATGCCGGCAACGGCACCCGCAGCGACATCTGGTCCCTGGGCGCCACGATCTACACGCTCCTGGCCGGCCGGTCCCCGTTCATCCAGCCCGGCGGTAACAACTCCCAGCGGGACCTGATGGACCGGATTGCCCATGCGCCGCTGCCGCCGCTGCGCCGTGCCGACGTGCCCGCATCATTGCAACTGGCCCTGGCGACGGCGATGGCCAAGTCGCCGGGGTCGCGCTTCACCTCCGCCTATGCCTTCGCCCTGTCCCTGCAGCGGGTGCAGGCGGAATTGAACCTCTCGGTGACGCCGTTCGAGGTGCTGGAGGAAGCACGGCCGGCTGAAGCGGACGGCGGTGACGACGGCGAGGCGACGCGCGTCCGCGGGATTGTCTCCATCGACCCGGCCGCCGGCACGGTGCCGACGGCGCCCGGTTTCGCCTTTCCCGAACGCACCGGCCAGCTGCCCGGGGACCCGCCGCCGGCAGCGGGCAGCGCTCCCGGGCCATGGCTGCCCGGCGCCGGGGGACGGCCCCCTGAGCCGGCCCCGGACGGCTCCACCGTGCTGCGGGACTCCGAACGGGATGCAGCGACGGAACAGGACGCTGCTGGGCGGCGCCGCCCCTGGGCCTGGGTGGCGGGGGCGGTCGCGGCGGCGGCAGTGCTCGCCGGCGCCGCCGTCGTGCTCAACCGGCCCGCACCGGAGGCTGCGGTGGCCGAGGCCCCCGTCAGCCGGCCGCCGGCGAATGCCCTGGAGGGCCTGTCCGGCAACGTGGTGCCGCCCGAGGACCTGGCCGGCCGGGTCGAGGGCGGCGAGGCGGTCTTCAGCTGGACCAACCCGGACCCGCGGGACGGCGACCTGTTCATCTGGACGCCCGTTACCGCGTTGGGCCGGGGCGAGCCCGAACGCACCGGCGAGCCCGAGGCAACCGTGCCGCTGGCGCAGAACGACCGCACCTGCATCGAAGTGGTGGTGGTGCGGGCCAACGGCCGGGCCTCTGATCCGGTCCGCGGTTGCGCGGATCAGTAGTTGCCCGGACTGCGTGGCTTTTGCGGGTAGGTTTGAAACGATGAATCGCGCGCCGACCCCTGGCCGGCGCAGACAAGGGGGCTAGCGGTGGCGGATGTGAGCATTGAGTTCTGCGGCGAATGGTACGAAGCCACGAACGACGACGTGTTCACCATTGGGCGCGAAGGCGACCTGGAGATCGACGACAACCCTTACCTGCACCGCAAGTTCCTCCAGATCGCCCACTATGACGGCATCTGGTGGCTGGCCAACGTCGGTTCCCTGATCTCCGCGACCATCGCCGATTCCACCGGGGGTATGCAGGCATGGCTGGCGCCGGGAGCGCGGATCCCGATGGTCTTCAGCCAGACGAACATCGTTTTCACGGCCGGCCCCACAACCTATGAGCTGTCGGTCCATGTGAAGACACCGTCTTTCCGCCAGGAACACCGGGACACGGATGCGGTGGGCGAGACCACCATCGGCCCGGTGGTGTTCACCGCGTCGCAAAAGGCCCTGATCCTGGCCCTGGCCGAGCCGATGCTCAAGCGTGACGGGACCGGGCTTAGCTCGATTCCGTCGTCCTCGCAGGCGGCGGCCAGGCTGGGCTGGCCCCTGACCAAGTTCAACCGCAAGCTGGACAACGTCTGCGACAAACTGGACCGGGTGGGCGTCGCCGGACTGCGCGGCGGCGGCGGAAAGCTCGCCACCAACCGGCGCGCGCGGCTGGTCGAGCACGCCGTCACCTCCCATCTGGTCACCGCGGCCGACCTGCCGCTGCTCGACGAACGGCCGGACGCCGAAGACTGAGCGGCCGCCGGTCCGCCCGGGGCACGCGAGCACCGCCGTCGTCGCCTGAACCGCGCTTCTCGGGCAAGATAGTCAGGTGAGCACAGTCGAAACACCTGCCAGCGGGATTCCCAGCGACGAAATCCGCCACGAGTACGAGCAGTTGACCGAGGACGTCCGCAAGTACCGCTACGCGTACTACAACGAGGACGCCCCGCTGGTCTCGGACGCCGAATTCGACGGGCTGTACCGTCGGCTGGAGGAAATCGAGGCCCTGCACCCGGAGTTGGTGGCCAACGACTCGCCCACGCAGGAAGTCGGCGGCGAGGTCTCGGCCGCCTTCGCCCCGGTGGAACACCTGCAGCGGATGTACTCGCTGGAGGACGTCTTTTCGCTGGACGAACTGAAGGCCTGGGTGGACCGCGCCACGGCGTCGGTGGCCAACCTGGGCAACGGCAGGAAGCTGCGCTGGCTCAGTGAGGTGAAGATCGACGGCCTGGCCGTCAACCTGCTCTACCGCAACGGTGAACTCATCCGCGCCGCAACCCGCGGGGACGGCACGACCGGCGAGGACATCACCCACAACGCCCTGACCATCGCGGACATCCCGCGCCGGCTCTCCGGCAGCAACATCCCGGCCGAGGTGGAGATCCGCGGCGAAATCTTCATCCCCACCAAGGACTTCCTGGCCCTGAACGAGCGGATGGTGGAGGCCGGCAAGGCGCCGTTCGCGAACCCGCGGAACTCGGCGGCCGGCTCGCTGCGGCAGAAGGACCCGAAGGTGACGGCCGAGCGGCCGCTGCATATGTTCGTCCACGGGATCGGCGCCCGTGAAGGGCTCGACGCCGAGAGCCAATCGGAGACCTACGCCCTGCTGCAGGAATGGGGGCTGCCCACCAGCCCCTACTTCAAGGTCGTGGACAGCTACGAAGAGATCCTGGAGTTCATCGAGCACTACGGCGAGCACCGCCACGACCTGCTACACGAAATCGACGGCATCGTGGTCAAGGTGGACGACTTCGGCCTGCAGCGCGCGCTGGGCCATACCTCGCGGGTGCCACGCTGGTCCGTGGCCTATAAGTATCCGCCGGAAGAGGTCCACACCAAGCTCCTGGACATCCGGGTGAACGTGGGCCGCACCGGCCGGGTGACGCCGTACGGGGTGATGGAGCCGGTGAAGGTGGCCGGTTCCACCGTGGAGATGGCCACGCTGCACAACCAGGACGTGGTCAAGGCCAAGGGCGTGAAGATCGGCGACGTCGTGGTGCTGCGCAAAGCCGGCGACGTCATCCCGGAGATCGTGGGCCCGGTGCTGGCGCTGCGGGATGCGCAGGATCCGCCGGTGCGCGAGTTCGTGATGCCCACCGACTGCCCCTCGTGCGGCACCCCGCTGGCTCCCGGCAAGGAGGGCGACGTCGACCTGCGCTGCCCGAATGCCAAGTCCTGCCCGGCGCAGCTGACCGAGCGGGTGGCCCATCTGGCCGGCCGCGGCGCCTTCGACATCGAAGCGCTGGGCTACGAGGCGGCGTTCGCGCTGACCCGGCCGGCCGAACCCGAACAGCCTCCGCTCACCAATGAGGCCGGGATTTTCAGCCTCAGGCCTGAGGACCTGGCCGACGTGCGGATCCGGCGCGAGAAAAAGGATAAGGGGGTGCCCACCGGCGAGACCGAGCTGGTGCCCTACTTCTTCACCAAGGGCACCGTCAAGAAGCCCTCGGTTCCCACGGCCAACACCAGGAAGCTCTTCGAGGAGCTGGAGAAGGCCAAGACCCAGCCGCTCTGGCGCGTCCTGGTGGCTTTGTCCATCCGGCACGTGGGTCCCACCGCTTCCCGGGCCCTGGCCACGGCCTTCGGCTCGATGGACGCCATCCGGGCCGCCAGCGAAGACCAGTTGGCCCACGTCGACGGCGTCGGTCCCACCATCGCGGCGGCGCTGAAAGAGTGGTTCGCCGAGGACTGGCATGCCGGGATTGTCGATGCCTGGGCGGCAGCCGGTGTGCGGATGGCCGACGAGGTGGACGAGAGCATGCCCCGCACGCTGGAGGGGCTGACCGTGGTGGTGACGGGTACGCTGCCGAACTTCAGCCGTGACGAGGCCAAGGAAGCGATCATCATCCGCGGCGGCAAGGCCTCGGGCTCCGTCTCGAAGAACACCAGCTATGTGGTGGCCGGCGAGAACGCGGGGACCAAGCTGGACAAGGCCGAGTCCCTGGGCCTGACAGTGCTGGATGAGGACGGTTTCCGCCGGCTGCTGGAAACCGGCACGGCATGACGGGGGAGCGGCCAGGGCCCGCCGCCAGCTGGCAGCAGTTGCTCTCCGCCCTGGCCAGCGAGCGGCTGCGCGGGCTCTATGCCGCCCTGGTGCTGGGCCAACAGCCGGAGATGACCGCCAAGGAACGGCAGAAGCTGGTTGCCTCCGGATTGGTGACGGACGACGGCGGTGCCCTCGCCGTCGAGCCGGGTGTCTTCAAGGCCGCGCTCGCCGCGGCCCGGAAACCCGGTCCGGCCGGGCCGGAAAGGTTCCTCACCGGCGGGCTGGTGGTGCTGCCGTCCCGCGCCTCCGACCGGCTGGAACTGCTGGGCCATATCCGCGACCGCGTCATCGCCGGAGGCGAGGTCATGGCTGAGAAGGACCTGAACGCCCGGTTGACCGCGTTCACGTCCGATGTGCCGATGCTCCGCCGTGCCCTGGTCGATGACGGCTTCCTGGACCGCGAGCCGGACGGCAGCGACTACCGGGTCGGTCACCGCCGCGCCAACAGCCCCGGGCAGCCGTAGCCGCGCGAGGGCGGAACGTGTGCCGACGCGGATTAACCGAGCCGACGCCGGGGCCCCGGCGGGGTAGTTGCACGGGCGTCGCGAAAGCGGCCTTTATCGTCCCGGCGTGCGGCATTATCGGCCGGTTTCGACGATATACAGCGTTCTCGACGTTATAGGCCGCTCTCAGCGGGAAGAGGGATACTGGCAGCACTACGCGGGCCCAACCATTCTCCCGCGGCCTCGTGAAACTATCGTGACTGGCATCACCCGCCATGGGACGATGGATGTGCGAGGTGAGCCATGAACGAATTCTTTGCCGACGGTTTCCCCTGGTGGTTCATCTGGGTCGGTTTCGCCGTGGTCTCCGGGATTGGACAGCGTGCCAGGCGGACCCGGCGCGGCCAGGGCTGGAACCGCGGCGGCCGGCGCCACGAAAGCGCACGCTCGGAGGCCGCGCGGCGCGAGGCCGACCGGCTGCGTGCCGCCGCAGCCGCCGAACAGCAGCGGCTCCGCGACACCGCGGCGGTAATGGCCGACCACGATGCGGTGAACGCGCGCTGGCTGGACTATGAGCTGGACGTGGCCAAGCTGATCGATTTTCCCATGATGTCCGATGTCCGCGAGCCGCTCACGGTGGCGTTCCTGCGCGCCAAGCGGACCGCCGACGGGCTCCGACCGGTCACCGCCGCGGAAGTTGCCACCGACGAGCGGCTGCGCGAATACCGCGAGGCGGTGCGGGCCTACGAGGTCGCCTTCGACATCGCCGAACGCGAGGCCCGCCGCATTCAGGACCAGCACTTCAGCGGCCCCGAACGGCTGCGGCTGAACACCGCGCGCCGGCTGCTGACCATCGCGGTGGATAGGGCGGCAACGCCCGCCGAGCGGCAGCTGGCCTACGCGCGCGCCCGCAAGGAGCTCGACGGTCTGTTGGCGCTGCCGGCCGAGGCGGTCGCCGCCCTGCAGCGGCGGGTCAATCCGGAATTGCTCCCGCCCGTGCCCCGTCCGGCGGCCGGGCCGTCGGCGGGACGGCCGGCCGGCGGCACGGCCTGAACCGTATTGGCGCGCACCGCCCGTGGTGCGGGAAACTGGTCAGGCAAGCCCCGCCGTCGTACGTTTACTACCCGCAAGGACACCGCCCAAGCACATGCAGATCACCATCCGCCCTGCCACCGCTACCGATTTCGACGACGTGGAGCGCCTGACGCGCGAGGCGTACCTGGCCGCGGGACACTTCCCGGCAGCCGACCACCCGTATCTGGTGCACGTTTCCGACGTGGCGCACCGGGCCCGGCATGCCGAGATCTGGGTGGCCGAGCGGGGCGGAAAGGTGGCCGGGGCGGTCACGCTGGCCCAGGCCGGCGGAGAGTATGCGGACATCGCCCGGGAGGGGGAACTGGAGTTCCGGATGCTGGCCGTGGATCCGGGGCTGCAGCGCTCGGGCGTCGGCCGGGCCCTCGTGGACGCCATCGTGGAGTACGCGCGCACGCTGCCGGGCATCAACGCCGTGAGCCTGACCACCGGCAGCGACTGGACCGCGGCGCACCGGCTGTATGAGTCGCTGGGATTCGACCGGGTGCCGGAGCGCGACTGGCCGGTACCCGGGACCGACATCCGGCTGCTGGTCTTCGTCAAACGCCTCTAGCAGCCGCAGGAACTTACGCTGCAGGCAGCGCGTGCTCAGGGTTTCCTGAACGTGAACGAATCGGTGAAGTTTGCGCCGCCGGCGCCCATAAACGTGGCCATCAGGGAGTCCTCGGTCACCTCGATCTCCACGAACCCGTGCGCGGGCTCGGCGTTTGCGCCGGAGTAGGCGGCGAAGTAGGGCGCCTCGGCGTCGGAGCCGTTGATGTCGCGCAGCGGTTGCCCGCCGGTGCCGACCGTCGCGAAGACCGTGCCGGCACCGGACTCGAAGTCCGCGTCGGTGTCGGAGATGCAGGCATTATCGCTGTGCGCGGGCAGCAGCGACGGGCATTCCGGCCCCAGGGCGAGTTGGTGTGTCCGCTGGTAGAGGTGTTCGTGGCCGTGCAGCACCAGGTCTACTTTTTTGTCCAGCAGCAGATCCGTCACTGCGGAACCGGGATCGCACTCGTAGGCGCCCGCCGAGTGGCAGGGCTTGTGGGAACCGACCACAACCCACGGGATGTCCGCGGCGCGGGCCGAGTCTATGGCGGCGGCCGTCCACCGGTAATGGTCGGTGCCGGGTAGGTAGTCCCAGCGGCCGGATTCCGGAAACTCCAGGCCCGGCGAAATCAGTATCAGCCGCAGCAGTGGGTCCCGCTGGGGGATGTCCACGAACCATTGGCGCCCATAGGTGCCGTGGACACCCGGTAAGCGGGGAGGAAGACAGCGGGCGAATTCATCGATCGAACCGTTCCGGCCATCGCTTTCGTGGTTTCCGGCGACCAGCTGCAGGGGAATATCCGGCCCCAGGTGGTCGGTGACGAAACTGCACCACCCGGATTCCGTGCCGGGAAGGCCGTAGGACAGGTCGCCGAGCGCCAGGCCGAACCGGGAGCCGCTTTCCGCCATCGCTTCCAGCACCCGCGCGGCACCTTCGTCGAAGCCGAAGTCCCCGGCCGCCGCGAATCTCACGCTTCCCGCGGAGTTGCCGGCTGTCCGGGGCGCGGCGGCGGCCGGGTCGGAGGCAGGTGGTGACGCAACCGGCGGTGCGGCCGGCGCGCGAGAGGTCACTGAAGTAGGGCCCGCCGAAGCGTGCGGCGCCGGGGCGGGCGAGCCTTGCCCCGCGCTGCTGCAGCACGGCAGCAGCAATGCGGTCAGGGCGATGGCAGCTAGCCGTGTCGGACGCATGGGGACCTCCTCGCCGCGAAGGACTCCGGCAGACCGCCGGAAGTCCGACGGCCCGGCCAGGCGTTCGCGGGTGCCACATTCTAGGTGCCCGGCGTCAGGCGGTCAACGATCAACCGGCACGGGAAGTGAGCCGAAACGCTCGAGGCCGTGGTCCCCTCGCTGTGCCTGCGGATCACAAGCCCAAGACCGGACGCCGGGAAGCCGGAGGCTGTCGCCGTGGGATGGTCCCTCGGCATTCCCTGGCGAATCCCGACCCTTCTGCGCCGGTAGACTGAAAAGGAAAAGCATTCCATCCGCGTAGGAGACTCATGTCTGAGATCAATCGTGCGGCGGTGGCGCATTTGGCGCGGCTGGCCCACATTGAGATGACCGCCGAAGAACTGGACAAGATGGCCGGCGAACTCGACGTCATTGTCGATTCGATCAAGTCCGTCCAGGAAGTTGCCAGCCCCGACGTTCCGGCGACCTCGCACCCGATCCCGCTGAACAATGTGTTCCGCGAGGACGTGGTGGGGGAGACGCTGAGCCAGGAACTTGCCCTGGCGAACGCACCGGACCAGGCCGACGGCCGGTTCAAAGTTCCGGCGATCCTGGACGAGGAGTAAGACGCACCCATGAGCGAACTGATTACCCACAGCGCGGCCAAGCTGGCCGAGATGCTGACCGCTTCGGAGGTGTCCTCGGTTGAGGTCACCCAGGCGCATCTGGACCGCATCGCCGAGGTCGACGGCGACCTCAACGCGTTCCTGCACGTGAACACCAACGAGGCGCTCGCAGTGGCGGCGGACGTGGACAAAGCCCGCGCCGCCGGCGAAGAGCTGCACGCCCTGGCGGGCGTCCCGATTGCGATCAAGGACCTGATCGTCACCGTGGGCCAGCCCACCACGGCCGGCTCGAAGATCCTTGAGGGCTGGATGAGCCCGTACGACGCCACCGTGGTCAAGAAGATCCGGGCCGCGCGCATGCCGATGCTGGGCAAGACCAACCTGGACGAATTCGCCATGGGTTCCTCCAGCGAGCACTCCGCCTACGGTCCCACCCGCAACCCGTGGGACCTGGACCGGATCCCGGGCGGCTCCGGCGGCGGCTCTGCGGCAGCCGTGTCCGCCTTCGAAGCACCGCTGGCGCTAGGCACCGACACCGGCGGTTCCATCCGCCAGCCGGCCGCAGTGACCGGTTCGGTGGGCGTCAAGCCGACCTATGGCGGAGTTTCCCGGTACGGCGCCATTGCGATGGCGTCTTCGTTGGACCAGATCGGTCCGGTGACGCGCACGGTCCTGGACGCCGCGCTGCTGCATGAGGTCATCGGCGGACACGACCCGGCCGACTCCACCTCGCTGACCGACCCGGTGGGCGCGCTGGTCGAGGCCGCCCGGAACGTCGACGTGCGGGGCATGCGCATCGGCGTGATCAAGGAACTGCAGGGCGAAGGCTACGCGGCCGGCGTGCAGGCCCGCTTCGACGAGGCCCTGGAACTGCTGCGCGGGGCCGGCGCCGAGGTGCTGGAGGTCTCCTGCCCGAACTTCAAGTACGCGCTGGGCGCCTACTACCTGATCATGCCCTCGGAGGTTTCCTCCAACCTGGCCAAGTTCGACGGCGTCCGCTACGGACATCGCGTGCTGCCGGCCGAGGGCCCGATGACGATCGAACGCGTGATGGGTGCCACCCGTGCCGCCGGCTTCGGCGACGAGGTCAAGCGCCGCATCATCCTGGGCACCTACGCCCTGTCCGCGGGCTACTACGACGCCTACTACGGTTCGGCGCAGAAGGTCCGCACGCTGGTTCAGCGCGACTTCGCCGCAGCGTTTGAGACCGTCGACGTGCTGGTCTCTCCCACGGCCCCGACGGCCGCGTTCAAGCTGGGCGAGAAGCTGGACGACCCGATGGCCATGTACCTCAACGACGTGGCCACCATCCCTGCAAACCTCGCCGGAGTGCCTGGCATATCGGTGCCGGGCGGCCTGACCGACGGGCTGCCGGTGGGGATCCAGTTCCTGGCCCCCGCCCGTGAAGACGCCCGCTTGTACCGCGCCGGCGCCGGTCTTGAAAACCTGCTGGAAGCCCAGTGGGGCGGCCCGCTGCTGGCTCAGGCTCCTGTCCTCGGAGGTGTGAAGTAAATGGCTGCAACAGAAGAGTTGGTCTCCTTCGAAGAGGCGATGGCGAAGTACGACCCGGTCCTCGGGTTTGAGGTCCACGTTGAGCTGAACACGAAGACCAAAATGTTCTCCGCCGCTCCGAACGCGTTCGGCGATGTGCCGAATACGAACGTGTCGCCGGTGGACCTGGGCCTGCCCGGCGTCCTGCCGGTGGTGAACAAGTCGGCGGTGGAGTACTCGATCCTGATTGGGCTCGCGCTTAACTGCAAGATCGCCGAATCCTGCTTCTTCGCCCGGAAGAATTACTTCTACCCGGACACCCCGAAAAATTTCCAGACCTCCCAGTACGAAGACCCGATCTGCTACGACGGCTACCTGGACATCGAGCTGGAAGACGGCGAAGTGTTCCGGGTGGAGATCGAACGCGCGCACATGGAGGAGGACGCGGGCAAGCTCACCCACATGGGAGGCGCCACCGGCCGGATCCAAGGCGCCGAGTACTCGCTGGTGGACTACAACCGCGCCGGCGTTCCGCTGGTGGAGATCGTCACCAAGCCGATCGTCGGAGCCGGTTCCCGTGCTCCGGAACTGGCCCGTGCCTACGTGGCCGCCGTCCGCGAGATCGTCAAGAACCTGGGCGTCTCCGACGCGCGGATGGAACGCGGCAACGTCCGCTGCGACGCGAACGTGTCCCTGATGCCCAAGGGCTCGGAGCAGTTCGGCACCCGCTCCGAGACCAAGAACGTGAACTCGCTGCGGGCGGTGGAACGTGCCGTCCGCTTCGAAATCCAGCGCCACGCGGCGGTCCTGGACGCCGGCCGGAAGGTGGTCCAGGAAACCCGCCACTGGCACGAGGACACCCGCTCCACGACCGCGGGCCGGCCCAAGTCCGACGCCGATGACTACCGCTACTTCCCGGAACCGGACCTGGTCCCGGTGGTCACCACCGAAGAGTGGATCGAAGAACTGCGTTCGCGGCTGCCCGAACCGCCGGCCGAACGGCACAAGCGGCTGAAGGCCGAGTGGGGCTATTCCGACGCCGAATTCCGCGACGTGGTCAACGCCGGCGTGATGGAGTCGATCGAGGAAACCATTGCCGCCGGAGCCTCCGCCGCCGTGGCCCGCAAGTGGTGGATGGGTGAAATCTCCCGTCGCGCCAAGGAAGCCGAACTCGAACCTTCGGAACTGGGCGTGAGCCCGCTGACCGTGGTCGAGCTGGACCGTCTGGTGCAGGCCGGCAAGATCAACGACAAGCTGGCCCGCCAAGTGCTCGACGGCGTGCTCGCCGGGGAGGGCACGCCCGAGGAGGTCGTGGAGAAGCGCGGCCTGGCCGTGGTGTCGGACGATTCCGCCCTGCTGGAAGCCATCGATGCCGCGCTGGCAGCCCAGCCCGAGGTGGCCGAGAAGATCCGCGGCGGCAAGGTCCAGGCCGCCGGCGCCATCGTGGGCGGGGTCATGAAGGCCACCCGCGGGCAGGCCGACGCCGGTCGGGTCCGCGAGCTGATCTTTGAACGTCTCGGCGTTCAGGGTTAGCCGGTGGAGCGGACGATGAGCGGTGATGGGTCGCGCCGTGCCGGGGCCGATATCGGCCCGGTTCCACGCCGCCCGGTCCGCCCGGGGACGCGCGCGTCCGCCGGCGCCGACATCGGGCCGGTTCCGCTGGCCTAGCGGACCCGGGCCGACATCGGGCCGGTTCCGCTGGACTACCGGACCGGGTACGACAGCCTTCGCCGCCGGCGGGGCCACGCCCGCCGATTAAGGGGAGTACGGAAACAGAATGGCTTCGATGCCTGCTGCCGAAATCGACATCAGTAACGACCTGGTGCAGCGGTTGCTCTCGGACCAGTTCCCGGACCTCGCCCGGCTGCCACTGGTGCGGGTGGCCAACGGGTGGGACAACGTGACGTTCAAACTCGGAGCCGATCTGGCCGTCCGGCTGCCGCGCCGGACCGCGGCAGGGGATCTGGTGCTGCATGAACAGCAGTGGCTCCCGTCCCTGGCCCGGGAGCTGCCCCTCGCCGTGCCGGCCCCGACGCGCCGCGGCAGCCCGACGTCGTACTATCCCTGGTCCTGGTCGGTAGTGCCGTGGCTGGAGGGCCGGGCTGCCTGGCGCCTTCAGCCGGAGGAACGGCGACCGCTGGCCCCGGGGCTGGCGGCGTTCGTGGCCGCGCTGCATGTGCCCGCCCCGGCGGGCGCCCCGGTGAATCCGGTGCGCGGCGTGCCGCTGTCCTCCCGCGACGCCGCCGTGCAGCAGCGCCTGGCTTCCGGGGCCATTCCGGAGGCAGAACGTGTCACGGCGCTGTGGCGCCAGCTGTCCGCCGTGCCCGCGTGGGAGGGACCGGCACTGTGGCTGCACGGCGACCTCCACCCGGGGAACCTGGTGGTGAACGGAAACCGGTTGGCGGCCGTCATCGACTTCGGCGACATCACCGCGGGCGACCCGGCGACCGATCTGGCCGCCGCCTGGCTGGTGTTTGACGCTCCGGGGCGCCGGGAGTTTATTGCGGCCGTCGAAGCGCGCACCGACGTTTCCCCGGACACCTGGCAGCGCGCCCGCGGCTGGGCGTTGAACATCGCGACGGTGCTGCTGACCTCCTCGGATGACAACCGGTTGTTGCGCGGCGTGGCGGAGCGGGCGCTGGCCGAAGTCCTGTCCGGGAGCTAGCCGCCGCGCCGCCGCCGCAGTAGCATGGCCGGACTACTGCCCAGGAAGTGCGTCCACGGGAGGAGCGGCGATGCCCGGCCCCACAGGACTGCAGCTGCATGCAACGGTGCTGGGAGCGCCGGATCCGTTGGCCTTGGCTCAGTTTTACGGTCGGCTGCTGGGCTGGGACATCCGCACCAACGAGCCAGACTGGGTGACGCTGGCCAATCCGGGCGGTGGGCCGGGGCTGTCCTTCCAGCTGGAGGAGGACTACCGCCGGCCGGTCTGGCCCGAAGAACCCGGCGAACAGCAAATGCTGATGCATTTGGACATCCTCGTCGAGAACCTGGCCGCCGCCTGCTCTCATGCCGAGTCGGTAGGGGCTGAACGTGCCGGATACCAACCGCAGGACGACGTCCGGGTGTACTTCGATCCGGCTGGGCACCCGTTCTGCCTCTTCGAACGCTAGCCGCGCGGGCAGTCAAGGTTTCCGCTCCTGCTCCGGTTCGGGCGCTTGCTCCGGTCCCCGCTCCTGCTTGGGTCCGGGCCCCTGGGTTTGGTCCCCGCTCCTGCTCCGGTTTGGGCCCCTGTTCCGGTTCGGGCGCCTGCTCCGCCTAATAAGCGGAGCAGGGGCCCAAACCGGAGCGTCAGGGAGATCGGCACCCGGCCCCGACCGCCGCCTCAGGCCGGCTGCCCGCTCCCGTCGAGCAGCCGGGAGCGGATTAGGAAGCGTTTGTCCTCCGGCGCCTCCACCGAGAACCCGCTGCCGCGCCCGTCCACCACGTCCACGGTCAGATGCGTGTGTTTCCAGTACGCGAACTGCTCCCGCGACATCCAGAAGTCCAGGATCCCGCGGCCGGGAAGGTCGAACGTGCCCAGCAGCACGTCCGCATCGCCGGTGAGGAATTCACCGGCCGGATAGCACATGGGGGAGGAACCGTCGCAGCAGCCGCCGGACTGATGGAACATCAGCGGCCCGTGGGCCTCCCATAGTCTTTGCAGCAGCCCGACCGCCGGTCCAGTGAGCGCCACCCGGGAAAAATTCTCCCCGGGCAGCGCCACCGCGGCCTCGAGCGCCGCCTCGTGTTTCGCGGCGGGCGGGGTGGGTGCACCCTGCCCCTGCGGTGAAGCAGACGCCATGACGTGACCTGTCTTTAGAAGAAGCCGAGCTTGTTCTCGTTGTAGCTGACCAGCAGGTTCTTGGTCTGCTGGTAGTGGTCCAGCATCATCGCGTGGTTCTCGCGGCCGATGCCCGAGGACTTGTAGCCGCCGAACGCCGCTCCCGCCGGGTAGGCGTGGTAGTTGTTCACCCACACCCGGCCCGCCTGGATTTCGCGCCCTGCCCGGTAGGCCACGTTCCCGTTGCGGCTCCACACTCCGGCTCCCAGCCCGTAGAGCGTGTCGTTCGCAATCTGCAGGGCTTCCTGATAGTTCCCGAACCGGGTAACCGAGACGACCGGCCCGAAGATCTCTTCCTGGAAAATCCGCATGCTGTTGTCGCCCTCGAAGATGGTGGGCTTCACGTAGTAGCCGTCGGCGAGGTCCCCGTCCAGGATGTTCCGGCCGCCGCCGGTCAGGACTTTCGCGCCCTCCTGCTGGCCGATGTCCATGTAGGACAGGATCTTCTCCAGCTGGTCGTTGGAGGCCTGGGCGCCGACCTGGGTGTCCGTGTCCAGCGGGTTGCCCTGGATGATCGACTCGGTCCGGGCCAGGGCATCGGCCATGAACGAGTCGTAGATCGACTCCTGCACCAGCGCCCGCGACGGGCAGGTGCAGACTTCGCCTTGGTTGAACGCGAACAGGGTGAAGCCCTCCAGCGCCTTGTCGTAGAACGCGTCGTTTTCGGCGGCGACATCGGAGAAGAAGATGTTCGGGCTCTTCCCGCCCAGCTCCAGCGTGACCGGAATTAGGTTCTGCGACGCGTACTGGCTGATCAGCCGGCCGGTGGTGGTCTCGCCGGTGAACGCGATCTTGCGGATCCGCGGACTGGACGCCAGCGGCTTGCCGGCCTCCACGCCGAAACCGTTGACCACGTTGACTACGCCCGCCGGCAGGATGTCCGCGATCAGCTCCATCAGCACCAGGATGGACGCCGGTGTCTGCTCCGCAGGCTTAAGAACGACGGCGTTGCCCGCCGCAAGCGCGGGAGCCAGCTTCCACGTGGCCATCAGGATGGGGAAGTTCCAGGGGATGATCTGCCCGACCACACCCAGCGGCTCGTGGTAATGGTAGGCGGTGGTGTCGTCGTCCAGTTGGGACAGCCGGCCCTCCTGGGCCCGGATGGCCGAGGCGAAGTAGCGGAAGTGGTCGGCGGCCAGCGGGATGTCGGCGGCCAGGGTCTCGCGCACGGCCTTGCCGTTGTCCCAGGTCTCGGCCACGGCCAGCAGTTCCAGGTTCTCCTCGATCCGGTCCGCGATCCGGTTCAGCACGGCGGCCCGGTCCGCTACCGAGGTCTTGCCCCACGACGGTGCCGCCTTGTGGGCGGCGTCCAAGGCCAATTCGATGTCCTCGGCGGTCCCGCGTGCCACTTCGCAGAACGTTTTGCCGGTCACGGGGGAGGGGTTCTCGAAATATTGGTTCTTCACCGGGGCGACCCATTCGCCGCCGATCCAGTTCTCGTAGCGCTGCTTGAAGCTGACGGGTGATCCCTCGGTTCCGGGCTGGGCGTAAACAGTCATGGTCGACTCCTCTGGCTTCGGTGTCCGGACCCCCACGGCCCGGCAGACGGCACTGTCTGTGTCCCCAGAGCCTACGGAGGGCAACGTTGCAATCAGGTTGCAGGGGTTGCCCATGCTGCGGCTCCGGCCGCGCACGGTCCAGAGGGGGCCGCCGGACCACCGGCTCCGCCTGCACCACCGGCAGCGTTCCGAAAGTCCCGTCAGTCCCCGGCTTCCAGCTGTTCCAGCACCGCGACGACCGCGGCCCGCTTGGGTGAGCGCGGCGGCAGGAGGCGCAGCGCCGCGCGCCAGGCCTCGCCGTCGTACTTTGCCTCGGGAAGCTGCAGGTACCGCAGGACTTCATCCGGCGAGGCGCTGCTGAGCACTGCCTCGCGCAGGGTGGCGCTGACGTGCCGGCGGAAACCGACGACGCCCGGCGCCTCCGACCGCGGAACGACCTGCCCGCGGTACAGGCCAAGCGCCTGCCGGTGTGCCCCGCGGGCCAGGCACCGGAGGACCTGCTGCGCGTCGACGGCCACTTCCTGGGGGAGGCGGTAGGGCCGGGATGTGGGCACGGCGGCAGGGCTGATGCCAGCCAGCAGCTTGCGCAACCGCACCATCTCGGCGCGCAAGGTGGCGCCCTGGGCCCGCGGGTTGAGCTGGTCCGCCAGTTCCCCGGCCGTCAGGCCGGCGGGATGCAGGGCAAGCAGGGTGAGGATCTCCGTGTGCCGCTGCGACAACTCGATCCGCTGGCCGGCCAGTTCCAACAGTCCCTGATCGCGTCCCATGATGCGCAGACCGGCCTTCGGGCGGGCTCCGGATTCGCCCTCGGGACGGGCCGGCGTCCCCCGGCGCCGCGTGATCGGGCCGGCAGGCACTGACCGGCTCCGTGTCCCCGGGTCGTGCCGGGCGGCTGCCTGAAGGCGGAGAATGCGCAGCTCTGCCTCGGCCGCCGCTACCGCCGCCCGGACCAAGGACAGCGTGTGGGGCGCGGCCGCTTCCTCCCCGCCGGTCAGATCCACGACGCCGAGGACGGCGCCGGTTTCGGGATCATTGATGGGGACGGCGGTGCAGTTCCATGAATGGACCGCCCGGCTGAAGTGCTCGGCACCGGCGATTTGGACTCCACGGCCCAACGCGAGCGACGTGCCGGGCGCGCTGGTGCCCACGGTCGCCTCCGACCAGTCGGTGCCGGGCATGAACATCATGCCTTCGGCGCGGTCTTTCAGGCGGGCCTCTCCGTCCACCCAGAGCAGCCGCCCGTGCCGGTCTCCCACGGCCACCAGCATCCCCGCGTCGCGGCTGGGCTCCACCAGCAGCCGGCCAAAGACCGGCATGATGGCGGACAACGGATGGTTCCGGCGGAACTCGTCCAGCGCGTCCGCGGCCATGACCAGTGGAGCCAGCGCCCGATCCGGATCCGCCGCGTGCCGCAAGGACCGTTGCCAGGAGTCGCGGACCACTGCGCGCAGCCCCCTGATGCTCCCGGTCCCGGCGGACAGCTGCATCGGATCCAGCCGCTCGTGCGCGGCGTAGGCCTGGTCCTGCACGGGCCGGGACGCTGGCTGGGCTGGGTGCGGCACTGGAGAACCCCTTTTACCGGATCGCAGCCACGCACCTGTGGCCGGGGTCACAGTCTAGCCTGCGCTTCCGCGGCCTTTCCACCGGCTTTCACGGCACCCGGCTCCGGACCGGTTTCCTGCTTCCCATGGGGTCGGCCTGCCCGGTCCGCATTCGGTGACTCGCGGATGCCCTACGGCCGCCGGTTGCGAGCAAAGCTACCCTGCCCCTGACGCGACGGATACTGTGACGCGCTCCACTTCGCCAAGACAGTTACGTAGAGTTGGCCTAGCGATCCGGGCCACAGCCCGGCGGCCGGACGCGCCGGCCCGCTTAGAGAAAGGACACCGCGTGAAGGCGCTCTACAAGTCCGGCCCACAGGCCGGCTTCGAGCTGGTCGACCGTCCGGAACCGGAACCCGGCACCGGCGAGGTCAAGATCAAGGTCCACACCACGGGCATTTGCGGCACCGACCTGCACATCCAGGCCTGGGACGACTGGGCCGCGGGGGCGGTCCGGGCGCCGCTCATCCCCGGCCATGAGTTCTATGGCGAGGTCGTGGCCGCCGGCAGCGCCGTGCAGGACGTGCAGATCGGCGACCGGGTCTCGGGGGAGGGCCACATCGTCTGCGGGACCTGCCGGAACTGCCGCGCGGGCCGGCGGCAGATGTGCATCCGCACGGTCAGCGTCGGCGTGCAGCGGGACGGTGCCTTCGCCGAGTTCGTGGTGATCCCCGAAACCAATGTGTGGGTGCACACCGACCCGGCGGTCACGCCCGAACTGGGCGCGATCTTCGATCCGTTCGGCAACGCCGTGCACACGGCACTGAGCTTTCCGCTGGTCGGTGAGGACGTCCTGATCACCGGCGCCGGGCCCATCGGGCTGATGGCGATAGCGGTAGTACGCCACGCCGGCGCCCGCAAGATCGCCGTCACCGACGTGTCCGCCGAACGGCTGGAGCTGGCCAAGCACATGGGCGCCGACATGGTGGTGGACGTCAGCCACGCCCGGGTGGCGGACGCACAACGGCAGCTGGAACTGGTCGAAGGTTTTGACATCGGGCTGGAGATGTCCGGCCGCGGCTCGGCACTGCGGGCCATGATCGACAACATGACCCACGGCGGCCGGATTGCGCTCCTGGGGCTGCCCGCCGAAGACATCACCATCGACTGGGCCAAGGTGGTCACACACATGCTCACGCTCAAGGGCATCTACGGGCGCGAGATGTTCGAAACCTGGTACGCGATGAGCGCCATGCTCTCCTCCAGCCCGGCCCTGCACGCGGCGATTTCCTCCGTGATCACCGACGTGCTGCCGGCCGCCGAATGGGAGCGCGGGTTCGAGACGGCCCGGCAGGGGACAAGCGGCAAAGTGGTCCTGGACTGGACCCGGATCTAGGGAGGAGAAGCATGTACGGAACACTCAAGGACCAGCTGGCCTCGGAGCTGGAGGAGATCCGCGCCGCCGGACTGTTCAAGGCCGAACGGCGCATCACCACCCCGCAGTCAAGCCACATCTCCGCCGGCCCGGAGGACGGGTCAACCCGCGAGGTGCTGAACTTCTGCGCTAACAACTACCTGGGGTTGGCCGACCATCCGGACATCATCGCCACCGCGAAGGCCGCCATGGACGAGAGAGGGTTCGGCATGGCCAGCGTGCGGTTTATCTGCGGCACGCAGGACCTCCACCTGCAGCTGGAACGGGAGGTGTCGCGCTTCCTGGGCACCGAGGACACCATTCTGTTCTCGTCTTGTTTCGACGCCAACGGCGGGGTCTTTGAATCCTTGTTCGGGCCGGAGGACGCCATCATCTCGGACGCGCTGAATCATGCCTCGATCATCGACGGCATCCGGTTGTCCAAGGCGGTGCGGTTCCGCTACGCCAATCGGGACATGGCCGAGCTCCAGGAGCGGCTGCAACAGGCCGCGGCAATGAACGACGGCGCCGGCGCACGGCGGACCGTCATCGTCACCGACGGCGTGTTCTCCATGGACGGTTACCTGGCGCCGCTGGAACGGATCTGCGAACTGGCCGAAGAATACGGCGCGCTGGTGATGGTCGACGACTCGCACGCCGTCGGCTTCATGGGGGCCAACGGTGCCGGCACCCCGGAGCATGCCGGGGTGGCCGACAGGGTGGACATCTACACCGGGACCTTCGGCAAGGCGCTCGGCGGGGCCTCCGGCGGTTACGTGTCCGGCCGCCGCGAAATCGTGACCGTGCTGCGGCAAAAGGCCCGTCCGTACCTGTTCTCCATCTCCGTCGCGCCGGCCATCGTGGCCGCCACCTTGAAGGCGCTGGAACTGGTGGGCGGTTCGGCCGACCTTCGGTCGCGGCTGCAGGACAACACCGCGTTGTTCCGCCGGCGGATGGCGGAGGAAGGGTTCGACCTGCTCGAAGGCGTGCACCCGATCGTCCCGGTCATGTTCCACGACGCGGTCCTCGCCGGGCGGGTGGCCGAGGCCATGCTCGCCCACGGCGTGTACGTCACCGCCTTCAGCTATCCGGTGGTGCCCAAGGGCGCAGCGCGGATCCGCGTGCAGCTCTCGGCGGCCCATAGCGCCGACGACGTCGAGGCCTGCGTCGCGGCGTTCGTCGCCTCCCGACAGGCGGTCGGGCAGGCCTGACCGGGCGGGGCGTGGCGCCCTTTCCCGGCCCGCCGGCCCGGCTACCGGGCCCGGTCCGAGGTTTGGGCCTCGAAGGCGCGGTAGAAGCGCAGGCCGAGCTCGCGGGCGCCGGCGGCACTGTAGTGGATCTGTTCGGCATCCTGGCTGGCGCCGGACGGGCCCGCCACGAACGCCGTCCGCAACCGCTGCGCCGCCACGGAGCGGTGCGCGGCCTCGATGCCGCGCCGCCGCCGGTCATCGGGCAGCCATTCGGGCACCATCCCGCCGATCAGAAACGGCGCCGGCCCCAGCGCGTCGCGGACCAGATCAATAATCTGCAGCAACTTGCGGCGGTACCAGCCTTCCGAGGCACCCAGCACCGCGTCGGACTCGCCCTGGTGCCACAGGACCGCCGCCAAACGGTTGCGCGGATTCAGCGAGAGCGCCTGCCGGGCGGCATCCAGCGTGCGGTGGTACAGGTTCGTTCGGGCAGTCTTGTTGTCCGGATCCCAGGAGTAGTCGGCGTTGCCGGTGATCGAGGTGCCGCCCAGGGCCGCGGGCACCAGCAACACCTTGCGGCCGGCCGGCTGGGCCAGCCACAGCTGCCGCGCGAATTCGAGGCCGGGTCCCACCGCGGGCCGGCCGTCCACCCACACACTGGCGACATGGCAGAGCGGTTCGCTGGCCGTGATGACCCGGCCGGCGGACGGGCCGGACCCCGCCAGCTGGTCGATCCCGTCGAGCTCCACGTCGATGGCCGGATCGAAGGGGAGGCCGCAGCCCTGCATATTGGACTGGCCCAGCAGCAGGACGACGTCGTAACCGGCCTGGCGCGGATCGACGCGCCCGTTGGCCGCCGTTTGGGCCGCAGCCGCGATTGTCGGGGCCAGCAGTTGCAGCAGCTCCCGGTGGGTGGCCGACGTCGGGTCCGCCACCAAGCGCGCAATCCGCTCGTCATCCGGTGCGGAATCCGGCCGGGTTGCGGCGGCCGCCCCGGCCGTGCCCAACGCCCCGGCCCCGATGCCGGCCGCCAAGACGGGGACCGTCTGCTGCAGCAGTCTGCGCCGGCTCGGCTGTCCCTCGGGCGTGTTGGCGGCCATGCAGCACGTCCTCCCGGTGCCGGCCCCCAGAGTCCCTGCGCCGCATCCGGTCCGGCCTGCCGGACGCGGCGATTGTCGGCACCAGTCTATGCCGAACGCATCAGTTCAGTGCCGTGCCCGCCGCCTGTTCGACGGCGTCCACCAGCACGCCGCTGTCCACCAGCAGTCGGACCGCCTCGATCTCCGGCGAGAGATAGCGGTCGGTGCCCGGACCGGCGACGGTTTTGCGGATCTCCCGGCGCACCGCGGTGACGGCCGGGGCGCTGCGGGAGGTCTCCACCCCGCCGTCGCGCATGTCCAGGGCGCGGGCACTGGTGAGCAGTTCAATGGCCAGCACCCGGGTGAGCCCGTCCAGGGCGCGGCGCAGTTTCAGCCCCGCGGACCACCCCATGGACACATGGTCCTCCTGCATGGCCGAGGACGGGATGGAATCCACCGACGCCGGGTTGGCGAGCCGCTTGAGCTCGCTGACGATGCCGGCCTGGGTGTACTGGGCGATCATGTGCCCGGAGTCCACCCCCGGATCATCGGCCAGGAAAGCATTCAGACCGTGGCTGCGGGCGGTGTCCAGGAACCGGTCGGTCCGCCGTTCGCTCATCGAGGCAAGGTCGGCCACGGCGATGGCCAGGAAGTCCAGCGCGTAGCCGACCGGGGCGCCGTGGAAGTTGCCGTTGGACTCCACCCGGCCGTCCGGGGTGACGACGGGATTGTCGACGGCGGAGGCCAGTTCGTAGCCGGCCACCGATTCCACATGGGCAAGCGTGGCGCGCGCCGCGCCGTGCACCTGGGGTGCGCAGCGCAGGGAGTACGCATCCTGGACCCGGGTGAACCGGTGCTGCGCATCGGCTCCGGCCGACTTTTGCTCTGCGATCAGGACGGAACCGGCCAGGACGGTGCGCATGTTGGCCGCGGCAGCGATCTGGCCGGGGTGCGGCCGGAGGGCGTGCAGGTCCTCGGCGAGCACGGAGTCCGTGCCGAGCAAACCTTCGATGCTCATGGCCGCGGCGAGGTCGGCGGTCTTCAGCAGCCGGTGCAGGTCGGCCGACGCCATGATCAGCATGCCCAGCATGCCGTCGGTGCCGTTGATCAGTGCCAGCCCTTCCTTCTCCCGCAGCTCCACCGGCTCCAGGCCCGCGGCGGCCAGTGCGTCGGCGGCCGCCACCAGCTCGCCGTCTTGGGTGCGGACCTGGCCCTCACCCATCAGGGCGAGTGCGCAGTGGGCCAGCGGCGCGAGGTCCCCGGAACACCCCAGGGAGCCGTATTCGCCGATCACCGGGGTGATGCCGGCGTTGAGGATGCCCGCGTAGGCCTGGGCCACCAGCGGGCGGACGCCGGTGCGGCCGGTGGCCATCGTCGCCAGCCGGTTGAGCATCAGCCCGCGCACCACCTCCCGGTCCACCTCGGCCCCGGACGAGGCCGCGTGGCTGCGGATCAGGCTGCGCTGGAGCTGGGTGCGCAGCTGAACCGGGATCTGCTTGGTGGCCAGGGCGCCGAAGCCGGTGCTGACCCCGTAGTGCGGCACGTCGTCGTCCACCAGGGCCTCGATCACCTTGCGGGATTCGGCCATGGCCTGCAGGGATTCCTCGCTGAGCTCGACGGCGGCGCCGTGGCGGGCGACGGCGACGACGTCGGCGGGGGAGAGGGGTCCGACGGAGACGGAGACGGTGGCGGTCTGGAGCTGGGACATGGTGCCTTTCGGGTGCGGGTTCGGGTGCGGGTGAAGGTGGGAGTGGCGGGTATGGGAGGGGCGGGGATCAGTCCGCGATCAGTGCGTCATAGTCGGGCTCGTTCTTCAGCACGCCGTACTTGGTGGCCGCCGACCCCAACTTCTGCAGGCCCTCCATGTTGACCTCCGGATACCAGCGGGAGATCACTATCTTCTCGGCCAATTCGGGCGTGACCTTGGCATAATCCTGGATGATCGTGCGCACCTCGTCCTCGTTCTCCGAGGCGAACTGGAAAGATTTCTCCAGCGCCCGGCGGAAGCGCTCCACGAGCTCGGGGTCCTCCTGCAGGGTTTGCTCGGAGGCGAAGTAGAAGGCCGAATCGAAGTCGTCGGCGAGGTCGGTCATGGGGCTGGCCACGATCTTCCCGCCGGCGTCCAGGATCTGCGTGCGGAACGGCTCCGTGGTCCACGCCGCGTCCACGTCGCCGCGCTCCAGCGCCGCGGGCATGTTGGGGTACGGCATCTCGACGAAGTCGACGGCGTCCGGGTCGCCGCCCGCCTGTTCGACGGAGTTCCGGATGGTGACGTCGGCGAAGTTGTTCAGCGCGTTCACCGCGACCGTCTTGCCCACCAGGTCCGCGGCGCTCTCGATGCCGCTGTCCGGCATGGCCGCCACCTCGGTCCCATCCTTCCCGGGCTCATTGGTGGAGCTGGAGCCGTTGGAGACGACCGTGATCGGCAGCCCCTTGTCCCGCGCGATCAGCAGCGAGATGACGTTGGAGTAGCCGAACTGGTATTCGCCGGTCATCACCGCCGGAACGATGGCCGCCCCGCCCTGGGCCAGCTGGATGGACAGCTGGATGCCTTCCTCCTCGAAGTAGCCCTCCTGCATGCCCAGGTAAACCGGGGCCACGTCTGCGATCGGGATCAGGCCCAGGCTCACCTGGTCCAGGCTGGCGTCTGCCGGCGCCCCTGCGGTTTCCGTTCCGCCGCCGGTGGAGGACGGACTGCCGGAGCCGCACCCGGTCAGCAGGAGGGCGCCGGCCAGCACCGCGGCCGAGGCGGTGGCCAGCAGGGGGCGGCGGGGCGCGGTGGCCGCGGACATCAATGGGCGCATCAGGGTCTCCTTGTTTCTGCCGGTACGCGGCATACCTGTTTCGATCAGTAAAACGAGCGTGGCTTGCTACCTGAAGCTACCCATCCGCGCTGCCGGGGTCAAGGGTTTTTTGCTAATTCCTTGCCGCTGCATGAAATTGATGTTTTACTGACTGCAACATTGGATGGTTACCGAGGAGCAGAGATGGCGTCAGGAACGGCAGCGGATCCTACGACCAGGGCGGCGGACCGCACCCTGGCGCTGCTTCGCATCGTCTGCGAGCACGACGGCGTCAAGCTCGCCGATGCGGCCAAGGCGGTGGGCCTGTCGGCGTCGACCGCGTTGCGCCTGCTGCGCACGCTGGAAGCCAACGGGTTCGCAGCGAAACGCGACAACGCGCTCTACCGGCCGGGCTTCCGGATGGTGCAGTTGGGTGTCCAGGCGCTCAGCCACGAGTCGCTGGTGGATGCGGGTCGGGAGGTCCTGCGGAGCCTGGTGGACCAGACCGGGGAGTCGGCGTACCTGAGCGTGACCGCCGGCAACGACCACGGGCTGTACATAGCCATCGAAGAGGGTACCCATACCGTGCGCCACGTGAATTGGGTGGGCCGGACCTTCCCGATGGCGGGCAGCGCGGCCGGGGCGGCCCTCAGCGGACAGGTGGGCCGGGGCGGGTACACCGTGCAGGCGGACAGCGTGGAGGCCGACGTCACCGCCGTCGCGGCTCCCGTCTTCGCCGGCGACAAGGTGGTTGCCGCGGTGAGCATCGTCGCGCCCAGCTACCGCACGACGGCAGAGGCCGCCGAAAAATTCGGGCTGCTGCTGGCCGAACAAGCCGGCACGCTCTTCGCCGCGCCGGAGGGCTCGGCGGCCAATGGGACCGAAGAACATAACCAGAGAAGTACCTCCACGCCAGAAAGGGCATGACGATGACGTTCACCCAGCACGACCCTTCCCGCCGCATCCGGGCTTCCCGGGGCACTACCCTCACCGCCAAGAGCTGGCAGACCGAGGCTCCGCTCCGGATGCTGATGAACAACCTGGATCCCGAAGTGGCGGAACGCCCCGAGGACCTGGTGGTCTACGGCGGCACCGGCCGCGCCGCACGCTCCTGGGAAGCCTACGACGCGATCGTCAAGACGCTGGCGGAACTCGAAGACGACGAGACGCTGCTGGTCCAGTCCGGCAAGCCCGTGGGCGTGCTGCGCACCAACCCCTGGGCCCCGCGCGTGCTCCTCGCTAACTCGAACCTGGTGGGCGACTGGGCCAACTGGCCGGAATTCCGCCGCCTGGAGGCCGAAGGGCTGATGATGTACGGCCAGATGACGGCCGGGTCCTGGATCTACATCGGCACCCAGGGAATCCTGCAGGGCACCTTCGAGACCTTCGCCGCCGTCGGCGCCAAGCTGCACGAGGCCGGCAAGACAGCGTCGCCCACGCTGGCCGGAACGCTGACACTGACCGGCGGCTGCGGCGGCATGGGCGGAGCCCAGCCGCTGGCGGTCACCCTTAACGACGGCGCCTGCCTGATCGTGGACGTGGACGAGGCCCGGCTCCGCCGCCGCGTGGGCAAACGCTACCTGGACGAGGTGGAGACGGATTTGGACACCGCCGTCGCGAAGGCCATGAAGGCCAAGGAAGAAGGCCGCGGCTGGTCGGTGGGCTACGTGGGCAACGCGGCGGAGGTGTTCCCCGAGATCCTGCGCCGGCACCGGGCCGGCGAGATCACCGTGGACGTGGTCACCGACCAGACCTCGGCCCACGATCCGCTGTCGTACCTGCCGGAAGGCATTTCCGTGGCGGATTGGCAGCGCGAGGCCCAGGCCGATCCGGTCGGCTTCACCAAGAAGGCGCAGGCGTCCATGGCCCGGCACGTGCAGGCCATGGTGGAGTTCCAGGACGCCGGAGCCGAGGTGTTCGACTACGGCAACTCGATCCGCGACGAGGCGCGCAAGGGCGGCTACGAGCGCGCCTTCGAGTTCCCGGGCTTCGTCCCGGCCTACATCCGGCCGCTGTTCTGCGAGGGACTGGGCCCGTTCCGCTGGGTGGCGCTCTCCGGTGACCCGAAGGACATCGAGGTGACCGATGCAGCCCTGAAGGAACTGTTCCCGGAGAACGAGCACCTGCACCGGTGGCTGGATGCCGCGGCCGAGCGGGTGGAGTTCGAGGGGCTGCCGGCGCGCATCTGCTGGCTGGGCTACGGCGAGCGCCACCAGGCCGGGCTGCTCTTCAACCGGCTGGTGGCCGAGGGCAAGGTCTCGGCGCCGATCGTGATCGGCCGCGACCACCTGGACTCCGGCTCCGTCGCCTCGCCGTACCGGGAGACCGAGGCGATGGCCGACGGCTCGGACGCCATCGCGGACTGGCCGCTGTTGAACGCCTTGACCGCCGCGAGCTCCGGGGCCACCTGGGTGTCCATCCACCACGGCGGCGGCGTCGGCATCGGCCGCTCCATCCACGCCGGCCAGGTGTCGGTGGCGGACGGCACCGAGCTGGCGGCGCAGAAGCTGGAGCGGCTGCTGACCAACGATCCGGGGATGGGCGTGATCCGCCACGTGGACGCCGGCTACGACCGCGCCGTCGAGGTCGCGGCCGAACGGGGCGTCCACATCCCGATGGGCAAGTAGGCGCAGATGGAAACTGTGTCCTCCCTCCTGGAATCCATTGCCGACGTCGGCGGTGACGCGCAACGCGGCGGGTATTCGCGGCCGGTCTATTCCACCGCGGAACTGGGCCTGCGCGACTGGTTCATCGAACAGGCCCAACGCCGCGGGCTGGGCGTGGAGACGGACCGCAACGGCATCATCTGGGCGTGGTGGGGCGAGCCGCAGCCCGGCGCCCTGGTCACCGGCAGCCATCTGGATTCGGTTCCCGGCGGCGGCGCCTTCGACGGGCCGCTGGGCGTCGCCTCCGCGCTCGCCGCCGTGGACCTCCTCAAGGAGCGCGGCGTCGAGCCGAACCGGTCGCTGGCCGTCACGGTCTTCCCGGAAGAAGAAGGATCGCGGTTCGGTGTGGCCTGCCTGGGCTCGCGGCTGCTGGCCGGCGCCATCGATCCGGACAAGGCCCGAAACCTGCGCGACGAGAGCGGCGACACGTTCGCCGACGTCGCCCGGGCCAACGGGCTGGATCCTGCGCATCTGGGGCGCGACGAGGAGGCGCTGGCGCGGATCGGCGACTTCATCGAGCTGCATGTGGAGCAGGGCCGCGGCTTGGGCGAGGACGGCCCGACCATCGCCGTCGGCAGCTCCATCCTGGGCCACGGGCGGTGGCGGATCAGTGTCACCGGCCAGGGTAACCACGCCGGCACCACGCTGATGGCCGACCGTGCCGACCCGATGGTCGCCGCGGCGCAGATCATCCTGGCCGTACAGCAGGCCGCGGCCAAGCAGCCCGACGCCCGCGCCACGGTCGGCCGCCTCCAGCCGGTGCCCGGCGGCACCAACGTGATCGCCTCGCGGGTGGACCTGTGGCTGGATGCCCGCCACCCGGACGACGCCGTCACCGCGCACCTCGTCGAGGCCATCCACGGGAAGGCCCAGAAGATCGCCGCCTTCGAGGGCTGCTCCGTCTCGCTGACGGAAGAGTCCTACAGCGGAACCGTGCACTTCGACTCCGCGTTGCAGCGCCAGCTGGAGAACGCGCTGCCCGGCGCGCCGGTGCTGGCCACCGGTGCCGGGCACGACGCCGGCGTGCTGGCCGCGCGGGTGCCGTCCGGCATGTTGTTCGTGAAAAACCCCTCCGGCATCTCGCACTCCCCGGAGGAATACGTGGAGCCCTGGGACGCGGACGCCGGCGCGGAAGCCTTGGCGGACGTGCTCGAGGCACTGCTGTGAGCAGCATCTGGTGTGAGCGCGCCTGGCTGGGCCCCGCCGGCGTGGCCGAGGGAGTCCTGCTGGGCTGCGACGGCGCCGGGATGATTACACAGGTGGGCACGGCGCCCCGGCCCGATCCGGCTGACGGCGTGCTGGTGCTCGACGGCGTGGTCTTTCCCGCCGCCGCCAACGCGCACTCGCACGCATTCCATCGGGTGCTGCGGGGCCGCACCCACGCCGGCCGGGGCGACTTCTGGACGTGGCGGGAGCAGATGTACCGCGCGGCCGGGACGCTGACCCCGGAGAACTACGAGCGCCTGGCGACGGCGGTGTTCGCGGAGATGGTGGCGGCCGGCTTCAGCAGCGTGGCGGAGTTCCACTACGTCCACCACCGCCCGGACGGCAGCCCGTACGGGCCCGGAAGCGCGGCCGGCGGGAGCCGCGGCGGGCACCGGTCCGGTCCGGCGGGCGATGATCCGGAGACCCCCGGGTACGGCGGGCACGCGATGGAACTGGCGCTGTGCCGGGCCGCCGAGGCGGCCGGCATCCGGCTGACCCTGCTGGACACCTGCTACCTGGCCGGCGGCATCGGCGTCCCGCTGGCGCCGGAGCAGCAGCGCTTCGGCGACGGCGACGTGCAGGCCTGGCTGGCCCGGCTCGACTCGCTGCGCCGCGTGGTCGCGGACCGGTTCGACCCGGCGCGGATCACGGTGGGCGCCGCCCTGCACTCGGTCCGCGGGGTGCCCGAAGCCGCGCTTCCGCTCATCGCCGAGCACCTGCCCGAGGGCCTGCCGCTGCACATCCATCTCTCCGAGCAGCCGGCCGAGAATGAGGCCTGCCTGGCCGCCTACGGGGTGACGCCGGCCGGCCTGCTGGCCCGGCACGGGCTGCTGTCGCCACGCCTGAGCGCCGTCCACGCCACGCACCTGACCACGGGGGACATCTCGCTGCTCGGGGAAGCCGGTGCCACCGTGGTGATGTGCCCGACCACGGAAGCCGATCTCGCCGACGGTATCGGCCCGGCCCGGGAGCTGGCGGACGCCGGCGCCCGGATCGCCGTCGGCACCGACCAGCACGCCGTCATCGATCCCTGGCTGGAGATGCGGGCGCTGGAACACGGCGAACGGCTGGCCAGCGGCCAGCGCGGCCGGTTTACGCCGGCCGAGCTGCTGGATTCGGTGTCCGCCGGAGCGGCCGCTGCGATGGGCACCCCGGTGGCCGGCATCGCCGTCGGAATGGCCTGCGATCTGGTGGCGGTGAACCCCGGCAGCGTGCGCACGGTAGGCTCGGAGCCCGGGCAACTGCCGCTGAGCGCCAGCGCAGCGGACGTTTCCGCCGTCGTCGTTGCCGGTGACTTGCTGGCCGTCAACGGCCGCCACCGGCGCCTGGGTTGGCCGGCCGAGCTGCTGGCCGACGCCCTGAAGGAGTTTGAATGAGCACTGTCGTCACCAACATCGGCGAACTGCACACGCAGGACCCGGCCCGCGGCGCGGACTCCGTGCTGCACGACGCCGCGGTGATCATCGAGGGGGAGCGCATCTCCTGGCTCGGGCCCGCGGCGCAGGCCCCCGATGCCGACGAACAGTTCGACGCCGGCGGGCGGGCGGTGTTGCCGGGCTGGGTGGATTCGCACACGCACCTGGTCTTTGCCGGAGACCGCACCGCCGAGTTCGAGGCACGGATGGCCGGCCAGTCCTACCAGGCCGGCGGGATCGCCGTCACCACCGGCGCCACCCGCGAGGCCAGCGACTACGACCTCACGCGCCTGCTGCTGGCCCGGGTGGCGGAGGCGGCCGCCGGCGGCACCACCTACCTGGAGACCAAGACCGGCTACGGCCTGGACGTGGAGCAGGAGGCCCGCAGCGCCCGCATCGCGTCCACCGTGGCCGACGAGGTCACCTACCTCGGGGCACACCTGGTGCCGGCCGGCATCGACGCCGACGACTACACCGACCTGGTCTGCGGGGACATGCTCGCGGCGGTGAGGCCGTACGTGCAGTGGGCCGACGTGTTCTGCGAACGCGGGGCCTTCACCGAGGCCCAGTCGCGCCGCGTGCTGGCGGCCTGCCGCGACGCCGGCCTGGGACTGCGCGTGCACGGCAACCAGCTGGGTGAAGGTCCCGGCGTGCGGCTGGCCGTTGAATTTGGGGCGGCCAGCGTGGACCACGTCAACTATTTGAACGACGACGACGTCGCCGCGCTCGCCGGCAGCTGGGCCGGCTGGGACCGGGCCAGCGGCACGGGGGAGCGCGGCACCGTGGCCACCTGCCTGCCGGCCTGCGACCTGTCCACCCGCCAGCCGCTGGCGCCCGGCCGGCAACTGCTCGATGCCGGCGTGGAAATCGCCCTGGCGTCCAACTGCAACCCGGGGACCTCGTTCACGAGTTCCATGAACTTCTGCGTCACCACCGCCGTCCTGCAGATGGGACTCAGCGTGCACGAGGCGGTCCGGGCCGCCACCTATGGCGGGGCGCTGGCGCTCGGGCGGCATGCCGGGGTCGATGCCGAGGGCCAGCGTGCCGTGGGTTCCCTCGCCGTCGGCCATCGGGCCGACCTGCACCTGCTCAACGCCCCGTCGGCCACCCACCTCGCCTACCGACCCGGAATGCCCCTGACCGCCGCGGTGTGGCGGGCGGGCGTGCGCTCGGCCGTGGGGGCCTAGGGCGTCCGGCCCGCCCCGGGATCCTGCAGGCCGGGTCCGGCCCGCTCCGGATCCTGAAGGCCGGGAGCGGTCCTCAGCCGAAACCCCGGGATCCTGAAGGCCGGGAGCGGTCCTCAGCCGATATGTTCGTAGCGGTTGGGGTCTTTCACGTCATGGCAGTGGGCAAGGACCTCGACGGCACGCTCGGCGTCATGGTCCTTCAGTGCCTGGAGGATGCTGCGGTGATCGTGGATGACCTTGGCCTGGTGCTCCGGCCCCTGCCGGTACGTCAACGTGATCCGGTGCTGGATGGGATGGTTCCAGATGGAGGAGATCACGCCGCGCAGGTAGTCGTTGTCCGAGGGTTCGATCAGGGCCAGATGGAAGGCCCTGCCCAACCGGAAGAGTTCACCGCTGTCCTGCGGGTCGACGATTTCCGTCTCGTCCACGAGGCCGCCGAGCCGCACGAGCTGCTGCGGTGTGTAGGACCCAATGGCGTCCCGGACCGCGAGTGATTCCAGGGCGTAACGCACCTTGAAGACGTTCTCGATCTCACGCTCGTCGAGCTGGTTGACGATATAACCCTTGCCCGGGACGAGGGTGGTCAGTCCTTCCAGCGTCAGCTGGGTGAGCGCGTCGCGGACGGGCGTGCGGGAGACACCGTATTGTGCCGCCACGGACTCCTGGGCCAGGGCTGAACCCGGTTCGATGGATCCGCTGATGATGTCGGCGCTTAACTGCTCGTAGACGCGGACCGACAGCGGCCTCACGTCATTCGGTATCGCAGCCACGATGGCCTCCTTCTGCGTTTCATGAGTGCACTTTATAGCCCTGCCGCTTGGCAGGACATGGATTTCGAGGCAAAAAGCGGCGAAATGCGTCACCTGTGAATTTCCAACTGAAAGTGCTTGACGTCACACTCAGCCTCTGAATACAGTGTATACACACGCGATGGAGGAGAACCTAAAAATGTATGTGCTGAACACTTGGTACGTGGCGGCGTGGTCAACGGAGGTCACGCGCAAGCCCGTGCGGCGGGTCATCTGCGAGCAGCCGATCGTCCTGTTCCGAACCCAGGACAACGAAGCCATTGCCCTTGCGGACCGCTGCGCGCACCGCGCCTTCCCGCTCTCGGAAGGCCGCACGATCGGCGATTCGGTGGAGTGCGGCTACCACGGTTTCACCTACGGCCCGGACGGCATGTGCACCAAAGTGCCGGCCCAGTCGACCATCCCCGAGCGCGCGAAGGTGCGCAAATACCCGGTGGTGGAGCAGGACGGGTGGATCTGGGTGTGGACCGGCGATCCGGAACTGGCCGACCCGGCCGATGTCCCGGATACCCACTGGATGGTGGATCCCGAGTGGGCGACAGTCACCCATTCCTACCACTTCAAGTGCCGTGCCGACTTGATCCACGACAACCTGTTGGACCTGACCCATGAGTCCTTCCTGCACAAGACCACCGTGGGCGATGACTACATCTACGAGCACGGCATCACCGTGGAGGTCGAGGGCAACGTGGTCAGCGTCGACCGCCTGATGCCCTCGGTCGAAGCGCCGCCGCTCTATGCCGAAACCATGGACGCCCGCGGGCTGTTCGACCGTTTCCACTGCACCGAGTTCTTCGTGCCCAACCTGCACGTTCTGCACTCCGGCATCACCGGGGAGGGCAAGCCGCGCGAAGAGGGCTTCCTGATCAAGGTTCTCAACGGGATCACACCCATTGACCAGCACAATTCCTGGTACTACTACGCCTTCAGTCGTAACTTCGCCGTCGACAACGAGCAGGCGACCGAGGATCTCCGGGTAGGTTTGGCCACCGTGCTGGACGAGGACGCATCCGCGTTGGAGGCCCAGGAGATCGGCATGCAGACCCGGCCCGAGGGCGAGTTCGATGTGTTGATCGCCCAGGACGGCGGGGTCGCGAAGGCGCGGCGCATCCTGGCCGCGCTGCTCAAGAAGGAGCAGCAGGCCAAGTCCGCCCTCGGTTCGGCTCCCCGCCGGGAGCCGGTTGCTCCCAGGACGGCTTAGGTACCCGCATGTGGATGCTGATTAGGGCCAATGCGCTCGGCGCGGAGACCTCGGCCGAGTCGGGCGCCAAGATCCTCGCGGCGTGTCCGGATTCGGCGGAGCGCGGCGACCCGTGGCGCTGGACGGTTGCGCTGGATGAATCCGGCCCGGAGCCCGCAGTCGCGCTTGAAGCCGACGACAACTACATTGCCTCCGAAAGCCGGCGCTACACCGGCAACCACACCGGCACGCTGCAGCGCGGGCCCGGCGAGCAGTTGATTGTGACCGGACTGGCCGGCGAGGCGCTCGTCGCCGCGCAGGGCGGCCCCTGGCAGCGCTGGCTGCGCGCCGGTGACACCTTCATTGTTGAAGGCGAGGACGGCGAGGAGATCCGGCTTTCACTGGCCGGGGGCGCATCCGCGGTCCAGGTCATCACCCTCGCCCCGCGGAAGGCCAAGGTGCTGCGGTGGGTCCCCTGACCGCCGGTGGCAGCGTCGACGCTGCCCGGCGCATCACGGATCATGCCCTGCATGGGATCGAGCTTGGCAGGCCCGGCAAGCAGTTGGGTTTTGCCGGTCTGTCGCATTCAGACAACGTCCATGACAACGGGCTGATCCCGGTTCCCCTGGCAGTGATTTCTTCGGGGCCGGGACCGACGGCGCTGCTGGTCGCCGGCACGCATGGCGATGAGTATGAAGGCCAAGTCGTGTTGCATGAACTGATCCGTTCTTTGGAGCCCGAGGACGTGACCGGGACGGTGATCATCGTGCCGGCGGCGAACGCGCCGGCAGTGCGTGCCGGTACAAGGGTGTCGCCGATCGATGGGGGGAACCTCAACCGTAGTTACCCGGGCGGGCGGCGCGGGGGACCCACCGACCAAGTTGCCGACCTGATCGCAGGGACGCTGCTGCCGCTAGCCGACGTTGTGATCGACCTGCATTCGGGCGGATCCAATTCCACGTACCTGCCAAGCATGTTTTTGTACCGGGGCCCGGACGAGCAGGCGTGGGCGCGGAAAGTGGCCGCGGCTCGGGCGATGGGATTGCCCTATGCGATAGCCGTGCCACCCCGGCTTGAACCTGGTTCGCTCAGTTCCGCCGGCGACGACGCAGGTGCACTGACGCTTTCCACCGAACTCGGCGGGGGAGGCACGATACATCCGGGCGTCTTGGCGGGCGGGCGGCGCGGCGTACGCTCGCTGCTGGCCCACGTGGGAATCATGCCGGCACAGTACGACACCGTCCTGCAACCGGCAGCCGCGGAAGCAGCCGAACCCGTCTGGCTGGAGTTGGTGCCCGATTCCCCAGTGATGGCCACCACTGCCGGGCTATTCGAACCCCTGGTGGAACTGGGCCACCGGGTCCGGGCCGGTGACCCGGTTGCACGGGTCCATGCCATCGATGACCTGCAGCGGCCGCCGCAAACCTACACCGCCCCGGTGAACGGCATGGTGGCCATCCTGCGCAGGCCCGCACTCGTCTCGCTCGGCAACTACATGCTGCACGTAGCACCCGAAATTGAAGCACCGAGGCACTGACCGTCTCCTGGTCAGTGCGGATATCCAAAACCGGACAACGCTGTCCGGACTTCGAAAGGAAAATCCATGCGTCATTCACGTCAACGCGCCCCCCGATCAACCGTCCTCGCCGGTTCAGTCCTGCTGGCCCTGTCACTGGCTGCCTGCACCAACGCGTCCCAGGCCGTGCCGGAACCTGCAGGTTCCGCTGCTCCGGGCGGCTCCAATGCTTCCTCGGAGGCTGTGGCCCTCAACGAGGCGGCCAGAGACTTGCTGCCGGAGGAGATCCGGGCCGCCGGAACCCTGCGCGTTGCCTCCGACCCGACCTACGCGCCGTTCGAGTACTACGACACGGATAACAAGACCATGATCGGCTACGACGTCGACTTCTCGGACGCCATCGGTGCTGCCCTGGGCTTGGAGATTGAACACGTGCCCGCGACCTTCGACACTATCCTGCCGGGCCTGGCCTCCGGAAAGTACGACATGGCCATGTCGACCTTCTCCATCACCCCGGAACGCGAGAAAATTGTTGACTTCGTGCCGTACCTCAACGGGGGCTCTGGCGTCGCCGTCCTTCCCGGGAACCCCCAGAAGATCTCGATGGATCCCATGAGCATGTGCGGCAAGAAGATCGCCGGCCAAAAGGGATCGATCCAATCCATGGAGTACCTGCCCGAATTCTCCAAGGAATGCACGGCAGCGGGCAAGGAACCCATCACTATTCAGAACTTTCCCGGGCAGACGGACGCCAACCTTGCCCTGACTTCCGGTCGCGTAGACGCTGTGGTCGCAGACAGCGTTTCCTTGGCCTACCAGGCAAAGGAAGCCGGGGATAAATTCGAGTTGGCCGCCGGCGAGGACTACGACCCGATCCCCACCGGCATCGCCCTTGCCAAGGACGGCGGGCTGCAGGAAGCGGTTACTGAGGCCACCCGAGGCATTCTGGACAGCGATTACTACGAGGAAATGCGCGCCAAATGGGCCCTCCCGGAGTCGGTTCTGATCACCTCCGAAGCCCTCGACAAGAAGTAGCGGAGAGGAAGCATCCGCATGACTGCCGTGACTACCCGAAACGAGCAAGTAGCCCCTGCCGGCGATGGTTACACCGTCGTCAAGGCAAAGCATCCCGGTCGGTGGCTGTCCGCAGCCGTCATCATAGTGATCGCCGGGCTGCTTTTACGATCCGTGATGACGAACCCCAACTTCGGATGGGACGTCGTGGGCCTGTACCTGCGCGACGTGTCCATCGGCCGCGGCATCCTCGTCACGCTTGGCCTGACGGCGATCAGCATGGCCATCGGCATCGTGCTCGGGGTCGTCTTCGCAGTCATGCGGCTCTCCGTCAATCCGGTGGTACGTAGTGCCGCGTTTGCGTACGTTAACTTTTTCCGGGGCACGCCGGTGCTGGTGCAGCTGCTGTTTTGGTTCAACCTGGCTGCGCTGTACCCGGTTATCACCCTCGGCATTCCGGGCATTGAACTGGACGCAAACCAGTTGATCACTCCCATGACGGCAGCGATCCTCGGTCTTGGCCTGAACCAAGGTGCCTACATGTCCGAGATTGTCCGGGCGGGCATACTGTCCGTTGACCACGGGCAGACAGAGGCAGCCGAGGCCCTGGGTATCACCCGCATGCAGACCATGCGGCGGGTGGTGCTGCCCCAGGCAATGCGCGTCATCATCCCTCCCACCGGCAACGAAACCATCGGCATGCTCAAGACCACGGCGTTGGTCAGCGTGATCTCGGTGCCGGAGCTCTTGTACTCGGCGCAGATTATTTACGCGCGGACCTTCGAGACCGTCCCGCTGCTGATCGTCGCAAGCCTCTGGTACCTGTTGATTACCTCGGTCCTGACCATCGGCCAGTACTACCTGGAGCGGCGATTTGCCCGCGGCAACCAGCGGAACCTGCCGCCGACGCCGCTGCAGCAGTTGAAGCGGTTTTTCGCCACCCATGACGCGCTCTCCTTGAAAGGCGGCAAGAAATGACGGTTACCCACGGCGTTGAACCGATGGTGAGGGCCAACGCGATCTGCAAGAACTTCGGTTCCAATCAGGTATTGAAGGGCATTGATTTGGAAGTGCAGCCGGGGGAAGTGGTCTGCCTGATCGGCCCCTCGGGATCCGGCAAGAGCACGTTCCTGCGCTGCATCAACCATTTGGAAACAGTCGACGGCGGCCGCATGTGGGTGAATGGCAAGATCGTGGGTTACGACCTTAAAGGCAGCAAGCTGTACGAACAGAGCCACAACGACATTTGCAGCAGCCGTACCGAAGTGGGAATGGTCTTCCAGCAGTTCAACTTGTTCCCGCACATGACGGTGTTGGAGAACCTGATCGAAGCACCACGGCTTGTCCGAAAGGAAAAGAAAGCCACGGCCGTGGCCCGGGCGATGGGACTGTTGGAAAAAGTAGGTCTGGCGGAAAAAGCCGAGGCTTACCCGAGGCAGCTCTCCGGCGGCCAGCAACAGCGGGTGGCCATTGCGCGCGCCCTGTGCATGGAGCCACGGCTGATGCTCTTTGACGAGCCGACCTCGGCCCTTGACCCGGAGTTGGTGGGTGAGGTCCTGAAGGTGATGAAGGACCTGGCCAACTCCGGCATGACGATGGTCGTGGTGACGCACGAGATGCACTTTGCCCGGGACGTCGCGGACCGGGTGGTGTTTATGGCGGACGGCTACGTAGTGGAGCAGGGGCCGGCCCGCGAGGTGATAACCAACCCGAAGAACGATCGCACCAAGGCCTTCCTGGCCTCTGTTCTCGCCGAACCGGCAGCAGCCTGATACCCACCGTGAGGGCAATCATGAATGAAGATTTTTTTGACGTCGAAGTTCGCTCAATCCGGCAGGAGTCCAACTGTGTAGTCTCCCTGCAGTTGGAACATCCGCTGGGCGAGGATCTGCCGGAGTGGGACGCCGGCTCACATGTGGACGTCCTCCTTCCCAACGGCCTCTTGCGCCAATACTCGCTCTGCTCTGAGCGGACGAACCGTGCTGCCTGGCGGCTGGGCATACTCCGCGAACCCGACGGGCGCGGCGGCTCGGCCTACGTGCACGACATGCTGAGGCCGGGAACCAAAATTCAGGTCCGGGGACCGCGCAACAATTTCGTCCTGGCACCTGCCGGCAGCTATGCCTTCATCGCCGGCGGCATTGGCATTACCCCCATCCTGCCGATGATCCGCGAGGCCGCCGCCCTCGGAGTCCCATGGCGTCTGCTCTATCTGGGGCGGAGCCGCTCGTCGATGGCGTTTCTCGATGAGATCCAGTCGCTTGGGGGAGACATCCATATCCACGCGGATGACGAAAGCGGCTTCTACCCGTTGGCAGAACTGTTGGGGGACCTACCCTCGGAAACACACGTTTACGCCTGCGGTCCCGGGCCATTGCTAAATGTCATCCAGACGATTGCCGACGGGTGGGAAGTCCCTGCGCGTTTTCATTGTGAGCGCTTCACCGCCACCGGCGATAACTTACGTATGCCGGTGGGCGGCAATTCGGCGTTCATCGTTGAACTGGCCGATGGGACGGAGGTCCCGGTGGGCTCGGATGAGACCATCCTGCAGGCCCTTGAGTCGGTCGGGATCACCCCTTTGAGCTCCTGCCGGGAGGGAATCTGCGGCACCTGCGAAACTCCTGTGCTGGGCGGCGAAATCGACCATCGTGACTCGCTGCTCTCCGACGACGAACGCGAGTCCGGAGACACCATGATGATCTGCGTCTCCCGGTGCAAGGGCAAGCGTCTGCTGCTGGATTTGTAGGCGAGCGCCTTGCAGCCGAAGGCACCACAGCCCTTCATCTCACACCAGGCCCTTCCCCCAGCCGGTGAACAGACGGCAGCCTTAAGGGTGAGTGCGTAAAACGCCGCCTTAGGAGTAGAAACATGCAGGATGCGGCATCGCTGGAGCCGGTCCAGGAACGTCTATGGGCCGATCTGATAGATCTCTCACAACTACGAGAATCCGACTCACCTGGGTGGAGCCGCCCGGTCTTCAGCGATCCTTATTCGGCGTCCCGCATCTGGGTACAATCCCGCATGCGGGACGCCGGCCTCGAAGTCACTGTTGACCCTGCAGGAAACATCGTCGGCCGACTCCGAGGGCGCTATTCCGGCCCGCCGCTAGTCACCGGGTCACACACCGACACCGTGGTAGGAGGCGGACGATTCGACGGGATCGTCGGAGTGCTTGGAGGCATAGAAGCTGCGCGCCGCTTCCGCGAGACTTCCACGATGCTCAATCATGATCTGCTGGTCGTCGACTTTCTGGGTGAAGAAGCGAACCCCTACGGTGGATACTGCCTCGGTAGCCGTGCGGCAGCTGGCGCGATGAGGACGGAGGATCTGAACCGTACAGACTCAGTTGGCAACAGACTGGGCGACGCGGTGGCACGCTTCGGCGTGGATCCAAACGGCATGCTTGCACGCTCGTGGGCGCAAAACGAACTACACGGGTACCTCGAACTGCATGTGGAGCAAGGCCCGATCCTTGAGCAGAAGGGAATCGATGTAGGAATTGTTACCTCAATCGTTGGCGTTCACACGCTGCTCGCCACCTTTCTCGGCAGATCGGATCATGCCGGCACTCGTAACATGGATGACCGGCGGGATGCATTGGTCGCTGCAGCCAAGGCCGTCCTGGCCGTCGAACGGGAGGCCTGTGAAGCACCTGTCCATGCGGTCGCGACCAGCGGCAACCTGCTCGTTGAAGCAGGTTCTGGAAACGTGATTCCGGGTCGAACAACGCTGATGGCAGAATTCCGCAGCGACAATCAGATCTGGCTCTCTGGTGTGCGGAGAAGGGTAGCCGATCAAATCCTTCGGCAGAGCGCCGAAAGCGGAGTGGAAGCACTCCTTGACTGGGCGGCGGAAACTCCTGTCGTACCGGCTAACGCATCAGTACAGAACGTGACGGCATCAGCACTCGATGGCCTCGGGCTCCCCTGGATGCCCATGCCGAGTGGCGCCGGTCACGACGCTGCGCACCTGGCAGCCCGCTGCCCTGCTGGAATGATCTTCATCCCATCTCACAACGGCCGAAGCCATTGCCCGGAAGAGTGGACAGACGCCGTGCACATCAGTAGAGGAGTGCATGTGCTGGCAGCCAGCCTTCTAAAAATGGATCGGACGGAAACCTTGAAACCTGATTTCTAGCCGCGCGATTCCTGGCGGTCATTACACTACTGGCACCTAGCCGGTTTCTAATGGACTCCCGTCTTGGGTGGCGAGATCGATCACCGCGACCCGCTGCTCTCCGACGATGAACGCGAGGCCGGAGACCCCATGAGGATCTGCGTCTCCCTCTGAAAGCACTCCACGCCTTGTATCTGCGCCCGCGGTTCTCTTGGGAAGATGGGGGCTATGGACAAGCAGAAGGTCGCCACCGCGAGCACGCCGCGCACGGTCAAGTACTACCGGGCGGAAGTGCTCATCGTCCTGGGACTCTCGCTCGGGCAGTCGGCGGTCTATGCCGTGGTGAACCTGCTGGAAAAAATGACCCGCGCTCCGCTGGCCTCGCAGACGACCACGCTGAACCCGGTGCTGAACGAGCGGGAGCTCTTCGATTTCGTGTACCAAATGCTCGGCATCGTCTTTGCGCTGGTGCCGGTGGCCTTGGTGCTGTTTTTGATGACCGTTCCCGGACGGTCGGCCTTCCGGGCGATCGGGTTCACGTTTTCCCGGCCCCGGCTGGACTTCGGCTTGGGCTTCCTGCTCGCGCTGGTGATCGGTGTCGGGACGCTGGGCGTTTATGCCGCCGGCCGGGCCCTGGGTATCACCACCGCCATTGTCCCGGCGGCCCTGGACGAATACTGGTGGACGGTTCCGGTGTTGATCCTGTCCGCGCTGCGGCATGCGGTCCTCGAAGAGGTGGTCATGGTGGGCTATCTCTTCAACCGCTTCGCGAGGTTCGGCTGGGGCATTTGGTCCGCGATCTTCGTCAGCGCCGCCCTGCGCGGGACCTACCACCTCTACCAGGGCATCGGGCCGGGCATCGGGAACTTCCTCATGGGTTTGGTCTTCGGCTACGCCTATACAAAGGCCAAGCGGGTGATGCCGCTGGTGGTGGCGCACGCGCTGCTGGATATTGCCGGTTTCGTCGGCTACACACTGCTGGGGCCGGCCATCGGCATCGGCACGTGAAACCGGCCGGGCAGCGCAGCGGCGCCCGGCCTTGCGATCAGGGCGCCGCTGCGGCGATCGACGACGTCGATCCTCTCGAAAGACTTACAGTTCGACGATTCCGTTGGCGGTTTCGAAGCGGACGGACAGGATGCCCGGCGTACCGTTCGGTGCCGTCCAGGCGACCTTGACGTCGTCCAGCAGGCCGTCGACCGGCGTGCCTAGCCAGTCCGCCACCCGCTCGGAAGAGCCGGCGATGGTCAGGCCGATCAGCTTGACCGTGGCGGGGCGGGCGTTGGACGGGTGCAGCGGTTCGGTGCCGTCATCCCAGCGCAACATGTAGGGCACCTGCGGGTCGGCGATGAGGCCCTTGATCCCGATCTGCTGCCAGCTCAGTTCCTGCCCATCCGGGAACTTGCGGTTGCCGGGAACCGCGTGGCGGCCCAGCCGTTCTTCGAACGGGGTCAGGTCGTCGACCGCCACGCACCAGCCCATCCAACCGCCGCCGGCTTCCGACCGCGCCCGCACTGCCTGGCCAAAGGGGGCCTTGTCGGAAGCGGGGTGGTCGAGCACCTCCACGACCTCCAGGTAGTGGTGGTCGGTGAGGGGGAAGATCATATTGCGGGTGCCGAAGCGGGGGTGAACCCCGCCCTTGACGGCGTCGATGCCCAGGGCTTTGGAGATCCGCTCTGAGGTGGCAGCCAGACCGTCGGGTTCAGCGGCATAAGAAACATGGTCGAAGCGCATGGCATTATCTTGGCACTTTGTGAACCCGCTCTCGACTTAGGGTGACCTAAGTCACTCAATTTGCGGCTCGTGGTGAACGCGCCGTTCCGGACAGCAAATCCGCCTCCCCGGCACGCGCCGGCAACAGTGACGAAGCGGACGGTCGGACAGGCGGTCCGGAGACCGGTGCCCAGTCATAAGGTGTCATATTGTTGCGGCCGCCGGCTTGTCTGCGGAGACTGGAGGCAGGTCATGAGTGCCAGCGCAAAACCCCGGTTTGCTGGCCGGCAACCCTCCAACCGCGGTGGGGTGCCCCGGGTGAAGACCAGGCAGCCGCCATAAGGCGGTGCGCAAGCGCGGGTCACACCCGGGACAGACATGCCGGCACGGCCGGATCCCGGATGGCCCCTTCCAGTGAAGGAGTTGCACCATGTCCAACGCCGATTGGTCCTTTGAAACCCGTCAGATCCACGCAGGGCAGGAGCCGGACGCCGCCACGGGCGCCCGCGCACTGCCGATCTACCAGACCACGTCGTTCGTGTTCCCCAGCGCGCAGAGCGCGGCCGACCGGTTCGCCCTGTCCGAACTGGCACCCATCTACACCAGGATCGGCAACCCCACCCAGGAAGCGGTCGAGACCCGGATCGCCAACCTGGAGGGCGGCGTCGGCGCCCTGCTGCTTGCTTCGGGCCAGGCCGCGTCGACGTTCTCCATCCTCAACCTGGCCGAGGCCGGCGACCACATCGTGGCCAGCCCCAGCCTGTACGGCGGCACCTACAACCTGCTGCGCACCACGCTGCCCAAGTTCGGCATCGAGGTCACCTTCGTCGAGGATCCGGACAACCTGCAGCAGTGGCGCGATGCCGTCAAGCCGAACACCAAGGCGTTCTTCGGCGAGGTCGTCTCCAACCCGCGCCAGGACGTGCTGGACCTGGAGTCGGTCAGCGCCATCGCCCACGAAAACGGCGTGCCGCTGATCGTTGACAACACCTTGTCCACCCCGTACCTGATCCGCCCGATCGAGTGGGGGGCCGACATCGTGCTCCACTCGGCCACCAAGTACCTCGGCGGCCACGGGACGGCGATCGGCGGCGTGATCGTCGACGCCGGCACGTTCGATTTCGCCGCCGACCCCGAAAAGTTCCCGGGGTTCAACACGCCGGACGACACGTACAACGGGCTGGTCTTCGCCCGCGACCTCGGCGTCAACGGCGCTCTGGGCGCCAACCTGGCCTACATCCTCAAGGCCCGGGTGCAGTTGCTGCGCGACCTGGGGTCCGCCATCTCGCCGTTCAATGCCTTCCTGATTGCCCAAGGGCTGGAGACGCTGAGCCTGCGCGTGGAGCGGCATGTGGCCAACGCTCAGAGGGTGGCCGAATTCCTGGAAGAGCACGACGACGTTGCCTCCGTCGCGTACCTCGGCCTGCCCTCCAGCCCCTGGTATGAGCGCGGCCGCAAGTACGGCCCGAAGGGGACCGGCGCCATCGTCGCGTTCGAAATCAAGGGCGGCATCGAGGCCGGCAAGCGCTTCGTGGACGGCCTTGAACTGCACTCGCACGTGGCCAACCTGGGCGATGTGCGCTCGCTGGTGATCCACCCGGCGTCGACCACCCACGCCCAGCTCTCGGCCGCGGAGCGGGTCGCGGCCGGGGTAACCGACGGGCTGGTCCGCCTGTCGGTGGGCATCGAGAACGTCAACGACATCATCGCCGACCTGGAGGCCGGTTTCCGCGCCGCCAAGGGTGCGGACGACTAGGCAAGCAGGTAGAGCGCAGCGTGACGATAGTGCAACCGCAGGAACTGGTGGAACAGGCGACCGACGGCATCCTGCGCCGGATGCCGGTTGGTGCGCTGGAGTTGGAAGCCGGCGGCTATCTGCCCGAGGTGGTCCTCGGCTTTGAAACCTGGGGCACCTTGAATGCGGACGCGTCCAACGCCGTCCTGATTCAGCATGCCCTGACCGGCAGCACGCACGTCGCACGCGGCTGCTCGGACGAGGACGGTTGGTGGGACGATCTGGTGGGCCCCGGTGCCACGATCGACACGGAGCGCTATTTCGTCGTGGCCGCCAACATGATTGGCGGCTGCTACGGCTCCACCGGTCCCTCGTCGCCGGCTCCGGACGGGACGCCGTGGGGTTCACGCTTCCCGTTCGTCACGATCCGCGATTCGGTCCGGGCCGAGGCGCGGCTGGCCGACGCGCTGGGGATCCGGCGCTGGCACACGGTGCTCGGCGGGTCGATGGGTGGCGCCCGCGCGCTTGAATGGGCGGCTACGTTCCCGGAGCGCACGGCCCGGTGCGCCGTCCTGGCGTGCGGCGCCGCGAGCACCGCCGAACAGATTGCCTTCGCGCAGGCGCAGGTCGCGGCCATCCGGCTGGACCCGTACTTCTCCGGCGGCGACTATTACGGGGGCCCCGCTCCCGAGGCTGGACTGGGTATCGCCCGGCGGATCGCGCACATCAACTACCGCTCGGAGCCGGAGCTGGAGTACAGGTTCGGCCGCAAGGCGCAGGCGGAGGAGCAGCCGTTCGGCGGCATTACGCCGTCCGCCCGTGGCCGCTATGCCGTGGAAAGCTACCTCGACTACCAGGCGGACAAGCTCGTCGCGCGCTTCGACGCCAACAGCTACATACTGCTCACCGAGGCCCTCATCAGCCACGACGTTGCCCGGGGCCGGGGCTCGCTGGAGCAGTCGCTGGGCGGCCTCACCGACACGCAGTTCTTCGTCGCCGCGGTGGATTCCGACCGCCTGTACTTCCCGGAACAGTCGCGGCAGCTGGCCGAGGCGCTGCCCGGGGCGGTCAAGGTCCACACCATCGAGACGCCGCTGGGCCACGACGGTTTCCTCACCGACATCCACCAGCTGCACGAGGCCCTCACCGAGGCGTTCTTCGCGCCCGCCTGACTTTTCGGCCCGCGTGACAGCGGCCTCGGTACGACGTCGGTGCGCGCCCTCCGCGCCGATTGCCACCGCCGCGCCCGATCGGGGGGGGAGCGGAGCGTCAGGTCAGTTCGAGCGATACCGGCCGCCGCAGGAAGGCCGCGTACCGTTCCACCGCGTCGTCCACGGCCTGCCGCTCCGGCTCGGTGAAGAACCGCAGCGGCTTGAGCCGCAGCTCGGCGGAGCCGGGCCGGAGGACGTGTCTCCAGTTGCCGGCCATCCGTCCGTCCAACAGCAGCACGTGGATCGGCACGTCGCCGCCCGGCGCCGCCGGCGCGCTGCCGCCCAGATAGCCGCGGGTTTTGGTGTAACCCATGACGTATTCGTCGTAACACTGGATCAGGTCCGCCCGCGGGTGTCCGTCGCCCGCCGCGGCTGCGGCGCCGCCGATCGTCCCGGCGGCGGGGGAGTACCAGAGCTGTTGCCCCTCGGTTTCGAACAGTTCCAGTCCGTCTCGGCCCCCGGCTTCGAGGCCGCGCTTGACGTCCGCCTGAGGCAGTTTGGACCAGTCGGAACAGTCCTTCAAGGTCGCCGGTCCGCGGCTGGTGAAGTACCGCCCGGTCAGTTGGGCCAGCGCCGCGTCGCGGTCGAAGTCCGCGGCCAGCGGCGGTACCCGCTCGTCGAAGGCCGCATACGTTTGCTGCACGGCGCCCGACCTGGCCGTCCGCGGAGGCCCGTTCACCAGCACCCGATCCATTTCCGCATGGAACACCAGGTGCCCCAGCCGCTGCCCGCGCAGCGTCGCTCCGTTCAGCCTCGCGCCGTCGTCCTTCAGCAGCGCCGCCTGGGCGAGCCGGGCGGCGAGCTCGTCCCTGGTGAGGTGCCGGCCTCCGGCGACGGCCGCGGCCAGCACGTCATTGCTGCGCGCCACCGTTGCCTCATCCAGTCCCAGCTGCCGGTCCCGGCCCTTGTTCCCTGCCTTGAGGCGGGGGCCGGAGAGCAGCATCAGCCAGCGTAGGTCCCCGGCCGCCACAAAGTGCCAGGTGGGCCGCAGGACATGCGTGCGCAGGATGCGTCCGCCGGCGATCGCCGCATCCACCTCCGCAGCGTTGTCCCGTGCCGGTCCGCCGCAGCGCTGGGCCAGCGACCAGCGGGCATAGGCATATTCCTGGGACTGGAAGGCGAGCAGCCAGCGCAGGGCGGCGGCGGCGTCGTCCCGGGGGCTGTCCCACAGCCGCTGTGCCCGCAGCCGGTGACGGCGGATCTCCTGGGGACTCGGCTGCTGCACCGGCTGCTCCTGTTACCCGGCCGCGCCGGGAGGCATGCCCGGACCGAAGAAGGGGTCGGCGGCCGGCCGCTTGGGCAGGATCCCGTCGCCCGAGGACTGGTGGCGGACCCGGCGCAGGACCCACGGGACCAGGTGCTGGCGGGCCCATACCAGGTCCTCGGTGCGGGCGGTGCGCCAGTTCTTGGGTGGCAACGGTTTGGGCGTCTCGGGCTGCAGCGAATGCTCCACGTTGAGGGCGTCCAGCACCATGGCCGCGATGGTGTGGTGCCCCAGCGGGGAGAAATGCAGCCTGTCAGGTGCCCACATCTGCGGTGCCTTCAGCTGGCGCAGCGCCCACATGTCGGCCACGACGGCGTTATGGCGTGCCGCCACCGTGCGCAGGTTCTCGTTGTAGATGGCCGCCTTGCCGCGGACACTGCCGATGACGGGCGTATCGCCGATGTCGGGCGCGGTAAACAGGACGATGGTGGCTTGCGACGCTGCCAGCCGGGTGACGGCGCGGTCGAACTTCTCGGCCAGGGCGTCCGGGTCGCCGCCCGGCCGGATCACATCATTGCCGCCCGCGCAGATCGAAATGAGGTCCGGCTGCAGGGCCAGGGCCGGTTCGACCTGTTCATCGATGATTTGCTGCAGCAGGCGGCCGCGGATCGCGAGGTTCGCGTAGGCGAAGTCATGGTGGCCGCGGGCGAGTTCCTCGGCCACGCGGTCGGCCCATCCGCGGTGTCCGCCCGGGCTCCCGGGGTCCGGGTCGCCGATGCCTTCGGTGAACGAGTCACCCAGGGCAACGTAACGGCTCCAGGGATGGCGGGCCGCAGCGATGGGCGCTTGTGTTTCGGAAAGGGACAAGTTACTCACAAGTACATTCTCCCAAGAAGGCGCGGGGATGCACAGGCGGTGGGAACCAATAGCTGAATCACCTTTCAGAAAGTGATGGTCAGCGCTCGGTTTACCGACTACTGTGTGCTTGACGCGGCCAACGGCGGCCGCCTCGACCTCGAGGAGCAGGGATGGAATTGCTGGCGGGAATCGTGGCGCGGCGTGTGCCGACGGAGCGGCTGACGGTGAACATCCTCGAGCGCGACGGCGACCGGCCCGACGGCACGCCGGTGGTCCTGGTGCATGGGAATGTTTCCTCCGCGCTGTTCTGGCAGGAGGCGATGCAGGCGCTGCCGGCCGACTACCGCGTGCTCGCCGTGGACCTGCGGGGTTTCGGCCAGACGGACCCGGCGCCGGTGGACGCCGGCCGCGGGCTGCGTGACTTTTCGGACGATCTTCATGCCACGCTGGAAACCCTGCAACTGGCGCCCGCGCACCTGGTGGGGTGGAGCATGGGCGGTGGCGTGGTGATGCAATACGCGCTGGAGCATCCGGTCCGTAGCCTCACGCTTCAGGCTCCGGTCTCGCCGTACGGCTTCGGCGGGACGGCTGGACCGGAGGGGCGCAGGCTCACCGCGGACGACGCCGGCACCGGCGGCGGGGGCGCCAACCCCGACTTCGTGGCGCGGTTGGAAGCCAGGGACACCAGCGGCGACGCGCCTGCCTCGCCGCTGTCGGTGTACCGCTCGACCTATGTGCACGCCGGGTTCCAGTCGCCCTACGAACGCATCTGGGTTGAATCGATGCTCAGCACCAAGACCGGCCCCGACAACTATCCGGGCGATTCCGTCCCCTCGCCGAACTGGCCCGGCTTCGCTCCCGGACGCAGGGGGGTGCTGAACACGATGGCGCCGGGGGTCTTCGAAGCCAGCGGCATTGTTGACCTGACGGACAAGCCGGACATCCTCTGGATCCACGGCGACAGCGACGCAATTGTCTCCGATGCTTCCTTCTTCGACCTGAACTGCCTCGGCAAGGCCGGTCTGGTGCCCGGCTGGCCGGGGGAGGAGGCGGCCCCGACGCAGCCGATGGTCGCGCAGACCCGGGCGGTGCTGGAAAAGTATGAGGCCAACGGCGGGCGCTTCACGGAGGTGCTGCTCGACAACTGCGGACATTCGCCGCACGTGGAGTATCCGGAACGGTTCGTCGCCGAGCTGACGGCGCACGTCGAACGGAGCGGCGGGGCCGGGCAGCCCGCGGTCTGAGGCCTCCCGGGCACCGGCTCGGGGGCCCGGGCCCTGGGAGATCCGACACCTTAAGAAGCTTTAACTTTCAAGCAATGGGCTCTTTGTGCCATCATGGAACCCATGACTGAAACTGCTTATCAGCCCGTCGTTGCCTGGTCCAAACCCGAACAGGAGCGGGCGGGGACGCCCCTGCTGGTGCTCTTCCACGGCTACGGATCCCACGAGCAGGACCTGATGGGCCTGGTGCCCGGACTGCCGGAGGAATTCACCGTGGCGGCGGTGCGCGCGCCGGTGGCGATGGGGCCAGGCTTCACCTGGTTCCCCCTGATGCACGAGCCGGACTTTTCCGTGGACAAGGTCACGAAGGCCGTCAGCGACGTGGTGTCCTGGCTGGACGGAGTCAAGGACATGCACAGCAGCGTTTCGGTGCTGGGCTTTTCCATGGGCATGGCGGTGGCCACCTCGGTGCTGCGGCACCGCCCGGAGGAAATCGCCGCGGTGGTCGGCCTGTCCGGATTCGCCGTGCCGGCCGCGGGCAACGATTTCTTCCGCGACGATGCGGTCAAGGCGATCAAGCCCCCGCTCTTCTGGGGCCGGGACCAGGCGGACCAGGTCATCACCCCGGACAAGATTGAGTTCACCCACGCCTGGACGAACGAGCATGTGGACCTGACCAAGGTCCTCTACCCCGGCATCGGCCACAGCATCAACGCCCAGGAACTGGCGCATGTGAAGGAGTTCCTGACCTACAAGGTGCTGCAGGGGAAGTAGCAAACGGCCCGTGCGGGTCAGTCGCGGCTGACCCGCACCGTTTGGCCGTTGCAGCTGACCGTATCGCCGGCGTGCAATTGCCGGCCGCGGCGCGTTTCGATGTCGCCGTTGACCTGGACCAGTCCGTTCTCGACGAACTCCTTGGCCTGGATCCCGTCGTCGGCGAGGTTGGCCAGCTTCAGCAGCTGGCCCAGCCGGATCATCTCGTCGCGGATCGGCACGTCATGGATATCGTCGGAAGCCATGGAACCATCATGCCTGATGCCTGTCGATGCATCCGCGCGGTTCGGGTTCGGGTTCCCGTTTTCGGTAGGCTAACGTTGTAGCTTCGCTATGCGCCGATCCGTGCCTGCAGCAGCCGGGCGGATCTGTGCCATGACAACCCTCGGACCGCACCCAGCGGCCCTGGAGAGATACGGAGAACCACCTCATGGCAGCAGCCAAATCAGCCCTCGATTCGATTATTTCGCTGGCCAAGCGCCGCGGCTTCGTGTTCCAGGCTGGTGAAATTTACGGTGGATCCCGCTCCGCATGGGATTACGGGCCGCTCGGCGTCGAGCTGAAGGAAAACATCAAGCGCCAGTGGTGGCAGACGATGGTCCGCGGCCGTGACGACGTGGTCGGACTGGATTCGTCGGTCATTCTTCCGCGCCAGGTCTGGGAAGCGTCCGGCCACGTGGACGTCTTTTCCGACCCGCTGGTGGAGTGCCTGAACTGCCACAAGCGCTACCGCGCCGACCACCTCGAAGAAGAGTACGAGGAGAAAAAGGGCCGCGCCCCGGAAAACGGGCTGAAGGACATCGCCTGCGTCAACTGCGCCACCAAGGGCGAGTGGACCGAACCCCAGGAATTCTCCGGCCTGTTGAAGACCTTTTTGGGCCCGGTCGCCCAGGAAGAAGGCATGCACTACCTGCGCCCGGAGACCGCGCAGGGCATCTTCGTGAACTTCAACAATGTCCTGACCACCTCGCGGAAGAAGCCGCCGTTCGGCATCGGCCAGATCGGCAAGAGCTTCCGCAACGAGATCACCCCGGGCAACTTCATCTTCCGCACCCGCGAGTTCGAGCAGATGGAAATGGAATTCTTCGTGGAGCCCGGGACGGACGAAGAGTGGCACCGGTACTGGATCGACGCCCGGCTGCAGTGGTACGTGGACCTGGGCATCAAACGCGACAACCTCCGCCTCTTCGAGCACCCGCTGGACAAGCTGAGCCATTACTCCAAGGGCACCACCGACGTCGAATACCGCTTCGGCTTCCAGGGCTCGGAATGGGGCGAGCTGGAAGGCATCGCCAACCGGACGGACTTTGACCTGTCCACCCACTCCAAGCACTCCGGCACCGACCTGAGCTACTTCAACCAGGCCACCAACGAGCGCTACACCCCGTACGTGATCGAGCCGGCCGCCGGGCTCACGCGGTCCTTCATGGCCTTTTTGGTGGACGCGTATACCGAGGACGAGGCGCCGAACGCCAAGGGCGGCGTGGACAAGCGCACGGTGCTGCGGCTGGACCCGCGGTTGGCCCCGGTCAAGGCCGCCGTGCTGCCGTTGTCCCGCAACGAGGACCTCTCGCCCAAGGCCAAGGAGCTGGGGGAGGCGCTGCGCAAGAACTGGAACATCGACTTCGACGACGCCGGTGCCATCGGCCGCCGCTACCGCCGGCAGGACGAGATCGGCACGCCGTTCTGCATCACGGTGGACTTCGACACGCTCGAGGACCAGGCGGTGACCATCCGTGAACGTGACTCGATGGCCCAGGAACGGGTCTCCCTGGACAAGGTCGAAGCATATTTGGCAGCCCGCCTGATCGGAGCCTGAACCGGCCGCGGACCGCGCGTCCGCAGCCGCTGCGGCAACCGTCCGGCCGCCCGATCAGGGCAGCCCACCCCTAAAGGAGAACCATGGCCCAGCTGACTTACCGTGACTGGCGCGAGGACGATGACCTGGCCCTGCTGGAGATCTGGGGCGACCCGGAAACCGGCCAGGCAGGTCACTTCCGTGCCATGCTCCGCCCGTCCGCCGACCAGCCGTGGTCGCGGTGCATCGTGGCCGAGGACCAGGGGATAGCCGTTGCCGCCGGCACCGTGTACGAGACCAGCCTGCATCCGGACCGGCTGTGGGTGTACGTCGAGGTTGCCCGCGACCACCGCGGCGCCGGGGTCGCCCGTGACCTGATGTCACGGCTCCGCGCCGAGGCCGAGCACGCGCCGTCGGGCGTGCGGAAGCTGCGGGCGAAGGTGGAGCCGGACACCTCCGGCGCCGCCTTCGCCCGGGCCGCCGGCCTGACCCAGATCCAGAGCTCGCGCGTGGTGCTGGTCTCACCCGGCGCGCTGCCGCTGCCCGACCTCGGGGAAACCGGTCCGCAACTGGAGGAGGCGGCCACCGGGTCGGTGGAACTGACCCGGGCCGTGGCCGACTTCTACAACTCGGTGCACGTGTGGGACCGGGCGGACATGACCGTGGGACGCGCCCAGCAGATGCTGCTCAGCGAGAGCGCGGGGGCCGGCGGAGCGGTGGTGCTGCGCAGCGCGCCCAAGTCCGACGGCGGCACCATCCAGGCTTTCGCCGTCAGCTACACGCACGAGCGCACGGACGCCCCGGCGGACGTGCTGCTGGGATACGACACCGCGCTTCCGGCCGAGGACGCCGAGGCCGCGGTGCGGGCGCTGCTGGCCATGCTGGTGGCGCAGTACCCGGTGCAGCTGGAGGTGGACGACTCGATGACCGCTGTGCTGGCCGTGCTGCAGCCGCTGCTGGACTCCGGTCTCGCGCGCCAGCTGGGTCCGGAAACCTCCATCGTCAGCGACTGACGCATGGGGCACAGCCACAGCCACGGATCCTCCACGCCCGGAGCCGCCGCACTGGCCGCCCGGCGGCGGGCCAACCTGCTCCTGGCGGCCATCCTGCTGCCGGTCACCGTCCTGACCCTGGTGGGCATGATCCTGCTCTGGCCCTCCGGGGACGGAGCCGGAGCCGAGGTCCCCGACCCCTATGCCGCGGCGCCCGGGGTGACCTTCGACGTCGGCACCGTGCAGAGGGTGGAGCTGGAAGACTGCCCCACCTCGCAGGCGGCGGTGGACGCCGGCATGGAAGCACAGGAGTGCCTGGTCGCCTACACCCAGCCCGACGCCGGCGGCTCGCCGCTGCCCGTGGAGATCACGCCCGAAATCGCGGCCTCGCGCGGCGTCGAGGCCGGCGACACCATCCGCTACCTGAATCTCTCCGGCGTCATGGGCGGGCAGGAGGGGGCCTACGTCTTCGTGGACTTCGTGCGCAGCGTCCCCATGGTGCTGCTGGCCGTGCTCTACGCCCTGGTCGTGGTGGCCGTGGCCCGCTGGCGCGGCTTCCGCGCGATGCTGGGGCTGGCGGGCGGTTTCCTGGTCCTGGCGCAGTTCATCCTGCCGGGCCTCATGGAAGGCAAGCCGCCGCTGCTGCTGGCGCTCATCGGCTCGGTGGTCATCATGGTCGGGGTGCTCTACTTCGCCCACGGATTCTCCGCCCGCACGTCCACCGCATTGCTGGGCACCCTGTTCGGCCTGGGCGTGACCGCCCTGCTGGCGGCCTGGGCCACCGACGCCGCCTACCTGACCGGCGTGGACGACGACTACACCTACCAGCTGATCAATCTGGGCGGCAGCCTCTCCGTCTCCGGGCTGATCATGTGCGGGTTGATCATCTCCGGACTGGGCGTGCTCAACGACGTCACCATCACCCAGTCGTCGGCGGTGTGGGAGATGTACGAACTGGCTCCCGGTGCCTCTGCCAGGCGCCTGTTCACCGGGGCCATGCGCGTGGGGCGGGACCACATCGCCTCCACCGTCTACACCATTGCCTTCGCCTACGCCGGCGCGTCCCTTCCGGTACTGATCCTGGTGTCGCTGCACGACCGGCCGCTGTTCGCCACGTTGACCAGCGGGGAACTGGCCGAGGAGATTGTGCGCACCCTGGTCGGCTCCATCGGCCTCGTCCTGGCTATCCCGATCACCACGTTGATCGCGGTGCTGGTGGTCAAGGCCACCGGCATCCGCGGCCCGGTGGCGGCGGGGGAGCGGTCGGGCCCCCGGCACCTCATGGCCGGAGCCGCCGCCGATCCCGACGCGGGGGTACGGGGGCCCGGCGGAGCCGCCGCAACCCGCGCGCCCGCCGACGCAGGGGTGCGGGACCCCGGGGCGGAAGCCACGGCGGGCCACGGCAGGCCCGCAGACCCGAGCGGCTAGACTGCACACATTGGCGCCGTGCCCGGGCAGGTGCCGAACGAAACCATCGCCGTCGTCGGGAGGAGTGCTCATGAAGGGCGTGCTGTTTGACGTGGACGGGACGCTAGTGGACTCGAACTACCTGCACGTGCTGGCCTGGTGGCAGGCCTTCCGGCAGGCGGGTCTCGACGTCCCGATGGCGGCCATCCACCGTTGCGTGGGAATGGGCGGCGGCAGGCTCATAGCGCAGCTGCTCGACGAGGACCGCGACCAGTCCCGGGACGAGGGCCTCAAGGCCGCCCACGGAACCGTCTTCTCCACCTTTTGGCCGGGTCTGCGCCGCTTCGACGGTGCCCGTGAGCTGGTGCGCCGGTCCGCCGAGGAGGGATTGGCCGTCGTGCTGGCCTCTTCCGCCGAGGGAACGGAGCTGGAAGTGTTGCGCCGCGTGATCGACGCCGACGGGTCCATCACCGCCGCCACCAGCTCCGCGGACGCGGAGAACAGCAAGCCGGCGCCGGACATCCTGCAGGCGGCCCTGGACGCGGCGGGCCTGCAGCCGGCAGACACCGTTTTCGTGGGCGATGCCGTGTGGGATGTCCAGGCGGCCGGAGACCTCGGGATTCCGTGCATCGGCCTCGAATGCGGCGGGACCCCCGCTGCGACCCTAATCCACGCCGGTGCGGCAGAGGTGTACCGGGACCCGCAGGACCTGCTCGAACACTTCACGGACAGCGCGCTCGGCGGCCTGCTGCGCGCCTGACGGCCGGCGCGCGCGGCAGGCAGGCGGTGTGCTGCGCTCCACGGCCGGCGCGCGGCCCGGCTGTCCCGCGGACGCGGACGAACCCCGGCGGCGCGGAGGAACGGCGGCGAAGCCGACCGGGGCCGTTAGTCCACTGGCGCGGGTGCCGGCGGACGGATTTGCCCGGTTTTGAGAGAATGGTGGGGTGACACTTACCGCTGCCCCCGAATCGGCCGCCAAGCTCGAGCTTCCACCGCTCAAACTCGGCCCGATAACCGTCGACACCCCGGTAGTGCTGGCACCCATGGCCGGCATCACCAACAAGGCGTTCCGCCGGCTCTGCCGCCAGTACGGCGGCGGCCTGTATGTGGCGGAAATGGTCACGTCCCGCGCGCTGGTCGAACGCAACCGGGAGTCCATGCGGATCATCTCGCACGATGAGGACGAGGACGTGCGGTCCGTCCAGCTCTACGGCGTGGATCCCAAAACCGTCGGCGCCGCCGTCCGCCTGCTGGTGGAGGAAGACCGCGCCGACCACATCGACCTGAACTTCGGCTGCCCGGTGCCGAAGGTCACCCGCCGCGGCGGCGGCTCGGCGCTGCCCTGGAAAACCGAACTGTTTACCGCGATCATCCAGGCCGCGACGCGCGAGGCGGCCAAGGGCGACGTGCCGCTGACCATCAAGATGCGCAAGGGGATCGACGACGAGCACCTGACCTTCATCGAGGCCGGCAAGATTGCCCGCGACGCCGGGGTGGCGGCCGTGGCGCTGCACGGCCGCACCGCCAGCCAGTTCTACTCGGGCAAGGCCGACTGGAACGCGATCGCGGAACTGCGGGAAGCCCTGCCGGACATCCCGGTGCTGGGCAACGGAGACATCTGGAGCGCCGAGGATGCGGTGCGGATGGTGCAACAAACGGGAGTGGACGGCGTCGTCGTCGGCCGTGGTTGCCAAGGCCGCCCGTGGCTGTTCGGCGACCTGCAGGCCGCCTTCGAAGGAACCGACAGGCGCTTCCGCCCGGGGTTGAAGGACGTCGCGGACAGCTTCTACCGGCATGCCGAGCTGCTGGTGGATTACTTCGAGGACGAGGGCAAGGCCCTGCGGGATATCCGCAAGCACGTGGCCTGGTACTTCAAGGGATACTCGGTGGGCGGAGAGCTGCGTGCCGCGCTGGCCCAGGTGCCTACCCTCGAAGTGCTGCGCGAACTGCTGGCCGAACTGGATGCCGACGCTCCCTACCCGGGGGCGGACGCCGAGGGCCCGCGCGGCCGGGCCGGTTCGCCCAAACGCACGGCGCTGCCCGACGGCTGGCTCTCCAGCCGGGAGCTGAACGCGGACCACAAGGCCATGATCGCCGCCGCTGAACTGGACGTCTCCGGTGGCTAAGGTACGCACCGGGCGCCCGGCCCCGCCCACGCCGGGATACACGGAGTTCGACCAGGAACGCTGGTACACCGAGGAGCCGAAGAGCACCTACCGCACGCAGTTTGAACGCGACCGGGCCCGGGTTCTGCACTCGTCGGCACTGCGGCGGCTGGGCGCCAAGACCCAGGTGGTGTCCCCGGACACGGACGACTTTGTGCGGACGCGGCTGACGCACAGCCTGGAAGTGGCCCAGGTCGGCCGCGAACTGGGACGCACCCTGGGCTGCGACCCCGACGTGGTGGACGCCGCCTGCCTGTCCCACGACCTGGGCCATCCCCCGTTCGGCCACAACGGGGAGACCGCGCTCAACGCCGCGGCCCACGCCATCGGCGGTTTCGAAGGCAACGCCCAGACCCTGCGGCTGCTGACCCGGCTGGAGCCCAAGATCCTGCGCCCGGACGGATCGCCGGCCGGGCTGAACCTGACCCGGGCCAGCCTGGACGCGGCCTGCAAATACCCGTGGTCCGCCGACGACGCGCCGGTGATCCACGGCAAGCGCACCAGCAAGTTCGGCGCCTACGAAGACGACCTTCCCGTGTTCAACTGGCTGCGCGAAGGCGCCGCGGAGCGCCGGTCCTGCCTGGAGGCCCAGGTGATGGACCTCGCCGACGATATCTCCTACTCCGTGCACGACGTCGAAGACGCCATCGTGGCCGGGCGCATCCAGCTCAAGTGGCTGGACAGCCCCGACACCCGCAGCCGGGTCATCGGCTACACCCAGCAGTGGTACCTGCCCTCCAGCGACGCTCAAGAGGTGGACGAAGCACTGACCCGGCTGGAGCAATCCGGCGTCTGGGTGCGCGAGGCCGACGGCAGCCGCAAGGCCATGGCGGCGCTGAAAGACATGACCAGCCAGCTGATCGGCCGCTTCTGCTCGAGCGCGATGGAAGCCACCCGCTCCATCTACGGCCCGCAGCAGCTGACCCGCTACGCAGCGGAGCTGGTGGTGCCGCAGGAAACCGCCATCGAGATCGCGGTGATGAAGGGCCTGGCCACCACGTTCGTGATGACCGCGGACCTGCGCCAGCCGGTCTACGAACACCAGCAGGAGATCCTGCACGACCTGGTCAGCGAGCTCCATGCCACGGGGGAGAAGCATCTGGAGGAGCCCTTTGCCTCGGATTGGCGGGATGCGGACGACGACGGCGGCCGCCTTCGCGTGGTCATCGACCAGATCGCCTCGCTCACCGATGTCTCCGCCCTGGCGCTGCACGAACGCCTGATGGGGGCCCACCGCACCCTCCTGTGAGGTTGCGGGCCGCAAGCAGCTTCCCTCCACAGGCGGCTGCGCGCGGTGCCTGGGGCACAGGCCGCCGCGGTTCCGGCGCCGATTTGGCGCGGCTGCATACCATGGGACTATGGCCGGACTCATTAAGCGTGAAGACATCGATGAAGTCCGCCAGCGTACCGACATCAAGGAAGTCATCGACGGCTACGTCACGCTGAAGTCGGCCGGCATCGGTTCATTCAAGGGCCTGTGCCCCTTCCACGACGAGCGGTCGCCGTCGTTCCACGTCCGTCCGCAGGTGGGCACCTACCATTGCTTCGGCTGCGGCGAGGGCGGCGACGTCATCTCCTTCGTGCAGAAGATGGATCACACCACGTTCAGCGAGACCGTGGAGAAACTCGCCCACCGCATCAATTACACGCTCCGGTACGAAGACGGCGGCACCGGCCCCCGCCGGGAAGACGTGGGCAAGCGGCAGCGGCTGCTGGACGCACACAAGGTTGCCGCGGAGTTCTTTCGGGAGCAGCTCCAGAGCCCGGGTGCCGCGGCGGCCCGGGAGTTCCTCTCCGGACGGGGCTTCGACCAGGCCGCCGCGGAGCAGTTCGCCGTGGGCTACGCCCCGCAGGGCTGGGACGGCCTGCTCAAGCACCTGACCGGCCGCGGCTTCACCCAGGACGAGTTGCGGATGACCGGCATGTTCTCCGGCGGATCGGACGGATCCGACGGCAGGAACAGCCGGATCTATGACCGTTTCCGTGGCCGACTCATCTGGCCCATCCGCGACCTGACGGGGGCGACGATAGGATTTGGTGCCCGCAAGCTCTTCGAGGATGACCAGGGGCCCAAATACCTCAATACGCCGGAGACGGCGCTCTACAAGAAGTCGCAGGTCCTGTACGGGATCGACCTGGCCAAACGGGACATCGCCCGCAACCGCCAACTGGTGGTCGTGGAGGGTTACACGGACGTGATGGCCTGCCACCTTTCGGGCATCGGGACGGCCGTGGCGACGTGCGGCACGTCCTTCGGCACCGACCACATCAAGATCGCCCGGCGCCTGCTCTCCGACGACGGGACCGGAGGGGAAGTGATCTTCACCTTCGACGGTGACGAGGCGGGCCAGAAGGCCGCGCTGCGGGCCTTCGAGGAAGACCAGCGCTTTGTCGCCCAGACCTACGTAGCCGTCGAGCCGAGCGGCGCAGATCCATGCGACCTGCGGTTGAGCCACGGCGAGGGTGCGGTGCGCGAGTTGATCAGCTCCCGCCGTCCGCTGTTCGAGTTCGCGATCAAGGCCACCTTGAAGAAGTTCAACCTGGACACGGTCGAAGGAAGGGTCCAGGCCCTCCGTGCCGCGGCCCCGGTGGTGGCCGAGATCAGGGACCCCGCCATGCGTCCCGGCTACTCGCGCGAGCTCGCCGGCTGGCTGGGCATGGACATCGATGACGTCACCCGGGCGGTGGCCGGGGCCGCTAAACGGGGACAGGAAGCCGGGACCCGGGCGGCGGGCCGCGAGCGGGGCCAGCAGGACCGCGGGCAGGAATCGAACCGCGGCAACCAGCAGCCGTCCGGACCGTACCGGCGCGGCGGCGGTCAGCAGGGCCGGGACGCATGGAATCCGGGAAATCCTTCCTCCCGGCAACAGGACGGCCGGCCTGCCTACGGGCACGCCGCGCAGCACGGCTACGGCCGGGGCGCCGAGGCCGCCGGAGAAACGGGCTACGCCCGGGAATCCGGCCAGTACGCGGCACCCCCGGCCTTTCCGCGGCCGGACCTGCGTGATCCCGTGGTCCGCCTGGAACACCAGGCACTGGAAGTGGCCATCCAGCAGCCCGGCCTCCTCGATGCCAACCAGTGGGAACAGTTCATGCAGGCCCGCTTCCTGGCGCCCGTGCACGTGGCCATCCACGGCGCCGTCCGGGCTGCGGGTGTTTCCGGTGCCACACCCTCGCAGTGGGTGGAGACCATCCGCCAGGAGGTCCCGGAGGAGCTGCGCACCTTCGTCTCGGAACTTGCGGTGACCCCGCTGCCTGCACAAAACGACGACGCCCTGCGGCTGTATTGCCGGGGGATCCTGAACCGGCTGCAGGACCTGCAGATCACCCACCTGAAGGCCGACAAGCTGGGCCAGTTGCAACGGATGGATCCAGCGTCCGATCCCGAGAGTTTCCAGCAGATCAACCGTGAATTGATGGAACTGGAAATGCAGCGGCGGGCCCTCCGCGCGGAGTAGGCCGGGCCTTCAATTGGCAAGTTCCGGCCTGCATTGAGTATGCTGTTGGAGGCCAAACCGCCGGTGGCGGATGGCAGCTTTCCCCCGTAGCTCAATTGGCAGAGCATTCGACTGTTAATCGAAGGGTTACTGGTTCGAGTCCAGTCGGGGGAGCGGACAAACACTGGATCCCCGCCTTCTGCAGGAGGCGGGGATCCAGTGCGTTTGGGGGCCCTCGGCGCGAGGCCGATTTCGTCTCCGCGCCGCCGTCCTGCTAGAGTTTTACTCGCTTCAATCCCCCGTAGCTCAATTGGCAGAGCATTCGACTGTTAATCGAAGGGTTACTGGTTCGAGTCCAGTCGGGGGAGCTGCAAGGCAAAATCCCGCACCCCGCGCCGGCTGCGGGATTTTTCTTTGGCTAGGCCGGGGAGACCCGGTTGCAGGCCGCGACCTGCGCATACCAGCGGCCGCTGTCCTTGACGGTGCGCTTCAGGGTGGCGTAGTCCACCCGGGTCAGGCCGAAGCGTTTGCTGTAGCCCCAGGCCCACTCGAAGTTGTCCATCAGCGACCAGCCGAAGTAGCCGCGCAGGTCCACGCCGTCCTGGATGGCACGGTGGCATTGCAGGATGTGTGCGCGCAGGAACTCCAGCCGCTGCCGGTCATGCACGGCGCCGTCGGCCGAGACCTCGTCGTCGAAGGCCGCCCCATTCTCGGTGACGAAGAGCGCCGTCCCGGCCGGGCCGCTGTACTCGTGCTGCAAACGGACGAGCAGCCGGTGCAGTCCTTCCGGCTGGATCTCCCAGCCCATCGCCGTCGTGGGCAGCCCGCGGGGAACAGAGCTGACATGGTCGGCCGCGGGGTAGGGCGGCGCCAGCGGACGCTCGACCGGGGCGGCATGCGTGTTTTCCGCGTCCGGGCGGGGGTGCCCGGTCACCGCTTCACCGTGGTAGTAGTTGACGCCCAGCGCCTGGATCCTGGTTCCGATCAGAGCCAGGTCGCCGTCCCGAATCCTGGCTTCCAGTCCGTACGGCCCCACGTCCACCAGAAAATCCGCCGGGTAGGAACCGCGGAAGACGGGGTCTAGAAAGGCGCGGTTGAACTGGCCGTCGATGCGGCGGGCGGCGTCCACATCGACGGGATCCTCCGGATTCAGGGGATCCGCCACCGTGAAGTTCAGGGTGAGGCCCAGCTCTGCGGCCGGATCGCGGCGGCGCAGCTCGTCGGAGGCCAGCCCGTGCGCCAGCAGCAGATGGTGCATGGCCGCCAAGGCCTGCGGCCTCGACTGGATGCCCGGCGCATGGACGCCCGAACCATAGCCGAGGAACGCCGAGCACCATGGCTCGTTGAGCGTGGTCCAGACGCGTACCCGGTCACCGAGCGCCTCATGGACCGCCAGGGCGTATTCCGCAAAGCGGTAGGCGGTGTCCCGGTTCGCCCAGCCGCCGTTCTCCTGCAGCGCCTGCGGCAAATCCCAGTGGTACAGCGTGAGCCAGGGCTTAATGCCCGCCGCGCACAGTTCGTCCACCAGGCGCGAATAGAAATCCAGGCCGGCCGGGTTCACGACCGCGTCGTCCGGTTTGACCCGCGGCCAGGACGTGGAAAACCGGTAGGCACCCAGGTTCAGGGCTGACATCAGCGCGACGTCCTCGCGGTAGCGGCGGTAGTGGTCGCAGGCCCGTTCGCCGGTCCCGCCGCCCACGGTGGCCCCCGGCAGCCGGCAGAAGACATCCCAGATGGAATCGGTGCGGCCGTCGTCCCGGGACGCACCTTCGATTTGGTAGGCGGCCGTCGCGGCGCCCCACAGGAACTGCTTCGGGAATTGCACGACCTTGCTCATCACTGGTCCCTTGCGGAAACGGGCGCGGACACGGGCTGCCTGCCAGCCTAGTTCGCAGGGCAGGTGAACGTAAGCGTTTACTCATATTTTTTGTTCCACAGCCCTCCAGTGAAACTACTCCCTACGGCTGAGAGGCCAGACTGGGGCAGAATGATAATTTGAAGGTGTGGACACTCGCGCACTACCGACAAGATGGAGGCAGAGCCCATGACCGGTCCGGAAAGCCACGGAAGCACCGCAACCGGTGAGAGGACGTCCGGGAGCACCGCAACCGGTGCGGCGACTCCCGGCAGCACCGTCACCGGGTTGCGGCCGCCCGGGAGCGCTGCAGCCCGTGTCGGGCAGCCAGGGAGCACCGCTGCCCGCGCCGGGCAGCCAGGCAGCTCCGCCGCCGGCGCCAGGTTGTCGACCGCGGGGCTGGCACGGCTCGCCGGCCAGCTGACCCCCCGCCAGCTTCAGGACGAGTTCTCGCTGGCCCTGCTCGAGCTCAAGGGCAAGGGCACCAAGGCAGGCATTGCCGCCGCGATCCTTGCGGTCGCGTTGGTGTTCCTGGTCCTGATGGCCATCTCCCTCTTGGTCGCCGCAATCATGGGACTGGCCCTCATCATGCCGGCCTGGCTGGCGGCGCTGCTCGTCGCAGCCGTGTTCCTGATCCTCGGCGGTATCCTGGCGCTCATTGGAATCTCGAGGGGCAAGAAGGCCATGCCGCTCCTTCCCGCCGAGGCCATCCGCGGCGTCAAGTACGACGTCGGCGTGTTGCGTGAGGGCAGCAGCTTCAATCCGGCGACACTGGACGAAAAGCCCCGGAAGGAGACCAAGGCGGAAAAGGCGGAGCGCAAGGAACCGCAGGAGCCGGCTCCGACGATGGACGAACTGCGTGCCCGTACCGCGGAACGCCGCGACCATTTGGCGGCAGTCAGGGACGATCTCGGCCGCCGCGTCGACCCCAAGCCCCGTGCGGAGCAGGCCAAGCGCCGGGCGAAGCATGCGGCAGATGCTGCCACGGAACGCCTGGTGGCAGGCGCCGAAGCCGTCAGCGAGGCCGGCCCGGAGCTGAGGGAGCGTTGGAAGCCACTGGCGACGCTGGCGGTTTCGCTGACCGCCATGGGCGTCATGCTCCGGCGGCTGCTGAAAAAATAACCATTACCACCGTCGCACGGCGGCACGGAAGCCGGCTGCAGCGCAGCCGGCTGCCCAGCGTGGAACGACGACTGAGGGGAGGGACGGCGTTGAGGATCATCGGTGCCGGGACGCGGCGCGACTTCGAGTACCGCGAGCTGCACACGTTCTGGACCATCCCGAACCTCATCACCGTCCTGCGTTTCCTTGCGGTGCCGCTATTTGTCTGGCTGATCGCCCGGCACTCGTATGGGGCAGCCACCATCACGCTGGTCGTGCTGGGATCCACGGACTGGGTGGACGGCTACCTCGCCCGCCGCCTCGACCAAATCTCCTCGGTCGGCAAGTGGCTGGACCCGGTGGCCGACCGGCTGGCCCTCATCATCGTGGCCACGACCTTTGTCGCGGCCGGCATCGCCCCGTGGTGGCTGCTGCTGTCCATCATCATCCCCGACGCGATCCTGCTCGTGTTCTCATTGCTCCTGTTCCATGGCAGCCCCGACCTTCCCGTGACACTCATCGGCAAGGTCCGGACGGCCCTGCTGCTGGCAGGCACTCCGCTGCTGCTGCTCCATCGGGTGGAGGGCTTCGGGCACGACTGGCTGCTGACCCTCGCCTACGCCATCCTCGCCGCGGGCTGTGCGGGGCACGTCCTTGCGTGGCTGGGCTACATGCGGGCGGCCTGGGGCAAGTACAAGCGCCGGCGCGAGGCCAGGCAGAACGATCCACTCCATGGTTGACCCGCGCTCCGGGCGGAAACGGACATTTTCTGACGGGACCCCATGGTCTGGTTAGCCATACTCTGTGCCCTGCTCGGTGCCTTCTTCCTCGCCCTCGGCACCCAGCGCCAAGCCAGTGCCGTCCAAGCCAATACGGGCGGCCTGGCGATGAGCGTCGCCGGTTTGCTGCGGATGCTCCGCAATCCCCGCTGGGTCCTGGGACTGCTGCTGTTGGCCGTCGGGATGGGATTGAACGTGTTTGCCTTGGTGAGCGCGCCGTTGACCGTCGTCCAGCCGATCGGCGCCATCGCGCTGGTGATCACCACGATCATCAATTCCAAGGACCAGGGGATCCGGCTGAACCGCGTGACGGTGGTGGCGATCTCAACGTGTGTGGCAGGAAGCGCCGTTTTCGTACTGCTGGCCGTCAACGTCACGGGCGCTAGCCATCGCGTGCGGGCCGAGGAGGAACTCTCAGCGGTCCTGCTGCTGGCCGTCGTCGTTGCCGTCTTCCTCTCGCTGGAACTGATGTTCCGGCACAGGCTGAATGCCTTCGCCTACATTCTGGGAGCCGGCATGTTGTTCGGTTTCGTTGCCGTGCTGGTGAGGATTATCGGCCTGCGGCTGCTGGAGCCGGGCGGCGGTTTCATAGCCAACGTACCGATCTACACGGTCATCGCGGTCGCCGCGGCCGGCGGCCTGGGGGCTTGGTTTGTCCAGAGTGCCTATGCCAGCGGCCCGCCCGATTTGGTCATCGCGGGGCTGACGGTGATCGATCCGCTGGTCGGCATCGCCATCGGCATTTTCATCCTCGGAGAACTCAGGCCCGACGTCGAACCGGTGTTTGCGATTGGCATGGTGGGGGCAGGTTTGGTTGCTATTGTTGGGGTCATTGCCCTCTCGAGGCACCATCCGGACGTGTTGCAGAAACAGGAAGAAGCCCGGCGCCGGGCCCAAGCCTCGGGCAAGAAACCATAGGGCCGGCGCGATGACCAATACCGTGACCACGAAACAAGGAGTCCTGCCGCAGGTGAGCGACGACATCGGACCGAAACCCCTCAAGATCCTGATTGCAGCCGATACCTACCCGCCGGATGTCAACGGGGCGGCCGTCTTCGGGTACCGGTTGGCCACCGCGATGACCAAGCGCGGACACAGCGTCGACATCATCGCCGGGCGGTATGACAAGGGCCCGACCTTCGTGGAACACCGTGCGGAGGCGACGGTGCACCGGCTCCGCTCACACTCGGTGCCGACGCACGAGACGTGGCGCATCTGCTTTCCCTGGGAGATCAAACGCGACATCAAACGGATCTTCGATGAGGTCCAGCCGGACGTCGTGCACATCCAGTGCCACTACATGATCGGACAGGCCACCATCGCCGAAGCAGTGCGACGGGGCATCCGCACCATAGCGACCAACCACTTCATGCCGGAGAACCTGGAGCCGTTCCTGCCGTTCCCGCAGTGGTTCCTGGACATCGTCGCGAAGAACTCCTGGCGCGACATGGGCAAGATCATGGGCAAGGCAGCCGTGGTAACGACGCCGACGCCGCTGGCCGCCAAGGCGATGCGTGATCACGCGTTCCTGCACAAGGTGATGCCGCTGTCCAACGGCATCGATGCCGCCGCCTATGAGCTGGCCCCCGGGGAAACGATTGAGAGGCCGGAGCACCCCACGGTGCTGTTTGTGGGCCGGCTGGCGGTGGAAAAGAACGTGGACACGCTGATCGAGGCGCTGGCCATGACGGACCCGGCGCTCAACGTCCATCTGGAGATCATCGGCGACGGCGACGAGCGAAAGAACCTCGAGGCGAGGGTCGCCGCGATGGGGCTTGGGCGCAGGATCGCTTTCCTGGGCCATGTGGACGACGCCGAACTGCGCCGGGCGTACCTGCGCGCGGCTGTGTTCTGCCAGCCCGGAACCGCCGAACTGCAGTCACTGGTGTCTCTGGAAGCGATGTCCGCCAGCAAGCCGGTGGTGCTGGCCAATGCGATGGCCCTGCCGCACCTCGTGGAGGACGGTGTCAACGGCTACCTGTTTGCCCCCCGCGATCCCTCCGACCTGGCGGCCAAGCTCAACGCCGTACTCGGCCAGAGTCCCGAGCGGATCGAGGCCATGGGCGAAGCCAGCCACGCGAAGGCGATGCGGCACGGCATCGACAAGACGATGGACACTTTCGAGCAGCTCTACCGCGGAGCCTCGGCGGACGACTTCCTCGACTAGGCCAACGTGCGCCCGCCGGTCGGGAGGACTTAGTATGTCTAAGGTGCCGGTAACGGTCCCCGCGCTGCGGGGCGCCGCCCGGCAGCGCGGGGCGGTAGCTCAGCCGGTCAGAGCAGAGGACTCATAATCCTTTGGTCGTGGGTTCAAGCCCCACCCGCCCTACGTCGAGAGAAGGCCCCGGACCAGAATGGTCCGGGGCCTTCGTCATGCCGCCCGCCGGACTCCCGCGGGACTCCAGGGATGCGGCGGCCCCGGCACCCCGGCCGAAGCTGCGGCCGCACGCGTTCGGCCGTTGCCCGATGACCGGTTCTGCGCTAAGTTACTGATCAGTAACTTGATCTTCTCCCCGGCGCCTCCTGCCCGGGGCCGCGACCTGTTCACAGAAAAGGAAGCCACTATGGGCCAGCGCGTCATCGATCCGAACGACCTTCCCTACGCCGATGGAGACTTCTACTCGTTCGAGGAGATGCTCTCGGAACCCGAACGCTCGCGGCTGCACGACATCCGCGACTGGCTGGCCAAGGAAGTCCGGCCGATTGCCGTCGACTGCTGGAACCGGGCTGAGTTCCCCCTGGAGATCATCCCGAAACTGGCGGACCTGGACGTGGTCAGCCCGGTCAGGCGGCAGGGATACTCCAACTTGTTCGCCGGCCTCGTCCACGCGGAGTTCACCCGCGCCGACACATCCATCGCCACGTTCCTGGGGGTCCACGACGGCCTGTTCGCCGGATCGATCGAAGTCCTCGCGTCGAAGGAGCAGCAGGAGGCCTGGCTGCCGGACATCTACGCCCTCAAGAAGATCGGCGCTTTCGGACTGACGGAACCGCTCGGCGGCTCCGACGTCGCCGGCGGCACGCGCACCACGGCCCGGCGCGACGGGAACGGCTGGGTGCTGAATGGGGCCAAACGCTGGATTGGCAACGCGACCTTCTCGGACTGGGTCGTCATCTACGCGCGCGACCTGGCCGACAACCAGGTCAAGGGCTTCCTCGTGGACACGGCCACCCCCGGCTATGCCGCGACGAAGATCGAGAACAAGATCAGCCTGCGCACCGTGCAGAACGCGGACATCACCCTGGAAAACGTGCTGGTCCCCGATGATTTCCATCTCAAGGGCGCCAACAGCTTCCGCGACACCAACAAGGTGCTGAAGGTGACGCGGCTTGCCGTAGCCTGGCAGGCGGTGGGGCAGCAGATGGCTGCCTTCGATGTGGCACGGCGCTACGCCGTGGAGCGGCACCAGTTTGGGAAGCCGCTGGCATCGTTCCAGCTGGTGCAGGACCAGCTGGTGCAGATCCTCGGCAACACCGTCGCCTCAATGGGCATGATGGTCCGCCTGGCGCAGCTGGAAGACGCCGGCCAGGCCAAGGACGAGCAGTCCGCTTTGGCCAAGGCGTTCACCACTGCGCGGATGCGTGAAAGTGTGGCCCTGGGCCGCAACATCCTGGGCGGCAACGGCATCGTGGCCGACTACGAAATGGCCAAGATCTTCGCCGACGCCGAGGCCATCTACTCCTACGAGGGAACCCACGAAATCAACTCCCTGGTGGCAGGCCGGGCGATCACCGGCTTGGCGGCGTTCGTTTAGCCATCCGGCACCGGCAGCAATACCGAAGGCCGCAGGTCCATGACGAACTGCAGAGGGTTGACATAAACGTCGCCGCGACGGACGCCCCAATGCAGGCATGCGCAATGGCTGCTCGCGGCAACCGTTCCTACCGGATCGCCCGACGCGACGGTATCGCCGGCCTGCAGTTCGGACGCGACGGCCAGCAGGCTGCTGCGCAGGCCGTTGCCGTGATCGATGGTGACCACCGGCCTGTCGACGACCCGGCCGGAGAAGCTGACCCGGCCGTCGGCGGGGGAGAGGACCGTCGCCCCGCCCGGAACCGCCAGATCGACGCCGCGATGTCCGCCCAACCACGGCTTCGGCGGCGGGTCAAAGCCGCGCACGATGGCGGGTTGCGGGCTGGCGGGCCAGCCCCACGGCGGCGAATAACCGGATCGGCCTGCCGGCTCGGGTGACCCGGCCGCGGCCAGCAGCACAGCAGAGGCCGCGGCGGCGGCCAAGCGCAACACGGACGGCGTCATGCAACCGATCCTCGCCGCTGCCCGTGGTCCGTGCCGCGGCGGCGCCGGACGGTGTGCGCAACGCCTTGGCCCGGCCGGCTGTGGAGGGCGGGAACGCGCAGGAACAGGGTGCCGCCTGTAGTACACTGGACGAAGCAGTTTTCCGTCCATGACCCATGTCCGGACGGAGGCTGACTACGCGTGTCTGAAATCCATCGGCTTGATCTCAGCGATGGAAGTGTGCCCAGGCGGTCCGGGAAACCGGTCCGGGCACATGCGCCGCCGAGCGGCGGCGCCGACAGACGCCAGGAGCTTAGCCCGCCGGGCGACAAGCTAACAACCGTCTACAGGCAGCAGCCCAGGCCCAGCCCGGTGCTGCCGGAAGGAGTGACGACATGCCAGTCGTTACCATGCGCCAGCTGCTCGACAGCGGCGTACATTTCGGTCACCAGACCCGCCGTTGGAACCCGAAGATGAAGCGCTTCATCTTCACCGAGCGCAACGGCATTTACATCATCGACCTGCAGCAGTCGCTGTCCTACATCGACCGCGCCTACGAGTTCGTCAAGGCCACGGTCGCCCACGGCGGCACCGTCCTGTTCGTCGGCACCAAGAAGCAGGCCCAGGAAGCAATCGCCGAGCAGGCCACCCGTGTCGGCCAGCCGTATGTCAACCAGCGCTGGCTCGGCGGCATGATGACTAACTTCCAGACCGTCTCCAAGCGCATCTCGCGCCTGAAGGAACTCGAAGAAATCAACTTCGACGACGTCGCCGCTTCCGGCCGCACCAAGAAGGAACTGCTGCTGCTGCAGCGCGAGAAGACCAAGCTGGAAACCACGCTGGGCGGCATCCGCAACCTCACCAAGACTCCTTCGGTCATGTGGGTTGTCGACACCAAGAAGGAACACCTCGCCATCGACGAGGCCCAGAAGCTCGGCATCCCCGTGGTGGCCATCCTGGACACCAACTGCGATCCGGACGAAGTCGACTTCCCGATCCCGGGCAACGACGACGCCATCCGCTCCGTCAACCTGCTGACCCGCGTGATCGCCGACGCCGTTGCCGAGGGCCTCATCGCCCGCAACAACCGCGCCGCAGGCAACACCGAAGCGCCGGCCGAGCCGATGGCCGAGTGGGAGCGCGAACTGCTCGAGGGCTCGACAGAGGCCCCCGCCGCCGAAGCTCCGGCCGCCGAAGCTGCCGCTGAGGCCCCTGCCGCTGAGGCCCCTGCCGCCGAGGCCCCGGCTGCCGAAGCACCCGCCGCGGACACCGAGAAGTAAATCCGACTCACCGGGGGCGCCTTGCGCGCCGCCGGACTTCCGCTGGCGGCCCGGCCTGGCTCAGGCCGGCCGCCAGCGGCACCGAACACTACTTAATACGGGAGGACTGGAGTCCAAATGGCGAACTACACCGCTGCTGATATCAAGGCCCTGCGCGAGCGCACCGGCGCCGGCATGATGGATGTCAAGAAGGCCCTGGACGAGGCCAATGGGGATGCCGAGAAGGCCATTGAGCTGATCCGGATCAAGGGACTGAAGGGCGCCACCAAGCGCGAAGGCCGCTCCACCGCCGAAGGCCTGGTGGCCGCCAAGGTCATCGACGGAACCGTCGGCGTCATGATCGAGGTCAACTGCGAGACCGACTTCGTCGCCAAGTCCGCCAAGTTCATCGAACTCGCCGACAAGGTACTGGCCACGGCGGTTGAGTCCGGCGCCGCCGAGCTCGACGCCCTGCTGGCCGCCGACGTCGACGGCAAGCCGCTGGGTGACTTCGTCGTCGAGGAAGGCGCCGTGCTGGGCGAGAAAGTTGTCGTCCGCCGGGTCGCCCGCGTCGAAGGCAAGACCGTCGATGCCTACCTGCACAAGACGTCCAAGGACCTGCCGGCACAGGTCGGCGTCCTCTTCGCCGTCGACGGCGAAGGCGACTCGGCCTTCGAGGCAGCCCACGACATCGCCGTGCACAGCGCGGCCTACGCCCCGGCCTACCTGACCCGCGAAGAGGTCCCGGCCGAGACCGTGGAGAACGAGCGCCGCATCGCCGACGAGACCGCGCGCGCCGAGGGCAAGCCGGAGGCGGCACTCGCCAAGATCGTCGAGGGCCGGCTGAACGGTTTCTTCAAGGAAATCGTGCTGCTGGACCAGCCGTTTGCCAAGGACCCGAAGCAGTCCGTCGGCAAGGTGCTGGAGGCGGCCGGTGTCAACGCCACCGCCATTGCCCGCTTCCGCGTCGGAGCGTAACCTCGGTCGCAACGTTTAGGCGAACTGGCTGATTCAGATGACAAGGGGGTGGTCACCATCGGGTGACCACTCCTTTTTCATGTCCGGATCGGCCGCGCGGCTTCAACCGTCGGGCAGCCGCGGCCAGTCACACCCTCTTTCCCCAGAACCACGCACGCCGGGAGGCACCATGGAATCCCAGAACACCCAGACCACCGCTGATACCGGGGCCAAACGCCGCCGCGTCCTGCTGAAGCTTTCGGGCGAAGTCTTCGGCGGGGGGAAGCTGGGCGTGGACCCGGACACCGTCCGGGGCGTCGCCAAGCAGATCGCCGCCACGGTCGGCCAGGTCGAAGTGGCCATCGTCGTGGGCGGCGGCAACTTCTTCCGCGGCGCCGAACTGTCGACGTCGGGCATGGACCGCTCGCGAGCCGATTACATGGGCATGCTCGGCACCGTCATGAACTGCCTCGCCCTCCAGGACTTCCTCGAGCAGGCCGGGGTGGACACCCGCGTGCAAAGCGCGATCACCATGGGGCAGATAGCCGAGGCCTACATCCCGAGGCGGGCCATCCGGCACATGGAGAAGGGCCGCGTGGTCATCTTCGGCGCCGGCGCCGGCCTGCCCTATTTCTCCACCGACACCGTGGCCGCCCAGCGCGCCCTCGAGGTGCACGCCGACGTCGTGCTCATGGCGAAGAACGGCGTGGACGGCGTCTACACGGCCGACCCGAAGAAAGACCCGGCCGCGGAGAAGCTCGACACCCTGACCTATGACGAAGCCATGCGCCGGAATATCCGGGTGATGGACCAGACCGCCTTCAGCCTGTGCCGCGACAACAAGCTGTCCATGGTGGTCTTCGGGATGGAGGGCGAAGGCAACGTGACCCGTGCGATTCTGGGCGAACGGATCGGCACCTACGTCACCGCCTGACTGGCGCCGGGCCGTCCGCCGGATAGCCTAGGATGGAAAGCAGAGCCAGGACCGCGGGCATCGCGGAGTGAATGAAGGACGTGAAGGAGAGACCGTGATAGACGAGACGCTGCGCGAAGCTGCCGAGAAGATGGACAAGGCAGTCGAAGTGGCCAAGGAAGACTTCGCCACCATCCGCACCGGCCGCGCCAATCCGGCACTGTTCTCCAAGGTCACGGTCGACTACTACGGCACGCCGACCCCGCTGCAGCAGTTGGCGTCCTTCCAGAACCCCGAACCGCGCACCCTGCTGATCACGCCGTACGACAAGTCGGCGCTGAACGACATCGAGAAGGCCCTGCGCGATTCGGATGTGGGCGCCAACCCGGCCAACGACGGCGTGGTGATCCGCGTGGTCCTGCCGGAACTCACCATGGAACGCCGCAAGGAGTACGTCAAGGTGGTGCGGGGCAAGGCCGAAGACGCGAAGGTTTCGATCCGTAACATCCGCCGCAAGGCGATGGACACCATCGGCAAGCTGGTCAAGGACGGCGAGGTCGGCGAGGACGAAGGCAGCAGGGCCGAAAAGGAACTGGACGCCAAAACCAAGTCGCACACCGACAACGTGGACGAGCTCCTCAAGCGCAAGGAAGCCGAGCTGCTCGAGGTCTGATGAGTACGGACCAGCCTCAACCCATGGCTGGCGATACGCCGGCTCCGGCGGCTGGTCCGGGACAGCGGCCGGCAGAACCCGGACGGCGGGCGCTGCGTGCCGCCGCCAAGCCCTCCCGTGCCGGGCGCAACCTGCCGGCAGCCATCGTCGTCGGACTCTCGCTGCTCATTGTTGTCCTGGTGGGTCTTTTCCTCCTGCCAGATGCCTTCGTGGTGCTGGTGGCCGGTTTCGCGGCCGTGGGCGTGTGGGAGGTTTCCCGGGCCCTGACGGTCAAGAACATCAAGGTGCCGCTGCCGCCGCTGTTCGCGGGGGCCCTCGCGATGCCCGTGGCCGCCTATTACGGCGGGCCGGAGGGGTTGGCCTTCGCCCTGGTGGCCTCCTGCGTGGCACTGATGGTCTGGAAGTGCCTGGACAGTACCGACGGCGCGGTCAGCAGTGTGCTCAGCGGCACCTTCATCCTCTGCTGGGTTCCCTTTTTCATCAGCTTCTCGCTGCTGTTGCTGCTGGAGGAGTCCGGCGCCCTAAAGGTGGCCACCATGCTGCTGCTGGTGGTCTCCAACGACACCTTCGGGTACCTGATCGGGGTGCTCTTCGGGAAGCACCCGATGGCACCGAAGATCAGCCCCAAGAAGTCGTGGGAAGGGTTTGCCGGTTCGGTCGGCGGAGCCGTCCTGGTCGGCGTCCTGTGCTCGGTGCTGGTGCTGGACCTTCAGTGGTGGTTCGGGCTGGTCCTGGCCGTGGCCACCGTGGCCGCCTCCACCGTGGGCGACCTGGCCGAGTCGATGGTCAAGAGGGAACTTGGCATCAAGGACATGAGCAACTTCCTGCCGGGCCACGGCGGGGTGATGGACCGGCTGGATTCCATCGTGTTTGCCGCCCCGGTGGCCTTCGTGCTCGCCTCGTTGCTGGCCCCGGGGGCCGTGTAGGCGCGCGGCCGCGGATACCCGGGGCCACGCGGCGGCCCGCATAGACTGGGCACCGTAGACAAGCGGAACGTATTGACGGAACAGGAACCACAGGACACCATGGCGCGACGAACCATTGATGCCGGCAAGGGCAGTGCCCCGTTCGACCACGTGGACCGGCGGAACTTCGGCTACAACGCACGCCAGGTGGACGACTTCCTAAGCCGGGCGCGGGAGTACTACAACAACCCCGAGCCCGACGACGCTCCCATCACCAGCCGCGATGTCCGGGCCATGACGTTCGATCCGGCCAAGGGCGGCTACGACCCGCGGGCCGTCGACGCCGCGCTGGACCGGCTGGAGGACGTCTTCGCCCAGCGGGAGCGCGACGCGCTGATCAGTAGGGACGGCGAACAGGCCTGGCTGACGCAGATCGGCCGCGTGTCGGCGATGCTGCGCGCCCGCCTGCACCGCGCCCCGGGCGAACGCTTCCGCCGGCCGACGAAGCGGAACGCCGTCAGCTACAACGTGGAGGACGTCGACGCGCTGTGCGTGGAACTGCTGGGCTATTTCGAGCACGACCAGCCGATGAGCGTGGACGTGGTCCGCAGGGCCGTGTTCCGCGAGGCCAAGGGCAAAGACGGCTACGAGGAAAACCAGGTGGACGCGTTCCTGGACCGCGTCGTCGAGTTAATGGCCGCGATCGACTGACGGGGCCCGACCTCGTTCAGTCTCCGGGACGGGGCCAACCGGCCGGCTCCGGACTGTCCGCCCGCTCCGGGGTGTGCAGCCGTGCCATGACCCGGGCGGTGGTGGCCGGCCTGCGCGAAGCCGTCGCACGGGAAACGGCCACCGTCACCAGGAACGCCGCCGGAACCGTCCAGGCCGCCGGCTGTCCCAACGGCTCGGCCCAGGCGCCCAGTTTCGGTCCCGCCACGGCAGCCGCCAGCAGCGAACCGCCGCAGAGCACCGCCCCCGACACCATGCCGGCAATGGCGCCGGCATCGGTGAGACCCCGCCACCAGATGCCCAGCAGCAAGAGCGGGCAGATGGTCGAGGCGGTAAACGCGAAGACCGTGCCCACGCTGCCGGCCAGGGCCAGCGATTCGGTGCCCAGGGCGATGCCCAGCGGCACGATGGCCGACAGCACGGCGGCCAGCCGGAAGCCCCTGACGCTGCCGCGGAACAGGTCCTGGCTGACCACCCCGGCCAGGGAAACCACCAGCCCGGAGGTAGTGGAAAGGAACGCGGCGAACGCGCCCGCCACCACGCAGGCGCTCAAGAGATCGCCGGCCAGGCCGTCCACAATGCGCCCCGGCAGCAGCAGCACCGTGGCGTCGGACTGGGTGCCGCCGGCCAGCCGCGGGGTGTGCAGCCTGCCGAGCACGCCGTAGATGGTGGGGAAGAGGTAGAACAGCGCCAGCAGCCCCAGCACCAGTTGCGTGGTGCGGCGGGCGGCGGCACCGTCGGGATTGGTGTAGAAACGCACCAGCACGTGCGGCAGCCCCAGCGTCCCGAAAAGCAGGGCGATGATCAGCGAGATATTCCGGTACAGGGATGCATCGCCGACGACATCCAGCGACGGGTCGAACGCCGCGCCGCCGCCGGTGGCCGACTGGCCCGAACCGGTGAGGACCAGCAGGATGAACACCACCGGGACGGCCAGGGCCGTGAGTTTCAGCCAATACTGGAAGGCCTGCACGAAGGTGATGGAGCGCATGCCGCCGGTGACCACGGACAGCACCACCACGACGACGACGGCGAGGGCGCCTGCCCAGCCCGGCAAACCCGTGGCGATGCGCATGGTCAGGGCGGCCCCGTGCAGTTGCGGCACGATGTAAAGCCAGCCGACCGCTATCACCAACAGGCTGGTGACGCGTCGCGCGGCAGTGGAATCGAGCCGGGCCGCGGCGAAGTCGGGAATCGTGTACGCGCCGGAGCGGCGCAGCGGGGCAGCCACGAACAGCAGAAGCATCAGATAGCCGGCGGTGTATCCGACCGGGAACCAGAGCGCGTCGATGCCCGAGACCAGGATCAGCCCTGCCACGCCCAAAAAGCTTGCGGCCGAGAGGTATTCGCCGCCGATGGCCGACGCGTTCCACCACGGCTTGACCGTCCGCGAGGCGACGTAGAAATCACCGGTGGTGCGGGAAATCCGCAGCCCGTAGATGCCGATCAGCACGGTGGCGGCGCAGACGGCGGCTACCGCCGCCAGCCCGGCGGCCGCGTTCACTGCCTCGTCCCCGGGTTAACCCGGTCGGCCGTCAACTCGCGGAAGCGGCGCTCGTTGCGGGCGGCCGCACGGTTGTAGAGCGCGGCACAGGCCAAAATGATCGGGTAGATCCCTATGCCCAGCAGCAGCCAGGGGAGCGGGACCGTGAACACGGTCAACGTGCCCGTGAGCGGTACCAGCGCGATCAGCACGGCCATGCCCAGCAGGATCAGCCCGAAACCGGCCGCCACCACCACGGCCAGGCGCAATTGGGAACGGACCAGGGACCGCACGAAGAGCTCGCCGACTTCCGACTGCTCGGCCACCTCGCGGGAGAAGGTGTAGCCGCCCGCCGGCCGGGGCGCGGCCGAACGCGGCGCGGTGACGCGGACCCGCTGCCGGAAACCGGCCGACGGAACCTGTGCATCGCCGTCGGGCAGCGGAGCGCCACCGTCGTTCACCGGTATGCCGCCGTGGTGCAGCGGGATGCCGCCGTCGTCACCTGGGGGAACCTCGCCGCGGCCGGGACCGCTGCTCATCCGCGCGGCCTCACCCGCGTGGCCTCCAGCCGGTCGCGGACGGCGGGCAGGTGACGCCGGCTGACGGGCAGTTCGGCACCGCCGACCAGGAGGCTGGCCCTGCCGGCGCTGGTCCGCATCTGCTGGATTCGGTCCATCGCCACAAGGTAGGAGCGGTGGATCCGGAGGTAGCCGGCGTCGGCCCACTGGCGCTCCAGGTCGTTGAGCGGCACCCGGATCAGGTAGCTGGCGTCGGCCGTGTGCAGCCGGGCGTAATCGCCCTGGGCCTGCACGTACTGGATCTCGTCCCGCCGGATCATCTTGGTGATGCCGCCCTGGTCGACGGTGACGACTTCCGGCTTGGCCGCGCCGCCGTCTTCCATCAGTTCGCAGATCCGGCGCACGGACTCCGCCAGCCGATCTGCCCGCACCGGCTTGAGCAGGTAGTCCACGGCGGCCAGCTCGAAGGCCTGCAGCGCCTTGTCCTCATCGGCGGTCACGAAGACGACGGCGGGCGGGCGGCTGAAGCGGGAAATGACCTTGGCGATGTCCAGCCCGGTCAGGGCCGGCATATGGATGTCCAGGAAGAGCGCGTCCACGTCGTGGCGCTCCAGGGCACGCAGCGCTTCGGCGCCGCTGGTGGCTTTGTGGACCTCCCCGATCCGGGAATCCCGGGCGAGCAGGTACGCCAGGGCCTCGACGGCAGGGGCTTCGTCATCGGCGACAACCACATTGACCATGCTCCACAGTCTATTAGGCCCCAGGGTGAAGCTTCGCGCGGGCCGCTTCAGTCCACCAGGTTCCCGGGCTGGAACTTGGGTAGCCGCAGCGTGACCAGCGTGCCGGCACCGGGCGCCGTGTCGACCACCAGGCCGTGTTCATCGCCGTAGACCTGCCGCAGCCTCACGTCCACGTTGCGCAAACCCACATGGTCGCCTTCGGCGCGACCGGCCAGCACGGTGCGCAGCCGCTCCGGATCCATGCCCACGCCGTCGTCTTCAATGGTCACCACGGCGTAGGCGCCGGCGTCGTGGGCGGTGATGGTGATTTGCCCCGGCCCTTCCTTGGCTTCGATCCCGTGGCGCACCGCGTTCTCCACCAACGGCTGCAGGGAGAGGAACGGGATGACGGTGCTGAGGACTTCGGGGCCGATCTGCAGGCTGACCCTGAGCCGGTCGCCGAACCGGGCCCGTTCCAACAGCAGGTAGCGGTCGATCGATTTCAGTTCCTCCGCCAGGGTGGTGAAATCTCCGTGCCGTCGGAAGGAGTAGCGGGTGAAGTCGGCGAACTCGATCACCAGCTCCCGTGCCCGCGCCGGGTCGGTGAGGATGTAGGAGGCGATGGCGTTCAGGGCGTTGTAGATGAAGTGCGGGCTGATTTGGGCCCGGAGCGCGCGCACCTCGGCCTCCATCAGCAACGTCCGCGAAGTGTCCAGTTCGGCCAGTTCGATCTGCGTGGCCACCCAGGCCGCAACCTCGTTGGTGGCCCGCACGAGCGACGCCGCTACGTGTCCGGTGTAGGCGCCGACGGTGCCGACCACCCGGTCCCGGATCCGGATCGGGGCGAAGACCGCTTCCGTCGGGCCGCCGTCCCGGGCGGCGGCCCCCCGCGGGACCCGGCCCTCCGGCAGCAACTGGTCGCCGCGGAAAACCTGGGTGCGGCCCGATCCGATGGTCTTGCCAGCCAGGCGCAGGGCCGACTCCGGCGGCTGGCCGGCGCCGTCCCAGCCGAGCACGTCCTCCAACCCGGTCAACACCAGCACCTCGGAGCCCAACAGGCCGCGCAGGTGCTTGCTCGCCTTGCCCGCGCCGGCCGGCGTCAGGCCGGCACGCAGGTACTGGCCCGCGAGCCCCGCGGTATGCAGCGTGGCGTAGGTTGCGCGGTCGGCCTCGGAGCCAAGGTCCCGGTAGGACCGGGTCAGTTTGAAGCCCACCAGCGCGATCACCGCCACCGCCGCCGCGGCCAGGGCGGCGATGAGCGCGATGTCCACGGCCGGGCTGAGCATGCCCTCCAGCCTAGCCTCCGGGCCGACCGGCCGGGTGCAGCTCGGCGCAGGGGAGCGCCGTTCACCGCAGCCGGTGGACCGTTGGGCGACCCGACCCGCCCGGCTGCTGGCCTCCGTAACCGCGAGCTAGCAGAGTGATCGCAGTCACACCCCGCGTGTGCCCGATGAGGAGGAAAAAATGGGTAACGACCCCAACCCGGACGCCGGCACCGCCGCGGCCGTGGACTTCCAGGTGGTCCAGAGCAGTCCGGAGTTCACCGAACTCCGCAGGCGCCACCGTTCGTTCGTGTTCCCGATGGCAGTGGCCTTCCTGCTGTGGTACTTCGCCTATGTGCTGTTGGCCGACTATGCGCACGCATTCATGTCCACCAAGCTGTGGGGCAACATCAACGTCGGCCTGGTGCTGGGCCTGCTGCAGTTCGTGAGCACTTTCGCCATCACCACCTGGTACGTCCGCTACGCGAACAAGAAGCTGGACCCGATCGCCACTGACATCCGCCACAGCCTCGAAAACGAGGGCGTAGGCCTACCGGAGGACACCAAATGAGGCACGCCGTGAACATTCCGCTGGCCGTCACGGCGGACGACATCAAGGATTCCACCTGGATCAACATCCTGATCTTCGCCCTGTTTGTCGGCGTGACCTTGGTGGTGGTGCTGCGGGCCAGCCGGAACAACAAGACCGCGGCCGACTACTATGCGGCGGGCCGGTCCTTCAGCGGCGGTCAGAACGGTACCGCCATTGCCGGCGACTACCTCTCCGCGGCGTCGTTCCTGGGCATCTGCGGCGCGATCGCGATCAACGGGTACGACGGCTTCCTGTACTCGATCGGCTTCCTGGTGGCCTGGCTGGTGGCCTTGCTGCTGGTGGCCGAGCTGTTGCGCAACACCGGCAAGTTCACCATGGCCGATGTCCTGTCCTTCCGGCTGCGGCAGCGCCCGGTGCGGATTGCCGCGGCCATCACCACACTGGCCGTGTGCTTTTTCTACCTGCTGGCGCAGATGGCCGGAGCCGGCGCCCTGGTCTCGCTGCTGATCGGCATTGACTCCAGGCTGGGACAGTCTCTGGTGATCACCGTCGTCGGTGCACTGATGATCCTCTACGTACTGGTTGGCGGCATGAAGGGCACCACCTGGGTCCAGATCATTAAGGCCTGCCTGTTGATCGCCGGTGCGTTCATCATGACCGTGTGGGTGCTGGCACTGCACGGCTTCAACCTGTCCGAACTGCTGGGTGCCGCCGTGGAAACCGCCGGCAACCCCGAGCTGCTCAACCCGGGCCTGCAGTACGGCGTCTCGGAGGCGTCCAAGCTGGACTTCATCTCGCTGGCGCTGGCCCTGGTGCTGGGCACCGCGGCCCTGCCGCACGTTTTGATGCGCTTTTACACCGTGCCGACGGCCAAGGAGGCCCGCCGGTCCGTGGTCTGGGCCATTTGGCTGATCGGCGCGTTCTACCTGTTCACCCTGGTGCTGGGCTACGGCGCCGCGGCGCTGATCGGCCTGGAAGCCATCAAGAGCGCTCCGGGCGGGGTCAACTCCGCCGCACCGTTGCTGGCCTTCGCGCTCGGCGGCCCTGTGCTGCTGGGGCTGATCTCCGCAGTCGCCTTCGCCACCATCCTGGCGGTGGTGGCCGGCCTGACCATCACCGCGGCCGCCTCCTTCGCGCACGATATCTACGCGAACGTGGTGCGCAAGGGACAGGTCGACTCGGCCGGCGAGGTCAGGGTGGCCCGCCGCACCGTGGTGGTCATCGGCGTCGTGTCCATCCTCGGCGGCATCGGCGCCCAGGGCCAGAACGTGGCCTTCCTGGTGGCGCTGGCGTTCGCCGTGGCCGCCTCGGCCAACCTGCCCACCATCGTCTACTCGCTGTTCTGGAAGCGCTTTACCACCCAGGGTGCGGTCTGGAGCATGTACGGCGGCTTGGGCGCGGCCATCGTCCTGATCGTGTTCTCCCCGGTGGTCTCCGGAAAGGAGACGTCGATGATCCCCGGCGCGGACTTTGCCATCTTCGGCCTGAACAACCCGGGCATCGTCTCCATCCCGCTCGCGTTCTTCCTGGGCTGGCTGGGAACCGTGCTGGACAAGAACCGCGAGGACGCGTCCAAGCAGGCCGAAATGGAGGTCCGCTCGCTCACCGGCGTCGGCGCGGAGAAGGCCACGGTTCACTGAGACGACGACGGCGGCGCGCGCCTGCTGCAACGCGCCGCCACAGATAACACTGCGGGCCCGGCAGAAGGATGCCGGGCCCGCACTGTTGCGGGCGCTCGGGATCAGCGGGCATGAGCCAGGCGCACGGGTCCGGAAATGATCTTCCCATCCCGGGTGCTCAGCGCGGGCAGCAGCACCCGAGCTGACAGCTAGCCGGTCGCCCCGGCACCGCGGGAGAGCAGCGGTTCCATCCGGAACGGGATCAGTTCGTGCATGGCCAGCGACGTGTCGGTCCGCTCCACGCCGTCGATCGCCAGAATCTTGCCGTTGACGCGGAACAGGTCCTCGGCGCCCTCGGAGACGACGCGGGCAAGGATATCCGCCTGGCCGGTGATGCCGATCGCTTCGAGTACTTCCGGAATGCGGGCCAGCTCGTCGGTGATCTGTTGCAGTTTCGGCTGGTGCACGTGGATGTGGATGAAGGCCGCGAGCGGATATCCCACGGCGGCGGGATTGATCCGCCGGTCGAAGGACAGGAACACCTGGTCCTTTTCCAGCCGGGCCATGCGCGCCTGCACCGTGTTGCGGGACAGGCCCAGGATCTGCGCCAGGGCCACGACCGTCCGGCGCGGATCCTGCGTCAGGGCTGCCAGTAACCGCAGGTCGGTGCCGTCCAGATTCCGCATAATGCGCAGACTAGCACGACCTGCCCGGCCCCGACAGGGCATTCTGCTCAGTTTTTGTCCGGATCATTGCGCCACTTGCCGGATGTGAGTAGTGTCACAATCAACCGCGGGCAAAGGTGCAGGCGGGGCTGTCCGGCGCCGGGAGGTCCACAAGAGTTCCCGGCCCTGAAGACGCAAAGGGAGTGTCGCAAGTGTCCTTACCAGGCACGGACCCGGCCGGTCCGCATAACCAGGAAAGCTACATCCAACTGCTCGCGCCGGACGGCACGCGGGCCCCCAGCGGGGAGTTCGACCCCTGGCTGGAGGATATCGACGGCGACCGACTCGCCGGCCTCTACCAGGACATGGTGGTGGTCCGCCGCCTGGACCAGGAAGCCACCGCCTTGCAGCGGCAGGGGGAGCTCGCCTTGTGGCCGCCTCTGCTGGGGCAGGAAGCGGCCCAGATCGGTTCCGGCCGCGCCCTGCGCAAGGACGACTTCGTCTTCTCCAGCTACCGGGAAAACGGCGTCGCGTACTGCCGCGGCGTGGACCTGACCGACATGATCCGCGTTTGGCGCGGCAACAGGCCCTCCGGCTGGGACCCCTACGAGATCAACATGGCCACCCCGCAGGTCATCATCGGCGCGCAAACGCTGCACGCCACCGGCTACGCCATGGCGGTCAAGTTCGACGGCGACGACGCCGTGGCGGTGACGTATTTCGGCGACGGCGCCACCAGCCAGGGCGACGTGAACGAGGCCATGGTGTTTGCCGCCAGCTTCCAGGCGCCGGTGATCTTCTTCTGCCAGAACAACCAGTGGGCGATCTCCGAACCGGTGTCACTGCAGGCCCAGGGCAAACTCTCCGACCGGGCGCCCGGATTCGGCATTCCCAGTTACCGGGTGGACGGCAACGATGTCCTGGCCTGCCTGGCGGTGACCCGCCGGGCGCTGGAGCACGCGCGCAGCGGCGGCGGCCCGTCCTTCATCGAAGCGGTCACCTACCGGATGGGACCGCACACGACGGCGGACGATCCCACCCGCTACCGCGACGCGAACGAGCTGGAGGACTGGAAGAGCCGGGATCCGATCGACCGGCTGGCCGCCCACCTGGCGGCCGAGGGCTTGTTGGACGAGGGCCTGCAACAGCGGGTCCGGGACGCGGCCGACCAGGCAGCGGCCGAGATGCGGGCCGGGTGCACGAGCATGGCCGACCCGGCGGACTTGGAACTGTTCGAGAACGTCTACGTGGCGCCGCACCCCGTGCTGGCAGAACAGCGCGCGCACTACGAGCGCTATCTTGATTCGTTCGACGCTGCCGAGGGAGGCCGCTGATGACCACCATGACGTTTGGACGCGCCATCAACACCGGGCTGCGCAAGGCCCTGGAAAACGATCCCAGGGTGGTGATCATCGGCGAGGACATCGGAGCCTTGGGCGGGGTGTTCCGCATTACCGACGAACTGCAAAAGGACTTCGGCGCCCACCGGGTGATCGATGCCCCGCTGGCCGAGTCCGCGATCCTGGGCACCGCCGTCGGGATGGCCTACCGGGGCTACCGGCCCGTGTGCGAAATCCAGTTCGACGGCTTCATCTACCCGGCGTTCGACCAGATTGTCAGCCAGGTAGCCAAGCTGCACTACCGCACCCGCGGCCGGGTCAAGATGCCGCTGACCATCCGGGTGCCCTTCGGCGGCGGCATCGGCGCGGCCGAACACCACTCCGAATCCCCGGAGGCGTATTTCACCCACACGTCCGGTCTGCGGGTGGTGGCAGTGTCCAACCCGCAGGACGCCTGCACGATGATCCAGCAGGCCATCGCCGCCGACGATCCGGTGGTCTACTTCGAGCCGAAGCGGCGGTACCACACCAAGGGCGACGTGGACGAGAATGCGCTGGAGTCCGCGCTGCCGCTGGGCAGCGCCCGGGTGGAGGTGCCCGGGTCGGACGTGACCCTGGTGGCCTACGGCGCGCTGGTGCAGACGGCACGCGAGGCCGCGCAGGCCGCCGAGGACGACGGCGTGTCGGTGGAAGTCATTGACTTGCGCTCGCTGTCGCCGCTGGACTTTCCCACCGTGGAGGCCTCCGTGCGGAAAACGGGCCGACTGGTGGTCACCCACGAGGCGGCCCGGACCGGCGGGCTCGGTGCAGAGATCGCGGCCAGCCTGACCGAACGCTGCTTCTATCATCTGGAACACGCGCCGGTGCGGATCACCGGGATGGACATTCCGTACCCGCCGGCCAAGATGGAGCGGCATCATCTGCCGGACCTGGACCGCATCCTTGACGGCGTGGACCGGGTGCTCGGCCGGCCCAACTCCCTGACCGGACTGGAGGACTGAACCCGTGGGGATCAAGGTATTCAAACTGCCGGACCTGGGCGAAGGGCTCACCGAGTCGGAGATTGTCAGCTGGAGCGTGGCCGAGGGCGACGCGGTCCAGCTCAACCAGATCCTGGGCGAGGTGGAAACCGCCAAGGCCGTGGTCGAGCTGCCCTCGCCGTTCGCCGGCGTGGTCCGGACCCTGCATGAGGTACCCGGCACCACGGTCAGCGTGGGCGAGCCGATCGTCTCCATCGAGGTGGAAGACGCGGGGCAGGGCGACGACGGCGTCAAGGCCGCGGGAAGCCCGCCGGAACCGCGCCGCGAGGCGAACCTGGTGGGGTACGGTGCGGCGGCCGAAGGGAACGGGCGGCCGGCCCGGCGCCCGCGCAAGACCGGAGGGGCGGCCACCGCGGCGGTGCCGGCCACCTATCCGGCGACCCTGGACGGGCGCGCGCCGGACACGGAGCCCGCCGGAGCCGCGGATGTTGCGGCCGCCGGCCGGCCGGCCGGGGCGCCCGGTCAGGCCTTGGCCGAACCGTCCGGGACGATCCCGGAGCGGCCACGCTCCACCCCGCCGGTCCGCAAGCTGGCGAAGGACCTCGGAGTCGATCTGGCCCAGGTGGCCGGGACCGGAGAACGGGGCCTGATCACCCGCGACGACGTCCTCGCCGTCCACGAGGCGGCCGCAGCGGCCCCGGCGGTCGCGGCCCCGGACGCCGTGTCCGGGACGGCCGGCGGCTGGCTCGGCGGCGCCGCGGAGGCCGAGACGCGGATCCCGGTCAGGGGCGTACGGAAGCACACCGCCGCCGCCATGGTGGCCAGTGCTTTCACCGCCCCGCATGCGTCCTCGTTCCTTACCGTCGACGCGACGGAGAGCATGGAGTTGATCCGGCGGCTCAAGGCGGGCAAGGCGTTCGCCGCCCTGAAACTCACGCCGCTGACCATCACCGCCAAAGCCCTGTGCCTGGCGCTGGAGCGCCGCCCCGAGCTGAACTCCCGCTGGGACGGGGACGCCGGCGAGATCGTGCAGCAGAACTACGTGAACCTGGGCATCGCCGCGGCGACCCCGCGCGGACTGACCGTGCCGAACATCAAGGACGCGCACCGGATGGACCTGCACCGGCTGGCCGAGGCCCTGGGGGAGCTGACCGAGACGGCACGCGCCGGCAGGACCGCCCCGGCCGATCTGCGCGGGGGGACCATCTCCATCACCAACATCGGGGTGTTTGGCATCGACGCCGGAACGCCGATCCTGAACCCGGGGGAGTCGGCCATCCTTGCCCTCGGCGCGGTGCGCCGGCAGCCGTGGGAATACCGGGGGGAGGTGGCGCTGCGCGATGTGGTGACGCTCAGCCTGTCCTTCGACCACCGCGTGGTGGACGGGGAGCAGGCGGGACGCTTCCTCGCCGACGTGGGCACGATCCTGTCGGACCCGGCCATGGTGCTGGCCATGGTGTGATCAGCCCGGCCATGGTGCTGGCCATGGTGTGATCAGGGTGCAGAGGCGGCTCAGGCCAGTTCGAGGATCTCCTCGGTCACCACGGCGCCGCGGGCGTTGGCGAAGCCCTGGGCCTCGCCGACGGTCCGGAAGCCGAGCTTGTGCAGGACCTTGACCGACCCAAGGTTGTCCTTGACCACCCGCGCCCGGATGGGACGCGCGGAAAATTCCCGCAGGAAGGCCTCGACGGCCGCGGTGGTGACGCCCTTGCCCCACTGCGACTTCGCCGTCCAGTAGCTCAGTTCCGGGTACCCCTCGTTGGGGTAGGCCAGCACGCTGCCCACCACCTCGCCGTCGACGGTGACGGTGCGCACGGTGATGGACTCGTCGTTGAGCAGGCTCTGCCAGTGGAGATCAAACACGCCGCGGTCAGACGGATTCCGGGCGGCAAACGCCGCCATATGGTTGGCGTCGGGATCCTGCTGGTACTCGAAGAACTCGTCGAGGTCGGCAGGTTCTACAGGACGAAGCTCAATCACAGCAGACCTTTCGGCTAGTTGGTGTCTGATACACCCTACTCGGCTTTCAACGCGGCCCAAGCCATTTGTTCCAGCAGATTGCGGCGCCAGGCTTCCCGCGGCTGCCGGCTCCGGTGGGTCGAGTGCGGCGTGGAGTTGATCAGTCCGAAGACGGCGTGTGCGCGGACCCGCAACTGCGCCGCGTCCGCCTCCGGCAGCAGCCGCGCCAGCACGGAAACCCACACCTCCACATAGGTGCGCTGCAGCGTCCGGACCAGCGCCGAGTCCTCGGCGGGGAGGCTGTCCAGGTCCCTGTCGTGGACCCGGATGACGTCGGGATTCTTCAAGGCAAAGTCCACGTGGAAGGCGACCAGGCCGCGCAGCGCCTCCTCGGCGTCCTGCTGGCCGGCCGCCACGTCCTGGCCGCCGTCGAGCAGGTCCTGGCTGACGCCCGTGAGCAGTGCCGCCAGCACCGCATGTTTGCTCTCGAAATGCCGGTAGACGGCCGGCCCGCTGACGCCGGCCGCCGAGCCGAGGTCTTCGATGGACACGCCGTTGAAGCCGCGCTCGGCGAAGAGGCGGGCAGCGGCGTCCAGCAGTGCGGCCCTCCGGGTGGCCTTGGCCAGGCTGCGGCCGGTCTGGCGCGTCACGGCGGCGGCATGCGGTGCTGCGGGCATGGATCGGTTCCTTCGAGAAGGTGCCGAATAAGTGCTGGACAAGACACTTAACGGCCACTAGCCTGATTTCAGTTAGTACAGACTAACCAAAATGCGTCCTTCAGGCCAGTTGCCCCCCAGCGGGCGGCGGGCGTGGGCGCGCGACGGCTTCGGCCAGGAAGGTGTCGATGGAGACACTGGCTTCCCGGGTGGACACTACCAGTGACAGCTTCCGGGCCAACGACGAGCAGCAGCGCCGGCTGGCTGCCGAACTGCACGCCCGCCTGGCTTCGGTGGCGGCGGGCGGGCCGGAGGGCTCGCGCCGGCGCCACCTGGAGCGGGGCAAGCTGTTGCCGCGGGACAGGGTCGACACGCTGCTGGACGAGGGCAGCCCGTTCCTGGAAATCGCGCCGCTGGCCGCAGAGGGAATGTACGACGGCGATTCGCCGGGGGCGGGGATGATCGCCGGCATCGGCCTGGTGCACGGTCGCCACGTGCTGGTGGTCTGCAACGATGCGACCGTCAAGGGCGGCACCTACTATCCGATGACCGTCAAGAAACACCTGCGCGCCCAGGAGGTGGCGCTGGAGAACAACCTGCCGTGCATCTACCTGGTGGACTCCGGCGGCGCGTTCCTCCCCAAGCAGGACGACGTCTTCCCGGACCGCGAGCACTTCGGCCGCATCTTCTACAACCAGGCGCGGATGTCGGCGGCTAAAATCCCGCAGATCGCCGCGGTGCTCGGTTCCTGCACGGCCGGCGGCGCCTACGTTCCGGCGATGAGCGACGAAACCGTGATCGTTCGCGGCCAGGGCACCATCTTCCTGGGCGGCCCGCCGCTGGTGAAGGCGGCCATCGGCGAAGTTGTCACCGCGGAGGAACTCGGCGGCGGCGAACTGCATGCGCGGACCTCGGGGGTTACCGACCACCTGGCCGAGAACGATGTGCACGCGCTGGAGATTGTCCGCGACATCGTGGCCACGCTCCCGTGCCGGACACCGGCCTGGGAGACAGCGCCCGTGGAGGCTCCGGCGGCCGAACCGCAGGAAATTTACGGAGCCGTTCCGGTGGACGTCAACGCCGCCTACGACGTCCGCGAGGTCATCGCCCGGTTGGTGGACGGCAGCCGCTTCCACGAGTTCAAGCGGGAGTACGGCACCACGCTGGTCACCGGGTTCGCCCGGCTCCACGGGCATCAGGTGGGCATCGTGGCGAACAACGGGGTGCTCTTTTCCGAATCTGCCCTCAAGGGCGCGCACTTCATTGAACTCTGCGACCAGCGCGGCATCCCGCTGGTCTTCCTGCAGAACCTTTCCGGCTTCATGGTCGGCCGCGACTACGAGGCCGGCGGCATCGCCAAGCACGGCGCCAAGATGGTGACCGCCGTCGCGACCGCCCGGGTGCCGAAGCTGACCGTGGTGATCGGCGGGTCCTTCGGCGCCGGCAATTACTCCATGTGCGGCCGCGCCTACTCGCCGCGCTTCCTCTGGATGTGGCCGGCCGCTCGCATTTCGGTGATGGGCGGCAACCAGGCCTCCTCGGTCCTGGCCACCGTCAAACGCGACCAGTTGGAAGCCCGCGGGGAGGAGTGGAGCGCCGAGGCCGAGGAGGCGTTCAAGGCCCCCATCCGGGAGCAGTACGAAGCGCAGGGCAACCCGTATTACTCCACCGCCCGGCTCTGGGACGACGGGATCATCGACCCGGCGCAGACCCGGACCGTGCTCGGCCTCGCCCTTGACGTCTGCGCCAACAGTCCCTTGCCCGAGACCGCCTTCGGCCTGTTCAGGATGTGATCCAGAGTGTTTGAAACCGTCCTGGTTGCCAACCGCGGCGAAATCGCCTGCCGGGTCATCCGCACGCTGCGCGCCATGGGCATCCGGGCCGCGGCCGTCTATTCGGATGCCGACGCCGGGGCCCGCCACGTGCGCGAGGCCGACATCGCGGTGCGGATCGGGCCCGCCCCGGCCACCGAGAGCTACCTGCGTATCGACGCGGTGATCGAAGCCTGCAAGGCCACGGGCGCCGAGGCCGTCCACCCCGGCTACGGCTTCCTCAGCGAGAACGTGGCGTTCGCCCAGGCGCTGGAGGCGGCCGGCATCGTGTTCATCGGACCCAATGTCGGGGCGATCGGGATCATGGGGGACAAGATCCGCTCCAAGAACCACGTGGCATCGCATGGGGTCCCGGTCATTCCCGGGATCGCGGAACCGGGGCTGGACGACGACGGGCTGGTCCGGGCCGCCGAAGAGGTCGGCTACCCGCTGTTGATCAAGCCGTCGGCCGGCGGCGGCGGCAAGGGGATGATGGCCGTGCAGCGGCCCGGGGAACTGCGCGCCGCGCTCGCCGCCGGGCGCCGGGTGGCCGCCTCCGCCTTCGGCGACGACACGCTCTTCCTCGAGCGGCTGATCGCCCGGCCGCGGCACATCGAGGTTCAGGTGCTGTGCGACCGGCACGGCAACGCGATCCACCTGGGGGAGCGCGAATGCTCGCTGCAGCGCCGGCACCAGAAAGTCATCGAGGAGGCCCCGTCGTCGCTGCTCGACGCCGCCACCCGCGGCAGGATCGGCGAGGCCGCCTGCAACGCCGCCCGCTCGGTGGACTACACCGGGGCCGGAACGGTGGAGTTCCTGGTCTCCGACGACGCCCCCGACGAGTTTTTCTTCATGGAGATGAACACCCGGCTGCAGGTGGAACACCCGGTCACCGAGCTGGTGACCGGCCTGGACCTGGTGGAGTGGCAGGTGCGCATCGCCGCCGGTGAGGTGCTCACGCTGGCCCAGTCCGACGTCGTGCTCACGGGACACGCGGTGGAGGCGCGCGTCTACGCGGAGGATCCCTCGCAGCAGTTCCTGCCCTCGGCGGGCACGGTGCTGGCCCTGGAGGAAGCCGCCGGGGAGGGCATCCGGGTGGACAGTTCGCTGCTGCCCGGGCTGGTCATCCCCTCCGACTACGACCCGCTGCTGTCCAAGGTGGTCGCCTGGGGCGAAGACCGGCAGCAGGCCCTGGCACGGCTGGACGGTGCGCTCGCCGACACCATGGTGCTGGGCATCCATACCAACATCGAGCACCTCCGCAGCCTGCTGGCCGACGAGGACGTGCGGGCCGGTCGGCTGGACACCACGCTGATCGACCGGAAGATCGAACACCAGCAGTTCCGCCGGCCCGGTGACGCCGAACTGTGCGTGGCTGCCGTGGACTGGCTGCTCCGGCAACGGGACGCGCGGATCCACGCATGTGCCGCCGGCGGCGCGGGGTCCGCCTGGCGGAGCGAGGGCTGGCGGTTGAGCGGGCCGCGCCCGGGCACGGTCAGCTTCGACCTTGGCGGCGGAGAACACCGCGAGGTCACGGTGGCCTGGACGGGGGACGCGGCCGCCGGCTCGCCCGCCGGTGCCCTGGTGACGGCCGGCGGCGGCAGCTACGCCGTCGTGCTGGACCGGGCCGGGCAGGCGGCGGAGGTCGACGGACTCCGCCGGCCGCTGCGCCACGCGTTCGGCGCAGACGGCACGATCTGGCTGGGCGACGCCGGCTGGTCGGCCCGGGTGACCGTCCGCGGCCGGGAGCGCCGGCTCGCCGATGCCCTGGCGGGGGTCCGCCAAGCCGAGGGGGAGGCATCACCCGAGGTGCGCTCGCCGATGCCCGGGACGGTGACGTCGGTGGCGGTGGCCAACGGTGAGCGGGTGGTGGCCGGCCAGCCGCTGTTGACGGTGGAAGCGATGAAGATGGAACACCAGCTGAGCGCCGCAATCGCCGGCGAGGCCAGCATCAACCTCAAACCCGGCGACCTGGTCAAGGCCGGCCAGATCGTCGCCGTCGTGCGGGCAGCGGATCTTGTCCCCGAAGAACCTGAACAGAAAGGGGCATGACCATGCCTGACTTTTCACTGAGCGAGGACTACCAGGACCTGGTGGAGACCGTGCGGGAATTTGCCCGCGAGGTGGTGGCCCCGGTGTCCGCCAAGCACGACGAGGAGCACAGCTTCCCGTACAAATTGGTGGCACAGATGGGCGAAATGGGACTGTTCGGCCTCCCGTTCCCCGAGGAGTACGGCGGCATGGGCGGCGATTACTTTGCGCTCGCCCTGGCGCTGGAAGAACTCGGTGCGGTGGACCAATCGGTGGCGATCACCCTGGAGGCCGGGGTCTCGCTGGGGGCCATGCCCATCTACCGCTTCGGCAGCGAGGACCAGAAACAACAGTGGCTGCCCATGCTGGCCAGCGGCGAGGCGCTCGCCGGCTTCGGCCTGACCGAACCCGAAGCGGGCTCCGACGCGGGCGGCACGAAGACCCGGGCCGAGCTCGTGGACGGGCAGTGGGTGGTCAACGGGCACAAGGAATTCATCACGAATTCCGGCACCGACATCTCCCGGCTGGTCACCGTCACGGCGGTCACCGGCACCTCGGAGCGCGACGACGGCTCGCTGAAGAAGGAGATTTCCACCATCCTGGTTCCCACGGACACGCCGGGCTTCACCGCCGAGAAGGCGTACAACAAGGTGGGCTGGAACGCCTCCGACACGCATCCGCTCACCCTGGACAACGTCCGGGTCCCGGAGGAGAACCTGCTGGGCCGCCGCGGCCGGGGGTATGCGAACTTCCTGCAAATCCTGGACGAGGGCCGGATCGCCATCGCCGCGCTGGCCACGGGCGCGGCGCAGGGCTGCGTGGACGAGGCGGTGCGCTACGCCAAGGAGCGCCAGGCCTTCGGCACCAGCATCGGCTCCTTCCAGGCCATCCAGTTCAAGATCGCCCGGATGCAGGCCCGCGCGCACACGGCGCGGCTGGCGTATTACGACGCCGCCGCCCGGATGCTCGCCGGCCAACACTTCAAAACCCAGTCCGCGATTGCCAAGATGGTGGCAGGCGAAGCCGCCATGGACAACGCCCGCGATGCCACGCAGATTTTCGGCGGCTTCGGCTTCATCAACGAATTCCGGGTGGCGCGCCACTACCGTGACTCGAAAATCCTGGAGGTCGGGGAAGGGACCACCGAAGTACAGCTGATGCTCATCGCCCGCGAACTGGGGCTTTGACGGACCGCAGGCAGAGGAGGACGCAGTGATCGACAAGGTAGTAGCTTCCGCCGCGGAGGCCGTGGCGGACATTCCCGACGGCGCCTCGCTGGCCGTGGGCGGCTTCGGCCTGTGCGGCATTCCGGTGGCGCTGATCCAGGCCCTGCACGACGCCGGCACCACCGATCTGGAAACCATCAGCAACAACTGCGGCGTGGACGACTGGGGACTGGGCGTGCTGCTGGCCGACGGGCGGATCCGGCGCACCATCAGCTCCTACGTGGGCGAGAACAAGGAGTTCGCCCGGCAGTTCCTGGCCGGCGAGCTGGAAGTGGAGCTGACCCCGCAGGGGACGCTGGCGGAGAAGCTGCGCGCCGGCGGGGCCGGGATACCCGCGTTCTATACGGCTGCCGGTGTCGGCACCCAGGTCAGTGAGGGCGGGCTGCCGCGCAAATACGACGCCGACGGCGGGGTCGCCAAGGCGTCGGAACCGAAGGAGGTCCGCAGCTTCGGCGGGGCCGAGTACGTGCTGGAGGAGTCCCTGCGGCCCGACTTCGGCCTGGTGCACGCCTGGAAGGGCGACCGGCTGGGCAATCTGGTGTTCCACGTGACCGCCATGAATTTCAATCCGCTGTGCGCCATGGCCGGCAAGATCACGATCGCCGAGGTCGAGGAACTCGTGGAACCGGGCGAACTGGACCCCCAGCAGATCCACACCCCCGGCATCTTCGTCCAGCGGGTGGTGGTGGCGCCGGAGGTGGAAAAGCGGATCGAAAAACGCACGGTGCGGCTGGCCGGCCAAGACACCGCGACCGGGAAGTAAGGAGCACGCCATGGCGCTGACGCGCAACGAATTGGCCGCCCGGGTGGCCCGGGAACTGGAAAACGGGCAGTACGTGAACCTGGGCATCGGCATGCCCACCCTCGTCCCCAACTACATCCCCGACGGCGTGGAAGTCATCCTGCATTCGGAGAACGGGATCCTCGGCGTCGGCCCCTATCCGACCGAGGACAACATCGACCCGGACCTGATCAACGCGGGAAAGGAGACCGTGACGCTCAACCGGGGAGCGGCGATCTTCGACTCTTCCGCTTCCTTCGGCATGGTCCGCGGCGGGCACGTCGACGTCGCCGTTCTCGGCGCCATGCAGGTGTCCCGGACCGGGGACCTGGCCAACTGGATGATCCCCGGCAAGATGGTCAAGGGCATGGGCGGTGCCATGGACCTGGTCTTCGGCGCCAAACGGCTGATCGTCATGATGGAACACGTGGACAGGGACGGGAATCCCAAGATTTTGACCGAATGCACACTGCCGCTGACCGGCAGGGGCTGCGTGGACACCATCATCACCGACCTGGCGGTCATCGACGTCGGGGAGCAGGGACTGGTGCTGCGCGAGACGGCCCCCGGCGTCGACATGCGGGACGTCGTGGCGGCCACCGGAGCCGAGCTCCGGGTCGACCAGTACCAGGCGGGTGCCCGGTGAACACCGACGCCGGGGCAGCGGCGACGCCGTCGGAAGCGGCCGGGGCGCAGAAAGTGATCATCCAGCGCGGGCTCTACTTCGAGGAGATCGAGGCAGACGTCATCTACGCGCACCGGCCGGGCCGGACGGTCACCGAGGCGGACAATGTTTTCTTCACCACCGCCACCATGAACAACCAGGCCCTGCACCTCGACGCGGCGTGGGCGGCGGAGCAGCCGTTCGGCCAGCGGCTGATGAATTCCATGTTCACCCTCGCCACCGTGGTGGGCCAGTCGGTCGGCCAGCTCACCCAGTCCACGATCGTGGCTCAGCTGGGCATGACCGACGTGACGTTCCCGCACCCGCTCTACCACGGGGACACCCTGTACACGGAGACGGTGGTCACCGACAAGCGGCTGTCCCGGTCCCGGCCGGGGACCGGGGTGGTGACCATGCACCATACCGGCCGGAACCAACACGGGGATGTGGTCGCCACGGTGACGCGCAGCTGCCTGATGTGGACCAAGGATGGCCACGCGGACGCCATCGCGGGCTCGGAAACGGCCGACGCCGAACTGTGGGACGGCCGGCCCGGGGACGGAAGCCGATGACCGGCTTCGGCATGGGACCGGCCATCCTGTTTTGTCCGGCTGACCGCCCGGACCGGTACGGCAAGGCGGCCGCACGCGCCGACGCGGTGATCCTGGACCTGGAGGACGCCGTTGCTCCGGCCGACCGTGCGGCGGCCCGGGCAGCCATCATCGACAACCCGCTGGACCCCGAACGGACGATCGTCCGGGTCAACGCGGCCGGCACCGCCGACCACGCACCGGACCTGGATGCCGTCCGCCGGTCCGGCTACCGCACCATCATGCTGGCCAAGGCGGAGGACGCGGCGGCGGCCGGCGGACTGGGGGAGTACTCGGTGGTGGCCCTGTGCGAGACGGCCCTCGGCGTGCTGCGCGCCGCGGAACTGGCACGCTGCGCGAACGTCACCGCGCTGATGTGGGGAGCCGAGGACCTGGTCGCCTCACTGGGCGGCAGCTCCAGCCGGTTCGCGTCCGGAACCTATCGGGACGTGGCCCGGCAGGCGCGTTCGCAGGTCCTGCTCGCCGCCGGCGCCTACGGCAAGGCCGCCATCGACTCGGTCTACCTCGACATAGCGGACCTCGGCGGGCTCGCCGCCGAGGCTGAGGACGCCGTCGCCTCGGGGTTCGCGGCCAAGGCCATCATCCACCCCAGCCAGGCCGACGTGGTGCGGGCCGCTTATCGCCCGGGCGAGGAAGAAACCGACCATGCGGCCGCGCTGCTGGCCGCCGCCGCCACCGAATCCGGGGCCTTCCGGTTCCGCGGCCAAATGGTCGACGGGCCGGTCCTCAAGCACGCCGAGCAGATCCTGCGGCGGGCCGGGCAAACCCCGTCCTAACGTCTGGTCGGGACGCAGGCCCCGTCCTGACTTGTGAGCGGGACCGGAACACAGTCCTAGCGGCCTATCGGGACGTAAAACTTCTCCGGCCGGCCGGCTGCCCCGTACCGCGGGGTGATCCGTGCCTCGCCGCGCGACACCAGGTACTCCAGGTAGCGCCGCGCGCTGACCCGGGCCAGGCCCAGCCGCCCGGCGACCTCGGACGCAGAGGAGGCCGCGCCGGCCGCATGCAGGTCGGCGATCACCGCCTCCAGGGTGGGCAGGGACAGGCCCTTGGGCAGCGGAACCGCGGCCCCGGAGCCGGACAGCGCGACGGCGGAAAGCGCGGCGCGGCCGGCATCGCTTCCGGAGGCGGCGGCAGCGCGCGGCAACAGCCGGGGTGCGCCCGAGGCGCCGCGGGGCGCCGGGCCTTCGGCCGTTCCGTCCGCGTCCCGCCGGGCGGACTCCCTGCCGGCCTCGAGCTGCGGCGCGAGCAGCCGGTCGATGCCGTCCTGGTCCAGCACGGCGGAGTCGTCGCTGCCGCTGATGTGCCGGCGGTGTTCCACATAGGCGTCCAGCCGCTCCATCAGCACCCGCGCGTTGAACGGCTTGACGAGGTAGTGGAGCACGCCGCCGGCCATCGCGGCCCGCACCGTGTCCAGTTCGCGTGCCGCAGTTATCGCGATCACGTCGACAGGTTCGCCGGGAAGGTTCCGGACCGCGCGCAGCACTTCGATGCCGCTCATGTCCGGCAGGTGGATGTCCAGCAGCACCAGTTCGGGGCGTAGCGCCGCGACCATGGCCAGGCCCTCGGCCCCGGTGTATGCGGTACCCACGGCGTCGAAGGCGCCGTGGGCCAGCAGGAAGCCGGTATGCACGCCGGCAACTTCTTTGTCGTCGTCGATGACGACCGTGCGGATCTGGCTCATGGGACCGGAATTTCGTGCGCGCGGGCGTTGGGCGGGGTGGGCGAGAACGTGACCGTGAACTCGGCGCCGCCGGAGGCCGACGCCGCCACGCGGGCGCTGCCTCCGCGCCGCGCGGCGACGCGGCTGACCAGCGCGAGGCCGAACCCCCGGCTGCCCGGCAGCGCGGCCTCCTTGCCCGAGACGCCGGGCTCGAAGATGCGGTGGTATTCCTCCGCCGGGATGCCGGGGCCGTCGTCGGCGACCGTGATGGTGCAGCCGGCCGGGCCGCTGGCGATGGCGACGGTGATGGTTCCCTGCATCCCCACGGCTTCGATGGCGTTGTCGATCAGGTTCCCGAGCACCGTGACCGCATCGGTGGTGCCGTCCGGGGCGAGCTCGGATGCCGGATCGATGAGCAGCCTGATGTCCTTTTCGTCGCAGATGGTGGTCTTGGCCATCAGCAGGCTGGCCGCGTCCGGGTCCGTGATGCCCGGGGCCAGTTCGCCCGCCACCACCGACCCGCCGTGGCCGGAGCGCGAGATGAAGTCCACCGCCTGCTGCGCGCGGCCCAGTTCCAGCAGGCCGGAGATCACATGCATCTTGTTGGAAAATTCGTGTGCCTGGGCACGCAGGGCCTGAGTGACATCCCGTGCGCCGTCCAAATCCTGCAGCAGCTGGTGCAGTTCGGTGCGGTCACGCAGGATGAGGACGCTGCCCACGCGGCGCGAGTCCACGGTGGCCGCATTGGCCCGGGCCAGCAGCACCCGTTCGCCGGCGAGGACCGTTTCGTCGGCGCCGCCGGTGGCCGCGAGCATTGCTGCCAGCTCCGGTTCCAGGATGGTGGTGGCTGGCTGGCCCAAAGCGGCATCGGAGACCTCCAGGAGGCGTTTCGCCTCATCGTTGAGCAAGGCGATGCGCCCGCGGTCGTCGACGGCGACCACGCCCTCGCCGATGCCGTGCAGCATCGCGTCGCGCGTTTCGAGCAGGGCGGCGATCTCCTCCGGCTCGAGCTGATAGATCCGCCGCCACACCAGCCGCGAGATGTAGATCGCGCCAGCCGATCCGACCAGTGCCGCCGCGATGAGCCAGGCCAGCAGAACGGGCAAGTCGTCGTTGAGGTCATCGCGCAGCGTTGATTCCAAGGTGCCGACCGACGCCGTGCCGATCACGGTTCCGCCCGACCGGTCATAGACGGGCACCTTCACCCGCCACGACTCGCCCAGCGTGCCGGTCTGCCTGCCCACGAACGTCTCGCCGGACAACGGGATCGACGGGTCCGTGGAAACCATCTGCCCGATCAATGCCGGGTTCGGGTGTGAGTAGCGGATCCCGCGGTCGTCCGTGACCACCACATAGGTCACGCCCGTGGACTGCGCGATGAGCTCGGCGATCGGCTGGATGGTCTCGCTGGGGTCTTCGTCGTCGAAGGCGTCCACAATGGACGGCAGTTGCGCCACCGAGCGTGCCACGCCGATCATCCGTCCCTCGTAGGCGTCGCGGATCTGCTGCTCCTGCATCGAAATGGCGACCGAGCCGGCCACCAGCACGACGGCGAGCAGGATGGACAGCTGCAGCACAAACAGCTGGGTCCGCAGCGACAGGGATTGGAACACACCACCATTTTCTCATGCTGTTAGCTGCGCCACTTTGCAGCCGCCATCTGGTGCCTCGGCGCGGGGCGCGGTTGTGACCACAATGACCAATACGGCCACAATGACCGCATTCTTCCCGCGCGCCGGGCCGGCCCCTACGCTGGGGCGCACGGCATGGTGATGCCCATCACGCCGGTTGGAGGAGGAAGAACCTACATGAAGCTCGACCGTACGATGAGACGCCGTTCGGCCCTGGTGGCCGCCGCGGCAGCATCCGCCCTGGTCCTGGCAGCCTGCGGCTCCACTGGTGGCGGCGGGGGCGGTGCCGAAGAAGCCGGCATCGACAAGTTGAACATCATTGTCCCGGCAGACCCGGGCGGCGGCTGGGACCAGACCGGCCGCGCCATTCAGAAGGATCTGCAGGAAAACGACCTGGTTTCCAGCGCCTCGGTGGTCAACATCGGCGGCGCCGGCGGCACCAACGGGCTGGCGAAGCTGGCCACCGAACAGAACCCGGACACCCTGATGGTGATGGGGTACGTCATGGTCGGGGCCGTGGAAACCAACAAGTCGAAGAACCGGATCGAAGACACCACGCCGATCGCCCGGCTCACCGAAGAGCCGCTCGTCGTCGTCGTTCCCGCCGACTCGCCGTACCAGACGATCGACGACCTGATCGCCGACGTCAAGGCCAAGGGCAAGGGCGTCTCCATCACCGGCGGCTCCGCCGGCGGCGCCGACCACATCCTGGCCGGCCTCATGCTGAAGGAAGCCGGAATCGGCGCCGACAGCCTGAACTACATCCCGTACTCCGGTGGCGGGGAATCGCTGGCGGCGCTGCTGGGCAACAAGGTCTCGGCCGGCATCTCCGGCGTGGGGGAGTACGCGGAGCAGGTCAAGGCCGGCAAGCTGCGCGCCCTGGCGGTCTCCGGCCCGGAGGCGGCGCCGCAGTTGCCCGAGGTCAAGCCGCTGAAGGAGCAGGGCATGGACGTGGTGCTCACCAACTGGCGCGGCGTCGTGGCTCCCGGGTCTATCGACGATGCCCAGGCGGAGAAGCTCACGGCACTGATGACCGAGCTGCACGACACCGATGCGTGGAAGGAAACCCTGTCCACCAACAACTGGGGCGACGCGTTCCTGGCCGGCGAAGAATTTGAGAGCTTCCTGACGGAGGACATCAAGACAGTCACCGCGACCCTGACGGATATCGGTCTCGTGAAGTAACCATGGCCTCTTCCACTACTGGAGCGGTCCGGGGCGGCACTGCCGCCCCGGGCAAGCCGCTCGGAGAAATAATCTTCGCGGCCGTGATCCTGAGCATCGGGATCGTCGGGTTCGTGGCCGGGGCGGGGATCGAAACGCCCGACGCGGCCAGCGACATCGGGCCCCGGGCGCTGCCGTACATCGTCTCCGGCCTGCTGGTGGCCGTCGGTGCCGGCCTGATCGTGCAGTTGCTGCGCGGCGTCACCGGCGAGGCCGAAGAGGGCGAAGACATCGATCCGGATGTCAAGACGGACTGGCTGACCGTCGCCAAGATGGCGGGCGCCGTCGTCGTTCATATTTTCCTGATCGTGCCGCTGGGCTGGCCGGTTGCCGCGGCCGTGCTGTTCGTCGGCGCGGCGTGGGCGCTCGGCGCCAAGCCGCTGTGGCGTGCGGCCGTGGTCGGGGTAGTCATGGCGCTGCTGCTGCAGTTCGCGTTCGCCGGGCTCCTCGGCGTCTCGCTGCCTGCCGGCGTGCTCGAAGGGGTGCCGTTCCTGAATGGATAACTTCTACGCCCTCCTCGAGGGCTTCTCCGTGGCGATGCAGCCGATCTACCTGCTGTACGCCCTGGGCGGCGTCCTGGTCGGAACGGCGGTGGGGGTGCTGCCGGGTATCGGCCCGGCGATGACCGTTGCCCTGCTGATGCCGATCACCTACAGCCTCGAGCCGACGGCGGCGATCATCGTTTTCGCCGGCATTTACTACGGCGGCATGTACGGCGGCTCGACCACGTCGATCCTGCTGAACACGCCCGGTGAATCCGCCTCCATCGTCACCGCGCTCGAGGGCAACCGGATGGCGAAAGCCGGCCGCGGTGCCGCGGCGCTGGCGACGGCGGCAATCGGTTCCTTCATCGCCGGCACGGTGGCCACGGTGCTGCTGAGTTTCGTGGCGCCCTATGTGGCTGCGTTCGCCGTGCAAATCGGTCCGGTGGAGTACGTTGCCCTGATGGTCGTGGCGTTCCTGACCGTCGGCGCGCTGCTGGGCGCCTCGGTGCTGCGCGGCCTGGCCTCGCTGGGGCTGGGACTGTTCATGGCGTTCATGGGCGTGGACCTGATGACCGGCCAGCAGCGCTACACCTTCGGCAGCCCCTTCCTGGCGGACGGGATCGACGTGGTGCTGGTGGCCGTGGGGCTGTTCGCGCTGGGCGAGGCGCTGTACGTGGCGTCCCGGCTGCGGCACGGGCCCGTCAAGGTCATCCCGGTGACCGGCGGCTGGACGTCGTGGATGAAGAAGGAGGACTGGCGGCGGTCCTGGAAGCCGTGGCTGCGCGGGACCTTCATCGGCTTCCCGATCGGCACCATGCCGGCCGGCGGCGCCGACGTGGCCACCTTCCTGTCCTATGCGTCCGAGAAGAAACTGGCCAGGGGCGCGCGCAAGAAGCAATTCGGGCGCGGCGCCATCGAAGGCGTGGCCGGGCCGGAGTCGGCCAACAACGCGGCCGCGGCCGGCGTGCTGGTCCCGCTGCTGACGCTGGGCATTCCGACGACGGCGACGGCGGCGATGATGCTGGTGGCTTTCCAGCGCTACAACATCCAGCCCGGGCCGCTGCTGTTCGAGGTCGAGGGCGCCCTGGTCTGGGCACTGATCGCCAGCCTCTACGTGGGCAACCTGATGCTGCTGGTCCTGAACCTGCCGCTGGTCGGCATCTGGGTGAAGATCCTGCAGATCCCGCGGCCGTACCTCTACGCCGGCATCCTGGTCTTCGCAGCCATGGGTGCGTTTTCGGTGAACTTCACCCCGGTCGACGTGTTCGTGCTGCTGGTGGTGGGCGTGCTGGGCTTCTTCATGCGCCGGTACGGCTACCCGATCGCCCCGCTCGTGGTGGGCATGATCCTGGGCCCGATCTTCGAGAGCCAGCTGCGGCGTTCGCTGGCCATCTCCCAGGGTGATCCGATGGCGTTGGTTTCCACTCCGATCTCGGCGGGCATCTACATCGCCCTGGTCGTCATCTTCGCGCTGTCCTTCTGGATGAAGAAGCGGCAGCGCGTGATGGAATCGGCGATGCTCGACGACGAGAACCCTCAAGGCAAGGAGGTCAGCGCATGACGACGATAGTGGTGGGGTATGTTCCCAACGCACTGGGCGACGCCGCACTGGCCGCCGCCATCGACGAGGCCGGCCGCCGTTCGGCGAAGCTGCTGGTGGTCAACACCACCCGGGCCGACCGGTTGGTGGACCCAACCTATGCGGACGCCGCCGACGTCACCCGGCTGGAATCGGTCCTGACGGGGGCCGGCGTTGATTTCAGCATCAGGCACGGCATTTCGGACGGGCTGGCCGCCGACGACGTGCTCGACGCCGCCGAAGAGTCCGGGGCGGACCTGATTGTCATCGGGGTGCGTAACCGCACGCCGGTAGGCAAGCTGGTGATGGGTTCCACGGCGCAAACCATCCTGCTGGGCGCCTCCTGCAACGTGCTGGCGGTCAAGCAGGGGTAGCCGGTGGCGGCGATGGCTCGCCGTAGTCGGCAACGCCGCGCTCGCCGGGGGGCGCCAAGGCGCTGACATCGACGCCGGTGCAAGGTTCCGCTGCCGGTGCAGGGCCCACAAACCCTGCACTGGCAGATTTTCCCTGCACCGGTGCCGTGTCCCGCACGACCGGTGGAGCAGCCCGCGCGGCCAGGAGTGTCGTCGGGATTACGCGCCGTAGAGGATGATCTGCACACCAGGTCAGGGGATGGCTTCGAGATCACCCCGTACAACCGGTGATCTCGAAGCCAAGGGGTAACTTGGACGCCCCACAGCTGGCGCTCGGCGGGCGGACCGCCCGTGCTGGATAATTGAGCGCATGGAGTTCCGAGATCCGCCCCGCGCCGCACCGCTTCCCGCCCGACGCAAGGTAGTGCTGCTGGGTTCCACGGGTTCGATCGGCACGCAGGGGATCGACGTCGTGGACGCGGCCCCGGAACGCTTCGAGGTCACGGCGCTCGCAGCCGGCGGCAACGTGGAACTGGCCGCCCGGCAGGCGGTCCACACCCGGGCCCAGGCGGTCGGAACCGCCGCCGGGACGGTGGATGAACTGGCCACGGCCATCAAGGCCGCCGCGGCGGACGCCGGCGTGTCCGGCTACTCGCCGGAGCTCTTTGCCGGCCCCGACGCCGCGGCGCGGATCGCCGCGTGGCCGGACGCCGACGTCGTGCTTAACGGCATTACCGGGTCCATCGGCCTGGCCCCCACGCTGGCCGCGCTCGGCGCGGGCCACTTGTTGGCGCTGGCCAACAAGGAGTCCCTCATTGCCGGTGGGTCCCTGGTCAAGCAGGCCGCGCGGCCCGGGCAGATCGTGCCGGTGGATTCGGAACACTCGGCGCTGGCCCAGGCGCTCCGGTCGGGCACGGCCGCCGAAGTGGACCGGCTGATCGTCACCGCATCCGGCGGGCCGTTCCGCGGCTACAGCAGGGCCGAGCTGCGCGACGTCACTCCGGCGCAGGCGCTGGCCCACCCCACCTGGGACATGGGCCGGATGGTCACCACCAACTCGGCGACGATGGTGAACAAGGCGCTGGAAGTCATCGAAGCCCACCTGCTCTTCGACGTCCCGCTGGAGCGGATCGACGTGGTGGTGCACCCGCAGTCGGTGGTGCACTCGATGGTGCAGTTCACCGACGGATCCACCATCGCGCAGGCGTCGCCGCCGGACATGCGCCTGCCGATCGCCCTCGGCATGGGCTGGCCGGAGCGGGTACCGGGCGCCGCGCAGCCGTGTGACTGGAGCCGTGCCACCAGCTGGACCTTCGAGCCCTTGGACGAGGAGGTCTTCGGCGCGGTGCGGCTGGCCAAGGAGGCGGCCGGCCGCGGCGGGACCTTCATGGCCGTCTACAACGCGGCCAACGAAGAAGCCGTGGACGCCTTCCACGACGGCCGGATCCGCTTCGACGAGATTGTGGAGACGGTGGCTGCCGTGGTGGATGCGCACGCGCCGTCCGACGAACTGACCGTGGCGGCAGTGCTGGCCGCAGAGGACTGGGCACGCTCGCGGGCCCACGAACGTTTGGCTATGTTGTGACCATTCTGCTTTTCATTCTCGGCGTCCTCTTCGTGGCCGTCGGCATCGCCGTGTCCATCGCCCTGCACGAGGTGGGCCACCTGCTGCCCGCCAAGCTGTTCAAGGTGCGGGTCACCCAGTACATGGTCGGCTTCGGCAAGACCCTCTTCTCCCGACGGCGCGGCGAGACCGAATACGGCGTGAAGGCCATCCCGCTCGGCGGCTACGTGTCGATGATCGGCATGTACCCGCCGGCCAAGGACAGCGCCCGGGGCGGCAAGGACGGCGGCAGGGTCATGGACGGCGGAGGCGACGGGGGCGGCCGCGGCGTCGGCGGCGGCGCGGTCCGCCGGTCCAGCACCGGCATGTTCCAGCAACTGGCCAACGACGCCCGGCAGGCCGAAGCCGAGCGGCTGCAGCCCGGCGACGAAAACCGGATGTTCTACAAACTGCCGGTCTGGAAACGGATCATCATCATGCTCGGCGGTCCGTTCGTGAACCTGGTCATCGGCACGGTGCTCATCGGCATCGTGCTGGTCGGCTTCGGCACCGCCCAGGCCACCACCACCATTGCCCAGGTCAATAAATGCGTGGTCCCGGCGTCCCAGGCCGCCGAAACCGGACAGACCGACTGCCTGCCCAGCGATCCCGAGGCTCCCGCCACCGCGGCGGGCATCCGGCCCGGGGACACCGTCACCGCCTTCGACGGCAGGCCGGTCACCGACTGGTACCAGTTGACCGAATGGATCCGGGCCGCGGCGGGGGAGCAGACGCCGATCACCCTCCAGCGCGACGGCCGGGAAATCACTACGACCATCACCCCGATCCTCACCGAACGCCCGGTATTCGACGACGCCGGGCAACCGCTGCTCGACGGCGACGGCGAGCCGGTGACGGAGCAGGCGGGCTTCGTGGGGATGGGCGCCACCACCGCGCTGGTACCGCAGCCGGCCGCCGACGTGCTCCCGGCCGTGGGGGAGAACCTGCAGGCGATCACCGGCGTGGTGCTCCATCTGCCGCAGCGACTGGCGGACGTGGCCGAGGCCGCCTTCAGCGATGCTCCGCGCGACCCGAACGGGCCGATGAGCGTGGTGGGCGTGGGCCGGATTGCCGGCGAGATCAGCGCGATGGACGAGATTCCCTTCGAGGCGCGGGCAGCCTCGCTGATCGGGTTGGTCGGTTCGGTCAACCTGGCGCTGTTCGTGTTCAACCTGATCCCGCTGCTGCCGCTCGACGGAGGGCACGTGGCCGGCGCGCTTTGGGAGGCCATCCGCCGCGGCTTCGCCAAGCTGTTCCGCCGCCCGGATCCGGGGCCGGTGGACATCGCCAAGCTGCTCCCGCTGACCTACGTGGTGGCCGTGGTGATGATGGGCATGGGCGCGCTGCTGATTTACGCAGACATCGTCAAACCGGTCAATATCTTCGGCTGATCCGGCATGGCGGCGCCCTGGCGAAACCGCCACCTCCCCTGATCCGGCACGACGGCGGTGCATGCCCGTGTGCGCGGCAGTCCCTTGTGCGCGGCGCGCCCGCCGTTGGTTGGAACCCTGCCGGTCCCCGTGGTTAGACTGGCCGGAACCGGCGAAGGGAGCCACGACCTGTGAGCACGGCACCGCGTACAGCCCGCACCGCAGCGCGCCTTCGGGGCACCGCCCGGGCGGCGTCGATGGGCCGCAGGCCCCGGTTCAGGGCCGGCGCCGCCGCCGTCCTGGCGGCCGCTGTTGTACTTGCCGGTTGCACCGCGCCGGGCGAGGCCCAGGATCCGCCATCATCGGCAGCGTCAACGGAGGCTGCCCCGGATCGCGTGCAGTTGAGGGCTGGTGCCGCCGATCCGCAGGTGCTTGCCGGCTCCGACGCCGAAGCATCGCTCGCCGCCAGCCAGGCGTTGTTTGACTCCAGTCCCGTGGCGTTCGTCGCGCCTCCCGGCGACGCCGAGGCCATAGCTGCCGCGGCTGCCGAATCGGTACCGATGGGTGTGCCGCTGCTGTTGGCGGGAGACGGGCTGGCCGAAGAACTGGAGCGCCTCGGCGTCCGCCAAGTCAAGGCTTTCGGCCGGCCGCCCGCCGAGCCGGAGGGCTCCCCGAGCGCCGCGCCGGAAGCCAACTCCGCGGCCGGGCCCTCTGATTCGACCACGGCCGGCTCCGCGGCCGGGCCCGCCGCCTCGGCCGCTGCCGGGCCCGCCGCCTCGGCCGCTGCCGGCTCCGCGGCCTTGAAGACCGCATCGACGGTGTCCGGCGCCGACCCGGATCAAGGCATCGAGGCGTGGGCCCCGCTGCTGGCGGACGCGGAAATCCTGCCCCCGGACGGGGACATGGAGGCGCCCGAGCGTGCGGAGGAGCCCGCAGCCGTCTCGGTGTTGACGGACAAGGACGGCGGGCGGGACTATCCCGCGACCCTTGCGGTCGTGGAGGCGGCAGGCGCCCGGGTCTTCCAGGACCCGCACGCAGACCCGCGGCACGGCAGCGAGACCATCGAATTCCTGCGCCAAGAACCCGAGAACCGCGTGCTCGCCGTCGGCGAAGAGTTCGGCAGCGGCGACACCTTCGCGCGCCGGACCACGGCAGCACTGACCGTGCCGGAACTGCCCGGCGGGGGCCAGATGGCCTTCCCGTCCCGGCGGATGGTGGCGCTGTACGGGCATCCCTCCGGGCCCGCCCTCGGCGCGCTCGGCGAGCAGGTTCCCAAGGCGTCGGTGAAGCGCGTGAAGAAACTCGCCAAGCAGTACCAACCGCACAGCAAGGAACCGGTGGTCCCGGCCTTCGAGATCATTGCCACGGTTGCCAGCGCCTCGGCCGGCAAGGACGGCGACTATTCGGAGGAGACGGATCCAAACGAGTTGCGCCCGTGGATTGATGCCGCCGGCGAGGCCGGGGTGTACGTGGTGCTGGATTTGCAGCCGGGCCGGTCGGACTTCCTCAGCCGGGCCAAGATGTACGAGGATCTGCTGAAGGAACCGCATGTGGGCCTGGCCCTGGACCCGGAATGGCGGCTGGGCAAGGGACAGCGTCACATGGAGCAAATCGGCTCGGTGTCCGCAGCGGAGATCAACCGGGTCAGCGACTGGCTGGCGAAACTCACCCGGAAGAACTCCCTGCCCCAGAAGGTGCTGATCCTGCACCAGTTTCAGTACCAGATGATTTCGGACCGCCAGGAGCTGGAAACCGGCCACGAAGAGCTGGCCCTGGTGCTGCACGCCGACGGCCACGGCGGGCCCGACCAGAAACTGGACACCTGGCGGGTCCTCCGGGAGGACCTGCCGAAGAACATCTGGATGGGCTGGAAGAACTTCTACGACGAAGACACCCCGACCTTCAGCCCGGAACGCACCTACACCGGCGTGAAGCCGGCTCCCTGGTTCGTTTCGTACCAATAGCCCCGCACCAACCACACGCGTCCTGCCAATAGCCCCGCGCCAACCACCGGCGTCACCAATAGCCCCGCCCCATCCACACTCGTCCTGCCAATAGCCCGCCCACATCCACCGGCGGGTAAGGTGAAGACCATGAGTGTCTTTGCCGTCGAATATGTCTACGCCGCCGATTCCGAGCCCGGCCGGGACGAATACCGTCCCGCCCACCGCGCCTGGCTGGGCGGCTTCCTGGACCGGGGCCGCCTGCTGGCCTCCGGCCCCTACGCCGACGGCACCGGCGCGCTGCTGATCTTCACCGCCGAGGACGAAGCCAGCCTGCTGGAGGAGCTGAAGCAGGATCCGTTCAACGTCAACAACTTCGTCTCCGGCCTGAAAGTCACCGACTGGAAGCCCGTCACCGGGGCGTTCGCCCACCACGCATGATCCTTCCCACTCCCGCTGCATGTGCCAACGCCCGGCGGGAAGGGGATAATGAAACCTGATCAGCAACTGCCTATCGGCACATGGAGGACGTTTTGACCTCGGTCAATCTTGGAATGCCAGCTTCACCACCGCCAGTCCTGGCGCCGCGCCGCAAGACCCGGCAGATCAAGGTCGGCTCCGTCGGGGTCGGGTCGGACTCGCCCATCAGCGTGCAGTCGATGACCACCACGCCCACCACGGATATCAACGCGACGCTGCAGCAGATTGCCGAGCTGACGGCCTCCGGTTGCGACATTGTCCGAGTGGCCTGCCCCAGCGCCGACGACGCCGAGGCCCTGCCGATCATCGCCAAGAAGTCACAGATTCCGGTGATCGCGGACATCCACTTCCAGCCCAAGTACGTCTTCGCCGCCATCGATGCAGGCTGCGCTGCCGTCCGCGTCAATCCGGGCAACATCCGCAAATTCGACGACCAGGTCAAGGAGATCGCCGAGGCCGCAAAGGCCGCCGGCACCTCCATCCGGATCGGCGTCAATGCCGGCTCCCTGGACCCGCGGCTGATGCAGAAGTACGGCAAGGCGACCCCGGAGGCGCTGGTCGAATCCGCCGTCTGGGAGGCGTCGCTGTTCGAAGAACACGACTTCCACGACTTCAAGATCTCGGTCAAGCACAACGACCCGGTGGTCATGGTCCGCGCCTACGAACTGCTGGCCGAACGCGGCGACTGGCCGCTGCACCTCGGTGTCACCGAGGCCGGTCCGGCCTTCCAGGGCACCATCAAGTCGGCCACCGCCTTCGGGGCGCTGCTCTCGAAGGGGATCGGGGACACTATCCGTGTGTCCCTGTCCGCCCCGCCCGTGGAAGAGATCAAGGTCGGCCTGCAGATCCTGCAGTCGCTCAACCTGCGGGAACGCAAACTGGAAATCGTTTCCTGTCCCTCCTGCGGGCGAGCCCAGGTGGACGTGTACAAGCTGGCCGACGAAGTCACCGCCGGGCTCGAAGGCATGGAGGTGCCGCTGCGCGTCGCCGTGATGGGCTGCGTCGTGAACGGACCGGGCGAAGCCCGCGAAGCCGACCTGGGTGTGGCCTCCGGCAACGGGAAGGGCCAGATCTTCGTGAAGGGCCAGGTCATCAAGACGGTCCCCGAAGACCAGATTGTGGAAACGCTGATCGAAGAAGCATTGAGGATTGCCGAGGAGATGGGTGACTCCGATGGCGAGAATGCTGTCAAGGGTAGCCCCGTGGTTAACGTCAGCTAGCCGTGACGCGGCGGGTGCGGCCGGGGCCGTGCCCGCCGATCAGCATGCCGGAATACGGCCGCTGGCGGATGCGGATACCGCGGACCTTTGGGCGCTGGTGCGCGCGGATCCGGTGGCCAACGTCTTCCTCGCTGCCCACCTGGAGACCGCCGGGACCGCCGGCCCCACCCCGTCCGGTGCCCACATCCTGGGAATGTACGACGACGGCGTCCTCACCGGGGCCTGCTGGGCGGGCGTGAACGTGGTCCCGTCCGGGCTGGATGCCGAACAGGGCGCCAGGCTGGGCGCCCACCTGGCCGCCGGCGGGCGGCGCATGTCCTCCATCTTCGGGCCGGCCGAGGGGGTGCTCGGCATCTGGTCTTCGTACCGGACCGCCCATCCGCGGGCCTTCGACGTCCGGCCCAACCAGCCCCTGATGGAGCTGCGCGGAACTCCCGCCGTGCCCGCGGACCCGCAGGTACGGTTCTCCACCGACGACGACTTTGAGGTGCTGGTGCCCGCCTGCGTCGCGATGTTCGAGGAGGAAGTCGGGTACTCGCCGCTGATCGGCGGCGGCCAGCACTACCGGCAGCGCGTGGCCACCCTGATCGGGAAGGGACACTCGCTGATCCGCCGGGACGGCCAGGGGCAGGTCGTCTTCAAGGCAGAACTGGGCAACGTGAGCGCCGACGCGGTGCAGATCCAGGGCGTCTGGGTGAACCCCGCCTACCGCGGCCGCGGGCTGGCAGCCGGCTGCATGGCCGCCGTCGTCGAGTTGTCCCGCAAGTACGCGCCGGTCGCCAGCCTCTACGTCAACGATTACAACCACCGGGCCATGGCCGCCTACGCCGCGGTCGGCTTCCGGCAGGTCGGCACCTTCGCCACCGTCTTGTTTTAGGCGGGGGAGGTGCCCGGAAGCATGCCGTGTCCACCCTTCACGCGCTCCGCCGGCGCAGCGTCAGTGACGCGAGCAGCAGTCCCACGATGACGCAGCCGGCCGCAACCGCCACGTCGAACCACAGGTCCCCGGTGGCTTCGGCGTGGGCCGCGATCTGCTGCAGCGCATCCACGGTGTAGGTCAACGGCATGGCGTTCGCTATGGTTTCCAGCCAGTCGGACAGCTGCTCCCTGGGCACAAACAGGCCGCAGAGCAGGATCTGCGGGACCACCACTACCGGCATGAACTGCACCGCTTGGAACTCCGTACGGGCGAAGGCCGAACAAAAGAGTCCCAGCGCCACTCCCAGAACCGCGTTGACGACGGCGACCATCACCACCAGCGCCCCGTTGCCTTCGATGTCGAGACCGAAAACCAGGTAGGCCACCGCCGTCGTCACCGTGGCCTGGAGGGCGGCCATCAGCCCGAACGCCAGGGCATAGCCGAAGAGGAGGTCGGCCTTGTTAATCGGCGTCGACAGGACGCGTTCCAGGGTGCCGGTGGTCCGTTCGCGGAGCATGGTGATGGAGGTGATCAGGAACATGACGACAAACGGGAAGATCGCCAGCATCATCGGGCCCACCCGATCGAAGGTGCGCGGCGCACCGGGCGGCAGCGCCTCATTGTCGAACAACAGGTAGACCACGCCGAGCAGGATGCCGGGAACCACGACGATCAGCGCGATGCTGCGCGGATCGTGGCGCAGCTGGGCCAGCACCCGCCGCGCGGTGGCCAGCGTCATCGATGCGTTCATGCCGCCGCCTCCCGGCTCCGGATCATGTGGAGGAAAGCCTTTTCCAGGTCCACCGTGCCGCCGCGCTCGGCCAGCTCCGCCGGCGTGAGCTGGGCCAGGAGGGAGCCGTCGCGCAGCAGCAACAGATCATCGCAGTGAGAGGCCTCTTCCATGACGTGGCTCGAAACCAGCAGGGTGGTGCCCGCCGCAGCAAGGGCCGCGAAATGATCCCAGAGCTCCACGCGCAGGACGGGATCGAGGCCGACGGTCGGTTCGTCGAGCACCAGCAGGTCGGGCCTGCCCACCAAAGCGCATGCCAGCGACACCCGGCTGGACTGGCCGCCGGAGAGGTCCGCGGTCTTGCGCCCCGCCACCCCGGCAAGTCCCACGGAATCCAGGGCTTCGTCCACGTCGGACGCGGACCGGCCGTGCAGCGCGGCGAAGTAGCGGACGTTTTCGCGGACCGAAAGATCGGGATACACGCTCGGGTCTTGGGTGACGTAGCCGATCCGGTGCCTGAGCTCGCGGTGTCCCGCGGGCAGTCCCAGGACGGTGACCGTCCCGCCGGCCGTCTTCTGCACCCCGACGATGGCCCGCATCAGCGTGGTCTTGCCGCTGCCCGAAGGCCCCAGCAGGCCGGTGATGGTTCCGGCGGAGATTTCGCAGCTGACGTCGGACAGGACGGGCTTACGGGCACGGACCACCGTGAGCCCTGCGACGGATACGGCCGGCGCCACGGGCGCCGCCGGGTGCGGCATCGTCTCCGCCTCCCTCATTTACTGGTTAGGTGACATCAACCTAGACCCGACGCAAGGGTGCGTCCAGACGCTCTGGCGGCCGCCGCCGTCCCGCCCCCGCGGGCTGTCGCTGGCATGCGCGCGGAGCCAGTAGATTAGAAGGCAGTTGAATTTCGCGGGCCCTGCCGGCCCAACCCTTGAGAAACGGATTCCTGCAGTGGTTCTTCGCCTGTCCAGCATGTTCCTGCGCACCCTGCGCGATGACCCGGTCGACGCCGAAGTTGCCAGCCACAAGCTGCTGGTGCGCGCCGGCTACATCCGCCGCGCCGCCCCCGGTATCTACTCCTGGCTGCCGCTGGGCCTGAAGGTGCTGGCCAAGGTGGAGGCCGTGGTCCGCGAGGAGATGAACGCCATCGGCGCCCAGGAAGTCCATTTCCCGGCGCTGCTGCCGCGCGAACCGTACGAGGCGACCAATCGCTGGACCGAGTACGGCGACGGGTTGTTCCGCCTGCAGGACCGCAAGGGTGCCGACTACCTGTTGGCCCCCACGCACGAGGAAATGTTCACCCTGCTGGTCAAGGATTTGTACTCCTCGTACAAGGACCTGCCGGTGACGCTGTACCAAATCCAGAACAAGTACCGCGACGAGGCCCGCCCGCGCGCCGGGCTGCTGCGCGGCCGCGAATTCATCATGAAGGACTCCTACTCCTTCGACGTCGACGACGAGGGCCTGGACGTCAGCTATGACGCGCACCGGCGCGCCTACCTGCGGATCTTCAAGCGCCTGGGCTTGGAAGTGGTGACCGTCAAGGCCACGTCCGGCGCCATGGGCGGGTCGAAGAGCGAGGAGTTCCTGCATCCCACCGAGATCGGCGAGGACACCTTCGTGCGTTCGCCCGGCGGCTACGCCGCCAACGTGGAGGCCGTCACCACCGTCGCACCGGAGCCGGTGGACTACGCCGACGCCCCGGCCGCCGAAGTCAAGGACACCCCGGACACCCCCACGATCGACACCCTGGTGGCCGCGGCCAACCAGCTGGCACCGCGCGCGGACGGGGAATGGACCGCCGCGGACACGTTGAAGAACGTCGTCCTGGCCATCAAGCTGCCCACCGGAGAGCGGAGCCTGGTGGTCATTGGCGTACCGGGCGACCGCGCCGTCGACCTCAAGCGCGTCGAGGCGAACATCGGTGCCTTCCTCCCGGTGGGCGGCGAAGTCGAGGTCGAGGCGGCCACCGAGGAAGACCTGAAAAAGCATCCCGGCCTGGTCAGGGGCTACATCGGTCCCGGCGAGAGCCTGGACGCCGCGGTCCTCGGGACCGAGTCGGCCACCGGCCTGCTCTACCTCGTGGATCCCCGGGTGGTGCCCGGCACGCGCTGGATCACCGGCGCGAACGAGGACGGCAAGCACGTGTTCGGTCTGGTCGCCGGACGCGACTTCGGCTGGGACGGCGTCGTCGAGTCGGTCGAGGTCCGCGAAGGGGACCCCGCGCCGGACGGCTCCGGTCCGCTGGAGGCGGCCCGCGGCATCGAAATGGGCCACATCTTCCAGCTGGGCCGCAAATACGCCGAGGCACTGGGCCTGCAGGTGCTGGACCGCAACGGCAAGCTGGCCACGGTGACCATGGGCTCCTACGGCGTGGGCGTCACCCGTGCGGTGGCCGCACTCGCCGAGGCCTATCACGACGACAAGGGCCTGGCCTGGCCGCGCAACGTGGCCCCGGCCGACGTCCACATCGTCGCCACCGGGAAGGGCACGGAAATTTTTGAGGCAGCCAACAGGCTGGCCGAGGAACTGTCCGCCGCCGGCGTCGATGTCATCTACGACGACCGGCCCAAGGTCTCTCCGGGCGTGAAGTTCTCCGATGCCGAACTCATCGGCGTGCCCACCATCGTGGTGGTCGGCCGCGGCCTGGCCGACGGCGTGGTCGAAGTCAAGGACAGGGCCACCGGGCAGGCCGAAAACGTGCCGCTGGCCGAGGCCGCCGGGCAGTTGGCGGCCCTGGCCGGGAGGTGAGCTCCGGACTCGAGGAACTGCAGCTGGCCACCCTCGCCCTCGTGGTCGTGGGTGGCTTTGCCGCCGGCTGGGTGGACGCCGTGGTGGGCGGCGGCGGCCTGCTCCAGTTGCCCGTGCTGCTGCTGGTCCCCGGCATCAGCCCGGTGCAGGCACTGGCCACCAACAAGATGGGCTCCATCTTCGGCACCACCACCAGCGCAGTGACCTATTACCGCAGGGCGCACCCGGACCTGAAAACCGCGCTGCCAATGGCCGGCGTCGCGCTGGCGGGAAGCTTCGGCGGGGCGATCGTGGCCACCGTGCTGCCCGCCGAGGTGTTTAAGCCGATCATCGTCGTCGCCCTGATCGCGGTGGCCGTCTTTACCGCGCTGCGTCCGACGGCGGGATCGTTGACCCGGCTGCGGTACAAGGGCGCCCGGCACCTCGGTGCGGCCGCCGGAATCGGGCTGGTCATTGGCTTCTACGACGGCCTGATCGGTCCCGGCACCGGCTCGTTCCTGATCATCGCGATGGTGGCGCTGCTCGGCTACAACTTCCTGGCTGCCAGCGCGAAGGCCAAGATCGTGAACATGGCCACCAACCTGGGCGCCCTGGCCTTTTTCCTGCCCAGCGGGGCGCTGCTGTGGGGGCTCGGGCTGGTGCTCGGCGTCGCCAACATGGCCGGCGGTTACGTCGGTGCACGGATGGCCGTCTCCCAGGGCAGCAAGTTCATCCGCGTGGTCTTCCTGGCCGTGGTCGCGGCCCTGATCCTCAAGCTTGGCTACGACGTGTTGCAGGAGAACGTGCTGGGCCGCTGATCCGGACCGGAGGGGGCGGCCAGCTGCCCCCTCGTCACGAGCCGGTGGCGGGCGCGGCCAGCAGTTCGTCGTCCAGTCCCGGGGCGGGCGGCACGACGCCGGTCGAGGCCGCCAGGTCCGCCGTGGCGGTGGCGAGGCCGGACACCGCGTGCTCCCGCACCCTCCCGCTGCTGAGCGCGACCAGGTCGGCCAGCGGCCGGAGGGAAGCCTCCTCGGCGCCCTGCAGCGCCGGCAGCGGATCGGCCGCGAAGTCGCTGCCCAGGGCATACGCCGGCTCCGGCAGCGGCAGGGCCAGGCATTCGGCCGCCGCCACCGCCCGCCAGTCCCCGGCGGCGCCGGCATGCGCCGCGAGGCGCTCGGCGGCGACCGCGCGTTCGGCGCCCGCGAGGCGCGGCAGCACCGTTTCATAGGCGTAGGCCAGGCGCTCGTGGCTGCGGACGACGGCGGCCAAGGCCTCCTCCGTCGTCGGCGCGCCGGGCGTCGTCGACCGTGTCACGTCCCCGGCCGGAGCGGAAGGGGCGGCGCAGCCGGGGGAGGCGGGCGGTATCTCCGGGGCTTCCCACGGCGCAGCCACTTCCGAACCGCCGGCCAAAACCTGCGCCTGGGCGAACACCGCGGAGCCGATCGAGGCCAGCAGCCGGGCCAGCCCCGGGTCCGTCTCCTGGGCGTCGGCCAGCAGGTCGCCGGCCAGCCCGGCCAGCTCCCCGGGACCGGGTGGCCTTGCGGCCGGGGGCGGGCTGCCGGCCAAGCCGGCGGGGGACGACGGGGCCGCGGTGTCCGGCGCGGCAGGGGACCCGGACGGCCACGACGTGGTCAGCCGCAGCAGGTCCGCCTGGGTCCGGAGCAGGTCGGCGGTGGGGGAGGCGCCGTCGTCGTCGTGTTCCTCGAAGGCCGAGGCCAGGTTCTCCAGGCCGGCCAGAGCGTCGAGGCGGGCTTGCTCGGTGGTGCTGGGGGGCGGGGCGGGTTCGGTGATGCTCGCCACCACGGTGCCGGTGCTGACCACGATCGCCGCGGTGAGCAACAGCAGCGGCGCCCGGCGCCACGCCCGGGATGGCGCGGCCTGGTTGCCGCCGCGGCGCCTTGAAGTAGATCCCACAACTGAAGATGATGTCACGGCTTCGGCGTCCGCTGCACCGGCGTAGGCCGGGAACTGGCCGCCGGGAGGCCACCGGTGACGGTAAAGTCGCTAGTCTAGAAGCGAGACTTACCGAAACAGGGAGGCAGTATGGCCCAGCGGCGCGATCACAGCGGCGTGCCCACTACCGGAGGGACATCCGGTACCGACACGTCCGCGGAGGCCGCACGCCTGAAAGAGCTGCTGGAACCGTCCGTGGCCGCGCACGAGTTGTTCCTCGAGGATGTGGAAATCCGCCACGCCGGATCACAGCGCATCGTCCACGTCGTCGTGGACCTGCCCGAGGACCAGACCGGCGGCGTAGGGCTCGATGCCATCGCCGAGGTGTCGCAGGCCCTCTCCAAGACGCTGGATGAGGATCCGCGCGACGACGGCCGCGCCTACAGCCTGGAGGTATCCTCGCCGGGGCTCAGCCGGCCGCTCACCCAGCTGCGCCACTGGCGCCGGAACGTGGGCCGGCTGGTCAAGGTCAAGCTGGTCGCCGGCGACGACGTTGCCGGCCGCCTGCTGGAGGTCGGCGAGGCCGGCGTGACCGTGCGGCCGGAAGAAGCGCCGAAGAAGGGCATGAAGCCCCGTCCCGGCGAACCGGTCCACCTGGACTTTACGAACATCCGCTCCGGCAAGGTCGAAGTGGAGTTCGCCCCGGTAGACGACGACACGATTGCCGCCGCCGACGGCGAGCTGGAGAACGAGGAGGAGGCCTGAGATGGATATCGATATGAGCGCCCTGCGGCTGCTGGAGCGCGAACGCGAAATTCCGCTGGACCTGCTGATCCCCACGATCGAGCAGGCCCTGCTGGTGGCCTATCACAAGTCCCCCGGTTCCATCGACCAGGCCCGGGCCGAACTGGACCGCAAGAGCGGCCACGTCACCATCTGGGCGGCCGAAGTGGACGACGACGGCACCGTGATCGGCGAGTTTGACGACACGCCCAGCGGATTCGGCCGGATCGCGGCCAGCACGGCACGCCAGATCATCCTCCAGCGGCTGCGCGACGCCGAGGACGACAACGTCTTGGGCGCCTTCCGCGGCAAGGAGGGGGAGCTGGTGTCCGGCTTGATCCAGCAGGGGCACAACCCCCACATGGTCCAGGTGGACCTTGGCACGGTGGAGGCGCTGCTGCCGCCGCCCGAACAGGTCCCGGGGGAGAGCTACGTGCACGGCACGCGCCTGCGCGCCTATGTGGTGGACGTCCACCGCGGCATGAAGGGCCCCTCGATCACCCTGTCCCGTTCCCATCCCGGCCTGGTGCGCAAGCTCTTCGAACTGGAAGTACCCGAGATCGCGGACAAGAGCGTGGAGATTGTTGCCCTGGCGCGGGAGGCCGGCCACCGGACGAAGATCGCCGTCAAGGCCAACGTGCCCGGACTCAACGCCAAGGGTGCCTGCATCGGCGAAATGGGTTCCCGCGTGCGGGCCGTCATGACCGAGCTGCACGACGAAAAGATCGACATCGTCGACTTCAGCGAGGATCCGGCGACGTTCATCGCCAGCGCGCTCTCGCCGTCGCGGGTCAGCTCCGTGACCATCACCGACCCGGAGACGCGTTCCGCCCGGGTCGTGGTGCCGGATTACCAGCTGTCGCTGGCGATCGGCAAGGAAGGGCAAAACGCCCGGCTTGCGGCAAAACTGACGGGCTGGCGGATCGACATCGTGTCCGACGCGGCCATGGCCCAATAGCGCGCAAGAAGCAAAAACCACGCCCGGTTTCGGGCCTGCAACACGCCCGGTTCGTTGGCCGGGCACTGGAAGCGGTAGAATATCCATGGCCGGGTTTCCCGACAGTCAAAAGCCCTTGCAGGCGCACGCCCAGGCGGCCACGCCGCCCCAGCGGACCTGCATAGGCTGCCGGCGCCGGGAAGACCAGGCCGTTCTGCTGCGGCTGGCAGTCGAAGAAGTCGACGGTGTTCCCACCGTCGTCGTCGATCCGGGCCGCCGCAGGCCTGGACGCGGTGCCTGGATGCACCGCGGACCGGATTGCATGGAACTGGCTTTGAAACGGCATGCCTTCGGCAGGGCCTTCCGGGCCACTGTTGACAGCAGCACTGTTGCAGACCAGTTCCGTGCTGACGACGAGGCGGCCACCGCGGCCGGCCCCGTCACCCCAACCGTCCAACCTGAAAGCGGGTCAGAAAACTGATGGAAACCCGATGAGTGCCAAGTGATGAGTACTTCATTGTGCTCCGCCCGCGGCCTTTCAGCCCATTCTGCTGAAAGCCGCAGCAAGAATTAGACGGTTCGTGCCCGGCAGACCTGCCTCGTGCGGACCGAGACAGGAGAAATGTGGCCAAGGTCCGCGTACACGAGCTCGCAAAAGAGCTCGGTATTACCTCGAAAGATGCAGTATCCAAACTGCAGGAGCTGGGCGAATTCGTCCGCTCAGCGTCATCGACCATTGAGGCACCCGTCGTGAAGAAGCTTCGCGACGCGTTCCCCGCCGCCGCCCCGAAGGGGGAGCAGGCGGCCCCCAAGACAGCACCCAAGGCAGCAGCGCCCAAGCCGGGAGCGAAGCCCGCTCCCAGCGCTCCGGCCGCCCCGGCTCCGGCCGCGGAGGCCGCCAAGCCGTCGCCTGCCGCCCCGGCAGCACCGGCACCGGCACCGGCTCCTGCCGCTCCGGCAGCTCCGGCAGCGGAAGCGGCGCCGCAGCGTGCAGAAGCACCGGCTGCCAAGCCGGGATCGGCAGCTCCGCGCCCCGGCGGTCCCGCCCCGGCCCGCCCCGGTGCCCCGCGCCCCGGTGGCCCGCGCCCCGGCAACAACCCCTTCGCCACGTCCCAGGGCATGCCCCGCGGCCGCGGCGACCGTGACGCCGAGCGTGCTCCGCGTCCGGGCAACAACCCCTTTGCAACCTCGCAGGGCATGCCCCGTCCGGGCGGCCCGCGTCCTCCGGCAGCCGGTCAGGGCGGTCCCCGTCCTGCCGCACCGCGTCCCGGCGCTGCACCGCGTCCGGGGGCTCCCGCGCGGCCGGGCGCACCTCGTCCCGGCGCACCGCGTCCGGGCGGTGCCCGTCCTACGCCGGGCATGATGCCCAACCGCACCGAGCGCCCGGCTCCGGCCGGCCGCGGCGGCGGCGCTCCCGGACGTCCGGGAGCTCCGGCCCGCCCCGGAGCCGGGGGACCGGCGCCGGCCGGCGGCGGTTTCGGCAAGGGCGGCCGCGGACGCGGCGGTACCCAGGGTGCCTTCGGCAAGGGAGGCGCCGGCCGCGGCAAGCAGCGCAAGTCCAAGCGCGCCAAGCGCCAGGAACTGGAGCAGATGAGCGCACCGTCGCTGGGCGGCGTCTCGGTACCCCGCGGCGACGGCAGCACCGTTGTCCGGCTGCGCCGCGGCTCCTCCATCACCGACTTCGCCGACAAGATCGAGGCGAATCCGGCAGCGCTGGTGACCGTGCTGTTCCACCTCGGCGAGATGGCCACCGCCACGCAGTCGCTGGACGAGGACACCTTCGAGCTGCTCGGCGTTGAACTGGGCTACAAGATCCAGGTTGTCTCCCCGGAGGACGAAGAGCGCGAACTGCTTGACTCGTTCGACATCGACCTCGACGCCGAACTCGAGGCCGAGGGCGAAGCCGACCTCGAGCGGCGCCCCGCCGTCGTGACGGTCATGGGCCACGTGGACCACGGTAAGACCCGCCTGCTGGACGCCATCCGCAACACCCGGGTGGGCGAAGGCGAACACGGCGGCATTACCCAGCACATCGGCGCCTACCAGATCGACTTCCAGCACGATGACCGGGACCGGAAGATCACCTTCATCGACACCCCGGGCCACGAGGCGTTCACCGCCATGCGTGCCCGCGGCGCGAAGGTCACCGACATCGCCATCCTGGTGGTGGCCGCGGACGACGGCGTCATGCCGCAGACCGTGGAAGCGCTGAACCACGCGCAGGCTGCCGGCGTGCCCATCGTCGTCGCCGTGAACAAGATCGACAAGGAAGGCGCCAACCCGGAGAAGATCCGCGGCCAGCTGACCGAGTACGGCCTGGTTCCGGAGGAATACGGCGGCGACACCATGTTCGTGGACGTCTCGGCACGCGAGGGCCTGCACATCGAGGATCTCCTCTCGGCCGTGCTGCTGACCGCCGACGCCGCCCTGGACCTGCGGGCCAACCCGAACAAGGACGCCCGCGGCATCGCGATCGAGGCGAACCTGGACAAGGGCCGCGGCGCAGTGGCGACCGTGCTGGTCCAGTCCGGAACGCTGCGGGTGGGCGACGCCATCGTCACCGGCAGCGCGCACGGCCGCGTCCGTGCCATGTTCGATGAAGACGGCGCATCCGTCACCGAGGCCGAACCGTCGCGTCCGGTCCAGGTGCTGGGTCTGTCCACCGTCCCGCGCGCCGGCGACACCTTCCTGGTGACCGACGACGAGCGCACAGCCCGCCAGATCGCCGAGAAGCGTGAAGCCGCGGACCGCAACGCAGCCCTGGCCAAGCGCCGCAAGCGCATCAGCCTCGAGGACTTCGACAAGGCCGTGGCCGAGGGCAAGGTCGACACCCTCAACCTCATCCTCAAGGGCGACGTGTCCGGTGCCGTGGAGGCGCTGGAAGACTCGCTGCTCAAGATCGATGTGGGCGAGGATGTCCAGCTGCGCGTTATCCACCGCGGTGTCGGTGCCATCACGCAGAACGACGTCAACCTGGCCACCGTGGACAATGCCATCATCATCGGCTTCAACGTCAAGCCGGCCGAGCGGGTGGCCGAACTGGCCGACCGCGAGGGCGTGGACATGCGCTTCTACTCGGTCATCTACGCGGCGATCGATGATATCGAACTCGCGCTGAAGGGCATGCTGAAGCCGGAGTACGAAGAGGCACAGCTGGGCACGGCCGAAATCCGCGAGATCTTCCGTTCGTCCAAGTTCGGGAATATCGCCGGCTCCATCGTCCGCTCGGGCACGATCCGCCGCAATACCAAGGCGCGCGTCACCCGCGACGGCAAGGTCATCGGCGAGAACCTCACCGTTGACTCGCTCAAGCGGTTCAAGGACGACGCGACCGAGGTCCGCGAAGGATTCGAATGTGGCATCGGACTTGGGTCGTTCAACGACCTCAAGGAAGGCGACATCATCGAGACCTTCGAAATGCGCGAAAAGCCGCGCGTCTAGCAGTCGGCCTGCAGCGGGCGTCCGGTGGCATCGCCGCCGGGCGCCCGCTGTTCCGCCATCAACACGAGAATTGAGGAGGGGTCATGGCAGACCCAGCACGCGCCGCCAAGATGGCCGACCGGATCAAAGTTGTGGTCGCCCAGGCGCTTGAGCGCAGGGTCAAGGATCCCCGTTTGGGATTTGTGACCATCACGGACGCCCGGGTGACCAACGACCTGCAGCACGCCACCGTCTACTACACGGTGTTCGGCGACGCCGAAGAGCAGGACGGGACCCGCAAGGCACTGGAGTCCGCCAAGGGCGTCCTGCGGGCGGAAGTGGGCCGGAACATCACCGCCCGGCTCACGCCCACGCTGGAATTCGTCGCGGACGAGATTCCGGTGAACGCCAGCCACCTGGAGGAGCTGTTGCGGGCCGCGAAGGCCAAGGACGCCGAGGTCGCGGCCCTGGCCGAAGGCGCCGCCTTTGCCGGCGAAGAGGACCCGTACCGCAAGCCCGAAGACGAGGACCAGGACGACGCCGGCCGCGGAACGCGTCCGGAATAGCGGCTTCCGCGCCCACTGACGTCCCGCTGCGGCCCAGGGCCGTTGCTCCCGGGCGTGGGCCGCGCTGATCAACGACCGCTGCACGGCCCGACGGCCGTTGCACCAAAGGGCGGGCCACCTGCTGTGCGCAGGTGGCCCGCCCATTTTCCGGTCCCGGCAGCCGCGGATCAGTGCAGCCGGATCTTGATGACCTTGCCGTCGGGAGGTGTCTTGCCGGTGAAGTCAGGGAGCGCATTGGTTGTGGCGTAGAGCCGGTCGCCGCGGATCTCCAGCGCACCCGGGGCAGTGGTCTCGAAGAACGTCCGCACCTTGTCGTGGCCCTTCTTCAGCACGGAGATCTTGTTGCCGAACATCTCGGCAATGTAGATGTCGCCGCGTGAGCTGACCGCCAGGTTGGTGGCGCCGGACAGGCCCCCCGCCAGCTGCACGACCTTCCCGGTGTGGGCATGGACCTTGAAGACGCGGCCGAGCGCGCCGATGCTCCCGTCTTCGGGACCGCCCGGCAGCGAGGTGACGTACAGCCAGCCGTGCCGGCCAAACTCAACGTCCGTAGGCACCGGCTCCAGATAGTACTTCTGGCCGACCACGCAATCCGGCAGGCCCATGCCTGCCGCCAGCGCAGCGGTGACCCGGAAGGATGCCGGCGGCAGCACCGCTACGGTGCTGACCCGCTTGCTGTGCTTGTCGACCTTCAGTATGGCGTTGCCGCCGGCGTCGGCGACATAAATGCTGTGCCTGTTGGCGGCCGTGGCATAGGCGTTGGAGTCGACGTTGCCCTTGTATTTGGCCGGGATCCCCTCCGGAATCTTGTCCAGGCACTGCCGGTCCTTCACATGGCGGAAGCCGTAGGTGACGCGGCCGTCCGGGTTGTGCTTCTTCTCATAGGCCGCCACGTCGGCGATCTTCTGAGGCGCGGCCTCGTCGTCGTGCAGGTCCAACGACTTGATCCACTGCACGTTCGGCAGCCCGTCCATGCCGCCGGCACCGGTGCCCTCGGAGAAGTAGACCGTGTGCCTGTAGAGGGAGGCGGACGCGACCTGGGGTCCGCCGGAGCGGTACAGGACTTCGGGATCGCCATGGCGCTTGATCCGGTTCAGGACGCCGGCGAAGTTCTGTGTCACAAACAGGCCGTGCCGGCCGGCCGCAAGACTCAGCGGCGATTGCAGCCCCTCGGCCAGCACGGTCGCCGACGGAGGCTCCGGGCTCTCCCGGTGGGCCGATGACGGTGCCAGGCCGGTGCCGAACGCAAGTCCGAGCGCCAAAGGAAGGGCGAGATACAGCGATGATTTTTTCACGATGAAGCTCCTGAAGAGAGCCGCGGGGCACCCCGGACGACTCGCAGGCCGGCGGAGTGGCCGGAGAACAAGGGCAAGTGATGCCGAAGAGGCGACTGTGCCGCTGGCCTGCTGAAATCCCTTGGAGGCCGCATCCACGGCACGCAGTGTGCTCAAAATATTGCAGCCCCCGGAGGCTGTCAATGATGCACGCTTTAAGCCCCGACCGGCCGTTTCCCCGGGACGCCATATACTGAAAGGCGTGACTTCTGGCCTGCTCCGTTCCGGATTGATACTCGTCGACAAGCCGCAGGGGTGGACCAGCCACGACGTTGTCGGCCGCATGCGCCGCCTGGCCGGAACGCGGAAGGTTGGCCACGCCGGCACCCTGGACCCCATGGCCACGGGCGTGCTGGTGGTCGGCGTCAATAAGGCCACCCGGTTGCTGACCTACATCGTCGGCGCCCCCAAGACGTATGACGCCACCATCCGGCTCGGCCAGTCCACGGTGACCGACGACGCCGAGGGCGACGTCACGGCGGAAACCATCGCCGCTGCCGTGACGGAACAGCAGATCAGGGACGGCGTCGCCGAACTGACCGGCGAGATCCTGCAGGTACCGAGCAGCGTCTCGGCCATCAAGGTCAACGGCCAGCGGTCCTACGCGCGCGTGCGCTCCGGACAGGACGTGGTGTTGGCCGCCCGGCCGGTCACGATCCACCGGTTCGAGGTCCACGGCATACGGCGCGGCCGCGGCGGGAAGGTGCAGGACGTGGACGTCACCGTCGAATGCTCGTCGGGAACCTACATCCGTGCGCTGGCGCGCGATCTCGGGCAGCGGCTGGGCGTCGGCGGGCACTTGACGGCCCTGCGCCGGACCCGGGTGGGTCCGTTCCGGATCGAAAACGCAGCCACGTTGGATGAACTGGCCGACGACCTGCGGATGACGGGCCTCGACGAGGCCGCGCGGGTGCTGTTCCCGGTCCGGGAACTCAGCGCCACCGAGGCCGACGATGTATCACACGGCCGACGCATCCCGGCCGCCGGAGCACCCGGCGCGACGGCGGCGTTCGCCCCGGACGGATCGCTGGTGGCGCTGCTGGAAGACAACGATGCGCAAGCCAGGCCCCTGCTGGTGTTCGCACCGGGAAACGAGGCGGACGCACAGTGATCATCGACGGTTTTTTCATCGCCGGCACGGTGGTCACCCTGCTTGCCGCGGTCATCTGCGTGGTTGCCGCCCTCCTGAAACACGGTCCCAACGACGTCACGATTCTCTCGGTCGCCGCGGTGGAGCTGTTTCTGCTCGTCTACGGGGCGGCCGGTATCATCAGACAGGCTTCCGGTGAGCCCGTCAGCGGGGAAACCTGGGAATTTTGGGGCTACCTGATCACCGCCTTGCTGGTTCCGGTAGCAGCCTTCTGGTGGGCCATCATGGACCGCAGCCGGTGGAGCAACCTGGTGCTGGGGGCGGCGGGAATCACGGTATTCGTCATGCTGGTGAGAATGGAACAAATTTGGGACGGAGCGATCGCCGTATGAAACCCGGCCAGGAACAACAACGGGCAAGGCATACCCGGGACGTGAGCGCCGCCGCAGGCCGCGCCACCGGTCCCGGCCGGCTCCTGGTGGCGGTCTACGGGGTGTTCGCGCTCTCCGCCACCGCCCGGGCGGGTTACCAGATAGCGACCAAGTTCTCGGAAGCGCCGGTGGCCTACCTGCTGTCCGCCTTCGCCGCCGTCGTGTACATCCTGGCGACCGTTACATTGGCCAGGTCCGGGACCCGCTCCTACTGGCTGTCGGTGGCCGCCGTGAGCATCGAACTCGTGGGAGTCCTGGCCGTCGGGCTGCTGAGCGTGCTGGATCCCCAGCTGCTGCCGCAGGACACGGTGTGGTCGGGCTTCGGCCAGGGGTACGGATACGTCCCCCTGCTGCTGCCGGTCATCGGCCTGTGGTGGCTCTGGCGGCACCGGCCGGCGGCGGGCGCGAAGCCCTCCGAAGGTCGTCCATAATGGAAGGGGTCCCGGCGACGGGTCCGCACCCGCTGAAGGCCCCGACCGACGAGGAGTTTGCTGTGCACTACTGGAAAGACCTGGCCGACGTACCCCGCGGCTATGGTCCGTCAGTGGTGACGCTGGGAAATTTCGACGGCGTCCACCGCGGCCACCAGCAGGTGCTGCGCCGCCTGGTGGAGACCGCGTCCGCCCGCGGGACGCGGGCGGTGGCGATTTCTTTCGATCCGCATCCTTCCCAGGTCCACCGGCCGGACGCCGCCCCGCAGCTGATCATGGGACTGCAGGACCGGGTCGAGGCGCTGGAGGCCAGCGGCCTGGACGGGCTGCTGATGATGACCTACACGCTGGAACTGGCCGGCGAAACCCCTGAGGAGTTCGTCCGCAAAGTCTTCGTGGAGACCCTCGGCGCCACCGCCGTCGTCATCGGCCACGACACGCGGTTCGGGAAGAACAACGCCGGCGACCTGAACACCATGCAGGAACTGGGCCGGCAGTTCGGCTTCACCGTCGAGGTCGTCGACGAATATGAAACCGATGCGGACCTCGGCGCCGCGGGCAGCGGCCGGCGCTACTCGTCGTCCTGGGTCCGGGAAGCCCTCGCCGCGGGGGATGTCGCCACGGCGGCGGAGGTGCTCGGACGCACCCACCGGATGCGCGGCGAAGTCGTGCACGGCGACGCCCGCGGCCGGGAACTGGGTTTTCCCACCGCGAACCTGTCCAAGCATGCAACGGGCATGATCCCCGGCGACGGCGTCTACGCCGGCTGGCTGGTGGACCAGCACGGCACCAGGTGGCCGGCCGCCATCTCGGTGGGCTCGAATCCGACCTTCGAGGGCGCCAGCCGCCGGGTCGAGGCGCACGTCATCGACCGGCCGCAGGAGGACACGGACGACTTCGATCTCTACGGGCAGCAGGTGGTGGTCGAGTTCGTGGAACGCCTGCGCGGCATGGTGGCCTACACCGGCCCCGAGGCCCTGATCGCCCAAATGCGCGACGACGTGGTGCGTACCCGAAGCCTGCTTTCGACAGACCAAGCCCGCAACAGGTAAACTGGCCGATGGATTCGGCTGCGGTCCGTGGCGGCTGTATCCCTCCGTGCTCTGCTGCCGGCAAGCCTCTGGCGGCCGGCGGAGACTGCGGAGCCCCCGGCAGCGAAGTGCTGACTCGGGCCTCACGGCACAACTTCTAGGAGTTACTGTGGCATTAGACGCCGCGCTCAAGCAGGAAATCATCAAGGAATACGCCACGCACGAGGGCGACACGGGTTCTCCCGAGGTTCAGATCGCTGTTCTGTCCCGTCGCATCTCCGACCTGACGGAACACCTGAAGATGCACAAGCACGACCACCACACCCGCCGGGGCCTCATGGCACTGGTCGGCCGCCGTCGTCGCATGCTCACCTACCTGCGTGACACCGACATCACGCGCTACCGTGCGCTCATCGAGCGCCTCGGCCTGCGCCGCTAGTCAGTGACGGAGGCGGCTCTTCCGTCCACTGCGACACGGGGACAGGAGAGCCGCCTTTTTCCTACCGCGCCGGTTTGCGGCGCGGCAGGAGCACGGCCGCCGGGAGACCGTCGGCCGATAACTACATCAACTGGAGACTTTCGGTATCGCGGCATTCGCGGTCCTCGGTAGTGGCTTCCGGGACGCCCTTAAGGGCTTGCCCGTAGGTCTCGATCGAAGACCGGGTGGCGTACAGGCAGGCTGGCCGTGAAGCGGCCTCGCAGGTTTGGGCAGATACCGGCGGCCTCCGCACTCGAAGAAACGGAGGTGGCTCTCTTGGAGGGTCCCGAAATTCAGTACTCAGAAGCTGTCATCGACAACGGCCGGTTCGGCCAGCGCGTGGTCAGGTTCGAAACCGGCCGCGTGGCCCAGCAGGCGGCCGGCTCGGCAATGGTCTACATCGACGAAGACACCGCACTGCTCTCCGCCACCACGGCGGGCAAGTCCCCGCGCGAAGGCTTCGACTTCTTCCCGCTGACCGTCGACGTGGAAGAGCGGATGTACGCCGCCGGCCGCATCCCGGGCTCGTTCTTCCGCCGCGAAGGCCGCCCGTCCACCGAAGCGATCCTGGCCTGCCGCCTGATGGACCGCCCGCTGCGCCCCGCCTTCGTCAAGGGGCTGCGCAACGAGGTCCAGGTAGTGGTGACCGTGTTGGCCATCAATCCCGACGTCATGTACGACGTCGTCGCGATCAACGCCTCCTCGATGTCCACCCAGCTGAGCGGCCTGCCGTTCTCCGGCCCGATCGGCGGCGTCCGCGTGGCGCTCGTGGACGGCCAGTGGGTGGCCTTCCCCAAGCACTCCGAACTGGAGCGCGCCGTGTTCAGCATGGTGGTGGCCGGCCGCATCGCCGCCGGCAACGACATCGCCATCATGATGGTCGAGGCCGAAGCCACCGACAACGCCTGGAACCTGATCAAGGAAGAGGGCGCCACCGCGCCCACCGAAGAGGTCGTGGCCGAGGGCCTCGAGGCCGCCAAGCCGTTCATCCGGGCGCTGTGCGAGGCCCAGTCCGACCTGGCCGCCCGCGCGGCCAAGCCGACGGTCGAATTCCCGATCTTCAAGGACTACGAGGACGATGCCTTCGCCGCCGTGGAGTCCGCCGCAGCTGCCAAGCTGACGGAAATCTTCTCGATCGGCGACAAGCAGCAGCGCAACGAGGCCGCAGACGCGTTCAAGGCCGAGATCCTGGCGCAGCTGGCCGGCACCGAGACGGCGGAATTCGCCGGTCGCGAGAAGGAAATTTCCGCGGCTTTCAACGCCGTGACCAAGAAGGTTGTCCGCCAGCGCATCCTCACCGAGCAGGTGCGCATCGACGGCCGCGGGCTGAGCGACATCCGCAAGCTGACCGCCGAGGTCGAGGTCCTGCCCCGCGTCCACGGCTCGGCCATCTTCGAGCGCGGCGAAACCCAGATCCTGGGCGTCACCACGCTGAACATGCTGAAGATGGAGCAGCAGATCGATTCGCTGTCGCCGGTGACGCGCAAGCGCTACATGCACAACTACAACTTCCCGCCGTACTCCACCGGTGAGACCGGCCGCGTGGGCTCGCCCAAGCGCCGCGAAATCGGCCACGGCGCGCTGGCCGAGCGCGCTCTGGTGCCGGTGCTGCCGTCGCGTGAAGAGTTCCCGTACGCCATCCGCCAGGTCTCCGAGGCGCTGAGCTCCAACGGCTCCACCTCCATGGGCTCGGTCTGCGCCTCCACCCTGTCCCTGCTCAACGCCGGCGTGCCGCTGAAGGCCCCGGTCGCCGGCATCGCCATGGGACTTGTCTCCGACCAGGTCGACGGTGAAACCCGCTACGCGGCGCTCACCGACATCCTGGGTGCCGAGGACGCCATGGGCGACATGGACTTCAAGGTCGCCGGTACCTCGGAGTTCGTCACCGCCATCCAGCTCGATACCAAGCTCGACGGCATCCCGGCGTCCGTGCTGGCCGCCGCCCTGAAGCAGGCCCGCGAGGCACGGCTTCACATTCTCGGCGTGATCAATGCCGCGATCGACCAGCCGGACGAAATGAGCGAATTCGCCCCGCGGATCATCTCGGTCAAGATCCCGGTGGACAAGATCGGCGAGGTCATCGGCCCGAAGGGCAAGATGATCAACCAGATCCAGGAAGACACCGGCGCGGACATCTCCATCGAGGACGACGGCACCGTGCTGATCGGCGCGACCGACGGTGCGGCCGCCGAAGCCGCCCGCGCCGCCGTCAACGCGATCGCCAACCCGCAGATCCCCGAGGTGGGCGAGCGCTACCTGGGCACGGTCGTGAAGACCACCACCTTCGGTGCCTTCGTGTCGCTGACCCCGGGCAAGGACGGCCTGCTGCACATCTCCGAGCTGCGCAAGCTGGCCGGCGGCAAGCGCGTGGACAACGTCGACGACGTGGTGTCGGTGGGCCAGAAGGTCCAGGTCGAGATCACCAAGATCGACGACCGCGGCAAGCTGTCCCTCGCCCCCGTAGTGGCCGAGGACGCCGCAGCCGACGAGGCGTCGGCCGAAGAGGCCGTGGCCGAGTAAGCATGACCGTCGTCGCCCTGCCGCTGGTCGGCAGCATGCAGCATGCCGACGCCACCGAGCTCGGCGGGTCGGACCCCACACTGGTCCACGGCGAACCGGGCGGCGCCATCGTGCGCCGCTCGGTGCTGCCCGGGGGAGTGCGGGTGCTGACCGAAGCGATGCCCGGCCAGCGGTCGGCGACGATCGGATTCTGGGTCGGTGTTGGCTCGCGGGATGAAGCCGCGGGCCAACACGGCTCGACCCACTTTCTGGAGCATCTGCTCTTCAAGGGCACCAGGCGCCGGACGGCGCTGGACATCGCCTCCGCCTTCGACGAGGTCGGCGGCGAATCCAATGCGGCCACGGCCAAGGAAAGCACGTGCTACTACGCCCGCGTCCTGGATTCGGACCTGCCGATGGCCATCGACGTGATCGCCGACATGATCACCTCCGCGGTCCTTGACCCGCAGGAGCTGGAGCAGGAACGCGGAGTCATCCTCGAAGAGATCGCCATGGACAATGACGATCCCGCGGACGTCTGCCACGAAAAATTTGTTGAGGCGGTGCTCGGCGGGCACCCCCTGGGCCGGCCGATCGGCGGGACGCCGGAGGCGATCAAGGCGGTGGCCCGGGAATCGGTCTGGGCCCACTACCAGCGCTACTACCGGCCCGACGAGCTGGTGGTCACCGCGGCCGGCGGGCTGGACCACGACGCGGTGTGCGCCCAGGTGCTCGCCGCCCTGGAGTCGGCCGGCTGGCACCTCGAGGCCGGTGCGGTCCCGGTGCCCAGGCGGGAGACGGCGGCCGCAGCCATCGCCCCCGTCGCCGGCACGTACGTGCACCGCCGCCCGGTCGAGCAGGCCAACATCGTCATGGGCTGCCCGTCCATCAACGCCACCGACGAGCGCCGCTTCGTCATGAGCGTGCTCAATGCCGTGCTGGGCGGCGGCATGTCCTCCCGGCTCTTCCAGGAGATCCGGGAGAAACGGGGCCTGGCCTACGCCACCTATTCGTTCTCCGGCGCCTACGCCGATGCGGGCTACTTCGGCATGTATGCCGGTTGTTCGCCGGCCAAGACCGGCCAGGTCATCGACCTGCTCGGGGCCGAGCTCGACCGGCTGGCGGCCGACGGCATCTCCGCCGACGAGCTGCGCCGGGCCGTCGGCCAGCTTTCCGGCGGCATCGTGATGGCCCTGGAAGACAGCGGTTCCCGGATGTCGCGGCTGGGCCGGGCCGAGCTGGTGTCGGGGGAGTTCTTGGACATCGACGAGTCGCTCGCCCGGATCGAGGCCGTGACCGCCGGGCAGGTCCGGGAGCTCGCCGTCGAACTGGCAGCGGCGCCGCGCGTGGTCACCGTCGTCGGCCCCTTCGACTCTGCGGCGGACTTCGGCCGGTAACCGGGCCCCTGCCCGCCCGGCGGCCGGTAACCGGCCGCCGTCCGCCTCCACGGAGATGAGGGGGCGCGGTCAGCCGCCGGCGAACGGCGGCAGGATGTCAATCACGTCGTCTGCCGCCAGCGGTGCCTGCCGGTCCTTCCACGCCACCTCGTTGCGCAGGAAACTGCTCCGGGCGAGGACCGACTCCATGGAGGGAGCGGACGACCTGCCGGGTGCGGCAGGCATCGGACGCCCGCCCCCAGCCGAGGGGACGGCCCCGGCACCGACGGGCACCGGTTCCTTCGCCGCCGCGGTGCTGTGCCGGGCGATGACCTCGCGCAGCACCGTCTCCAGCGTGCTGCCGTCGGGCAGCGGCAGGGATTCCTCCTCGACGCCGGCGGCGGCCTGCGCCGCCCCAAAATACCGGATGATCATCTATCCGCCTATCGCACTCATGGTCCGGTCCGGCTGGACGAAGTCCGTGCCGCCCAGACCCGCATGATCCATACCGTGGGCCTTGGGTTTGCCCCACATCGCATGCCGCCACCGTTCCGCCACTGCCTCGTCGTCCGCGCCGGAGCGCAGGAGGTCCAGCAGGTCAGTTTCCTCGTGCGAGAACAGGCAGGAGCGCACCTTGCCCTCGGCCGTGACCCGGGTGCGGCGGCAGTCGGCACAGAACGGCTCGGTTACGGAGGCGATGATTCCCACGGTGCCGGCGACGACGCCGGGGCGGCCCCGCCGCCGCACCTCCCACCGTTCCGCCGGGGCGCCGTCGCGTGAGCGCGGGTCCGGGGAGAGCAGGAAGACCGGCTCCAACAGGGCGCGGATCTCGGCGGCCGACAGCATGTTCTGCCGGGTCCAGCCATGGTCCGCGTCCAGCGGCATCTGTTCGATGAACCTTAGCTCGTAGCCCCGTTCCACCGCCCAGTCCAGCAGCGCGGGCGCCTCGGCGTCGTTGATGCCGCGCATCAGCACCGCGTTGATCTTCAGCAGGCCCAGGCCGGCCGCGTCGGCGGCTTCGATGCCGGCGAGCACCCGGTCAAGGAACGGGCGGCGGGTCAGCTGCGCAAACGTCTCCGGGTGCAGCGAGTCCAGCGAGACGTTGATCCGGGTCAGGCCGGCCGCCTTCAGGGCGGCCGCCTTCTTCTCCAGCCCGAGGGCGTTGGTGGTCAGCGACACCGGCAGGTCGGGGTGGTTGTTGCGGACGGCAGCGATGATGTCCACCAGCCCGGCACGGACCAGGGGTTCGCCGCCGGTCAGGCGCAGCTCGCGCACGCCCAGCCGCCCGACGGCGATCCGTACCAGCCGGACCACCTCGTCGTCGCTGAGGACCTGTTCCTTGGCCAGCCAGTCCAAGCCTTCGGCCGGCATGCAATAGGTGCAGCGGAGATTGCACTTGTCGGTCAGCGAGATCCGCAGGTCGGTGGCCACCCGGCCAAAGCGGTCCACCAGCGCCGGGCCGGTCCCTGCGGGGCGCGCCGGGGCCGCGGCGGACGCGGTCCCGCCGGGAACCTGCGGCATTCCCAGATCAACGCTCATACCTCGAGGGTACCCGGCGGAGGGCGGCGCATGCGGGATGGTTCCGGCAGGGGCGACACCGGACGCAACCCGAACGTGTCCGGTTCCGCATTTGCGGAACTATACTGCTTTCCATGACGCAGATACGCATCTCGGATGCTGCGCGCTTCCTGGGGGTCAGCGACGATACCCTGCGCCGCTGGATCGACGCCGGAGCGCTGGCCAAGCACCGGGACGCCTCCGGCCGGGCGACCGTGGACGGCGCGGAGCTGGCCGCCCTGGCCCGGGAGCAGGCTGCCCTGCCCCAGGATCCCACCGGGATCGGCAGCTCGGCCCGCAACCGCTTCGTGGGGATCGTGACCGATGTCCGGCTGGACGCGGTGATGGCCCAGGTGGAGCTGCAGTGCGGTCCGCACCGGGTGGTGTCCTTGATGAGTGCCGAAGCCGTGCGGGACCTCGGCATCGAACCGGGGTCGGTGGCGGTGGCCTCGGTCAAGGCGACCATGGTCGCCGTTGAGACGCCGTCGGGGACGAGCTGAGGTGCGCCGCTGGCAGCGCCTGGCCGGCCCGGCGGCGGCCGCGGCCTGCGTCCTCGCCGGCAGCGCGTGCGCGGCGCCGGGGCCGTCGGGAGCGGGCGCGGCGGGCCGGTCGGACGGTTCCGGGCCCGAGGGCACGGTGACCGTTTTCGCGGCGGCGTCGTTGCACTCCGTCTTCTCCGGGCTGGCCGACGAGTTCGAGGCCGGCCACCCCGGGGTGGAGGTGCGCCTGAACAGCGGGGGTTCTTCGGACCTCGCCGCCCAGATCCTGGCAGGGGCCCCGGCGGACGTTTTCGCGGCGGCCGACCAGGCGACCATGGACCTGGTTGGCGGCCACGGACTGAACGAGGGCCCGCCGGCGGTCTTTGCCACCAACGTGCTGCAGATCGCGGTGCCCGCCGCGAACCCCGCCGGCGTCTCGTCGCTGGACGACCTGGCCGAACCCGGGGTCAAAACCGTGCTGTGCGCACCCCAGGTTCCCTGCGGCGCCGCGGCCGCCGCCGTCCAGCGCGCCGCCGGCGTCCACATCCCGGCGGTCAGCGAAGAGCAGTCGGTCACCGACGTCCTGGGCAAGGTGCTCTCCGGCCAGGCCGACGCCGGCCTGGTGTATGCGACGGACGTGCAGGGCGCCGGAGGAAAGGCCCGCGGCATCTCCATCCCCGAAGCCGGGCAGGCGGTCAACGCCTACCCGATCGTCGGCCTGAAGGGGGCGGACAACCCGGCGGCAGCCGAGGCCTTCGTAGATCTCGTGACCGGGGACGCAGGCCGGAAGGCCCTGGCGGCGGCGGGATTCGGCCCGCCCTAAGCGCAGCGCGGCGCCCGGCCCCGGCCAGGGCGCCCGGATGGGATGCGGACAACCTTCGGAACGAACGGGAGAACATGACGACGACGACGGCGGTGCGCGCCCCGGTGCCCTACTGGGTGTATCCGCTGGCTGCGGCCGGCGCCGTCTTCGTCCTGCTGCCGCTGGCCGGGATGGCCGCGCGCGTGAACTGGCCGGAGTTCCCACGGCTCGTGACCTCCGAGCCGGCGCTGGCCGCGCTGGGACTGAGCCTGCGGACTGCCGCCGCCAGCACGGCCCTGTGCATCGTGCTGGGCGTCCCGATGGCGCTGGTGCTGGCGCGCAGCAGTTTCCCCGGCCAGCAGGTCGTCCGGTCGCTGGTGCTGTTGCCCCTGGTGCTGCCGCCCGTCGTCGGCGGCCTGGCCCTGCTGTATACGTTCGGCCGGCGCGGGCTGCTCGGCGGCACCTTCGAAATGATCGGCATAGAGATCGCGTTCTCCACCACGGCCGTGGTGCTCGCGCAGTCCTTCGTGGCGCTGCCGTTCCTCGTGTTGAGCCTGGAAGGTGCGCTGCGCACGGCGGGCACCAGGTATGAAACGGTTGCGGCGACGTTGGGCGCCAGGCCGTCCCGCGTCCTGCGCACGGTGACCCTGCCGCTGGTGCTGCCCGGGCTGCTCTCCGGGGCGGTGCTGTCCTTTGCCCGGTGCCTGGGCGAGTTCGGGGCCACCCTGACTTTTGCCGGAAGCCTGCAGGGAGTCACGCGCACGCTCCCGCTGGAGATCTACCTGCAGCGGGAAACCGATGCGGATGCCGCGGTGGCGCTGTCGCTCGTGTTGGTGGTGGTCGCCGTCGCGGTGGTGATGCTGGTCCACCGCAGGAGCGGCCCGGGCCGGGCGGCGGGTGTCCCATGAGCCTGGACCTGACCGCGCGGCTGCCGTCCCGCGGCTTCGAGGCGGACTTCAGCGTCGCGGACGGAGAAACCGTCGCCGTGCTCGGCCCGAACGGGGCCGGCAAGTCGACCCTGCTGGGTCTGGTTGCCGGGCTGCTCCGTCCCGCCTGGGGCCGGGCGGAACTGGACGGCAAGGTCCTGTTCAGCGCCGGGCAGCCACAGCCGGACCGCTGGGTGCCCGCCCATGCCCGCGGCGTCGGCCTGCTGGCGCAGGAACCGCTGTTGTTTCCGCATCTGCGCGTCGAGGCCAACGTTGCCTACGGGTTGCGCAGCCGGGGAGCTTCCCGGGCCGATGCCCGCAGGGCCGCCCGGCACTGGCTCGCGGAACTGGAAGCCTCCGGGCTGGCCGACCGTCGGCCGGGTGAGCTGTCCGGGGGCCAGGCGCAGCGCGTCGCGGTAGCCCGCGCGCTGGCGGCCGACCCCTCGCTGCTGCTGTTTGACGAGCCGATGTCCGCCCTGGATATCACGGCCGCCCCGGCCCTGCGCAGGCTGCTCCGCCGGGTGCTGGCGGGGCGGAGCGCCGTCATCGTCACCCACGAGCCGCTGGATGCCCTGCTGCTGGCCGACCGGGTGGTGGTCATGGACGGCGGGCGGATCGTCGAGCAGGGGCCGGTGCGCGAGGTGTTTGCCCGGCCGCGCAGTGCCTTCGCCGCCGGGATGACCGGCCTGAACTTCGTCACCGGCACCGCCACGGAGACCGGACTGGCCGGCGCCGACGGGACGCACTGGAGCGGGGAAGCCGAAGCCGGGCTGCGTCCCGGGGACCCCGCGGCGGCGGTGTTCCGTCCTGCCTCGGTGGCGCTGTTCCCCGACCTGCCGGCCGGCAGCCCGCGCAACGCCGTGGCGGCCACCGTGACCGAACTGGTGCCGCACGGCGGCCTGGTCACGGTCAGGGCCGGCGAGCTGGCCGCCGAGGTCACGCCCGCCGCGGTTTCCGACCTGTCGCTGGCGCCGGGGGAACGCGTGCACTTTGTGGTCAAGGCGGCCGAGGTGTCGATCTACCCGCGCTGACGTCCCCGTCCGGGGAAGCCCCGCGGGGCCGCCCAAGGCCGTCCCCTAGGATGGCAGCAGAACATGCACGCGCGGCACCCTTTCCGGCACCCGGCCGTCGGTTCCGCCTGCGACAAGGAGGGCCAGTGGCACAGAGCGTTGCCGGGCATTGCGCCGTCGTCGAGGAATTGCTCCGTCACGCCGCACGGGACTGCCTCGCCGGGAGCGAGACGGTGGCGCTGGCGTCGGCCCTCGGGCGGGTGCTGGCCGCCGACGTGGCCGCGCCGATGAGCCTGCCGCCCTTCGCGAACTCGCAGATGGACGGCTACGCGGTCCGCAGCGCGGAGACAACCGGCGGGGCGGGGTTCGCCGTGGCCCCGGCGATTCCCGCCGGCTATGCCGCCCCGGCGTTGCCGCCGAACGCGGCCGCGCCGATCATGACGGGGGCGATGCTGCCCGCGGGGGCGGACGCCGTCGTGCCGATCGAGGAAGCGGTGCCGGACTCTTTCCCGGCCGAGGGCGAGGGAGGCACGGTAACCCTGCCGGAAACCGAGGCCGGCCGGTTCGTCCGCGCCGCCGGCAGCGACATCGCCGCCGGCGACCTCGCGCTGGCGGCCGGAACGTTGCTGAAGGCGCCGCAGCTGGGCCTGCTCGCCGCGCTCGGCCTGGCCTCGGCCGACGTGCGGCCGCGGCTGCGGGTGCTGCTGCTGAGCACGGGCGACGAGGTGGTGGCCGCCGGCGCCCGGCTGCGGGCCGGGCAGATCTACGATGCCAACAACACCCTGCTGGCGGCCTCGCTGCGGGAGGCCGGCTGCGAGGTGGTCTCGAGCCGGATCCTGGCGGACTCCGCGCCCGGGTTCCGCCGCCGGCTCGACGACGACCTGCGCCGCCACGGCGCCGACCTGGTGCTGACCTCCGGCGGAATCTCCAAGGGGGCCTTCGAAGTGGTCCGGCAGGCGCTCGAGCCCGAAGGGGTGGCCTTCGCCTCGGTGGCTATGCAGCCGGGCGGGCCGCAAGGCGCCGGCCGGATCGGCGAGGCGGTGTTCTTGGCGTTCCCGGGCAACCCGGTCAGCTGCCTGGTCTCGTTCGAGATGTTCCTGCGGCCGGCGCTGACGGCCGTGCTGGGAGCCCCCGCTCCGCGGGCGGTGCTGCGCGCCCCGCTGGCGGAAGCCGCGGAGTCACCGGCCGGCAAACACCAGGTGCGGCGCGGCCGCTACGACGGCGGACGGGTGCAACTGGTCGGCGGAGCGGGGTCCCACCTGGTGCACGCGCTGGCGCAGTCCAACGCGCTGGTCCACCTGCCCGTGGGGATGGAACGCGCCGAAGCCGGCCAGGACGTGGAAATATGGCTGCTATGAGTGAAGCAGAACGCCTGACCCACGTCCGCGAGGACGGCACGGCGCACATGGTCGATGTCAGCGGCAAGGACGAAACCACCCGGGAAGCCACGGCGCAGGCCGTGCTGATCACCCGCCCCGACGTGGTGGAACTCCTGGCCGCCGGTTCGCTGCCCAAGGGCGACGCGTTGGCCGTCAGCCGGGTCGCCGGGATCATGGCGGCCAAGCAGACGCCGCAGCTGATCCCGCTGTGCCACCCGCTGCCGATCAGCAAGGTCACGGTCGACTTTTTCCCGACCGCGGAATCCGTGCGGATCGAGGCGACGGTGAAGACCCGCTCGGTCACCGGCGTGGAAATGGAGGCGCTGACCTCCGCCTCGGTGGCGGCACTGAGCCTGTACGACATGGTCAAGGCCGTGGACAAGCACGCGGTCATCTCCGACATCAAGGTGCTGGCAAAATCCGGAGGCAAGAGCGGGGACTGGGCGCTGTGAGCGCCAGGACCGCCGGCATCATCGTCGCCTCCACCCGCGCCGCGGCCGGTGCCTACGAGGACGAATGCGCCCCCTTGATCTCCGAGTGGCTGGCCGGACACGGGCTGGCCGCCGGCGTCCCCCAGATCGTCGCCGACGGCGAACCCGTCCGCCAGGCGCTGCGGAAGATGCTCGCCGCCGGGCCCCGGGTGATCGTCACCAGCGGAGGCACCGGGCTGGCCGCCGACGACCGCACCCCGGAAATCACCGCCGTCGCGCTGGAACGGGAATTGCCCGGGGTGATGGAAGCCATCCGCGCGTACGGGCGGACCAAGACCCCGCTGGCCGCGCTGAGCCGGGGCGTGGCCGGGACCGCCGGGTCCACCTTTGTGGTCAACCTGCCCGGCTCTCCCGGGGGAGTGCGCGACGGCCTGGCCGCCCTGGATCCGCTGATCGGGCACATCTGCGCGCAGTTGGAAGGCGACACCGACGCAGGCCATGCCGGCTGACGCGCTCCGCGCCGGTCAACGCCGGCCAAGGGATACTGGAAGCATGCAGCCGATGAGAGGACAACCATGACCAGCACGGTGCTGTACGCCGCGGTAACCGGCGAGGCGATCGACGCGGGCGAAGCTACCGCCGCGGTGGGCTCCGCCGAGTGCGGCGCCGTGGTCAGCTTCAGCGGCGTGGTCCGCAACCACGACGGCGGCCAGGCCGTGGCCGCGCTGTCCTACTCCGCCCACCCCAGCGCCCAGCGCGTGATCGCCGAGGTCGCGGGGCGCATCGCCGCGGACCACGACGGCGTGCGCATCTGGGTGGCACACCGCACCGGCCCGCTGGCGATCGGCGACCCGGCCCTGGTCGCCGCCGTCGCGTCGGCGCACCGCGCCGAAGCCTTCGCGGCCTGCTCGGAGCTGGTGGACCGGATCAAGGAAGAGGTGCCGGTCTGGAAGGAACAGCACTTCGCCGACGGCAGCACCGAATGGGTCGGCATCGGCCAGTAGCGATACGCTGGAGGGCATGACTGAGCAACTTGCGGTGGCCGTGCTGGGCGCCGGCGGACGGATGGGCAGCGAGGCCGTCGCGGCCATCCAGAGCGCCCCTGACCTGGACCTGGTGGCCGCGCTGAAGCGTGGCGACGCGCTGGAAGAGCTGGTGGCCGCGGGGACGCAGGTCGTGGTCGACCTGACCACCCCGGACAACACCGAGGCCAACGTCCGCTTCGCCGTCGAGCACGGCATGCACGCGGTGGTCGGCACCACCGGCTGGGACCAGGCCAGGCGCGACTCGCTGGCGGAACTGCTGGAACAGCATCCCGGAACGGGCGTGCTGATCGCCCCCAACTTCGCGCTCGGTTCCGTGCTGGCCTCGGCCTTCGCCGCCACCGCCGCCAAGTACTTCGAATCGGTGGAGATCATCGAACTGCACCACCCGGACAAGGTGGACGCGCCCTCCGGCACCGCGGTCCGCACGGCGCAGCTGGTGGCCGCCGCCCGCATGGACGCCGGCGTTCCCGCCGGCCCCGACGCCACCACCACGACGCTGGACGGGGCCCGCGGCGCCGACGTGGAAGGCGTGCGCGTGCACAGCGTGAGGCTGCGCGGCCTGGTGGCGCACCAGGAGGTGCTGCTCGGCGGGCCGGGCGAACAACTGACCATCCGGCACGATTCCTTCGACCGCGCCTCCTTCATGCCCGGCGTCCTGCTGGGCGTCCGGACCGTCGCCGGGCGGCCCGGACTGACCTACGGACTCGACGGGTACCTGGAACTTTCATGAGCAACGCCGAACACACGGGCCCCGCAGCGGACGGCGGCAACGGCCGCATCGGCTGGTATGCCCGGCACGGAGCCAAGATCTGGGTCGGCGTGATTATCGTGCTGCTGGTGGGCTACCTGGGAGCCACGCTGCAGCGGGCCTGGCTGATGCTCAGCGAACCCGACCCCGTAGCCAAGGGCTTGGGCATTGCGCTGGTGGTCCTGCCGATCATCGGGGCCTGGGCGCTCAGCCGGGAATTGCTGTTCGGCGCGCGGATGTCCAGGCTGGCCCGGACCCTGGAAGCCGAAGGCGGGCTGCCCGTGGACGACCTGCCGCGCACGCCGGGCGGGCGCATCGTGCGGGAGGCGGCCGACCGGGAGTTCCTGGTGTACCAGGCCGAGGCCGAAGCTGCGCCGGAGGACTGGCGCAGCTGGTTCCGCCTCTCGTGCGCCTATGACGCCGCGGGGGACCGCAAGCGTGCCCGCGAGTCGATGCGCCACGCCATCAGCCTCAGCCGCTCCTAGACCGCTCAGCGGCCACGGCTGCCCGCCGGCCGCAGCGCCTCCCGGGTCAGCCGGGCCGCGGTCGAGGTCACCAGCTCGAACGGTCCCCGCCACCCCAGGGCGAGGAAGGCCATACCCACCGCCACCGCTGCCGCTGCCTGCCACAGATAGGTCGGAAGTTCGGGAGCAGCCGGCGGCAACGCGCTGAGCACCCAGACGTGGGCAGAATAGAGCGTCAGCGTCATGGCCCCGGCGCCCGCCAGCGGCAGCAGCAGCCACGGCAGCCGGGACGTCAGCAGCAGGCACACCGCCAGGACCACGGCCGACGTGCCCACCGTGTGCAGCAGGTCAAAGGTCGTACCGGCATGCGGCGACGAGCCGCCCAGCCACCACCACGAGCCGCGCTGCTCGATCCAGCTCATGTTCACCGGGTACACGAGATCGAAGTCCGGCCGCCGTGCCGCCTCGGTCGCCGCGACCTCCGCGTATCCGCCGAGCCGCTCCATCAGGAACCAGGAACCGGCCTTGGCCGCCACGGCCAGCACCGCGCCGGCAGCCAGCAGCCCCAGTTGCACGCCGGTGCGCTGCAGCTCCAGCCGCCCGATCAGCAGGCCCGCCAGCAGATACCCCAGCCACTGCACCACGGGATAGTAGCCGGTGAGGAAAACATCGCTGAGCAGCGTGGCCGGCGTCAGCAGGTCGTAGACCATGGGGTTGTGGCCCAGCTCGGCCGGCTGCACCGCCGCTTCCGCCCAGGGCCGCAGCACGTGGGCCAGCACCGGCGAGACGACGATCCAGCCGGCCGCCCACAGCGCCAGCACACCGCGGCTCAGCTGCAGGAACGGCAGCGCACACAGGAACAGCACGCCGTAATGGATCAGGATCACCGCGACGTTGACTTCCAGCGCGCCCAGCATCATGCCGACCGTGGCAATGAGCAGCGCACGCACGGCAATGCCCCCGCGGTCCGCGGCCAGGCTCCCGCCCCGGTGGCCGCGGCTGCCGCCGGTGAGCAGCGCCAGCCCGACCCCGGCCAGGACCGCGAACAGCGCCGAGGAGCGCCCGGAGAGGACCAGGCCCACGAAGTTCGGCTGCGGGTCCGTGCCGGCGGTCCACGGCGCAAAGATGTGGGTCGCCATCATGCCCAGCAAGGCGATGCCGCGGGCGGCATCAATCCCGGCGATCCGCGGGCGGGTGGAACCTGGGCGCATGCACCGATAATCTCACAGCGGGCGTGGAGGCGGCTGTGAGACCGGCGGCCGGCACGCGATACCGTGAGGGAATGAACAGGTTGGAGAACGCGGCTGCCGCTGGAGCGGCCATGATGGGATTTGCCGTCAACGGGGAGGACGGCGTGCGGCTGGCCTTCGAGGACACCGGCACCGGGGAGCCACTGCTGCTGGTCCATGGAACCGCCCTGTCCAAGGCCACCTGGCGGGGGCTGGGCTACCAGCGTGCCCTCAAGCCGCGGCACCGGGTGATTTCGCTGGACATGCGCGGGCACGGCCGCAGCGACAAGCCACACGACGTGGGCGCCTACACGATGGAGCGTTTCATGGGCGACGTCGAAGCGGTGCTGGACGCCTGCGGGCTGGAGAGCGTGAACTACTTCGGCTATTCCTTCGGCGCGCGGGTAGGACTCGCGATGGCGGTGTACCGGCGGCAGCGCCTGCGCTCGCTGACCATGCTGGGCGGAACCCACCGGAGCATGGCCGGCCAGGTCGGCAAGCTCTTCTTCCCCGACTACCTGGACGCGCTTGAGACGGGCGGGATGGAAGAGTTCCTCCGCCGCTGGAACGAGCGCCGCGCCGTGCCGGTGGACGCGGCCACCCGGCAGGCCTTTTTGGCCAACGACCCGGCGGCGCTTGCCGCCTACTTCCGCGCCGGCGAAGAGCTGCCCGGCCTCGATCCCCGCCAGGTCCAGCGCATCCGCTTACCCGTCCTGCTGATTGCCGGCAGCGAGGACCACCCGCGCGCCGCGGAGTCGCGCCAGGCCGCGGCCTTGCTGCAGGACGGACACTTTGCCGAGCTGCCGGGCCTGGACCACGCCGGCTGCCTCGCCGCCCAGGACGAAGTGACCGCCTTGCTGACCGGTTTCCTGGGCCGCCTCCCCGCGCCCCGCTGACATGCCCGCCTGCTCCGGCCGCCGGGGCCCGGGCGCAACGGCGGCGGGAGCCGCGGCACGTGACGTGAAGCTCTGTGTCGCGCCTTGTACGCCATTGCCGATAGGACCCGCGGACACGGTAACGTTTTCCCTATGGTTGAGTCTGACGTTCGTGAGTATCCCTTTGGCACCATGGTCACCGCAATGGTCACCCCCTTCACCGAGGAGGGCGAGGTCGACTACGGGAAGGCAGCGGAACTGGCGGACAAGCTGGTCCAGGACGGATGCGACGGGCTCGTCGTCACCGGCACCACCGGCGAGACCTCGACGCTCACCGACGACGAGAACGAGGGCATGTTCCGGGCCGTCGTCGAGGCTGTGGGGGGACGGGCCAAGGTCATTGCCGGGTCCACCACCAACGACACCCGCCACTCGGTCAGTCTCTCCCGGCGCGCCGCCAGCGCCGGCGTGGACGGACTGCTCATCACCGCCCCCTACTACAACAAGCCGAGCCAGGCCGGCGTGCAGGCCCACATCGAGACCATCGCTTCGGCCATCGGCCTGCCCGTCATGGTCTATGACATCCCCGGCCGCGCCGGCATCAACATCGAGACCGAAACCCTGATCCGGCTGGCCGAGCATCCGCTCGTCGTCGCGCTCAAGGACGCCAAGGCGGACTACGCCGCGACCACCCGCGTCCTGGCCGCCACGGACCTCGACGTCTACGCGGGCGACGACGGCCTGACCCTGCCGCTGATGGCGGCCGGCGCGGTCGGCGTGGTCAGCGTGACCGCGCACGTGGCCACCCGCCAGTTCCGGGAGCTCGTCGATGCGGCACTGGCGGGGGACTTCGCCACCGCACGCCGGCTGCACTTCGAACTGGACCCGATCATCCGGGCGGTGATGACACACATCCAGGGCGCGGTCGCCGCCAAGCAGATTTTGAAGTGGCAGGGCGTTCTGCCCAATTCGGTGGTCCGGCTCCCGCTGGTGGAACCGACCGAGGCCGAGCTCGCGCCGGTCCGCGCCGACCTGGCCGAGGCCGGCCTGGCGCTGGGGGTCTGACCGCCCGATGAGCGAGTCCACCATCACCCAGTTGCGCACGCCGCCGCTGCTTGAACCGGGGACGCTCCGGATCGTTCCGCTCGGCGGGCTCGGGGAAATCGGCCGCAACATGGCGGTCTTCGAGATCGACTCCAGGCTGCTGGTGGTTGACTGCGGCGTGCTGTTCCCGGAAGAGCACCAGCCGGGGGTGGACCTGATCCTGCCGGACTTCTCGTACATAGAGGACCGGCTCGACGACGTCGTCGGGGTGGTCCTGACCCACGGGCACGAAGACCACATCGGCGCCGTCCCGTACCTGCTGCGGATGCGGCAGGACATCCCGCTGATCGGTTCCCAGCTGACCCTGGCCCTGGTCGAGGCGAAGCTGGCCGAGCACCGGATCAAACCGCAGACCCTCACCGTCGCGGAGGGCCAGATCGAGCAGTTCGGTCCCTTCGAATGCGAATTCGTGGCGGTCAACCACTCGATCCCGGACGCCTTGGCGGTCTTCATCCGCACCGCGGCCGGCACCGTGCTGCACACCGGCGACTTCAAGATGGACCAGTTGCCGCTGGACGGACGCATCACGGACCTGCGCGCGTTCGCCCGGCTGGGGGAGGAGGGCGTGGATCTCTTCATGGCCGACTCCACGAACGCCGACGTCCCCGGCTTCACCACGGCCGAGAAGGAAATCGGCCCCGTGCTGGAGCGCCTGTTCGGCCAGGTGCAAAAACGCATCATCGTCGCCTCCTTCGCGTCCCACGTGCACCGCGTGCAGCAGGTGCTCGACGCCGCCGCGGCCCACGGCCGGCATGTGGCGTTCGTCGGCCGCTCCATGGTGCGGAACATGGGCATCGCCGCCAAACTGGGCTACCTGAACGTTCCCGAGGGCATCCTCGTGGACCTGAAAAACGTGGAGGACTTCCCGGACGACCGGATCGTGCTGATGTCCACCGGGTCGCAAGGCGAGCCGATGGCGGCGCTGTCGCGGATGGCCAACGGCGACCACCGTGTGCAGGTCGGCGCGGGGGACACGGTGATCCTGGCGTCGTCGTTGATCCCGGGCAACGAGAACGCCGTCTTCCGGGTGATCAACGGCCTGCTCAAGCTTGGCGCCGACGTCATCCACAAGGGCAACGCCAAGGTCCATGTGTCCGGCCACGCCGCGGCCGGGGAACTGCTGTACTGCTACAACATCCTGCGGCCCAAAAACGCCCTCCCGGTGCACGGCGAGACCCGCCACCTGATTGCAAACGGGCGGCTGGCCGAGCAAACCGGCGTGCCCGCCGGGAACGTGCTGCTCGCGGACGACGGATCGGTGATCGACCTGAAGGACGGCACGGCCCGGATTGTCGGCCAGATCGAATGCGGCTACGTGTATGTGGACGGATCCAGCATCGGTGAAATCACCGACGCCGACCTCAAGGACCGCCGGATCCTGGGCGAGGAGGGCTTCATCTCCGTCATCACCGTGGTCAACCGCAGCACCGGCCAGATCGTCTCCGGTCCCGAAATCCATGCGCGCGGGTTCGCCGAGGACGATTCGGTGTTCGACGACATCAAACCCAGGATCATCGCCGCCCTCGAAGAAGCCGTGGTCACCAACATGGACCACACGACCTACCAGCTGCAGCAGGTCGTGCGCCGGGTGATCGGCACGTGGGTGAACAAACGGCACCGCCGCCGGCCGATGATCGTTCCCGTGGTCCTGGAGGCCTGATCCCGCACCCGGCGCAGCCGATCCGCCGGAGCCAAATCCCGCGGATCACGCCGGGCAGCCGGTAACCTAGCCACTATGGCGACTCGTACTTCCCCTGCCCGAAAAGGCACCCAGCAGTCGCGCGGTAAGGCTACAGGCACCACTGCGCGCTCCTCCTCGGGGCGTTCCAGCAAGACCAAGGTGCTCGAGGTGCAGCCCCAGGAAGAGCAACTGCCGCTGCTGGCCCGGCTGATCCAGGGGCTGTGGATGGCCGTGGCGCGTCCGGTGGCCGCGGGCGTCCGGAAGCTGGGCCCCGATGTGCGGCCCGACCCCGCACTGCGCCGCGACGGCACCGGCTTCTTCCTGCTGCTGCTGGCCGGCTGCGTGGCCACCGTCGAGTGGTGGGCGCTCGACGGCTGGTTCGGAGACGCCGTGCACGCCATGGCCGGCGGGACCTTCGGCTGGATGGCGCTGGTGCTGCCCGTGCTGCTGGTGATCATGGCCGTGCGCCTGATGCGCTGCCCGGAGGACTCTCCCGCCAACAGCCGCATCTCCATCGGCCTTATCCTGGCGCTGGCGTCCGGTTCCGGGCTGGCCCACGTGATCGGCGGCCAGCCCGCCCTCGCCGACGGCTTCGATGCCTTGTGGGCGGCCGGCGGCATGGCCGGGTTCCTGCTTGCCGCGCCGCTGGCAGCGGTCAACACCTGGCTGGCGGTGGCCTTCTACGCACTGCTGGCCTTCACCAGCATCCTGATCGTGACCGCCACGCCGTTCCGCCACATACCCATGCGCCTGCGGATGCTCTACGAACACCTGATGGGCCAGGACCCGTCGGCAGAAGCCGGGTACCGGCCGGCCGCCGACGGGCATGACCAGAGCTACCTCTACGCCGACGACGCCCCGGCCAAGGAACCCAAGCCGCGGCGCAAGCTCTTCGGCAAGCGCAAGGCCGAAGAGACCGACGGCGGCGAGGACGAGGGTTTCTTCTTCGACGAGGCGTTCGAAACACCGGTGATCGAGGCCGGGGAGCCGGAGGAAGAAGCCGGAACGGAGCAGGCGGCACCGGCCGTGCCGCCGGGAGTGCGCAGGCCCACCCAGGCCGAGCTCGCCGTCGAAAAAATCAAGCGCAACCAGGGGCTGGTACCCGAAGGCGCCACCGAGGCGCTGCCGGTGCTGCCTGCCGCCGCGCCGGCGGCCGCGGCCCCCATCGTCCCGTCCACCCCGGTCCAGCCGCAGCCGCCGACCACCCCGATCCCGCAGCGCACCGAGCAGTTGCAGCTGGCCGGCGACGTCGCCTACACGCTGCCGCCCTCGGATTTCCTCCCCCCGGGACCGCCCTCGAAGGAACGCTCGGAGGCCAACGACGCCGTCGTCAAGGCGTTGACCGAGACGCTGGACCAGTTCAAGGTGGACGCGAAGGTCACCGGCTTCTCCCGCGGTCCGACGGTGACCCGCTACGAAATCGAGCTGGCGCCGGGCACCAAGGTCGAACGTGTCACCGCGCTGTCCAAGAACATCTCCTACGCCGTGGCCAGCTCGGACGTGCGCATCCTCTCGCCGATCCCCGGCAAATCGGCCATCGGCATCGAGATCCCGAATACCGACCGCGAAACGGTCTCCCTGGGCGACGTGCTCAGGTCCAACAACGCCCGCAAGACCGAGCACCCGATGGTCATGGGCGTGGGCAAGGACGTGGAGGGCGGCTTCGTGCTGGCCAACCTGGCCAAGATGCCGCACCTGCTCGTCGCCGGCGCTACCGGCGCGGGCAAGTCTTCGTTCGTGAACTCGATGATCACCTCGATCCTGATGCGCTCGACGCCGGACGAGGTGCGGATGGTCATGGTGGACCCCAAGCGCGTGGAACTGACCGCGTACGAGGGCGTGCCGCATCTGATCACGCCGATCATCACCAATCCGAAGAAGGCGGCCGAGGCGCTGCAGTGGGTGGTCCGGGAGATGGACACCCGCTACGACGACCTCGCCAACTTCGGCTACAAGCACATCGATGATTTCAACAAGGCCGTGCGCAACGGGAAGGTTGTGCCGCCGGCCGGGTCCAAGCGCGTGATCAAGCCCTACCCCTATCTGCTGGTGATCGTGGACGAGCTCGCCGACCTGATGATGGTCGCCCCGCGGGACGTCGAGGACTCCATCGTCCGCATCACGCAGCTCGCCCGCGCCGCCGGCATCCACCTGGTGCTGGCCACGCAGCGGCCGTCGGTGGACGTGGTGACCGGCCTGATCAAGGCCAACGTGCCGTCACGGATGGCGTTCGCCACCTCGTCGGTGACCGACTCCCGCGTGGTGCTCGACCAGCCCGGCGCGGAGAAGCTCATCGGCCAGGGCGACGCCTTGTTCCTGCCGATGGGCGCCAACAAGCCCATCCGCGTCCAGGGCGCCTGGGTCTCCGAATCGGAAATTCACAAGGTCGTGGAACACGTCAAGGGACAGCTGCAGGCCGTCTACCGGGACGACGTCGCCGTCGAGGCGCCGAAGAAGCAGATCGACGACGACATCGGTGACGACCTGGACGTGTTGCTGCAGGCGACCGAACTCGTGGTCACCACGCAGTTCGGCTCGACGTCGATGCTGCAGCGGAAGCTGCGCGTGGGCTTCGCCAAGGCCGGCCGCCTGATGGACCTGCTGGAGTCCAGGGGCGTGGTCGGCCCGTCCGAGGGCTCGAAGGCACGCGACGTGCTGGTCAAGCCGGACGACCTGGCCGCGACGCTTGCCGCCATCCGTGGCGATGAGCCGCCGGCGGCCGCCCCGGCCGCGGCCGGCGAGGCCGATCCGCTGACGGAGGCGCTGGCGGAGAACGCCAACGCGAACCACGGCTTCGAGGGCCCGCGTGACTTGGTCGCCGAAGACCTGGCCTCCCGGCCGCAGGCGGAGGACTACTACGACGACGACGATTCAGGATCCGAGGACGCCTGGAGCCTGACCGGGCGCTGAGGCGGGCGCCGCATGCCCGCCGGCGGCGGCCGAAGGGCCACGGCGGGCGGGTAGCCTTGAAACCGTGACTGATTCAGTGTCCCGCCCCGTGCCCCTGCTCAATATCGCCAACGTCCTCACCACCGTGCGGATCCTGCTGGTCCCGTTTTTCATCTGGTTCCTGCTGGCCGACGCCGGAGCAGGGCAGGTGTTTCGCTGGCTGGCCGTGGCGGTGTTTGCCGTCGCGATCTACACCGACAAGCTTGACGGCGACCTGGCGCGGTCCCGGGGCCTGATCACCAACTTCGGCAAGATAGCCGACCCGATCGCCGACAAACTCCTGATCGGTGCGGCCCTGATCCTCCTGTCGGTGCTGGGCGACCTGCCGTGGTGGATCACCGTCGTCATCCTGGTCCGGGAGCTGGGCATCACCCTGCTGCGTTTCGTTGTCATCCGCTACGGCGTCATGCCGGCCTCGCGCGGCGGCAAGTTGAAGACCGTGCTGCAAACCCTGGCGATCTTCCTGTACCTCCTGCCGCTGGAGGCGTGGCTCGGATCCTGGGCCGTCTGGGTCGCCTTTGCCGTCATGGCGGTCGCCGTCGTCGTCACCGTCGCAACAGGCATCGACTACGTGGTCAAGGCAGTGGCGCTGCGCCGTGCCGCCCTCGCGAAGCCGCAGGGCCGGCTGTGAGCACGCCCGCCTCGGTGGTCGTAGGGGCCGCCATCGCCCGGAAGGTGACCTTGGCCACGGCCGAATCACTGACGGCGGGAATGGTGGCTGCGGAACTGGCCACCGTTCCGGGAGCTTCGGGCGCGCTCCGCGGCGGCGTGGTGTCCTACCAGAGCCGGATCAAGACGGCGGTGCTCGGCGTCGACGCGAACCTGCTCGAGCGCGAGGGCGCGGTCACGGAAGCGGTCGCCTGCCAGATGGCCGACGGCGCCAGGCGCGTGTTGCAGGCCGACATCGCGGTATCCACGACCGGGGTGGCGGGACCGGAACCGCACGGGGGACGGGACGTGGGAACCGTGTGGATCGGCGTGGCCTCTCCGAAAGGCACGCGCGCCGTCGGATACCGTTTCGAGGGGGACCGCGCCCGCATCCGGCGGCTGGCGTGTGACGCGGCCATCGAGCAACTGGGCCTCGCGATCGACGCCGCTCCCGGTCCCGCCGGCACCGGAGATTCGGGCCCGGGAACAAAAACTTTGATTCAGTAGTTATCAAAGGGTGTCAGCAACTGTTACGTTGTTGGCCTAGGCTTGGAAGACAGCGGCGCGAGCCGCATACCTCATGAGGGAGCAAGGCGATACAGATGGTAAAGCAGCCCGTGTCCGTAAACGGTGTAGTCCGTTGGCGTGATGTGGGATTGGCCGAAGAACCGCGCACGGAGCAGAAGGAGCGCAAGATGGTGGTGCTACGACACGAGATTGGCGACGTCCTCCGCGATGTCCGGCAGCGTCAGGGACGCACCCTTCGAGAAGTGTCGCACAGCGCCCGCGTCTCCCTCGGATACCTGAGCGAAGTTGAACGCGGCCAGAAGGAAGCATCGTCGGAACTCCTGTCCTCGATCTGCTCGGCCCTGGACGTTCCCCTGTCGCACATGCTCCGCGAAGTCAGCGACCGGGTCGCGGACGCCGAGGGCGTCGTCATTCCCGACACCGTTCCTCAGGAACTGTCCCGGGAATTTGTCGGGGCCATTCCCGACGAGCTGCCGGACGAGCTGCGCGGACTGGCTTCCGCCCGCTACTGACCCGAAAACCTGAACCGGCCGGTTCCGCCCCGTGGCGGACCGGCCGGTTTTTGTTGTGCCCGCCGATGCCACGCCGCGCCTCTCGTCCCGGAGGTTGTGCCGCTAGTGGACGGGCGGCTCGTTGGCGTACGAAGCGTTCAGCCGGTCCAGCAGTTGTCCCAGCGTGGACAGGTCCTCGACGGACCAGTCGCCAAGCCGCTCGTGGAAGGCGATTTTGCGGGCGGCCTGTGCCTCGGCCAGCTTTTCCAGCCCGGCCGGAGTCAAGGTGATGGATTGGGCCCGTCCGTCCAGTGGATCAGCCTCCTTGCCAACCAGTCCCAACTGCTCCAGCATGGCGATCTGGCGGCTGACGGAGGGTTTGCCCACCCCGATGGCGGCCGCCAGGTCGGTCAGGCGCATGGAGCGCTCCCGCTGCAGGATCAACAGCAGTCCGTAAGCGGCAGGTTCCATGTCCGGGTGGACGTTTCGTGCCACCCGGTGCGAATTCGCCCTGGCCCGGCGCCAGAGCAGGCTCAGCTGCCGTTCCAGTGCTTCGATGGCCGCATCGAACCCTGCATCTGCGCTGCCTGTGGCGTGGTCTGTCATGGGCTCATTGTAATGAGCAGCATGCACACGCAGGGCAACGGCGGCCTGACGCGCCGTACCCTTATTCCGACGGCGCCGAATCTCCGTCCGGCCGGTTGAGGCCGGACGGACACGTGAGAAGATGGACGCGTGCGAACCAGTGACTTCTGGCGGTTGATGGACGATGAATTCGGTCCCGCATACTCGCATGTCCTGGCTGCCGACCTGGTGCTGGGTCAGCTCGGGGGCCGTACCGCGGCCGAAGCGCTGGCCGCGGGAATCCCGCCCAAAACCGTGTGGCTGGCCCTCTGCGATGTCCAGGACGTTCCGCCCGAGAGGCGATGGGGCAAGGACCGCGAGCCGCGCGGCTGAACAGACACGCCGCGCCCAATGCCGATATGTTCGAAAGTGTGTTCGGATCCCGCTAAGCTTCTACACAGACCCCCGAGTGGACGGATCATCCACACGCTCCGCTGCCGATCCCATTTTGTCCGAACCGGCGGTTACGGTCGGAAGACGTCAAGACAAAAAATGGCCCGAGGGCCGCAAGAGACTGAGGTGAACAATGGCCGCACCAGCTGACCGCGAGAAGGCACTGGAAGCTGCGCTGGCGCAGATCGACAAGCAGTTCGGCAAGGGGTCGGTGATGCGGCTCGGCGACGACACGCGCGCCCCGATCGAAACGATCTCCACCAGCTCGATCGCCTTGGACGCTGCCCTGGGCATCGGCGGCCTGCCGCGCGGCCGCGTGGTCGAGATCTACGGTCCTGAATCTTCCGGCAAGACCACCGTGGCGCTTCACGCCGTGGCCAGCGCCCAGCGCAACGGCGGCATCGCAGCCTTCATCGACGCCGAGCACGCGCTGGACCCGGAATACGCCAAGAAACTCGGGGTGGACACCGACGCCCTGCTGGTGTCGCAGCCGGATACCGGTGAGCAGGCCCTGGAAATCATGGACATGCTGATCGGCTCCGGCTCCCTCGACATCATCGTGATCGACTCCGTCGCAGCCCTCGTGCCCCGCGCTGAGATCGAGGGCGAAATGGGTGACAGCCACGTGGGGCTCCAGGCCCGACTTATGAGCCAGGCCCTGCGAAAGATCACCGGGCGGCTCAACCAGTCCAAGACCACGGCCATCTTCATCAACCAGCTGCGCGAAAAGATCGGCGTGTTCTTCGGCAGCCCGGAGACCACCACCGGCGGTAAGGCGCTGAAGTTCTATGCCTCCGTGCGCATCGACGTGCGCCGCATCGAGACCCTGAAAGACGGCGCCAACCCGGTGGGCAACCGTACCCGCGCCAAGATCGTCAAGAACAAGATGGCTCCGCCCTTCAAGCAGGCCGAGTTCGACATCCTGTACGGTCATGGCATTTCCCGCGAGGGCGGCCTGATCGACATGGGCGTGGAACATTCGCTGGTCAAGAAGTCGGGCGCCTGGTTCACCTACGACGGCGACCAGCTGGGCCAAGGCAAGGAAAACGCCCGCAAGTTCCTCATCGACAACCCGGACCTGGCCGATGAGCTGGAGCGCAAAATCCGACAGAAGCTCGGGATCGACCCCGTTCCGGACAGCGGAGAAGAAGGCGGACCGAAGCTCAAGGCAGTCGACGGATTCTAGGTGGCCCGCAGGCATGGTCCGGCCGCCGGGCCAACGCCGGGCAGCCCGGCCGACCTGGCGCCCGAGGCGGATCCCCATGCGGTGGCACGCTCGATTGTGCTGGGCGCGCTGACACGGTCCCCGAAAAGCCGCGCGCAGCTGGCCGCAAAGCTGGCTGAGCGCGGCGTCCCGGACGACGTCGCCGAGGCGGTGCTCGACCGATTCGAAGAAGTCAATCTCATTGACGACGCCGGGTTCGCCGAAATGTGGGTGCGCAGCCGCTCCCAGACCCGTTCCTTGGCGCGCGCTGCCCTCAAGCGGGAACTCGCGGAGAAGGGTATCTCCGGCAACATCGCCGAGCAGGCACTTGACCAGCTTTCGCCCGACGATGAGCTGGAAGCCGCGCGGGGACTTGTTCGCCGCAAGATCCGTCCCGACTGGGAACTGAACGACAGGTCGGCCAGGGACAAGCATCTGCGGCGCTTGGTTTCGATGCTGGCACGGAAGGGCTATCCACCCTCGCTGGCCTACCGGGTCGCCGACGAGGAACTCGGCACCGCCGCCAACCCGGAGTTCTAAACGGCTTCGTTATGCAATTGAGACTTTCCGGGGTTTGGTCGGTATCATTGTGCGACTGTGAGCCCATCGCAGAATCAACGACGAAAATCCACCCAGCTACGCAGGAGCAACCGCAGGCGGCGCCGCCTCCGGATCGCGGCGGGGCTGACTCTCGGCTCTGTGGCCGCCCTCGGCGCAACCGGGGCAGCGGGCGCCCTCCACAACGGCCATAGCCCGTCCGCAGCGGTGGGACTCATCGCAGCCCCGGTGAAGCAACTGATGGGCTGGAGCGACCCGGACGAGGGGCAGCGGCCGTTGGCGCGTGCGGCCCAGCGGCAGCAAACGGAGGAAGCGTCCACCGACGCAACCGCCCCGAAGGCCGACCGGGCGCCGGAGGCGCGCACGGAAGAAAAGGAAACTGCCGCCGCACGGGCGCCCGAAACCCCTGCAGCAGAGCCCGCGGAGAAGGAAGCCTCCGGCCCGACGGATCCGGGGCAACGCGGCGACGCCGGAGCGCAGGCGGGCGCGGCACGGGAGGGCGCGGCGACAGACCCAGCCGGTAAGGCAGCTGCCGGGCGCACGGCCGAAGAACAAACCGCACCGGGGGCAAGCGATCAGCAGGCCGCAGCCGGCGCGGCCGAAGAACAGGCACCGGCGGCCGGCGCGCCGGCAGACCAGGGCGGCTCCTCGGCTCCTGCCGAGGCGCCCGCGACCGGCCCGGAGCCAGCCGACGCCCGCACCGGAGCAGCAAGCCAGGCCCCCGGCTGGGGTGCCGGGGAATTGGCCTGCCTCGAAGAACTCTGGAACCAGGAGTCGGAAGGCAACGCCGGCGTTGAGAAATCGACCGACGGCGGATATGTTTTCCGGATCCGGCTCGACCGCGGCCTGGATTACATCGAGTCCCGGTACGGTTCGCCGTGCCTGGCCCTGGACTTCCAGCTGACCAATAACTGGTACTGATTTGCCGGCCGTGCGAATTGTGGCCGGTCCCGCCGCAGGCCGTACCCTTGTAAGGTGAGTTTGACTGCCCCAGCCCCGCCCATCGAGACGCAGCACGAAGCCCGCACCTACCAAGTGCGCACGTTCGGCTGCCAGATGAACGTACACGATTCCGAGCGGCTTGCCGGGCTCCTCGAGGCGGCCGGCATGGTCGAGTCCCAAGGCGGGCAGGCCGACGTCGTGGTGTTCAATACCTGTGCGGTGCGGGAGAACGCCGACAACAAGCTGTACGGCAACCTTGGCCAGCTCGCCCCCGTGAAGGAACGCAACCCCGGCATGCAGATCGCCGTCGGCGGCTGCCTGGCGCAGAAGGACCGGGAGACGATCCTCCGGAAGGCGCCCTGGGTCGACGTCGTGTTCGGCACCCACAACGTGGGTTCGCTTCCCGCCCTGCTGGAACGTGCCCGGCACAACAACGAGGCGCAGCTGGAAATCCTCGAGTCGCTCGATGTCTTCCCCTCGACGCTGCCCACCAAGCGCGACGCGGTGTACTCCGGGTGGGTTTCCATCTCGGTCGGCTGCAACAACACCTGCACGTTCTGCATCGTGCCCTCGCTGCGCGGCAAGGAACGCGACCGCCGGCCGGGGGACATCCTGGCGGAGGTCCAGGCCCTCGTCGACGACGGCGCCATCGAGGTCACGCTGCTGGGGCAGAACGTGAACTCCTACGGCGTGGAATTCGGCGACCGCGGCGCCTTCGCGAAGCTGCTGCGGGCCTGCGGCAGCATTGACGGCCTCGAGCGGGTCCGGTTCACCAGCCCGCACCCGGCGGCGTTCACCGATGACGTCATCGACGCCATGGCCGAAACACCCAACGTCATGCCGCAGCTGCACATGCCGCTGCAGTCCGGGTCGGACAAGGTCCTGAAGGACATGCGCCGGTCCTACCGGTCCACGAAATTCCTCGGCATCCTCGAGAAGGTCCGGGAACGGATTCCGCACGCGGCCATCTCCACCGACATCATCGTCGGATTTCCCGGGGAGACGGAGGAGGACTTCCAAGCCACGCTGGAGGTGGTGGAACGGGCCCGCTTCGCCAGTGCCTTCACCTTCCAGTACTCCAAGCGGCCCGGCACGCCGGCCGCGGAACTGCCGGACCAGCTGCCCAAGGCCGTGGTGCAGGAACGCTACGAGCGCCTGATTGCCCTGCAGGACCGGATTGCCGCCGAAGAGAACGCCAAACAACTGGGCAGCCGGCTCGAGGTCATGGTGACCGCGCAGCAGGGACGCAAGGCGGAAGCGACCCACCGGCTCTCCGGGCGGGCCCGGGATCAGCGGCTGGTGCACTTTTCCGTGCCCGCGGGCGCGCCGACGCCGCGGCCGGGCGATCTGGTCACGGTGACCGTCACCGAGGCGGCACCGTTCCACCTGATCGCCGACCCGGCATCCGAAGCGGACTACCAGCTGCGCCGCTCGCGCGCCGGGGACGCGTGGGACCGCTCCCAGGCGGATTCCTGTGCGGTACCGGCCGCCGCGGGCAAGCCCTCCCAGGTGTCGCTGGGCATGCCCGCGCTGCCGGGCCGAACCGCCTGACGGCGATGCCGGTCCACCCCCAAGCGCCGCGCGGCCCGGCGGTCATCGCCGTCGTCGGTCCCACCGGCTCCGGAAAATCGGATCTCGCCGTCGCGCTGGCCCGGCGGCTGGGCGGGGAAGTAATCAACGCCGACGCCATGCAGCTTTACCGCGGCATGGACATCGGCACGGCCAAAATCGATCCGGCCGAGCGGCAAGGCATCGAGCACCACTTGCTGGACATCCTCGACGTGACGGAAGAGGCGAGTGTCTCTGCCTACCAACACCAGGCCAGGGAAGCGATCGACGCCGTGCACGGGCGGGGGCGCCGGGCCATCCTCGTCGGTGGTTCCGGACTGTATGTACGGGCCGCCCTGGATGCGATCGAGTTTCCGGGTACCGATCCGGCCCTGCGCCGCGGCCTCGAAGAGGAGCTGGAAAGGCTCGGCCTCGCAGCGATGCGGGAGCGGTTGCGGCAGGTCGACCCGGTGTCCGCCGGGCGGCTGGCCGACGCCCGCCGGGTCATCCGGGCGCTGGAAGTGCGGCAACTGACCGGGCGTCCGTTCAGCTCCTACATGCCGGAGCGGGAGTATGTCCGCCCGACCGTTCAGATCGGCCTCCGGGTGGACCGCGAGCGGCTCAAGCACCGCCTGGCCGGCCGCGTCCATACGATGGTGGAACGCGGGCTGCTGGAGGAAGTCGCGGCACTGGACCGGCAGGGCCTGCGCCAGGGCCGGACTGCCTCGCGCGCGCTCGGCTACGCCCAGTTCCTGAAGGTGGTCGACGGTGAATGGACCCGGGACGAGGCCGCCGAGGACACCATCGCCGCCACCCGCAAGTTCGCCCGGCGCCAGCTGACCTGGTTCCGCGCCGATCCGAGGATTCACTGGCTGGACTGGGAGGATCCGCTGGCGGCGGACAAGGCGGCAGCGCTCATCGCTAAGCTTGAGCCGTGAACAACCCCATGCCTGATCATCTGTCGGCCCTCGCCGGGCTGCCCTTTGCCAAGGGACACGGCACCGGCAACGACTTTGTGCTCATTGCCGATCCCGACGGGGCCAAGCGCCTCGGGGCCGAGGCGGTCGCCGGCCTCTGCCACCGCCACCTCGGCATCGGCGCCGACGGGCTCATCCGTGCGGTCCGGTCCCGGCACCTTCCCGAGGGCCGCGAGCTGCTGGAGAGCGCGCCGGAGGCCGAGTGGTTCATGGACTACTACAACGCCGACGGCTCGACCTCGGAAATGTGCGGCAACGGGGTCCGCGTCTTCGTGCACTTTCTGCTGGCCGAAGGACTCGTCCAGCTGCCGGCCGGTGAGTCGCTGACCATCGGAACCCGGGCGGGAACCAAAACGGTCAGCCGGTCAGCCAACGGCTACGCCGTGGACATGGGGCCGTGGGAGTTCATCTACCCGGCGGAGGCTGCCGCCAGGGCGATGGATTCGACGGTCAGCGCAGGCGGCCTCCAGGTGCCGCGGCCGGCACTGTCGGTGAGTCTGGGGAACCCGCACACCGTGGTCGCCCTCGCCGGGCTCGAAGAACTGGCCGCCACCGAGTTGTTCCACGCGCCGGCGGTGGACCCGGTCCCGGAGAACGGAACGAATGTTGAATTTGTCGTGCCGGCGGAACCCCTCGTCGCCGACGGCGCCGGGCACATCAGCATGCGCGTGCACGAGCGCGGGGTAGGGGAGACCCAGTCCTGCGGGACCGGCGCCTGCGCTGCCGCCGCCGCCATCCGCTACTGGGCGGGTGCGGGCGCACCCGACGACTGGCAGGTCGGCGTGCCGGGCGGCGTTGTCCGGGTCCGGTTCATCCCTGCGGCCGACGGACGGGAACACGTGGAGCTGAGCGGCCCCGCCGTGCTCGTGTCCCGAGGCGTGGTGGCCTGACCGAAGCGGCTCAACCGGCCCGCCGCACGCAGAGCACCCGGAACGTCTTTGCGGTGCTTTCACGGCTGACCGCGTAGTCTGACGGCAGTTCGGCCGCGAGCCAGCGCTGCAGCGAGTCCGATCCCAGGTTCTTCTGGACGACCAGCCAGGCGGTGCCCCCCGGTGCGAGGCGGGGCAGCCACATCAGCAACAGTGCGTGAAGCTCGCTCTTGCCGATCCGAATCGGAGGATTGGACCAGATGGTGTGGAACTGCAGGGCCGGGTCAACGTCTTCCGGGCGGCAGGCACGGACATTGGCCAGCCCCAGCGACGCGGCGTTGTCGTTGGTCAGGGCGATGCTGCGTTCATTGACATCTACGGCCAGCACCGTGGCACCGGGGGACTTCAGCCCCATGGTGAGCGCGAGCGGTCCCCACCCGCAGCCGACATCGAGCAGGTTGCCTTCCGGAGCAGGCGGCGGGACCTCGTCCAGAAGCACCGCCGTGCCCTTGTCGAGGCCGTCCGGGCTGAAGATGCCTCCGGCTGTTTGCAGCTGCCGCATGTGGCCATCCAGCTCGACGGTGAGGGTGCGGCGAACCTCGGGATTGCCTGGTTGCGCGCTGAAGTAGTGCTCTGTTCCCATAATCGGCCAGATTAGTGCGCCGACCGCGGAATCGGTATCTAGGCCCACCTAAGCAACGTCGGCTCTGATACCGTGGGAGGCATGAAAAACCTGTGATTGCGCCGTAACCTGCTGTCCCCGTTCGTAGCCGGACAGCGCGTGCCGATGGTTGAGGCCTTGACCTCCCCGGCCGCCGGGCAATCACCGTTCCCGAAGGCTCACTCGAGTCCCTTCTGATCCGGTGCCGCAGCCGCCGCAAGGGCTGCGGCGGCCCCCGGCACCCGCTGCTTGCCCTGCCGCCCGGCCGGGCGGCAGCCCCGCCTTTCCCGCCCGGCAGCGCCCGGGCCCATGCCAGGAGGACTTTTGGCGAATCATCCACAAACTGCATCTTCGGGCTCTGCCGGCCGCATCCCGGAGGACTACGATAAGACCACGGACATTTCGAAGGAGAGCATGACCACCAACCACCCCCAGCCGACACCGGAACCGGAAATGACGCCTGACGAAATCCAGGCGGTCATCGACCGTATCCTGGCCCGCGACACCGCCGCGCGCGGCAAACAGGGCGTCGGCGGCAGAGCCCAGGCACTCTCCGAACTTGATGCCGAGCATTCCGAATTCGACGGCGACCAGCAGGACCTCGCGGAACGCCGCGCCCTGCGGCGCGTAGCCGGCCTGTCCACCGAGCTTGAGGACGTCACCGAGGTTGAGTACCGGCAGCTGCGCCTGGAGCGCGTTGTCCTCGCCGGTCTCTGGACCGAAGGCACGGCCGACGACGCCGACAATTCCTTGCGGGAGCTGGCAGCGCTGGCCGAGACAGCCGGCTCCGAGGTGCTGGACGGTATTGTCCAGCGCCGGTTGAAGCCGGATCCGGGGACTTTCCTGGGCTCCGGCAAGGCCCAGGAACTGCGCGACATTGTGATGTCCACCGGCGCCGACACGGTCATTGTCGACGGCGAGCTTTCGCCGTCGCAGCGCCGCGGTTTGGAAGACATCGTGAAGGTCAAGGTCATTGACCGCACCGCGCTCATCCTGGATATTTTCGCTCAGCATGCCAAGAGCCGCGAAGGCAAGGCCCAGGTAGAGCTGGCCCAGCTTGAGTATCTGCTGCCCAGGCTCCGAGGCTGGGGCGAGTCCATGTCCCGGCAGGCCGGCGGCCGGGTGGGGGCGGCCGGCGGCGGCATTGGTTCCCGCGGGCCCGGTGAGACGAAGATCGAGCTGGACCGCCGGCGCATCCGTACCCGGATGGCGAAGCTGCGCCGGGAGATCACCGGCATGAAGCCCGCACGGGAAACCAAGCGCGCCAACCGCCGCCGCAATGCCGTGCCGTCGGTGGCAATCGCCGGCTACACCAATGCCGGCAAGTCGTCGCTGCTCAACCGCCTGACCGATGCGGGTGTGCTGGTCGAGAACGCGCTCTTCGCCACCTTGGATCCGACCGTCCGCCGGGCGGAAACACCGGACGGTATCGGTTACACGCTCGCCGACACGGTAGGTTTCGTCCGGTCGTTGCCGACGCAGCTGGTGGAAGCCTTCCGCTCCACCCTGGAGGAGGTTGCCGACGCCGACGTCATCCTGCACGTCGTCGACGTCTCGCATCCCGACCCGGAGGGCCAGATCGCCGCGGTGCGCGAGGTGCTGACCGAAATCGAAGCACGGCACATTCCGGAAATCGTCGTCTTGAACAAGGCCGATGCCGCCGATCCGTTCGTGGTCGAGCGACTGCGCCAGCGTGAACCGCGGCACGTCGTGGTCTCGGCGCGGACCGGGCAGGGCATTGATGAGCTGCTTCGGCTCGTCAGCGAGACAATCCCGCGGCCCAGTGTGAAGCTGCAGCTGCTGGTGCCCTACGACCGCGGCGAAGTGATTAGCCGCCTGCACAATGAAGACGCCGAGATCCTCTCCATGGAGCATGGCGGGGACGGCACGCGGCTCGACGTGATGGTGCGCGAGGGTCTGGCATCGGAGCTGGAACAGTTCCTCCGGCATGACTGACCTCCAGGTTCCCGCCGGTGAGGCGCTGCGGCTGCTTGACGTCGCCGTACAGGAGATGGGCGGGCAGCACCGTGCCGGCCAGCACGAGATGGCGGCGAAAGTGGCCGAGGCCTTCGAGCGCCGGCAACACCTGCTGGTGCAGGCGGGCACAGGCACCGGCAAGTCGCTGGCCTACTTGGTGCCGCTCATGGTCCAGGCGCTGGAGGGGGAGAAGCCGGCGATCGTCTCCACGGCAACGTTGGCGCTGCAATCGCAGATCGTCAAGCGGGACCTGCCCCGGCTGTTGGAGGCCGTCGCCGACGAGCTGCCCAGGCCGCTGGACGTCGCTTTGCTCAAGGGCAGGAACAATTACCTCTGCCTGCACAAGCTCGCGGGCGGCTTTCCGGACGAGGACGCGCCGGCGGCGCTGTTCAGCCTCGGCGAGGACGCGGTTCCGCATCCTGCTCCGGCCGGCGCAGCGTCGGCTTCCGGCGCCTCGGGCGCGCTGGGCAAGGAAGTCGTGCGCCTGCGCGAGTGGGCGCAGGAGACCGACACCGGGGATCGGGATGAACTGGTGCCCGGTGTCAGCGACCGGGCCTGGCGACAGGTCTCCGTCGGCTCCATGGAGTGCCTGGGCGCCCAGAAGTGTCCCCTGGCCGCCGAGTGCTTCAGCGAACTGGCACGGGGCCGCGCGGCGGAGGCAGACATCGTGATCACGAACCATGCCATGCTGGCCATCAACGCCTTCGAGGGCGTCGCGGTACTCCCGGACTATGACGTGGTGGTCATCGACGAGGCCCATGAGCTGCAGGACCGCGTCACCAGCGCCGTCGCGGGGCAACTCTCCGCCGCCATGGTGCGTACCGCCGCCTCGACGGCACGCAAACACACGGGGATCAGCGTGGAGCCTTTGAACTCCGCCGCCGATGCGCTGGAGGACGTCCTGCAGTCGGTGCCCACCGGCCTGCTGGCGGCCGGCCTCCGCGAGGAGCATGAGCTGGTTCTTGCGCAGGTACGGGAAGCGGCCCGCGCGGCGCTCTCCGACTCGAAGCCCGAGGGTGCGGGGGCAGCGGACGGCGGACGGCAGATGGCGCGCTCACGGCTCGCGGCCGTGCTGGAACTGGCCGAACGGCTGCTGTCCGCTCCGGACTCCCGGGAGGTCATCTGGGCGACCCGTCCCAGCACCTATGGCGAGGCCGGCGACTACGCCGCCAATGACGACCAGCCGGCAACGTTGAACATAGCGCCGCTCTCGGTGGCGTCCCGGCTGCGTGAGGGCTTGTTCGACGAACATACCGTTGTGCTGACATCGGCGACGTTGTCGGTCGGGGGGACCTTCGATGCCGTCGCCGGGTCGCTCGGACTGCTCGGAGCCGGCGCGCCCGCCTATTCCAGCGTGGACGTGGGCAGCCCCTTCGATTACCCCAGGCAGGGCGTGCTCTACGTGGCGTCGCATCTGCCGAAGCCGGGCCGGGGCACCAGCCCGGAACAGCTCGATGAACTCGAGGAGCTGCTGCTGGCCTCGCGCGGCGGCGCCCTGGGCCTGTTCTCCTCGCGGCGTGCGGCAGAAGAAGCCGCGGCCGAGATGCGCGGGCGCACCGACCTGACCATCCTGTGCCAGGGCGAATCGTCGATGGGCGCGCTGGTCCGCCAATTCGCCGAAGAGCCCGACACCTGCCTGTTCGGCACCATGACGCTCTGGCAGGGCGTCGACGTTCCCGGTTCCGCGTGCCGGCTCGTGGTCATCGACCGGATTCCGTTCCCCCGGCCGGATGACCCGCTCACGACTGCCCGAACCCGGTCCGTGGCGCAGTCCGGGGGAAACGGTTTCATGACGGTCTCGGCGACCCATGCGGCCGTGCGGCTGGCCCAGGGAGCCGGGAGGCTGATCCGCGCGTCAAACGACCGTGGAGTGGTGGCCGTGTTGGACTCACGGCTGGCGACGGCGCGCTACGGGAGTTTCCTCCGCAGCGCCCTGCCGCCCTTCTGGAGTACCAAGGACGGCGCCACGGCCCGCCAGGTCTTGGAAAGGCTGGCTACGGCCTCAGCCTGAACGGGTTGGGGGCACGCCCGTTCCGGAGCGAGCGGGGCCCTGCGCGGGGACCGCCCGTGCGGGCAGGGGATCCCGGGGTGGCTGCAGCGCGGACCGGGGAGACCGGGCGCGTCAGAGGGCCCGCATCACCGAGACAACCTTGCCCATGATGGTTGCGTGGTCGCCAAGAATCGGTTCGTACTGGGTATTCTGCGGCAACAGCCAGGTGTGGCCGTCGCGCTGCCGGAAGGTCTTGACCGTTGCTTCGTCGTCGAGCAGCGCCGCCACGATGTCGCCGTTCTCGGCCGTGTGCTGCTGGCGGACCACGACCCAGTCGCCGTCACAGATGGCCGCATCGATCATGGAATCGCCCGAGACCCTGAGCATGAACAACTCGCCGTGTCCCACCAGTTGCCGCGGCAGGGGCATGACGTCCTCGACCGCCTGGTCCGCCAGGATCGGCCCGCCCGCTGCGATCCTTCCCACCAGCGGCACCATCGCCGTGTCGGATGACGTGGTCAGCTCGGATACGGCGACGCCGCTGGAGCTGCGCAGCTGTTGCGGTTCATCGACTCCGACGATTTCCACACCCCCGTGCTCGAGTGTCAGCGGGGTCAGGATTTCCATGGCACGGGGACGCTTGGGGTCGCGCCTGATGTAGCCCATCTTCTCCAGTTGGGCCAACTGGTGCGTGACGCTGGACAGGCTTGCCAGACCGACCGTGTCACCGATCTCGCGCATGGACGGAGGGTATCCGTGTGACATAACGGAGCGCTGGATGGTTTCCAGGATCTTCTTCTGCCTCGGCGTCAGGCTGCGCCCCACTTTGACGGGCCGGCCGCGTCGCTTCGCTCCGGCAGTGGTGGTGGTCTCTTCCGACATGTCCGGCCCCGGTCTCCCCGTAGTGGTCCCTGCGCCGGCGCCGTAGCGGAACCGCACATGGACTGTTGTCTCAACTGTTTTGTCGGTGGCGGCTGATGCACTGCTCTTACTGCCGCCCGACGCTTACAACGCTAGGCGAGGCGGTAGCGAATTTCAAACATTTGTTCGACTGAGTCTCGACAATGTTCGATCACCAGTGCTAAAACTGTAGAAGACGTATTCGAAGATACGTTCGAATACCGTTGCAAGACGATCGAAACCAGCCGAAATAGATCGAATATCGGAAAGGTGGCACCATGTCCGCCCAGCTCGCACCGCAGCCCGCTGGCCTTCGTACCAGCACAGGCCTGCGGCTGACCCGCCGCGGCCGTTTGTTGCTGATCGGCCTGCCGCTGATGCTCGCCGCGGCCGCAGCCCTGACCCTGATCGGTTTCTTCACTGCTCCGGCAATGGCCGCCGCCGGGGGGCTGGGGCCGGGGCCGGCGGCGACCGTCACGGTCGGCAGCGGCCAGTCACTGTGGGACATAGCAGTGCAGTCCGCGCCGGACCGCAACCCCCACGATGTCATTTTCGAGATCGCGCAATTGAACGGCCTGCAGGGGGACATCGTCCACGCCGGGCAGCAGCTGCTGGTCCCGTCCGCGCGCTGAGGCAGCCGTAATATGAGCTGCTTCGGCCCGCCCGATTCCTGCCCCGGGCGGGCCGAAGCTTAAACTGGACCGGTGAGTGAGCAGTTAGAACGCCTGAACCGCCTGCCGTTGCGGGAAAATCTCCGGGGCCTGGAGCCCTATGGTGCGCCCCAGCTGGAGGTTCCCGTCCTCCTGAACGTCAACGAAAACACCCATGGCCTGCCCGATGCTGTCCGTCAGGCCATCGTCTCGGCCGTCAGCGAGGCTGCCGCGGGTCTGAACCGGTATCCGGATCGCGAGTTCACGAAGCTGAGGACGGCGCTGGCCCGCTACTTGGGGCACGGCCTCACCGCAGAGAACATTTGGGCCGCCAACGGATCGAACGAGGTCCTGCAGCAAATCCTCCAGGCCTTCGGCGGCCCCGGCCGCACCCTGCTGAGCTTCCCGCCCACCTATTCCATGTACCCGCTGCTGGCCAGCGGGACGGACACGGATTATGTGGCCGTTCCGCGGGGGGCAGACTTCACGTTGTCCCCGGACGCTGCCGCCGCCGCTGTGGCCGGCTCCGCGGCAAACGTGGTCGTTCTTTGCTCCCCGAACAACCCGACGGGCACCGCCCTGGGCCTTGAGGTCGTGGAGGCGGCGTATGAAGCGGGGGAAGCCTCCAAGGCCATCGTGATCGTGGACGAGGCCTACGCCGAGTTCGCCCACGCCGGAACGCCGAGCGCGCTGACACTGTTGCCGGGGCGGGAGCGGCTCATCGTTTCCCGCACCATGAGCAAGGCCTTCGCGCTGGCAGGCGCCAGGGTCGGGTACCTCGCCGCCGCACCGCAGATTACCGATGCGCTGCGACTGGTCCGCCTGCCCTACCACCTCTCCGCCGTTACGCAGGCAACGGCCCTGGCCGCGTTGGACCATGCCGATGCGCTGCTGGCCAACGTCGAAGACATCAAGGCGCAACGGGACCGCATTGTCGACGGGCTGGCCGAGCTGGGACTCGACCCGGCGCCGTCCGACTCAAACTTCGTGTTTTTCGGCGGGCTGGAGGACCCCCGCTCGGTGTGGCAGGGACTGCTGGAAGCCGGCGTGCTGATCCGCGACGTCGGGATCCCGGGCCATCTGCGGGTAACCGCCGGCACTGAGGCCGAGACCACAGCCTTCCTCAACGGCATCAAGGCCCTCGTGGCGAGCCCCGTCTCCTAAACTAGTAAGAGCGAACCGGCTCGTGCCGGTCGACCAATTCGTCAAAGGACTCCCATGACCGTGGAAACCACCACCGGACGTACCGCACGCCTCGAACGCATCACCAGCGAGTCGTCCGTGCTGGTTGAACTGGACCTCGACGGCACCGGCCGTTCCGAGATCAGCACCACCGTGCCGTTCTACGACCACATGCTCACCGCCCTGGCGAAGCACTCGCTCGTCGACCTGACCGTGAAGGCCAGCGGGGACACGCACATCGACGCGCACCACACCGTCGAAGATGTCGCCATCACCATCGGCGACGCCCTGAAGGAAGCGCTGGGCAACAAAGCCGGGATCCGCCGTTTCGGCGAAGCCACGGTGCCCCTGGACGAGGCGCTGGCCCACGCCGTCGTGGACATCTCCGGCCGGCCCTACCTGGTGCACACGGGAGAACCGGCAGGCCAGGAGTACCACTTGATCGGCGGACATTTCACCGGATCGCTGACCCGCCACGTGTTCGAATCGATCACACTGCACGCCCAGATCTGCCTGCACATGCGCGTGCTGGGCGGCAGGGACCCCCACCACATCGTCGAGGCCCAGTTCAAGGCCTTCGCCCGGGCACTCCGCGCCGCCGTCGAAGCCGATCCACGTGTCGAGGGCATTCCCTCGACGAAGGGAGCCCTGTGACGGCTGCGCCCAAGGTCACCGTACTGGACTACGGTTCCGGGAACGTCCGCTCGGCAGTCCGCGCGCTGGAGCACGTGGGTGCCGACGTCACGCTGAGCCATGCCTCCGACGACGTCCTCGACGCAGACGGCCTGCTGGTTCCCGGCGTCGGCGCCTTCGCCACGGTCATGCAGGGGCTCAAGTCCGTGGACGCGCTTCGCTGGATCGGACGCCGGGTGGCCGGCGGCCGGCCCGTGCTGGGAATCTGCGTTGGCCTGCAGGTCATGTTCGAAGAAGGCGTGGAACATGGCGTCCGCACGCAGGGCGTCGGGGAATGGCCGGGAACCGTGGAAGCGCTGCCGGCGGAGGTCGTGCCCCACATGGGGTGGAACACCGTGGACGCCGCGGAGGGCAGCCGGCTGTTTGCCGGGATCGAAGAGGAGCGCTTCTACTTTGTGCACTCCTACGGTGTGCAGCACTGGAACTTCGACGTCACCCAACCCGCGATGACGCCGCCGCTGGTGACCTGGTCCACGCACGGCGCCCCGTTCATAGCGGCCGTTGAAAACGGTCCGCTGAGTGCTACCCAGTTCCATCCGGAAAAGTCCGGAGACGCCGGCGCGGAGCTGCTGCGCAACTGGTTGAAGACGCTGAGGTAGCCATGGGCAGCATCCTCCTGATGGGCCTGGCCGGGCTGCTGGCCGGCGGCGCCATCTCGTTCCGGCAGCAGCGGCTGCCCAAGTGGTTGGTGATCGTCTTCTGGATCCTGGCCGGCCTGTCGCTGCTGGCTGCCTACTTGCTCACCCTCGGACCGGCCGAGTAACCACACCCATCCCGCGCCCGCTGACGGCGCGCAGAAAGCGGAAGAACCATGACGAACCAAACCTCCATCCTTGAACTTTTGCCCGCGGTCGACGTTGCCGACGGCCAGGCCGTCCGGCTGGTCCAAGGCGAAGCCGGCAGCGAGACCGGCTACGGGGATCCGCTGGAGGCTGCGCTGGCGTGGCAGAACGACGGGGCGGAATGGGTGCACTTGGTGGACCTCGATGCGGCGTTCGGCCGGGGCAACAATACGGAAGTGCTGCGCCGCGTCGCCGACGAGCTGAAAATCAAGGTGGAGCTGTCCGGCGGCATCCGCGACGACGCGTCATTGGAGCGCGCGCTTGAATTCGGGGCCGCGCGTGTCAACCTGGGCACCGCCGCGCTGGAAAACCCGAAATGGACAGCACGCGCCATTGCCCGGCACGGTGACGCCATCGCCGTCGGCCTCGATGTCCGCGGCACCACGCTCGCGGCCCGCGGCTGGACGCAGGATGGCGGCGACCTCTGGGAGGTGCTGGCCCGCCTCGAAGACGCCGGCTGCTCGAGGTACGTGGTCACCGATGTGACCAAGGACGGGACGCTGCGCGGACCCAACGTGGATCTGCTCCGGCAGATGTGCGAGCGGACCGACAAGCCGGTGGTTGCCTCGGGCGGGATCTCCAGCCTGGATGACCTGCGGACGCTGCGCGACCTGGTTCCGGCCGGAGTCGAGGGAGCGATTGTGGGCAAGGCACTGTACGCGGGCAAGTTCACGCTGCCCGAAGCCCTCGATGTTGCGGGACGGCGCTGAGGGACCAGCATGGGCAAGAAGCAACTGCCCGCCCATATCGCCGCCGCGCTGGCGGGAGCCGGCGGGGCGGGGGACTCGGCCGGCCAAAGCTGGGCCGGACGGGACCTGAGCGGTGAAGGAAACCCGCTCCACCAGTTCGACCACGATGACGGCAGCGCGGATCCCGGCTACGAGGCGGCGCTGCAATGGCTTGCCGCCGGAACCGGCGGCGAAGCGGAAGTAGTGGCTGCCCTGGCGAACGCCCGCGTTTTCGTGCCCATCGTGGCGACGCTGGGAGAAGAGGCCGAGGGCAGCCACGGCCTGACAGCGGATAAACAGGCCGACATGGCCGTGGTGACGTTGCAGGCGCCGGATGGGCGCCGGGCGCTGCCGGTGTTCAGTAACACGGCCGCCCTGGAAGCCTGGCATCCCCAGGCCCGGCCGGTCGCCGTGGAGGCGCCGCGGGCGGCCTTGGCGGCCGTGTCCGAAGACGCCGAACTGATGGTTATGGATCCGGGCGCCGCCCTGACGTTCGTTGTCCGGCGGCCGGCAGTGTGGGCGTTGGCCAAACAGCACGAGTGGGTGCCCTCCTACCGCGATCCGGCGCTCTTGGAGTGGGTGGCCGAGGCCACGGGCGGCGAGGAGGCGGTCATGGCCTCGTTCGTGGAGCCCGGGACCGGGATCGCGGTTCGGGCGGCAGATGGAGCCGTGGTGGCCGGCGGAGGCCACGGCCCGGAGCTGCGCCTGGTCCTGCAGGTGCGGGACGGGCTGGGGCGCGAGGAGTTGGGCGCCCTGGCGGGACGGATCCAACAGCGGCTCCAGTCCCGGCAAGAGTTTGCCGAACGGGTTGATTCGCTGGAGCTGAAGTTCACCCGCTGAACCCCGCCGGCGAACGCCGCAACCAGAAGCGCAAAGACAAAGGACGACGCCGGTGCGTGGCACCGGCGTCGTCCTTGTTCAGTTCTGGGAGCCCGGGCCGGTCAGTTGACCGGACCCGTGAACTTCTCGCCCGGGCCCTTGCCCGGATCGTCCTGGATGACCGATGCTTCGCGGAAGGCGAGCTGCAGGGACCGGAGGCCATCGCGCAACGGGCCGGCATGCTGGCTGCCGATTTCCGGCGCGGCAGCGGTGACGAACCCCGCCAAGGCGGTGATCAGCTTGCGGGCTTCGTCCAGGTCCTTGAGCTCTTCGGCGTCGTCTCCGGCGGCCAGGCCGCACTTAACCGCGGCGGCGCTCATCAGATGGACTGCCGCGGTGGTGATGACTTCCACGGCCGGTACTTCGGCGATGTCGCGCATCTGGCCCAGGACTTCCTGTTCCTGGCTGGAGGCAGGACCGGCGTCGGGCGCGAAGCTGTGGCGGTGGCCGTCGGTCTGCGGATTGTTATCTGAGCTGCTCATACTGGTAAGCTTGTCACAGACCAATTGGATCCCGTTACTTATGTGCCTCACAGCACGTGCGGAGCAGGATCCGATCTGCAAGCGGAGTCCTCTCCCACCCGTCGGTATGGCTAGCCAGAGCTGCCGGGTCCAGGTCGGCAGGCTGTAGCCGGAAACCCTCGCGTGAGGTGCCCGGGCCAGCCGGTGGAACCCTAGCTTGTTTCCGCCTGCCGCCACTTCGAGGCCTTCGATTGCGTTTGCAATGGGGGGCCTTCTTTCATTGCAAGCGGCAGCCGATATTAGTGACAGGAGCCACACATTAGCGAGCCAAGAATCAATGATCGTATCCGCGTTCCCGAGGTGCGGTTAGTCGGACCGAACGGCGAACAGGTTGGGATCGTCCGTATTGAGGATGCCCTGCGCCTGGCCACGGAATCGGATCTTGACCTGGTTGAGGTCGCACCGCAGGCAAAGCCTCCGGTGTGCAAGCTTATGGATTTTGGCAAGTACAAGTACGAGGCTGCGGTCAAGGCCCGTGAGGCGCGCAAGAACCAGACGAACACTGTGCTCAAGGAGATCCGGTTCCGCCTGAAGATCGACAAGCACGACTACGAGACCAAGCGCGGCCACGCGCTGCGGTTCCTCGCAGCCGGCGACAAGGTCAAGGCCATGATCCAGTTCCGCGGCCGCGAACAGCAGCGCCCCGAAATGGGCATCCGCCTTCTGCAGAAGTTCGCCGAGGACGTCGCCGAGGTCGGCGTGATCGAATCGACTCCCCGCATTGACGGCCGCAACATGGTCATGGTGATCGGCCCGACCAAGAACAAGGCCGAAGCCAAGGCGGAAGCCCGCCGGGCCGCGCAGAAGGCCGACGCGAAGGCAACGAACGAGGCCAAGAAGCAGAAGGTGGACACCTCCGCCGACCAGGACCCGCTGACGCAGAGCCTGGGCGACCTTATGCCGGAAGGCCTTGCCGCAATGGCAAACCAGCCGGAGGAAACCGCCCAAGCACCTGCGCCGGCCGATGCCTCTCCTGCGGTTGAGGTTGAGGTTGTGCCCGAGGCCGAGCCCGCGGAGCAGCCGGAAGCCGAGGCTGCGGTTGCGGCCGCGGCCGAGCCCGAGGTTGAGGTCGAGGCCACGCCTGCGGTCGAGCCGGAAGCCGAGGCCAAGCCTGCCGCCCAGGCCAAGCCGGCCGCCCAGGCAAAGCCTGCCGCCCAAGCGAAGCCTGCCGCCCAAGCGAAGCCTGCCGCCCAGGTGAAGCCTGCCGCGCAGGCTAAGCCGGCGGCCGAGGCCAAGCCATCGGTTCCGGCGAAGCCCGCGGCGCCCGCCACAGAGGCCAAGCCCGCGGCACCCAAGCCCGCCGCCCGGCCCAAGCCGGCAGCGCGGCCTGCAGCACCCAAACCTGCTGGCCGGTCCGGTTCCAAGAACTAAGACCGTACAGAGAGCATCCGGCAACCGCCGGGCACGGTTCAGTGCCCGGTGCCGGTAGACAAGTAAACCGCCGGTGCCCGTTTTGCGGCACCGCACGAGCCGACGGTCGGCAGCGACCCGAGGAGACGTAAGGAGAACGGCAGCCATGCCGAAGCAGAAGACCCACAGCGGCGCCAAGAAGCGCTTCAAGCTCACCGGCAGCGGCAAGCTCAAGCGCCAGCAGGCCAACCGCCGCCATTACCTGGAGCACAAGCCTTCCACGCTGACCCGACGCCTTGCCAGTGACAAGATCGTTGCTCCGGCCGACGTGCGCAACATCAAGAAGATGCTCGGCATCTGATTTTCTCCCCTCTGGTCCGCGCGGCGACGCCGCAAGGGCCATCCAGCTAGTTTTGCCCCCGGCCGCCGATCGCGGCGGCCGAGCACCGGGCACCAATCATCAAAAGGAGTACGCACGTGGCACGTGTGAAGCGGGCGGTCAACGCCCACAAGAAGCGCCGGGTCATTCTGGACCGGGCTGCCGGATACCGCGGACAGCGGTCCCGCCTGTACCGCAAGGCCAAGGAACAGCTGCTGCACTCGTTCGTGTACAGCTACGGCGACCGCCGCAAGCGCAAGGGTGATTTCCGCCGCCTGTGGATCCAGCGCATCAACGCTGCCTCCCGCGCCAACGGCCTGACCTACAACCGCCTCATCCAGGGCCTGAAGGCCGCCGAGGTCCAGGTCGACCGCCGCATGCTGGCCGAGCTGGCCGTGTCCGACGCCGGCGCCTTCGCCGCTCTGGTGCAGGTAGCCAAGGACGCCCTGCCGGCCGACACTTCGGCTCCGGCAGAGCGCCAGACCGCCGCCGCCAAGCCTGTCGCCGCCGCCAAGACCGCTCCGGCCGCCGCCAAGGCTGCCGCGCCCGCCGCTGAAGGCGGAGAAGTTGCCGGCGCCGTGAAGGCTGTTGACGGCGAGGACGCTCCCGCCGGATACACCATCAAGGGCAACCAGTCCAAGAAGTACCACGTCCCGGGCTCCACCTGGTACGAGAACACCACTCCCGTGTACTGGTTCGAGTCCGTGGAGGCCGCCAAGGCCGCCGGTTTCGAGCCCGCCGGCGGCGAGGCCCGCCAGAAGGTTGCCGAATAAGCACCGGATGCATAAACGCTTATGTGGCGACGTTATAGTCGCTGTATGAGCACTACCGGGCGCCCGCAAGCCATCATGTCCAACCCCCGAGCCGATCGGGTCAGGGACGTGGCAAAGCTTGCCGGGCGCTCGGTGCGTTTAAAGCGCCGCCAATTCCTGGCCGAAGGCCCGCAGGCTGTCCGCGAGGCCCTGTCCGCCCACCGGGCGCATCTTGGCGCCGGAAACAGCGGCATCGTGGCCGAGGTCTTCGCCACCGAAGCCTGCCTGGACCGCTCGCCTGAACTGGCGGACCTCGCCGACGGCGTGCCGCTGCGGCTGGCCACCGATGCGGTGCTGGCGGCAATGGCAGACACGGTCAACCCGCAGGGGATCGTGGCCGTCTGCCACTACCTGGACCGTCCGCTGAACGAGGTCCTGCAAAGCAAACCCCTGCTGCTGGCGGTCATGGTCCGCGTGCAGGACCCGGGCAACGCCGGCACCATCCTGCGGGCCGCCGATTCCGCCGGCGCCGATGCCGTGATCCTGACCAACTCCAGCGTGGACATCTACAATCCCAAGGCCGTCCGTTCCACGGCCGGATCACTCTTCCACCTTCCGGTGGTGAACGGTCACGATTTCGGTGACGTGGCGGCGGCCGTGCGCGCCGCCGGTGCAACCATGCTGGCAGCCGACGGCTACGGCACCCTCGATCTGGACGATTTGCAGGACCGCAGCGCCCTGGCCCGGCTGGGAGAAACTCCCGCGGCCGGGGACGAGGGCGTGGCCGGCAGTTTGCCGGATCTGGCAGCGCCTACCGCCTGGCTCTTCGGGAACGAAGCCCAAGGGTTGTCGTCGGAAGAACTGGCCGCCGCGGACCACCGGGTCGCCGTGCCGGTTTACGGCCAGGCCGAAAGCTTGAACGTCGGCACGGCGGCCACCGTCTGCCTGTACGCCTCCGCGAGGTCCCAGCGTCGACGCGGGCCTGCAGGCTAGCTGTTGGCCGGCCGGCCCGCCGCACGATCCGCCTCAGGCGAGGCTGCGCCGTTTCTCGAGCGCCCCGCTGAGAGCGGCGATCACCAGCCCCAAGGATGCCAGCCCGGCGCCGACCAGCGCCGGCGCGGCATATCCCCAGCCCCAGGAGATCACGAGGCCGCCCAGGAAAGCACCGAGGGCATTGGCCATGTTCAACGCCGAATGGTTCAGCGAGGCGGCCAGGGTCTGGGCGTTGGGGGAGGCGTCCATCAGGCGTGTCTGCAGGGCCGGGATCAGGCTCGATCCTGCGGCCCCGAGGAGAAACACGAGGGGAATTGCCAGGGCGGCAATGGATGAGGCCGCCCAGAAGAACACCAAAATCACGATGATTGCCGTCATCACCTGGTAGATGGTCCCCATCACCGAGCGGTCCGCCAACTTGCCGCCGATGAAGGTGCCGACGACCATGCCCAGGCCGTAGAGGCCGACAATCAGCGGCAGGGCGGCCGGGGCGAGGCCTGTCACTTCGGTCATGGTCGGGCTGATGTAGGAATACACCGCGAAAAATCCGCCGAAGCCGACGACACCGATCAACAGCGCCAACCAGACCTGGATCCGTTTCAGGGCGCCGAGTTCCCGACGGATGCCGGCCTCCGCGTGCGCGGGGGTGAAGGGAACCAGGCGCTGGAGCATCAGTATCGTCACCGCGCCGACGATGCCCACGGCCACGAACATCAGGCGCCAGCCGTACTGTTGGCCCAGCCAGGTGACCAACGGGACGCCGACGACGTTGGCCACCGAGAGCCCGAGCATGACCATGGCGACCGCCTGCGCGCGGCGGGTCGGCGAGACCAGCGAGGCGGCCAGGACGGCGGCCACGCCGAAATAGGCGCCGTGCGGAAGGCCGGAAATGAACCGGGTGGCCAGCATCGTGGCGTAGTCGGGCGCGAACACCGACGAGAGGTTCCCGAGCGTGAACAGGACCATCAGCCCCAGGACCATGTGCTTGTGCGGAAGCTTGGCTCCGAGGGCTGCGAGTAGCGGCGCGCCGACCACCACGCCCAGGGCATAGGCGGAAATCAGGTGCCCGCTCTCCGGGATGGAGACGTCCAAACCGGCCGCCACATTCTGCAGCAGGCCCATGATGGCAAATTCCGTCGTGCCGATGCCGAAGCCGCCCATGGCCAAGGCGACGATGGCCCACGCCGTCCGGCGGTTTTCGGTCTGCCTCCGTGCGGTGACGAGTGTCGGGGAATTCATGATCGGCTTTCGGTCGGACGGACAACTGGGCGCCGGCGCAAGCCTGCATGCCGGGGCCTGGGCACGGGCGGCAGTTGCGGGCGCCGGCTGCCACTGTACGGCAACGCGGCGGCACGGCATCCCATTCCGGACCCGTGTGGCCTGTGGTCTGCGGCATAGTCCGGGGCCGTGGGAACCGGGCCGGACCCGCCCCGTAGACTGAACCGCGTGCAAACGAGCCTGAAACAGATTGTCGGCGCAGCCATCCTCGACGCCCGCGACGCCCCGAACAGATTACTGGCCGCCCGGCGCACCGCGCCGGAGGCGCTGGCCGGCCTGTGGGAGTTTCCCGGCGGCAAGGTGGAGCCGGGGGAGAGCTGCGAAGACGCCCTGCGCCGCGAAATCCGCGAGGAACTGGGGGTCGGAATAGAGCTGGGAGTCGAAGTCTCCGGTCCGCTCCCGCAGGGCTGGCCGCTGAATGAGGCGGCGGCCATGCGCGTATGGTGTGCCTACATCACCGACGGGCTGCCGAAGCCGCTGCAAGATCACGACGAATTGCGCTGGGTCCGGCTGGAGGCGGCAGAAGCCGCGGCCCTGCCGTGGATTCCCGCCGATTTTCCGATCCTCGAAGCCGTGCTGACCGCTGCAGGCCGCACCGCCGCCCGTCCCGCGTAACGGCTCCCGCCGGTACCCGTCGTCCTGCCGGGGCCGAAGCGTTGCCCGGACACTTAGAACAACGTCGCCTGTCCCGCTGCGGCCGGCGTGCCCGACGGCGCTGCCGGACTTTCCGCCGGTGGCCGCACGGGCACGTCGCGCAGCCGGGCAGCGTTTTCCAATCCGTGCCGGCGCTTGGCTTCCCGGACCCGGTCCGCCAGCCAGACCCGATAGTCCTTGGCGGCATACGTGCCGCCGTCGTAGAGGCGGCGGTACTTGCCCACAAGTTGCGGGTATTCCTTGGCCAGCCATTGCAGATACCATTCCCTGGCGCCGGGACGAAGGTGCAGCGCGCCCGCCGTCATGCTGGTGGCCCCGGCTGCCGCAACGGCCGCGCACAGCCCGTCGAGCGCGTCCTCCGAGTCCGTCAGCCAGGGCAGGATCGGCATGGCCATCACCGAACACGGCAGGCCGGCGTCGCTGAGCTTGGCGATCAGCTCGAGCCGGGCCCGCGGCGCGGGTGTTCCCGGCTCCACACGGCGGGCCAGTCCGGCGTCGGTCATGGCGAGCGAAATCCCCATGCCGACCTCGACGTCCCCGGCCGCCGCACGCAGCAGCGGCAGGTCACGGGCCAGCAAGGTGCCCTTGGTCAGGATCGAAAACGGGGTTCCTGACCCGGCCAGGGCCTTGATGATCTCCGGCATCAGCTTGTAGCGGCCCTCGGCCCGCTGGTAAGGATCGGTGTTGGTGCCCATGGCCACGTGTTCGCGCTTCCACGACGGTTTGGCAAGCTCGCGGCGGAGGACCTCGCCCACGTTCACCTTGACCACCAACTGGCTGTCAAAATCCAGTCCGGTGTCCAAATCGAGGTAGCTGTGCGTCTTGCGGGCGAAGCAATACACGCACGCGTGGCTGCAGCCACGGTAGGGGTTGATGGTCCATTCGAACGGCATCCGCGAGCCGGCGCCCACGCGGTTCAGCGCCGACTTGGCCATGACCTCATGGAATGTGATGCCGGCGAAACCGGGGGTCTGGACGCTCCGGACGAGTCCGGACAACGGGAGCAGTGCGCCTGGTTCCGCTTGCTGGGAGGACCACCTCATGTTTTAAGTAGAACACATCTTCGAACCGGGCGACAGGGCCAGGAGGGGGCTTCCGCAGGGAATTCAGCCGGCCGCCCGCACGGTCCGCGAGCCGCGCGGTCCAGTCCTCCGCCGCACCGGCCGCTCCGTGTAGCCGCCCGACTGCAGCCCGGCCAGCCGCTCGAAGATGTTCCGGGACGCCGGGTCGCCGGTCCGCCACCACGACCAGGCGGCAGCGAAGCCGTATAGCGGCAGGAACGGCAGGCCCAGGCACCAGGCATATTGGCTGCTGTGGCGGGATTCGTGGCCCAGCAGCACCGGATTGCCGGCCAGCCCGGCCGCAGCGTCGCGGAACAGCACCACGTTGCCCACGGTAAAGGCAGCGGCCTTCGGCAGCCCGGGCCGAAAGCCGTGGGCCAGGATCAGGCCATGGGGTCCGGGATGAAGGCTGCAGCGGACCGCGGCGGCGAGGGTCAGCCCCAACAGGGTGGAGCCGTTGAGCAGGTTCCAGGCGGCACGCAGCTTCTCGGACGGCGTCATGGGCCCATCGTAAGCGTTTCGGGTCGGTGCCGGCCCGTGAACTAGACTGGACTGGTTGCCCGTACGCGGGCGGAAACCCTTTAACCTATTCCGAGGTCCCCACAGCACATGTCTGACGTGACACCCCCAGTCCAGGAGCCACCCGTGCCGAGCCCCCTCGACGAAGCCGCGGTAGCCGCCGCCGTCGAGCAGGCGGTGATGGCTTTCAAGGCTGCCTCCGACCTGGACGGGCTCAAGACTGCCCGGCTCGCCCACGCCGGCGAGAAGTCCCCGCTTAGCCTGGCCAACCGCGAAATCGGCAAGCTGGCCAAGGAGGACAAGGCGGCGGCCGGCAAGATCGTGGGTCCGGCCCGCGGGCGCATCAACCAGGCGCTGGCCGCCCGCACCGCCGAACTGGAGGCCGAACGGGAGGCGCAGATCCTCGTCGAGGAGGCAGTGGACGTTACCGCGGCTCCGCGCCGCCGCCGCGCCGGTGCCCGGCACCCGCTATCCACGCTGCAGGAACGGGTCAGCGACATCTTCGTCGGCATGGGCTGGGAGATCGCCGAGGGGCCGGAGGTGGAATCCGAGTGGTTCAACTTCGACGCCTTGAACTTCAAGCCGGACCACCCCGCACGGGAGATGCAGGACACCTTCTTCGTGGAACCGCCCGAGGCGCACCTGGTGCTGCGGACCCACACATCGCCGGTGCAGGTCCGCTCCATGCTGGAACGGGACCTGCCCGTGTACGTGCTGTGCCCGGGCCGGACGTTCCGCACCGATGAACTGGACGCGACCCATACGCCTGTTTTCCACCAGTTTGAAGGCCTGGCCGTGGACAAGGGGCTCACGATGGCCGACCTGCGCGGCACGTTGGAGCACTTCTCGCGGCAGATGTTCGGCGCCGAGGCCAAGATCCGCCTGCGCCCGGCCTACTTCCCGTTCACCGAGCCCTCCGCGGAGATGGACATCTGGCATCCGGGCGCCAAGGGCGGCCCCCGCTGGATCGAGTGGGGCGGCTGCGGCATGGTCAACCCCAATGTGCTGCGCGCTGCCGGCATCGATCCGGAGGTCTACTCGGGTTTCGCCTTCGGCATGGGCATCGAACGCACCCTCATGTTCCGCAACGACGTCCCGGACATGCACGACATGATCGAAGGCGACATCCGCTTCAGCCAGCACTTCGGGATGGAGATCTAGAACTATGCGTATTCCCCTTTCCTGGTTGCGCGAGTACGCGCAGGTTCCCGCAGACGCCACCGCCGAGGACGTTATGGCCGACCTCGTCAAGGTCGGACTCGAAGAAGAGGACGTTCACCGTCCGTCCGATTCGATCTCCGGACCGATCGTGGTGGGACAGGTCCTCGACCTGGTCAAGGAGCCGCAGTCAAACGGCAAGACCATTAACTGGTGCCAGGTGCGTGTGGCGCCCGAAGGCGCCGGCCAGCCGCTCAGCGGCGACGGCATCGACCCGTCCGGCGTGCAGGGCATCGTCTGCGGAGCCCACAACTTCGAGGTGGGCGACAAAGTCGTGGTGACGTTGCCCGGCGCGGTGCTGCCGGGGGATTTCCGGATCACCCCGCGCAAAACCTACGGCCACACGTCCGCCGGCATGATCGCGTCCGCCCGAGAGCTCGGCATCGGCGAGGACCACGACGGCATCATCGTGCTCTCCCGGCTGGGACTCGACCCGGAGATCGGCACCGACGCGATGGAACTGCTCGGCCTGACCGACGAGGCGGCCGAGATCAACGTGACGCCGGATCGCGGCTATTGCTTCTCCATTCGGGGGGTGGCCCGTGAATACGCGCTGGCCACCGGCACCGAATTCGTCGACCCGGCCAGCCGCGTCGTTGTTCCCGAAGCGGCCGGCGAGGGCCACCCCGTCCGGCTCGAAGACCAGTCCCCGGTCTACGGCAAGCCCGGCTGCGACCGCTTCGTGGCACGCACGGTCCGCGGCGTCGACCCGTCGCGGCCCACGCCCCAGTGGATGGCCTCCCGGCTGCGCCTGGCCGGCATGCGCTCCATTTCGCTGGTTGTGGACATTTCCAACTACGTGATGCTGGAACTGGGCCAGCCGCTGCACTTCTATGACGCGGACAAACTCCAGGGCCCGATCGTGGTCCGCCGGGCCAATCCGGGCGAGACCCTGGTGACCCTGGACGGCAAGGAGCGCCGGCTCTCCACCGAGGACCTGCTGATTACGGATGACCGCGGCGCCATCGGTTTGGCCGGGGTGATGGGCGGTGCCGAAACCGAGGTCGGGGACGGAACCGCGAATGTGCTGATTGAGTCCGCCCATTTCGACGACGTCTCCATGGGCCGCACCCGGCGCCGCCACAAGCTGCCGTCCGAGGCGTCCAAGCGCAATGAGCGCGGAGTGGACTGGGAAATTGCGGATGAGGCGGCGCAGCGCGCCGTGGACCTGCTGGTCGAACTCGCCGGCGGCACGGCCGACACCGCCGCGACGGATGTCGGGTCACGTCCGGCACCCGTCGAGATCGACCTGCCCGACGGTTTCGCCTCCCGCCTCATCGGCTTCGAGTACACGGCAGGGCAGATTGAATCCGCCCTGACCGGCATCGGCGCTTCCTTCGAACGGTACGACGGCGGCCTGCGCGTCACGGCGCCCAGCTGGCGGCCCGACCTGGCCATCAAGGAGGACCTGGTCGAAGAAATAGCCCGGCTGGTGGGCTATGACCGGATTCCGGCCACCCTGCCGGTGGCCCCGCCGGGGCGCGGCCTGTCCCGTGGGCAGCAGCAGCGCCGCCGCGTGCTGCAGTCCCTGGCGGACGCCGGCCTGACCGAGGTGCTCAGCTACCCCTTCGTTTCCACCGGGCAGAACGAAACGTTCGGAACTACCGAGGCCGGCTCCGGTGCGGCCGCCGTCAAGCTGGCGAACCCGATCTCCGCCGAATTCGGGTACCTGCGCACCAGCCTGCTGCCGGGACTGCTGGAGACTGCACGGCGCAACCATTCCCGCGGCTTCCGCGATCTGGCGTTGTACGAAGGCGGCCTGGTGTTCCTGCCCGGCGGCAAGATCGGGTCTCCGGTCCTGCCCCCGCTGGGCGCCAGGCCGTCGGACGAGGTGCTCGAGGAACTGCAGGCAGGGATCCCGGACCAGCCCTGGCATGTGGCCGCGGTCCTGATCGGGCACGAGGCGGCACCGGGCGCAGGGTTCACGCCCCGCCACTGGGAATGGTCGGACGCACTGGACGCCGCACTGACCGTCGGCGACGTCCTCGGCATTGAACTGGTCGTCGCCCAGGGACAGCACCAGGCCTTCCACCCCGGCCGGACCGCGCAGTTGTCCCTGCGCACCGGCGAGGTCGTCGGCTACGCCGGCGAGCTGCATCCGAAGCTGCTCCAGGACGGGGACCTGCCGGCGCGGACTGCCGCCATGGAACTGAACGGCGAGGCACTCTTTGAGGCCGCCGCCGATGTGATTGTGGCCAAGCATCTGTCCACCTACCCGGTCTCCACCCAGGACGTAGCGCTCGTCGTCGATTCGTCGGTTCCGGCCGAAGCAGTCCGCGAGGCGCTGCGTGAAGGCGCCGGTGAACTGCTGGAAGATGTGGCCCTGTTCGACGTCTATGCGGGCCCCGGGATCGAGCACGGGAAGAAGTCGCTGGCCTTCGGGCTCAGGTTCCGGGCGAATGACCGCACGTTGACCGCCGACGAGGCCTCCGCGGCACGGGCCCAGGCCGTGGAGCTGGCCGCAGCCCGCTGCGGTGCCGTTCAGCGGTAACCGGTTACTGCCATGAATGACGACGGCGGGGCCCACCGGCGCAGGTGGGCCCCGCCGTCGTGGGGGAAAGGGAAAAGGAACGCATGAAGGCCCAGGTGATACTGCAGCTGGTGCAGCTGCCAAACGGGTTCCCGGCCGCCAGCGGGCCGGACCGGCGCCCCAGCGTCCGCGCCCACAACCGCGAAGCCGTCCGCCTGCTGGCGGCGCGGGAACTGAACGTCGACCCCGACCGGATGCGGCTCGCCTTCGACTGCCGCCAATGCACGCGGGGCAACGATGGCCGGCATGGCCAGCCGCACCTGCTGCTGGACGGCGCTCCGGCCCCCGCCCGCCTGAGCTACGCCCGCTCGGGCCGCTGGCTGCTGGCCGCGCTGTCCTTCCGGCCCGTGCTGCTCGGAGTCGACATCGAAGACGCCTGGGCGGACGCTTTTCGGCCGGAGGACAACATCGACGCCGTCATGCTCACGGACGCGGAGCGGACCCTGGTGGAGCAGGCAGCCGACCCGCGCCTGCTGCGGGCCCGGCTGTGGACCAGGAAAGAGGCCGTGCTGAAGTCGACAGGCCACGGCCTGCGGCTGCCGCCCGATACGATCGGCGTCGCCGGTGCGGACGGCGAACCCCAGCTGTCCGGCTGGCCCGGGGAAGCGGGAGACCGTCCCGGGCTGCAACTGCTGGACCTCACCCTCGCGGATGCCGGCGGGGAAGTGCCGCCCGGCCTCGCCGCGGCGCTGGCCGTTGGCGGGTCGGCCGACCCGAAAATCACCTACCGGGAAACTGCGGCTGTCCAGGGCTGAACGGGGAGGGCAGGCGCTCCGCCCGCACTCCCCGTCCGCGGCAATTTCCTCCTCCTCCGCCGGCGCCGGGACCGCCGGCGCCGGCAGCGAGGGCGGGCGTCGACGGCAACCGGGGGCCGCCCTTACGGAACCAGCAGCAGCTTGCCCGTGGTGCGGCGGGCTTGCAGGTCCTCGTGTGCCTGCGCCGCCTCGGCCAGCGGATATGTCCGGCCGATCCGGATGTCCAGGCGGCCCGACAGGACGGCGTCGAACAATTCGCTGGAGCGCCAGCGCCGCTCCTGCGGCGTGAGCAGATGGTCGGCGAGGTTGGGGCGGGTGACGAACAAGGAGCCGCCCCGGTTGAGCCGCTGCAGGTCGAACGGGGGCACCTGGCCCGACGCGCCGCCGAAGAGCACGAGCATGCCGCGGGTGCGCAGGCTGGCCAGCGAACCGTCGAAGGTGTCCCTGCCGACGCCGTCGTACACCACGTCCACCCCGGTGCCGGCGGTCAGTTCGCGCACCTGTCCGGCAAAGCCGTCGTAGCGGAGCACCTCATCCGCGCCGGCGCTGCGGGCCAGTTCTTCCTTTTCGTCGGTAGACACCGTGGTGATCACGCGGGCGCCCTTGGCTTTGAGCAGCTGCGTCAGGATCAGGCCTACTCCGCCGGCACCCGCATGGGTGAGTACGGTCTGGCCCGGCTGGACCCTGAAGCTGGAGTTAATGAGGTAATGCGCCGTCATGCCCTGCAGCGGGATGGCGGCCGCCACGTCGTCGTCCACGCCTTCCGGCACCGGGAGCGCCGCGTCGGCGGAGACCACGGTGAACTCAGCGTAGGTGCGGTCGCCCTCGGCGAAGGCGACGCGGTCACCGGGGGCGAAGCCGTCGACCCCCGGGCCGACGGCCTCGACCGTGCCGGCGGCTTCGGAGCCGGGCGTGTACGGAAACGGGACGTTGTAGACGCCGCTGCGCTCATAGGTCTCGACGAAGTTCACACCCGCCGCGGCAACTTTGACCAGCAGCTGGCCCGGGCCGGGCCGGGGGGTGTCGACCTCGCGCAGTTGCAGTACTTCCGGACCGCCGGGTGCGGCGGCCACGATCGCCTTGGCCATGTAGGGTCTCCTTAAGGTACTCGGGACAGTCGGTGCCGGCGGTGGAATCTGGCCGCTGAGGGCCGGCCGGCTCAGAACCCATCGTAGGCGCTAACGTCCGCGCCCCGGCCCGCCGTTTCCGCCGGCAGGGCATGCAGGACGATGCATAATTATCCTCTCCAGTGCATAGTCTTGCTGTATGCTGGATGCCATGACAATTAAGGTTGCAGTCTCCGGCGCCAGCGGTTACGCGGGCGGCGAGGTCCTCCGCCTGCTGGCGAACCACCCCGAGGTCTCCGTCGGAGCCGTCACCGCCCACAGCAGTGCCGGTTCGCGGTTGGGGGAACTGCAGCCGCACCTGCATGCGCTGGCGGACAAAGTCCTGGTCGACACAACCGTCGAGAACCTGGCCGGGCACGACGTGGTGTTCCTGGCGCTGCCGCATGGCGCCAGCGCTGAGATCGCCGCCGCGCTGCCGGCAGACACCCTGGTGGTGGATGCGGGCGCGGACCACCGGCTGGTGGACCCGGTGTCCTGGGAGAAGTTCTACGGCACCGCCCACGCCGGCAGTTGGCCCTACGGCCTTCCGGAGCTTCCCGGGCACCGGGAAAAGCTGCGCGGCGCCCGCCGGATCGCCGTCCCGGGCTGCTATCCCACCAGTTCGCTGCTGGCGCTGGCCCCGGGCTTCGCGGCCGGGCTGCTGGAGCCCGGTGACGTGGTGATTGTCGCCGCGTCCGGCACCTCGGGGGCCGGCAAGTCCGCGAAGGTACACCTGATCGGTTCGGAAGTAATGGGCGGCATGAGCCCCTACGGGGTTGGCGGCGGACACCGGCACACTCCGGAAATCGAGCAGGGGCTCTCGGCGGCCGCCGGCGAGGCGGTCACGATCTCGTTTACTCCCACCCTCGCGCCGATGAGCCGCGGCATCCTGACCACCGCCACGGCGCGCATCAAACCCGGTACGGATGCCGCGTCGCTGCGCCGCGCCTGGGAGGCCGCCTACGCTGATGAACCGTTCGTGCACCTGCTGCCCGAGGGCCAGTGGCCGAATACCAAGTCGGTGCAGGGCAGCAACCATGCCGTCCTGCAGCTGGCCTTCGACGAGCACGCGGGCCGCGCCGTCGTCACCTGCGCCATCGACAACCTCACCAAGGGAACCGGCGGCGGCGCCATCCAGTCCATGAACATCGCCCTCGGCCTCGACGAGACCGCCGGCCTGACCCAGCAGGGGATAGCACCGTGAGCGTTACCGCACCACAGGGATTTCGTGCCGCCGGTGCCACCGCCGGCCTGAAAGCCTCCGGCAAGCCCGATGTCGCGCTGGTGGTCAACGACGGACCACAGCGGGCGGCGGCGGCAGTCTTTACCTCGAACCGCGTGGCGGCCGCTCCCGTGCACTGGTCGCGGCAGGTGGTCGGCGACGGCCGCGTGGACGCGGTGGTGCTGAATTCCGGCGGTGCCAATGCCTGCACCGGGGCCGAGGGCTTCCAGAACACCCACGCCACCGCCGAGAAAACCGCAGCCCTGCTCGGTATTTCCTCGGGCGACGTGGTCGTATGTTCCACCGGGCTGATCGGCGAGCAGCTGCCGATGGACAAGCTGCTGCCGGGTGTCGAAGCTGCTGCAGCGGCATTGTCCGCCGACGGCGGCGCCGACGCGGCCGAAGCCATCATGACCACCGATTCCGTTTCCAAGCAGGCCCTGTTCACCGGCGGCGGGTACAGCATCGGCGGCATGGCCAAGGGCGCCGGCATGCTGGCCCCGGGCCTGGCCACCATGCTGGTGGTCATCACCACGGATGCCGAACTCGCACCGCCGGCGCTGCAGGTGGCGTTGCGCGAGGCCACGCGGCTGACCTTCGACCGGACGGATTCCGACGGCTGCATGTCCACCAACGACACGGTGGTGCTGCTGGCTTCGGGCGCTTCCGGGGCCATTCCCGCGCTGGAGGACTTCACCGCGGCGCTGACCGGCGTCTGCGCGGAGCTGGCGCGGCAACTGATTACCGATGCCGAGGGCGCCAGCCACGACATCGCGGTCACCACGATCAACGCCGCTTCCGAGCGGGATGCGGAAACCGTCAGCCGCGCAGTGGCCCGCTCCAATTTGTTCAAGACCGCCATCTTCGGCAAAGATCCGAACTGGGGCCGCGTGCTGTCCGCGGTGGGCACGACCGACGCCGCCTTCGAGCCGGACCAGCTCAACGTCAGCATGAACGGCGTGCAGGTCTGCCGAAACGGCGGCGTGGGCGAACCGCGCGACCTGGTGGACCTGAACGGCCGCGACGTGGCCGTGGTGATCGACCTTAATGCCGGCAGCGAGACCGCAACCATCTGGACCAACGACCTCACGCACGAATACGTGCATGAGAACTCCGCCTACTCCAGCTGAGGACCGAGATGAACACGATGCTGATGGCCCAGGACAAGGCCGCCACGCTGATCGAGGCCCTGCCCTGGATCCAGCGGTTCGCCGGCACCACCATGGTGATCAAGTACGGCGGCAACGCCATGGTCAACAATGAACTGCGGCAGGCGTTCGCCGAAGACATCGTTTTCCTCCACCACGCCGGCATCAAGCCGGTGGTCGTCCACGGCGGCGGACCGCAGATCAACGCCATGCTCTCGCGGCTGGGCATCGAGTCCGAGTTCAAGGGCGGACTGCGGGTCACCACCCCCGAGGCCATGGACGTGGTGCGCATGGTGCTCACCGGACAAGTCGGACGGGAACTGGTGGGCCTGATCAATTCGCACGGGCCGTACGCCGTGGGCCTCTCCGGTGAAGACGGCGGGCTGCTGCAGGCGGTGCGCACGGGCACCGTGGTGGACGGCGAAGACATCGACCTGGGCCTGGTCGGCGAAGTCGTCGGCGTCAACCCGTCCGCCATCCTGGATTTGCTCGACGCCGGGCGCATCCCGGTGATCTCCACCGTGGCACCGGAAATCGGCGGCGACGGCGAAGGCACCAACCAGGTGCTCAACGTCAACGCCGATACCGCGGCCGCTGCGGTGGCGGACGCCTTGCACGCCTCACGGCTGGTCATCCTCACCGACGTCGAGGGGCTGTACGCCAACTGGCCGGACAAGTCCTCCTTGATCTCGTCGCTGACGGCGGGGGAGCTGCGCGAGCTGCTGCCGCGGCTGCAGTCCGGCATGATTCCCAAGATGGAAGCCTGCCTCAAGGCGGTCGACGGGGGAGTGGAGCGCGCCGCCGTCGTCGATGGCAGGATGCCGCACTCGATCCTGCTGGAAATCTTTACCGCGGCCGGCATCGGCACCCAGGTCGTCCCGGACGGAGACGCAGCATGAACACCCCGCATACCGTTTCCCCGGCCGCCGGCCTCGCCGGGCTGGAAGCACTGGAAGGCCTGGACAACCGGCAGCTGCTGGAGAAATACCGCGGGTCGCTGATGGGGGTCTTCGGAACCCCGCAGCGCGTCTTGGTGCGCGGCAAGGGCTGCATCGTGTGGGACGCGGACGGCAGGGAATACCTGGACCTGCTCGGCGGGATCGCGGTGAACGCGCTCGGCCACGCGGACGAGTTCCTGACCGGGGTCGTGGCCGCCCAGTTGTCCACCCTCGGCCACGTCTCCAACTTCTTCACCAGCCCGGCACAGATTGCGCTGGCGGAGCGGTTGCTGCAGCTCGCCGCCGCTCCGGCAGGTTCCAAGGTGTTCTTTGCCAACTCCGGCACCGAAGCCAACGAAGCGGCGTTCAAGCTGGCCCGGCGAAACTCGAGCCCCACCCGGAGCAAGATTTTGGCCCTGGAGGGCGCTTTCCACGGCCGGACCATGGGGGCTTTGGCGCTGACGGCCAAGGAGTCCTACCGCGAACCGTTCGAACCGCTGCCCGGCGGCGTGGTCCACCTTCCCTTCGGTGACGAGGAGGCCCTCCGCGCCGCCGTCGACGAGTCCGTGGCCGCCGTCGTGCTGGAACCAATCCAGGGGGAGGTGGGCGTCCGGCCGCTGCCCGCGGGCTACCTGAAGGCGGCGCGCGAAGCTACCAAGGCCGCGGGCGCGCTGCTGATTTTGGACGAGGTGCAGACCGGCGTCGGCCGCACCGGCAACTGGTTCGCGTTCCAGGGCGGCGTGGCCGGTGGCGAGCAGATCGTCCCGGATGCCATCACCCTGGCCAAGGGCCTGGGCAGCGGGCTGCCCGTCGGCGCGTTGATCACCTTCGGGGCAACTACTTCCGGACTCCTGACGGCGGGCCAGCACGGAACGACGTTCGGCGGAAACCCGGTGGCGACGGCGGCAGGCCTGGCGACGCTGCAGGCCATCGAGTCGCGCGGGCTGCTGGCCCACGCCTCCGGACTGGGGGAGCGGCTGCGCGCGGAGCTGGCCGGCCTGGAACACGTCGCCGAGGTCCGCGGCGAGGGCTTGCTGATCGGGATCGACCTGGATGCCGACATCGCCGCTGCCGCGGTGGCCGCCGCCCTGGAAGCCGGCTTCATCATCAACAATCCCGGCCCGCGCACGCTGCGGCTGGCCCCGCCGCTGATCCTGACCGCCGAAGAGGCCGCCCGGTTCACCGCCGCGCTGCCGGACATCCTGACCACCGCGGCTGCCCTGGCCGCCGCTACCAGCAAGGACGCATCATGACCCGCCACTTCCTGAAGGACACCGACCTCAGCCCGGCCGAACAGGCGGAAGTGCTGCAGTTGGCCGCCGACATGAAGCGGTCCCCCTACCGCTACCAGCCGTATGCCGGCGACGGGGCGGGACGTAAGACCGTGGCCGTGATCTTTGACAAGACCTCCACCCGCACCCGGGTGTCCTTCGCCGCCGGAATCGCGGACCTGGGCGGGGTGCCGCTGGTCATTAATCCCGGCGAATCGCAGCTGGGACACAAAGAGTCCGTCTCCGACACCATCAAGGTGTTGGAACGGATGGTCTCCACGGTCGTCTGGCGGACCTACGCCCATGCCGGGCTGGAGGAGATGGCGGCGCTGTCCCGTGTGCCGGTCATCAACTCGCTCTCCGACGACTACCACCCCTGCCAGTTGCTGGCCGACCTGCTGACGGTGCAGGAACACAAAGGCAAGCTGGCCGGACTCACCCTGACCTATCTGGGCGATGCGGCCAACAACATGGCCAACTCGTACCTGCTCGCGGGAGCGACGGCGGGGATGCACGTGCGGATCGCCGGACCCGCCGGGCACCTCCCGGCGGCGTCGGTCGTGGCCGAAGCCGAAGCACGCGCCGCCGAAACCGGCGGCTCGGTTCTGGTCACCACGGATCCCGCCAAGGCGCTGGCGGAGGCCGACGTCGTCGCCACGGACACATGGGTCTCGATGGGGCAGGAAGAGGAGAAGGCGGAGCGGCTGGAACTGTTCAAGGACTACGCCGTGGACCAGGCGGCCCTGAAGCTGGCAGCCGACGACGCCGTCGTGCTGCACTGCCTGCCCGCCTACCGCGGCTACGAGATCGCCGCCGAGGTCATCGACGGCCCCCAGTCGGTGGTGTGGGACGAGGCGGAGAACCGGCTGCACGCCCAGAAGGCGCTCATGGCATGGCTGATGGACCGGTCGTCGCTGGCTCCACTGGCCGGGAGCTGACGGCGGTGAACACGATGCCGGCCACCAAGACCGCCCGCCAGGCCAAGATCACCGCGATCCTCACCGGCGAGTCGGTGCGCTCGCAGGCGGAACTGGCCGCCCGGCTGGCGGACGAGGGTGTCCAGGTAACCCAGGCCACGCTCTCGCGGGACCTGGTGGAACTGGGTGCGGTACGGGTGCGCGGCCAGGACGGCGGGCTGATCTACGCGGTGCCCGGCGAGGGCGGGGAACGCACGCCGCAGAGCGGTGTCACCCAGGAGATCCTGGACGCCCGGCTGGCCAGGCTCTGTGCCGACCTGCTGGTCACCGCCGAGGCCTCCGCAAACCTGGTGGTCCTGCGGACACCGCCGGGGGCGGCCAACTTCCTGGCGCTGGCCATCGACCACTCGGTCATGCCGTCGGTCCTGGGCACAATTGCGGGCGACGACACCGTTCTGCTGGTGACTCGGGATCCGGCCGGCGGAGCGGCGCTCGCCGCACGGTTCCTGCAGTTCGCCGACGAATCCTCGCGCAACGCCTGAACCCCATAACCTAGTCGCAGCAGCAGCAGCAGCAGCAGGAGCAGCGGACGCCGGCGCGGAAGCCGGCACAACGAGCCATCTCCGCCGGCCGGCACGGCCGGGTGCGGAACCGTCACCAGGGCAACCTGGCGGAAAGGGAAGACACAACGTGACGCAGGAACCGAAGAGCCCCACCGGGCACACCAACGAAGGCGCCCTCTGGGGCGGCCGCTTCGCCGGCGGCCCGGCCGATGCCCTGGCCGCGTTGAGCAAGTCCACGCATTTCGACTGGCGCCTGGCGCAGTACGACATCGCAGGTTCCCGGGCCCACGCCAAGGTCCTGCACCAGGCCGGATTGCTCGACGACGCCGAACTGCAAGGCATGCTCGCCGCCCTGGACCGGCTCGACGACGACGTGCGGTCGGGCGCGTATGTGGCGGCCGAGTCGGACGAGGACGTGCACGGTTCCCTGGAGCGCGGGCTGATCGAACGGGCCGGCGCCCAGCTGGGCGGAAAACTTCGGGCCGGACGGTCCCGCAACGACCAGATCGCCACCTTGGGCAGGATGTACCTGCGCGACCACGCACGGATCATCGCGGGGGGAGTGCTGGCAACCATCGATGCGCTGCTCACCCAGGCCCGCCGGTATCCGGAGGTTGCCATGCCGGGCCGCACCCACCTTCAGCACGCGCAGCCGGTGCTGCTGTCCCATCACCTGCTGGCCCACGCCTGGGCGCTGCTGCGGGACGTCCAGCGGCTGGCGGACTGGGACAAGCGGGCCGCCGTCTCTCCCTACGGCTCCGGTGCCCTGGCCGGTTCCTCGCTCGGCCTGGATCCCAACGCCGTCGCGGCGGACCTCGGCTTCGACTCCGCAACCTGGAACTCGATCGACGGAACTGCCGCGCGGGACGTCTTTGCCGAATTCAGCTGGGTCGCGGCCATGATCGGCGTGGACCTGTCCCGGATATCGGAAGAAGTCATCCTGTGGGCCACCAAGGAATTTTCCTTCGTGACGCTGGACGATGCCTATTCCACGGGCTCCTCGATCATGCCGCAGAAGAAGAATCCGGACGTCGCGGAATTGGCCCGCGGCAAGGCCGGCCGGCTGATCGGCGACCTGACGGGGCTCTTGGCCACGCTCAAGGGCCTGCCGCTGGCCTACAACCGTGACCTGCAGGAAGACAAGGAACCGGTCTTTGACGCGGCAGACACCCTGGAGCTGCTGCTGCCCGCCGTCGCCGGCATGATCGAAACCCTTGTCTTCAATACCGAGCGGCTGGAGGCGCTGGCCCCGCAAGGCTTCGCGCTCGCCACCGACATCGCCGAATGGCTGGTCCGTCAGGGCATTCCGTTCCGGGAAGCTCACGAGCTGTCCGGTGCCGCCGTAAGACAGGCCGAAAGCCGCGGAGTTGAACTCTGGGACCTGACGGACGAGGAATTCGCGGCTATTTCCCCGCAGCTGACTCCACAGGTGCGTGAAGTGCTCACGGTCGAAGGTTCGCTGGCCAGCCGCAGTTCGCAGGGCGGCACCGCCCCGACCGCCGTGGCCGCCCAGATCGCGGCGCTTGAGGCAGCGCTGGACGGCGCACGCGGCTACGTCTCCGGCGGCCGCCCCTGAGCCGTCCGCACCCCGGCACGGGTAAGTTACCGGCCGGTAGCAAATAGTGCTGCGGTAGTTTGTGAAGCGACGGGTCGAGAGCCACTGAGCCGAGGGAGCGAGCATGTCGACGCTGAGCCAGGACGAGGAAAAGCTGGTGCCGGAGGGTCGGATCGAGCGGGTTGACGGGGACTACGTCCTGGCCTTCGACCGACAGCTCGATTACCCGCGCAGCTACATCTGGAGCCTTCTGGCGGAAAAGGACAACGTCGCTAAATGGCTCGGGACGCTGGACGCCGACTGGCAGCTGGGCCATACCTATGAGCTGGATCTGGGCGGCGGCACCACCAGCGGTACGGTCCTGCAGCTGAATCCGCCGCTCAGCCTGCAGATCAGCTGGGAGGATGAGCTGGGGCAGGAAGCGGTCATCGAATGGCGGGTGCTGGAGAGCGACGGCGGTACCTTGCTGCAGTTCCGCTCGCGCGCCGAGGGGCCGGACTTCCTGACCGAAGGCAGCGCGGGCTGGCAAACAATCCTGGACGCACTCGCCGCCGTCGCTGGCGGGCGGCCGTCAAACCCGGAGCCCGGTCGATGGGCACGGCTGCGCGAGGCCTATGCCCGCCACTTCCGGCTCTCGCACTCGATGGGCACCGCCCAAAAGGATTCGGGGCGCACAAGCCTGCGTTTCGAACGGTTGCTCGACGCCGCCGCAACGGAGGTCTGGGCGGCCCTGACCGAGCCGGATCTGTTCGGCAAGTGGCTGGGCCCCGGCCGCGTGGAGCTGCAGACCGGCGGCGCCGTCGAATTCACCCTGCCGGAACGGACGGTTGAGGGGGACGTTGAGTATGTGCTCGCCGGCAGCCGTCTCGACTACACCTGGACCGCTCCGGAGGGCAGCGGAACCGTGCACTGGATGCTGGAACCGGCCGACGGCAAGACCCGCCTGCTGCTGGTGCACAACATCGGGCGAGAGATATCGCCCGAAGCCCTAATGGCCCGCTGGCACGCGCGGCTGGATGCCCTCGCCACGGTGCTGGGCGGCGGCCATGTGCATGATTCGGCCCACCGGCTCGAAGCCCTGACGCGCTTCTACCAGCGGGTGCAGCCGGCCTAGTGGACGCAGCGTTACTTCACTGGCTTGCCCGGCCCGCCGTGGACGTTGCTCCGGGGCTGCTCGGCGCCCGCCTGACACACACCACGCCCGAGGGAACAGTAGCCGTACGGCTCACCGAGGTAGAGGCCTACATGGGCGAGCACGACCCGGGATCGCATGGCTTCCGCGGCCCGACAAACCGCAACAAGGCGATGTTCGGCCCGCCGGGCCACATCTATGTCTACTTCACCTATGGCATGCACCATTGCGTGAATATCGTGTGCGGCCATGACGGCCAGGCCACCGGGGCCCTGCTCCGCGCCGGTGAAATCACCCAAGGCCTTGACCTTGCCCGAAGCCGGCGTGCTTCGGCCAAAAACGATGCGGAACTGGCACGGGGGCCGGCCCGGCTGGCCACTGCCCTGGGGCTGACGCTTGCCGACAACGGCAGGGCCTTCGCCCAGGGGGAACTGGAACTCGCACGGCCGGCAGTCCGGGCCTCCCATCAGCATGTGCGGACCGGACCGCGGGTGGGCGTGAGCGGCGAGGGCGGCACCGCGGCCTACCCATGGCGTTTCTGGCTTGAAGGGGACCCGACGGTCTCGCAGTACCGGGCCGCGAAGCCGCGCCGGCGCGCCGGCAGCGGGTAGGGTAGACGGGTGAATGAACGTCCCCGCGAATCAGTTGAAGCCATGGTCAACCGTCTTTCTGAAACGGTTCGGGACTATCCGAAGCCAGGGATCATCTTCCGGGACCTTACTCCCGTATTTGCCGACGGCGAGGCGCTGCACGCCTTGGTGCATGCCCTAATCGACCCGTTCGAGGGCCAATTCGACGCCGTCGCCGGTGTCGAGGCCCGCGGCTTCCTGCTGTCGGCCGCGGCCGCGTATGCCTCGGGCACCGGGGTCATCACTGTGCGCAAGAAAGGCAAACTGCCGCGCAGGACGATTTCCGAAGACTACGCGCTGGAGTACGGCACGGCCACGTTGGAAATCCATGCCGATGAACTGGTGCCGGGTTCGCGCGTCCTGATTCTGGACGATGTGCTGGCCACCGGCGGGACCCTCGGCGCGGCGTGCCGTCTCTTCGAACGGGCAGGGGTGCAGGTTGCCGGATTCGGCGTGGTCCTCGAGCTCTCGGCCCTGCGGGGCAGGTCTGCCCTGACCGGACACCGCATCCGCTCGCTGGTGCGTGAATAGCCCCGGCTATTGCGTCCTTGGCGAAAGGGTGCGTGCCCACCCGCCCGCGGTCGTTCCGGCGGAAGAAAATTTGGCGCGCCGGTAGTAGAATGGACGGTCTGCCTTTTGGGGAGGGAACACGTATGCCTGAATCGCCTTCGGCCCATGCCGAGCTAGAACTTGAGCGCGCCTATGTGGCGGGGCTGTACCGTCGGCTGGAAGAACTGCGCGCCGAGAAACAGGAACAGTTGGCCCGCGTCCGCAGCAGCGGCGCCGTGGGAAGCATGCAGAACATCTCCGAGCGCGACGCGTTCGCCACCATGTACGAAGACCGGCTGGCGCAACTGAACGCCGTGGACGACCGGTTGGTGTTCGGCCGACTTGATCTGGACGACGGCGACCGCCGCTACATCGGGCGGATCGGACTCAGCACGGCAGACCTGCAGCAGCTGATGGTGGACTGGCGGGCCCCCGAAGCCGGGGCGTTCTACCAGGCTACGGCCTTCGAACGGCTGGGAGTCCGGCGGCGCCGGCACCTGATTTTGCAGGGGCACCAGGTCAAGGGCATCGAAGACGACGTGCTGGATCCGACCATGCTCTCCGAGGACGGGGTCCTGCAGGGCGAAGGGGCCCTGTTGGCGGCGCTGAATTCGAAGCGGACCGGAGCCATGTCCGACATTGTCGGCACTATCCAAGCCGAACAGGACCGCATCATCAGGGCCCCGATGCCGGGGATCCTCGTGGTGCAGGGCGGTCCCGGTACGGGCAAGACCGCCGTCGCCCTGCACCGGGCGGCCTACCTGTTGTATTCGCACCGCGAACGGCTGAAGTCGGCCGGCGTGCTGCTGGTGGGGCCATCGAACTCTTTCATGAAGTACATCGAGCGGGTGCTTCCCTCGCTGGGCGAGACCGGAGTGGTGATGTCCACCCTGGGCGGCCTGATGCCCGGCGTACGGGCCGTGTCCGAGAGCAACCCGGCCGTGGCCGAGATCAAAGGCCGCCTGGACATGGCCGGCGTCGTGGCCAACGCAGTGGCCAACCGGCAGAGGCTTCCGGCGGAACCGCGCAGGCTTAACGTCGAAGGCACCATGCTGACGCTGACGCCGCGCCAAGTGGCACGGGCCCGCGACCGGGCACGGGCGACCGGCAAACCACACAACACGGCCCGGGTTACGTTCGTGAAAATCCTGTTGCGCGAACTGGCGGACCAGTTGGGGGAGGCACTGGAGAAATCGTCCGGACCGGGAACCAACGCGGACCGTGCCTATCTGATCGAAGACGTGCGCACCTCGCGCGATGTCAGGGTGGCGCTTAATCTGTGCTGGATGCCGCTGACCCCGGAACAGCTGGTCAGGGAACTGCTCAGCAAGCCGGCCCATCTCGAGGCGGCCGCTCCCGATCTGACGGACGCCGAACGCAAGCTGCTGCTGCGCCCCGCGGATGCGCCGTGGACGGAAGCCGATGTGCCGTTGCTGGATGAAGCCGCGGAGCTGCTCGGGGACATGGATGCCTCGGCCGGGCGTGACAAGGCCCAGCGAGATGCCGAGCGGGCCCGCGACGTCGCCAATGCGGAGCAGTCGCTGCGGAACGTCGACCAGATGCTGCGTGATATCGGGATCGACGGCGTGGTCAGCGCCGAGGACCTGGCCGGTTACAACCAGGCGCAGCAGACCCGCTTCACCGCTGCCGAACGGGCCGCCGTTGACCGCACCTGGGCCTTTGGCCACATTGTGGTTGACGAGGCGCAGGAGTTGTCGGCCATGCAGTGGCGGCTGCTGATGCGCCGCTGCCCGCTCAAGTCGTTCACCGTCGTCGGCGATATCGCGCAGACGAGCTCTCCCGCCGGCGCGGAATCGTGGCAGCAGGCGCTCGAGCCGTTCGCCGGCGACCGCTGGCAGCTTGAAGAACTCACCGTGAACTACCGCACGCCCTCCCAGATTGCGCAGGCCGCCGTCCGGATGGCCAACGCAGCGGGCCTGGTCGTGACGGCTCCGAAGGCGGTGCGCGACGGCCGCTGGTCGCCGGTCGTGGACCGGGTGCCGGAGGGTCGCATGGTCGAACGGCTTTTGGAGGTCATGCCCGAGGAGCTTGCCGCCGCCGACGGCGGTCTGTTGGCTGTTATTGCCTCCGACCACCGCCTGCCGGACGTCCGGAGTGCGCTGGCCGCGGCCTACGGGGCACGCGTGGGCGGCGGTGCCGGCGGGATGGAACAGGACATCAGCGTGCTGGGTCCGCAGGAGGCCAAGGGCCTGGAGTTCGATGCCGTCGTAGTGCTTGAGCCGGGTGAGCTGCTGCACCGGGTCGGCGGCCGCGTCGGAGATCTCTATGTTGCCATGACCCGTCCGACCCAGCGGCTCCGGCTGCTGGCCGAAGGCGACGTCCCCGAGGGCATCGAAGGCTGATAATTTGGTATCCGTGAATAATACGTTTCTGGCTTCCCAACGCAACGACCCTGGTTTTGCCAATGTGTGGCAGGAACTGAAGTGGCGCGGCCTTGTCCATGTTTCGACCGATGAAGCCGAACTGGAGAAGCTGCTGGCGGGGGACCCGATCACGTATTACTGCGGCTTCGACCCCACCGCACCCAGCCTTCACCTGGGCAACCTGGTCCAGCTGCTGACCATGCGCCGGCTTCAGCTGGCGGGGCACAAGCCGCTGGGCCTTGTAGGTGGCTCCACCGGGCTGGTCGGCGATCCCCGACCTACCGCCGAGCGCACCATGAACACCAAGGAAACCGTCGCCGAATGGGTGGACCGCCTGCAGGGACAGGTGCAGCGCTTCCTGGACTTCGACGGTACGAACGCCGCGCGAATGGTCAACAATCTGGACTGGACGGCGCCACTGAGTGTCTTGGACTTCCTGCGCGACATCGGCAAGCACTTCCGCGTGGGGACGATGGTCAAGAAGGACATCGTCGCGTCCCGGCTGAACTCGGACGAGGGGATCAGCTACGCCGAATTCAGCTACCAGATCCTGCAGGGCATGGATTACCTGGAGCTGTACCGGCAGTACGGCTGCATCTTGCAGACCGGCGGATCCGACCAGTGGGGCAACCTCACCAGCGGCATCGAGTTGATCCGCAAGGTGGAGGGCCAGTCTGTCCACGCCGTCGGCACGCCGCTGATCACTAACTCCGACGGAACCAAGTTCGGCAAGAGCGAGGGCAATGCCATCTGGCTGGATGCGGACATGTGCAGCCCCTACGCCATGTACCAGTTCTGGCTCAACACTGCCGACGCGGACGTGGTGCAGCGGCTCAAGGTCTTTACCTTCCGTTCCCGCGAGGAGATCGAAGCGCTTGAGCGCGCAGTAGCCGAACGGCCGCATGCCCGTGAGGCACAGCGTGCGTTGGCCTACGACGTGACGTCGATTGTGCACGGCCCCGCAGCCACCGAGAAGGTGATCGCCGCGTCCTCGGCCCTGTTCGGGCAGGGCGACCTGGCCGAGTTGGACGAGGCGACTCTTGTCGCCGCCACTGCCGAGCTGCCCAGCGCTGTGACCGGTGCAGCTACCACCGGCATCATCGACCTGTTGGTCCAGTCGGGCCTGGCCGCCAGCAATTCCGCGGCGCGGCGGACCGTAGCCGAGGGCGGCGCCTACGTTAACAACCAGAAGATTACCGATCCGGACGCCGCAGTCGGGAGCGAGCAGTTGCTGCATGGCAAATACCTGTTGATGCGCCGCGGCAAGCGCACGCTCGCCATGGTCGAAGTGTCTGCCTGAATCCACGGGCGTTCGCACGTCAGCCGGCCACGTCGAAGGGCCCGCAGTCCCCCTGGTCAGGGGAGGCCGCGGGCCCTTCGGCATCAGTGGCGGGCATCACCCGCCGGCGATTTGCGGGCCCGTCCGGTGCCGTGTAATGTTTTCTGAGTCGCCGCCGCTGGTTGTGAAACAGCCGGCCGGAACGCGACAAGCCCCTTCGATAAAAAGACAGCGACTGTCATGCGCCCGAGTGCGCAGGCGAATTAGCTGGGTTTTTGTGATGGGTTCCTTTTCTCGAGGTAAATGAAGCGGAAACGCGGATTTGACAGAAAGAAAAGGAATGAAATAAAGTAGAAACATCGCAGCGAAGAAAAGCAAAGCGGATTTCGGAAGAAATTGTTTTGGAGAGTATTCGTTTGCTCCTGTTGTTTGAGAACTCAATAGTGTGCCAAGTTTGTTGATACCAATTATTTATTGGTTGAAAGTGCCGTGGCGTGCCGCCCCTGTGGTGTGT
>NZ_JBNHGB010000004.1:0-410438 GCF_059090825.1 Arthrobacter sp. Y3224055 | reverse complement strand
GTGTGGCCGGTCACCCTCTCAGGCCGGCTACCCGTCGTCGCCTTGGTAGGCCATTACCCCACCAACAAGCTGATAGGCCGCGAGTCCATCCATGACCAAAAAATCTTTCCACCCGCCACCATGCGGTGACAGGTCATATCCGGTATTAGACCCGGTTTCCCAGGCTTATCCCAGAGTCAAGGGCAGGTTACTCACGTGTTACTCACCCGTTCGCCACTAATCCCCGGTGCAAGCACCGGATCATCGTTCGACTTGCATGTGTTAAGCACGCCGCCAGCGTTCGTCCTGAGCCAGGATCAAACTCTCCGTTAATGTTTCAAACAGACACAGCACCAACGGCCGGGAAAACGACCGAAGACACTGCACTAAATTCAAACCAGGCTGATAAAACCGCGACACACCACAGGGGCGGCACGCCACGGCACTTTCAACCAATAAATAATTGGTATCAACAAACTTGGCACACTATTGAGTTCTCAAACAACAGGAGCACCCGGCACCAGGACGACCCTCTCAGGCCCTCCATCGCTCCGGAGCAACTTTTCTAACTTACCCGCGCCGGCAGTTCTTGTCAAACCGCCCGGTCCGGCTCCGCCCGTTGGCAACTGCCTTCGGCCGGTTCGGCGAGGCGGCCTTACCGCCCTGCGCGGCTTTAAACTCTAGCACCGGTCGGCGCGGATGTAAATTCCGCTGCCGTTCATCGTTCCTCCACCCGGGCCGGGCCACCGGCAGCCGGCTTCAGGTACACCACGCCCAGCGGCGGCACCCGGAGCGTCGCAGAAGCGGGGCTGCCCTTCCAGCCGCCTTCCACGGCGGTGACCGCACCTGCGTTGACCACTCCGGATCCGCCGTATTCGGCGGAATCGGTATTCAGGGCCTCGTCCCATTCGCCCGCCCACGGCATCCCCAGCCGGAACCCTTCGTGCGGGGCCCCCGAGAAGTTGGCCACGCAGACGAGCGGGTTTCCGTGCTGGTCCCAGCGGATGAAGGACAGCGTGTTGTGCGCGCCGTCGTTCTCGTCGATCCACTGGAAGCCGGCCGGCTCATTGTCGCGCTCGTACAGGGCCGGCGTGGAACGGTAGATCCCGTTGAGGTTGCGGACCAGGTGCTGCAGGCCCTTGTGCGGAACGTTCTCGGAGAGCCACCAGTCCAGCCCGTGCTGCTCCGACCATTCCGACTCCTGGCCGAATTCGGTACCCATGAAGATCAGCTGCTTGCCCGGGTGCGCCCATTGGAAGGCCAGGTAGGCGCGCAGGTTGGCCAGCTGCTGCCAGCGGTCGCCGGGCATCTTGCGCAGCATCGACCCCTTGCCGTGGACCACCTCGTCATGGCTGATCGGCAGCAGGAAGTTCTCCGTGTAGGCATAGACCATCGAGAAGGTGGCCTTGCCGTGGTGGTACATCCGGTTGACCGGGTCCTCGGCGATGTACTCGAGCGTGTCGTGCATCCAGCCCATGTTCCACTTCAGGCCGAAGCCGAGGCCCCCCGCGCTGGTCGGGCGGGTCACGCCGTCGAAAGCGGTGGACTCTTCCGCGATCATGACGATGCCCGGCACCCGCTTGTACGCGGTGGCGTTGACTTCCTGCAGGAAGGAAATGGCCTCCAGGTTTTCGCGGCCGCCATGGATGTTGGGGACCCACTCCCCGTCATTGCGCGAGTAGTCGAGGTACAGCATGGAGGCCACCGCGTCCACCCGGAGTCCGTCGATGTGGAACTCCTCCAGCCAGTACAGCGCGTTGGCGACCAGGAAGTTCCGCACCTCGCGGCGGCCGAAGTCAAAGATCAGCGTGCCCCAGTCCGGGTGTTCGCCCAGCCGGGGGTCGCCGTGTTCATACAACGGCTGGCCGTCGAACCGGGCCAGCGCCCACTCGTCCTTGGGGAAGTGTGCCGGGACCCAGTCCAAAAGGACTCCGATGCCGGCCTGGTGCAGCCTGTCCACGAGGTACTTGAAGTCGTCGGGGTGCCCGAAGCGCGAGGTCGGCGCGTAATAAGAGGTGACCTGGTAGCCCCAGGATCCGCCGAACGGGTGCTCGGCCACCGGCATGAACTCCACGTGCGTGAAGCCCTGCCAGTTGACGTATTCGGCGAGCTGGTCGGCCAGCTGCCGGTAGTCCAGCCCCAGCCGCCACGACCCCAGGTGCACCTCGTACACGCTCATCGGCCCGTTGTGCGGGTCGCGGGCGGCACGCCGCTCCATCCATTCCTGGTCGCCGAAGCGGTAGTGCGATTCGACCACGCGGGACCCGGTCAACGGCGGGACCTCGGTCCAGCGGGCCATCGGGTCGGCCTTCTCCCGCCACTGGCCGTCCTGGCCCAGCAGCTCGTACTTGTAGACGGCACCGGCCTCGACGCCGGGGATGAACAGCTCCCACACGCCGGATCCGCCCATCGAACGCATCGCGTGCCGGGCGCCGTCCCAGTGGTTGAAGTCGCCCTTGACCCGGACCGCCCGGGCATTCGGCGCCCAGACGGCGAAGCTGGCCCCGGATGTGTCGCCCAGCGCGGAGTTGTAGCGGCGCACGTGGGAACCGAGCGCGGTCCACAGGGTCTCGTGCCGGCCCTCGCCGATCAGGTGCAGGTCGATTTCGCCCAGGCTGGGCAGGTAGTGGTACGGATCGTCGCTGATGGCGGGAGCACCGCCGTCGTACGCCACCTCGAGGCGGTAATCCGGGACGCGACCCGGATCATCGGCCGGGAAGACCGCCACCCAGATGCCCTCGTGCTCGTGTTCCATCGGCACGCGCAGTGACGGCGTGATCACCGTGACGGAGTCGGCCAGCGGACGCCGGGTGCGGACGGTGACGTGTCCATGGTCGTCCAGGTGGGCACCGAGCACTGCGTGCGGCTGGTGGTAGGACCCGTGCGCGACGGCGGAGAGCACCTCCGGCTCGACACGCACCGGGGTGCCGGAGCGGCTGCCCGACGGCGATGCCGGTCCGGGGGTGCCGGCCGCGCCGGAAGTGTTGGCCGCGCCGGAAGTGTTGGCCGCGCGGGAAGTTGCGGGGACGGAAGTTCCGGCCGCGGACGCACCCGCGAAGGCGGGAGCTACCGGCGCCGCTGCGCCGACTGCGGCAGACGTCCGGCCGCTTCCGGGCCCGGTGCCGGTGCCCGCCAGTGGTGCCAGGGCCTCGCGTACGCCGCGGACCGGCACCTGTACCCAGCGCGGGCGGTTGCGCTGTTCGTACACCACTTCATAGAGGGCCTTGTCCAGGAGCAGCGCGCGGAAGAGCGTGGAGGACGTGTCCACCGGCTCGCCTGTCCCCTCCCGGTAGCCGTCCAGGAAGGCGGAGCTGGCCTGCGCCGCCCAGTTGTCGGCGGCGGCGCCAACCGCATCGTCGGGCTCCGCGAGCCGGGCAACGCCGGCGGCGTAATCGAACGAGCGGAGCATGCCCACCACATCGCGCAGCGGCACGTCGTCGGTGCCGCGGTCGCCCATGGGCCGCAGCGGTTCGCCCTCGAAATCAAGCACTACCCAGCCCCGCTGTGCCGAGAACAGCACCTGGCCCAGGTGGTAATCGCCGTGAATCCGCTGCAGCTGAGGAAGCTCAGTCACCTCATCCAGCCGGTCCAGCAGTTCCTGCACCGCGTCGTCCAGGGGCCCCACGGACGCCCCGGCCTGGGCCCAGCCCCAGCGGATCCGTTCCGCCAGCGCTGCCTTGAACGCCTCGACGGCCTTGGCGTCCGCCGGGGAGGCGCCGGCCGCGTCGCGCAGGCTGCGGTGGATCCGTCCGGTGACGGCGCCGAGCTCGCGGGCCTGGGAGCTGAAGTCCGTGCCGTCCAGGGCGGAGCCCGACGCGGTGCGCCACGCATCCTGGCTGTCCGGAATGAATTCCCGCAGCACGCTCAGGTGTCCGGTGTCCCAGAGGCGGTCGCCGCCGTCGTTGTCCTGTCCGGGAGTCAGCCAGCCGCCGGTCACCCAGCCGTACGTGACCGGGACTTCGCGGCACCCGGCCTCCGTGAGCAGCACACCGACCTCGACGTCCGGATTGGTGCCGGCTTCCAGCACGCGGAAGAACTTCACGATCAGCGGACCCTGGTCGGACTGGACCACCACCGAGGTGTTCGACTGCTCACCCAGCAGCACGGAGGCCTGCAGCCCGGTGGTGAACTCCGGCCAGGAATCGAATCCGGCCCCGGCGTGGCCGCGGGTATGCCCGTCGCCCGTCACCGACTGCCGCCGCATCAGTTCCAGCCAGGCGGCCACGAACACCGGGTCGTGGGCGCCGTCGTAAATCCAGCGCTCTTCGGGACCGCCCGCAGTACCGCCCGCGGCGCCGCCGGCCGCCCCCGCGGTACCGCCCGCCGGCTTGTCCGGCCCAACGGTCTCGCCCTCTTCGCGGGTTGCCGCCCACGTGTCCTCGGCGCCCTGCTGCACGCGCCCGAGCAGGGCCGCCTCCCCGCCGGCCAGGGGCTCCCGGCGGTAGCTCAGCGGCACGTTGACCACGTGGACGGCGTCGGCAGTGTGCACGGCCACGATGTGCACTTCCAGTCCCACTGCCCCGGCCGGGTCCGGCAAGCGGATGCCGCCCAGCCGGCGCAGGACCGACTCTTGGCCCTTGGCGGGGAACCAACGCTGGGCGGGGAGCCACTGGTGCAGCAGTTCGGGCAGGCTCGGCGTGAAATCAGGCATGTGATGCCACCTCTGTTCCTTCAGTCGCGGGTCTGATGACTGGGAGTGTCTCGGTCTGTGGAGATGCGGGGTTGGACGCGGCCGAACGCAGCCGCAACCAGAAAAAGTCGTGGCTGCCCAGCGTCAGCGTGAGCTGGCCGGCGTCGTCAAAGGCAGGGAAGGGGACGCCTCCGAACGTGTCGCGCAGCCCCCGGCCGGCAAATTCGGGCAGCCGCAGCGGTGCCGCCACGGGGTGCTGCGACAGGTTGAACACGCACAGCAGCACCTCTTTCTCCAGGCCTTCCGGATTGTCCTCCGGCAATTCGCGCAGAAAGGCCAGCACAGATTCGGAGTCCACCGGCACGTTCCGGTAGGTGCCCAGGCCGAAGGCGGGATGGGCCTTGCGCACGGCCAGCATCTGGCGCACCCAGTGCAGCAGCGAACTGTTGTGCGCCAGCTGCGCCTCGACGTTGACGTAGTTGTAGTGATAGACCAGCGACTGCACCACCGGCAGGTACAGTTTGCCGGGGTCCGCGGTGGAGAAGCCGGCGTTGCGGTCGGGGTTCCACTGCATCGGGGTGCGGGAGGCATCGCGGTCTTCGAGCCAGATGTTGTCGCCCATGCCGATCTCGTCCCCGTAATACAGGAACGGGCTGCCCGGCAGCGACAGCAGCAACGCGTGAATCAGTTCGATCTCGGCGCGCGAGTTGTCCAGCAGCGGGGCCAGCCGGCGGCGGATTCCGATGTTGGACCGCATCCGGGAATCCGGCGCGTACCAGCCGAACATCGCCTCACGTTCTTCGCGGGTGACCATTTCCAGCGTCAGTTCGTCGTGGTTGCGCAGGAACGTTCCCCACTGGGCCCCGGCCGGGATCGCCGGAGTCTGCTCCATGGTGGCGATGATCGGGGCGGCCTTCTGGTCCCGGAGCGCGTAATACAGCCGCGGCATGATCGGGAAGTGGAAGGCCATGTGGCATTCGGGGCGCAACCCGCCGTCGCCGTCCGGCTGGCCGAAGTATTCCACCACCTCGTGTGGCAGCTGGTTGGCTTCGGCGATGATCACGCGGCCGGGGTATTCCGTGTCCACCAGTGCGCGCAGGTCCTGCAGGAAGGCGTGCGTTGCGGGCAGGTTCTCGCAGTTGGTCCCGTCTTCCTCGAACAGGTACGGGATGGCGTCCGCGCGGAAACCGTCAATCCCCTGGTCCAGCCAGAAGCGCACGACGTCGAACAAAGCCTCGATCACCTTGGGGTTCTCGAAGTTCAGGTCCGGCTGGTGGCTGAAGAAGCGGTGCCAGTAGAACTGCCGGCGGATCGGGTCGAACGCCCAGTTCGAATCCTCGCTGTCCACGAAGATGATCCGCGCGTCCTGGTATTTCTCGTCCGTGTCGGACCAGACATAGAAGTCTCCGTACGGCCCCTCCGGGTCCCGCCGGGACTGCTCGAACCAGTCGTGCTTGTCCGACGTGTGGTTTATCGGCAGGTCGATGATCACCCGGACGCCGCGGGCGTGGGCCTCGGCGACCAGGCGTTTGAAGTCGCCGATGGTGCCGAACTCGTCCAGCACGTCGAAGTAGTCCGCGACGTCGTACCCGCCGTCCCGCAGCGGGGACTTGAAGAACGGCGGGATCCACAGGCAGTCGACGCCCAGCCACTGCAGGTAGTCGAGCTTGTCGATCAGCCCGGAGAAGTCGCCCGATCCGTCCCCGTTGGAGTCGGCGAAGCCCCGCAACAGCACCTCGTAGAACACTGCCTTGCGGTACCAGTGGGGGTCATGCGTCAGCCCCGGAGCGTGCAGCTGGAAGGGGCCGGCCATCAGCGGTTCCTTCGGACGTGCAGGATGTGGGCGGGTTCCACGTGTGCGTCCAGCCGCACGTAGTTGTGTTCGCCCCAGCGCCAGCTCTGCCCGCTGAGCAGGTCATCGACCCAGAACGTGCCGTCGTCGTTAAGGTCCTCCTCCCGCAGCCCCAGCGCCGCCAGGTCCAGCGAGACCGTCGATTCGCGCGCGCTGTGCGGGTCCACGTTGACGACGACGATGATCGTGTCCCGCCCGCCGCCGTGGCTTTCGGGCAGGTGCGCCTTGTGCTTGGAGTACACCACCGTGGCCGGGTCGGTGCTGCGGTGCACGGTGAGGTTGCCCAGGTCGCCCAGCGCCGGGTGGGCACGCCGGATGGAATTGAGCCGGGTCAGGTACGGGGCGAGCGAGCGCCCTTCGGCCTCCGCGGCGGCGAAGTCGCGAACCTTGTATTCGTACTTTTCGTTGTCGATGTATTCCTCGGCGCCCGGCCGGGCCACGTGCTCGTAGAGTTCGTAGCCGGCGTAGACGCCCCAGAGCGGGCTGGCCGTGGCCGCCAGCACGGCCCGGACCTTGAACCCGGCGGGGCCGCCGTACTGCAGGTACTCGGTGAGGATGTCCGGGGTGTTGACGAAGAAGTTCGGCCGGAAGAACGGCGCCGTCTCGTGGCTGATCTCGGTGAAGTACTCCTCGATCTCTTCCTTGGTGTTGCGCCAGGTGAAATAGCTGTAGGACTGCTGGAAGCCCGCGCGGCCCAGCGCGTGCATCATGGCCGGCCGGGTGAAGGCCTCGGCCAGGAACACCACCTCAGGGTGCTCGCGGTTCACCGTGCCGATCAGCCATTCCCAGAACCACAGGGGCTTGGTGTGCGGGTTGTCCACCCGGAAAATCTTCACGCCGTGCGAAATCCACAGCTTCACGATCCGCAGGACCTCTTCGGACAGGCCGCGCGGGTCGTTATCGAAGTTCAGCGGATAGATGTCCTGGTACTTCTTCGGCGGGTTCTCGGCGTAGGCAATCGTGCCGTCGGCCCGCGTGGTGAACCATTCGGGATGCTCGGTGGCCCACGGGTGGTCCGGGGCGGCCTGCAGCGCCAGGTCCAGGGCCACCTCCATGCCGAGCGCCTCGGCGGCGGCCACGAAGGCGTCGAACTGCTCGAATCCGCCCAGGTCGGGGTGGATGGCGTCATGCCCGCCGTCCTTGGATCCGATGGCCCACGGCGATCCCGGGTCGCCGGGTCCGGCGGTCAGCGTGTTGTTCGGTCCCTTGCGGTTGACCTCGCCGATCGGATGGATGGGCGGCAGGTACACCACGTCGAAGCCCATGGCCGCGACGGCCGGAAGCCGCTCGGCCGCCGTCGTGAAGTCGCCGGAGGTCCAGCGCCCGTTCGCCGGGTCGTAATGCGCGCCCTCGGAGCGCGGGAAGAATTCGTACCAGGCGCCGCGGCCGGCCCGTTCACGCTCCACGAGGATGGGGTACCGCTTCGAGGGGCTGACCAGGCTGCGGATCGGATGGCTGTTCACGGCGTCCAGCACGGCCTCCGAGGTTCCTGCGGCCAAACGTTCATGCACGGTGAGCGATCCGTCTGCGAGCGCGGCGGCGGCGTCGCGCAGCACCTGCGCGTTGCCTTCCGGCCGCCCGCCCTGGCCCGCGGCCTGTTCCAGCAGCAGCCGGCCCTCGGCCAGCATGAGGTCCACGTCCACGCCGGCGGCGATTTTCACCTCGGCGTTGTGCCGCCAGGTGGCGTAATTGTCTCCCCAGCCTTCCACGTGGAAGGTCCAGAGGCCGGTGCCGGTGGGCCGGAGGGTCCCATGCCAGCGGTCGGTGCCGGGCGCGCCGGGCGTCAGCCTTGCCCGCTGGACGGGCCGGCCGTCCGGGTCGAACAGCACCGCGGTCGCGCCGATCTTGTCGTGCCCCTCGCGGAAGACGGTGGCGGCTACCTCCAGGTCTTCGCCCGGTATCGCCTTGGCCGGAAACTCGCCGCCGCCGACCACGGGCCAGACGTCGACCACCGGGATCCGGCCGAACTTCAGGCGGGGGGCTGGCTGGGTCGTACTCTGCTCCTGCATCGAAGTCGTCACAAGACAGACGTTAGCGAGATTCCTTCCCGATTGCGAAGGATCCCCACGCCCTGCGACCGGGTTGACGGCCAGTTCGACGCGCATTCACCCGCCGGCCATCAACGGCGCAGGGGATCTGCGCTAGCCTAGGCCGGGTGAAGGCAATCCGCAGATTTACTGTCCGAACTGTCCTCCCCGAGAGCATTGCTCCCTTGGCCCGCTTGGCCGGCAACCTCCGCTGGTCCTGGCACCGGCCCACCCAGCAACTCTTTGAACAACTGGATCCTCAGGCCTGGTCCGAGGTGCGCCAGGATCCCGTCGCCCTGCTCGGCTCGTTCACCCGCGAACGGCTGCGGGCGCTGGCCGACGACCGGGACGTCGTCGCGCGGGTGCGGGAACTGGACGCCGACCTGGAGCAGTACCTGACCGAGGACCGCTGGTACCAGACGCTGGGAGCGGACGCACCGGCGTCGATCGCCTACTTCTCCCCCGAGTACGGCATCTCCCATGTGCTCCCGCAGTATTCCGGCGGCCTGGGCATCCTGGCCGGCGACCACCTGAAGGCCGCGTCCGACCTGGGCGTGCCGCTGGTGGGCGTGGGCCTGCTCTACGCCGCCGGCTACTTTAAGCAGTCGCTGAGCCGCGACGCATGGCAGCAGGAGACGTACCCCGTCCTGGACCCGGACGGCCTGCCGCTGACGCTGCTGCGCGAGCCGGACGGGCAGCCGGCCCAGGTCACGCTGCCGCTGCCGAACGGCCGCAGGCTCGGCGCCTACATCTGGCGCGCCGACGTGGGCCGGGTGCCGCTGCTGCTGCTGGACTCCAACATCCCGGGCAACGACGAGGCCGCCCGCGGCATCACCGACCGGCTCTACGGCGGGGGCGGCGACCACCGCCTGCAGCAGGAACTGCTGCTGGGCATGGGCGGCGTGAAGGCGCTGCGCATCCACCAGCGGCTCACGGGCGCCCCGGCGCCGGAGGTCTTCCACACGAACGAAGGGCACGCGGGGTTCCTGGGCATCGAACGCATCCAGGAGCTGGCGGCCGCCGGGCTGACGTGGGACGAGGCCTTGGCCGCCGGCCGCGCCAACACCGTGTTCACCACGCACACGCCGGTGCCCGCGGGCATCGACCGGTTCGACAAGGCGCAGATCCAGCATTTCTTCAGCGCCGGCCTCGCCCCGGACGTGCCCACCGCGAAGATCCTGGAACTCGGCGACGAGAATTACGACGGCGGAGATCCGTCCAAGTTCAACATGGCCGTGATGGGCCTGCGGCTGGCGCAGCGGGCCAACGGTGTGGCCAAGCTGCACGGTGTGGTCTCCCGCGGCATGTTCTCCGGGCTCTGGCCGGGCTTCGACCAGGAGGAAGTGCCGATCACCTCGGTGACCAACGGCGTGCACGTGCCGACCTGGGTGGACCCGCGGATCGCCGAGTACGCGCGGTCGGCGTTCGGCGACGAGCCGGTGATCGCCCGCCAGTGGGACCGGGTCTACGACGTGTCCGACGAGGACATCTGGGCGCTGCGCCGAAGCCTGCGGACGGCCCTGATCGAGGATGTCCGCCGCCGGCTGCGGGCCGCCTGGAAGAAGCGCGGGGCCGCGGACGCGGAGCTGGCGTGGACCGACGCCGTGCTGGACCCGGACGTGTTGACCATCGGTTTCGCCCGCCGGGTGCCGACCTACAAGCGGCTGACCCTGATGCTGCGCGACCCGGCCCGGCTCAAGGCGCTGCTCCTGCACCCGAAACGGCCCATCCAGCTGGTCATCGCCGGCAAGTCCCACCCTGCGGACGAACAGGGCAAGCGGATGATCCAGGATCTGGTCCGCTTCACCGACGACCCGGAGGTCCGGCACCGGATCGTGTTCCTGCCCAACTACGACATCGCCATGGCCCGCACGCTGTTCCCGGGCTGCGACGTGTGGCTGAACAACCCCCTGCGCCCGCTGGAAGCCTGCGGGACGTCCGGCATGAAGGCGGCCATCAACGGCGGGCTGAACCTCTCCGTGTTGGACGGCTGGTGGGACGAGATGTACGACGGCGACAACGGCTGGGCGATCCCGACGGCGAACCCGTCCACCGATGCAGGGACCGCGGACATGTTCAGCGCGGACGATCGGGACGATATCGAAGCAGCCGCGCTCTACGACCTGATCGAGCACCACGTGGCGCCCCGCTTCTATGCCGCCGAGGTCTCCGAGGGCGCGGGGGCGGCCGGCCCGTCCCAGCCGATAGCCGACGATGCCGTCCCGCACCAGTGGATCGCCATGATCAAGCACACGCTGGCCAATCTGGGTCCGGCGGTTTCCGCCGAACGGATGCTGCATGACTATGTGGAGCAGCTGTACCGTCCCGCCTGGGCATCCGGCCGGACGGCCCGGGCCGACGATTTTGCGGCGGCGAAGGAACTGGCGGCGTGGACCAGCCGTGTGCATGCAGCCTGGGCCGACGTGTCGGTGGAGCACGTGGACTCGCTCGGCATCACGGACGAGCCGCAGATCGGCGAATCGCTGACGGTCAATGCCTATGTCCGGCTCGGCTCGCTGGCGCCGGACAGCGTCACCGTCCAGGTGGTGCATGGCCAGGTCACCGAAAACGACGACCTCGCCCAGACCTCCAGTGACGAACTTGCCCTCGCCGAACAGCTGGGCGATGGCCGCTATCTCTTCACCGGCCCGGTCACCATCGACCGATCCGGGTCGTTCGGGTACAGCGTGCGGGTGCTGCCCAAACACCCGGCGCTGGCAAACCATGCCGAACTCGGACTGGTGTCCAACGCCACCGGCTGATCCACGGGCAGCGCCCGTTGCCGCTCGCGCCCGTCGCCCGCCCGGGCGGCCGGCGCGAGTGGCAACAGAACGGCTGAAACGTAGCTATCCGACAGTTTCTTTAAATCGGCCGGGACCCCCCGTTTCATGCCGGATTAGAGCGGAAATGTGCTGCTTCGTACGTCCTTCTGTGTGACTCACCCCTTTATTATCAGCATGCTGACTAATAGCATGAGGGTGTTCCGTCCGAATGGACTACGAAGGAGGCGAACATGGGCACGAGTACCGAGCGGGAGGCACCACCGCCGGACCACGGGGACAAGCCGCAGCAACCGCAGCAAGTAAAAAAGTCTTCGTGGAAGTACATCCTCCGCAAGACCATTCGGAAGTTCTCCGACGACAACTGCACCGATCTTGCGGCGGCGCTCACCTACTACGCGGTGCTGTCCCTGTTCCCCGGCCTGCTGGCGCTGGTTTCCATCCTGGGCTTGGTAGGGCAGGCGGAACAAACCACCAACGCCATGATGAACATGCTGGGGCAGGTAGCACCCGGCCAGGCCGTTGATGTCATCCGCCAGCCGATCCAGCAGCTCGCCACTTCCCAGGGAGCCGGGCTGGCGTTCGTCGTCGGCCTCGTCGGCGCGATCTGGTCGGCATCCGGTTATGTCACCGCCTTCGGCCGGGCCATGAACAGGATCTACGAGGTCGAAGAAGGCCGCCCGTTCTGGGTGCTCCGCCCGATGATGCTGTTGGTGACCCTCGTGGTGCTGCTGCTGGCCGTCCTGACGCTGCTGATGCTGGTCGTGTCCGGCCCGGTGGCGGAGGCGATCGGCTCGGTGATCGGACTCGGCGAGGCGGCAGTGACCGCCTGGAACATCGCCAAATGGCCGGTCGTCGTCATCTTCGCCGTGGTGATCGTGGCCGTGTTGTACTACGCGACGCCTAACGTGAAGCAGCCGAAGTTCCGCTGGATGAGCCTGGGCGCCCTGGTCGCGCTGATCGTGCTGGCCCTGGCGACCTTGGGCTTCGCCTTCTACGTAGCCAACTTCGGCAACTACAACGCGACCTACGGAGCCATCGGCGGGGTGATCGTCCTGCTGCTGTGGTTCTGGCTGGCCAACCTCGCCCTGCTGTTCGGCGCAGAGTTCGATGCCGAGACCGAACGCGGGCGCGAACTGCAGGCCGGCATGGCCGCCGAAGAAAACATCCAGCTTCCGGTCCGCGATAACCGCAAGATCGAGAAGAATGCCGAGAAGGAAGAGGAGGACATTGCACGGGGGCGCGATCTGCGCCGCGAGCACGCGCATTCCCACGAGGAATCCCGTGAGCATAGCTGACCAAGATCAGGACTGACAGGAAGAACCCGACTAGGAAAAGGAATTGCCATGACCACGAATCCACATTCCGGCAGTTACGACGAGGGCGCTCCCGTTTACCCCACAGGTGGCACGGCCGTACCGCCGCCGTCGAACCCGCCCTCAACCGGCCAGTCCAGGAGCGAAACCGCCAAGACCGAGGCACGGGAAGTAGGGCGCGAAGGGGCCGAAGCCGGCCAGCACGTTGCGCAGACGGCCAAGGACGAGGCAAAGCAGGTGGCGTACGAAGCCAAAGACAAGGCCCGCAACCTGATGTCCGAACTGGGCGACGGTGTCCGCGGCCAGGCCAACACGCAGCAGCAACGCGTGGCTTCGGGGCTGCGGTCCATCGGGGAGGAGCTAAACTCCATGGCCCGCAACTCGGAACAGTCCGGCCCGGCGACCCAGCTGGTCAGCCAGGTGGCGGGCCGGGCCGACTCAGTCGCAGGATGGCTCGAGAACCGCGACCCGGGATCCCTGCTGGACGAGGTCAAGCGTTTTGCCCGCCGGCGGCCCGGAGCCTTCCTGGCGATCGCCGCGGGGGCCGGCGTCTTGGCCGGGCGCCTGACCAAGGGCCTGACCGCCGACAGCGGAGCAGGCAGCGGCTCCATGACCGGCAGGAGCGTGGGCACGCACCGTGCAACCACCGGTTCCGTCTACGACACGGCAGGAACGGGCAGCTATGAGGCCCAAAGCGCCGCCGGCTTCGCGGCGCCGGGAGCGCAGACAGGTTCCGCCCTCGGCGGCGCCCCGGCACAGCCCGAAACCACCTACCCTGTGGGCGAACCGCCCGTCGGTGGCCGCGGCACCGCGATCCCGGAGCGGAACCCCTATGAGGACGGAGGGACTCGATGAGTCACCAGCAAATGCCGGGCCCGAGCAATCAACGCGTGCCCGGCCAGGATGGCGCCGAGCCAACGCGAGCGGAAATCAAGGCCGAGAACGAATCCTTGGGCGATCTGCTCAGCCAGGTCAGCAAGGACATCTCCGTCCTGATGCGCCAGGAGGTGGAGCTGGCCAAGGCCGAACTCAAGGAGACCGGCACCAAAGCCGGCAAGGGCGCGGGCCTGCTGGGCGGAGCCGGCGTGGCCGGCCACTTCGTCCTCCTGTTCCTGTCCCTGGCCCTGTGGGCGCTCATCGCCGGCGGGATCGGGTGGGCCTGGTCCGGCCTGATTGTGGCAGTCATCTGGGCCATCATCGCGGCCATTCTGTATTCGGTTGGCCGCAAGCAGCTGAAGACGGTCGAAGGGATGCCCCGGACCACCGAGTCAGTGAAGCAGATTCCGGAAACATTGAAGCCAAGTGAGGAAGCGCTATGAGCCAGTCACCCGAAGAAATCCGAGCCGACATCGAACGTACCCGCGCCCGGCTGGGCACGGATGTGGACGCCGTGGCGGAAAAAGCGTCGCCGTCGAACATCGTCCACCGGCAGACGGACAAAGTGAAGGATTCCGTGGGCCGCGTCAAGGAGAAGATCATGGGCGCGGCTGACGACGCCACCGGCGGCACCCGCTCCATGATGCACGACGCCGGCGAGATGGCCAGCGACGCCCCGCACCAGCTTGCCCGCAAGACCGAGGGCAACCCGGTGGCGGCCGGCCTGATCGCCTTCGGCGCCGGCTGGCTGCTGTCCTCGCTGTTCCCGGCCAGCCGGGTGGAGCAGCAGGCAGCCGACAAGGTCAAGGAACAGGCCGAACCGGTGGTGCAGGAAGTCAAGGACTCCGCCCGCCAGGTGGCCCAGGACATGAAGGAGCCGGCCCGCGAGGCAGCCGAAGACCTGAAGTCCTCGGCCCAGGACTCGGCGGGCAGGGTGAAGTCCGAAGGAGCGTCCGCCGCCGAGGACGTGAAGGCACGGGCCCAAGAGGCCCGCGGCAACGTCCAGGAGGAGCCCCGGCAGATCTAACCCCTGGGTGCACGCCGGCTAACGGCCGGCATGCCGGCGCCGGGAAGGCTTTGAGGGCCTTCCCGGCGCCGGCTGCGTTAAGTCAGGAGCGGTAGACGGAGAGGCTGTTGGCGGCCACCATGTCCTTCTCGCCGCTGCGGACCTTGGCGCCGCGCCGCTGCTCCTCGGAATGCGCGGTGGTGTAGAGCAGTTCGAACACGTGGTTCCCGCCGCGGTGCTTGCCGAAGTCCTGCAGCGCGTGCGGGGCCGGCATCACGATTTTCTGCGGCTGACACGCCCCGTTGATCACCAGCAGACCATCGATCACACCCTGGGGCGATCCCATCAGCAGCTGGACCAGGCGGCAGTCCGGGTTGTTCCAGTCGTCCGGGGTCATCGGTTCGCCGTCGGCGTTGAACCAGAGCAGGTAGGAACTGTCCGCCCGTGCCGGGTAGTTATACGGCTGGTGCGCCAGGAAGGACCGGCGGATCTGGATAAGCCGGCGGGTGGCATCGAACATCCGGTGTTCGCGCTCGTCCAGCTGCCAATTGGTCCACGCCAGCTCGTTGTCCTGGCAGTATGCGTTGTTGTTTCCCTGCTGGCTGCGGCCGATCTCGTCGCCGGCGCAGATCATGGGCACCCCGAGCGACAGCAACAGGGTAGCCATCAGGTTACGCGCGCTCCGGTCCCGGGCGTCGAGGACCCGGCCGTCCCCCGTGTGACCCTCGATGCCGTGGTTGTAGCTGCGGTTATGGTCGTGGCCGTCGCGGTTTTCTTCGCCGTTGTTTTCGTTGTGCTTGCGGTTGTACGCCGTCAGGTCGGCCAGGGTGAAGCCGTCGTGGGCGGTCACGAAATTCAGCGAGGCCAGCGCGGTGCGGCCGGACCCGGCGAACAGCTCGGTGGAGCCGGCCAGGCAACCCGCCAGCCGCGCCACCGTCCCGACCTGCCCGCCGCCCGCCAACGCGGCCTGGTCCGCCAGCCAGAAATCGCGGACGGTGTCGCGGAAGCGGTCGTTCCAGTCGGCCCAGCCCGGCGGGAAGTGCCCCGTCTGCCAGCCTCCGTCGCCGACGTCCCACGGTTCCGAGATGAGCTTTGCCCCGGAGAGCACCGAGTCGGCGCCCACGGCTACCAGGAACGGATGGCGGGGATTGAAATGGTTGTTTCCGTCGCGGGCCAGGGACACCGCCAGGTCGAAGCGGAACCCGTCGATGTGGAACTCTTCCACCCAGTAGCGGAGCGAGTCGAGGGCCAGCTGGATCACGCGCGGCTCGTTGAAGTCCATGGTGTTGCCGCAGCCGGTGGTGTCCAGGTAATTCCCGTGGCCGTCGTGCCGGTAGTACACGTGGTCCGCCAGCCCCCGGAAGGAATACGTGTCCTGGTCCTTGCCGCCCTCGGCCGTGTGGTTGTAGACCACGTCCAGGACCACCTCGAGTCCGGCGGCGTGCAACTGCTTGACCATGGTGCGGAACTCGTCCTGCACGGCCCGCGGTCCGGCGGCCTGCGCCGCGGCGGTGGCGTAGCCCGGCCAGAGGGCGAAGAAGCCGAGCGTGTTGTAGCCCCAGTAGTTGGCCAGGCCCAGGTTTTGCAGGTGCGGTTCGTCCAGGTGGTAGTGCACCGGCAGCAGCTCCACCGTGGTGATCCCCAGCTCCAGCAGGTACTCGACCATCACCGGGTGCGCCAGCCCGGCGTAGGTGCCGCGCAGTTCTTCCGGGATGTCCGGGTGCAGCACGGTCTGGCCCTTGACGTGGCACTCGTACACCACCGTGTCCCGCCACGGCACGTGCGGCCGGGCGTCGTTCCCCCAGTCGAAACCGCCGGTGACGTACACCGAGCGCAGCACACCGCCGTCGTCGTCGATGGCGCGGCCGTAGGGGTCCAGCAGCAACTGCCCGGACGCCGGCAGTTCCTCGCCGTGGGGCCAGAAGGCGTACCGGCTGCCGGCCTCGAGTCCCTCGACCGTGCCGTGGTGGACGCCGTCGGTGAGCGCCGTCAGTTCGACGCGCCGCCAGGTGCCCGCCGCGTCCTGGAAGTGCACGTCCACCGAACCGAAGTCCGGGGCGAAGACCGCCACGTTGACCGCGCCGGGAATCGGCGGCAGGCCCGGGGCGGCGTCGCTCACGCCGAGCGGGAAGGCACGCGAAAGCCGGGCCTGGCGCGTCGGACGCTCAGGGGAAAGGCTCTTGGCGTGACGGGCCACAACGGTCCACCTGCTCCTAGCGCGCGCGCTGCCGCGAAATCTCGTACAGGCTGATGCCCACGGCCATGGAAGCGTTGAGCGACTCCATCGCCGAGTCGATCGGGATGGAGACGATCTGGTCGCAGTGTTCGCGGACCAGCCGGGACAGGCCCTTGCCCTCGGATCCCACCACGAGGCACACCGGTTCGGTGGCCAGCGACAGGTCCGGCAGCGAGACGTCGCCGCCGCCGTCCAGGCCGAGCACGAAGATGCCCAGCTGCTGGAAAGCCTTGAGCGTATTGGTCAGGTTGCCCGCCTTGGCCACCGGCACGCGCACCGCCGCGCCGGCGCTGGTCTTCCACGCGGAGGCCGTCATCCCGACCGAGCGGCGCTCGGGCACGATCACGCCGTGGCCGCTGAAGGCCGAGGCCGAACGGATGATGGCGCCGAGGTTGCGCGGGTCGGTGATGCCGTCCAGGGCCACGAACAGCGGGGCGTTGTTGATGTAGCCCTTCTTGAACTTGGCCATGGTTTCCTCGGCCAGTTCCAGGGCGTCCTGGTAGTCATAGGGCGGGATCTGCAGCACCAGGCCCTGGTGGACGGCGTCATCGGTCATCCGGTCCAGTTCCGGCTTGTGCGATTCGAGCACCGGAATACCGCGTTCGGCGGCGATCTTCAGGGATTCCCTGACGCGGTCGTCCATCTCGATCCGGACCCCGACGTGCAGCGCCTTGGCGGGAACACCGGCGCGCAGGGCTTCCACCACGGAGTTGCGTCCGGTTACCATCTCGCCGGCGGACTTGCCGCGGCGGGGCGCCGGGCCGCGCTGGCCGGCCGGGCGCTTGGCGGCCGAGCGTTCGGAGAGCTGCTTGGTGCGGTACGCCTTGTGGTACGGGCGGTCTTCGGCCTTCGGGGTCGGCCCCTTGCCTTCGAGCGCCTTGCGCCCGTGTCCGCCGGTTCCGGCGGTGGGTCCCTTTTTGGACTTGCGCACCGCTCCGGGGCGAGGTTTGTTGGCCATCGAAAAACTACCTTTGTGTTGGGGAAGATACGTTCCCACGCGCGGCGCACCGGCTGTGAGCGGCAGGCCCGACGGGAATCGTCTGCTTTAAAGGGTACCGCCCAACGGTGCGGGCTGCCGTCAGCCGAGATTCCAGCTGGCGCCCTCGGCCGAATCCTCCACCACGATCCCGGCGGCCGCCAGGGTGTCGCGGATGGCATCGGCGCGGGCCCAGTCCTTCGCCTCGCGGGCCAGCCGACGCTCCTCCAGTTGCGCGCTGACCAGCACGTCCAGGGCCTGAAGGGCCGCGGGGTCCGCGCCGCCGCTGCTCCAGTGCGGATCCAGCGGGTTGATGTACAGCACGTCGGTCATCGCCATGACCTGGTGCAGCGCGCGGGTGGCCGCTTCCTTGTCGCGGGCGTCCAGCGCGGTGTTGCCGGCCCGCACCGTTTCGTGGACCACTGCCAGCGCCTGCGGCACGTTGAGGTCGTCGTCCATGGCCGCGGCGAAAGCCTCCGGGACGCGTTCGGTCACGACGAAGCCGAACTGCTCGCCGTAGAGGAACTTCAGCGCCCGCTGCAGGAATCCCTCGATCCGCTCCACCGCGGCGCCCGCTTCCACCAGCGAGCCGGGGTTGTAGTCCAGCGCGGACCGGTACTGGGCCTGGCCCAGGTAGTAGCGGACCACCAGCGGCCTGGCGTCCTGAAGCATCTCCGCGGGGGTGATGATGTTGCCGATCGATTTGGACATCTTCTCGCCCTCGAAGGTGACCATGCCGTTGTGCATCCAGAAGTTGGCGAACCCGTGCCCGGCCGCCCGGGACTGGGCCATCTCGTTCTCGTGGTGCGGGAACCGCAGGTCCAGCCCGCCGCCGTGGATGTCGAACTCGGTGCCCAGGTACTTGGTGACCATGGCCGAGCACTCCAGGTGCCAGCCCGGGCGGCCGGCTCCCCACGGGCTGGACCAACTGGCCGTCTCCGGCTCGCCGTCCTTGTGTCCCTTCCAGAGCGCGAAGTCGCGCGGATCCTTCTTGCCGCGCGGGCCGGCGTCGGGCGCCGCCTGCATGTCCTCGATCCGCTGATGCGTCAGCGAGCCGTATTCCGGCCACGAGCGCACATCGAAGTACACGTCACCGGAATCGTCCAGCGCCGGGTAGGCGTGGCCGCGGTCGATCAACTGCTGGATCAGGCGGTGCATCTCCGGAATGTGGCCGGTGGCGCGCGGTTCGTAGGTGGGCCGTTCCACGCCCAGGATGTCGTAGGCCTTGGCGAATTCCTGCTCGTAGCGGTAGGCCAGCGCCCACCACGGCTCGTTCGGCACCGGCACCATCGGGTCTTCGGCCGCGCCGGGGCGGAAGGATTCGGCGGACTTGACCAGGATCTTGTCGTCGATGTCCGTCACGTTGCGCACTACCGTGACGTCATACCCGCTGTAGCGCAGCCAACGGGTGAGCTGGTCGAAGGCGATGGCCGAACGGATATGGCCGACGTGCGGATCGCCCTGCACCGTGGCCCCGCAGTAGTAGAGCCCGGCCTTGCCCGGGGCCAGCGGGACGAAGTCGCGGACTTGCGCGGTGGCGGTGTCATAGAATCTCAGGCTCACCGCTCTAGCCTAGCCGCGGCCGCCACGCCGGTGCGAACGCACCCTGCTACGGCAGCTTCACGACGACGGCGGTGGCCACCGCCGCGATCCCCTCGCCGCGGCCGGTGAATCCCAGCCCGTCGCTGGTGGTCGCCGAAACGCTGACCGGCGCACCGGCGGCCTCACTGAGCACCGCCTCGGATTCGGACCGGCGCGGCCCGAACTTGGGGCGGTTGCAGACCAACTGAACCGCGATATTGCCGATCTCGAACCCCGCCTCGCGGACGATCCGCGCCGCTTCTGACAGCAACCGGACCCCCGAGGCGCCGGCGTACTCGGGACGGTCGGTGCCGAAGTGCGTGCCGAGGTCTCCGATCCCGGCCGCGGAAAACAGCGAATCCGCGGCGGCGTGGGCGGCGGCGTCTCCGTCGGAGTGGCCGGCCAGGCCTCGCTCCCCCTCCCACAGCAGGCCGCCCAGCCACAACGGCTGGGGGTCGGAGTCCGGGGCGAAAGCATGGACGTCCACTCCGATTCCGGTACGCGGGAGGGGAAACGGGAAGTCGGGCACGGTCAGCCTTTCATGACGGGTCGGGGCCGGCCGGCGGCCAGCAGGGCCTCCGCCACGGTCAGATCCAGCGGCGTGGTGATCTTCAGGGCCCGCGCGGAGCCGGGCACCAGCATCACGTCGATGCCGTGGCGCTCCAGCAACAGGGCTTCGTCGGTGATGGCGGCGGCCTCCTCGGGGGCCATGCCGGCCAGGCTCCGGTGCGCCACGGCCAGGGTTGCCGCGTCGAACCCCTGCGGTGTCTGGACGGCGCGCAGCCGCGTGCGGTCCACGGTGGCCGCCACCTTCTCGGGTGAGATTTCTGCCCCGGCGCCGGTGCTCGGCGCGGCCTCCTTGATGGTGTCCACCACCGGCACCGCAGGAACGACGGCGCGCGCGCCGTCCGCCAGCGCGGCGGCGACCCGTTCGAAGACCTCGGGCGGGGTGAGCGCCCGGGCCGCGTCGTGCACCAGGACCCCGGACATGCCGTCGCCCAGCCCGCGGAGCGCGGCGGCGACCGAGGCGGCCCGGGTGGCACCGCCGTCGACCGCGGAGATCGGGGTGTCGGGATACTGCGCGGCGAAGCCCGCGCAGAGCTGCCGCAGGGCGGTGTCGCCGGCCGGGACGGCCACACAGATCCGTGACGCGATGCCGGCCGCCAGCACGCCCCGCAGCGCGTGGGAGAGGATCGGTTCGCCGGCCAGCGGGACCTGGGCCTTGGGCAGGCCATAGCCGAGGCGGGTGCCCGAGCCGGCCGCCACGATGATCACGCCCAGGGAAGTGCTTGCTGTGCTCACCCCTTTAGCCTAATGGGGCCGCGGCCGGGCGGTTTGGCCACGAAAAAGCGGCCGGCTTCCAGTGCTGGATGCCGGCCGCTTGGAGCGCGGTCAGGAGGCGAGAACCTCGTCGAGGACCTCTGCTGCCTTGTCTTCGTCGGTCTTCTCCGCGAGGGCGAGTTCGGAAACCAGGATCTGGCGCGCCTTGGCCAGCATCCGCTTCTCGCCCGCGGAAAGGCCGCGGTCGTGGTCCCGGCGCCACAGGTCGCGGACAACTTCCGCCACCTTAATGACATCGCCGGAGGCCAGCTTTTCCAGGTTCGCCTTGTAGCGGCGGGACCAGTTGGTCGGTTCCTCGGTGAACTCGGCACGGAGCACATCGAACACATGCTCGAGGCCTTCCTTGCCCACCACATCGCGGACGCCGACCAAATCCACGTTCTCCGCCGGTACTTCAATCGTCAGATCGCCCTGGGCAACCCGGAGCTTGAGATACATCTTCTCTTCACCTTTGATGGTGCGCATTTTGATCTCTTCGATCTTTGCGGCACCGTGGTGAGGGTAAACAACTGTCTCGCCGACCTCAAATACCATCTGTAGTATCCCCTTTCCCGACCACCAGTTTATCACGGATGGTTTGGCCACTTCCGCGAGTTTGCAGGCCTCTACGCCCGTCCGAGCGTCAGAATGCCGCGCTTTGCCCCCTTGACGGATAGCGGATTTGGTGCTTCGCCCGCGGGTACCTACCGGCGTCGAATCCTACTTTTCACCGGTTTGCCGATAGGCTAGGCGAGGCAAGCTGCCTAGATCTGCAGCACCGCACCCTGACTTTGACTGAGGAGTTTCTGCCGTGAAGATTGCGCCGAAGAACCGTGTGCAGCGCACCCTTGTAGCAGGCGCCGCCGCGCTCACCCTGCTCGCATCGACCGGATGCGGCGCAATCAACGAACAGGCCACCACCAAGTCCTACTCCGCCAGCGACGGCATCGTGGCCAACGTCGGCTCGATCGGACTGCGCAACCTGCTGGTCGTCGCAGAGTCTGCCGACGCCCCCGCCCGTGTCCTCGGTACCGCCTTCAACACCTCCGATTCTCCCGTGCAGATGGCCCTGACCGGCCCGGGCAGCACCGCCACCGTCACCATCCCGGCAGACGGGAAGGTCATCTTCGAAGAGGATGAGAACGAGACCATCGTCGGCAGCCCGGGTGCCGCTCCCGGCGCCCTGGTGGACATCACCGTCCGCGTGAACAACGAGTCCGCCGACGTGCTGGTGCCGGTGCTCGACGGCACGCTGCCGGAGTACCGGGACTTCGTTCCGTCGGCCGAGCCCACGGAAACCGCGGCGCCTGCCGAGACCGCCTCACCGACAGACGGCGCCGCGGAAGAGCCGACCGGCGAGCCCACCGAAGAGGCCGGCGCCTAACCCGCCCATCGCTTCACAAAAGGCCGGGCCGCTTCCCTTTCGGGGGAAGCTGCCCGGCCTTTTGCCGTGCTGACGCCCTCGGTTTACGGTTCGAACTTGTAGCCGAGCCCGCGCACGGTAACCAGGTAGCGGGGCGCAGACGGATCGGGTTCGATCTTGCTGCGCAGCCGCTTGACGTGCACGTCCAGGGTTTTGGTGTCGCCGACGTAGTCGGAGCCCCAGACGCGGTCGATCAGCTGCCCGCGCGTCAGGACCCGGCCGGAGTTGCGCAGCAGCATCTCCAGCAGTTCGAACTCCTTCAGCGGCAGCGACACCGGCTCGCCGTCCACGCTGACCACGTGGCGTTCCACGTCCATCCGCACCGGTCCGGCAGAGACTGCATTGGGCACCAGTTCTTCCGGTTCGGCCTGGCGGCGCAGTACCGCGCGGACCCGGGCCACCAGCTCGCGCGAGGAGTAGGGCTTGGTGACGTAGTCGTCGGCACCGAGTTCCAGCCCTACCACCTTGTCGATTTCCGAGTCCTTGGCGGTGAGCATGATGACCGGAACGGCGGAGCGTTGCCGCAGCTGCCGGCACACCTCGGTTCCGGACTGTCCCGGCAGCATCAGGTCCAGCAGGACCAGGTCCGCTCCGGAGCGGTCGAACGCAACGATGGCGTCCAACCCGTTATCCACCACCTCGACTTCGAAGCCCTCTTTGCCCAACAGATAGCTCAACGGATCGCTCAGCGATTCTTCATCTTCGACGACCAGAATGCGGGTCAAGCACCGACTCCTTGTTCATGCGCCACACCGGCGCCCTGCGTGCGCGGCTCCACGGATTCTGTGGTGCCGCCGTCTTCCTGCTCCATTTCCGGCAGCCGCACGGTGAAGGTGGAGCCCTGTCCGGGCTGCGACCACACCGATACTTCCCCGCCGTGCTGGGAGATGACGTGTTTGACAATGCTCAGGCCCAGGCCGGTTCCCCCGGTTTGCCGCGAGCGGGCATCGTCGATCCGGTAGAACCGTTCGAAGATGCGGTCTTGCTGATCGGGGGTGATGCCCGGGCCCTGGTCGGTCACCGAGACAGTGGCCAGCCCTTCGCGCACGCGCAGCCCCACACCCACCTTGCTCCGTTCGGGCGCGTAGCGGATCGCGTTGTCGATCAGGTTCCGGAACGCGGTGGTCAGCAGTTCGGCATCGCCGAAGACCGGCCCGTCAATCTTCCCGCCCACCGACAGTTCGATGTGCCGGCTTTCGGCCATCAGCTTGTTGCGGTCCACGGCCTCGGCCACCACGGCATTCAGGTCCACCTCGGTACCGTCCTGCACCACGTCCGCGCCCTGCAGCCGGCTCAACTCGATGATGTCCTGCACCAGGGCGCCCAGCCGGCGCGACTCCTTGTGCATGCGGCCGGCGAAGCGGCGCACCGCTTCCTCGTCGTCGGCGGCGTCGTCGATGGCCTCGGCCAGCAGCGAGATGGCTCCGACCGGGGTCTTCAATTCGTGGGACACGTTGGCCACGAAGTCGTTGCGCATCGCTTCGGTGCGGGTTATCTCCGTCCGGTCATCGGCCAGCAGCAGGATGTACTCCTCGCCGATGGGTGCCACGCGCACCTGGACCACAATGGTGCCCTGGCCGAGCGGACCGCGCGGCAGCTCCAGTTGCCGCTCCTCGATCACGCCGTCGCGGCGCACTCGGGCGGTCAGGTCGAGCAACTCGGAATGCACCACGGTGTGCCCGCGGACCAAACCGAAGGCATAAGCGGCGGGGCTGGCCCGGACCACGCCGTCGATCGCGTCCACCACTACATAGGCGCGGCCGACGACGGAAAGCACCTCGGCGGCACCGTCCGGCAGCGTCGGTTCGTCCACTTCCTGCAGGCGCCGCCGTTGGCGATCGCTCAGGCCGAAGGCGAGCACACCGAAGCTGCCCAGCACCAAGCCCACGAGCCCTGCCAGCAAGCCGAATATCAGTGGATCCACGCCTCTAGCTTAGGCGCAGCCGGGCACGTGCCAGGGCCGTTCCGGTAGCAATCGCCTCCCCGTTCAACTAACGTTCACTTGAGGTGGCGTAATAGTTCACCGCGGGCTGAGAGGGTATGAAGCCAGTGGGATGCTAGGACCCCTATGCTCCACGTACACAAGCGAAAGGACGCCAGTGCGCAAGGTTTTCCAAGCCGAACTCCATCAAGTCGGAGAGCAGCTGGTAGAGATTTCCCGGTTGGTCACCGAGGCGATGCAGAAGGCAACCACGGCGCTCGACACCGCCGACATCGATTTGGCCCAGGAAGTCATTGCCGCCGACGCCCGGATCGATTTCCTCCAGACGGACCTGGACGAGCGTTCCATTGACATCCTGGCGCTGCAGGGTCCGGTCGCCTCGGACCTGCGGATGATTGTCGGCGCCCTGCGGATGAGCGCCTCGCTGGAGCGGATGGGCGACCTCGCCCGGCACATCGCGCAACTGGTCCGGCTGCGTTATCCGGACCTCGTGATCCCCGCATCGCTGCGCGACACGTTCCGGGAGTTCGCCGAGAAGGACATTGCGATCTCCGAGAAGCTGACCGAACTGCTCGAGACCCGCGACCTGGACCTCGCCGCCCAGATCGACACGTACAACTCCCGCATCAATGAGCTGCATGCCGGCGTCTTCAAGGCGATTGCCGATCCGGCCTGGAACTCCTCCGGGCCGACCACCGTGGACGTCTCGCTGGCGAGCCGTTACTTCGAGCGTTTCGCCGACCACGGCGTCTCCGTGTCCCGCAAGGTGACCTATCTGGTCACCGGCGAATGGCGCCCCAACGGCCAGTCCGTGTAACGCAGGACCTTAAGCAGGAAGGCCGGCTCCCCGCGGGGAGCCGGCCTTCCTGCTTAAGCGTGCGGCAACTTCTTGGCGTGTGGCTACTTCTTGCCCTGGTTCGCCACGGCCTGGATGGCTTCCGCCGCGGCCGCGGCATCCAGGTAGGTGCCGCCGGCGGTGACGGGCTTCAGGTTCTCGTCCAGCTCGTACACCAGCGGGATGCCGGTAGGGATGTTCAGCCCTGCGATGTCTTCGTCGCTGATGCCGTCCAGGTGCTTGACCAGGGCGCGCAGCGAGTTGCCGTGCGCGGCCACGAGCACCGTCTTGCCCGCCTTGAGGTCCACGGAAATGTCCGATTCCCAGTACGGCAGGAAGCGCTCCAGCACATCCTTCAGGCATTCGGTCCGCGGCACGGCGTCCCCCAGATCCGCGTAGCGGGGGTCGTTGGCCTGCGACCATTCGCTGGCGTCGTCCAGGGCGGGCGGCGGCGTGTCGTAGGACCGGCGCCAGACCATGAACTGTTCCTCGCCGAACTCATTGCGGATCTGCGCCTTGTCCTTGCCCTGCAGGGCGCCGTAGTGGCGCTCGTTCAGCCGCCAGCTGCGCTTGACGTCGATCCAGCTGCGGTCGGCGGCCTCCAGCGCGAGGTTGGCTGTGACAATGGCCCGCTTCAGCCGCGAGGTGTACAGGACGTCGGGAAGCAGATTGTGCTCGACCAGCAGCTCGCCGCCGCGGTGCGCTTCCTTGCGTCCCAGGTCGGTTAGCGGGACGTCGACCCAGCCGGTGAACAGGTTCTTTTCGTTCCAGTCGCTCTGCCCGTGGCGCAACAGGACCAGCGTGTGTTTCGAGGTGGAAGTCATGGCTGCCATCCTAGCGGAGCACCGCGCGGCACCGGCGGCAGCGGCATGACATTACGGGGCCAAACCCGGGGGCAGCCCCGCAATTCCCGCCAGTGACCTTGCGCACATCCGGCCCGTAGCGGCCTGTGCGGGCCCGCCGTGCCCCTATTCTTTTTTCTCGTGCCTCAGACGACCGCCGCCGCCAGCCGTCCCGTCCGCCGCCCCATCGGCACGGCCACCCGCGGCACCACCAGTCCCAACCGGCTGCGCCGCGCGGACCGCTGGCTGGCCGGTCCGGCCGCCGGCTGCCTCCGCCGGTCGGCGGACCCGCTCGTCATCGACTTGGGCTATGGGGCGGCGCCAACCACCGCCGTCGAACTCCACCACCGCCTGTCCCGGGTGCGTCTCGACATTGAGGTGATCGGGATCGAAATTGAGCCGGCACGCGTCGCCGTGGCCAAGGCGTTGGAGCGGCCTGGCCTGACCTTCCGGCAGGGCGGCTTCGAAATCCCGGTGGCAGGCCGACGGCCAGCAGTGGTCCGCGCGTTTAACGTGCTGCGGCAGTACCCGGAATCCGAGTACGGCGCCGCGTGGGACACGGTGCGGGGACGGCTGGCGCCGGGCGGGCTGTTCATCGACGGCACCTGCGATGAGATCGGCCGCCGCGCCACCTGGATCGCGGTGGCGCCGGAAGGGCCGCTCTCGCTGAGCATCTCGCTGCGGTTCGGCGCCTTCTGCCGGCCCTCCGAGGTGGCCGAGCGGCTGCCCAAGGCGCTGATCCACCACAATGTTCCCGGCGAGCGGGTGCACTGCTACCTGCAGGCGCTGGACCGCGCGTGGGCAGACGCGGCTCCGCTGGCCGCGTTCGGAACCCGGCAGCGCTGGCTGGCTATGTGCCAGAGGATGCACGACGCCGGGTGGCCGCTTCTCGACGGGCCGTCGAGGTGGCGGCTGGGGGAAGTCACCGTGGCGTGGCACGCCGTCGCGCCCGCGGGGTGAGTTCGGCAGAACCTACCAGGGGTAGGCGGACCCGCCGCCCTTGACCTCGATCAGGGCGGGCTTGACGTCCGCCAGGTACACGCCGGCAGCGGCAACGGCGGCCAGTTGGAAGATCATCCACGTGCCCAGGCCGCCGGCGCCCAACGCGGCCAGGGCCCCGACCGCCGTGGAGGCTGCCAGCACGCCAACCCAGAACCCCTTGGTCTTCTTGAATGCGGCCTGGAAGTAGTCGGCCTTGCGGCCCACGCAATCCGCCAGCGCCCATATCTCGATCACCAGGGCGACCAGCCCCAGGACCGTGTAGAGCCAGTATTGGATGTCGTAGGCGAGTAGCACGGCTTAAGCCTAACCGGTGGGGGTGCGTTTCGGCAGCCTCACACGTCCGCCGCGGCGAGTGCCTGGTCCAGGTCCGCCCAGAGGTCGGCGGGGTTCTCGATTCCCACCGACAGCCGCAGCAGGTTCTCCGGAACGCTCCCGGGTTCGTTGACATGGCGGCGGCGCCGCTCGATCAGCGATTCCACGCCGCCCAGCGAGGTCGCCGGCAGCCACAGCCTGAGCGCGTCAATGACCTTGTCCGCGGCCGCTGCCCCGCCCTTGACCTGAATGGCGATGATGGAGCCGAAGCCGTCCATCTGCGCCGCGGCGCGGGCGTGCCCCGGATCTTCGGGCAGGCCGGGGTAGCGCACGGCCTCCACGGCCCGGTGTTGCTGCAGTTTTCGGGCCAGTTCGCCGGCAGTGGCCTGGGAGCGTTCCACCCGCAGCGCCAGAGTCCGCACGCCGCGCAGTGCCAGCCAGGTCTCGAACGGTCCGGCGATGGCGCCGCGCAGCGACCGGTGCACCAGCAGCTTCGAGCGCAGGTCCTCGTCGGACGTGACCAGGGCGCCGAGCACCACGTCCGAATGGCCGGCCAGGTACTTCGTCACCGAATGCACGACGACGTCGACCCCCGCCGCCAGCGGACGCTGGCCCAAGGGTGTGGAGAAGGTGTTGTCCGCGACCACCAGGGCGCCGGCCGCGTGGGCGGCACGGGCGAGCACCTCCACTTCGGCGATCTCGAGCATCGGGTTGGTCGGGCTTTCCAGCCAGAGCATGTCGGCGCCGGCTAACTGAGCCGTGACGGCGGCGGTGTCCGCGATGTCCACCGTGCGCAACTCCAGTTCCCCGCGCCCGGCCAACTCCTCGGCAATGGCCAGGCTGCCCTGGTAGCTGTGCCGCGGCATCACCAGCACGCCGCCGGGAGGGAGCAGCGACAGCGCGGCCGAAACGGCCGCGAGCCCGGACGCGAAGACCAGTCCGGGCAGGGACGCGCCTTCCAACTCGGCCAGGGTTTCTTCGAACGGATCCCATGTCGGGTTGGAGTAGCGGCCGTAGGCGCGGTCCCCCTGCACCACTTCGCCCCGGCCGAAGAACGTGGAGGACAACACCAGCGGCGGGTTGACCGGTGCGTCGTGGTCGCGGGGCGGCCGTCCGGAGGAAACCACAACGGTGTCCGGGGCGAGTTGCCCGGCATCCTGGCGGCCGTGGGAGAAGGCGTCGGTCATGAGAGCACATTAGTACCACCGCCATCCACACGCTAACTGTGACCGTCCCGCGGGCCCCGGCGATTCCCGCTAGGCTAATCAGGTGAGTTCCGACCGCCAGCCCGCCACCGCACGCGGCCTCTTTATCGCATTCGAAGGCGGGGACGGGGCCGGGAAATCAACCCAGGCCGCCGCCGTCGAACAGCGTCTGCAGGGGATGGGCCGGACGGTGCTACGTACCCGGGAACCCGGCGGCACCCCCGTGGGGGAAAAGCTGCGCGCGCTGGTGCTCGAACACGGCCACGGCGAGATCGACGCCCGCACCGAGGCCCTGATCTTCTCCGCCTCCCGGGCCGCCCACGTGGAACAGGTCATTCGGCCGGCGCTGGAGCGCGGCGAGGTGGTGGTCTGCGACCGGTTCATCGACTCCTCGGTGGCGTACCAGGGCGCCGGCCGCGGGCTCGGACTGGCGGCGGTGCGGGAGCTCAACCTGTGGGCCACGGACGGGCTGCTGCCCGACCTGACCGTGCTGCTGGACGTTGCCCCGCAGCAGGGCCGCGAGCGGCGCACGGCCGGGGATGCCGCCGAGGACCGGCTGGAGTCAGAGGCCGACGACTTCCACTCCCGGATCCGGGACGCCTTTGTGGAACTGGCCGACGCAGCCCCGGAGAAGTACCTGGTCCTGGACGCCGCCGCCGACCGCGACGACCTGACCGGGGCCATCATGGCCCGGGTGCGGGAGCTGCTGGCATGAGCGTCTGGTCCGACCTGCCCGGCCAGGCCGCGGTAATCGAACAGCTCAGCCGGGCGGCCGCCGCCGAACGCCCCGCGCACGCCTGGCTCTTTACCGGCCCGCCCGGCTCCGGCCGCAGCAACGCCGCCAAGTCCTTCGCCGCGGCGCTGTTGTGCGACCACGCGGATCCGGCCGAACGCGGCTGCGGGGCCTGCCATGCCTGCCGCACGGTGCTGGCCGGTTCCAATGCCGATGCCACCCTGGTGGCCACCGAGAACGTGACGTTCTCCATTCAGGAGATGCGCGAACTGGTCGGCAAGGCGCAGGACAAGCCGTCCTCGGGGCGCTGGCGCGTGATCATCATCGAGGACGCGGACCGGATGACCGAGCGCACCACCAACGTGCTGCTCAAGGCCATCGAGGAACCGCCGCCGCGGACCATCTGGATCCTGTGTACGCCCAGCCCGGCGGACGTGCTGGTGACCATCCGCTCGCGCTGCCGCCCGGTCAGCCTGCGCATTCCGCCGCCCGACGACGTCGCCGCCCTCCTGGTCCGCCGGGACGGCGCGGATCCCGAGCTGGCCGGCTTCGCCGCCCGGGTTTCCCAAAGCCACATCGGCGTGGCCCGCCGCCTGGCCACCGACGCCGATGCCCGCCACCGCCGCGACACGATAGTGCGCCTGCCGCTGCGGCTGCGCGGTGTGGCCGACGCCGTCACCGCCGCCGGCGAACTCGTGGAGATCTCCAATGCCGACGCCGCGGCCGCCTCCGAACAGCGCAACGAGGCCGAGCGCGAGGCGCTGCTGGTCGCGCTCGGGGCACCCGAGAAGGGCGCCATGCCGCCGGCCATCCGCAGCCAGCTCAAGCGGCTGGAGGAAGACCAGAAACGCCGCGCCAAGCGCAGTGTCAGCGACTCGCTGGACCGGGTGATGATCGACCTGAGCACGTTCTTCCGCGACGTGCTCAGCCTCCAGCTGGGTACCGGCACCGAACTGGTCAACGAATACCTGCGCCAGGATCTGACCGCCTACGCGGAACGATCCACCCCCGAACAGACGTTGGGCAGGATGGACGCCATTGCCCAGGCCAGGCAGCGCCTGGGCACCAACGTTGCCCCCGTCCTGGCCATGGAAGCCATGGCCGTCAGCCTGCTCTGAGTCCCCGGACCCGCACGCAGCACTATCCAGGAGCCGCCCGCATGCCCCGCACCCGCCCCAGGCACCCCGCTTCAACGCGCCGTTCCCCAGCAGCGGTGCTGGCCGCCGTCGTCCTCCTGCTGGGCACCGGCTGTTCCGTGATCGCCCCGGAACAGGAGCGCGAGGCCGCGGACCCGGCGCAGGTCACCAACGGGGTGGCCGAAGAACTGATGCCGTACTACACGCAGGACGTCGACTGGCAGCCGTGCGAGAGCGGATTGGAGTGCGCGGACGTCGACGTGCCGCTGGACTACGCGGACCCCGGCGGCGAAAGCATCCAGATCGCCGCCATCCGCAGCGACGCCGGCGGTTCGGCGCAGGGGTCAATCCTGGTCAATCCGGGCGGGCCAGGCGGCTCCGGCTACGACCTGCTGCGCGACGGCCTCCAGACGATGTTTTCCGAGCAGCTGCGGAGTGAGTACGACCTGGTCGGCTTCGATCCGCGCGGCGTGCAACGCTCGGCGCCGGTGACCTGCCAGACCGACGCCGAACGCGACGAGTCCCGGCAGACGGAGTACGACCGCGACTCGGCCGAGGACCTCCAGCGGGCGATCGACGATGCGGCCGAGCTCGCCGCCCAGTGCGCGGAGAAGACCGGCGAGGTCCTGGGCCACGTGGACACGGTCAGCGCCGCCAAGGACATGGACATCATCCGGGCCGTCGTCGGCGACGAAAAGCTGAACTACCTGGGCTTCTCCTACGGCACGTTCCTGGGTGCCACCTACGCGGGGCTGTTCCCGGAGCGGACCGGCCGAATGGTGCTGGACGGTGCGCTGGATCCCTCGCTGAGCAACGAGCAGATCACGCTGGGCCAGGCGGCCGCCTTCGAGGACACCATCCACGCCTACGCGGAGTTCTGCCTGGAGAATGCCGGCTGCCCGATGAGCGGCGGCGTGGACGACGCCGTGGCCCAGCTGCGCGACCTGATCCGCTCCGTCGAGGAGAGCCCGCTCACCGCATCGGACGGCCGACTTGTCCCGGTCGGCACCTTTGTCTCCGGCCTGCTGGTGCCGCTGTACGACGACGCCAGCTGGCCGATCCTCACCCAGGCGCTTGCCAGCGCGTTCCAGGGCGACCCCAGCGCCGTGCTGCTGCTCGCGGACAGCAGCGCCGGCCGCGATTCCGACGGCCGCTACACCAGCAACAGCACGTTCGCCTTCATGGCGGTCAACTGCCTGGACTATCCGATGGAGACCGATCTGGCCGCCATGCGCGAGGACGCCAAGGAGCTGGAGCAGGCCTCCCCCACCCTCGGCCGCTATCTGGCCTACGGCGGGGTGAACTGCAAGAACTGGCCGTACGAGCCCACCGGTGAACGCGCCCCGATCCACGCCGAGGGGGCCGCGCCGATGCTGGTGATCGGCACCACCGGCGACCCGGCCACCCCCTACGAGTGGGCGGAATCCATGGCCGAAGACCTGGCGTCGGCCACGCTGCTGACCTACGAGGGCGAAGGCCACACGGCGTACGGGCGCGGCAACACCTGCATCCGTGATGCGGTGGACAGCTACTTCGCCGACGGCACCATGCCGGCCGAGGGCACCGTCTGCTCCTGAGCCAACGCGGGCCGGTCGTTTTGACCGGCCCGGCACGGCTCCCATATAGTTGTTCTTCGTGGATTCGGCCCGGAAACGGTCACAATCCCCGCCTCCTTAGCTCAGTCGGTAGAGCGTTTCACTCGTAATGAAAAGGTCGCCAGTTCGATTCTGGCAGGGGGCTCCATTTCCGGGGATTTCCGGGGTTCTCCTCTTTGGCAGACCGCCATCAGACCCAGCTCTTCGACTGCCGCGAAGAGGGTCCCGTCGTTCTGCTTCACAGCAACGGCTTGCAAGACCATCGCCTTCATAGCCGCCTCCGGTGCCGGAACGCCGTTTCCTGGGCAGGCACCAAAACGACTGCTTGCTGCCCCTTCATAGTGATGAGAAAGCTCCGGCCCCGTGTCGCCTGACGGAGATAGTGCCAGGCATGACGCCCCAACTTGGTCACTGTGATGGTGTGCATGAATCCACCCTCTTCCAGTTGCCGCTGACAGACACTTGCCCTAGTTGTGGGCGCGGATGGCTACTCTGTCTTGTCATGGATGCAGAGATGGATCGACAGCGGGCCAGCGATCTGCTGGCACGCATTGCAACCCTTCGCGGCGCAGATCCCGCATTTGAGCTCACCCCCCGGGAGCTGATTCTGGGAGCATACGTCGACGGATTTCCACGGCAAGAGCTGATCCAAGCGCTAAAGAACTTTCCTTGAGGCTTCGGCGTCGACGCTCCCGGATCACATGACGGGCGACTACCGGGTACCAGGTACCCGGTAGTCGCCGCCTACGTCAGAACTTGATCACTCAGGAAGAGTTCACCGAGATCAAGGCGGGCGTAGGGGAACGCCCTGAATCGTCTCAATAGGAGCGGCCCCGCGCACCGAAACAGGAAGCCCCCCAGAATGACGCTTGGCCCGCTACCTGACCTGGATGTCTCCGACCACTTCCCAGGAGTAATCCTGAATCTTCCAGCGGCCGTCTTCCAACCCCAAGGTGTACTGCGACTGGATGTCCATTGATCCGGTCCGGCCATCAGCCAGTTCCACCGTATTGTCGTCTTGGGTAGTCAGCACCACCGCGTGCGTGGGATCGTTTTCCCGAGGTGCATCGGTGAGGCTGATGAGGTAGTAAGGCCCTTGCATCTCCGGCTTTGCACCGTGCTTGACCGGGATCCAGGCATCCTCTGCCTTGATGTGGAACCAGACAGCGTCATCTTCGTACCCAGGCCAATCCGGGTAATCGGTCTCCCCGCCCTGGGCCGCAAAACCGGGGTGGATCGAGTACGCGAGACTCTCGCCGTCCGCCAGCTTCGGCGCCTTGCCGGCCTCCTCGGCTTTGAGGTGATCGAGTGTTTTCCGGGCGTGCTTCATGAAGGCCTTCTTCGAGGATTTGGCAACGAAGTGCTCAATGTCCTTGATGTGCCCCTCGGCCACCTCTACGGTTGCCCCGTCGATCAGCGTGTTGCGCTCGAAGCCCACCCAGCGCAACTGCGCAGCAGTCCGGATTGCCCCGGCCAGGTCGACTCCCTCTTGATCTGCGCCGGGCTCAAACAAGTAGTAGAACGCCGACTTCGGGTCCTTGGCCGCCTGCTCGATGCTGATGATCTCAACATCGTTGTCAACCATATTGAGCGGATTTTTGGGCAGCCGGTCCAAAGGGTCTACGACCGGTGCGGCGGATGGTTCAGAGGACTGGGACTGCGCCTCGGCCGGACCGGATACAACGGCGCAACCTGCCATGCCAAAGACTGCCGCGAGGGCAATAACGTGTGCCAGAATCTTCTTCAAATGTTCCCCTGAGAGTTGCAACGGACTCCCGACTGGAGAGCCCATCTGTGGGTGGTGCGTCACATTTCTTGGTCGGACGCTTTTGCAGCCGCGGCGGCATTAGCGCTCTCGTCGAGGGCAACGGCATGACCGGGCGGTCTCTTCCGCGCTAGGGTTGGCCGCGGTCTCGGAGACGGCGGTGGTGCCGCCGGCAAGAATCAGGCTGTCCGCCGCGAGGATCGCGGCGAGCTTCCTGCATGACCTCGGCGTCTTCGTGGTCTCGTCAGCCTGGGCAATCAGCCACCGATCCAGTTGCCGTTCGTATCGCGCTGGTAGTCGTAGACCTCGGCCTCCGTGACGTTTAGCGCGCCGCCCTTCATGATGTTGAAGCTGAAGGAGGCGAATGGCGCGTGCTGGTTGACCTTGCCATCATCGCCGGTGGCCTGGAAGTCGAAGGTGGCCGTGTCTTCATCAGACACAGGGGAGAGGGCGCAACCCTGCACGATGGTCAGCGTCTTATGGTCATCGGAGAAGTACCAGCCCTCTTCGGTGTTGGCCAGATCGAGCTCGTTGACGGATGGCACCGAATCGAGTAGCCCCCAGGAACTCTTCGGTTCGTATGGACGATACTCGGCATCCGACGGCGTGTAATCTTCGACGAACGCATCCACATATGCGGGATCCGCCCCTTCCTTGAGCTTGGTAGCCGCCCACTCCTCGAGGGAATCGACTCCGAACTCGCTCCGCAGGAAGCCCCTCAGGTCTTCGGCTGCCTCCTGGCGGTATCCGTCGATCTCCTGGTTGTATTCCGCCTCGGTCTGTACGGGCCTGGACAGCTCATCGAGTCCGGCTCCGCGGTAGGTAATGGCGAGGTCGGCGGCGCAGTATTTGGACGAATTCAGATCCCGGGCCTTCGCCTTGACCTCGGAGATGAGCAACCTGTCAGCGTCCGCGCCGGCGGCCTTGATCAGAGCCTCGGGGATGCGGACGGTCAGTTCTCCCTCGGCGCCGTAGCGCGAGGTCTGAAACTCGAAAACGCCCTTCCCCGCGTGTGGATCCACGGGAGCGCCGTTCTCGAACTTGGTGTCGGCCTTGGCTTCGGCACCGGAACCAGCGCAGCCGCTAAGGACAAGCGCAACGCTTGCGGCCGCCAGGGGGAGGGTTTTCATTGACTTACGGAGCATCTCGGTGCTTTTCGCTTTCTGCTGGTCTGTGAGTGGAGCTTAATGTAGTGAAACGTTTAACTTTGCAGTGGGCCTTCCTCCTGGCTCTTGAGTTCGCGTCGGAACCACGAGGCGATCAATTGATACCGTCCAGTTCGCCCCGACGAGAGTGACTTGGCGGCGGCTTCGTGCCGATGCGCTGCGGCACAGGATGACATAGTCAGAGCCTCTGCGACGGTAGCCGCCCTGCGGTAGAAGGCCTCAACCGCCACCGCTGCAGAGGGCAGATGGCAGAGCACTGTTCAGCGCCGCCACCTGATGCTTCATCAGGGCATTCGGTTCTTTCCCGTTCCCGGCTCGCTCTCTCCAATGCCACGGCGTTAGCCGATCCGATAGGTCGTCTCGGATGAGTGGGCAATTGCTGAGCCGTAGCCGGAGCGCTTGGCTGTCACCTTGACCTTGACCTTGTAGGTGCCCTTTTGGTCCAACCTGTAGGAGGACTTCGTGGCCCCGCGCACGGCCTTGCCGTTGACGTACCACTGGTACTTGTACGAGGTCGCAGGGCCGGCCCAAGAGCCCTTCGTGGCAGTGAGCTTGAAACCGCCACCGGTGTAGCTCATGAAGGGAGTCCCGCGTACTTCCGGCCGCCTCGTATTCTTCATGGACTTCGGCACTGAAACCGTGGGACTGGTCTTCGACACCGTGCCGAACCCGCTGCGACTGCCCGTGGCGGTCACGGTGATCTTCCGCCCCTTGTCTGCTGAAGTCAGTTTGTAGCTGGACTTCGTCGCTCCCTTGATAGCCTTGCCGTCACGCTTCCACTGCCAGGAGACTTTGGTGGCTTTCGGTGTCCAGCCCTTAACCGCGGCCTTCAGGGTCTTGCCGGGGATCAGGCTGCCGGTCACCTTGGGAGCGTAAGTCTTGCTGAAGGGCAGGCCGACGCTGGAAGCTGCCGTGACGGTCTGCGAATAAGGCACGGTCCGGGATGCGTAGTAGGGATTCTTGGTCGGCTTCGTGTCTGTGCCGCGAACAGTGATCTTCGAATTGACGTCGGCGGCGGCCAGCTTGTAACTGGTTTTAGTCGCGCCCTTGATTACGCTGCCGTTGCGGTACCACTGGAACAGGTCGGCGTAGGGATGTGTGACCTTCAGCGTGCTCCCGACGGCTGGTGTTCCGGTGACCTTCATCGCTCTGCCCTGGTTGTGGAACCATTCGGCTTGGCCCGCGACGTCTACAGAGTTCCAGATGAGCATGAAAACACCCTTGACGGATGGCATCGACTTGGGCAGCTTGTCGGACACGATGCTTTGTCCGTCGCTCATTCCAATGTTGTACTTGATGCGCCCAGTGGCGGCGTCGAACTGGTATGTCGGGACTTTCTTGCCAGCGGAGTTGGTCACAGTCTTGTTCTCAGGTAGGACCCAATTGCCATCCAAGTCCCGGGCGAAGCCGCCCGGGGCCCAGGAGCCCTCGGTGTGCTTGGTCCACCCGCTGTCCTGCGAGATCACCGAAAAGTATTGGAGCTTTTTGAGCGCGGACAGAGGCCGGAAGTTTGCTTGCTGATAGCCGTCGTCCATGAGCTCGAGTGTCTGCAGGTTGGGCACGGCTGCAGCGAGGCCCTTCAGGTCCTTCACTGGCACGTTGAATACCGTCAGGTCCTCAAGGTTCGGAGCCGCTTTCAGTCCGCTGAAGTCCGTGAGCTTTGAGGCGTTAATACCGAGGAACTTGAGGGACGCAGGCAGGGTAGGCAGCCTGGTCAAAGTGGTGTTTTGATTGTTATACGTCTCGGATCCGCCCAGTTCCCCTAGCTCAAGGAGGTACAGGCCGGTGAATCTGCTCAGGTCGACACCGTTAGGAAGGGTCCTGCAGGTCATGCGACCAACCTCGTCAATGCTGGTCGCATCTTTATCATGGTTGACGCAGCCGGCTGGCAGCGCGATGGCAGCCTCTGCGGGTACGGCCGTCAGACACGCGGCGAGTACGGAGAGGGCTGCCATGGCGGCGCCCATGCGGAATTTCTTCATCGTGTTTCCCCAACGCTGAAAGGGTTGCCCCGAGTCGTAGTCAATATGTTGCGGCTGCTTCTCTGCACAATCGGCCGAGTGCTGACGGTGGTTAGACAGGGCGGTGCGCCAGCCGATGTCTTGCCACTGAAGTCGGAGCTTGAGGATGTCGATCTTCGCTGGGCGGAGGGCCGCCTCACACCTGCAAAGGTCCGGCTGTTTGGGGAGGAGCCCAGCGACCGCATGCTTCGGACAGGACTCTATTGGACCCGGCGGTCAAAAGCGGTGGTTCAGGCCGCGGTAGCAGTAGCAGCCTCGGGGCTGCGCAGGAGCCAGGCAGCAGCATTCGCGGCGGCCCGTTCGCCGTGCCCGCGGAAGAGTAGGCGGGCCTCGGCCTCGGCACGGAAGACCTCCGCGGCCTCGTCGGTCAAGGCGCGCCGGCCCAACTGGGCCCGCAGCCTGGCCAGCCAAGCCTTTTGCTGATCGGCCGGCGCGTCGACGGCCGGAAAGTCGCCCCGGGTCGCCCCGATGTAGTCCAGGGCAGCACCGGCCTTCACCCGCAGGGCCCGATCCCTGGGCGCATCCTCGACCTCGGCGCCGGCCAGGATCCTGCAAGAGCTTAATGAGCAAAGTCGACGCCGATTCCACCGGGCATTTCGTGCAAGTCGGCAAACGCCGAGCGGACCTTCCAGCTGACCGAGGACTGGGTGACGGGAATGCTGCTAAGCCGCTGGGCATACGCCCGCTGGCTTGCAAAAGGAAATCTGAAATGACAGCCGATATCCCAGAGGGCGTTAGCGATATGGTCGACGCCCTGACCGAACTCATGGTCGCCAGCATCGCGGGACATCCGGATGACCCGGGGGTTGTTCGCCGCTGGGCGACGGGTTTGGCTGCGCCGGACGCCGACGAGCGGCAGCGACTGGAAACCGCTTGGGAGGCCTTCCTGTGCATACAGGGGCATCACGAGCGTGCTGCAGCGCAGCGGTTCCTCCTCTCACCAAATCCCCGCACGGACTACAAAACTCCAATCGCGGCCATTCGGGCCTGCGAATACAACGCGGTCGTAGCAGCGTGCAATCGGCGCTGGAAAACGAAACTTATGACGGGTGATGCGTCTCGAGTAATGCAATGCGTTTCGGGCCATGACGGAGGCATGGACTGCGAAGAACCCGAGAGCGATCAGTTGGAGCTGGAGGATTTAGTCCGCCCGCCGGATCCACACTGAATCTGCACAATCACTGTCATCGCTGGCAGCCGAGCTTGGAATAGACCGCGATTCTGGGGTGGGCTCGAAGGAGCCAGACTGAGGCCCAGGCCCTAGGCCATGATCGCCTTAACACGCCACAGCGCTGCGTTAGGATACAACAATCTGCCTTCTATCTACCTGGCTCACACGAATACTCCATCTACAGTAGGGAATCTACATGAATTTCAGAAAAGGGATGCCGCTGGTTTTAGCGGCTGCTGTCCTTTGCTCTGGCGGCGGCGTTGCCGCAACAGCTTTCACTGCTCCACCGGCCTACGCAGCTACTGTCCTGCCGCAAGCGCCAAACGCTCCAACCTCGTTACAAGCATCAGAAATGTCCTTTGACTCTGCTGTGCTTACTTGGAACAAACCAGCAGGACTGGCCGGGGAAGGTTACGGCTATAGTGTGGTTTTGAAGAAGAACGGAAACATTGTTCTCAGTACTGGTCTCAACGCTAATTCCAACACTGTTTCGTTCTCTCTCAGAGATTTGACTGAAAACACAGCCTACACTGCGGAAGTTACTGCTGACGCCTGGGGTGGTAGCGACCTCGTTCAATCACCCGCCGCAACCCTTAGTTTCACCACCACTGTGAAAGCTGACACGGTATCAGTGAAAACCCCGGAAGTGAGTTTCCTTGGAAGCCCCCGGCATCCGGGTGGGGTTACAAATAATACTGTCGACTTGACTTGGGCAGCGCCCGCTTATGTTGGCAAACTGGTTGATTACACTGTCACCATCAAGACAGGCACCAAAGTTGTGAAAACTGCTAGCATGCAGCCGGGGGGTGGGGTTTTTGGTAGTGTGTGGTTTCAGTACGATGGTTTGACTCATAGCACTACTTACACTGCGGAGGTAGTCGCTAACGCTGTTTCTCCTAGCGGAAAGAAAGCTTCTTCCGCTCCGAAGGTTGTCAAATTCACTACTCTGAAGAACCCTGCTGCGAACATTTACAATTTCTCAGCATCACCTGCTAATGTCCTCGGGGACCGGCTCACAATGGTGTGGAAGAAGCCTGCAACTGACGGGACAATCACCGGTTATCGAGTAACAGTTGAAGAGCGCGGCAAGGTTGTTAAAACCATCAACGGCATCAGCCCGAATGCTACCTCACAACTGATTACAGGTTTGAAGGAAAACACTAGCTACTATGTGACAGTGTTCGTTGAATCTGTTTCTGATGACGGTCAGCATAAAGCTCTGGAATCAAGCGGTAAATATGTGAGCACAGGCTTTACTGCTGCTTCTCAGGTGAAGGTAGCTGCACCTGTCATCACGCAAACTTCCACTACCGTTAACACTGCAACTGCGGCCTGGAGCAAACCGGCTGTGACCGGCAAGATTGTCAATTACACTGTGACTTTGCAGGAAGGCACATATGCTCAGGGACGGTACGAAAATAAGAACACCACAACTTTCACGACCACCAACACCGCAATGACTTTCAAGAGATTGAAGGAAGGTCTCACTTACACGGTCTATGTGAAAGCTAACGCAGTTTCCGTCAACGGAAAGTATAAGAAGTCTTCCGCTGCTGGGTACAAGCAAATGACTACCATCAATCCTTGGAAGGTGGCTGTAAGCGCACCATCTTCAGTGAAAGCTTCCTCTTCAACTGGAAGTGTCACTGCTTCATGGGGCAAGCCTGCTGTTACCGGAAAGCTCACAAGCTACACTGTAACATTGAAGCAAGGCAGCAAAACTGTGAAAACCTACACCACTACGAAGACTTCACAAACTTTCACCGGATTGAAAGATAACACCAGTTACACCGTGCAGGTTAAAGCTAATGCTAGCTCTTTGAACGGCAAATTGAAGAAGTCGTCTTCAACAGCGAGTAAAACAGTGAAGACGGCTGTGTTACCTGTGAAAGTGGCTGCGCCGAAATCTTTAAAAGCAGCAGCCGGTAACGGGAATATGGAGGTTTCTTGGAAGAAGCCTGCTGTTACCGGCAAAATCACCGGCTACACCTTGACTCTGAAACAGGGAGCTAAAACTGTTAAGACTCACACCACAGTCGGCACCGATGTGGTTTTCACGAGGCTGAAGCCGAACACCAGCTACACGGTGTACGTGAAAGCGAACGCTAAATCTGCTGACGGGAAGCATAAGAAATCATCTTCCGCTGTTCGTAAAACTGTGAAGACGTACCCGCTACCTAAGCGCGATGGTGGAAGAGGTGGGGGTGTTATCCTTTTCCCCGATGGCGGTTCTAACGGCGTCTGCTGGGCCAGCAACGGAATGGGCGGTCTAATGCCCTGCCCGAATCAGGTGCCCGTGTAAAATAGGTGAGAACGAAGAAATAGAATCAACAGGTTGGGTCCAGAGCAAAGGTTTGGACCCAACCATTTTTTACTTATGTGAGGGGAAGACGAAAAGTGCAAGAAAATTTTTCTTCCCTCTTGAACTAGCGGCCGTAACCCGCCGAGTCACCGTGACGCAAGGTTTGGCGAGGTCACCAAGGTCAGCTTTGCGGGCAAAGCGTTGTCCTTCAAGAAGACATCCACGACTGTGATCGTCACACTGCCCCGCTCCTCGGCTCGGGGCCTATACAGCTTGGCAGTCGCTTCGGCCGCTCGAAGCTCCCGTACGTCCGTGGCTGTCGCCAAGGAGATCGATGATGAATCCCGCGCCTACATCCTCAGTGAACTACGCAAAGGATGTGCCCCCACACGGGGTTTTCGCGCTTACCGCACCGCTTCAGAAGAACTGAACTATTCGGTTATCACCCTGGACGAAGCTGTGGATCAGTTCCACATTGCCGATGCCTCTTGCCCGCCGAGGCCAGCATCTCCTACGCCAAGTCCACTTAGGTCGATAACAAGCGCGAGGTCGGGAAACTCAGGCCTTCCGCCCGCGGCATTCCCTATATCAGATACAACACCGACCTGTGGCCCGGCAACCTCGCCTTGGGCAAGTCCTACAAGCAGTCGACTCCGACGCGAAGGGCGAAATCAATACCTCTAGTCCGTGCGCGCACCTCCGACATCAAACTCCCCATTACAAGTATCCGCTCGCCTACGAAGCCCTGAATGGTGCCATCACCCTCACATAATCGGCCTTACCGCTCACAGGACTGGCTGCCGACATCTGGGCGGCGGCATCAGCACCGGGCGGGGTTTCGAAGTGCTCGACTCCGACGTCGGCTTCATGCCAACTCCTCTGCGGTTCTGTGCGGCGCCATCCGGGCCAGCCCTGCTGAGTAGTCCGGGACCAGGGCTGCGCGAGCGATGTACCACTTCGCGGTCGTAGCCTCCGAGGCATGACCCAGCTGCAGCGAAGCGGATTTGGCGTCAAAATGCTCGGCCAGCTGCGTAGCCACGGTTTTGCGGAAGAGGTGCGGGGTGATCTTTTCGGTGATCCCCGCCGCGTTAAGTGCCCGGGCGAGGTTTTTGCGAAAGTTGGACGGCCGCACGAACGTTCCGTTGCGGGTTGCGAACACCGCCCCCGTCGGGGTTGCCAGGGCGTTTGCCCAGCGGCGCAGCAGCATTCCCGTCACCCAGTGCTCGGTCAGCTGGAAGGTCCGCTCTGCGTTTGCCGACTTGCCGAATTCCTGGCGGAAGAAAGCTCGTATCCTCCACGAGCGTTCCGCTCACCGTCACCGTCACCATGCCGTCCAAAAAAGCGACGTCCTCCCAGCGGACAGCCAGCGCCTCCCCGATCCGCATCCCCGTGGCTGCCAACAACGTAACAATGTCCCCCGTCCGACTGGTAGGCTTCGGTCCGCCAACCCCTGGCTCGACCTGGCGTTGCTCGACAGCACGGTGAACGGCCGCTACCGTTGCCGGATCCATAGCTGCCGGCCGCCGGCGTTTCTGCGGCACACGCGAAACCGACTTGACCGGGTTGTCGTTCCGGTAACCCTGGCGCACTGCGTAATCAAGCACCTGCTGGAATATCCCCTTGGCGAGATCTGCGGTCCGGAATCCTTTCCCCGCCACCTTGTCGTAGAGGCTGTGGATGGCTTCTTCACACATCGGGGTTGAAAGGTCCGCAACAGAGACGGCGCCCAGCAGCGGCAGGATGTGATGCCGGAGGTTCTTGTCGTACTTTCTCCACGTCTGAGGGCGCAGCCCCTCTGTCGGCGAGGAGCCCGACTGGCTGTGCGGATCGATGTGCTCTGGTGCCGGCCTGTTGTTTTCCAGCCAGGCATGGACCAGGGCGTCCACGGTCAGCCCAGTTTTCACCTTGTCTGCCGCGCTGTGCGCGTCTTTTTCGGCCTGCTTGATCGCAGCGCGGACCGCCTGCTCGGCGCCGCCCTTTGTCCGATACTTCCGTTTGACCTCCCTCAGCTTCCCCTCGTCGTTGCGGTAACGGGCCCGGGCAACCCAAACGCCCTCGGCCTCGCGGACAGCAGTAATCGCCTGAGGGGACCAGGCAGGTGTTTTTGCCCGCCCCATTAGGCTGCGCTCCGGTCCCGGGCGGTGACCCATGCGTCGACGTCTGCCCGGCGGTACAGGACTCGCCCGCGGTTGGGGCGGTAGGCGATGGGGCCCACTCCCCGTGAATGCCAGTTGGCGAGGGTCTGGGTGCTCAACTGGAGCTGCTCGGCAGCTTCCTTGCGGGTCATCCAAGTGGTGGGCTCTTGTGATGTGTTTTCCTGCATGACCGCTTCTATGCAGCCGGATCCAAAACGGGTATTGCGCTTTCGGTTGAACTCGTCATGACACGCTTTGCGACACGTTTTGACTGGTAACTCCCGGTAACTCCCGGTAAGAGTGCTGGGGCGAAAATCCCCTAGATTCTGCGGAAAGAGGGTTTTTCGGTAAGCAACGGTACTGGCCGGTAACCCCTTACCTGTTGAGAAAAGGTCGCCAGTTCGATTCTGGCAGGGGGCTCCATCGAAGCTCTCCGCACGGCAGGCAGCCGGCGGAGGGCTTTTTTGTTTCCCGGCTTCCGCCGCGTAGGCAGGCTGTGGGTCAGTGTTTCAGGCCGGCCAGCAGGCGCTCGGCATCGGCCAGGTCCGCGAGCACGACGGCGGCGCGCCGGCGCACGTTCTCGACGCCGGCTTCGTAGCCTTGGCTGCCGCCGAGCCTGACCATCGCCGCGGCCTGTGCGGCCGCCGCCAGGGAGTTGCCTGCCCTGGAAAGGCTGCGGTGGACATCTGCCAGCACGCCGCCGGGAATATCCAGTCCGTCGGTGGGATGCAGCGACTGGGCGGTCGTGCAGCAGCTGCGCACCCGTGGCAGGAGGCCGGCGAGCTGGTCGGCTACCGGCAGCAGCTCGCCGTAGAGGCCGTCGTCCTCCACACCCTCGAGGACCTGGTGGTAGCGCTCCAGGGCGCGCCGGAAGCGGTCGTGCGCGCGGCGCCAAATGCCCTTGCCGAGTTCTTTATCCTCCCGGCGGGCCTGCCGGGCGGCACCGAAGAGCGCCACCGGCCCTACAGGTACTGTCCGGGTCCGGCGTGCCGTTCGCCGCCCTGCACCGAGCCGGCGTTCTCCCCCTCGGCTCCGGTGGCCCGTCGCGGTTCACCGTCGTCGCCAATCACGACGCCGGGCGCGATCATGGTGCCGGGCGGCAGCTGGCGCATTTGCATGCGGGCCGCCATCTGCTGGTTGAGGGCCTGCTGGGCCGCGATGGCGGTCTGGATGCCGTGGAAGAGGCCCTCCAGCCAGCCGACCAGCTGCGCCTGGGCGATGCGCAGCTCGGCGTCCGACGGCGTGGAATCGTCGGTGAACGGCAGGTTGATCCGGTGCAGTTCCTCGATCAGCTCCGGTGCCAACCCGTCCTCCAGCTCCTTGACGGACCGCTCATGGATTTCGGCCAGGCGGACCCGGGCTGCGTCGTCCAGCGGGGCGCTGCGCACTTCCTCGAGCAGTTGGCGGACCATCGTGCCGATCCGCATAACCTTCGCCGGTTCATCGACCAGGTCGGCCAGCGCCGAATTGCCGCGGCCTGGCCGCCGCGCGGCGGGACCGGGCCCCGGGCTCGAGGGCTCTCCGCCGGCCGGGCTGTGGCCGCTGGGCAGCGCGGGGAGGATGACCGGTTCTGCCGGCTGCGGCGTCTGCTCTTCGCTCATGTTTTCATCTTGCCAGAGACGGACAGCGGGCGCAGAGCATATCCGACCCCGGTCAGCAGCAGCGTCCCTGCGGGTTGTTCTCCTGCCGGTCCGTCTTGTCCCGCCAGAACTCGCGCTCGCTCATCGGCTCCGTGCCGGGATGTGCCCGCCGGTGGTGCCGAAGATAGTCCTGGTAGGCGTGCTCGCCCATCACCCCTTGGAAGAACCAGGCGAACCTCTGCCAGCCGCTCCGGGCGCGGGGCCAGATGACGCCGGACATCAGTGGCCCGCCTTGGCCCGCCCGGTGTCGGCCGGCAGTTCGTTCCATTGCCTTTCCAGTTCCTTCTCCGGCCGGCTGGCCAGGAGGCCGGCCGGCGCGTAGATGGCGGAGACCACCGCGGGGTCCTCGTGCGAGGGTTCCCCGCCCAGCCGCCAGGACTTGTAGGTGGCGATGAGGGCGGTGGCGATGACGATGATGGTCAGCACCACGAACACGATGGACAGCGTGCCCTGCACCGCGGTGTTGCGGACCACCGCCTCCATTTCCGCCACTGAGGCGGCGTTTCCGAGGCTCGTCTCGCCGGCAGCCAAGGCTTCGCGGTGGGCGATGTGGTTTGCCCAGTAGCCCACCTTCACATCCGAGCTGAAGATCTTCAGGATCGAGGCCCAGATGGTGATCACGGCGGCGAAGGCCAGCGGCAGCCCGATGATCCACAGATACTTGAACGCCCCGCGCTTGGCCGCGATGGCCAGGCAGACCGCGAGCGCGATGGCCGCCAGCAGCTGGTTGGCGATGCCGAAGAGCGGGAAGAACGTGTTAATGCCGCCCAGCGGATCGGTGACGCCCAGGATCAGGATGTAGCCCCAGCCCGCCACCATGATGGCCGTGCAGATCCAGACGCCGGGGCGCCATGACATGTTCTTGAACTTCGGCAGGACGTTGCCGACGGTGTCCTGCAGCATGAAGCGGGCCACGCGGGTTCCGGCGTCGACCGCGGTGAGGATGAACAGCGCCTCGAACATGATGGCGAAGTGGTACCAAAAGCCCATCATCCCGATGCCGCCGATCAGTCCCTGCATGATGTGTGCGAGGCCGACGGCGAGGGTGGGCGCGCCGCCGGTGCGCGAAACCACCGATTCCTCGCCGACGTTGCTGGCCAGGTCGGTGAGCATGTCCGGTGTCAGGTTGACGCCGGCCAGGCCCAGGCCATTGACGAAGGCGACCGCGCCTTCCACCGTGCCGCCGGTGGCCGCCGCGGAAGCGTTCATTGCGAAGTAGATGCCGCGGTCAATCGAGATGGCCGCGACCAGCGCCATGATGGCCACGAAGGACTCCATCAGCATTCCGCCGTAGCCGATGAAGCGGGTCTGCCTCTCCTTCTGCACCATCTTCGGCGTGGTCCCGGAGGAGATCAGCGCGTGGAATCCCGAGAGTGCGCCGCAGGCAATGGTGACGAAGAGGAAGGGAAACAGCGAACCTGCCACCACGGGCGCGTCGTCGCGGCCGGCGAACTCGCTGAACGCCGGCACGTTGATCTCCGGGCGCACCAGCACGATGGCCAGCGCCAGCATCAGGATGGTGCCGATCTTCATGAACGTGGAGAGGTAGTCGCGCGGGGCCAGCAGCAGCCACACCGGCAGTACCGCCGCGATGAAGCCGTAGATGATGATGCCCCAGGCGATGGTGGTCCGGTCCAGCGTGAAGACCGCCGCGCCCCACTCGGTGTCCGCGATCATCCCGCCGCCGATGATGGCGGCGATCAGCAGCACGAAGCCGATGAGGGAGACCTCGCTGACCTTGCCCGGCCGGAGGAAACGCAGGTAGATGCCCATGAAGATCGCAATGGGGATGGTCATCGCCACCGAAAAGACACCCCAGGGCGACTCGCCCAAGGCGTTTACCACGACCAGGGCCAGGATCGCCACGATGATGATCATGATGGTCAGCGTGGCGATCAGGGCCGCGGTGCCGCCGATAACGCCGAGTTCCTCGCGGGCCATCTGGCCCAGGGAACGGCCGCCCCGGCGCATGGAGAAGAACAGCACGAGGTAGTCCTGCACCGCCCCGGCCAGGATCACGCCCACGATGATCCACAGGGTGCCCGGCAGGTAACCCATCTGCGCCGCGAGGATAGGTCCGACCAGCGGACCGGCGCCCGCGATGGCGGCGAAGTGGTGGCCGTAAAGCACGCGGCGGTCCGTTGCGACGAAGTCCTTGCCGTCCGCGTTGTACTCCGCCGGCGTCGCCCTCAGGTCGTTGGGGCGGGTGAGCTTGTTCTCGATGAACTTGGAGTAGAACCGGTAGGCGATGAAATACGTGCAGACGGCCGCGAAGACGAACCAGATTGCGTTAATCGTTTCGCCCCGCGAAAACGCGAGAATGCTCCAACTCACGGCCCCGAGCAGGGCAATGGCCACCCAGATCACGATCTTGGTCGGGGTCCACCTGTGGGCCTCGGCGTCCGCGGCCGGATCCAGCGCTACCGGCGGGAGGGTGGGATCCTGCACCAGGACGTCGGATCCGGGACCATTCCTTTCGGGTTGCCCGGGCCGGGGTCCGCTGAATTTCTCGCTCATGATGCTCCCCTCATGGAACGCCGTCCGCTTTTACGAAGCACCGTAGCAGCGACGCCGCTCGGAGGGAACGGGAAGGTCGATTTCAGGAGGTAGTGAGCAGGATCTTGCCGGTGTGTTCGCCGGAATCGAAGTACTCGTGGGCCGCCGCCGCCTCCGACAGGGCGAACGTGCGGTGCACCTGGGGTTTGACGTCGCCGGAGACGACCAGCGGCCAGACATGCTCGGCGACCGCCCGCACGATGGCGGCTTTCTCCTCCGCGGGCCTGGCCCGGAGGGTCGTGCCGATGACCGCACCCCGTTTGGCCATCAACTGGCCGAGGTTCAGTTCGGCCTTGGCCCCGCCCAGCAGCCCGATCACCACCAGCCGCCCGGAGGTGGCGAGCGCGTCCACGTTGCGCTGCAGGTATTTGGCACCCACCACGTCCAAAATGACGTCGGCGCCCCGGCCTCCGGTGGCGTCCTTGATCCGTTCCACGAAGTCTTCCTCGCGGTAGTTGATCAGCACCTCGGCACCCAGCCCGCGCGCGACGTCGAGCTTTTCCCGGCTGCCGGCCGTCACGGCAGGGATCGCGCCGAAAGCGGCAACCAGCTGGACGGCCATCGTGCCGATGCCGCCGGCGCCGCCGTGGATGAGCACCGTTTCCCCGGCCTGCACGCCCGCGGCCATGAAGAGATTGGAAAAGACGGTGGCCGCCACCTCCGGCAGGGCCGCGGCCGTCACCACATCGATTCCCCGCGGGACCGGCAGCACCTGACCCGCCGGAACCGCCACCTGCTCGGCGTAGCCGCCGCCGGCCAGGAGGGCACATACTTCGTCGCCCACCCGAAGCCCGCCGACCCCCGTGCCGACCGCCGATACCCGGCCCGACACTTCCAAGCCGGGGATCTCGGACGCACCGGGCGGCGGCGGGTAGACGCCCAGGCGCTGCTGGACGTCGGCGCGGTTCACTCCCGCGGCGGCGACGTCGATCACCACCTCGCCCTCGGCCGGTTGCGGTGCTTCGGTCTCCCGCATGTTCAGGACCTCGGGTCCGCCTGCTCCGTCGTAGAAAACCGCCTTCATACCAGCCTTTCGCCTTGTCCGGGGCATCAAAACCCCGGTGCCTGCGCGCTTTGCCCGGGTAGACCCCTCCGTGTCAGACTACAAGGTGAGGAAGGTTGTCCGAGCGGCCGAAGGAGCTGGTCTTGAAAACCAGTAGGCGGTAACCCCGTCTCATGGGTTCAAATCCCATACCTTCCGCTTCCAGCAGGTGTCCGGGCCGTTTCGCCCGGGCACCTGCTGCATTTGGCTCCCACACCGGGCCGCGGTCCCGGTCCCGTCGGGCGCATGGTCCGGACGCCGGCCATCCGGCGTCAAGTATTCTGGCCCGGCGCTCCCCCGGTATACCCTCGGCTAGGAGTCGTTCGCACCAAAGCTTGAGGAGTCCACCCGTGCCCAGCCAGCCAGCACCCGTCCGCCGCCCCCTCAAGGCGGCCACCGCCGTCGTCCTTCTGGCGCTGCTTAGTGGCTGCGGGGGTGAAACGGAGGAACCGCCGCGGGATGAGTCCGGTGCGGTGACGGAGGCCGCCGCGGCCGGCGCCTACGCGATCAAGGTGGGCGACTGCCTGAACAATCCGGACACCGACCGCCTGACCGAGGTGGAGTTCGTGCCGTGCGACCAGGCCCACGAGCTGGAGGCGTTCGCCGCCAGCAACCTGCCGGAGGGCGATTTTCCCGGCGACGAGGAAGTGGCGGCCAAGGCCGAGGAGTTCTGCGTGGCCGAGTTCGAGGCCTTCGCCGGCATCCCCTACGACGATTCGGCACTGGAGCTGACCTACCTCAACCCGACCGAGGCCAGCTGGACCGGCGAGGAGGACCGGGAGCTGCTGTGCCTGCTCGGGGAGGAAGGCTCGAAGCCCGTCACCGGCACGCTGAAGGACGCCCGGCGGTAACGTCCCGGCCGTCGCCCCGAATGTACCTTCCCGGTGGCAGCTCCGCCTAGCTTCCCAAAGCTAGCTACCCGGACGCCGCCCCAACCCTTCCTGTCAAGAGCGGGAGCCGTTCCGCGGCGAATTTAAACGTTCTTTCGCAGAAGTCTTCCACTGCTTCTGGCCCTCGGGTAACCTCCCGTTCATCCGTGCCCGCTGGACTGGGGGCGGTGCGCTCTGTGCACCGTGCAACCAGCCGTGCCGCAGCCCTTCCCTGCGGTTCGAGGAGCATTACTTCCACCTGAGAGATAGGGCCACATGGCTACTTCATCACCGAAGACCGCGCTGGCGGCGGTCCTGACGGCAGGCTTGGTGGCGGCGCCTTTCGCCGCGTTGCCTGCGCACGCGGCCGACCCGGTCGAGCTGAACCTGCTGAGCATCAACGATTTCCACGGCCGGATCGACGCGAACACCGTCAAGTTCGCCGGCACCGTGGAGCAGCTCCGCGCGCAGAACCCCGAGGGGACGCTGTTCACCTCCGCCGGCGACAACATCGGCGCCTCCGTCTTCGCGTCCTCCACGCAGCAGGACCAGCCGACCATCGATGTGCTCAACGCCCTCGAATTGGCGACGACGGCGGTGGGCAACCACGAGTTCGACGGCGGCTTCGCCGACCTGACCGACCGCGTGGCCGCCGCGTCCGACTACCCGCAGCTGGGCGCCAACGTGTACCGGGCCGGCACCACGGATCCGGCCCTGCCCGAGTACGAGCTGGTCACGGTCAACGGCGTGAGCGTCGGCGTGGTCGGAGTGGTCACGGAGGAAACCTCCTCGCTGGTGTCCCCGGGCGGGATCGCGGACCTGGAGTTCGGCGACCCGGTGGACGCCGTCAACCGGGTGGCGGCCCAGCTGACCGACGGCGAAGGCGACGAAGCCGACGTCATCATCGCGTCCTTCCACGAGGGAGCGAACACCAACACCGATCTGGGCGGCGCGGTGGGCGCCAGCGCCGTGTTCAACCGGATCGTTAACGAGACCAGCCCGGACGTGGACGTCATCTTCAACGGCCACACCCACCAGGCCTACAGCTTCGACGCCCCGGTCCCGGGTGCGGAGGGCAAGACCCGGCCCGCGGTGCAGGCAGGCTCCTACGGCGAGAACATCGGCCAGGTGCAGCTGAGCTATGACGCCGCGTCGGACGAGGTCGTGGCGCACACTGGGGCTGTGGTGCCGCGGACCAAGACCGCGGACGGTGACTTGGCGGCCGCGTACCCGCGGGTGGCCGCGGTATCCTCGATCGTCCAGGCCGCACTCGAGCACGCCGCGGAGATCGGCGCCCAGCCGGTCGGCTCCGTCACCGCCGACATCACCACCGCGTTCCTGCCCGACGGGCCGGATGCCGGCACCGAGCCGGACCGCGACGACCGCGCCTCGGAATCGACGCTGGGCAACCTCGTCGCCGACTCGCTGCTGGCGTCGCTGTCTTCCGCCGAACGCGGCGGCGCGCAGATCGGCGTGGTGAACCCCGGCGGCCTGCGCAACGAGCTCTACTACGCGCCCGACGGCACCGTCACCTACGCCGAGGCCAACGCGGTGCTGCCCTTCCTGAACAACCTGTGGACCACCACGCTGACCGGCGCGCAGGTCGAGGCCATGCTGGAGCAGCAGTGGCAGCGCACCGCCTCCGGCGACGTGCCGAGCCGCGCCTACCTGCAGCTTGGCCTGAGCAAGAACGTCAACTACACATACGACCCGGCCCTGCCCGAGGGGGAACGCATCACCGGCGTCTGGGTCAACGGCGAACCGCTGGACCCGGAACGCGGCTACCGCGTGGGCACCTTCAGCTTCCTTGCCCAGGGCGGCGACAACTTCCACATCTTCAACGACGGGACCGACACCCGCGACTCGGGCCTGGTGGACCGCGACGCGTGGATTGCCTACCTCCGGGGCAACAGCCCGCTGTCCCCGGACTTCGCCCGGCGCAGCGTGCAGCTCACCGGCGCGCCGGAGTCCGTCAGTCCCGGCGAAAAGGTCAGCGTGCAAGTGGCCAAGCTGGACCTCACGTCGCTGGGCGCCCCGGTGACCACCGAGGTGTCGCTGGCCTACGTCGACGCCGCGGGCACCAGCACCACGCTGGGCACCTTCCCGGTGACCGACGGCGCTGCCTCCATTGAGTTCACCGCACCGTCCGCGCTGGACGGCGGCTACTTCACATTGACCGCGGATGCGTCCGGAACCACCTTCCGGCTGCCCACCACCCTCATCGCCGGAGACACCAGCGCCGGCCATGTAGTGATCAACGAAGCCTATCTGTCCGGCGGCAGCGCCGGCGCGGCCTACCGGAACAAGTTCGTGGAGTTGTACAACCCCACGGACGCCGACATCAGCCTCGACGGCTGGTCGCTGCAGTACCGCTCGGCCACCGGCACCGGAAACCCCAGTGCCGTGGCGGAGCTGTCCGGCAGCATCAAGGCCGGCGGGCACTATCTGGTGCAGGCCAACTCCAACGGCAGCGCCGGCGAAGACCTGCCGGAGCCTGACCTGGTGACCGGCATGGCCCCGTCCGGCACGAGAGGCACCCTGGTGCTGTCGAACCAGGCCGGTGCGGTGGCGGACCTGGGCACCGGCTCGGTCGTCGACCGTGCCAACGTGGTGGACCTGTTGGGCTACGGCACCTCGAACACCTTTGAAACCGAAGCGGCCCAAGCGCCGGACAACAACCAGGACGTGCGGTCGCTGAACCGCGCCGAAGGAACGGACACCGACAACAACTCCGCGGACTTCAGCCTCAGCGAAGACATCACCCCGCAGGGCACCGGCGGGGGCGACGGCGGCGGTGATCCCGAACCGCTGCCGCGGTCCGTGGCCATCGCCGACATCCAAGGCACCGGCATGCAGTCCCCGCTGGCCGGCCAGACCGTGACCACCCGGGGCGTGGTCACCGCCGCCTACGCCACGGGCGGCTTTGACGGCTACTACATCCAGACGGAAGGCACCGGCGGCGACACCGACGCGGCAGCCCGGACGGCGTCCGATGCCGTCTTCGTCTACTCCCCGGCCACCGTCGGCCAGGTAGAGGCCGGCGACTTCGTGGAGGTCACGGGCAAGGTCAGCGAGTTCCACGGGCTGACCGAGCTCACGGTGGCCGCCGACGGACTGAAGCTGCTCACCGAGGCGGCAGCGGCCCCGAAGGCGGCCGCCATCGGTTGGCCCGCCAGCGACGACGAGCGCGAGAAGTTCGAGGGCATGCTGCTGGCTCCCCAGGGCGGCTTCACCGTCACCGACAACTACTCCCTGAACCAGTACGGTGAAATCGGCCTGGCCGCCGGAAACTCCCCGCTGGTGCAGCCGACCGCCGTCGGGACCTATGGTTCGGACGCGTTCTGGGCCGAAACCGAGAAGAACGCCGCCCTGGCCGTCACGCTGGACGACGGCTCAAGCGTCAACTACCTGGGCGCCGACGCCAACAAGGACATCCCGCTGCCTTACCTCTCCGCCGAGGATCCGGTCCGGGTGGGGTCCCCGGCCACATTCACCACCAACGTAGTGCTGGATTACCGGTTCGATCTCTGGCGTTTCCAGCCGCTGGGACATCTGACGGTGAAGAACGCGGAAAGCGTCCAGCCGGCGTCGTTCCAGAACACCCGCACTGATGCTCCGGAACAGGTTGGCGGCGTGAAGCTGGCCTCCTTCAACGTGCTGAACTACTTCACCACCACCGGCGATCAGGTGGCGGGATGCGGTGCCTTCACGGACCGCGATGGCAACCCGGTCACGGCCCGGAACTGCGACGCCCGCGGCGCCTGGGACGCGGCGAACCTGGAACGCCAGCAGGCCAAGATCGTTGCGGCCATTAATGCGCTGGACGCGGACATCGTGGCGCTGGAGGAGATCGAGAACTCCGCGCAGTTCGGCAAGGACCGCGACGCCGCCCTGGCCGCGCTGACCGAGGCACTGAATGCGGACCTGGGCGACACCCGCCACCACGGCAAGCATTCGGGCAAGGGGCCTCAGCACGGCGGGTGGGACTACGTCCGGTCGCCGGAGGAGCTGCCGGCGCTGGCGGATGAGGACTTCATCCGCACGGCCTTCATCTACAAGAAGGACGAGGTAAAGACGGTGCGGGAGTCGGTGATCCACAACGACACCGCAGCCTTCGCCAACGCCCGCAAGCCGCTGGCGCAGGCGTTCAAGGCCAAGAACGGCGCCTCGGATACCTTCATCGTGATTGCCAACCACTTCAAGTCCAAGGGCTCCGGCCCGAAGTCGGGCGAGAACGCCGACCACGGCCAGGGCGCCTGGAACGCCGCCCGCACCGCGCAGGCGCATTCCCTGGTGGACTTTGCGGATCGGCTGCAAGAGCAGTTCCGGACCAACAAGGTGCTCCTGACCGGCGATTTCAACTCCTACGCGAAGGAGGACCCGATCAGGGTCCTGACCGACGCCGGGTACGTCGACCAGGGCGCCAAGACCGGCGAGCACAGCTACAGCTTCGGCGGCATGGTCGGTTCGCTGGACTACATCTTCGCCTCGCCCGCCGCGGACGCGAAGGTCGAGGGCGCCGACATCTGGAACATCAACTCGGTGGAGTCGATCGCGCTGGAGTACAGCCGGTACAACTACAACGCCACCGACTTCTATGCGCCGGACCCCTACCGGGCCAGCGACCACGATCCGATCATCGTGGGCCTGGACATGGGCAAAGACAAGTAAGGCGGCAAGGCCGGTTAGAAACCACTGCGTAGGCCCTCCCCCGCCGGGGAGGGCCTACGCGCGTCCGTGGCCGGGGTCAGTACCCCGGCACCCCGCTGGCGACGACGTCGGTGCCCGCCTGTGCGGGGCCGGCCAGGCTCCTGTTGTCTGCTGCGGCCAGGATGGCGCGCGCTATCCGGTCCGCATCCTGCAGCGTACGGCCGCCGGTGTCGCCCGGCGCCCCGGCCTCGGCGGCGATCGACGTGCCCCACTGGACCGAGGACAGCTGCAGCCCGATCACATACAGGCTCCGGGCCGGATGGCCGTTTCGGTCCAGCGGACGGTAAGGCGGCAGCGTCACGTCCAGGCCCGAAGAGGTCACCGGCTGTCCGTTGGGCCCGATCATCAACCTCGGCCGGACCAAGCCGTCCTCGAGCATCCGCCGCAGCAGCGGAGACCGGTTGTGGGCCACCCGGTTGGCCGGCATCATCGCCTCCACCAGGTACGCGCCGGTGTATTCGGCGCCGTCGACCCACGGCGACGTCACCCGGAACCGGCCGCTGTCCGGGTCCACCTCGTAAACCGGTTCCGGCCCGGCGAACCGGACGATACCGGCCCGCGCCAGGGCGGCCAACTGCTCGATGCGCTGGGCCGGCGGTCCGCTCGCCAGCCCTTCGACCAGCGGTTCGAACCAGCCGCGCAGTTCGGCAAGCCACGATTCCTCCGTGATGCCGCCGTCGGCCACAATCTTCTTCAACAGCGAGCGCCCGGCGTTGAGAGCCCCGATGGCCATCTTGAGCGGATCGTCGGTGCCGCGGGCGGAACCCATGGCATCGGCATCCAGATAGTCCAGCACGGCCTGCTCGTAGTCCGCCGCGGAGGCAAACTTGCGCCCGTTGAACGGCTTGGCCAGTGCCTCCACGTCCAGCAACCGGTGCCCGGCGACCCGTTCCGACAGGTAGGCCCCCGCACGCACCAGCAGGGTGCGGCTGCCCGGCTCCGTCTTCTCCGCCAGCAGCCGCTCCAGCCCGGCCAGCAGCTCCTCCGGCGGCACGCTCAGGCACTCCGGTTCCACCCGCGCGAGCGTGGAGTAGTAGGCCCAGTAGACGTCGCGGTGCAGCATCGGCCACAGGTCGTGGTCGAAGCCGGGCTGCACGCCGGCTTCGGCATACAGGCTGGCCGCGTGCGTGGTGAAATGCCGCAGCTCCACGCCGGCCGGGATGTAGCTGTCGATCCTGGCCTTCGCCCGGTACGGCGTGCCCCGCCGGGAGCCAGCCACCAGCCGCGGTTCCTTCCCCGAAGGGACGTAGCGCAACGGCTCGGTGTCCGTCGCCGGGAGGAACCTTCCGCCGCGGCCTTCGGTGACCTGCACCATCAGGTCGAAAAAGTTCAGCCCCATGCCGCGCACCAGCACCGTGCGGTCGGGCGGGAGCCTGTCCCAGTCCACGTCGGCCGGCACATTCGGCGGCAGGTAGTTCAGGCCGTGCCGGGCCGCTGCATCCTGCAGCTGCTGCTGCTCCGGATTCAGCGCCGCGGGAACGTGCCCCAGGGCAAGCACCACGGCGTCCGCCGCCACGGTGGCACCGTCGGCCAGCTCAAGCTGCCATTCGCCGTCGTGCTCCGAGAGACCGGTGGCCTCCGCCGAATGCACGGTGAGGGACACGTCCGCCCCGGTCCGGGCGGCCAGCTGCGCGAAGGTCCAGGTCAGGTAGCGCCCGTAGAGTGCCCGGCTGGGAAAATCGGCCGGCCCCAGCGCAGCGGCCTCCTCGCGGTCGTCCTGCGGCACCTCGGGAAAGCTGCCGGCCGCGACCGCGGAGCGCCAGGCCTCGAAGGTCATGCCCGCCACCGGATCGGGGCCCACCTGTGGGGTCCCCGGGGCCGGCACCACCGTGGGGAACAGGCAGGGGGTGTTCATCAGGAACAACCGGGACTGGCCCGGCTGCCAGACATGCCCGGCGCCGGGAGGATAGGGATCGATCAGGTGGATCCGCAGGCGCGCCCCGCCGTGGGCCCGGTGGTTGGACAGCAGCCGCTCCAGCACGGAGGTGCCCCGCGGGCCGGCGCCCACGATCGCCACACGGTAACTGCCCGGATTGTCCATCCGTCTAGCCTACGGGTTGGAAACCGGCTCCCCGTGGCGGCATGCCTAGGATGGGTCCATGGCCAAGGACACCGCGCATCTGCCCCAGGACGACTTCATCTGGCTCGAGGACATCTACGGCGACAAGCCCCTGGAGTGGGCGAAGGCACAAAACCGGCTCACCGAGGCCAAGCTCGTGGACGACTCGTTCACGGCGCTGGAGGCCGGCATTCTGGAAGTCCTGGACGCGGAGGACCGGATCCCGGCCGTCATCAAGCGCGGCCCGCACTACTACAACTTCTGGCGGGACAAAGCCAACCCCCGCGGCCTGCTGCGCCGCACCAGCTGGGAGAGCTACCTGACCGATTCCCCGGACTGGGAGGTGCTGCTGGACGTCGACGCGCTGGCCGCCGCCGAGGGCGTCGACTGGGTCTATGCCGGTTCGTCCTTCCTGCGCCCGGCCGACACAACCAGCTACCGGCGTGCCATGCTGCGGCTCTCCCCCGACGGCGGCGACGCGGTGCGGCTGCGCGAGTTCGACGTCGAGGACCGCGCCTTCGTGCCCGGCGGCTTCGACATCCCGGTGGCCAAGAGCTATGTCTCCTGGCTGGACGAGGACCACATCCTGCTGGGCACCGACTTCGGCCCCGGCTCGCTGACCACTTCCTCCTACCCGCGGACCAGCCGCATCCTGCGCCGCGGCCAGGCTCCGGAGGCTGCCACCGAGTACTTCGACGTCCCCCAAGACCACATGCTGGCCCAGGTGGGCCACGACTCCACCCCCGGCTTCGAACGGGACGTGGCGGTGGACGTCATCGATTTCTTCAACTACCGCACCTACCTGCGGCGCGACGGCGAGTGGCTGCCCATCGACGTTCCCACCGACGTGAACGTGGATCTCCACCGCCAGTGGCTGCTGCTGCGGCCGCGGGACGACTGGGAACTGGACGGCACCGTCCACCCGGCCGGGTCCCTGCTCGCCGCCGATCTGGAGGCGTTCCTGGCCGGCGACCGTTCCCTGCAGGTCCTCTTCGCCCCCGACGCGGCAACCTCGCTGCAGTCCTGGAGCTGGACCCGGAACTACCTGCTGCTCAACCTGCTGCAGGACGTCTCGTCCCGGATCCTGGTGCTGGATCCGGCCGCGCAGTGGGCCGCCTCCGAACTCCGTGACTGCCCGGCGCTGCACGCCGTGGATGCATCCGGGGTGGACGACGACGAATCCGACGACTACTGGCTGGTGGCCACCGGCTACCTCACCCCGTCGACCCTCTCGCGCGGCACCATCGGTGGGCCGGCACTGGAAGTCAAGGCATCGCCGTCGTACTTTGACGCCTCCGCCTACGAGGTCCAGCAGCACTTCGCCACCTCCAAGGACGGCACGCAGGTCCCCTATTTCCAGGTGGGCCCCAAGGATCTTGCGTACGACGGCGGCAACCCGGTGCTGCTCTCGGGTTACGGCGGGTTCGAAGTCGCGCGTACGCCCGGCTACAGCGGCACGGTGGGGCGGGCCTGGCTGGAACAGCGCAGCGAGGAGGGGCGCGGCGGCGTGTACGTGGTGGCCAACATCCGCGGCGGCGGCGAGTACGGCCCGGGCTGGCACCGGGCGGCGCTCCAGGCCAACCGGCACCGCGCCTACGAGGACTTCGCCGCGGTGGCGCAGGACCTGATGGACCGCGGGGTCACCCGCCGGGAGCGGCTGGGCTGCGCCGGCGGATCGAACGGCGGCCTGCTGGTGGGAAACATGCTGACCGGCTACCCGCACCTCTTCGGCGCGGTGTCGTGCGGGGTGCCGCTGCTGGACATGGCCCGCTACACCCGACTCTCCGCCGGTTACTCCTGGATCGCGGAGTACGGGGACCCCGAGGACCCGGCACAGTGGGAGTTCATCCGCACCTTCTCGCCCTACCACCTGCTCCAGCCCGGCACCGAGTATCCCGACACACTCATCTGGACCGCCACCTCGGACGACCGGGTGGGCCCGGTGCAGGCCCGCAAGATGGCCGCCCGGATGCAGGAACTCGGGATCGAAAACGTCTGGTTCCACGAAGCCCTCGAGGGCGGACACGCCGGCGCCAGCGACAACAAGCAGACGGCCCGGTTGCAGGCGCTCTCGCACGCGTTCCTGTGGCGCGCGCTGACCGGCTGAGCCGTTCGCGGTTTTGCTCTTGGCCCCGGATTCTGGGTAGTCTTGTGTGGCTAGCAATAGCGTATGGAGACGTGCCAGAGCGGCCGAATGGACTTCACTGCTAATGAAGGGTCGGGGTTAAACTCGACCGGGGGTTCAAATCCCCCCGTCTCCGCGTCAACTCCCCCGGGAAACCGGGGGAGTTTTTGCGTCTGGGCCTCGCGTTCCGGCGGCCCGGCCGCTTGATGAGGGCCCGCCTCCTCCCCGCCGCGGCGTCACGGCCGCGCAGGCCCGAACCAGCGGGCGAGCGCGTCCTCCAGTCCCGACTGAGTTCCGTCCCCCGTCCACGCCACATGCCCGTCGGGCCGGATCAACACCGCGGCCGGCGCGCTGACCGAACCGATGACGGGAAGCTCCCACCCGCCGTCGTACCTGGCGTCCACCAGTTGCACCCGGTCCGCCCACTGCCCCAACCCGATGCTGCCCGGCGCGCCGAGGTTCAGCAGCACCGCGCGGGCTTCATGCAGGAGGGTGAACACCCGCAGCGGGCCCCTGGCGGTGACCAGGTCGAGATCGGGCATGCGCCGCCCGAGCAGCGGGTGCCCCTCGCCGAGGTCGTAGCGGACGTCCAGGCCGGAGATGAGTGCAGCCAGCCGCTTCCGGGCCTCGTCGATCGTGAGCAGTCCGGCCACCGTGTCGGCCAAGGCGCCGACGCGCGGGTCGGCCCGCTGCATCAGCGACTGCGCCATTGTGTGCTTGAGCGCGCGGGCTCCGGCGGGGTGCCGCTCGGCGTGGTAGGTGTCCAGCAGGCTGTCCGGGGCACTGCCCCGGACCACCAGGGCGAGCTTCCAGCCGAGGTTCACGGCGTCCTGGATGCCGAGCCCGATCCCCTGCCCGCCCGAAGGAGCATGGATGTGCGCGGCGTCCCCGGCCACCAGCACGCGTCCGCTGCGGTAGGCCGCGGCCTGCCGCGTGGCGTCGGTGAAGCGCGAGATCCAGGTCGGATGGTGGATCCCGAAGTCGGTGCCGTAGACCTCGGACAGCGCCGTGCCGAGGTCCGCCAGCGTGGGCTCGGTCGCCGGCCCCAGTTGCTTCTCGGTCACGACCACCCGCACCGTTCGCCCGTCCTCCATCGGGTGCAGCCCGTGGACCCCCACCTCGTCGATGCGCATGCCCGACGGCGTATCCTCGGTTACCTCCACTTCGGCGATCAGGCTGCTTTTCGTGGCATCCCAGCCGGGGAACCCGATGCCGGCCGCCTTGCGGACCGCGCTGCGTCCGCCGTCGGCGCCGACCAGGTACCGCGCGCGCATCGGCCCGCCGTCGGCGAGATGCACGTCGACACCGGCGGCGTCTTGGACCAAGCCGGTTACCTCGAGGCCCCGATGGACCGGCACACCCAGTTCCTCGATCCAGCCGGCCAGGATCCGCTCAATATGGTTCTGCCACAGCCCGAGCGTGTAGGGGTGGCGGGTGGGAAAGTCGCTGACGTCCAGCATCGTGTTCCCGAAAAACGCCGCCTGGACGGGCTGGCCCTCGGCCAGGAACCGGTCGGCAATCCCGCGCTGCTCGAGGATCTCGATCGTCCGCGAGTGGAAGCCGCCCGCGCGCGAGCCCACCAGCTCCGGCGTCGGGCGGCGCTCCACGATCGCCGTATCCACGCCCGCCAGCGCCAGTTCACCGGCAAGCATCAGCCCCGACGGACCGCCCCCGGCAACGATGACCTCCACCATCACGACCCCGCCTCTCCGAGCCTTTTCGTGCGCCTCTTCAGCGCACGTCCGGGCCAGTTTGGGGCATGAGGGGGGCCTTGCAGCAAGCCCCCCGGTGCGCGCTACATTGGAAGTGGCGGCAGACCTACGGCCCCGCAGGTCAGGCGAAGCCGAAAACCGGCGGGAATACCACGACGACGACGGCGGCCCAGGCGCCATAGACCGGCAGGTACCCTGTCTGCCAGCGCTCCAGCGCCGCGAAGGGCCGCCGCCCGCGCAGGAACCCGACGGTGAGCCACGCCGCCCACACCAGATGCACCAACAGCAGCAGGTTCAGGCCGAGCGCGGCGACCTTGTTGGCGCTGGTACCGAATTCGGCGATCCGGGTCAGCATCGCCGTCAGCATGACGGCGTCGACCGCGACCGCGGCGGCGACGAGGACCAATTGCAGGCCGTCGAACAAGCCCGGCGGCGCCAGCGCGTCGCGGGCAGAAATCGCGTACAGCAGCAGGGCCAGGACGAGCACGAGGATCGCGTTCATCAGGATGAGCAGCCCCCGGTCGACGTCCACCAGGCCGCCTGCCGCCGTGAGTACCGCCAGCAGGGCCAGCAGCATCACGATGGTCAGGGGCGTGAAGACGCGGGTGAGCACCGGGGCGATGTTCTCGACGACGTTCTGCTTGGCCTCGACCAGCCAGGCGGCCACGACCAGCGCACCCGGGACGGCGAACGGCAGTATCCAGGCCTCCATCGCGGGCTCGAAGTCGACGCCGACAGCCTGCAGCGCGCCGAAAGTGAGCCCGATCAGCACCGCCCCGCCGAGGGCCAGCAGCGTGAAGTAGATCGCGAGCTCACCGCTGAACCGGACAAAGTCCATGCGCCGGCTGTGCTCCCGCCACCTGCCGCCAACGTACGCCACGCCCGCCAGCAGCCACAGGACGACCGGGGCGTGCAGCACGGCGAGCACCTCGGTGGAACCGGCGGCCGCGAACGGATAGGCATTGAGCAGCACGGCCAGCGCGGTGAACGGGACGAGCAGCGCAGCCGCCTTGGGCACCGTCAACCGGCGTTTCCAGGCGAAGTACGCGGCAAGGAACGGGAAGACGAGGAGGCCGAGGTTGCGCGCCAGGACCGCGCCGTCGAGCCACAGGGTGCCTGCCTTGACGGCCACCCCTGCCCCCACGGCGAGCGCGAGGACGACAGCGAGCTCCCGCCATGGCGGCGCTGCGGAGTCGGCGTCCTGCGGGACGAGCACCAACTGCTTCCACAGCCGGTCGGAGTGCTCGCGGGCGAACTCATGCGAGATCGCATCCAGATTGCCCAGGCGCTTGATCGCGACGAGGAAGGCCTCCTCGTCGTCCAGCCCTGACGCCTGGCGGTCGGCGATTTGTCCGCGCAGGTGGTCCTCGAGTTCATCGAGGTCCGCGGGTGAGATCGCCTGCCGCCGCCGGACATACCCGCGCCACCGGTCTATCTGTGCTTCCAACTCGGCATGCGGTTCCATCAGGCCCACCCCTCGACCGGGGCCGCGGGCGGCGGCACTGCCTGCCACACCCGCCGCAGCGTCTCGGCGACCACCGTCCACTGTTGCTGCCGCTCGGCGAGCACCTCCCGGCCTTGGGCGGTGATGGCGTAGTGTTTGCGCCGCCGTCCGGCCTCCGAGATGCCCCACGAGGACGACACATACCCGAACCGTTCGAGTCGGTGCAGCAGCGGGTAGAGCATGCCGTCCGTCCACTCCAGCCCTCCGTCGGACAGTTCGCTGACGCGCTTGCTGATGGCGTAGCCGTATAGTTCGCCCTCCGACAATATCCCCAGCACGAGCGGGGTGGCCGAAGCGGCGACCAGGTCCTTGTCAATGCGCAAAGGGTCCTCCTGATACCTAGATCTGCAAGGTATTACCCTAGCACCTCTAGGTATCAGGCAGGGCGGCCGTCCGGCCAGGCCGCCTTGGGCTCAGGCCTTGAGGGCCAAAACAAAGGGCAGGACCGCTTCGGCCCCGGCGAGGCGCAGCGCGCGTCCGGCCACGGTCAGGGTCCAGCGGCTGTCGGCGACGTCGTCGACCAGAAGCACGGGGCCGCGGTTTTGCGCCAACCAGGCTTCACCGCCCTCGGGGACCTGGAACTGGTCCCACACATCGGCCAACCGGAAGGCGCTGTTGCCGCCGGGGCCGCTGCGGGGTCCGCCGTGCGGGACGGTGAGTTCGCCCAGGTAGGGCAGCCGGCCGATCTCGGACAGGCCGCGGGCCAGTGACTGCACCAGCAGCGGCCTGCTGCGGGAGGGGACGCTGACGATGCCGACCGGGCGTTGTGCCCAACCCCACTGCGCCAGGACCTGGACGCAGGCGTTCAGCATGGCCGGGTCCACTTCGCGGTCCGGCGCCCCGTCCGCGAAGACTTCGCGCAGCTTTCCGCCCCAGCCCAGGTCCGTCAGCCGGGCCAGGGCGCGGCCGCTGCCGTTGGCCTCCGCCGGCGGGATCTTGCCCTTGACCGGCACGCCCAGCTTGTTCATGCCGCTGGGCCACATGGCGCGCGGTTCCAGTTCGACGCCGGCACGCTGCAGGGCGGCGCCGGCGCTTTCGGTGGCCTCGGCCGCGATGGTGTCCGAGTACCAGGGTCCTGCGCAGTTGTCGCAGCGCCCGCAGGGCGCCGCGGCGGGATCGTCCAGGGCCCTGGCGAGGAATTCCATCCGGCAGCCGGAGGTGTTCTCGTAGTCCAGCATGGCGTTCTGTTCGGCCACCCGGGCCTGCGAAATGCGTCCGTAGCGCTCCGCGTCGTACGTCCAGGGCTGGCCGGTCCCCTCCCAGCCGCCGCTGACCTTGCGCACCGCGCCGTCCACGGAGAGGACCTTCAGCAAGAGTTCCAGCGGGGACCGTTTCAGGTTCACCAGCGTCTCCAGTGCCGCGGTGGACAGCACGGTCCCCGGGACGGAGAGCTCGCGCAGCACGGCCGTTGCCGTGCCCTCGTTCGGCATCGACGCCGTGGCAAAGTACTCCCAGATGTCCCGGTCTTCGGTACCGGGCAGGAGCAGCACGTCGGCGTTCGGAGTTCCGCGTCCTGCGCGCCCCACCTGCTGGTAGTAGGCCACCGGGGAACTCGGCGCACCCAGGTGCACCACAAAGCCCAGGTCGGGTTTGTCGAAGCCCATGCCGAGGGCGCTGGTGGCCACCAGCGCCTTGACCCGGTTCTCCTTCAGCGCCGCCTCAGCCTGTTCCCGCTCGGCCGGATCGGTCCGGCCGGTGTAGGCGGCCACCTCGTGGCCGGCCTCGCGGAGGAGCCGGGCCGTGTCCTCGGCGGCGGAAACCGTGAGGGCGTAGATGATTCCGCTGCCGGGCAGGTCGTCCAGGTGCGTGAGCAGCCACCCGAGCCGGGCACGCGGGCTGGCCAGGCGGAGCACTCCCAGCCGCAGCGACGCGCGGGCGAGCGGGCCCCGGATGGTGAGCACTCCGCCGTCGTGCCCGGGGGCGGCATGCACGCCGAGTTGCTCCTCGATGTCGTGGACCACGCGGGAATTGGCGGTGGCCGTGGTGGCCAGTACCGGGACCCGCTCGGGCAGTCGGGCGATCAGGTCCCGGATCCGCCGGTAGTCCGGGCGGAAGTCGTGGCCCCAGTCGGAAATGCAGTGCGCCTCGTCGACCACCAGCAGGCCGGAGCTTTGCACCAGCTGCGGCAGCTGTTCGTCGCGGAACCGCGGATTGTTCAGCCGCTCGGGCGAGACCAGCAGCACGTCCACGGTATTGGCGGCCAACTGCTCCTGGACCTGGCCCCATTCCAGCTGGTTCGCCGAGTTGATCGCCGCGGCCCGCACCCCCGCGCGTTCGGCCGCCGCCACCTGGTCGCGCATCAGCGCGAGCAGGGGCGAGACGATCAGGGTGGGGCCGGCGCCACGGCGGCGCAGCAGGAGGCTCGCCACGAAGTAGACCGCCGATTTTCCCCAGCCGGTGCGCTGCACCACCAGCGCCCGGCGCCCGCCGGAAACCAACGCCTCGACAGCCTCGAACTGGCCCTCGTGGAACTGGGCCGTGTCATTGCCCACCAGGGCACGCAGCAGCGCGGTGGCCTCCCCGCGCAGCCCGCCGTCGTCCTGCCCGGGCCCCGCCGTTCCCGTCGTCACCGCGTCCGTTGTCCCGTCGATCAGCTCAGCCATGCTGCCCAGTATCGCAGCCGCCGAGGACAACCTGGCCCTTTTCCACAGCAGCCCCTTATAAGCTGGTGAAGTGAGCAGCATAGATCTTGGCCTGTCCTTCAAGGCGTACGACGTCCGCGGGATCGTGGGCGAAACCATTACGGCGGCGACCGTCGAGGCGACCGGCGCCGCGTTCGTGGACGTGTTGTCCCTGGCCGGGCAGACCGTGCTGGTGGGCGGCGACATGCGCCCGTCCTCGCCGGAATTCGCCGCCGCGTTCGCCCACGGCGCGGCCGGCCGCGGGGCCAACATCCAAATGCTGGGGCTGATCTCCACCGATGAGCTCTACTACGCCTGCGGGTCCCTGGACGCCGCCGGGGTGGTGTTCACCGCCAGCCACAACCCTGCGCAGTACAACGGCCTGAAGATGGCCAAGCCCGGGGCGGTGCCGGTCTCCTCCGACACCGGCATGTTCGACATCCGCGACCTGGCGCAGAAGTACCTCGAGACCGGGATCCCCGACGGCACCGAACCCGGGACCATCAGCGAAACCAACGTGCTGGCCGGTTACGCCTCCTACCTGCGCTCCCTGGTGGACTTGGCCGGCATCCGGCCGCTGAAGGTAGTGGTGGACGCCGGCAACGGCATGGCCGGGATGACCACCCCCGCCGTGCTCGGCGACACGCTGCTGCCGGCGCTGCCGCTTCAGGTCGTGCCGCTGTATTTCGAGCTGGACGGCACGTTCCCCAACCATCCGGCCAACCCCTTGGAACCGGAAAACCTGGTGGACCTGCAGGCCGCCGTCACCGAGCACGGGGCGGACCTCGGCCTGGCCTTCGACGGCGACGCCGACCGGTGCTTCGTGATCGATGAGACCGGGGCGGTGGTCTCCCCCTCGGCAATCACCGCGCTCGTCGCCCGGCGCGAAATCGCCCGCGCCCGCGCCGCCGGCGAAGACAGCCCGGCGGTGATCCACAACCTGATCACCTCCCGCGCCGTGCCCGAAACCATCACCGCCGCCGGCGGACGCCCGGTCCGCACCCGGGTGGGACACTCGTTCATCAAGGCGCACATGGCCGAGGAGAAGGCCGTGTTCGGCGGCGAACACTCCGCGCACTACTACTTCCGCGACTTCTACAACGCCGACACCGGCATGCTCGCCGCCATGCACGTGCTCGCCGCCCTCGGCGAGCAGGACGCACCGCTGTCCCAGCTGGCCGCCGAATACGACCCCTACCACGCCACCGGCGAACTGAACTCCCAGGTCGAAGACAAGGACGCCGCGATCGCCCGCGTGCTGGCCGACTTCGCCCCCGCCCTCGCGTCCGACCCCGCCGCGGCCGGAACCGACACGGCCGCCGCCAGCTGCCCGGCCCCCTACGCGGGCACCGGGGTGGGCGTGGACCGGCTCGACGGCACCACCGTGATCGCCGACGACGGCACCTGGTGGTTCAACCTGCGCCCGTCCAACACCGAACCCTTCCTGCGGCTGAACGCCGAGGCGACCAGCCCCGGCCTGCTCGACACCCTCCGCGGGCACGTCCTGGCCCGCGTCCGGGAAACAGCATGAGTGCCTCGTGGCGGGAGGGCCTCCCCGCGGAGATCCTGGCCGATATCGACACGCTGTTCGGAACCGGGCTCGGGGTGGCGCAGGAACAGTTGACCGAGCATGGGGCGTTCCTGCCCGCGGCCCTGGTTACCACGCTCGACGGCGGCCTGCGGCTCGTCGTGGTCTCCCCCGATGACCTGGACGCCGAGGCAGCCGAGGTCAACGTGGATGGCATGATCGAGGACCTGTACGCCACCCTGCGCCATGACCGCGCCGATTTCCGCGCCATCGCCGTGATCAGCGACATCTTCCTGCCCGAAGAGGACGCCGACGCGATCCAGATTGCCGTGGAGCACTCGGCCGGCATCGCGGTCTCGGCCATCCAGCCCTACCATCACGACGACGACGGCGCCTGGAGCTACCCGGACCCCTTCGTGGACCCGCAGGAACGCCTCGTCTGGCCGGACGAGGAACCCGACGCAGAAGGCGGGCCTCCCCGGGGCTGATCCACCGGCGCACCGCGGAACGGCGGCAATTCCGGCCGCGCCGGACGGCTAAAATTGGCGGCATGCGTATCAATGCCTTCTCCGACGTGTGCCTGCGTGCACTGATGCTGCTGTCCGCGGCGCCGGAGGGCGAATTGATGACCACCCAGGCGGTCGCCGACGGCGTCGGCACCCCGTACAACCACGTCAGCAAGGCGGTGCTGAAGCTGCGCTCGCTCGGACTGGTCGAGGCGGTGCGCGGCCGCTCCGGCGGCATCCGGATCAGCGCCGCCGGACGGCTGGCGACGGTGGGCGGCCTGCTGCGGGCCCTCGACGCGCGGGAGGATCTGGTGGATTGCGAGTCCGCCAGCGGCGACTGCCCGATGAACAACAACTGCGCGCTGCGTGGGGCGCTGCGCCGGGCCCGCGAGGCCTTTTACCGCGAACTGGATCCCCTCGTCGTGTCCTCGTTGCCGCACCCGTCGCAGATGGAACCCGTCTTTATGGCATTGCTGAACCGCCGCCCCGCTTGATCCGCAGCGGGCCACCACCACGGACTCAACCGGTCTGGCGGCCCGAGAGCTTGTCGCGCAGCCGGTCCACCATGCCGACGCCGGGGCCCAGGGTCTTGTGGAACAGCTCGGAGTGCGGGGCGCTGGGATGGGGCCTGGTCGGCGCGATTTTCTTGGCGTTCTGGACCTTTTCACCCAGCTCAACGAGCCGCTCCGGGGGGATGTGGGCGCGCAGCTTCGGGAACTGATCCGTCTCCTCGTCGTTGGCGTGGTGGCGCAACTGCCCTTCGAGTTCCCTGACCAGCTCCATGAAGGTTGGGTCGGAGGAGTCAACGTCCTCCATCCGCTTCATCAGCTGGACGATCTCATCGTGCTCCTTCTTGTCATGCTCAACCTCTTCCTTGCCGTTCGGCACGTGCTCTTCGATCGCGGGATAGACGAGCATCTCTTCGGCGACGGCGTGGCGCATCACCTCGGCGATGACGGTATCGGCCAGGTCCCGGCGCTGGCCCGGGTCGGCGGTCTGCTCGATCTGGCTGAGCAGTTCAATCATTTCGCGGTGATCGGTCGTGAGGATATCGATGACATCCCCGCCCTGGGTATCGGCCATGACGCCCCTCCTTGGGTCGTTGCTCCTAGCGTGCGTGGGAGGGCTCAACATACCAACGAGCGGCATTCGATTCCACGGTCCGAAGCGCTTTCGGGGTTGGGAGCGCGGAATCGGGGCAGCCGGTCTAGACCGGACGCGCGGTGTGGCCGCAGTTAAGCGGATGAGGCCCCCGCGCAGGTGCGCGGGGGCCTCATGTCGGGAGCCTGTGATGGCGTCCCGCCTTCAGTCACTCAGGCGAAGCGGGCCTGGAGCTGCTTGAGTTCGGCGTCCAGCTCATCGGGCAGGGAATCGCCGAACTGCGCGTACCATTCCTCGATGCCCTTGAGCTCTTCCTTCCACTCCGCCGGATCCACCTTGACGGCTTCTTCCACCTGAGCCTGGGTCATGTCCAGCCCGGTCAGGTCGATGGAGTCGCCGGTCGGGATGTAGCCGATCGGGGTTTCCGCGGCGTCCGCGGTGCCCTCGATGCGTTCGATGGCCCACTTGAGCACGCGGGAGTTCTCCCCGAAGCCCGGCCACGCGAAGCCGCCGTCGGCATTGCGGCGGAACCAGTTGACCAGGAATACCTTGGGGAGGCGGTCCGGGTTGGCCTTGCCCTCGATGGTGCCCCAGTGCTTGAGGTAGTCGCCGGCGTTGTAACCGATGAACGGAAGCATGGCCATCGGGTCGCGGCGGACCACACCTACTTCGCCGGCGGCGGCGGCGGTGGTCTCCGACGACAGGGTGGAGCCCATGAAGATGCCGTTGGTCCACGAGCGGGCCTGGGTAACCAGCGGAATGGTGGTCTTGCGGCGCCCGCCGAAGAGGATCGCATGGATCTCCACACCGTCGGGGCTGTAGTACTCCTGGGCCAGCATGTCGATCTGTGAGATCGGCGTGCAGAAGCGCGAGTTCGGGTGCGCCGCCGGCCGGCCGGAGTCAGGCGTCCAGTCGTTGCCCTGCCAGTCGATGAGGTGATCGGGCACTTCGTCGGTCATGCCCTCCCACCAGACGCCGCCGTCGTCGGTCAGCGCAACATTGGTGAAGATGGAGTTGCCCTTGGCGATGGCGCGCATGGCGTTGGGGTTGGTGCTCCAGCCGGTGCCCGGTGCGACGCCGAACAGGCCGTACTCGGGGTTCACACCGCGCAGTTCGCCCTCCTTGCCGATGCGCATCCAGTTGATGTCGTCGCCGAGAGTCTCGGCCTTCCAGCCCTCAATGGTCGGATCCAGCAGCGCAAGGTTGGTCTTGCCGCAGGCCGAGGGGAAGGCGGCCGCAATGTTGTACGCCTTGCCCTGCGGGCTGGTGAGCTTGAGGATCAGCATGTGCTCGGCCAGCCAGCCTTCGTCGCGGGCAATGACCGAGGCGATGCGCAGGGCGTAGCACTTCTTGCCGAGCAGCGCGTTGCCGCCGTAGCCGGAGCCGTAGGACCAGATGGACCGCTCCTCGGGGAAGTGCACGATCCACTTCTCCTCATTGCACGGCCAGACGACGTCGGCTTCCCCTGGTTCCAGCGGGGCGCCGACGGAATGCAGCGCGGGGACGAAGAAGGCGTCCTCTTGCTCCATCTTGCGCAGCACGTCAGTGCCGATGCGCGCCATGATGCGCATGGAGGCGACCACGTAGGCCGAGTCGGTGATTTCAACGCCGTACTGCGGCTGTTCCGCGTCCAGGGGCCCCATGACAAAGGGGATCACGTACATGGTGCGTCCGCGCATGCTGCCGGCGAAGCGCTCCGTGAGGATCGACTTCATCTCCGCGGGGTCCATCCAGTTGTTGGTGAACCCTGCGTCTGCCTCCTTCTCGGAGCAGATGAAGGTCCGCTCTTCGACCCGGGCGACGTCCTTTGGGTCGGAGAAGCCCACGAAAGAGTTCGGGAAAAGCTCCGGGTTCAGCCGCTTGAGCGTCCCGGCCTCGACCAGCTGGTCGGTCAGGAGGGCGTACTCCTCTTCGGAGCCGTCCACCCAATAGACAGAGTCGGGCTGCGTCAGCTCCGAAACTTCGGCAACCCAGGCCAGAAGCTTTGCGTGTGTAGTTGGGGCATCCATAAGTGTTTCCTCAAGAACCGGCTGACGCGTGATATCGCCCATGACTCATCCCTTTCCTGGGCCAGTGGTGTTTCTAGATGCTATGGGTCGATGGCTAGACCAGCGGGCTGCAGAAAAAGGAAAATAGGTCTGGCTAGATGGGTTGAGCCCGGAAATCCGGGCTTTTTCTACGTGTCAAGGCCCACAGGTGTGATTAAGGTCATATAGACCGGTCTAGTTCATGTTTCCCCTTCAGGGGCTGCGCGACGCGGCTTCCCGCGATCAGCGGCCGTCCGGCGGGCCGGCGATGGCGACTCCTCTGGGTCAGGCAGACGGGCCTCGGGGGGTGAGGTGGCGCTCCCACAAGCAGCGATGCGCGGAATTCCGGGGCGGAGGCGGGCGGGGCTCCCTCGATTTGGCGACTGTCCGGCAAACACGCTACAGTTGTATCCGGCCGCGAGGCCAAGCGCCCATAGCTCAGCTGGATAGAGCGTCTGTCTACGGAACAGAAGGCCGGGGGTTCGAATCCCTCTGGGCGCACCAACGAAATGCAGTCCGGTCATCGACCGGGCTGCATTTTTCTTTGCCGGCAAACGTGCCGCGGCTCCAGCGATTTTACCGGCCACTCCCCTCTCCGGGCTCCAGTGTCTCGACTTCGGATACTGGGAATTTCATCACCAGGGCGTGGACCCGGAGAAACTGCGGGAGGTTCCGCGCTGGCACACCGGCTACCGTCTACACTCAGCTTGAGCGCGATGTGCTCGGTGTGTGGAGCACCAGCGGTCGAGGGTCAACGCCGCGTTAGGCCTAGGCCTGGCCAGCCAGGGCTTCACGGAAACCTGCAGCGTAGGAGGTTGAGATGACGGCGACCCAGGCAAACCTGGCCGTGTTCCAGCAGCACCGCGGGCTGCTCTTTGGGGCGGCGTACCGCCTCTTGGGCAGCGCCGCCGACGCGGAGGACGTCCTGCAGGAGGCATGGCTGCGGTTCTCCGACGTGCCGCAGGACCATGTCCGGGAACCGCGCGCCTTCCTGCTTCGAACGGTAACCAATCTGGCGCTGAACCAGATCCGCGTCCAGCAGCGCCGTCGCGAAAATTACGTCGGGCCCTGGCTGCCCGAGCCGGTCAGTTCCCTGCCGGGTGCCCCGACCGCCATCGCGCCGGACGACGCCGCCGTGCTGGCCGACGATGTTTCGCTGGCCATGCTGGTGGTCTTGGAACAGCTCTCCCCCTTGGAGCGTGCGGCCTACATCCTGGGCGAGGTCTTCGGCTACCCGGCACCGGAGATTGCCCGGACGCTGGGCCGCTCGCCCGCGGCGGTGCGGCAACTGATCTCGCGTGCCCGCGGCCACGTCGCCAGCCGGCAAGCCAGGAACCAGGTGGATCCGGCCCTGCACCGGCGCATCACCGAACAGTTCCTGGAGGCGGCCAACACCGGGGCCATCGAGCCTCTGCTGGGCCTGCTGGCCCCGGACGTTGTGCTGACCAGCGACGGCGGCGGACAGAAGACCTCGGCGCTGCGGCCCATTTTCGGGGTGGAGAAGGTGCTGCGCTTCCTGCTCGGCATCACCGGCAAGCCGGACGCCCCCTTCCACCTGCACGTCGCCGACGTCAACGGGCTGCCCGGGTTGGTGGCCGTTGACGCGGACGGTGCGGTGGACACGGTCGCCGGCTTCCGGATCGATGAGGGCTTGGTCCGCGAAATTTTCCTCATCCGGAACCCGGACAAGCTTGGCCGCATCCGCATCTAGCAGGTGCACTGACCCGGCCGTCATGAGACGGTTAAAACAGGAGTCCGCGCCATCGTGTGCGCTCCTGTTATGTGTTGGTCCCGTATTGAGGAGGAATACCCATGAAGGTCACCGCCGCCGTCGTACGCGAGACGGGCGCACCGCTTTCAGTCGAAGAACTGGAGCTCGCCGATCTCCGGCCCGACGAGGTGAGGATCCGCATGGTCGCCACCGGCATCTGTCACACGGATTCGACCGCACGCGACGGGGCGTATCCCCTCCATGGCCGGCGGTGCTAGGACACGAGGGCGCCGGCGTTGTGGAGGATGTGGGCATAGCGGTGACGAGCGTCAAGGCCGGTGACCACGTGGTGCTGGCGCCGGCATCGTGCGGTACGTGCAAGCAGTGCCGCCGCGGGGAGATGGCATACTGCGAGCACTACATCGCCATCAATCTCAGTGGTCGCCGTACCGCGCTCTCGGCCGACGGTGAATCCGTGGCCTCCCACTTCTTCGGCCAGTCGTCCTTCTCGTCGTACGCGAACGTGCTGGAGCGCTGCGTGGTCAAGGTGGACCCCGACGTTCCGCTGGAGATGCTCGCCCCGCTGGGGTGCGGGCTGCAGACCGGTGCCGGGGCGGTGCTCAACGAGCTGCGGCCGGAGGCGGCATCATCGCTGGCGGTGATCGGCGCCGGGGCGGTCGGCTCGGCGGCGATCATGGCGGCCAAGATCGCCGGCTGCACGACGGTGATCGCGGTGGATCTGCACGACAACCGCCTGGAGACGGCCCTCGAACTCGGCGCCACCCACACCATTAACTCCGCCAAGACGGACATGGGCGAGGAACTGAACCGCATCACCGGCGGGGAGGGTGTGGACTACATCGTCGATACCACCTCGGTGCCCGCTGTGCTCAACCAGGCTGCGCGCGCGCTGGCCTTCCGCGGCACGCTCGTGGCCGTGGGCAACACGACCTTCGGCACCGAGGCACCGTTCGAGATCGGCGAGTCCCAGGTGAAGGGATGGACGTTTAAAATGAACGTCCAGGGCAGCTCGGTGTACCAGGTCTTCATCCCGCGCCTGATCGAGCTGTGGAAGCAGGGACGGTTTCCGTACGACAAGCTGGTCAAGACCTACCCCTTTGCCGACATCAACCAGGGGTTCGAGGATTCGGCCAGCGGTTCCACGATCAAGCCGATCCTCCTCTTCTGACCGGCTGACCGGCGGAATCCGCCCCGGCTGAAACGCGTCCGCGAGGCGCCGCCCGGCCACGCTCAGCGCAGCACCACGAAGTCGGTCACCGCGGCGTCGCGCCCGTCCAGCTCCGCCCAGCTCTTGCCGTGCTGCAGCACGGTCAGGCCCGAGGTCGGATAGTGGGTGGCCATGTCCACCACGGCCTCCTCGTCGGAATCCAGCGATGCGAGCCGCATCGCCAGGTCCTGCACCGCCGGCATGTGGGCCACCACCAGCAGGGACGTGATGGTGTCGGGCAGCCGGTTGATCTCGGACAGGACCCGCACGGCCGGCGCGTCGTAGAGTTCGTCGGACAGCATGGGGGTCGGCGCCTTCTCCCCCAGCTCGCTGCACACCCATGTGCAGGTCTGGCGGGTCCGCAGTGCCGACGAGCACAGGATGAAGTCCGGGATGCAGTTGTGCTCCACCATCCACCGTCCGATCTGCGGCGCCTCGTCGTGGCCGCGCTGGGCCAGCGGCCGCTCGTGGTCCTCGACGCCCAGCGGCCACGCGGCCTTGGCGTGGCGCATGATCATCAGCTTCTTCAGGTGGTGGTCGTTCACACCACGAGTGTATGCGGCCCTTGTCAGCGCCTCCGCGCGATGCGAAGCTCGGGACATGGCAGAGCGGACCCTGGAAGCGGATGTCGTGGTACTCGGGGCCGGGGCGGTCGGCGAGAATGTGGCGGACAGGACCACCCGCGGCGGACTTAAGACCATCCTGGTGGAATCGGCGCTGGTCGGCGGCGAGTGTTCCTATTGGGCCTGCATGCCCTCCAAGGCCCTGCTGCGCCCGGGCACGGCCCTGCAGGCCGCGCGAAGCGTCAAGGGCGCGGCCGAAGCCGTGACCGGCGGCCTGGCGGCGGAGGCCGTGCTGGCCCGCCGAGATTCCTTCACCTCCGGCTGGGACGACGCCTCGCAGGTGGAGTGGGTGAAGGGCGTCGGCATCGAACTGGTCCGGGGCACCGCCCGGCTTAGCGGTCCGCGCGAAGTGATGGCAACGGACGACGACGGGACCCGGACCCGCATCACCGCACGGCACGCCGTCGTGCTGGCCACCGGTTCCTCGCCGAACGTGCCGCCGCTGCCCGGGCTGGACGGCGTCAATTTTTGGGGAACGCGCGAAGCCACCGCCGCGCGGAAGGTTCCGGAGAGCCTGCTGGTGCTGGGCGGCGGCGTCTCGGGCTGCGAGCTCGCGCAGGCGTATGCCCGGTTGGGCAGCGACGTCACCTTGGTGGCGCGCGGGGACCTGCTGGCGAGCGTCCCCGAACCCGCGCGGCGGCTGGTGGAAGCCGGGCTGCGCCGCGACGGGGTGCGGATCCGGCTCCATACGGCGGCGTCACGGGTGGCTGCGCACGACGGCGGCGTTAGCCTCACCCTGACTGCTGCGGGTGCGGACGGTGAGACCGGGGCGGCGGACACAGTCACGGCCGCGAAGCTCCTGGTGTCCACCGGACGACGGCCGGCCCTCTCCGGCCTTGGCTTGGAGGAGCTGGGACAGGATCCGAAGCGGCTGCAGGTCGACGCCAGCGGACGCGTGGCCGCCGTCGACGGGGGCTGGCTGTATGCGGTAGGCGACGCCGCCGGCAAAGCTCAGCTGACGCACCAGGGCAAGTACCAAGCGCGGGCCACGGGGGACGCGATCGCCGCCCGGGCGGCTGGCGAGCTGGACGGCGACCCGGAAGCGTGGAGCCGCTTCGCCAGCACTGCCGACGACGCGGCGGTCCCCTCGGTGATCTTTACCGATCCGGAGGTCGCCGTCGTCGGTCTCACCGAAGAGCAGGCCCGGGAGCGCGGGCTCGCCGTTTCCGCCACCCAACTGCCGATCGCCGTCGCCGGCTCCTCGCTGTATGCCGACGGCTACCAGGGCTGGGCCCAGATGGTGGTGGACGAGGACCGCAAGGTCATCGTGGGCATGACGTTCGCCGGCCCCGGTGTCAGCGAGTTGCTGCACTCGGCGACCATCGCCGTCGTCGGCCAGGTCCCGCTGGACCGGCTCTGGCACGCGGTGCCCTCTTACCCCACCATCAGCGAAGTCTGGCTCCGCCTGCTCGAGGCTTACGGGCTGTAGCGCGGCGGGGCGAAGTCAGGCAGGACCTAGATGGAGTACTCCGGCGCGGCCCAGACCACTACTTCCGGGTGCTCATAGAAGCGGTAGCCCTGGCCGCGGACGGTGCGCACGGTGTTGGCCAGGCGGCCCAGCTTGGACCGGAGCCTGCGGATGTGCACGTCGATGGTGCGTTCGTTCGGGACTTCCTCGGCGTTCTTCCACAGCCCGGAGAGCAGCTCTTCGCGGCCGACGGTGCGGGTGGCGTTCTCCACGAGGTAGTTGAGCAGCTCGAATTCCTTGAACGTCAGGTTCAGGGTCTCGCCGTCCAGGTGCACCTCGCGGCGGGACAGATCGATCAGGACGCCGCTGGGACGGCTGGCGTGCGAGGCCGGCTGCGGCTGCCGCTGGATCTCCACGGCCGCGGTCCGCGGGCGGCGGCTGACAGTCGGATCGCCCAAGGCCTGGCGCACTACGTCAATGTTCTCGCCCGGGGCGTCGGCTGGCGCCAGGGCCACGGCCCCGTGGGTCTGGGCGTCGGGAGCCAGCGACTGCACGTAGGCGCGAACTTGGGAAGCCAGCTTGCTCAGCGTGGTCCCCTGGGCGGCGGCAGCCTCCTCGTCCAGGCCCACATAGAGAACGAACCCGCGGGCAACAGTGTCATTCGACACCGCCTGCGGGCCGGGAATTCCATTGGGGGTGACCACGGGGGTGGGGGCAGTGGTCGGATGGGGGGCAGCGGCGTCGAACTGGCCGGGAACCGCACGCAGCACGCGGTAGGCCTGCTGCTCACCCGGGTAAGACGGCTGCCCGGCGAACTGCGGGTTCTGCCCGGCTGCCTGTCGCTGCGCGGCTGCCGCTCGGTTCTGGGCGTTGCGGACGGAGATGTGGACGTATCCGGATGAAACTGACATTAGAACCTCATGTGTGAAAATGGCCGTCATCACGGCGCGAATGCATGGGTATGCCCGCACGGGATGTGTTTCTGGCGCCCGCCATTGGACAGATGAATTGCCTGGAATAACTCGAGGGGTGGTGAGTTAGGCCTGCATTCGGCAACAGTCCGCCAGTGCGCCGGGATACGTCCCGTAACTGAAGGCTGCGGCTGCAGATGCTGTTGCGTTGTTGTTCACAACCATGAGTTTGGCTCGTAACAATGCCTACGTGCAAGTAATATAAGCTTGCTTGTCTCACATAGTGAGAAGAACCAGCGCTTTTGTGCCACACATCACACCACGGCCGTGTATAAATATCAGCCGATCACCGCCCTTCCGGGCCGCCGATGAATAAATATGCATTGTTGGTTTTGCCTCGTGGTGAGGCGCACTAGAAGCAAAGCACCGGCGTTTGCAAACCGTCCAAAATGTGGACACGCACTGGAACGTGCGGGCCCCCGATCTTCGGTCCAGCAGTTCCCGTGAGTGGTGCCCCTCGTTGGCTGGGTCAGCCGGCAGTTCCGTGAGTGGTGCCCCTCGTTGGCTGGGTCAGCCGGCAGTTCCGTGAGTGGTGCCCCTCGTTGGCTGGGTCAGCCGGCAGTTCCGTGAGTGGTGCCACCTCGCCGGCTGGTTCAGCCGGCAACGCCGTACAGCCGGTCCCCTGCGTCACCCAGGCCGGGCACGATGTAGGCTTTCTCGTCCAGCCGCTCGTCGATGGACGCCACCACAATCGAGACGTTCTTGTCTTCGAGCTCATCGCGCAGGGCCTGCAGACCCTCCGGCGCCGCCAGCAGGCAGATGCAGGTGACGTCGGCGGCGCCTCGGGCGAAGAGGAACTTGATGGATTCGCGCAGCGTGCCGCCGGTGGCCAGCATGGGGTCGAGCACGAACACCTGACGGCCTGTGAGATCGGCCGGCAACCGCTCGGCATAAGTAATGATGTCCAGCGTTTCCTCGTTGCGCGCCATGCCCAGGAAGCCGACCTCGGCGGTCGGCACCAGCTTGGTCATGCCCTCGAGCATGCCGAGGCCCGCGCGCAGGATGGGCACCACCAGCGGCGTGGGTTTGGTGAAGGCGGTCCCGGTCGTCCGCGTCACCGGGGTCTCGATTTCCACCGGCTCGGTATGGACGTCGCGGGTGGCCTCGTAGGCCAGCAGGGTCACCAGTTCTTCGGTGAGTTGGCGGAATACGGGCGACGGAGTGGTCTTGTCGCGGAGAACGGTGAGTTTGTGGGCAACAAGGGGATGATCCACTTCGAGTACGCGCATCCCACAAAACTACCGGCAGCCGGATAGCAGGGCCAAACATCGAGCCTGCCAGAATGGAGGCATGGGCCCGATTGATCCGCAGCACCACCAGTGGATGGGCCTTGCCCTGGACCAGGCCCGCCTGGCCCTGGAGACCTCCGACGTGCCGATCGGTGCCCTGGTGATGGGGCCCGACGGCGCGGTTCTGGGTTCCGGACGCAACGAACGGGAGGCGCTGCACGACCCGACCGGCCATGCCGAAATGGTGGCCATTCGGGAGGCGGCCAGAAAGCTCGGCTCCTGGCGCCTGGAAGGCTGCACGCTGGTGGTCACGCTGGAGCCCTGCGCCATGTGCGCCGGCGCCATCGTGCTCGCCCGCATCCCGAAAGTTGTCTTCGGGGCGTGGGATGAGAAGGCCGGGGCGGCGGGCAGTGTTTTCGACATCCTGCGCGAACGCCGGCTGAACCACTGGGTGGAGGTCTACCCGGAGGTCCGCAGGGAGGAGTCGGCCGCCATGCTTCGCGAGTTCTTCGCGCAGCACCGCGGCGAACTCCCCCTCTGACTCAGGTGCCGACCGCGCCGTTTTGGGGCTCAAGCCAACAGCGGGTAAAGTTGACGCGTTGGTGACGTGTCCGAGCGGCCGAAGGTGCAACACTCGAAATGTTGTTTGGTGAAAGCCAACGTGGGTTCAAATCCCACCGTCACCGCCACTAGCAAGGCCCCGCTCCCCTCCTAAAGAAGGGAAGTGGGGCCTTTTGCTTTCGCCGCAGATCGGGACAGTTTGCCAAGCTTGAGTCGCGCGTTTGACGACCACCCGTAACGGCCAGAGCTTCTTCTGTTTCCGCGCCTTACGGGCTTGGAACGAGCTCTACCGAATAACCTTCAGCTTTTTCGTACAGCTGCCTCAGGTGTCCACCGTGCCATTCCAGCCACAACGCGTCCGCTGCCCGCGTCACCTCTTCGACCCGGCCCTTCCGGACGGCTTTCCCGTCCTTGCGGATCTGAACGTGCTGGCCTGTTAGGTCTTTCCAATTGTCTACCGTCATGGGAGACCTTTCCTCAATCTTGTGCAGTATTTTGACCGCTGCGTGGTGGTAAGAGAGGTAAAACGAGGGTGCCGCCACCGGTTGGGGGATGTCGCCATCGTTCCGCAACATCCCCCAACCGGCCCGGTCCCTGATGCGGGGCATGCGAAACCCCGCCGACGCGCGCAGTCAGGATCAGGGGTAGAGCCCGCGGGTCAGGTGCGCCTGTGCCACACGCTCGACGGCCGTCACGGTAGCGGCTTCGCGCAGGTTCAGGCCGCGCTTGGACGCAATGGACAGGACGTTCTCCCACGCCGCCAACATCCGGTGTTCCAGTTTTTCTTCAACTTCGGCAGCAGTCCACCAGTAGGCCTGATTGCCCTGCACCCACTCGAAGTAGGAGACGATGACGCCGCCCGCATTGGCGAGAATGTCCGGAACAACGAGCACGCCCTTGTCCTGCAGCATGACGTCCGCCGCCGCCGTGGTGGGGCCGTTGGCGCCTTCCACGATGACCTTGGCGCGCACCTTGTTGGCGTTGCCGCCGTGCAGCACGCCTTCTACTGCTGCGGGGACCAGCAGGTCCACCTCAAGCTCCAACAGCTCATCCGAAGGCATGGCACCTGCGCCGGCAAAGCCGACGACGCTGCCAGTCTCCTTGACATGGTCTTGCAGGGCACGGATGTTCAAGCCGTCAGCATTATGGATGGCCCCATACTGGTCGCCCACAGCCACAACGCTGACTCCGGCGTCGGCAAGGAACTCTGCGGCTCCGGCTCCCACCTTGCCGAAGCCTTGAACAGCCGCGGTGCTCTGCCGTGGATCAAGCCCGGCGTGGGCAAGCGCTGCCAGCGCGACGTGCACGACGCCCCTGGATGTGGCGCTCGAACGGCCGAGGGAACCGCCAACGCTGACAGGCTTGCCCGTCACCACGCCTGGAACCGTGTATCCGACGTTGACCGAATAGGTGTCCATCATCCATGCCATGGTCTGTTCGTCAGTGCCGATGTCGGGCGCCGGCACGTCCTTCTCAGGGCCGATGATCGGCAGGATTTCGCTGGTGTAGCGGCGCGTAACGCGCTCCAATTCCTGCTGCGAGTAATTCCGCGGATCAATAGTGATCCCGCCCTTGGCGCCGCCGTAAGGGACGTCCAGCAGAGCGCACTTCCACGTCATCCACATTGCCAGTGCACGCACTTCGTCCAAGGAGACGTGCGGGCTGTAACGCAGTCCGCCCTTGGCGGGTCCGCGGGAAAAATTATGTTGCACGCGGTAACCGGTGAGAACCTCAACGCTGCCGTTGTCCCGGCGCAAGGGGATGCTCACGGAAAGCTCCCGGCGCGGCTGGGCCAGCAACTGGTGCAGCCCTTCGCTGTATCCCAGCGTACGGATTGCTGAAGCAAGCTGCCTGTGGGCGTTCTCCAGCGGTCCCGCGTCCTGGGTGGGAGCCGACGTGCCGTGCTCGGATTGTGCGGTTGACAGAGATAAGACAGGTGTCGTCATCGACAGAGGTTCCTTCTTGGCTTAGGTCTTTCGGAGGGTGTGCATGTGACGCTACAAGGGCGCGAAAGGGACGTCAGTGTGCGAGTGCACAAAACGGCGTGACGCAACTAGCAGCTTCAACAGCGGCCGCGGCCTGAGACCCGGCCAGCGGGGACGAGACGCCCGCTCCGCTTCGCCGCGCGCCTGCCGGTATGAACGGCGCGGCCAAGACAACGAGGCCCTATGCCGCCTCGGAAAAATGTCCTTCCAGGTGAAACGCAGTCTCTCAGCTAGCTAAAGAGTGCGTTCTTCTGTCGGGATTTCGTTGTGGAGCTCCGCCCGCAGTTCGTGCAGGTGATGACTAAGCCCCTGGATGTTGTGAAGACCGGAATAAAGAAGACTGTGAGTTTGGTGGCGCGTTCCTGCAGGCGATGGTGCACGAACCGGCCGCAATACTGGCACGTAGCCATCCGTCCGGGCAGATCGCGAAGGGCGGTCTTGAGACCGAAGAGAAGAAACACTGTGCGTGCCTTTCAGAGGTTGTTTCCAGTCAGTCCCGGATGGGATGCGGGCATCGCAGACATGGATCTCCGTTCTCTTGGCAGAGGACGCCCTTGTCAAGATAGTAAGCATACTTGGCGATTACCTACCAGCGCGGAGCGAAAGGAATTCGAGGGCTCTCACGTCTGCCAAGATGACGCAGCGTAAGTAATGAGTCCCCTAGCCTGTGCGGTTCACGGCGGCTGCAACACAAACGCCCCGCACTTTCGGAGAGCGGGGCGTTGGTTTGAGCGTGTGTTAAAGCGGGCGAATGTTCTCGGCCTGCAGTCCCTTTTGTCCCTGAACGACGTCGAACTCAACTTTCTGGTTTTCCTCCAGCGAGCGGTAGCCGCTGGCGGCGATGGCCGAGAAGTGTGCGAACACGTCCGGCCCGCCGTCGTCCTGGCTGATGAAGCCGAACCCCTTTTCGGCATTGAACCATTTGACGGTGCCTGTTGCCATGCTGATCTTCCTTCTGGAACGGCAGCGCCGACTCCCCCAACGGGAACCTGCCCGCGACCGTCCACCTTCAACCTAGGTGAGCACCGGCCGTGCAGCAAGAGCCGACGCCCGGACCGCAAAAGAAGCAGTGGGAGATTCCCCTACTTTGAGGTGAGCTCCTGCCCCGGCCACACCGCTACCGCCTTTCACACTCCGCTGGCAGGGCGAGCGACGACGAGGTCATCGACCCGATCCATGAGCAAACCCGTAAAGCGCCCCGTCAGTACACGCCTCCGTCCACTACCAGTGCTTGTCCGGTCATATAGGTGGAGCCGTCCGAGGCGAGGTACACCACGATGGGCGCGATTTCCTCCGGCGTTCCCTGACGGCCCATGGGTACGATCTGTTTGACGACGCGTTCCTGCTCCTCCGCACCGCCCATGAACTCGATTGCCGGCCGGTTGAACGGAGTGTCGATCCATCCGGGGCAAACGCTGTTAACTCTGATGCGGTAAGGCGCGAGCTCGGGGGCCAGTGCCTTGGTGAACGCCACTATGGCGCCTTTGGACGCGGAGTAGGCAGTCAAGCCGGCACCTCCCTTTACTGCAGCCAGCGATGCCATGTTGATGATCGACCCGCCTCCCTGTTCGCGAAGGACAGGTACGGCATGCTTGACACCGAAGAAGCAGGAGCGGGGGTTGACCGCCATGAGCAGGTCCCACTGATCCTGCTCGAAACCGGTGATGGCCCCCGAGCGCTGGGCCCCTGCGTTGTTGAACAAGACGTCGAGACCACCCAGCGTCTCTGTGCCTTGCTTCACGAGCGCCTCTACGTCGCTTTCCTTGGTTACGTCGGTGCGGACGAACTCTGCTGCGCCGCCCTGACTGCGGATTTCCTCGACCACACGCCAGCCGTTGTCCTCGTTGATGTCGGCCACAACGACGGCCGCACCTTCTTGAGCAAACGCCCTGGCGGTGACCGCCCCGATACCCGTTGCCGCCCCCGTGATGATCGCCTTTTTCCCCTGGAGCTGCATGCATTCCTCCTACGAGGTGAGAGCCGCGAGCGCGGCGGCCGCAATCTCGTCATCCTGGTCGACGGTTCCCCCGGCTACTCCGACGCCACCGACGATCTCCCCCGCGATCTCCAAGGGCCGTCCTCCGGCGAAGGTAACGAGGGGGCGATGGTGTGTGTACTCGAGCCCATAGAGGGGTTGGCCTGGCTGGGTCAAGGGTCCGATGTCCTTCGTTGCCATCTTCATCGAACACGCTGTGTAGGCCTTGCCCACCGAAATCTCGGTGCTAGCCAGAAGCGCCCCGTCCTGCCGCGCGAACGCAACCAGTTCACGCCCGGAGTCGACGATGGCCACACTGGAGGGGGACCCGATCTCCGTGGCCTTGTCGAGCGCCGCTTCCAGCGCCTGCCGTGCTTGCTCGTAACTCATTCCCATCGGTTTCTCCTTATCATCGATTGAGATCACTGCCATGGGCCGCGGCCGGGGACGCAAGGGTGACGACTTACTCCTGGGGCAGCCCCGGACGCACGTGGGTGCGCTCGCGGGAGACCAGGGCCCTATCGCGGTCCTTAAACCGCCCCACCGTCTCGCGTGTGAACAGCGCAATGATGATTGCCGAGATGACCGCCACGGCCACCAGGAAGTAGAGGCCGTAGAAGTATCCGGTTTCACTTTCGAACCCGCCTCCGAGTCCAATCAGCCATCCAAGGACGAGGGGGGAAACGCCTCCAATGTAAAGGAAGAACAGGAGAATCGAGTTCGCCGTCCCCATGGCACCAGGCTCTGCCGAGTCAGAGCCGAACGCGTAAAGGACAGGGAAGATGGCGTTCGTCGCAAGACCTGCGATGAGCTGCACCACGATCAGAACGGTCAAGCTCACCGCCGAAAACCGCAGGAGATAGAGGCCGATCGCCAGCCACACAAAGGCGATGATCAGGCTCAGCTTTCGCCCGATGTAATCGGAAACGACACCCCAGAAGATCTGCCCGATACCGCCGGTGATCGTGAACACGGCGCTGTAGGCGGCGGCTTCCGCGAAACTGAAACCGCCCACGAAGGCGATGTACTGTGGCAGCCAGAAGCTGATCCCCGTGTAGATCATGATCCCGAACATTGATGCCAGCGCGGGAACCAAGATGTTCGGATTCGCAAGGCTGCGGCGCAGCGCACCGGGTTCGGCGTGCCGCTGCTCGGCGCCGGCCCCACCGGCGAGAGGCTTGGTTAGCCCCGCGGCCTGGGTGTCGTCTTCGAACTTTTCGTAGCGCTTCGGAGAGCTATACCACCACCAGCCGATCCAGATAGGAATCATCGCCAGCGGAATGATCAGGAATACATACCGCCAGTTCTCCGGCCCGAAGGTGGCCAGAATCGCCCCGGTGGCGATGGCGCCCAAGCCTGTGCCCCAAGGGTATGCCGCGTGCTGTATCCCGAGCGCCAGACCCCGTTTTTCCACGGGATACCACTCGACCATCGACGTGACCTCGACCGCTTCGCCTGCGCCGCCGAAGGCGTTCTTGATGGACTGGATGACGACGACGTTCCAGATCGTCTTCGTGAGTGCGACTATGCCCGTGAGAATGGAGAACAGGAAGTATCCGGCCGCGACGATCGCGTTGCGGTATTTGCGGGCCCAGCCATGTCCGCCCCGATCGAACCAGGCGCCGGCGGGAATTGCCACCAATGCCACAGCTACCGTCACGATCGTACTGACGACACCGGCTTCCTCCGGCGTCAGATCGAACTCTTCAACCATCGGGGGCAGGACGTAGTAGAAGATTTGGCGCGTATTTGCGTTCATCGCATAGACGAGCCACAGGAAAATGAGCGCTCCAACGGCGGTTGCCGGAACGCGGCCTCGATTCTTGGGACCTTCCTGTGCCGGCCCGGTAGCCGGCACGTCCTTGTGTGCCATTTCGCCTTCTCCTTTCCTCAGGCGGTCACCGTAGTGGTCTTGACGCGTCTGCAATAGCCTGGCCCTGGGTCCCGGGGAGCCGCCGAAGGCACCGGGCGCGCAGGCAAGGGTCGGCTCGGCAGATAGCCCGCAAGGCGGCATCCAGCCGGCTGTTCATGCCGGCACCACAGCCAACGGGCGAACAGGTGATCCTGTCACGCCGACCATCTTGAGCGGCAGGCATATGAACATGAATTCTTGACTGCCGGAGGCAGCGAGCTCCTCGAGCTGCAGATTCTCGATGATGTAAATCCCGTTGCGGACGATGAGCACCACGTGCCCCGGCAGGCTCCCGCGCCGGGGGTCCGGTTGCACGGCGTCCCATGCAACGTTGTCAGCTCCTACAGCCTGCACCCGACGATCCGCAAGCCATTCCGAGGCTTCGGCGGAAAGGCCGGCGCCTTGAAGATATTCATCCGGTTCGTTCCAAAGAGACCCGCTGCCTGTGCGGACGAGGACGACGTCGCCCGCGGTCACCCGAACACGCTGCTCTGAGGCGGCAGCCTCCAGCTCATCCGCTCCAACGACCGTGCCTGCTGGAAGCCGCTCCACGTCGCGATGCCGCGGGATGTCGACCAGCACGCCGCGGGCGATGATGGGAGCTATTGTCTCCACGCCAAGTTCCGTGAAACCGGAAGAAGTCTGCGTCTTGGCGTCAGCCGGCAGGCCGCCGAACATCCGCAGGTCCACCGCCTGGTGGCAGAGCGCATCAATGTGCGTGCCGGCGTGCTCTGCGGTGACGATCAATCCGGAGGCACTGGTCCTGGCTTCACCTAGCCCGGATTCATGCCGCCGGTGGAGTGTGTAAATGAACCCGGGACGGTGCGCCGCAAAGATCGGGGCACCGGCGTACCGGGGCTGTTCAAGGTCGTAGACAGTGGCCTGGTTGAGCGTCGCCAGCAGCGAGGCCACCGAGGAAACAGTCATCTCATCGCCCGCCCTGTGCCAGGTTTCGAGCTACGGAACCGCGTCGAAAGATCGTTCACCGGACAGGACATGGGAACCACCCATCACGTCTTCTCCGATAACTCGTCAGCAAGAAGCCGGCCGCCCTGACCCCAGCTCCCCGGATCGATCTCATCCAAGAGGACCACTACTCTTTCCCTCTTTGAGCCCAGGACATCTACCACGACGTCGGTAATGGACTCGATGAGCCTGCGCTTGTCCTCTGCGGACCGGCCCGCCCGCATGTGGACCTGTACGACCGGCATCTTTCCAACCTTTCAGCGATGAGGAACCTCGGCGCGCGCTTTCGCCCCGGTCTCCGCCCGAAGATGATCAGCCGCCATGTAAGCCAGCGCATAGATCGTCAACGTGGGGTTATAGGCGCCGTAGGTGGGAAACTGTCCTCCGCCGAGAACTAAGAGGTTGGGCACGGAGTGGCATTGGCCGTAGCGATCCACGACCGAGGTGCCCGGATCGTCGCCCATTCGGTGGGTACCTACCTCGTGGGTGGACACGTGGTAAGGCGGCGCGGTCGGCGCCTCCCACCACTCAAGCATTCCCATCTCACGTGCGATTTCACGCTTCTTGCCTTGCATAAACTGCACGTCCTGTTCGTCGCGCGACGTCCAGTCATGGGTGATCCGTAGCGCCGGCTGACCGAACGCGTCCTTAACCTTCGGATCCAGATCGCAGCAGAAGTCTTCACGTGGGAAGGTCGCGGTCTGGTGGTACATGCTGAAAGTACGCCGGTAGTTGTCCCGCATCCAGTCCTTGAACCCCTGCCCGAATTTCGGTGCCGAATCCGGCATATTCCGGGTGGCTTCCACCGGCTGAACATCCCCGCCAAAGCCAATAATCGGGCTGCCCCAGACCGCGCCGTCACCGGATACGAGCTCCGAGGTGTAGTCATCGATCACGCTGGTCGCAACCGCGGGACCGGCAAACGGGTTAGTCCAGTCCGGAAGAGTGCCGGTGAACCAGCCGTAGTTATGTGTCATGAAGTACTTGCCGACGACGCCGTTCCCGTCGATGCCCGAAGCCAACAGCAGCCGGGTGTTCTCCAAGGCGTATGCCGAGAGCACTACGTAGTCGGCGTCGAGTTCTCGTTCCTGTTCCCGCACGAGATCGATGTATCGCACACCGGAGGCCCTCCCGGTCGCATCCCGCTTCACCTCGAAAACACGCGAGTACGGGCGGATCTCGAGGTTGCCCGTTTCGAGAGCCTGCGGAAGGAGGGCGACCGCACTGCTCGACTTGGCGCCAACGTGGCAGGGGTAGTCCCGACAGAATCCGCAGTACACGCAAGCGCTTCTTCCCTGGTACTCCACGGAGTTCACCGCTGCCGGAGCAGGGAAGGGGTGAAGGCCAAGCCGCTTCGCTGCCTCCGAGAATGGTTTGTCACCCGCCGTCATCCGCAGCGGCGGCATGGGATAGTCACGCTTCCGCGGCGGTTCAAACGGGTTCCCACCCTCCTGAATCTCCCCGTCGAGGTTACCTGCCTTGCCCGCGACTCCGATCTCGTACTCGGCCCGCTCGTAATACGGTTCGAGTTCGTCGTACCCCATCGGCCAGTCAACAATGGCGGTGTCCGCCACTGCTTCCGCGCCTAAACGCTCGCTCAGCGTAGTCCGCAGGCGCAGCTCCGCATCGCGGAACCGCCAAGCCCACGCGGCCCAGTGGATCGTTCCCCCGCCCACCCCGATGGAGGGAGGCACAAACAAAGGACCGAGAGCGAGTGGTCCGACCGACCACGGCAAAACGCTTGCGGTTCCCTCCCTGTTGGGCCGCCACGTCACGGGGTCGCTGCCCATGTTGGGGGAAATTTCCTGCCGGACGAAGTACCGCAACTCGTCGTGCTTGACCTCGACATCTTCATCCACATAGCGCGGACCCTTGTCGAGGGCAACAACCCTCATGCCGGCCTGAGCCATCTCTTTCGCCATTACCCCGCCGGCTGCACCAAGGCCGACAATCACGATGTCCACATGCTCAGCCATGGTCCGGCTCTCCTTTACGCTGCTCTCGCTCATGCCGCAGGTCCTGAAGGGTTACGACGGGCAGGGCCGCGGCGTCGAATCCGTAGTCCATCTCGTCTTCGCCGTATCCCCAATGGGCGCCCGGAAATCCAACTAATCGCCAACCGACGGCGTTCCTGTTGCCCCCGTAGACGGGGTCTCCAAATGTCCCCTCGACCACGTGCTGCCTCACTACGGCGAAAAAATACGGCAGCAATCCGAGGTCGGGCCTCTCCGCCCCGTCGGATTCCGCACGTTCGGCGCCCACCGCACTGTCCAGCCCACTTCCTGCAAGCTGTTCCAGGACGGAGTTCTGCTCTCCCTCGTCAAGCTCGACGAACGTACGCCCCTGTCGCTGGACGCAACTCTCGTCAAGGGCTGCGAGGCCGGCACGGTACAACCGCTGCAGTTTCCCGTAAGGCCCCGCAAGAGCGCGGTCGATATAGATAACCGCTCCCGCTTCCTGGGCCCCTGGATCTTCCTCTGATCCCGGTATTATCAGTCCTGCCAGCGCATCGAGGGTCTCCGCCTCATGCCTGTTGAGGAAGGTAACCGCGCCCCGAGATCCATCCTTCGCGTCCATAGAACGCCTCCTTCGGCGTCGCCCGCGTCAAATCGCGAGATGCGCCGACGCTCTGGTTGCCTCAGCGCCACCAGGGAAGACCCGGACGAAGGTTTGCGCCGTTGCAAAAATATCCCCGCAACTGCGCACCTATCGGTATGTTCAGAATTTTCCACCCCGTAATTACCCAGTGTCAACGGGAGTGCCTTGCCCAATAAAAGATGCCCGTGGCGGCTTGAAGGACTGCGTAACGGCGCCTCCGTCGGGTGGTGCTGCCGGTTCGGCACGCTGGATGTCGGAGCCCGGCCGATACCTGCCCTCAGTCCTTCTCGGGCTGCCCGGGCGTGGCGTGGCCAGCGTGACTGATGGCTTCCTGAATCAACCGATTCAGGTGGTTGTCGCTTATCGAATAAATGACTTTGCGCCCTTCCTTGCGGGCACTGACCAGGCCGCTGAGGCGCAGCTTCGCCAAGTGCTGACTCACGATGGTGCGGGCAGAACCGGTCGCCTCGACCAGCTCCGCGACACCCGCCGGTCCGGCGGTCAGGACCAACAGCAGGTGCAATCGCGTGGGTTCTCCAAGCAGCCGCAGCGTCTCAGCGGCACCCTCAAGCTGGTGCCGGTTTAGTGCGATCGGGTGCCCGTGACTCGATGCCCGGACGGAGTCGATCATGGTGCTTGTTTCCTCAACACGTACCGGAGGGGCCAGGCCCGCGGGTTGTCGGCGCGAGCGGTCGCCGGAGCACTGTCCTGCCGTTACCTCGGCTGCCCGCCGGTCCCGCAGCGTGCCGCAGGTTCTCTAGGAGGAGTCGCCGGCTCCTTCGTCCTTGACGGGGTTGCGGGATTCGTCGTCCCGGTCGGCGTCCTCGGCGACGGCGTTGGCAATGAGGTCCATGCGGTCGGCCGGGGTAAGCCGGTCATCCTGCTGATACTCTTCGATGTTTTCGCTGACGGCGTCTTCGCCGCCGGGCTGAACGTTTTCCGTCATTACTGCTCCTGATCCGGAGATACTTTGTTTAGCTGATTTACCAGGTGTTCGTCAGGGGGCCCCGGAGCACGCCCGCAACGAAGGCGTCGATGTCCAGCGCTCTTTTCATACGCCCTCATCCAACCCGTAGCACGGCTCCTTATCACTGTCGCCGATCCGGCACACGTCCACAACCCCTCGGGCGCGGCCCAACCAACCCGAACCTCGCCGGGGCTTTGGTCTCGCTGAACATCCTGCCGCTGCGCCACGTGGGGCGTAGCCTTAATCCATGCACCTTCTCTGGCTTTCGGAGGTAAGAGAATGGCCACCCCTGCCAAGGCTTTAAGGCCCACCGCCATCGGCCGGGTCGTCTCAGTGACCACGGCCAACGGGGATGAGCATGTCGGCGTCCTGACTGCATTCCACCGAAGGCAGCACAGCGAGGATTTCCTGGTCTATCTGCAGGGAGTTCCGCAACCGGTCCCGGTACCCGCCGAAGGGTCGGCCGTCGTTCACCAGCGCGTGCTCTAGCAGCGTGCTTCCATGCCGCAGATGGCGCTTGGGCGGGTGCCATCTTTAGTGCCAGGCAGCGGTCCTGTCAATGCTTTCAAGTGCAATCCGGCCTTTCACATCCATCACAAAAATGGCGCCCATGTCACATTTCGACAGCTATCGAAAAGCGCCGGAAAAAGAGGTTGAGTCGTGGAATTTTAGCCGTACGCTAAGACCACCTCACAGGTCGCGGCGGCTGACGAAAGCCGCCATCTTGAGGTAATTCGTCTGCAGGTTTTCCATGTGGTGGCGTCGGGGGACGTCCAGGGCCTGCTGAGGGGGACGGGGGCTACGGGTGAACCACGAGGATCGTGATCCGGCGGGCAGCGCAACCAGCGGCGCCCCGATAACGGCTGCCGGTCAGACACCGGCTCCGGCGGGCCCAAGCGCCGCCCACCTGCGGAGAAAAACGCGGCGGTGGTGGCCCCGGCGACGGGAAACCGTGGGGCTGGATGAGCTGTTGCGGCCTGCGGCCCGGCCGGAGCACCGGCAGGGCCCCCTGATCCGCGTGGCCGGATGGGCCGGTGCGGTCGCCGTCGTCGCGCTCAGCACCGGATCCCTGGTAGCGCCGGGAGCCATCGCCTTCTCTGCTGCCACGGATTCCGTGCTGGACCTGTGGGAAGGCCTGCCCGCCGAGCTTCCGCTGGACACCGCCTTGCCGCAACATACGGTCCTGCTCGACAAGGACGGCAAGGAATTCGCCCGCTTTTACAGCGAAAACCGGATTGACGTGGACCTGGATCAGGTCTCGCCCGCGTTTTTGGACACGCTGCTGTCCACCGAGGACTCCCGGTTTTACGAACATCACGGCGTGGACCCCCTGGGCGTCACCCGCGCGATGGTGAGCAACTCGGTGGGCGGCGAGCGCCAGGGCGGCTCCACCATCACCCAGCAGTTGGTACAGAACATCCTCGTCAACAATGCCCGGGATGAAACCGAGAAGTCGGTGGCGGTGGGCGAAACCTACAACGCCAAGATCCGGGAGGCCAAGTACGCCGTCCAGCTGGAAAAGCGCCTGGATAAGGACCGGATCCTGAACATGTATGTCAACGCCGTCTACTTCGGCAACCGCGCCTACGGCATCCAGGCGGCGGCGCGCATCTATTTCAATACGACGGCGGCCAAGCTCACCCTGCCCCAGTCGGCCCTGCTCGTCGGACTGCTCAAGGGACCGGTCTACTACGATCCGATGAAATACCCGGATCGAGCGCTCAGCCGCCGCAACACCGTGCTCAATGTGCTCGAGCGGCATGGCGCGATCTCGGCGGACGAAGCCGCGGCGGCCCGCGGCAGCGGGCTCGGCCTTGACCCGGGGTCTGTGCCCTCGGGCTGCGGCGGCTCCGAGTACCCGTTCTACTGCGATCTGGTCAGGGATGAAATTCTTACCGATCCTGCCTTCGGCAAGACCCAGGAAGAACGCGGGGACCGGCTCTCGCGCGGCGGCATGACGCTGACCACGGCCTTGGACCGCAAGGCCATCGACGCGGCCGAAAAGGCCGTGCGCAAAGCGATGGGCAACAAGAACCGCGCGGCGCTGGGCACCGCCGTCGTCGAACCCGGCACCGGGCATGTCACGGCGGTGGCACAGAACCGGTCCTGGGGCGAAGGCAAGGGCAAGACCGAGGTGGTCTTCGCCGACAGCGCCTTCCAGGTGGGGTCGGCGATGAAGCCGATCGTGCTCGCCACGGCGCTGTCCCAGGGGATTTCACCGCGCCAAAAGCTGCTGGCCAACGGCCCCTATTACTCCTCGCTGGATAATCCGCCCGGTGGTTTCCACAACTACGGCTACGAGAATTACGGCTCTATCGACGCCTACCAGGCCGTGCGCGCTTCTGTGAATATCTACTTCGTGCGGTTGATCGAGCGCACGGGCGTGAAGGAAGTCGCCGAGTTCGCGGAAACCCTGGGCATCACCTCGATCCCCGTCGATAAGCTGCACGGCCGGGAGGCATCGCTGGCGCTCGGCTCCTACGAGATTTCCCCGCTTGAGATGGCCAACGCCTACTCCACCTTCGTCAGCGGCGGGGTGCTGTGCCGGCCGGTCACCATCACCGCAGCCATCCGCAGCGATACCGGGGAGAAGCTCCCGGTTCCCGCCTCAAACTGCCACCAGGCCATCGACCCTTCGGTGGCGGCCACGGTAGCGGACGCGCTGACCGAACCGTTCCACCCGGCGGGCACGCTGGGCGCCCTGGGCATGCCGAAGGGCCGCCAGGCCGGAGCCAAGACGGGTACCACGAACGACTTCGCCGCGAATTGGATCGTGGGCGTCACCCCGCAGTATGCGACGGCGGTGTGGCTCGGCGACCCCCGCGGCGGGGCCCAGCACCCGTTGAAGACGGTGCATGCCTACGGCAAAACCTTCTACGACCTCACCGGCTCCGAACTGGCCGGCCCCGTATGGAAGGACACCATGGAAGGCCTGCACAAGGGCCTGCCCGCCGAGCCGATGCCCGAGGCCGACCCGCTGACCACCAGCGTTAAAACGTCCCGGTCCATGCCCGACGTCCGCGGACTGGGCGTAAACGAGGCCATCACGGTGCTGCTGCGCAACAACCTGGTGCCCGTGGTCGGGCAGGAAACGGCCAAACCGGACCCGCGGGTGGATCAAAACGTGGTGACCGCGCAGTCGGCACCGCCGGGCAGCAGGCTGACCTTCCGCCAGGAAGTGACCATCACGCTCAGCGCCGGCAGCAACACTGCCATCACGGTCCCCGACGGGTTGTAAGGAGTCCCGGTGTCCATCTTCGAGAAACATCCGGCCCTTGCCCTGGCCACCGGTGCGCTGTGCCTGGCGTCCCTCACCGCGTCGGGGCTGGTGGCCCTGCAGGCATCGGGGCTGCCAATGTTCTTCGCGCAGGAACAGGCCGCGGCGGTGGCCGAGCCTGCCACACCGGTGGCAATCAGCGCGGTGCTCACGGACAGCCCGGCTTCCATTTCCTTGACCGGGCTGCTGGCCGAACCGCCCGGAAAGTGGAAGCCGGAGGGTCCGGTGGAGCGCGGAGCGGCGCTGCCGGTGCCCTACGCGTGCGATATCGGCGCGGCGCCCTCGGTGGCTTTGTCCCGTTCCTTCAGGGTGCGCGGCGAGAGGGTGCAGGTGCTCGCCGCCGCCTACACCGCCGGCCTCGGCGCCGAAGCCATGGACGAGCTGGCGGACAACGCGGCCAACTGCGCCGGGGCGGCGATTGCTGTCCGGAGCGAGGAACTGGACGGCCCCGGCGTCCAAGCCCACCGGATCTACGCGGCCAAGAACGGCCACGGCACCATGCAGGTGCTCACCTTCCGGCGCGGGGACGTGCTGGCCTTCGTGACGGGAAAGACAGCCGCACCGCTGCAGAAACTGGCCAGGCAACTGGACAAGAAGCTCGCGGCCGCGCTCGCCGACGTCTGCACAGACCAGGAATCCAAAGCCGGCGACGCTGCCCGCTCCCCTTGGTCGACCGCCGGCTACAAGCCGTTCACGATCACCCGAACGGTATCCATCCCCGCCGTTCCGCTGCCGAAGGCCCCGGCTGACGCCGACTACGAGACCGTGTCCTTCCCGGCACCGGACCTGAAGGTCAAGCCGGCCAATCCGGCGGCCCTACCGGCCTACCCGGTCTGGCCGCCGATGCCGGACGCCCGGGAGTTCCCCCGGCCGCCCAAGAGCCCCGCGAAGGAGCCCGCGAGGTCGGCGAAGGTCCATCTGCTGACGGAGGACGCCGCCGGGCCGGGCTGCGGCTGGGAGTTCACCGGCATGTCACCGGTGCCTTTCGACGCCAGGGACGCAGCCGCCGCCAACCGGGAACGTGTCCAGGCCGCAGAGTCGAGACTCGCCGCCGGCGCCAGGAAATGGCAACAGGCCGTGCTGAACTACTGGGCCGCCTACGACCACTACCGGACGGACGTGCAGGAGTACAAGGACTACGCCGCCGCGGTGGCCAAGGTGAACAAGGAGTGGGACAAGATTGCGGCACAGTGGAATGACTACTGGGCCGAATACGCCGTCTACCAGCAGGCCCTGGCGGAGCGATCGGCATTCTTCACCCAGCGGGATAATGCACGGGCCGGCTACCGGAACGCCCTGGCGCAGTGCGAAGCGGACAACCGGAACGCGGAGCAGGAGTACAAAAACGCGCGGCAGGAGTACAAGAAGGCGCTGGAAGATTACCGGAAAGCGGTGGAAGCAGCCGAAGAAAACCAGGGCGACGAAGACGAGGAGGAAGAGCAGCCGGAGCCGCCCAGTCCGCCCCGGGAGCCCTCACGGCCCGAGCCGGCGGATTGTGACGCGATAGGCCCGCCGGCCATCTTGGATTGGGCGCCGCCGGCCAAGCCGGTTGCCCCGACGCCCCCGCCCGATCCCCGCCCTGTCGGAGAACGGTGACCCCGGCAGCGGCCGTTTGCCGGCGTGGGGCCCGTGGTGCGGGAGGCGGGGCTGCCGCGCGCTTTGGCTAGAGTGGGGGCATGGTTGATTCCACCGCCACCGCGGCCACCGCCGGCATTGCCGCCACCGAGCACCTCGGCGCCGATGGAGGTACAGTTCCGGATGCTTACTACGTGCGCCTGGACGGTGGACAATTCCAATCCACGCTGCATTCCCAAGGAGCCTGGAACGACCACGAACAGCACATGGCACCGGCTTCCGGCCTGATCGTGCACGAGCTGCTGCGCAACCATCCCCGCCCCGAGATGGTGATGAGCCGGATCAATTTCGAGATCCTGGGCATCATCCACGGCGGCGAGTTCGAGGTCCAGACCCGGGTCCTGCGGCCGGGCAAGACGATTGAGCTCTTGGAGGCCACTTTCACCGCGCAAGGCCGCACGGCCATCCGCGCCCAGGCCTGGCGCCTGCTCACCGGTGATACCGCTGCCGTCGCCGGCACCTTCAGCGGGCCCCTTCCCGGACCCGCCGGCTGCCCCCCGGCGCCCATGACCAGCGTCTGGGACGGCGGCTTCATCCGGTCCACGGAGTTCCGCACCGCGGCGGACCTCGGTCCCGGCAACCGGACCGTCTGGGCGCGCACCTTGCACCCGTTGGTTCAGGGCGAGGACAGCCACCCGCTGGCGCGCTTCGTCAGCATCGTGGACACCGCCAACGGCATCGCGGTGCGGCAGGATCCGCGCGAGTACATGTTCCCCAACCTTGACCTGACCATCCACCTGTTCCGCCAGCCGCAGGGCGAGTGGACGGGCCTGGACACCCGCGTGAGCTTTGGCGACGACGGCGTCGGCCTGACGGACACCGAACTGTTCGACGAACAGGGTCCGGTGGGCCGCGCCGCCCAGATCCTGACCGTCCGGAAATTCCCCGGATCAGCCGGATGACCCTGCGCATCCTGACCATCGGCCGCAAACACGAGTCGTGGGTGGCGGAAGGAATCGACCGCTACGAGAAGCGGATGAAGAAGCCCTTCGACGTCAGCTGGCAGCCGATCCCCCATTCCTCCCGGGAGCATGACGCCGCGCGCAAGGAAGAATCCGAAACCCTGCTCGCCAAACTCAGCGGCAAGTACGCCAACGACTTCGTGGTGCTGCTGGACGAACGCGGCAAGAACATCGATTCGCCCACCCTCGCGCGCACCCTCCAGCAGCCGCTGGACAGCTCCCGCAACGTCACCTTGATCATCGGCGGGGCGTACGGGGTGGACGACTCGATCCACCAGCGGGCCGACTTCGTCTGGTCCCTTTCCAAATTGGTCTTCCCGCACCAGCTGGTCCGGCTGATCCTCATGGAGCAGCTCTACCGCGCCCAGGAGATCGCCGGCGGGCGTCCCTACCACCATGAATGATCTTGGGTAGCGCGCTGCGATTCGGGCGGTCCGCGGCAGTCGCCGCCGCTGTCTTCAGCGTAGCCGCCGGCGCGCACACTGCGGCCGGAGGAACCCTGCCACCCGCCGCCGTCGTCCTGGCGCTGGGCGCGCTGACATGGTTGCCGGTGATGATCCTGGCCGGGCGGAAACTCCAACTGGTGACGATCCTTGCGGTACTGGCCGTCGGACAGCTCGCACTGCACCAAGCCTTTGAACTTCTCGCAGCCGTCCGCTGCGCGCCGGACCCATACTCTGACGGACACGCCGTACACGTGGGCCATGCGGGCCACGCCGGATCCACTGCCGTGGCACTCGACTGTGCGGCCACATCCCACGCCGGGAGTTCGCCTGCCATGCTCGCCGCCCATGTGCTGGCCACAGCACTGACCGCGCTCATGTTGGCGCGCGGCGAGGCTGCGCTGTGGAGCCTGGCCGCTTGGCTGCGTCCGCTGGTCCGCCAGTCGACCGTGACGGCGCTGCCGCCCGCCGGCGTCACCCTTGCCGCCAAGCAGGATCCGTTGCCTCTCCTAACCCAGTACCTGGTCACACTCGTGCCGCTGCGGGGACCGCCGGTGCCGGCGAGCTTCCAAAACCGGACCTAACCCAAGTCCTAAACATCATCGATTCCCCGGCCCTGCGCCGCGACGGGCCGCTATGGCCTTGCTACGCGGACCGCGGCCCAGCGCCTCCCGAAAGGCATTCTGTGACTACCATTCACCGCACTACCCTTCGCTCTTTACTGGCCGTCGGAGCCACGGCTGGCCTGTTGGCTGTTGGCGCCGGAGCAGCCTCCGCCCACGTGGGCGTCACCCCCGAGGACAACGCCGCCGGCAGCAGCTCCGTGCTGACGTTCTCCTTCTCCCATGGATGTGAGGGTTCACCGACCACGAAGATTGCTATCTCGCTGCCCGAGCAGCTGGCCGACGCCACGCCCACCGTGCACCCCAACTGGGACGTTGAGAAGGTGACCGAAACCCTCGATGCCCCCATAACCTTGGACAGCGGGGCCACCATCACCGAGCGGGTCAGCCAGATTGTTTACACGGCCAAGGAACCGGTGGCCGACGGGCTGCGCGACGCGCTGCAGCTCCAAATGCTGCTGCCCGATGCCCCCGGCGAGAGCCTGGCCTTCCCCACGCTGCAGACCTGCGAGAAGGGCGAGATCGACTGGGCAGAGCTGCCCGCGGAGGGCCAAGATCCCCATGACCTGGACTCCCCGGCTCCGTCGTTCGTGATCGGCGAAGCATCCGCCAACAGCCACGGAGGGCACGACGACGACGGCGCGGCTCCGGATGCCGGGGCGGCCGGGGCAGCGGGCAACGGCGCGGCGACGGTGGCAGGCTGGACCGGGCTCGGGGCCGGCGTGCTGGGCCTGGCCGCCGGCGTGACCGCGCTGGTCCGCACACGCAAGAGGCCCTGACCCACAAGCTGCTCCCGGCGGGCGGCCCGCCTGAAGGCGGCCGTCCGCCGGCTGGAGTCCCAAGCCGGAGGGCGGCTGGCGAGGGTGTTTAATATGACCATGATGAATCGTTTCCAAGCGCGCCCGGCCGCCGCGGCCCTGTTCGTTGGATCCGCCCTGCTGCTGGCCGGATGCGGGCAACCGGCTCAGGAACCCGGCACCGCCGCTGCGTCGTCCGCCCCCGCGGCCAGCGCGCCGTCGTCGTCCCCCGCACCCGCCCCGGAGACGGGAAGCGCGGGGAGCGCCACCGCGTCCCCAGAGTCCGGCGGCGGCGCCGCGGACGGTTCCTGCCGCACCGACCAGTTGGAAGCGGCCATTCAAACCAAACCCGGCGGCGGGGCCGCCGGCAGCGTCTACCGCACGCTGGTACTGACGAACACCGGCACCGGGTCCTGCACGCTCCAGGGGTACCCCGGCGTCTCCTACGTCGACGCCGACGGCGCACAGGTGGGCGCGCCGGCCGAACGGGACCCGGCCGCAGCGGCGGCTGCCGTCACGCTGGAGCCGGGCGGAACCGCCGAGGCGCAGCTGCAGCAGACCAACGCGCAGAACTACGGCGAGGAATGCGGACTCACGGATGTGGCGGGGGTCAGGGTCTACCCGCCGAACCAAAAGGAATCGCTCGTCGCGAAGCAGGAGACGGTCGGCTGCTCGGACTCCTCCGTGGTGCTGATGACCGTGGGCACCTTCCAGGCCCCGTAGCCGCCCGCCCGCTCCCCGGACTGCACACCGGGAACTGCACAGCGTCGGTGCCGGCCGCTAGGCTCAAGACATCGGTATGACGACGTCTGTGCTCGAACGCTTCAGCCCGGCCACCCGCGAGTGGTTCGCCGGCGCCTTCGCCGCGCCCACCAACGCACAGGCCGGTGCGTGGAACGCCATTTCCGCCGGCTCCCATGCCCTGGTGGTGGCGCCCACGGGTTCCGGCAAGACCCTGGCGGCCTTCCTCTGGGCGCTGGACACGTTCATCTCCCGGGCACAGACGCAGGCCGAACCTCCCGCCGCTGTGCCGGAAGCGGCGCCCAAACGGGGACGCACCGCCCGCGAGGAGTCCGGCGGCACCCGGGTGCTGTACATCTCGCCGCTCAAGGCGCTGGGTGTGGACGTGGAGCGGAACCTGCGCGCGCCGCTGATCGGCATCACCCAGACCGCCAAACGGCTTGACCTGCCCGCCCCGTCCATCACCGTCGGCGTCCGTTCCGGCGACACCCCGCCCAATGAACGGCGCCGGTTGCTCACCCACCCGCCGGACATCCTGATCACCACGCCGGAATCGTTGTTCCTGATGCTGACCTCCAGGGCGCGGGAAACCCTGGCGTCGGTGGACACCGTGATCATCGACGAAGTGCACGCCGTGGCCGGGACCAAACGCGGCGCGCACCTGGCGGTCACCCTGGAACGGCTGGACGCCCTGCTGCAGCGGCCCGCCCAGCGGATCGGCCTCTCCGCGACCGTCGAGCCGCTGGATACCGTGGCCCGGTTCCTGGGCGGCAATTCCCCGGTGGAGATTGTCGCCCCTCCCGCCCGGAAGTCATGGGACCTGACGGTCACGGTGCCCGTGGAGGACATGACCGCGCTGGCCTCGCCCAGCCAGGAGGAACTGGGCGCCGGCGCGCAGCCCGCGTCCATCTGGCCGCACGTCGAAGAGAAGATCGTGGACTTGATCGCCGAAAACCGGTCCACCATCGTCTTCGCCAACTCGCGCCGGTTGGCGGAGAGGCTCACCGCCCGGTTCAACGAAATCTGGACCGAACGCGAGTCCCTCCCGCTGTCCGGCGAGGACGTCTGGGGCACCGCCGCCGCCCATGAAGACGCTGCCGAGAACGCTCCCGGTCCGGGGCCCGGCTCGGGTTCCGGTTCCGGTTCGGGTTCAGCTTCCGGTTCCGGTTCCCGCACGCAGACCAAGCCGCCGGCCCAGATCATGGCCCAGGCCGGTTCGGCCTCCGGCGCGGATGCCGTCCTCGCCCGAGCCCACCACGGCTCGGTCAGCAAGGAGGCGCGCGCGCAGATCGAGGACGACCTGAAGTCCGGACGTCTGCGCTGCGTGGTCGCGACGTCGAGCCTGGAGCTGGGCATCGACATGGGTGCCGTGGACCTGGTGGTGCAGGTGGAATCCCCGCAGTCGGTGGCCAGCGGCCTGCAGCGGGTAGGGCGTGCCGGGCACCAGGTCGGCGAGGTGTCCCAAGGCGTGCTGTTTCCCAAGCATCGCCATGACCTGGTCAATACCACGGTGACGGTCGAGCGGATGCTTGCCGGCCGCATCGAGCCCCTGTATATCCCCGCCAATCCCCTGGACATCCTCGCCCAGCAGACCGTGGCCGCCACCGCCCTCGGCGCCGTCGACGTGGAGGAATGGTTCGACGTCGTGCGCAGGTCCGCGCCCTTCGCCACGCTGCCGCGTTCCGCCTACGAGGCCACCCTGGACCTGCTGGCCGGGCGGTACCCCAGCGACGAATTCGCTGAACTGCGCCCGCGGATCGTTTGGGACCGGGTCGCCGGGACCATCACCGGCCGGCCCGGGGCGCAGCGGCTGGCCGTGACCTCCGGCGGAACCATCCCGGACCGCGGGCTGTTCGGCGTCTACCTGGTGGGTTCCGAGGACGCGAAGAACAGCGGCGGCCGCCGGGTGGGCGAGCTGGACGAAGAAATGGTCTACGAATCCCGCGTGGGCGACGTCTTCGCGCTGGGCGCCACCAGCTGGCGGATCGAAGACATCACCCACGACCGCGTCCTCGTCTCCCCCGCTTTCGGGCAGCCGGGCAAGCTGCCGTTCTGGAAAGGCGATTCACTGGGCAGGCCGGTGGAGCTCGGGCGGGCGCTGGGCCGCTTCGTCCGGGAAGTGTCCGGCACGGCCGAGGAGCCGGCACGCGAGCGGCTGGCCGCCGCCGGGCTGGACGATTGGGCTGCGGGGAACCTGCTGGCCTACCTGGCCGAGCAGCAGCAGGCCACCAACGATGTTCCCAGCGACCGCACCCTGGTGGTGGAGCGCTTCCACGACGAGCTCGGCGACTGGCGCGTGGTGCTGCACAGCCCGTTCGGCATGCCCGTTCACGCGCCCTGGGCGCTGGCGGTCGGCGCCCGGTTGCATCAGAGGTACGGGCTGGACGGTTCCGCCATGGCCGCCGACGACGGAATCGTGCTGCGCGTGCCCATGATGGAAGAAGAGCCGCCCGGCGCCGAATTGTTCCTCTTCGACCCCGAGGAACTGGACCAGATCGTCACCGCGGAGGTGGGCGGTTCCGCGCTCTTCGCCTCCCGCTTCCGCGAATGCGCCGCCCGCGCCCTGCTCCTGCCGCGCAAGAATCCGGGCAAGCGCAGCCCGCTCTGGCAGCAGCGCCAACGCTCCGCCCAGCTGCTGGATGTGGCGCGCAAGTACCCGACGTTCCCGATCATCCTCGAGACGGTGCGCGAATGCCTCCAGGACGTCTACGACCTGCCCGCGCTCAAGGAGATTGCCGCCGGGATCGAGCGCCGGGAGTTGCGCCTGGTGGAAACCACCACCCAGCAGCCGTCGCCGTTCGCCCGCTCGCTGCTCTTCGGCTACGTGGCCAGCTTCCTGTACGAAGGCGACTCCCCGCTGGCCGAGCGCCGGGCCGCGGCCCTGTCGCTGGACCCGGGCCTGCTCAACGACCTGCTCGGCCGGGCCGAACTGCGTGAGTTGCTGGACGAAGGGATCATCGCCCGGACCGAGCAGGAGCTGCAGCGGCTGACCGAGGACCGCAAGGTGCGGGGCGCGGAGGGCATCGCCGACTTGCTGCGGCTGCTGGGACCGCTGACGACGGCGGAGATCGCCGCCCGCGTCCGGCCCGCCGAACCGGCGAGCGGACCCGTGACGCCGGTGGACGGACCGGCGCATGGGTCGACGGATGCCTCGGTCGACGGCCCCGCTCCCGCCGGCGGCGCGCCCGTCGGGATTGCCGACGTTGAGCCCTTGGTCGCCGAGCTGGCGAGGGCCAACCGCGCCCTGAAAGTGGGCGTCGCCGGCGCCGAACGCTGGGCGGCGGTGGAAGACGCGGCCCGACTGCGCGATGCCCTCGGCGTGCCGCTGCCCGTGGGCGTGCCGCTGGCGTTCATCGAGCCGGTGGCCGACCCGCTCGGCGACCTGGTCAGCCGCTACGCCCGCACCCATGGCCCGTTCACCGCCGCCGAATGTGCCAGGCGGCTTGGCCTGGGCACCGCCGTCGTGCACACCGCGCTGCAGCGGTTGCTCAAGGACGGCCGCGTGGTCGAAGGCGAGTTCCGGCCCGGCGGCGCACCGCCCGCAGAGGAGGGCGGGGCCCACGGCACGGCCGACGTGGCTTCTCCGGCCCCGGCGGATCAGCGCCAGACCGAATGGTGCGACGTCGAGGTGCTGCGCAAGATCCGCCGCCGGTCGTTGGCCGCCCTGCGCAAGGAAGTCGAACCGGTGGATCCTGCCACCTACGGCCGGTTCCTGCCGACCTGGCAGAACGTCGGGGCGAAGCTGCGCGGCCTGGACGGCGTAGTCACGGTGGTGGACCAACTGTCCGGGGTACCCATCCCGGCGTCGGCGTGGGAACCCCTCATCCTGGCGTCCCGCGTGAGCGACTACGCCCCCGCCATGCTGGACGAGCTGACCGCCACGGGCGAAATCCTGATCGCCGGCGCCGGTTCGATGCCCGGCAACGACGGCTGGATCAGCCTGCATCTGGCCGACGCCGCGCACCTGACGCTGAATCCCCAACCCGATTTCGAACCCAGCGTGCTGCAATACGAACTGCTCAACGCGCTCTCCGGGACCGGGGGCTACGGCGGCGCCTACTTCTTCCGACAGCTCACCGACCTGCTCGCGGCCAGCGGCACCCAACCGGGGGACAACGCCGTCGCCAGCGCGCTGTGGGACCTGCTGTGGGCCGGGCGGATCACCAACGACACGTTCGCCCCGGTGCGTTCGCTGCTGGCCGGCGGGACCACCTCGCACCGGCAGCGCAACGCACCGCCGCGGGCACGCTCGGCGCGGCTGGGCCGGCTCGGACGCCTGCCCGGACTGCACGGAACCGGCCTGCAACCCGGCGGCGCCGGGGCGGGTACCGGCAGGGGTCCCGGCCAGCCGCGCACCGCGCCACCGACCGTCGCGGGGCGCTGGTCGCTGCTGCCGGCGCCGGAGACCGAGCCCACCGTGCGCGCACATGCCACCGCCGAACTGCTGTTGGACCGCTACGGCGTGGTCACCCGGGGCTCGGTGGCCGCCGAGTCGATCCCGGGCGGGTTCGGGCTGATGTACAAGGTGCTGGGCAAACTGGAGGAAACCGGCCGCTGCCGCCGCGGTTACTTCATCGAACACCTCGGGGCGGCCCAGTTCGCGGTCTCCCCCACCGTTGACCGGCTGCGCTCCTTCAGCCGCGATGCGCAGCTGGGTGAGCAGGCGCCGTCGGCCGTGGCCCTGGCTGCGACCGATCCGGCCAACCCCTATGGGGCCGCCCTGCCCTGGCCCCCGCAGGACTCCGGCCACCGGCCCGGCCGCAAGGCGGGCGCGCTGGTGGTCCTGGTGGACGGAGAGCTTGCCCTCTACGCAGAACGTGGCGGCAAGACGCTGCTGGCCTTCACCGAGGATGAGGAGGCGCTGGCGTTGTGTGCCCGGGCCTTGGTGCAGGTGATCCGTCGCGGTGCCGCGGACAAGATGGCCGTGGAAAAGGTCAATGGGGCCGGCATCCTGGACACGCCCCTGGCCCATGCGCTGATGGATGCCGGCTTCTATTCCACCCCACGGGGATTGAGGTTCCGTGCCTGAAGGGGACACCATCTGGCGTGCCGCCCGGCGCTTGCATGCGGCGCTGGCCGGGCAACAGCTCACCGGCAGCGACTTCCGCGTGCCGCGCTATGCCACGCTGGACCTGTCCGGGCAGACCGTGGACGAAGTCCGCTCCCGCGGCAAGCACCTGCTGATGCGGATCGGCCCGCTGACGGTGCACTCGCATCTGGGCATGGACGGCAGCTGGCAGATCTACCAACCCGGCGAGCGCTGGCGCAAACCCGCCTTCCAGGCCCGCCTCATCCTCTCCACCGGCGCGACGACGGCGGTTGGCTTCGCGCTGGCCGCGCTGGACGTGGTGCCGCGGACCGAGGAAGACACGCTGGTGGGGCATCTCGGTCCCGACCTGCTTGGGCCGGACTGGGACGAGGCGGAGGCGCTGCGGCGGCTGCGGCAGGAGCCGGACCGCCCGATCGGGCTGGCCCTGCTGGACCAGCGCAACCTCGCCGGGATCGGCAACGTCTACCGCTGCGAGGTCTGTTTCATTGCCCGGGTGCACCCGTCCACCCCGGTGGGCCAGGTGCCGGATCTCCCTGCCATGGTGTTGAAGTCCAAGCAACTGCTGGAGGTCAACAAGGATCGCGGCAGCCGCAGCACCACCGCGTCGCCCGCCCGCCGCGAATCGTTCTGGGTCTACGGGCGGGCCGGCCGGCCGTGCGGCCGCTGCGGCACCCCGATTGTCCACGACCAGCAAGGCAATACCGACGCCGACCAGCGCGACGTCTACTTCTGCCCGCACTGCCAACCGCTGGCTCCCTGACGCGCGGGGCGTTCGCCCGACACACCCCGCCGCCCCCGGTTCAGGGGGCCGCCCTCCGCCTGCCACAGGCCCCCCGTGGCCTGCTCCGACGGCGGCCGGGCAGCACAAACCGTAATATGGTGACGATGACCGACGAAGGGGGCCCATGAGCTGGCTGCAGACGATTCCGGCCGCGCTGTTGGCCATCGTCCTCGTCTTCGGACCCGGCCTGCTCTGGGGTGCAGTGCTCGGTCTGCGCCGGTTGTCCCTGGTCGCACTGGCCGGCCCGTTCGGCGTCACCGCCATCGTGGTCGCCGCCGAGCTTGGCCGCCTGGTCGGGCTGGATTGGGCCTGGCCGCAACTTCTGGCCGTGACCGTGGTCGTGGCCGTCCTGCTCTGGCTGCTCCGCCGCAGCGTCGGCCACCGCCTGCACCACGATCCCGAAACCCCGGACCGGCCGGCGCCCTGGCGGTCGGTCGTGCTGGCCTGGGCGGTGTCGGCGGTGCCGCTGGCGGCCGCCATGCTCTGGATCTTCGGCGCCCCGGACAACATCGCGCAGTCACACGACAACATCTTCCACCTCAACGCGCTGCGCTACATCTCCGACTCGGGCAACGCCTCCTCGCTGACGCTGGGCTATCTGGGCACCACGGACCGGGGCACCTTCTACCCGGCGGGCTGGCACGACGTGGTCTCCCTGGTGATGATCACCGCGGGGCTGCAGCCGGCGGCCGCCATCAACATCACCAACCTGGTGCTGATCACCGGCATCTGGAGCAGCGGCTGCCTGTTCCTGGTCAGCCGGATCACCGGTGAACGCACCATGCCGCTGCTGGTCGCCGCGGTGCTCTCGCTCGCCTACAGCAGCTTCCCCTACCTGCTGCTGGAGTTCGGCGTCGTCTATCCGTTCATGCTCTCCATCGCCATGCTTCCGGCCGCGCTGGGGGTGGTGCTGCAACTGCTCCGGGTGGGCGTGCACACGCGTGTGTCAACGGAAGGCAACGTGCTGCTGCTGATCGGACTGTTGCCGGGCATGGCGTTGTCCCATCCCGCCACCATCATGGGACTGCTGGCGCTCTCGGTGCCGCCGATCTTCGCGGCCGCCCACCCGGCGCTGCGCTCCGGCGAACAACGACGACGACGGCGCGCCCTGGCGGGCACCGTCGCCTATCTGGTGGTGCTGGCCGCGCTCTGGATGACGCTCCGGCCCGCCCGCAGCAGCAGCACCAACTGGGACAACCTGGGCAGTGCCGCCGAGGCCCTGGCCGACGTGGTGCTGCATTCGCCGCTCGAGCGCCCCATCTCCATCCTCGCGACCGTCCTGACGATCGTGGGCGCCGCGGTCGTCTTCAATCTCCGCAAAAACCGCTTCGCGCTGGCAATGTACGCTATCGCGGCTGCCCTCTACGTGATCGGCAACTGGCACCAGATGCCGGGCCTGCGCTGGTGGGTGACCGGTATCTGGTACAACGACTTCTTCCGCATCAGCGCCATGCTTCCGGTGGCCGGACTGCTGATCGCAGCCATCGGCGGCGTCGCACTGGCCGGGACGGCGCGCTCCTTCTTCCGGGCCACGCTGGTTCGTCGCGAGAAGAAGCAGCCGTCGTGGTTCCGGCCGGCCGCCACAGGCCTGCTGGTGGTCGCCAGTTTGGCAGTGGTGCCGCTGTTTGCCGTGCAGCGGGGCATTTCCGAGGCCGCCGCCAAGTACCGGTTCACGGACAGCTCCCACCTGCTCACCGCGGACGAGCTCGCGCTGATCAAGAGGATTCCCGCCCACGTTCCGGAAGGCGCGGTCATCGCCGGCAACCCGCTCACCGGCGCCTCGCTGTCCTACGCCTACACCGGGCGTCCCGCGCTGGTCCCGTCGGGAGTCACGTCCCCGCGGGTGGACGGCAAGCTCATCATGGACAAACTGGATCAGATGAAGACGGATCCGGCGGTGTGCGCCGCCGTCGAGGCCCAGAACGTGCAGTTCGTGCTGGACTTCGGAGACCACTCGGTGCACCCCGGCGAGAGGACCTCGGTGCCGGGCCTCCAGGAGCTGACCGAGGCCAACGGGTTCGAGCTGGTGGACTCCGAAGGCGAAGCAAAGCTCTATCGGGTCACCGGCTGTCCCTGAGCATTGCGGTTGCGGGTGGTGCCACCCGGTACCCTTGATGGGTGATGGAATCCCCGCTACCGGTGCGCGACGGCGTCAACGCCACCCGCCTGCGCCTCCCCGGGGAGGGGCCGTGGGAAACGGCGCTGGACTACATGCTCCACCGGTGGGGCCATGTGGATCCCGACGGTATCAGGGACCGCTTCGACCGCGGCGAGATCGTTGGCGAAGGCGGAGCCGTGCTGGACCGGACCACCCCGCTGGATGCCCACACGTTCATTTGGTACTACCGGACCTTGCCGCGGGAGAAGCGGCTGCCGGTGGAGATCAGCATCCTCCACCAGGACGCGAACATCCTGGTGGTGGACAAGCCCCATTTCCTTCCGACCACCCCCGGTGGCACCTACATCCAGGAGTCGGCGCTGGTCCGGCTGCGCCGTCAACTGGATATCCCGGATCTGATTCCCATGCACCGGCTGGACCGCCTCACCGCCGGAGTGCTGCTCTTCTCCACTAATCCCGCCACACGCGGCAAGTACCAGGTGCTCTTCGAGAAACGCTTGGTGCAGAAGGAATATGAGGCCATCGCACCGGTGGATCCGCGGCTGCAGTTCCCGCACACGGTGCGGAACCGCATGGTCAAGTCCCGCACCTACCTGCTGGCCGAGGTCGTCGAGGGAGAGCCCAACGCGGAGACCCGGATCGAGTTGCTGGAACAGCGCGGACGGCTGGGCCGCTACAAACTGGAACCGCATACCGGGAAGACCCACCAGCTGCGCGTGCACCTGGCGTCGTTGGGCATCGGGATCCTGCACGACCCGTTCTACCCGGTGCTGCTGGACCAGGCTCCTGACGACTTCGAGCGTCCCCTGCAATTACTGGCCCGCGGCATCTCCTTCACCGACCCGATCAGCGGACGACCGGTGGAATACCGCAGCCAACTGGAACTGTCCGAATGGGCAGCGCCAGCCGAATGGGCAGCACGACGCGGAGGGGCAGCAGATAGCGCCGCCGGAGCAATTGCTGCCGGCGGCGCGTTCGCCCCTGCCCCGCAGGCCTAGCGGACTACGGGATTCGGGCCTGGCGGACTACGATATTCGGCCGCTTCAGGCCCGGCCGGCAGCGGTTCCGCGAGCGCTGGTGTCGCGCCGGCGGTCGAGCAGCAGGCCGAGGGCGATCATGACCACGCCCAGGACGAAATGCAGCCAGTTGTCCGCGGTGTTCAACGGCACGAAGTTGGCTGCGCTCTGCTGGTCAATAAACAGGCCGTACAGCCAGAGGACCAGATAGACCGCGCCGCCCCAGATCATGAAGTTCCGGGCACCGGACACAGTCCTCGCGAGCGCGAATGCTGCCACGCCGTACAGGAGGTGGACGATGTTGTGCAGAATCGAAACTTGGAACACGCCCATCAGCATGGCTTCGGACTGGTGTCCCGCGAATGACATCTGGTCATAGTTTGAGGTGATTCCCGGAATGAAGCCCAAGAGCCCGATCAACAGAAAAACGGCACCGAAGACCATTGCCGCCGTCTGGAGCGGGGTCCGTCCGGTGCTTCGGGCCTGGACGTTGCCTTCTCTTGCCATGGCGATCTTCCCCTCTGACGCCTTGGCAGGTGCGTGCCCCGACGCCGTTCGATATGGACCCTGATCAAAACACTCTACAATAAGCTTGCTTACTAGTTAAGCCCCCGCAGCCAGCCTCAGCCGAATTCGGCTGCCTTTACTGTGCGGAAAACCAGATGCGGCAGCTCCTGCCGCCGCTGTTCCGGACCGGCGGGCCGTCACACGGCAGGGCCACTGCCGGTTTAAGGTCCCGCCGCCTAGCCAGGCCCGGGGTAGCGGTCTACGCTGATGCCACGTCCGCCAGAGGGCCAGGCGAGGAGAAGCATTGGCAGAGCAATCACCCCGTAGCCGGGCAACCGGCCGGTCCACCGATCAGACCACCGGCCCGGTCACCGTGATCACCGGAGCCTCCAGCGGAATCGGCAGGGCGACAGCCCGGATCCTGGCCAAGCGCGGAGCTGCCCTGGTGCTGGCGGCGCGCAGCGCCTCCAGCCTCGACGAGGCGGCGGCCGAGTGCTCAAGGCTGGGTGCACAGGCCATCGCGGTGCCCACCGACATCACGGATGAGGGCGGCTCCGAGAGGCTGGTTCAAGCTGCGCTGGACCGGTTCGGGCGGATCGACGTGTGGATCGGGGCTGCGTCCGTTTATGGCTACGGCACGTTCGAACAAACACCGGCCGACGTGTTTCGGAAGATAGTCGAGACGAACCTGCTAAGCCAGGCCGACAGCATTCGGGCCGTGCTGCCGCAATTCCGACGGCAGCGGCGTGGAGTCCTGATCCTCGTCGGCTCGGTCTACTCCAAGATCAGCACGCCCTACGTGTCCGCGTATGTGGCCGGCAATGCCGGGCTGCTGGGGCTGGCCAACGCGCTGCGACAGGAACTGCTCGACGAGAAGGACATCCACGTGTGCACCGTCCTGCCCGCCACCGTCGACACTCCGATCTTCCAGCACGCGGCCAACTACACCGGCCGCAGCGTCCACCCCCTCCCTCCGGTCGTCAGCCCGTACCGGGTGGCCAAGGTCATCGCCCGGATGGCCTCAAAGCCCCGCCGCCAGGTGGTGGTGGGCCGGCTCCAGCACGTATTCATTCCGTTCCAGCGCTGGTTCCCGGGCCTGCACGACCGCGTATCGGGGCCACTCATGGACACCCTGGCACTTCGGGGACAGGGCGTCGCGCCATCGGCGGGAACTGTTTTCGCCCCGGATCCGCCGTCGAACAAAGTCAGCGGGAACTGGCGTTCGGGACGCGCCCGTGTGATGGCCGGCGGACTGGCAGGCCTGGCGGTGGCCGGTTACCGAAGGACGCGGAAGCGGCGGCACCCGCGCGCCGGGCTCCGCGGAACCCGCAAGCGGCGACGCCCTTAGACCGGGCGCCGCGCCCAGGCGACCAGCCAGCAGGCCTCGACCACGGCGTCGAGAAGATAGATCCTACTGATCCGTCCGGGCACCGCGGTGAGGATGTCGACGGCCGCAAAGGTGGCAGCCGCCCCCATGCCAATCCGCCGGGCAGCGGCTGTGCCGTCGGAAGTCCCGGCGCCCCTGATCTGCGCATGGCCCGCCGCAATCATCAGGCCGCCGACAGTCTTGACCAGCCAAGGCTCCGCTTTCGGCCCAGTCACCGCTTCGAAGCTGCGGTAGTGCAGCAGCGGCCACACCCCGAAGGCCACGTTGAACACGCCGTGGGCGACGGCCAAACCTGCCTGGCGCATACGGAACACCTCTCGCCGTCGTCGGAGTGGATCTGGGCGGTGTGCCTGCGGCAATTGTGCCGCAGGGGACTATGAAAATCCACGCTTCGCCGCCCTGACCCGCGTGCTGCCGAAGGACTGGCTTCAATCGAAGTCCGGGCAACCCGCTGCCGGTCACTAAGGTTGCTTATTAAATTCAGCGTGCCTAGCGTGGAAGGCATCCGGCCCGCACGTGGCCAGCCCGGACAGATGAGTTGGCAGTAGCGACGGCGAGCCCATTTTCGCGGAGGTTGCCGCAGATGTTCTTCCATAAACAAGAGCTCCAATACAAAGCCGAACCAAACCAGCCGGACGCCGTCTACGCCCGGAAACTTCAGGAGGTCCTGGGCGGTCAGTACGGCGAGATCACGGTTGCCATGCAGTACAGCTTCCAGGCGTGGAACATCCACATCCCCGGCAAGTACAAGGACCTGCTCTTCGGCATTGCCGCGGAGGAGTTTGGCCACGTGGAGATGCTGGCCAAGATGATTGCGCAGCTGCTGGAGAAAGCCCCGCTCGGCATCACCGACGAAGCCGTCCAGTCTGATCCGACGATCGCCGCGGTGGTGGGCGGAACCGATGTCCAGCAGGCCATCGTCGCAGGCGCGGGCGCCCGCCCGGTGGACAGCAACGGAAACCCCTGGTCGGGAAGCTACATCACCGCCAGCGGCAACTTGCTCGCAGACTTCACCTCCAACGCGAACGCGGAGATGCAGGGCCGGCTGCAGGTAGCCCGGCTCTACCACATGACGGACGACCACGGCGTGCGCGATATGCTCTCCTTCCTGCTCGCCCGGGACACCATGCACCAGAACCAGTGGATCGCCGCGGCACGGGAACTCCAGGAAGAGGGGTCCGAAACCCTGCCGGTGCCGAGCAACTTCCCGCTGTCCAAAGAGAACCGGGACGTGGCCTACCAGTACCAGAACTTCTCCGACGGGGCCGCCGCGGCACAAGGGTCCTGGGCGAGCGGGGCTTCCCCCGACGGCAAGGGCGAGTTCACCTACCACGACGGCCCCACCACTGCAGCCCCGATGCCCAAGCCGACCCACCCGGACGCACGCTTTTACGGGACCACGGAGCTTCCCAACCTGGTCGAGAAGACTGCCGGGGCAGTCCAAGACAAGCTGCGCAAGGAATAGCACGCCACGCATCCCCGCGGCCGGCAGCGCCGCGGGGATGCCCTGACTCCGAAAGGCAGATATGTTTCAACGCAACGTCGCCGAAAACATCCACCGCGTCGGCCATGCCGATGTGAACCTCTACATCGTCGAGGACGGCGACAGGATCATGCTGGTCGACGCCGGACTGCCGGCCATGTGGAAGATGACCGTGGCAGCCATCCGGGAGCTGGGCCGTTCGCCCCGCGACATCAGTGCCCTGGTATTGACGCACGCCCATTTCGATCATGTGGGGTTTGCCGCCCGGTTGCAGCACGACCTCGACGTCCCGGTGTACTGCCACCCCGGCGACTACTACATCGCCGCCCATCCCTACCGGTACAAGCACGAGAAAAACCGCCTCATCTATCCCGTCAAGTACCCCCGGTGCATACCCATCCTGAGCCGGATGACGGCAGCCGGCGCGCTCATGGTCAAGGGTGTCACGGACCTGCGGACGCTCGACGACGGTGCCGCCGCAACGCTGCCCGGCGCACCCACGGTGGTGCCCACTCCCGGACACACTGCCGGGCACTGCGCCTTGCACTTCCCCGGGCGCGGGGCCTTGATCACCGGCGACGCGCTGGTCACCCTCGACCCGTATACCGGCGCCCGGGGACCGCACATAGTAGCTGCCGCCGCCACCGCGGACACTCGGCAAGCACTCCAGTCGCTCCAGGCCTTGGCGCAGACGGAGGCACGAATCGCCCTCCCGGGCCACGGGGAGCCGTTCGCCGGCGGCATCGCTTCGGCGGTGCAGCAGGCCATCGAGCGCGGACCGTCCTGATGGCCGAAAACGGCCACCCCGCGGGAGGCGTGGCCGAAAACGGCCCTGCCCCCGCGGGAGGCGTGGCCGGAAACGGCCCTGCCGCCGCGGGAGGCGGGCAGGAGTCCGTCGTCCACCCGGACGGCGACGACCTGTTTGGCCTGATCGCCACCCTGACCGAGAGCCGCTGGCAATCCTCGCAGGGGAAGTTCAGGCCGACGGTTGCCTACCGCGGCCACACCTCCGCAGCACGGGATCTTTCCACCGGGCTGGTCCGGCTGCGCGGGCAGCAGGAGACGGATGTGGAACGGCACATCCTGCGCAACTTCCGCAAGTATGCCCACCGGGACACCTCACCCGGGGACTCGGACTGGAATTGGCTGAGCGTCGCCCAGCACCATGGCCTGCCGACCCGCCTGCTGGACTGGTCGCATTCGCCCTACGTGGCGCTGCACTTCGCCACCCGGGACACCAGCAGGTACGACGAGGACGGTGCCGTCTGGTGCGTCGACTATGCGGCCGCCCACCGCACGCTGCCCGAGGAACTGCGCGCGGCGGTCGAGTCACTGGGCGGCGGCCTGTTCACCACCGGCGTTCTCTCCCGTGCCGCCTTCACCCTGGACGAGTTCGACCGTTTCACCGACGCGGACGGGCGGAGCGTGCCCTTGTTCTTCGAACCGCCGTCGCTGGACGAGCGGATCGTAAACCAGGCGGCAATCTTTTCCACCATGTCGGACTCATCGGCGGGCCTGGACGAGTGGCTGCGACGCCATCCCGGAATTTACCGCAAGATCATCATCCCGGCGCCACTCAAGTGGCGCATCCGGGACCACCTTGACCAGGCCAATGTCACCGAACGGGTGCTCTTCCCGGGCCTGGACGGCCTTTCGCTGTGGCTGCGCCGCTACTACAGCCTTCGGGATAAGGGCTAACCGCCCAGTTCCGCGTGGACGCGGCGGAAGGTCTCCGCCAGCCCCGCCGAAAACAGGACAAATTCGACCACCCGGAGCCCGCCGCCGTCGTACTTCAGAGCCTCGCCGATGCCGCGGCGGGCGACCGTCTCCGCATCCCAGCCGTAGACGCCGGCACCGATCGCCGGGAACGCCAGCGTCTCGGCCCGCAACCCGTGGGCCACGCGGAGGGATTCGCGGAAGCAACTGGCCAGCAGCTCCGGGTCGGTCTGGCCGGCGCGGCGGTTTGGCCCCACGGTATGGATCACCCACTTGGCCGGCAGGAAGTAGCCCTCGGTGGCCGCCGCGTGGCCCGGCGGCAGCCCGTCCGGCAGTTCGGTGGCGCGCAGCCGTCGGCAGGCTTCCAGCAGTTGCGGTCCCGCGGCGGCGTGGATGGCCCCGTCCACTCCCCCGCCGCCGAGCAGGCTGGAATTGGCGGCGTTCACTATGGCGTCCACCTGACGCTGGGTGATGTCGCCTTCAAGGATGCGGATTTCCATCTTTTCCAGTCTGCCACCGGGCCTGTATTCCCGATAGATTGGGCCAATGGAGATTCCCGAGGGGCCGCTGCAGTGGGTGTATTACCCCATGACGCTGCTGCTGGTTATTCTCGACGCCGCGATGCCGGCATCTCCGTCGGAAGTGATGGTGATCGGCGGCGGCACCCTGCTGGCCAACGGTGAACTGATCCTGCCGCTGGTTATCCTGGCCGCGGTGCTGGGCAGTTGGCTCGGCGACCTCCTGCTTTTCCTGCTGTTTCAGCGCGGCGTCAACGCTTGGCTTAACCGTTACAGCTGGGGCCGGATGATCGACCGAGGGGTGACGCTGGCCCTGAGCAAAGCGGGTGAATCCTCCACCTACGCCGCGGTAGTGGCGGCCCGTTTCATCCCGGGCGGCCGGACGGCCTCGGTTGCGGCCTCCGGGCTGGCGGATGTGCCGTTCAAGCCGTTCCTGCTCGCCTCCGCCGCCGGATCGGTGCTGTGGGCCGCGTGGATGATCGGGCTGGGCTACGTCGCGGGCACGGTGTCCACCTTCCCGTTTTGGGTCAACATCCTGATCGGGACGGTGGTGGGCGTCCTGGTGGCTTCGGTGATCACGGCCGTGATCGGCTTCCGCCGGCGGGCCTACCTGCGTGCCGCTGGCGCTGCCGACGCCGTCGTCCCGCGTCCCGCCGCATCCCCTTCCGCCGACCTGGGAGCAGAGTGAAAACTGCGCCTTCCATGGAACCCTTGATGGCTACCGCGCCGCCCCCGGTCCGCCGGCTTCGATCCCTGCTGGCCGCCGACCTGGCACGCCAGAGCGCGGTGACCGTCGCTTTGGTCGCGTGCCTGCTGGCAGGAGCCAGCACCGTGGGCCTGCTCGGCGGCACTCCCATCCATGATGCGGGCGGCGGGCCTCCCTCCCCCGACCAGACCCTGCTGTCGCTGGACGCCCGTGCAGCCGAGATCTGGTCGCTGATTTACCTGGGCCTCTTCGGCTACACGATCTTCCAGTGGTGGCCGGCCGTGCGCGAGTCGGCACGGCAGCGCTCCACCGGATGGCCGGTCGCGGCGGCGATGCTGCTGACCGCGGGCACCGTCGTGGCAGCGCGGGCCGGACAGGCGGGGCTGACGCTGGCCCTTACCCTGTTGGTGCTGGCATCCCTGGGCTGGGCGGTCTACGGACTGACCCGCCACCCCGGCCGGGAACCGGTGGAAGCCCTCTTGGCGGATGCTCCGATCGGTCTCTTCACCGGGTGGATGCTGCTCGCAGCGGCGGTCCATGCCGCGGATTGGCTGACCGGTCGCGGCGCCGACTTGTTCGGCTGGGGCGCCGCGGCTTGGGCCGTGCTGGCGGTGGCGGCCGTGTCCTTTGCCGCGGCCGTGGCAGCCATGACCGGCCGCGGCCGGATGGCGGTGGTGCTGGCAGTCTGCTGGGGTTTGGGCTGGCTGCTCTACGACCGTTTCCTGGGCGATTCACCGTCCCCGCCGGTGGCGATGGCGGCCGGCTTCGGCCTGTTCTTCGTGCTCGTGTGCGGCATGTCCCGCCGATTCCAGGTGGGGCATGCCGAGCGCCTCGCCATCCGCCGGGGCGAACCGTTGGACTAACCCCGAGGGCGGCGCATCTCCCCCTTAGCGGACCGGAGCCCACTTGCCGCGCGAGCGGCGCAGCACGGCAAGACCGGCGGTACCGGCGACTTCTTCAACCGCGTGGCGCATGTTGGCGCCGGCCTGCAACGCCTGGCGGTTCTCCACGGCATAAGCGTTGGCGTCAACGGTGAAGCGGACGGTGATCCGCGGGACGCCGGCCACCACGTCCAACTGGTGTGCTTCCACCACGTGGGCGGAACCCACAGCTGCCGTTGCGGCGTCCATCACCGCTTCCGGAGGGTTGCCGGGCCGTAGTCCGGTGATCTCCAACTGGGCGCGGAAGGATGGCATACCTCAACTTTAGCTGCGTCCGGGCCACCCGCCTCGGCGGTCAACCGGGCGCGTTCGCAGCCCTGTGGCGGAGGGCGTCACGGCGTGCCCAGTTCGATCAGCAGCACGCCGGCCGCGATGCAGGCGATTCCGGCCGCCATCAGCTTGGTCAGCGGTTCGTCGAAGAGGAACTTTCCGGCCAGCGCCGTCAAGGCCACGCCGCAGGCAGTCCAGATGCCGTAAGCAATCCCGATTCCCAGCCCCTGACGCAGGGCGAAGGACAGGCAGGTAAAGGCTACGAGGTAGCCCGACACGACGGCCACCAGCCAGGCTTTGTGCCCGTCGATGCTGGCCCGCAGCGAGAGCGTGGCGGCTACCTCCAGGACGATCGCGACAGCGAGGAAGACCCAGGCCATTAGGTACGCGCCCGCTCTGCCCGGCGCGACGAAGCCCGGTGCCCGCCCCATTGCACGAGCACCACCCCGGCGACGGCGAGCGCCATGCCGGCAACCATCAAGGCCGTTAACGGTTCCTGGTACAACACTGCCGCTAGGACGGCCGTGAGGGCGACGCCGAGCGCACCCCATATCCCGTAGGCGACCCCGACGGGCACTCCCGCACGCAGGACGGCGGCGAGGAGCGCAAACGACGTGACGTAGCCGGCGACCACCACCGCGTACATTCCCGGCGAATCCAAGGCAGCCTTCAACGACAGGGACGCCGCCACCTCGCAAACAATCGCTCCCGCGAGGAGCAACCAATTCTTCATCTATCAACCTCCCCCACCAGCACAACAGGTTACGGAGTTCATTGCACGCCCGGAGCACGGATCGCCGGGTGCGGTATGACGGCGCGGCGCGCGCCGTGCCCGGGCAAAAGGCAGGACGAACCGGAATTATGGCGCCGCCATCTTGACGTACTAATCCGCCAGAACATCAAATAAAGAGAAACCGCTGAGGCGGGCCGCCGGAGCAGCCTCCCTCAACAGCCGGTTTCAGCATCAGGGTTCCGCTGCGCAGTTCAAGAGAGTCAACTGTGGAAAAGCAATCGATCGCCCCTGCATCCGCTCAACAAGAAGGCGCCGCGCCGGGGCAGGCGCAGTCCGACGGCGGCTGGAATGCCGATACCGCGGCCGGGCCGATGAGCGCCGGCGGAGCGGTGACGGTGGTGGAGGGTTCGTCCTTCTGCATCTCCTCGGCGGGAGGCGACATGTTTCCCGGCCTGACGCAGGGCGCCTTCTACCAGGACACCCGGATCTTGTCCGGCTGGTGCCTGACCGTCAACGGGCTTCCCCTCGAACCCCTGTTGTCCCGCGTGTTGGAGCCGTACCGTGCGCTCTTCGTCGGGCGGGCCCGCCGAGCGGACGGCCTGGCCGACTCCCAGTTGGTGGTCGAACGCGAACGCCTCGTCGGGGCCGGCCTGCGCGAGGACCTGGTGGTGACCAATCACTCGGCCCTGCCGGCGGAGTGCGTCCTGGAGTTGCGGGTGGAAGCCGACTTTGCCGACCTCTTTGACGTGAAAGGCGGGCGGGCGGCGCCTGCGGTCCAGCTGGTCCGGCAGGCCCACGGTGATGAACTCCAGCTCGAAGTAGTACGCCGCGGCCGCCGGCGCGGCATCCTCGTGCACGGGCGCGGCGCAGCGGTGAACGAGGACGTCCTTCACTTCGAGGCAATCATTCCGGCGCGCGGGAAGTGGACCACGAGCGTCATCGTCACTCCGCTGGTGGAACAGGACCGGCCCGCCGAGCCGTTCGAAGCCACCGGCTCCGTCGCCGACTTGGAAGCGGCACGCCGCCACCGGGCCTGGGGGGAATCAACGCCGCAGCTGGACATTGCCAACACCGACATTGAAGCGGTGCTGCGGCGAAGCCACGAGGACCTCGGTGCGCTGCGGATCTTCGACCCCGCCCATCCGGGACGCGCCGTGGTTGCCGCCGGTGCCCCCTGGTTCATGGCGCTCTTTGGCCGGGACTCGCTCCTGTCCGCCTACATGGCGTTGCCCGTGGACCCCTCGCTGGCACGCGGGACGCTGCAGACGCTCGCCGCCCGGCAGGGCACCAAATTCAATCCCGATACAGAGGAGGAGCCCGGCCGGATTCTCCACGAGGTGCGCCTGGGGGTGGCGGCCGGAGTAGTTTTGGGCGACCACGCGGCGTACTACGGGACGGCGGACGCGACTCCCCTCTTCGTCGTCCTGATGTCGGAGTTGAACCGCTGGGGCATGGAGCGGGACGTCCTGCAGTCGCTGCTGCCGCACGCGGACCGTGCGCTGGACTGGATCCGAAACTTCGGGGACCGGGACGGTGACGGCTTTGTGGAGTACAACCGGGCTGTTCCCCACGGCCTGCTCAACCAGGGCTGGAAAGATTCCTGGGACGGCATTAACTTCGCCGACGGGCGGCTGGCAGAGCCGCCGATCGCCCTGTGCGAGGTTCAGGGGTATGTCTACAGCGCCTACATCGGCCGCGGCCTGCTGGCCGCCGCGGCCGGTGATCAGGACCTTGCCGCCGAGTGGGGGCGCCGCGCGGCAAGGCTGAAGGAGGAGTTCAACGAGCGCTTCTGGCTTCCCGACCTGGGGTACTACGCCGTGGCCCTGGACGGAAAAAAGCGGCCGGTGGACGCCTGCACTTCCAACATGGGGCATTGTCTGTGGTCGGGCATCGTCGATGACGACAAGGCACCGCAAGTGGCCGCCCGGCTCATGTCCCCCGAGATGTTCACGGGCTGGGGGATCCGGACGCTGGCATCGGACATGGGCGCCTACAACCCGGTCAGCTACCACAACGGCTCCGTGTGGCCCCATGACAGCACCTTGGTCGCCAGCGGGTTGATGCGCTACGGGTTTGTCGAGGAGGCCCGGAGGGTGGCGGGCGGGCTCTTTGATGCCGCCGTTCACTTCGACGGACGGTTGCCCGAACTGTTCTGCGGTTTCGACCGGAGCGAATACGACGTGCCCGTGCCCTACCCCACGTCCTGCTCGCCGCAGGCCTGGGCCGCCGCCTCGCCGGTCCATCTGATGCGCATGCTCCTGCGCCTGGATCCTTATCTCCCGGCGGATGAGCTGTGGCTCGCTCCTGAGATTCCGGCAGACTTCGGCTCGTTCCGCGCGGACAACCTGCTGCTCGGGAAATCCCGGGTGTCACTGGCCGCCACCGGGAAAACTTTTACGGTGGAGGGCCTGGCTCCCGAGGTGAGGGTGCGTCACGGCGCGCGGTCGCCGCTGGCGGAGCTGCTGGTGCTCAGCGGCCGGGAAACGGAAGGGTCTGAAAGCTCCGCCGGGGACAGATGAGCCGCCTCGATGCCCTGCTTGGCCGACCCTTGCGGCCCGCGCCGCCCGCCGCCGGTGACCGGCCGCCGCTCCGCCGGACCACAGGCGTCGAACCTGCGCGCCTCGCCAACCCCGGCTGCGCAGTCGTACGCCGGAGCCCCTCCGGGAGAAAAGGCCAACGATGCGTATCGGGCTGATCGCCCCACCGTGGTTTCCGGTTCCGCCGGGCGGCTACGGCGGTATCGAAGAGGTCGTTGACAACCTCGCCCGCGGCTTCGTGGACGCAGGACACGACGTGGTGCTGGCCGCCGCCGCCGACAGCACATGCCCCGTTCCCCTGGTGCCGGGCACGGAGCCGTCCGATCCGGAGGCCATCGGGACCAACTGGTCGGAGCTCCACCACATCATCCGCGCCTACGAGGGGCTCCACGGCGTCGACCTGATCCACGACCACACCCTGACGGGGCCGTTCTACCGGGACCGGCCGGGTTCGGTGCCGGGGGTCATGACGATCCACACCGGGCTGACCGCGCAGCTGACCGGTATCTACCGCGCCGCAGAACGACACGTCGCCCTCGTCGCCATCTCTCACCAGCAGGTGGCCGGTACCGGCCTCGACGTCTCCGCCGTCATTCACCACGGGATCGATACCGCCGCCATCCCGGTGGGCGCGGGCGGGGGCGGGTACGCCTGTTTCCTGGGCCGGATGTGTCCGGACAAGGGAGTGGCCGAGGCCATCGGGATTTCCCGCATGGCGGGGATGCCGTTGAAGATCGCCGCCAAGATGCGCGAGCCCGAGGAACTGCGGTACTTCCACGACGTCATCGAACCCATGCTCGGGCCGGATGAGGAGTTCCTCGGCGAAGTCGCCGGCGGCGACAAATACCGGTTGCTGGGCGAGGCGGTCGCCCTGTTGAACCCGCTCCAGTGGGCCGAGCCTTTCGGCCTCGTCATGATCGAGGCTTTGGCCGCCGGGACCCCCGTGGTCGCCACGCCGCGGGGAGCCGCCCGGGAAATCGTCGAGCCCGGCGCCACCGGGCATCTGGCCGAGGACCATCGGGAACTGGCCAGGTTCCTGCCCCAGGCCGCCGCGCTGGACCGCCGCGCCTGCCGGGCGGCCGCCGAGGATCGCTTCAGCGCGGCACGCATGACGGCTGACCACCTGAACCTCTACGCCCGGCTGCTGGCCAGACAAACCTAACGACGGCGGGACAGGCCTACCGACGGCCGCACAGGGCTAGCGACGGTGGATGGACTTGTAGCTGACGTAGGCGTTGAGTCCTTCAATCCCGTACTCGGTGCCGAGGCCCGAGTCGTGCCTGCCGCCGAACGGAGCGGAGTGGTTGGAAGCGAAGAAATTGATGCCCACCGAGCCGGTGTCCATGCGATCGGCCACGGCGAGCGCCGCGTCCTGGTCCTGGCCGAACACGAGTCCGCCCAGCCCGAACCCGGTGTTGTTCGCCAGTGCCACGGCTTCGTCCAGGTCCGTGTACTTCAACACGGCCAGGGCAGGCCCGAAGACCTCCTCGCGGGCGATGCGCATATCCGGTGTCACGTCGGCGAACACCGTGGGCTCCACGAAGTAACCGCCCTCGAGCCCGCCGCCGAGCCGCGCGGCCCGCCCGCCGGTGGTGGCCCGGGCCCCCTCGGCCCTGGCCGCCTCCAGATGGTCGAGCACTGTCCGGTACTGCGACTCGGTGGCCGACGGGCCGAAGTCCGTGGCCGGGTCCAGCGGGTCGCCCTGGACGCCGGCGGCGATGGTCGCCGTCACCATGTCCACCACCTCGTCATAGCGGCCGGCCGGGGCGAGGATGCGGCTGGAGATGTAGCAGGTCTGGCCCGTGTTGCGCATGCTGGAGCGGATCAGCACCTTCGACATCTCGTCCAGGTCGGCGTCCTCGAGCACCACCGCGCTGGACTTGCCGCCGAGTTCAAGCGTGACGGGGCGCAGCAGCTCGCCGCAGGCGGCGGCGATTTTGCGTCCCACCGGGGTGGAACCGGTGAAGGCGACCTTGTCCACGCCGGGATGCTTGACCAGGGTGTCCCCGAGCCTGCCCGACCCGGTGACCAGATTGACCACGCCGGCTGGCACTCCGGCGGCGGCCACGGCGTCGACGATGAGGCGGAAGGATAGCGGCGTGGGCGAGGCCGGTTTCATCACCACGGTGCAGCCGGCCAGCAGCGCCGGCGCCAGCTTGATCACCATGAGGTTGATCGGGAAGTTCCACGGCGCGATCAGCCCGCACACCCCCACCGGATCCCGGCGCACCACGGATTCGCCGCCGCCGTGCGGGAACGGGCGCACGTCTTCGTGTTCGAGATAGCCGGCCAGGGTGGCGAAGTATCGGAAGATTCCTGCGGCATTGCCGGCGGCCCGGGACGACTCGGAGACCGGCGAACCGTTTTCGCGGGTGTTGGTCAGCGAGAGCTCCTCGGACCGTTTCTCGACTTCGTCCGCAATCCGCAGCAAATACGCCGCGCGTTCGGACGGCGCCAGCGTCGGCCACGGGCCGGAGTCGAAGGCCCGCCGCGCCGCGGCCACGGCGGCGTCCACGTCTTCGGGGGTACCGTCCGGCACCGACCCCCAGACGTCGCCGGTGGCCGGGTCGGTCACCGGATTGCGCCCGGTGCCGCGGGCGGGAACCCAGGCGCCGTCGATGAAGACGTCGTCGACGTGGGTGTAGGGCAGGTGCAACGCTGCGCGCGCGGCGAGGGCGGGCGGGGCGGACGACGCCGGCGCTCCCCCAGGTGCAGGGGTGGTGGTGCCGGGGGTGGTGGTCATCGGATGACTCCTGTCTTCAGCAGGGCCCTGGAACGTTCCAGGTCGGCCGTTCCCATGGCAAGGGCGGCCTCGGTGATCAGTTCCGGAATGATTTCGGCGCCGAGCCGGTCGGTGTAGACGGCCGGCGTCATGCCGAACCAGGAGGCGGCCACCGCGATGCCGGCGTGGTCGAACCGCCATAGCCGGTCGGCGTCCCGGACCAGGGCGTCCTCCAGCGAGTACGGCACATGGCGGGTGTCATGGCCGTCGATGATCTCGCAGACGCGGTCGACGAACTCCTCCGAATACCCGAGGCCGGGCAGCACCGTGCGTGCCACCTTGCAGCCCTCGGCCTCGTGCTCGAAGCGGATGGCCGCCTTGCGCCAGTCGCCGGTGAACCCCTCGGAGAGGATCCGTTCCTCGTCCACGTGCGCCCAGCCGGTGTCGTGCAGCAGGACGGCTACCCGGACCAGTTCCGCGTCGGCTTGCGGGTACGCCCGGCACAGCCGCTCGGCGAAGGCCAGCGAAATCGGCAGGTGGATGTCGTTGGCGCGGGTGCGTGTCTCCGGCACCACGGCCTGCCAGATCGGGTCCAGGTCGGCGGCGGCCGCCGGGGTGGTGGCGATGGGCGTGGTGTCGATGTCGCCCGTGGCCGGCAGCGGCCGCACGGGGTGGGCGGCCGCGAAGGCGGCGGCGCGCGGATCCTCGGCGGGGTCTGGCTGGCCGCCGGCGGCCCATGCCGGGGTTTGGCCCTTGGCCTCCGGGGTCTGTGTCTCGGGGGTGCTCATGGGGTGGGTCTCCTTGTCGTGCAGCCGCACGGCGGGCAGTCAGTCGTCCGTCGCAATGGTCTTGAGGACGACGGCGGGGTCGGCTGCCGCGTCCGCGGGGATGTTCTGGCCCTTGGCCAGGGCGTTCTTGACCGCCATGAAGTCCAGCGGGGCGTTCACGCAGTCGGCGGCGATGATCCGGCCGTCGCGGTAGTAGAGGACGGAGAACTTGCCGCGCTCGTCGTCGCGGCGGACAACGGTCCGGTCGTAGCCCAGCGTCAGGCCGGCGATCTGCAGCTTCAGGTCCGCCTGGTTCGACCAGAACCACGGGATTCCGGCGTAGTCCTCCCGCCGGCCCATCAGCGAATAGGCGGCGACCTTGGCGTGTTCGATCGCGTTGTTCACACTTTCCAGCCGAATTCGCTCGCCCTCCGGGGAGCCGGGCAGCGGGTTGGGCATGTTGGCCACGTCGCCCACCGCCACCGTGGTTCCGTCGGAGGCCAGCGCGTGCCGGTCGACCACGATGCCGTTGTCCACCTCCAGGCGCAACTGCTCGGCCAGCTCGGTGTTGGGCACGACGCCGATGCCCACCAACACCAGCTGGGCGGCAACGACGGTGCCGTCGTCGAGTCCGACGCCGCCTACCCTGCCCCCGCCGTCCGCCGGCACCAGTTCCCGGATGCGGGAGTTCAACCGGATGTCGAGGCCGCGTTCACGGTGCGCGGTCAGGAAGTAGTCGCTCGTTTCTTCACCCACGGCCCGGCCGATCAGCCGCGGCCCGTACTCAAGCACGGTGACGTTCTTGCCCATCTTGTGCAGGCTGGATGCAGCCTCCAGTCCGATGAAGCCGCCGCCGATCACCACCGCGTCCCGCACGCCCTCCAATTGGGCCTTCAGCGCCAGGGCGTCGTCGGCGTTGCGCAGGTAGACCACGCCGTCCAGATCCGCACCGGGCACCTGGAGCTTGCGGGCCCGGGCGCCCACGGTCAGGGCCAGTCGGCGGAACGGGAACTGCGCCCCGGAGACCGCGTGCGCTACCCCGGAGCCGTCCGCTTCCTTCTCGATCCGCTCAATCCGCTCGCCCTTGACCAGGGCCACGTTGTGTTCCGCCCAGTACTGGTTCGACCGAAAGATCAGCGATTCGCTCTCCACCGTGCCCTGCAGGAACTCCTTGGACAGGGCCGGGCGCTGGTAGGGCCGGTGGTTTTCCTCGCCCAGCAGCGTGATGTGCTCCGTGAAGCCGAGCGCCCGCAGTGAAACGGCCAGTTGGACTCCCGACTGGCTCGCGCCGATGATCAGCAGCCCGGTTTGCACGGCACCCTCCGCCGCCTGCGCGGGGGCCGCCGTCGTCGTTGTGGTGGTGGTTTCCATGATCAGATCTGCGTTTCCGGGGTGGTGACGTACACGTCCTGGCCCTCGGCGAGCTTGAGCTGGCAGGACAGGCGGGAATTCTCCTGGCGGTCCACCGCCGTTCCGTAGAGCATTTCGTCTTCCATGTCTTCCATCTCCGGAAGCTGGTCCATGGTGTCCTCGCGGACGAACACGTGGCAGGTGGCGCAGGACAGCGAGCCGCCGCATTCGGCGACGATGCCCGGCACGCCGTTGCGCACCGCGGTTTCCATGACCGAGTCGCCGGGGTTGCCTTCGACGTCACGGACGGCGCCTTCAGCGTCGGTGAAATGTACCGTAGGCATGGTTCTCCTTCGGGTTGCAGTGGTTCAGATGAACTGGCGGCCGCCGTCGACCACCATGGTTTGTCCGGTGATGTAGGAACTGTCCGGGCCGGCCAGGAAGAGCGCCGCGCCCACGATGTCCTCGGGCTGGCTGGCGCGTTTAAGCGCACCGCGGTCCACGCCGTAGTTCTCGGCGTTCTCCATCAGCCCGTAGCTGGCCTCGGTGAGCGTGAAGCCCGGCGCGATGGCGTTGACGGTGATGTTGCGCCGGCCCAGTTCCTTGGCCAGCACCCGGGTCATCGACACCACGCCGCCCTTCGACGCGACGTAGTGCAGCCACTGCTCCGAGCCGGAGTAGATGGTTGCGGAGGAAAGGTTGATGACGCGGGCGCCGTCGGGCAGGTAGGGGCTGGCGGCTCGGGTCACCAGCCAGGGGCCCTTGAGGTTCACGTTCATGACCAGGTCCCATTCGGCCGGGTCGATCTCCTCGAACGGGGTGCGGGTCACCGTGGCATAGATGGCGGCGTTGTTAAGGACGACGTCGATGCTCCCCTGCCCGAAGTCGGCGCACCGCCGGGCGAGGGCCTCGGTGGAGGCCACGTCGGTGACGTCGGCTTCGAAGGCCTCGGCCTCCGCACCGGTTTCGCGGACCAGTGCGGCAGTCTTTTCGGCACCGGCCAGGTTGGTGTCGGCCGCTGCCACCCGGTACCCGCGGGCCGCGAAGCCCAGGGCGAAGGCGCGGCCCAGCCCTCCGGCGGCTCCGGTGACCAGCACGGTCCGGGTGCCGGGCCCCTGGTCGGGGTTCGGGAAGCCTTGGCCGGCCGTGGCGTCGGGGGGAGGCTGTGTCATCGTCACGCTTTCATGTTCGGTGTGCCGGGCCGGGACCCGCTGGGGGTGCGGGCTTTTCCCGGCCCGGCACTTGGTGTGCTTGAGTCGGCTGCAGTGCTGCCGGAAACTCAGGTGTGGCTGTGTGCTCCCGGCCCGGCGACGGCCGGTTCGGCGGCTTCCTCAACGTCCAGGATCTGCACGGTGCCCTTGGTCCCGTCCACCCGCAGCCGCTGGCCGGTCTTGATGGTGGTGGAGGCCGAGCCGGTGCCTGTCACCGCCGGCAGTCCGTACTCGCGACAGACAATCGCCGCGTGGCTCATCATGCCGCCGATGTCCGTGACGGTGGCCTTGATCTTGCCGAAGATCGGCCCCCAGCTCGGCGCGGTCACGGTGGCCACCAGGATTTCATCCTGCTGCACTTCGGAGAGCTGGTCGGAGTCGTGGACCACCCGCGCGTACCCCTCGACGACGCCGGGGGACGCGGCCATGCCGCGCAGTCCGCCGCCTTCCACTTCTTCGCCCTCGCCCAGCCACTGCTGGACCTGTTCGGTGGTGATGCCCCAGAGCATCCGGGTGAAGGGTTCGGTGATCGAGGCCGGCGGTGTGTTGAGTGCCGGTGCCGGCCGCGCGGTCTTCAGCGCGTCCACAATCTTGCGGCGGCGCTCGATTTCCTCCGGCCAGTAGGTGGGGCCGATCGGTTCGGCGCCCACGCCCCAGCCGGTGACCAGGTCGAAGAGCGCGTCGCGGACCTCGTTCCGGTTCAAGTACAGCAGGTCGTCCGGTTCGGTCCAGAAGCCTTCGGCGTGCAGCATCCGCGACAGCTCGCGGATCTTGCGCCAGAAGACGCCCATGGTCCAGTGCTCGATGTAGAAGTTGTGGTTTTCCACGTACGGGTAGGCGGTCGCGGCCAGCTGGCGCTTGGCGTCGAACGCGGCCAAGGTCTCGCCGTCGAGCAGTTCGCGGTATTCCTCCACGATCCGTTCCTTCTCCGCCACCAGCTCCTCGACCGGGCGCATGATGTGCTGGCCTTCGTCGAGCCGGCGGATGTAGTCGGCGATGTAGCCCAGCGGAATTTCCTGGTGTTCGTTCCAGTACTTGTCGTGCCCGTAGAAGCCGTTGCCCACGGTGAAGTTGAACCACGGGTCCTTGGCTTCCTCGTAGCGGACGATCCAGCGGTCGCCGCCCTCGGAGGCGCGGATCGCGGCCAAGGTGGCATCGACGTCGTCCGTGTTGCCGAAGGCGGACTGCAGGCCCAGCTCCACGGCCAGCTTGGCGAGGTGCTTGAGCTCATCGTCGGGGCGGAAGAGTTCCATGTCCACGCCCTGCACCATGGTGGCGATCGACTGGTCCGGGATGTTCGGGAAGACTTCCTTGCAGAAGTTGAAGAAGTCCAGGTAGGCGATGTAGCCCAGGTTCAGGAACTCGAAGTGGTACTGCCAGTTCTGGTAGGCCAGCTGGATCAGCCGGTCGTAGTTCTCCAGCAGCACCTCGGAGCCGTCCTTGGCCTTGCCCGTGGTGATGTCTTCCATCGGCACCATGTCCGGCAGCTTCTTGAACGAAATGGTTTCCATTTCGTCGATCGTGCCGCGGACCTTCACGTGCCACTGCTTGAGCAGTTCCTCCCAGTTTTGGAAGTAGTGGCCCACGCGCTGCTCGAAATGCGGGACGCGGGCGGCGATCTGGTCCTCCGGCACCGGGATCGGCGACATGTACAGGTAGCCCAGGTGCACCCGGAACTCGATGCCGTTGGCGTTGGGGATCATCAGGTGGCGGGCGTTGTACTGGCCCAGGCACTTGACCGCGAACTCGCCGCCGATGGTCTCGAACGGCTTGTAGACGGTGGGCCAGTGCTGGCTGTCGCAGAACCAGAACTTGGCGTCTTCCTGTTCCTTGAGCTTGTCCTGGAACACCAGGTAATACGGGTAAATCTTCTCCCAGCCCTCGGCGCCGGCGGGCACCGGCAGTTCGGAGGGCTTCGGGAAGGACTTCATAGACATGGCGGTCCTTTCGGTGGCGGCTCTGCATTGAGCCTTCGGTGGGCGGTTCGGTGGAACGGTGGAACCTTGTTGCCTTGCTTCCTTGCGGTGGGGCTGTTGAAGCCTTGCTGCCTTGCGGTGGAACAGGCGGAACAGTTCAGGGCAATGGTCAGGCGGAGGGCTTCAGCAGTGAGGCGGTGATGCTGCCCAGGCTGAAGCCGCCGGTGGCGGTGCCTGCGTTCGCGGCTCCGGCGTTCCCGGCTCCGGCGGGCGCCGCCGTCCCGGGCGCAGCAACCAGGGCCGCGGCGTATCCGCCGGCCCCCGGTACCGCGGACGACGCCGCGACCGGCTTCTTGGAGGAGTGCACGGTCTCCGGCCGGGACTGCAGCAGCAGCAGGTTTTCGCCGTCGGGCAGGTCCCTGTCCAGCGCCCACTCGATGTCCTGCGGGCACTTGTAGTGTTTCTCCGCCCGCTTGGCCATCCGAGCCACCGCGAGCAGTTCGTCGTCGGTCAGGCTGCGCCGGGCCCGCCGCTCGGCGTCGACCTCCCGCTCCACGAGGGTGCGCGCGGCGGCATCGGGGATCAGTTCGGCGTGCTTGTCGCCCAGGTGTTCGGCGACCCGGGCCAGCGTGACCTTGTCCAGCACGATGTTGTCCGGCGTGACCTGCCCCGAGACCACCATTTCGCCGACGCCGTAGGACGCGTCGATGGTGATCTTGGAGCGGTCGCCGTTGGCCGGGTCCAGCGTCATGGCGACGCCGGAGACCCTGGCGTTGACCATCTTCTGCACGACGACGGCCATCGACAGGCCCTGGTCCGGGATGTTGTTCTTCAGCCGGTAGATGATGGCGCGCGAGGTGTAGAGCGATGCCCAGCAGCTGCGGATGTGTTCGCCGACGGCGGCAAAGCCTTCCAGCCAGAGGTAGGTGTCCTGCTGTCCGGCGAAGGAGGCATCCGGCAGGTCCTCGGCGGTGGCGGAGGAACGCACCGCCACCGGGACCGGCGCGTCAAAGCGGGACATCAGGGCGTCATAGGCCTCGACGGTCTGGGCGCGCATGTCGGCCGGTACCGGGCGGGAGCAGATGTCTTCGCGGATGGAGGCGGATACCGCGTCCACCTGGGCGATGTCTTCCGGGTCCAGGCCGGCCAGCAGTTGGTTGATGTGCTCGGTGATCCCGGCTTCCTGCATGAAGCGGTCAAACTGGGCGGTCGTGACGACGAATCCCGGGGGCACCGGCATGCCCGCAGAGGTCATGGTGACCAGCGAGGCGCCCTTGCCGCCGAGGTTCTCGAGCCGGGGCTCGATGCCGCCGTCAAAAAACTGGATAAATTCGTTGCTGCGCATGGGCTTAGGCCTCCCAGCTGACGGGGACGGTTTCGGGGACACGGAAGGAGATGTTCTCGCGGAACTCGATGTTCCCGGGGTTCTCCAGCTTCAGGTTCGGTGCCAGCCGCGCCACCTCTTCCAGGGCGATCTTGGCCTGCAGCTTGGCGAGCATGTTGCCCAGGCAGTAGTGGATGCCGAAGCCGAAGGACAGGTGTTCGCGGGCGTTGCCGCGGGAGATGTCGAACTCCTCGCCGTCTTCGAAGCGGGCGGCGTCGCGGTTGGCGGAGCCCATCAGTAGCAGCAATTCGCCGCCCTCCGGGATCTTGACCCCGCCGACTTCGGTGTCCTTGAGCGCCTTCCTGCGCCAGCCGACGATGGATCCGGAGAAGCGCAGCACCTCGTCGATGGCTGCCGGGATCTTTTTGGGCTCCTCCACCAGTTGCTGCCACTGGTCCGGACGCGCCAGCAACACGCGCAGGGAGTTGGCGATCAGGGTGGTGGTGGTCTCGTGTCCCGCAAACAGCAGGGAGTAGAGGATCGAGGCGATTTCGTGGTCGCTGATCTCCGCCCCGTCCTGCTGGGCCTTGACCAGGTCACCGGTCAGGTTGTCGCCGCCTTCCTCGTGGGCGACACGGACCAGGCGCAGGCATTCCTGCCAGTACTCCACCAGGTTGTGGGCGTGCGGGATCTGCTCCTCGTCGCTGAGGTCGCCCCAGGTCATCGCCGCGCGGGAATCGGACCAGCGCTTGAACGTGTCCACCTGGGAGACGTCGGCGCCGATCAGCGTCAGGATCGTGACCGTCGGGACGGTGTAGGCCAGGTCCTTCACGAGTTCGCCGCGGCGATCGGGGCGGGCCAGCATGGCTTCCAGCTGGTCCACGACGTTCTGCCGGATGAACGGTTCCAGCGCCTTGTAGCGGCGTGGGGTGAAAGCCTTCTGGGCGACGGCGCGGATCCGGGTGTGCTCCGGCGGGCGGCGGGCGGAAAGACCCGAGTATGCGGTGAAGCCGCCCTCTTCCATGATCTTGGTGGCCTGCGGGCCGCGCCGGCGGACCGGTGCCTGGGCGTTCTCGCTGGAGAAGGTCTCCCAGTCCTCGAAAACGGCCTTGATGTCGTCGTAGCGGGAAACCACGTAGTAGCCGACGCGCTCGTCAAACATGACGGGCTGCTCGTTCCGCAACTCCGCGTAGGCCGGGAACGGGTCCTTCATTTGGAACGGCTCATAGCCGTGGTGTCCTGCGGGGGCCTCGGCACCGTGGCCGAACGGGCAAGCTGCCGTTTCGGTCGAAGATGACATCTGGAACTCCTTGGGGTCTGCTCCCGCCGTCGCCGTTGTCGGTTTCAGCGGGCTGATTAGACTCCAGTGTTGCCCACGTCACTCGCGGGGCCTAAGGGGCTCTTCCACTGAGTGGAAACGAATAGTGCTTAGCATCTCGTGGCATGCGGCGGCGTACGGCCCTTGGGCGCGATGTGACTGGCCAGCAATAAGCCCGGGTGGGCTGTTGGGCCGGGCGCCCAGGCCTTGGGCGCCTCATGGCTGCCCGGCAACGACTCATCAGGCATACGCCGTAACGCGTGGTGCGGCGGTCCGGGAATTACCAGGACGTGCGCCGGGCGGTCACGCCTTCCGGGCGATGTGGCTTCCCAGCAAAGACTCCAGCGGGATGTGCGCGGTGGCGCGTTCGATCTGTGCCGAGACACCGCGCAGTGCCGGAAGGTGCCGCGTCATCGTGGCGGCCTGCGACGTCAGCAACACCAACCCCAGCCCGGCGCCGATCCGGCCGGTGTGGAAAACGGGCACGGCGATGGAGCAGGAGCCGAGCCGGACTTCCTCCAGCGTGGTGGCGTAGCCCTGGTCGCGAATCTGGACCAGTTCCTCCGCCAGTCGCCCGGGAACGATGTGCGTGTGGGCGGTGGGACGTTCCAGCTGCCGGTTCAGGTAGGCGGTGCGCACCCACTCCTCCTCGTACGCGAGAATGACTTTCCCGACGGCGGTGGCGTGCATCGGCAGCCGGCCACCGACCCGCGAAGCACGGGGCACGCGCTTGGTGCCGTAGATACGCTCGATGTACAGCACCTCGTGACCTTCCCGGACCGCCAGCTGTGACGTCTCGCCGGTGAGGGAGAACAGGTCCTGCACGAACGGGCGCGCGGCATCGCGCAGTTGCCGGCCGGCATTCTGCGCCAGCTCCCAGAGGCGGATGCCCAGTTGGTAGCGGCCGTTGGCGCCGCGGGAGAGGAAGCCCCATTCCGTCAACTCCGCGACCAGCCGGTGCGTGGTGCTCAACGGCAGGCCGGAACCCTCGGAAATCTGGGTCAGGCTCAGCGCGCCGCGGGATTGCTCGAAGGCTTCAAGGATGGCCAGCACGCGGGACGTGACCGTGCGTCCCGGATCTCGGCTACCGCCGGCCATAGCTGCCTCCCATATTCTGCTGAACCCGGCGCCGCCGGTCGCCGCGCAAAGTGGGGCACCGCCGTCGTCCAAGCAAAGCCGGACACGGCCGTCGTTCAAACGAAGCCGGGCGCCGTCTTCCGGGCAAGCCGGACAGCGCCGCCGTCAGTGCCGCAGAGCTTCACAGGCGGTGCCCTCGCGGCACCCGCCCCGGAACCGAGTCTAGCCGTCGGCCAGCAGCGCCCGGCGCTGCGGCCACAACGTTACCGATTCCAGCGCAGACAGCGCGCGCGCCATGTCCTTGGCCTCCTCGGTGAAGAGATGGCCCAGGACGCGCTGGCTGCAGAGCCGAAGCGCCTGTCCGCGGTCCAGCCCGAACCACTCCATCACGGTGTCGACGCCGTGCGGGCTGAGCCGCCACGTTTTGTCTGCATCCTTGACGATGGCGTCCTCGATCGAGAGGGCCTCCTTGCGCGAGTCGTGCCCGTCGATGATCTCCAGAATGCGCGGAATGAGCACCGGGTCATGGCCGGCATCTTCGAGGATCCCGGCCGCCAGTCGGGCGCCCTCCTTCTCGTGCAGCAAGACGAGGTCGGGCCGGCCGCCGCCGGGGGCGATCGCTGCGAGGACCTGGTCCGCGGGCACCTGCGACCAGCCGATGTCGTGCAGCATGATGGCCGGAAGGACGACGTCGGCATCGGCCTCCGGGTGGGCGGCCAGCAGGGCCTGGGCAAGGCCAAAGGCGTAGAGCGTGTGGGCATCATTGTCGCGGACGGCCAGCAACGGAGCCGCTTGCTGCCAGATCCGGTCCAAGTGCGCATCCAGGTGCACCACGCCGTCCGGCTGGGCCTCGATGGCGGCGGTGACGTCGTGGCCGAACAGGTTGGCGGCAGGCAGCAGCTTCGTCATGCCCACAGCATGACGAGCAATCGCGGCGCGGGCAACCGGGTGGTTCCGCTGGACGGAAGGTGGGCGGGCGGGATGGTGCGCGCGGGCGGCATAGGCGGGGTGAACGGGGCGCTTACCGGGCGGCGGGATGGGACGCGCGGGCGGAAGGCTTGGGCGGGTGGCAGACGGGCGGCTTGCGGGCACCTTGGCGGGCGGAAGGCTTGGGCGGGCCACTTGCGCGCTGCTTGGCCGGGTCGCAGACGGGCGGGTTTGCGCGTGACTTCCCACGTTTAGCCGCATGCTTAAGCATCCTGCCTAGTCAGACGTGGGTGGGTCGGCCAAGACATGGGAAGTTATGGCTAAACATGGGCAGATGTGCGCTGCCAAGCCGCCGAGGATAGGCATCCTGCGCACTCTGACACCGCGAGGCCGCGCGCGGCCGCCAGCGAGGCCGCCAGCCCGGCCCGACGCGCCGCGTAGGCCGCGCGTACAAGCCTCGCCCGTCGCCACACGGCCGCGCTAGCCGGTATTCCGCAATCCCGCGGCGATGCCGTTCACGGTGATCAGCATGGCCCGCTGCAGTGCCTCGTCCGGCTCCGACGTCCGGATGCGGCGCAGCAATTCCACCTGCATGTACGAAATTGGGTCCAAGTACTGGTCTCGGATGTGCAGCGAGCGCTGGAGCACCGGCTGGTTATCGAGCAGTTCGTTCTCGCCGGTCAGCTTCCGGATCTCGGCCACGGTCAGCTCGAACTCGGCGCGGATGTCGTCGAACAGGTGCCGCAACGGCTCAGGCACCAGCGTCGAGACGTAATGCGCCGCGATCTCCAGGTCGGTCTTGGCCAGCGTCATCTCCACGTTCGAGATGAAGGACTGGAAGTAGTGCCAGTTGCTGATCATCTCGCGCAACTGCGGCTGCAATCCGGCGGCCCGGGCGGCCCGCAATCCGCTGCCGACGCCATACCAGCCGGGAACGATCTGCCGCGACTGGGTCCAGCCGAACACCCAGGTGATGGCCCGCAGCTTGCCCAGCCCCTGGCCGGCGGCCGGGCCCGCCTCGGGGTGGTCGGCCGGACGCGAACCGAATTTCACCTCGCTCAGCTGCTCCACCGGCGTCGACGTCCGGACATACTCCGGCAGGTCCGGGTGCCCCACCAGCAGCCGGTAGCGCTCATAGGCCGCGCCGGAAATCGCTTCCATGGCAGCGTGGTAGCGGCCGCGTTCGGCCTCCGAGGTCCGCGGCTCCTGGTGCAGCGCGGAGGCCTGCAGCACCGCCGCGAGCGCCAGCTCCAGGTTTTCCCGGGCAAGCTCCGGCAGGGTGTACTTGTCGGAAATGACTTCGCCTTGCTCGGTGAACTTGATCTCGCCGGCGAGCGCGCCGTTCGGTTGGGCAAGGATCGCGTCGTAGGTGGGCCCGCCGCCGCGGCCGACCGACCCGCCGCGGCCATGGAAGAAGCGCAGCCGCACCCCGTGCCGGGCGGCCACGTCGCGCAGCACCAGCTGGGCCTTGTGGATTTCCCACTGGCTGGTGGCCACGCCGGCTTCCATGTTGGAGTCCGAGTAGCCGAACATGACCTCCTGCAGGTCACCGCGCAGCCGCACGATCCGGCGGTACTGCGGATCCGAGAGCAGGTCGTCCAAAATCTTCCCGCCGCTGCGCAGCGCCTCCACGCTTTCCAGCAGCGGCGCGAAGCCAATCAGCGCCTTAGGCACGGAGCCGTCCAGCGCCAGCAGTCCCGCCTCGCGCGCCAACACCGCGGCGGCCAGCACGTCGTCGGCGCCGCGTGCCCGGGACACGATGTACGTCTCCACGGCGTCCGGACCATACTGGCCCAGTGCCTCGGCGATCGCTCCGAACACCTCCAAGGTGCGTGCGCGCTTCTTTTTCAACAACGACGGCGGTGCCAGCGGTCCGGGCTCGAGCAGCAGCGCGGAAAGCAGCTGCTGCCGCGGTCCGCGGGCCAGTTCGAGGTAGCCGGACGGCGCAGCAGCGTCGGCCGCAGAGTCGGTGCCGCCCACGACTGTCGCCACACCCGCCGGAGCAGCCGCGCCGCCCCCAGCTGTCGCCACAGCCCCCGGCGTAGCCGTACCACCCGAACCCGCCTCGCCACTCGCCGCAGCACCCGAGGCCGCGGTCACGCCGGCCGGGGTCCGCGCGGCATCACGGGCGGCCAGCAGCGCCGCGACCGCCTTGTGGTGCTTCCCCGCGTTGTCCCGGAAGTCCAGGGTGGCCAGGTGCAGCCCGATGGTCGAGACCGCGCGGCGCACTGCGGCCAGCGAACCGTCCGCCACTAACGACGCGGTGTGGGCGCGCAGGGATCGCTCGATCGGCGCCAGATCGGCCAGCACCTCCGCCGTCGAGCTGTAGTCCCGCCCGGGCTCGTGTGGGAGCCGCCGCTGGATCCGGGCGCTGGTGTTGAGCAGCTTCGCCTTGATGCAGGTCAGTTTCAGCCGGTAGGGCTCGTTCGCGTTCAGCTCGCGCACCCTGGTGTCCAGGCCCGGCAGGTTCTCGAGGTCCCTGGCCACGGAATTCAGCAGTTCGTCGCTGGCGGCCACGATCGTCGTCGAGTTGGACAGGACGGCGATCAGGCTGTCCACAAAGCCGATGTTGATCCGCACCGCGTGCTGGTTCTGCAGCTGGAAGACCTCATGCGTCACGTCCACGGTGACCAGCGGGTTGCCGTCCCGGTCGCCGCCGATCCAGGAGCCGAAACGCAGCGGCGCCCGGTCGGCGGGCAGCGTCACGCCATGTTCGGACAGCAGTTCGGCCAGGTCCCCCATCAGCTCCGGCATGGTGTTGTTGAGGATGTTGCCCAGGTAGTAAACGGCGTTGCGCGCCTCATCCACGGGGCTCGGCCGCACGTGCCGCAGCTCGTCCGTCTGCCACATCTGGTCGATGATCTCGGCCAGCCGCCGGTCCTGCCGCCGCCGCGCCGTGCTGCCCTCCGCCGTCGTGGTGGACAGCAGGTCGGAGATGGCGCGCAGCTTGTCCAGCACGGTGCGCCGCGATGCCTCGGTGGGATGCGCGGTGAAGACGGGGCGGACGTCGAGCTGGTTGACCGCGCGTTGCAGCGCCTCGGGCCCCGCTTCCTCGGCAATCTGGGCGACGGTGCGCAGCAACTGCCCGTCTTCCTCCGGCCGGGCACGCAATTGGCGCACCCGGTGCACCTGTTCGGCGGCGTTGGCCAGGTGGAAGTAGAAGGCAAAAGCCCGCACCAGGTCGGTGGCCTCGTCCACGTTCAGCCCCGCGAGCAGTTCGCGGACCTGATCGATCACCTCGCGGGCGGTCCACGGCCCGGTGGCCTCGCCCTCGCCCCGGGCGGCTTCCTTGGACTCCTTGGTCAGCAGCCGCACCTGCTCCACCAGGTGGAGCAGCTCCGGCCCGTGCTGGCGGGCCAGCGATGCCCCCAGCAGCGTGCTCACCCGGCGCACGTCGGCGCGCAGGCTCGCGTCGAGGTCCCGGTCGCGGGCGGCGTGCGGCATGGGTGCGTCCTTTCGCGTCCTGCGGGCGGCTGCGGCGGGCGTGCCGTTCCCGGGGACTCCAAGCTTCGGCACGGTCCACCTCAAGCGTACGACGGCGACGCCTCGCCTTTCGCCGACGGGTTTCGGAGGCGCCGGCTGCCCGCGTCATCCGGCTCGCGCCGGTTACTCCCCCGCCCACCCGGGAGGTGCCGGGAACTTAGGCGCAGCCCGGAAGCGCCGATTACTCCCCCGCCCACCGACCCTTCGGTTACTTGGGCGCCATCCGGATCGCGCCGTCCAGCCTGATGGTTTCGCCGTTGAGCATCGAGTTGGCCACGATGTGCGCGGCCAGCTCCGCATACTCTGCCGGCCGGCCCAGCCGGGACGGGTGCGGCACCTGCCGGCCCAGCGATTCCTGCGCCTGTTGCGGCAGCCCGGCCATCATCGGCGTCTCGAAGATGCCCGGGGCGATGGTAACTACCCGGATCAGCGAGCGCGCCAGTTCGCGGGCCAGCGGAAGCGTCATGGCAGCCACTCCGCCCTTGGACGCGGCGTAGGCGGGCTGGCCGATCTGGCCGTCGAAGGCCGCCACGGAGGCGGTGTTGATGATGACGCCACGCTCGGGCCCGCCCAGTTCGGTTTCCACCGGTTCGGTGGCGGCGATGGCCGCGGCGGCCAGGCGAATCACGTTGAAGGTGCCGACCAGGTTGACCTGTATCACCGTGGCAAACGCCTCCAGCGGCAGGACCCCGTCGCGGCCCAGCACCTTGCCCGGGGTGGCAACGCCGGCGCAGTTGACCACGATCCTCAGCGGTCCCAGCGCCGCGGCCGCCGCCACCGCGGCCTGCACCTGATCTTCATTGGTCACGTCGGCGGGCGCGAACACGGCCCGGTCCCCGAGTTCGGCGGCGAGCTCTTTCCCCTTCGAGCCGGGCAGGTCCATCAGTACCACTGACGCACCGGCGGCATGCAGCCGGCGGGCAGTCGCAGCCCCCAGCCCCGATGCTCCGCCCGTGATCAACGCTACGGTTCCGGCTACCTCCACTGGATCCTCCTCCGGGTCCTCAACACTCATCTCTCCGGCCGCCTGCGCGCCGGCGGCATTGCAACCCTCAGCCTAGTGTGGCCCGGCGCACACCCCGGGCATCGGCGGGCAGATTCCGGCCTGCGCCGCGCCGATCCGCCGTTAGGCTGGTCCACATGCCCACCCTGCCCGGCGGCGGAGCACTCCGCCCGCCCAACCCCGTTCTGGCGGCAGGACGCGCGGACGAGGCCGCCATCGCCGTCGTCCGCCATTTCCGCCAGTGCCTGCTGGGCCTTCCGTTCACCATGCTGGGCGCGGTCCGCCAACCCTCTCCCGGCCGGGGCGGGCCATGGCACTACTGGTGGCAGGCCCACTTCCTGGACTGCCTGGTGGATGCCGGGTGGCGGGAGCTGCGCGGGGGCCGGCATTACGACGGCGGCGACGGGCCGAGCGCCGGCCGTCTCGCCGCGCGGCTGTTGCGCACGCTCCGCTGGCGCAACGGATTCCGCTTCAACAACTCCTACTATGACGACATGGCCTGGCTGGCCTTGGCGGCGCAGCGGCTGGACATGCTGGCCGCCGAGGCGCACAAGCCCCGCTTCCGGAACAGGGCCGCGGCTCGCGGCCTGTTGCCACAGCTGGAATCGGCGCACACCCCGGACCTGGGCGGCGGCCTGTTCTGGAACACCGCCAGGGACTTCAAGAACACCCCCGCCACGGCACCGGCGGCCCTGTATCTGGCGCGCACGGGCGACCGGGCGCAGGCCGCCCGGCTCCTGGACTGGTTGGACGCCACTCTGTACGCGCCCCGGCAGCGGCTGTATCTCGACGGCGTCCGGGTCGCCGGCGGCCGGCCGGTTTTAGTAGACGACCTCTACACCTACAACCAAGGGCCGGTGCTCGGGGCACTGCTGGAAACGGGCCGCGACGCCGACCTGGCGCGGGCCGCCGAACTGGTGCAGGGCATCGCGGCCGGTTTGGTCCAAGGACGTTCGGCGACCACAGGGGACGGGGGCCAACTCGTCCTGCGCACGCACGGCGCCGGCGACGGCGGCCTGTTCACCGGGATCCTGGCCCGCTACCTGGCTTTGGCCGCCCGCTCGGACCGGCTGCCGGACTCGGCGCGGGAACTGGCCGCGCGGATGGTCTTGGACACCGCGCAAGGCTTTTGGGACGGGCGGACCATCGGAAACCACCGCACCGGGGAGGTGCTGGTTTTCTCCCCCGACCCCGCGGTTCCGGCCGCCACAGCGGGCGGGCCCGGCGGCGGCGTCGAGCTGTCCACCCAACTGCAGGCCTGGATGACCCTGGAAGCCGCCGCCACGCTGCCCGCCTGAGCGGGCGTGGGCACCGGGGTCGGCGCGGGGAAGTGAACGGACGTCGGAACGGGCGGGTGAAGCGGCGCAGTCCGGGGCGTGCGCACGGGCCTTCGGCCGGCCGTCAGGACGGCTTCTTCTGCTGCGGATACGGTGTCTCCTGCCGGGCCAGCATCTCCACGAAGCCGGCGATCTTGCGCTGCCGGGCGGCATCGGTCTTCAGCTGGGCCAGCCGGTGGATCAGCGCGAAGCGGTTCTGCGAGGTGAGCACCTCGAACATTGCCTGCGCTTCCGGGACGGCGGCGATCGCCGCGGCCAGGTCTTCGGGCACCTCGGCCGTGGCGGGCCCGGCGTAGGCCTTCTCCCAGCGGCCGTCGGCCTGCGCCGCGGCCACTGCAGCCCTGCCGGCCTCGTGCATCTTCCCGGCCTGCTCCAGCCGCTCGATGTGCCCGACGTTCCGCAGCGACCAAATGCTGCGCTTTGTCCGCGGGGTGAAGCGTTGGAGGGTGCTTTCCGCGTCGCGCCGCTTGCCCTGCCCGTCGATCCAGCCGAAACACAACGCCTCGTCCAGGGCGGCGGCATAATCCAAGGCTGTGACCGTGCCGCCCTTCTTGCCCAGGATCAGCCACACGCCGGCCGACGAGGCATGGTTCTCCTCCAACCAGGCCCGCCACGCGGCGGCGTCTGGCACCAGCAACTCCGGAAGCTCAACGGCCATGCCCTCATGGCAGCACGGCAGGGCCGCGCCGTCTAGTGTTTTGGGTTATCGTCCCGTGCCTGCCCAAGGAGGAACCCAAATGCTGCGCGTCCGTCCCGTATTGTCCACCTCCCGCATCGGGCCGTGGCGGGAGTTGTTGACCGCGGCGGGGCTGGCCTGCGTGGCCCACGACGGCGGTGCCCGGCATGAGTTCGCCGCCGGCTCGGGGCGGCTGGACCTGCGCCCGGCCGATCCCGGCGACGCCGCCGACGGCAGCGTGGAACTGGGCTTCGAGGTCCGCGACCTCGACGAATTTGTCCGCCGCACCGTGGCCGACGGCACGCGGGCGGAAATCGAGGAGGCCGGCAACGACCGGTCCGCGCGGATCACCGCACCCTCGGGCCTCAGCTTCCTGGCACGGGCCGCCGCGCCGTCGTTCGGGCACGAGGCCGGGCACAACCCGCCCGATCCGGTGTTGGCCGTCATGCCGGTCTGGGTGACGCCGGACGTATCCGGTGCTGCGGCCACCCTCCGCGGAATCGGCGCGCGCCCCCGGTTCAGCGGCGACGGCACCTGCGTGGTCTTCGCGGCGAAGAACGGCGGGCTGGTCGAGGTACAGCACGGCGGTACGGAGCAGCTTGGGCTGGCCTTTGAGTACGACGGCGACCTGTGCGCCTTACGGGAGCGCCTCGCCACGGCCGGTTACGACTGCTCCCGGGCGGACGAGGCCGGCCGGGTGGTCCTGCTGGTGGAGCATCCTGACGGCGCGAACCAGGCCAGCGGAGGGTACCTGCGGTTCAGCGCCCCGCGAAACGGTTCGACTGGAGACCACCCGCTGCCGCCGACGCTTTGGCCCTGACGGGACCGGCGGTTCCGCGGTTCTGGCGGGTCCGGCCGTGGCTGGGGTGCACTGGAGCGGACGCGCCGGCGGGGCGGCCGGCGTGACTGGCGTCGCAGGGGTGCGGTAGAACAAGTACATGAGCGTACGTACTCCCGACCCGTATCCCGGCTGGCTGTCCCACGAGGACCTGCACGAGGCGCGGCAACGCCTGCCGATGCTGTACGTGGAGGCGGTGCCGGTGCGGCTGGACTCGCTGGGGTATGTGACGGAGATCGGCCTGCTGCTGCAGGCTTCGGACGAAGGCGAGATGGTGCGCACGTTCGTCTCCGGCCGGGTCATGTACCGCGAGACGGTCCGGGCCGCCCTCTTGCGCCATCTGGAGAAGGACCTCGGCCCGCTGGCCCTGCCGCAACTGCCGGCCAGCCCGGTGCCTTTCACGGTGGCGGAATACTTCCCCTCGCCGTCCGAGACCGGGCTGACCGACGACCGGCAGCATGCCGTGGCCCTGGCCTACGTCATCCCGGTCACCGGGGAATGCAACCCGCGCCAGGACGCCCTGGAACTGAGCTGGATGACGCCGGAAGATGCGCTGAGCCAGGCGGTCCAGTCCGAATTCATCGGCGGCCGCGGCAACCTGCTGCGCCAGGCCTTGGCTCACGCGGGCTGGTGCCGCTGACCGCCGCCCGGATGTCGGAGGGCTTACCGCCCGGTGGGTCGGCGGGCTGACCGCGGCCGAGTGCCGGCGCAGGCCTCCCCCGGAGTGCCGGCGGCTTGACCGCCCGGCTACTTCGGCAGCATCCAGACGTACATCTGGGCGGCGAGGTCCCGGGACTCCTCCCGGTGCTGGTCCTGGTAGCTCAGCCGCTTCAGCTGGACCGGCCGCTGGCTTCGGCGGTTGGCCAGATCCGTCAGGGCCGCGCCGGCGGCATGCAGCAGCACGGTCAAACGACTCCTGCTGCGGAACTGCTCGGGGTACACGGGGGCGTGTGTCGGCGCTTCGCCAAGGCGGGCCTCCGGGGCAAGAATGATGCTCATGGCTGGATTCAGCTTTCACAAGGATGTAGGGCTGCTGTGCGTGAGGTGCTTCGTCGGAACAACCGACGAGGTACGGTTCCGGCGGGAACTTCGATGTCTTGACGCTATCGGCGATCGCGGTCATCTTTGGTCCTCGATCCCGAGCCGGACACCGATTTTTTGGGCCCGCGGTCTCCGGTGCCGAGATCAACGCCCGGGCGCATTGTCCCTATTCCCAGGATTTGGACAGCGCGAGAGGCCGCTCACAATCCATCGTTTCATCAGGTCGGCGGGCTGGACACCGGGCCGCACCTCCCCCCGAAAAGATAACGAATTCATATACTGTTCAGACGATCGCGAGCGTGACTAAGGATTTACCCATGACGGAACAGCAGGCCGAGACATACATCCACCATGTCAAGGCCGAGGCCGTGGCCGCGGGCGCCCGGTTCCTGACCCGCTCCGGCGAGCACTCGGCGCCGGTGGCGAGCACCGCCGTCGTACCCGACGATTTCGGCACGCCGGCGCTGGTGGTGGCCACGCTGGAAGACGGCAGCAAGGTGCGCATTGCCCACGGCTCGCGCATCCGCGTGGCTTCCTCCCGCCGGCCCGCGCCGCTGCCCGGCGCGCTGGCGCTGGCTGAACTGGAACTGATCCCGGCCGAGGAAGGCACTCCCGAGGCGGTGGTGGTCGAGGTGGCGCGGGCACACGCACGCAATGCCCGGGTGCAGCGGCTGGCCGCACGCCTGAGCCGGGGCCTCAACACCAAGGCCGGCAGCCACCTGCAGGACGTGCGGGACCTGGCCCATATCCTGTTCGTGGAGCTGGACGATCGCGAACGCGCACTCACAGTCTGCCGGCTGATCATCGACCAGCCGTTCGACGGGAACTTCGGCCGGTGGAAATGGATTCAGTCGGCGATGGCCATGGCCGCCTACATGCTGCGCGAGTCCGGCGACGAGGAGGACCAGCAGGAAGCCCGGAGGCTGGCCGAGGCGCTGCGCACCCCCGACGACGCCGACGAGGACCCGTTCCGCGCGAAGGTCAACGCGGAGGTCCGCCAGCGCCAGCTGAACGAGCCGAACCTCTACGACAAGGAAATCCACCGCGCCATGGCCGCCGCCGACCGCGACGTGGAGCGTGAGTGGCGCGAACTGCGCTTGAGCTCATTGTTGTACCTGCGCACGCACGGCGGATCGGAGACCCTGGAGCCGGTCGAGTTGGACCGCCGGATCAGCAACGAGCTGGTGGCGATCCGCGCACTGGACGCCCAGCAGCGGAACTCCTAGGCCCGTTCCGCCCGACTCTGGCCACCCCTGCGGCCCCGCGGGTAGAGTCGGCCGCATGACGGATAGCGACGTTGCACCGGCGACCGGTCCCCTGAGCGTCCACATCAATGCGGACGCCCGCCAGGTCTGGGTCATGCTGCGCGAGCCCAGGTCCATTGCACAGTGGCACGGCTGGGACATGAAGGGCCTGGACGAGGAGATCCGCGAGATCTACTTCACCGGTGCCACCGAATCCGAAGACCACAAACAACTCAGGCTGAGCGACGGCGATGCCTTTATCCTGAAGCCGGTGGGCGACGGCGTCCAGCTGAGCCTCGAGCGCGGCCGGGAGTCCGGCGAGAAGTCCGACGAGTGGTGGGAGGACGTCACCGAAGGCTGGCTGACCTTCCTGCAGCAGCTGCGGTTCGCCCTGGAGCGGCACCCCAACGACCCACGCCAGACCACGTACCTCGGCGCCGACTCGCTGCCGCCCGGCGGCCTGCTCGCCAGCCTGGGACTCGACAACCTGCCGGAGCCGGACGAGCCGTACTCCGCCACGCTGTCCACCGGTGAGGCTCTCTCCGGCAAGGTGTGGTTCCGGTCGGAGCGCCAGCTCGGGCTGACGGTGGATTCATACGCCGACCATGGCGGCGGCCTCCTGATTCTTGCGACCACGCCGCCGCATCCGGAGGGCCGGCCGGAGGGCGGCTGCCAGGTGCTGATCAGCTGTTACGGCCTTGGTGCCCGCCGGCTCGCCGAAATCCGGAAAGCCTGGGACGGCTGGCGCAGCAGCGCGCTGCCCGTCGCCGACCCGCTGGTGCTCGGCAGCACCGCCGGGCCGGTCGCCGACTAGACCACACCGCAGCAGCCCGGAGGGCGGGCGGGCGAACCCCGCTCATCCCTCGCCGCGGTGCTTGCGTTGGAAGCGCCGCCGGTTCTTCATGCGCACGGTGCGCTGGTGCATCAGGTACACCAGGCTGAGCCCTACCAGCGCACCGATCGCGGTCTGCAAAGCCCGGTCCACCATCAGCTCCTGAGGATCCGTGGGGGCAGCGAGCTCGGTCATGATCAGGGCCAGCGGCGTGATGAAGATCAGCGCGAGGGCATAGTGGCGCAGCACGAACATCTCGGCCGCGAACTGCAGCGCCACCACCATCAGCACCAGCACCCACGGCGCCGGGTGCGGGGCCAGCAGCACCCCGGCCACCGCCACGCCCGCAAAGGTGCCCAGGATGCGGTGCACGCCCTTGTTCACCCGCTGGACCAGGCTGGGGCCGGCGATCGGGGCCACCGCGGCCACCATCGCCCAGTAGTTGTGCCCCAGACCCACCATGGTGGCGAGCGTCCCGGCCGCGAGCGCCGCGACGGCATTCGCGCCGGCCTCCACCGCGAATTCCCGCCAGTGTGCGGCGGTCAGTTCCTGTTTCGGCGGCGCGGCCATGGACGTCCGCCAGGACGGCACCAACCGGCTGCTGATCCCGATCAGCATGGCCAGCACCACGCTCACCAGTCCGGTCAGCATCGCCTGCCACAACGGCGCCGTCGGCGGAATCGAGCCGATGGCGGCATAACCGAAGGTGAAGAAGATGACCCCGGCCGGCCGCAGCCGGAGGTAGTTGACTGCCAGGGAGCACGACCCGGCTACCACGGTGGTGCCGAACACGATCCCCCAGGGCCCGGGGCCGGCCCGGGCAGTGAGCGCGCCGAGGAACATGACCAAGAGGATCAGGACGCCAAACCAGCCTTGATGCCGCAGCCTGGAGCCGTGTGCTTCACCGCGGCCGTAGATCCCCGTGAAGGCGCCGAAGGCGGCGAAGACCATCAGGTCAAACCGGCCAAACGCCAGCAGGGCAAGCAAGGGCAGGCCCACGCTGAGACCGCAGCGCGTGGCAACAATATGGTCTTGGCGCGCCGGACCAACCCGGAAGAACTCGCGCACTTGCTGCTTCAGCATGCCTTCCGCCCTTCGGTTGCCTACTGTAGCTACCTTGCTCCCGTCTTTCATTGGGCGCAGCCACGCACGCACCGCCCACGCACCCAGTGCCCCGGAGTCCGGCCGCCGCCCGGTAAGGCAAAATGGTGGGGTGCCCCAGTCTGATTTTTCCTTTCGCGTCGGCAGCCGCCTGTCCGACACCGCCAGCCCCGCCCCCGCCCAGGTAGAAGACAACGGGGGCGCGTTCCAGGGCCGGACCGGAACCATCACCACGCCGCACGGAGAGATACAGACCCCCGCCTTCATCGCCGTCGGCACCAAGGCCACGGTCAAGGCCGTCCTCCCCGAGTCGATGAAGGAGCTCGGCGCGCAGGCCCTGCTGGCCAACGCGTACCACCTGTACCTGCAGCCCGGGGCGGCGGTGCTCGATGCGGCCGGCGGGCTGGGCAGGTTCATGAATTGGGACGGGCCCACCTTCACCGATTCCGGCGGCTTCCAGGTGATGAGCCTGGGCTCCGGCTTTAAGAAGGTCATCAGCATGGACGCGGCCGCGGCCGGCAGCGGCTCCGACGACCGGGTGGCACCCGGCAAGGAACGCCTGGCCCATGTGGACGACGACGGCGTCTGGTTCAAGTCCCATCTCAACGGCGACAGACACCGCTTCACGCCGGAGATCTCCATGCAGGTGCAGCACCAGCTCGGGGCGGACATCATGTTCGCCTTCGACGAACTGACCACGCTGATGAACTCGCGCGGCTACCAGGAGGAGTCGCTGGAACGGACGCGGCGGTGGGCCGAGCGGTGCGTGACCGAGCACGAGCGGCTCACCGAGGAGCGCTCCCACCGGCCGTATCAGGCACTCTTCGGCGTTATTCAGGGCGCCCAGTACGAAGACCTGCGCCGCAAGGCCTGCCGCGACCTCGGAGCGATGAACTTCGACGGCTTCGGCATCGGCGGCGCGCTGGAGAAGGAGAACCTGGGCACCATCGTGCGCTGGTGCACCGAGGAGCTGCCCGAGGACAAGCCCCGCCACCTGCTGGGCATCTCGGAACCCGACGACATCTTCACCGCGATCGAGAACGGCGCCGACACCTTCGACTGCGTCTCCCCCACCCGGGTGGCGCGCAACTCCGCGTTCTACACGCCCGACGGCCGCAAGAACCTGTCCAACCGCCGGTTCAAAATGGACTTCACCCCCTTGGTGGACGGCTGCGACTGCTACACCTGCGGAAACTACACGCGCGCCTACATCCACCACCTGTACAAGGCAAACGAGATGGTCAGCCACACGCTGATCTCCATCCACAATGAGCGCTTCACGGTAAAACTGGTCGACGACGCGCGGCTGGCCATCGACGACGGTTCCTTCTTTGACTTCAAGGCCGAGGTGCTCGGCCGCTACTACGCCTGATCTACCGGCGCGGCCCGGAACAGGGTTTCGGCAGGCCGGAGGCGGGCCAAGGTCCGGGCAGGCGGAAGGCCGCCGTCGTTTCCGTGAGAACGACGGCGGCCTTCCGTGTCTTGGTGCGGGCCGGTATCAGGCGGCCAGCGCCACGTCGGAGAGCTCAGTGGCCGGAGCCAGAATGCTCAGCCAGCAGTCGGACTGCCCGGGGTCGGCATGTGCGGGCAGCGCTCCGGCCGCCGCGCATCCTTGCAGGTCTGCCAGGACTGCCCCGTCCACGGAGGCATTCTGCAGGTCAATGGTTATCTGAAGTCCTGACGCCAGCGAGTTTGCCCGCCTGGCCAGAGAGTAGACGGCCAGAACGTTCCGCTCGTCGACGCGGCCGCGTACCTCGATGTGCGCGGCCGAGCACTCCAGGTCGACCCGGACCGTGACCTTGAGTTTGCCACTCATCGGGCCGCTGCCTTCGGCGCGGCGGAACTTCGGGCCGTTGCCTTCGGCGCGGTGGAATTCCGGGCCACACCGGAGGACACCCGGCGCCGGCGACGACCCGCCCCGGCCTTGCTCTCCAAGGCCCACGACTTATGGAAGCGGCTGCGCTGTTCCTGCGGTACCAGCCGGAGGAACACAGGATGGTTAAAGACCTGCTGCCGGGCTTCCTGGCAGAACGGCAATACGCGCAGGCGGCGGCGGTGGGCTTCAACCAATGCCCGGCGCACCAATTCGTCGGCCAGGCCAAGCCCGCGGTGCAAACGGTCTTCGTCAATCTGGAGGAGCCACATCTCACCGTCTTGGATCTTGTACTGCAGCGACGCCGCTACTTCTCCGTCTACATAGGCGTCGAAGCGTGATGCGTCGTAGTTGTTGCGTATGACCTGCATGCCTCTCCTCACTTAGCGTCTCCAACCGGAGGGCGCGGGCGTGACCCGACCGGACCCCTGGCTGGGAACCTCGGTCCGGCGGTGCCGGACCAAACGGTAATCATGCTTACGATGTAAGCAAAGCATGCTTATTATCAATCTGCAAAACGGCGCAGCTAAATTGCCTTACTACGGACGCAATAACGTGCGACGGCGGAAGCGCCGCGGCACGGTGGCGAAGGGATAGTGCACGACGGCGGAAGCGCCGCCGCGGCACGGCGTGGATCGTATCCGCGCTCAGGAAAGCTGGCTGTCCAGGCGCTCGAGCAGCCAATCCAGCGAGGCTTCGAATTCCTGCTTGGCGCGGTCTTGGGAAAGTAGGCCCTGCAGTTTCTGCAGCAGCGGATAGTCGGTGAGATCGGTTTGGCCGGGCGGCGGTGGCGTGCCCTCCTCGACCGGCCCTATGTCGGCACCGAGCGCGGCCACCTCCAGCAGCAAGTGGCCAATAAGGAAACTGCTGAAGGCCCGGTAGGCCTCCACCGCCTGCTCATTGCTGAAGCCCGCGCCGGTCATGGCCTTGAGGAACGACTCCACCCACTTGAGGCTGCGCAAGGGCGGCTGGACCCAGGGGGCCTCCGTCGGGCGCGTGGCAATCAGCGGGAACACCTCGGGATGCTTGACCGCAAGCCGCCGCAGCCCGTGGGCCAGCCGCAACAGGTAGTCCTGCCACCCGTGGCGGGGTTCTACATACACTTCCGGGTCGCTGTACAGCTCATCGACCACTATCTCCACGATGCCGTCGAGCAGATGCTCCCGCGACGGGACGTAGCGGTAAAGCGACATGGCTTCGACATCCAGCTCCGCGCCGAGCCGCCGCATGCTTAACTGGCGGACCCCGTGCTGCTCGATGAACGCCGCGCCCGCCTCCAGGATCCGCTGTCGATCCAGTCGCTGCCTGTCGTGGCCGCCATGGCCCGCATCAGCCGTCGAAGATGTTTCGGGTTCGACCATTGACCGCTCCCTCCTGCATTCGCGCCCCAGCCTACGCGCCGGGCTCAGCCCTGTCCTCCCGCCGACCGGCCGGAGCCCCCTCGGCAGCCGGTTAATCCGGTACCAAAAGTACGTGATTTTCCGCGGTAACCCGCGGTTTTGCCGCCGTTGGCGAAAGTATGAAAAGTTTTGGGCAGAAGACGCCACAAAATCGGCGGCGGGGCTCGATTTCCCCAGGGCTTACATTGTAAGCTGGGGCTTCCGGGCCCCGGACTCCGCACCACCGATGCCGACATGCCCTTCGGGCGGGATTCATCCCTCGGCAAGATAGGAAGTAGAGCAATGGATGAGCACTTGAAACAGGTCTGGACCGCCTCCGCGGCTGTAGAAACGCTGCAGGGCGAAATGGACCAGGCGGAGACGATCCTGGACTCTGCAATTGACGAAGCGCTCAAGGCCGGGGCCGCCCCGGAGGAGATCAGCGGGGCAGCGAACCTGTCGCCGACGGAGCTCAGTGAACGCGTCCCGGCGCTCGCCGCCGAGGATCAGCCGGCGGACGAAGAAGGCGCCGCGCTGTAGGACGGTTCGCGCTTCTTCACCCGCCCGATGACGGCAGTCGTGACGGGAACGAAGAGGAATTCCACCGCGGTCTTGTAGACGAAGCCGACGACCACGTAGTTAATGAACGTGGGGACATCGCCGATGCCGATCACCGAGGCCGCGATGGAACAGAAAATGAGCGTGTCCGCGAACTCGCCCACACCTGTCGAACCCATCAGTCGCGCCCACAACCGGCGTTCGCCCCAGCGCTCCTTCATGCGCACCAGCACCCAGGAATTCAGCGTCTGCCCCACGAGGAAGCCCAGGAGGCTGGCCAGCACGATCAGCGGCACCGGGCCGAGCGCACCTTCAAGTGCCTCTTGTTTCATCTGCCCGAACTCGTCGTCAAAGCCCGGCAGCGCGATGATCACCCAGTAGCACAGCGAGGCGAAGACCGACAGCGCGAAGGTGGTGAGGATGGCTTTCCGCGCCACCTTGAAGCCGTAGACCTCGCTGATCACGTCGCCCAGAATGTACGCCAGCGGGAACAGGAAAAATCCGCCGTCAGTAATGATCGGGCCCAGGGCCACGCCCTTGGAGGCGCCGATGTTGGACAGGATCAGGACCACCGCCATCACGGCAAGCATGATGCCGAAGTAGGGGCTGCCGATCGAGGCAAAGCGGGCAGGCGTGCGGAATTGCAGTTCAGTCATCAGTGGTGTTCACCCTCGTAGTAGTGGTTCGCGCAACGTTTCGCACCTCACGGTGACCTGAAGAAACGTCCGCTGTATTAGCACTAGGGGTCCGTCTGCCACCCGGACCGCCTACCATTCTCCCATGCGCGCGGGGCTTCGCGCTCCGACGCCTGCGATGCCCGACTGCTCCACGGCGCCGCCGTCCTATTCTGGCTGTATGAGTGAGGAGCCCGAACCCGACGACTTCGAGGACGACAACCCGCGCCATCGGGTGACTTTCGGGTTCGGGGCCTTCGTGGTCGGATTCCTCGTGGCCGTCTCCGTATTCGCGCTGGGCGCCCTGCTGCTCACCCTGGCCGGCGGTCCGCTCAGCTGGCATCAATTCGCGTCGGCCGCCCTCCTGGCGCTGGTCGTCGGGTTGTACGCCGGCGGCGTCGGGCTGGTCATCGGCGCACCCATCGCCTTCGTGCTGGGCATGTTGCTCCGGCCGGTGGCTAACCAATGGCTGCACGTGCTCGCGTTCTTCGCGGTCATGACGGCAGCTTCGTTCCTGATCCTGGTCTCGCTCTCCAGCGGCGACCCGCTCGGCACGCTGGAACTGGCAGCGCTGATCGGGCTGGCCGCGGCAATCGGCCGGTTCAGCGTATGGCGGATGGTGGACATCCGCTGAGCCGGCGTGCGCTTGAGGGCGGCAGCCGGCTCAGCGGATGGCCACCGCACAGTCGCCGGGCGGTGAGCGCCGTCGTCGTCGTCATTAGGAGCCTGAGGGTCTGTCAGTGGAAAATAACCGCATGTCTGTTTCCATCACCGAAACCAACCGGCCCGCCATTACGCTGACCATCGCCGGCTCCGAAGCCACCGGAGGCGCGGGAGCCCAGGCCGACCTGAAGACCTTCCAGGCTTTGGGCACCTACGGCATCACCGCCCTGACCTGCATCGTGTCCTTCAACCCCCAGGACAACTGGAACCACCGCTTCGTCCCGGTGGACGCCGGCGTCATCGCCGATCAGCTGGAGGCGATTCAAACCTGCTATGAAGGTTCGCTGAAGACGGTCAAGCTGGGCATGCTCGGCTCGCCCGCGACCATCGACACGGTCGCGGCGGCGCTGCAGAACCAGGAATGGGACAACATCGTGCTGGACCCGGTACTGATCTGCAAGGGGCAGGAACCCGGCCACGCGCTGGACACCGACCAGGCCCTCAAGGCCCAGGTGTTGCCGCTGGCCACCTTCGTCACCCCGAACCACTTCGAGGCCGAATCCCTCTCCGGGATCACGATCAACGACGTCGAGGACCTGAAACGGGCCGCCAAGATCATCCATGAGGCCTCCGGCGCCGCGGTGCTGGCCAAGGGCGGCGTGCGCCTCGCCGGCCCGGACGCGGTGGACGTCTTTTACGACGGCGAAACCCTCGAAGTGCTCTCCGCGCCGAAGGTCGGCGAGGTGGCCGTCTCCGGCGCCGGCTGCTCCCTGGCCGCCGCGGTGACGGCCGAACTGGCCAAGGGCGCCACACCGCTGCAGGCGGCCAAGACCGCCAAGCACTTCGTCACCGAGGGCATCAAGGCGCGGGTTTCCTCCCACGCACCGTTCGACGCACTATGGCAAGGCGGCGCCGGGCTGTCCTGACCGGCCGGCGACGCCGTGGCGCCCTGTCCGGCGGGGCGGCGCCGTGCCCTGTCCGGCGGGGCGCCGTCATGACCGGCAGGCACTGTGCTGTCCTGACCGGCCGCGGCGGCCCTCGCCCGCCACCCGTTAAACGCCGACGGCGGCGCCCTCCCCCGGGAAGCTAGCAAGCCCCCTGTGGGTGGGCACCGCCGTCGTCAGCGGTTTGACGGAATCAGACCGTCTGCACGGCGATTTCCGCGTCCAGGCGGGGCAGCCGCGGGAACCAGGGGTTCTCGCCCGGGGTGCCGATGTTGACCACCATGAACGTGCGGTGGGAGGTTCCGGCGTTGAAGTCCTCGTCGATGCCGGCGGCGTCGAACGCGCCCATAGGGCCGGCGTGCAGGCCCACGGCGCGGACGGCCATGATGAAGTAACCGGCCTGCAGCCACGCGTTGTTCTTGGCGACCTCGGCGCGCATTTCGGCGTTGTCGTCGAACATTGCCTTGCGCTCGGGAGCGTGCGGGAAGAACGTCTCGAAGTGCTCGTGCCAGTCGGCGTCGTAGCTGAGCACGGCGACCATCGGAGCCGTCAGCGTCTTGGCGCGGTTGCCCTCCGCCATGCGGGCGCCCAGCTTCTCGCGGGCCTCGGCGGAGCGGACCCAGGTGATGCGCAGCGGCTGGTTGTTCATCATGGTCGGGCCCATCTTGGCCAGCTCATAGATGGCGGCGAGCTGCTCGTCCGAGACCGGCTCGGCGGAGAAGGTGTTCGCGGTGCGGGCTTCCAGGAACAGCTGGTTCGCGGCCTCGCGGTCCACGGCCAGTTCGTTCTCGAGGCTGACGTCAACGGTTTCGACGCTCATGTGACTCCTTAGTTGCGGGATGGGTCTACAGGGTTGAACACCGCCCCTCCGTGCCGGAATTTCCTGCGGGCCTGTGACGTTCGTTACGCGGCCCTCTGCATAGGCAAGGCCGCGGCCCGCCGCTAGGGTGGAGCGAAAACAGGAAGGCGGCATCCGTTGGTTAAGACCATGCAGGCCATGACCTACTCGCGGTACGGCGGGCCGGAGGTGCTGGGACAGATGGAGGTCCGGCGGCCGAAGGTGGCACCGGGTTCGGTGCTCATCCGGGTCAAGGCAGCCAGCGTGAACCCGGTGGACTGGAAGGTGATGTCCGGCGGACTGGACTCGATGCTGGACGTGCACTTCCCGGTAATTCCCGGCTGGGACGTGGCCGGAGTCGTCGAGGAAGTGGGACCGGATACCCCCGAATACGCTCCCGGCGACGAAGTCTATGCCTACGGCCGCCGGGACACCGTGAGCGGCGGAACGTACGCGGAGTTCGTGGCGCTGCCGGTATCCATGGTGGCGCGCAAGCCGGAAGCGCTGGGCTGGGAGCAGGCCGCCGGGCTGCCGCTCACCGGCATGGTGGCGCAGCGGACCCTGGACGCCTTGGCCCCGTCAACCGGCGAGACACTCCTGATCCACAACGGGTCCGGCGGCGTCGGTCGAATCGCCGTCCAGCTCGCCATCGAGCGCGGCCTCCGGGTCATCGCCACCGCCTCCAGTCAACACCACCAACGGCTGCGGGAGTTCGGCGCCGAGCCGGTGGAATACGGCGACGGGCTGGTGCACCGCGTGCGCGGGCTCGCTCCGCAGGGCGCGGACGCCGTGGCGGACTTCGCGGGAGGGGTCCTGGAGGAAACCTTGGCCGTGCTGCGCAATGGCGGCCGGCACGCGTCGATCGCCGATCCGACCGCAGCCAAGCACGGCGGCCACTACATCTGGGTACGCCCGGATGCTGCCGAACTCGCGCGGCTGAGCGCACTGGCCGACGCCGGCAAGCTCACCGTGGACATCGACCGCACGTTTTCGATGGATCAGGCCGCGGACGCGATGCGCTACAGCCAGGAGGGCCACGCGTCCGGCAAGATCGTGCTGACGCCGTTTGCGGGACAGGCCGGCTAGGACGTGGCCGGATAGGACGTCTGATAGGGCAAGGCCGGAAAGCGGCAGGTGGGTCAGGAAGGCGGAGCAGTTTACGACGATCGACGATTACATCGCGTCGTTCCCCGAGGACGTCAGGATCATCCTGCAGGAAATCCGGCAGACCATCCACGGCGCCGTCCCTGGGGCTGAAGAGAAGATCAGCTACGCCATACCGACCATCATGTTTGAGGGACACTATCTGGTCTATTTCGCCGGCTGGAAACACCACGTCTCGCTCTACCCCGTACCGGAAGCCGATGCGGCGCTGCAGCACGACATGGAACCGTATCTGGCGGCCAAGGGAACCCTGAAGTTTCCGCTGGGAAGGCCCGTTCCGTACGACCTGATCACCCGGGTGGCCAAGGCTTTGGCCCGGCAGCGCGGCCACGACGCAACCGATGCCTAGCTACCCTCGGACGTCCCGGACCCCTCACGACGACGAGCCCGCCCCCAGCGGTAAAGGTGCGGGCGGGCCGGTTACGACGACGGGAACACCCCTACGACAGCGGGCCCGCCCCTGCCGTTGAAGGTGCGGGCGGGCCCGGTGGCGCAGGCTGCGCTGATCAGTCCTTCTGCGACGCCCGTCCCTTCGGCGCCAGCTCGGCCAGCAGTTCCTTGAGCCGCGCGTCGGTCAGGTACGTCATGCCGGTGAGCACGTCGGTGATCCGGCGCCGGTCCTCCGGCTTGAACCGCGTGCTGTCCAGCATGTCGGAGACCCACAGCCCGTCCATCGCCAGCCGGACGATGATCCCGATGATGCCCACGGGCTCGCGCGGGTCAAGATCCTGCCGGTCCAGCCGCTGGTTAAGGTAGACCAGCGACTCGGCCAGGTTCGGCTGCCGTATTGCCGTCGACAGCAACGCCGTCTGGTTGCGGTCGTTGTTGGCCCTGGCGTCGGAAAACGCTGCGATGTAGGCGCGCTCCTCGGCGCCCAGCGGCTCCGGATCGGCGTCGGCCCGCTCGCCCAGCTCGTGCACCAATTCCATGATGATCGCTTCGACGTCGCGCTCGACCTCGTCGATCGGCGCCCCAGGTTCGAACATGTTGCCCTCCCGTAGTTCCCCGGCGGGTTTGCCGCCTTGGCCAGTCTATCCACGGCGGTGCGGTGCCGCCGCGCCTCGGCATGGTGCGCCGAGCCAGCCCGGCTCAGCCCATATCGTAGCCAACTATTACGACGCCGGCGCCCGTCTTACGTGCCGAGCGTCACCCTTCTCCGGCCGCGGATAGTCTGTACGGGCAACTAATCGAACCCGCCGGAAAGGAGCAGTGTGGCCACCACCAGCGCCATCCGGCCGCGGGCAGACGCGGCATGGATCGTCGTCGTCCTGGCCGGCGTCACGGCCGCCATGCACATCTGGAAGCTGCCGTCGGCCATTCCCGTTATCCGGGACGAGCTCGGCATGTCCCTGGTGCAGGCCGGGGTGCTGCTGGGCGTGGTGCAGGTGGCCGGCATGGTCGGCGGCCTGGCGGTTTCCCTGCTGGCGGAAATGATCGGCGCACGCCGCTGCCTGCTCGCCGGCCTCTGGCTGCTCATCATCGGATCCGTCATCGGGGGCTTCGCCGACTCGGCCGCCGTACTGATGGCCTGCCGCGCACTCGAAGGAGCGGGCTTCCTGCTGACCACGGTGGTGGCGCCAGGGCTGATCCGGGCGAACACGCCCGGGGTCCGCGTCAATCTGGCGGTCGGCTTCTGGAGCGCGTACCAGGGCTTCGCGACCTTCGCCGGCCTGGTGGCCAGCGCGCTTATCCTGCAGGCCACCAGCTGGCACACGTGGTGGTGGATCATGGCCGCCCTGACGCTCATTCCGATCCCGCTGGTGCTGAAGTTCGTGCCACAGGACCCGCGGCGCGACGGTTCCGGCCTGCCCGCGGCCACCCGTCGCATCGGCCGCACCGTCCGGTCCCCCAAGCCGTGGATCGCCGGCGTGGTATTCGCCTGCTACACCGTCCAGTGGATGGCCGTGGTCGGTTTCCTGCCCACCATCTACGAGCAGAACGGGGTCACCGGGATCTGGCCGGGCATCCTGTCCGCGGTGGTGGGCGGCCTGAACGCGCTGGGGGCCATCGGCGCCGCTCCCCTGCTGCAGCGCGGCGTCCCCCCGCGGCTGCTGATGATCCCCACCTTCATCCTGATGGGCACGACGACGGTGCTCACCTTCGGCATCGACTGGACCGTTGCGCCGGGCGGCATGGCCATCCAGTTCGCCTGCGTGTCGCTGTTTTCCATGGTGGGCTCGGTGATCCCGTCCGCGCTCACCCGCATGGCCGTGGACCTGGCGCCGGCGGACGGGTCCCCGCCGGCCGCCATGGGGTTGATGCAGCAGATCTTCAACGTCGGCAACTTCACCGGCCCGGCCCTGATCGCCTGGCTGGCCACGGCTACCGGCGGCTGGCAGTCCACCTGGTGGATGACCTGCGCGTTCGCGGCCCTTGGCATTGGCCTGAGCGTGTACTTGAGCGAGAAACGCCTGGGGCTTAGCTTCGCCCACCGGTAGGTCCGGGCGGGGCGGGGCCTGGTCCGGGCCCGGGGGTCCGGACCGGGCGTCCGGTGTGTTCGTTCCCATGTCTCGGACTAACTGCCCATCTTTGGCTACCGCTAAAGCGCGCTGACTAGGCGAAACGCCGGGAGCCGCCGCCAAGACGTGGGAGCGAAAAGCACCGCCCCCGTCCACTCCCGCGAGGCTCCGGCCGCACCGCCAAGTCCACTCCCGCGAGGCTCCCGCCGCACCGCCCCCGGGCCACTCCCCGCGAAGCTCGGCCGCGTCGTCGTCGGACTCTTGCCCTCGCCGCGGCCGAGGAGGAAGCTGGAATCACGGCAAGCGGCCTCCCCCTTTTCCCCAGGAGTGATCAGTGATGACCGATGCGGCCCAGTCCCCGGACCAGCCCCTGACCAACCGCCAGGGCCACAAGGTCTACGACAACCAGAACACGCGAACCATCGGCGCACGCGGCCCGGCGACCTTGGAGAACTACCAGTTCCTGGAGAAGATGAGCCACTTCGACCGCGAGCGTGTGCCCGAACGCGTGGTGCATGCGCGCGGCACCACGGCCTTCGGCTACTTCGAGGCCTACGGCAAGTGGGGGGACGAGCCGATCGCCAGGTTCACCCGCGCCAAGCTGTTCCAGGAAGCGGGCAAGCGCACCGACCTCGCCATCCGCTTCTCCACCGTGGCGGGCGGCCGTGATTCCTCCGAGGTGGCCCGCGACCCGCGCGGATTTGCCGTGAAGCTCTATACCGAGGACGGCAACTGGGACATGGTCGGCAACAACCTGGGCGTGTTCTTCATCCGCGACGCGATCAAGTTCCCCGACTTCATCCACTCGCAGAAGCCGGACCCGGTAACGTTCGAGGCGTCGGTGCCGAACCGTGCGATGGACTTCTTCAGCCAGTCCCCCGAATCCATGCACATGGTCATGCTGGTCTTCAGCCCGCGCGGCATCCCCGCCGACTACCGGCACATGCAGGGCTTCGGCGTGAACACCTACAAGTGGGTCAACGCCGCCGGCGAGACGGTGCTGGTGAAGTACCACTGGATGCCCAAGCAGGGCGTGAAGTCGCTGACCGCCGAGGACGCCGCGAACGTGCAGGCGCAGACCCTCGGGTCACACACCAAGGACCTCTACGACGCCATCGAAGCCGGCAACTACCCCGAGTGGGAGCTGGTGGTGCAGATGATGTCCGACGACGAGCATCCCGAGCTCGACTTCGACCCGCTGGACGATACCAAGGTCTGGCCGGAGGAGCAGTTCCCTCCCCGGCCGGTCGGCCGGATGGTGCTGGATCGCACCGCCAAGAACTTCTTCGCCGAGAGCGAGCAGATCGCGTTCGGCACCGGCGTGCTGGTGGACGGCCTCGACTTCTCCGACGACAAGATGCTCGTCGGCCGCACGTTCTCCTACAGCGACACCCAGCGTCACCGGGTGGGCCCGAACTACCTGCAGCTTCCGGTCAACAGCCCGAGGGTGCCGGTGGCCACCAACCAGCGGGACGGCCAGTTGACGCACTTTGTGGACACCGCGCCGGGCCAGAACCCGCACGTGAACTACGAGCCGACTATCACCGGCGGGCTGCAGGAGGCGGCGAAGGATTCCGGTTACCACCACGCCGTCGGTCCCGAGATCGGCGGCCGGCTGACCAGGGAACGGATCGAGCGGACCAACGACTACCTGCAGGCCGGCCAGCGGTTCTACCTGCAAGAGGACTGGGAGCGCGAGGACCTGATCACCAACCTGACCAACGCGCTGGCGCAGTGCGACCGGCCGATCCAGGAGCGCATGCTCTGGCACCTCTACATGATTGCGGACGAGCTCGGCCAGGGCGTGGGCGGCGGCATCGGCATCTCGCTGGACGAGGTGAAGGACCTTGGGCCTCTGGCCAGCCAGAACCTTTCCGAAGCGGAGCAGCAGTGGATGGCCAACCTCGGCAAGAACGGGCCGCGGGACGTTTCCGGGCTGACCATGACGCACTGCGTGCCCAACGAACGCGTCAAAGTGGAGCGGTAGCCGTACCGCGCGACCTCCACGTTTAAGCGGCGGCTGACCTGCGGAAATCCCGGACGGCGGCCGAATCCAGCCCGGATTCCGGCGGCCGGCCGCCCAGCCGGGCCCTCGCCAAGCCGTGGCATCCGCGGTAGCGTCTGTCCATGCGAGTCGCCGTGGTCGGAGCCAGCGGGAACGTCGGTACAGCAGTGCTGCGCCGGCTGCAGAAGGCGCGGGGCGAACGCGCGGACGACGTGGAGATCGTCGGCATCGCGCGGCGGCTGCCCGATGCCACGACGGAACCGTACGACGGCGTCACGTGGGTTTCGCTGGACATCGCCTCCCGCGATGCTCGGGAAAGGTCGACGCAGGCGTTTAAGGGATGCGACGCCGTCGTCCATCTCGCGTGGCTGCTGCAACCGAACCACGATGAAGGGCAGTTGCGCCGGGTGAACGTGGACGGCACCGCGAACGTGCTCGCCGCTGCCACCAACGCCGGCGTTGGGCAAGTAGTCTGCGCCTCGTCGGTCGGCGCGTACAGCCCCGGCCCGAAGCACTCCCGCGTCCGCGAGGATTGGCCGGCCAGAGGCATCGCCAGCTCGCACTACAGCCGGTTCAAGGGCCAGCAGGAAGCGCTGTTGGACGAGTTCGCCGACGATCACCCGGAAATTAAGGTGGCGCGGCTGCGGCCCGGCCTGATTTTCCAAGCCGAGGCCGGCAGCCAGATCGGCCGCTACTTTGTGGGCCGGTGGATCCCCAAGTTCTTCGTCAACCGGCTGCGGCTGCCGCTGTTCCCGTTCCCCGAGGAGTTCATCTTCCAGGCATTGCATGCCAACGACGTGGCGGACGCCTACTGGCGGGTGCTGGACCAGGGCGCGAGGGGCGCCTTCAACGTGGCGGCCGAACCGGTGGTAACGCCCGGACTCGTCGCCTCCCTGTTCGGTGCCCGGCGCTGGCTGCCCGTTCCCGTGCCGCTGGTGCGGCAGTTGGTCGGCGCCGCGTGGTCCCTCCGGCTGCTGGCCAGCGACCCCGGCTGGGTGGACATGGCCCGCTACGCTCCGGTCATGGACACCAGCCGGGCCAGGGACGAACTCGGCTGGACACCGCAGGTGGATTCGCTGTCGGCGATCCGTGAAGTCCTGGCGGGAATGGCCGGGGCCGGAGGTGTCACCGAATCCCCCGCGATGCGCCCGCGCAGCCGCTGGACCCGTGCGAAGCCGGAGACCGGCGCGTAGTGTGGCCCCATGGGAAGCCGCGCGAAGAGCGCAGCTGCCCGGTCTGATCCCACAGGACGACCCGCTCGAGAAGGAGGACCTGATGAATCCGAACGAGGAGCGGCGCCCGGAACACCCGGACGACGCGAATGACGACACTCTGACTCCCGCCGACGCAGGCGGCATCGACAAGGAAGTCAACGAGGCCCACATCCCGGTCCACGGTGACGAGAAACTCGCCGACGACCTGGTCAAGAAGGCCTACGGCGACAAGGACCAGGACGGCCGCGGGGACGCGCCCAACGCGCCTTTCCCCGGCTGACTGGCACCGCCCGCACCTCCACCTAGCACCGCCCATCAACCGTCTACAGACAGGAGCACGCTGTGAAAGGGAAACTCACATTCGGCGCCGGCATCGCCCTCGGATTCGTCCTGGGTTCGAAATCCGGAAGGTCCGCCTACGATTCCTTGAAGGCCAAGAGCCAGGAGTTCTGGCAGAACCCAGCGGTCCAGGAAAAAGTGCACGAAGCCACCGACCTGGTCAAGGAAAAGGCACCAGGCGTCGCCGACCGTGTTACCGAAGCGGCCAAGAAGGCAGGGTCCGCGGCAACCTCCAAGCTGCCCGGCAACCACGGTTCGGGTAAGGACGACGGCGGCACCACCGGCCCCACCACCACCGCCGGCGGCACCACGGGCACCAGCACCCTCGGCGACACCACTGGCACCACCCTGGGCGACACCACGATGTCGGATCCGGCGCAGAACGACGAACTCGGGCAGAGCTGGACGGGCGAGGGAGGCACCATGCCGGACGGACCCGCCACCCTCAACAGGGACGACGACCTGCGCCCGCCCGGAGTGTAACCCGCCCGGGATTCTGGCGGGCCGGGCCCCTCGCCGGGGCTCCGCCTGCATCGACGGCAGTAGGGAAGGACTGGCATGACGGAGAACGACGCCGGCCAGGTCAAAGGTCCGCGGGACCAGTCGGGCACCGCGGCAGATCCGCCGGATGCTCAGGAGCAGCAAACGGCCGATTCCGCCCCCGAGCCCGAGGGCAAGGAGGGCATGAACATCGCGCCCGGGCCGGCTGAAGAGAAGGACCAGGAAACGCCGGACGACCGCGGGCTCACCACCGACACGAGCCCGAGCGACTGATCCACCGCGGGCACGGCAGCGGCCGTCGAGATACGGCCGCTGCCGTGCCACTGTTCGGCCGCCGTCGTGCCCGTTGCGCCGCTGCGGCGCGACCCGGTGCACAGCCGGTTAATCCGCCTTGACCACCGGCAGGTCGCTCCACTCGGTGGTGTAGCGTGGCGAGGAAAATTCGCGTTTCATTGACCACGCCGCGGGGGCCGCCAGCCCGCCCTGACCGAGGCCGATCGAGGCTTCGCCGAACTTGGTACGCACCGCGCCCAGCAGGTCGCCGATGTGCCGCTGTTCCAAATCGCTGACGAAGGGGTCGAAGGTCTGCTGGCCGGCCGCGGGCTCCAGCCCCGACAGCAGGACCCCTGCCCGGACATAGTGGGCGCCCGGAGTCAGGCAGCCGCGCATGGCGGCCACGGCAGCCTTGGTCAGCTGGATCGGATCCTGCGTGGGCGTCGCCAGGTTGACGCTGGCCGCGGGAAACGATGCCTCGCCGCCGGCGAACCTGCTGGTCCCCGCAGTCACCGTCAGCACCGAGGCGCGCAGTCCCTCGGCCGCCATCCGGGCCGCCCCGCGTTGGGCATAGACCGCCATCACCTGGTCCATCTCCTCGATGGTGGTCACCGGCGTGGAGAAACTGCGCGAGAACATGATCTGCTGCTTGTCGGCCCGCTCCTCCGCGTGCGGGATGCAGGGCGTCCCGTTCAGCTCCAGCACGGTTCGCTGCAGCACCACGGAGAACTTTTTGCGGATTGCCTGCGGGTCGGCGGCCTTGAGGTCTGCGATCGACTCGATCCCGAGGGCGTTCAGCCGTTTCCCCGTCCGTCCGCCCACGCCCCACAGCCCGGTGACCGGGACGCGTGACTGGATCCAGGCGATGTCGGAAGCGGGCATCGAGCCCAGCGAGCACACCCCGGCCATCTGGGGATTCCGTTTGGCAACGTGGTTGGCGAACTTCGCCAGGGTCTTGGTCTGCGCCACGCCGACGCTGACCGGCACGCCCACCTGCCGGATCACTGCGGCACGGATTCGGCCGGCAGTCTCCAGCAACTGGGCGTCGTCGCCGGGCAGGCCCAGGAACGACTCGTCGATCGAATAGACCTCCTGCCAGGCCCCGAACCGGCCGAGCACTTCCATCACCCGGGCGCTTAGGTCCCCGTACAGCTCGTAGTTGCTGGACCGCGCGACCAGCCCCCAGGCCTTGGCCCGCGGCGCCACCTGGAACCACGGCGTCCCGGTCTTCAGCCCCAGCTGTTTGGCCTCCTCGGAGCGCGCCACCACGCAGCCGTCATTGTTGGAGAGCACGACGACGGGCCGTCCCTCGAGGGACGGATCGAAGACCCGCTCGCAGGAGACGTAGAAATTGTTGACGTCCACCAGCGCGATCCGTTCGCCAGGCCGGCCGGAGGTCGCCCCGCCGGAGCCGGACGGCCGGCCGGAGGCCGCCCCGCCTGCCCCTGGCACCGGGGCGCTAGACATGGTGCAGGCAACGGGTGGCGACGCCCCAGATGCTCAGGTCGTCGAGTTCGCCCACTTCGGTGGGAACGCCGCCGTCGTCCGCCTGCAAGCGCACGCCGTCCGCGGTGAGATGCAGGCGCCGGACCACCAGTTCCCCGTCCAGCACCGCGACCACTACCGAACCGTCGCGCGGGGTCAAAGAGCGATCCACTATCAGCTCATCGCCATCACTGATCCCGGCCGCGGCCATCGAGTTTCCGGCCACCCGCATCACAAAGGTGCTGGTGCGGTCGCGGATCAGGTGCCGGTTCAGATCGATGCCGCCGTGGAAGTAGTCCCTGGCCGGCGACGGGAAACCGCGCGCCTCCTCGGGCGCTCCGCTGCCCATCTCCGGGCCCGCCGAAGCACCCGACGGCTGCTCTACACCGAACATCCCGACCCCCGTCTTCGAACAAAGCTTCGAAAACAACACTAGCACCGGCCCGCCGTGGCCTACATATGAGCCAGCTCCACTCAAGTTTGGGTAACTTCTGGAATAATCCTGTCGTAGAGGCGTTAACATGAGTCGAAGGCACTCACGTTCCACAGGAGGATTATCCATGCCACTGTTCTTCGGACCAGCTTCCGGCAACGGTTCATTCGACGAGTTCCTGGCCCGCTACCTGCAGGGCCAGCGGGCGGCCCAATCCCGCACGGTCGACCTCACCCGGCTGCTCAGCCGCCGCACCCATGAAGTGCTGGCGCAGGCAGCCCGGTTTGCCGCAAGCCTCGGCCACATCGAGGTGGACGCGCTGCACATCCTGCACGTCATGGTCGGCCAGGAGCCGGCCGCCAGCCAGATCAAGCTGACCGGCGCGGACCCGCAGACCATCGCGCGTTCCGCGGAGCAGGGCCTGCCGGAAAAGACCGGCCCGACCCGGGAAACGCCGTCGCTCACGCCGTCGGCGCAGCGTGCCCTGCTGGACGCCCACCAGGTCGCCCGCGCATTCGGCTCCACCTACATCGACCCCGAGCACCTCTTCGCCGCCTTCGTGCTGAACCAGGAGACCCCCGCCGGCCAAATCCTGGGCGGCGCGGGCGTCACCCCGCAGGCACTGCAGCAGGCGGCGGAGAAAGCTGCGGCGCAGCCCGACGGCCCCACCCCTGCAACCGGCCCGCAACAGAGCACCGGCACCGAGTCGGAAACCCCCATGCTGGACCAGTTCGGCACCGACCTGACGGCCCAGGCCCGGGAGAACCGGCTGGACCCGGTGATCGGCCGGGCGGACGAAATCGCCCAGACCATCGAAATCCTCGCGCGCCGGACCAAGAACAACCCGGTGCTGATCGGCGAGGCCGGCGTGGGCAAGACCGCCATCGCCGAGGGGCTGGCGCAGGCCATCGTGGCCGGCGACGTCCCGGAACAGCTGCGCGGCAAGCGTGTGGTGTCACTGGATCTGCCGGGCATGCTGGCCGGCACCCGCTACCGCGGCGACTTCGAGGAACGCCTGACCAAGACCCTGGACGAGATCAGCGCCGCGAGCAGCGAACTGATCGTGTTCATCGACGAACTGCATACCGTGATCGGCGCCGGTGGCGGCGGCGAGGGCGGCATGGACGCCGGCAACATCCTCAAGCCCCGGCTGGCCCGCGGCGAACTGCACGTGCTCGGCGCCACCACCCTGGGCGAGTACCGCAAGGTGGAGAAGGACCCGGCCCTGGAGCGGCGCTTCCAGCCCGTCATGGTCTCAGAGCCCTCGATCGAGGACGCCGTCCGCATCCTGTCCGGCCTCAAGGACCGCTACGAAGAACACCACCAGGTGGCCTACACCGAGGCAGCGATCCGGGCCGCCGTCGAGATGTCCTCCCGCTACCTCACCGACCGGTTCCTGCCGGACAAGGCGATCGACCTGATCGACCAGGCCGGCGCACGGCTGAGCCTGCGACGCGGCCCGCGCGTTGACGTGGAGGCCATGCGCGGCCGGCTGGCCGAGCTGGAGTCGGCCAAGAACGCCGCCGTCGCCGAGGAACGCTACGAGGACGCCTCGAAGCTGCGCGACGAAATCGAAGAGCTGAAGGCCCGGCTGGAAGCCGCCTCCGCCCAGCAGTCGGCCCCGGGTGCCACGGAAGATCACGACGGCGGGGCCCGCCCCGGCGTCGCGTCTTCCGATGTGGTGGGCGAGGCCGAGATCGCCGAGATCATCTCCCGCGCCACCGGCATTCCGGCCGCCCGGCTGACCCAGGGCGACCGGCAGCGGCTGGCGCGGTTGGAGGAGGACCTGCACGCCCGGGTGATTGGCCAGGACGATGCGGTGGCCGCTATCGCCAGGTCCGTGCGGCGCAACCGCACCGGCATGGGGGACGAGGGCCGGCCCGTCGGCAGCTTCCTGTTCCTGGGCCCGACCGGTGTGGGCAAAACCGAGCTGGCCAAGGCCCTGGCGGAGTCGCTGTTCGGTGACGAGGACGCCATGGTGCGCTTCGACATGAGCGAATACGGCGAGCGCCACACCGTCTCACGGCTGGTCGGCGCCCCTCCGGGCTACGTCGGCTACGGCGAGGCCGGCCAGCTGACCGAACGCGTCCGCCGGCGCCCGTACTCTGTGGTGCTGCTGGACGAGGTGGAGAAGGCCCACCCGGACGTTTTCAATCTCCTGCTGCAGGTCCTCGACGACGGACGCCTTACCGACGGGCAGGGCCGCACCGTGGACTTCCGCAACACCGTTGTGATCATGACCTCCAATCTCGGCTCGGAGTTTCTGGCCAGCAAGGGCGGAGCGCTGGGCTTCACCGCCAACGACGGGGTGGACGGCTTCGGAAGCGAGCAGGATCTGCGCGCCCGGGTGATGGGCCGGCTGCGCGAAACCATGCGGCCGGAGTTTTTGAACCGGATCGACGAGATCGTGCTGTTCCGCAAGCTGGACCAGGAGCAGCTCCGTTCCATCGTGCGGCTGCAGTTGCGCAAGACCGAAGTCCGGCTGGCGGCTCAGGGCATCGCGCTGGAGGTTGGCGAGGACGCCGTGGCCTGGATCGCAGAGGCCGGCTACGAGCCCGAATACGGCGCCCGGCCCCTGCGCCGCGTGATCCAGCGCGAGCTTGATGACCGGATTGCGGACCTGCTGGTGGCCGAGGCCGTTGCCGACGGCGGGCGAATCCGCGTGGCGGCCGGCGACGACGGGCTGCGCGTCGCGGCAGATAGCATGTCCGCTGCGGCATAGCGGCGGCGACTGACGCCGGGCGCGGTTGATGTGCCCGCGCGCACCAATCGCAACCCCGGAGCGATGGCGGGGCACTCCACCGGAGTGGGGTGACCCGCCGCTCCGGTTCAGGCCAACGACAATGCGGAATAAAGGCGGGGCCTCACGGGCCCTCCTGCCTGCAATCGCGTTCCAGGGTTCCGGGCCCATGGCCTCGCCCGCGACCCGGTGGTTCAGGGCGAGGGCGCCTCGGCCCGCTCTGGTGTCTCTTCGCCAGTCCCGGAGCGGCCCTGCAGCGACGCCGCCAAGCCGCCGATAATGAGGTCGAGGCCGAAGTCGAACTCGTGGCTGAAGTCGTATCCGGGCTGCAGCACATGCTCCACGGCGAACTCCCGCAGGTGTGGATAGTCCTCGACGGTGAACATCTCCACCATCGGCCCGCCGACCTCCGCCAGGCTGTCCGGCCCGTCGAAAGGCAACGATGCCTCCTGGAGAGCCGTCCCGTAAACGTACGCATCGAGCACCGCATAGGCGTGGGCCGCCAGCGGCAGCGAGAACCCGGCAGCCCGAAGGGTCCCCAGGGTCGCATCGTGGTGGCGCAGGTTTGCCGGTCCCGGCGCGGTGCGCGATTCCATCAAGGCTATGGCCCACGGGTGGCGGCGCAGCACATCGCGGGCCGAGGCGGCACGCCGCTTCAACTCCGCCTTCCACTCCCGGCCCGGCACCGGCAGTTCTATCTCTTCGAAGACGGCGTCGACGATGCCGTCGAGGATCTCGTCCTTGTTCCGCACGTGGTGGTAGAGCGACATCGGTTTGGCGTCCAGTGCCTGGGCCAGTGAACGAATGGTCAGGCGGGCCAGCCCGCCGCCGTCGGCGATGTCCATGGCGGCGCGGAGCACCCGTTCCCTGCTGAGTGGCTCGCGTTGCGCGGGGGCGCTGCCCGGTTTTTTGATCATTGTTCCCGCGACTATAGCATTCTCGTACTTTGTACGGTAGCTTCGTACATTGTACGAAGTACTTGGGCTCCACGTCATCCACGTCCTCGAGAAGGAAGTCCCATGGAACCAACAGAATCCACCCCTTCGGCCGCGAACACGCAGCCGGTTCCCGGCAGCGGCTCCCCGGACCCCATAAGACCCACGATGCGCGCCATAGTGCAGACCCGGTACGGGATCACCGATGCCCTGCACCCCGAAGAGATCGCAGTACCGGAGGTCGGCGAAAGCCAGGTCCTCATCAAGGTCCGCGCCGCAGGCCTGGACCGCGGGACATGGCACATGGCCACCGGCCTGCCGTACCCGGTCCGCGCCGTCTCCGGGTGGAAGTCCCCGAAGAACCCGGTCCCCGGGCTTGACGTCGCGGGAACGGTAGCGGCGGTAGGCAGTGCCGTCACGAAATTTTCGATCGGAGACGAAGTCTTCGGTTTCGGCAAGGGTTCCTTCGCGGAATTTGCGGTGGCAGCGGAGTCGCTGCTGGCCCGAAAGCCGGCAGACCTGACTTTCGAGCAGGCAGCGGCCCTTCCGGTCTCCGGCGTGACAGCGCTGCAGGCGCTGCGGGACGCCGGCCGCGTACAGGCCGGGCACCGCGTACTCATCACGGGGGCCTCCGGCGGCGTCGGCACCTACGCCGTGCAGATAGCCACGGCCCTGGGCGCCACGGTCACCGGCGTCTGCAGCGCAGCCAAGGCGGAGCTGGTGCGGAGCCTCGGTGCCGGGACCGTCATCGACTACGCCCGCGAAGACTTTGCGGCAGCAGGACACAAGTATGACGTGATCGTGGACATCGCCGGGAACCCGTCCCTGTCGCGCGTGCGCCGATCCATTGCAGCGGACGGCACGGCGGTTATCGTCGGCGGCGAGCATGGCGACCGCTGGACGGGCGGCCTGTTCAGGCCGCTGGGCGGAATGATCCTGTCCCTCTTCAACCGGCAGCGTGTTGTCATGTTCATGGCCCGACAGGCGGCTTCGGACCTCGGACGGCTGAGTGAGCTGATCGTCTCGGGGCAGCTGAAGCCAGTGCTCGACCACACTTATCCGCTGGAGCAGATGCCGGAAGCACTCCGCCGTCTGGAGGCCGGCGAGGTGCGGGGCAAGGTGGTCATCAAGGTCTAGGGGAGCCGACACACAACGCCAAATAGTGGTGCTCGGCACGGCCGGGTAACAGACTGGGAGCGTCACCAGTTCCGGCAGCCCCGCGAAGGAGCCACGGCCATGCTTAAAACCCATCTGCGTCTCAAACCTGTCCTCGAGATTCTGGCGGCGGCAGCCGCAACCGGCACTCGGCCTGACGCCAGGGACGTCATCAGCGAGGCCTTGCGGCGCGTACCGCCGACCGCGCACGAGAAGGAGTTGCTGAGCGGCGGTGTGCCCCGCGGCTTCAAAAACCTGACGACGGCGACCGCGCGGCTGGTGAAAGCCGGCTGGATGTCGAAGGACCGCGGCGGGTGGGCCATCACCGAGGACGGGCTGCGGGCGGTCACCGCCTTTTCCGATGGCGCCGAACTGGCCGCAGCCCTCGCGGCGGGCACCCCGCTGCCGGAACCGTCGCCGCCGGCGGCGGAGCCCGCCCTGCCCGCCGACCAACCTGCTGGAGTCGCCGTGGTGGGCGACTTCGGCGTGCTGCTCGGCGCCGACCAGGATTGGGACCCGGCCGACGGGGCGGTGCAGATGCGCTTCGACGCCACGGACGGCTTGTGGAAGCTGGACGCCGAGCTGCCCGCCGGCCGGTATAACTTCAAGTTCGCACTGAACCGCTCGTGGGAGGAAAACTACGGGGCGTATGGCGTGCTTGACGGCGCCAACCACGAGTTCCAGCACGACGGCGGCGCGCTCACCATCGCGTACGACCACGCCATCCATGACCTGGCCGCGACATCCCGACTGGTCCGCGCCTGACCCTTCGGCGGCGCGCGGCGGCAATGGGCACGTCGTCGCCGTCGCTCCGCCCCCCGACGTCGAGCCCGCGGTCGCACTGCGCGCGTCGTCGTCGTTCAGGCGCTGGCCAGGTGCTCCACCTCCGGCCCCGAACCGGTCGCCACGGACTCGAGGACCTCTTCGGCTTCCTGCAGATCAATGCCCTTGGACAGCGCAATTTCCGTGACGAGCGGTTTCTTGGCGTACTGCAGCATGTCCTTCTCGGCGTGGGACATGTTGCCGTTGGCGTGCAGCCGCCGGGCGAGGTCGCGGACCAGTCCCGCGATCACGAAGATGTCGCCGGTGCGGAGCCGTTCCTGGTTGTCCTTGAAGCGCCGGGACCACTGCGGATCCTCCTCCCGCGAGGCGGCGCGCAGCACGTCGAACAGTGCCTCCAGCTGTCCCTCATCGAAGACCGGCCGCAGGCCGACCTGCTCGGCACGCTCCAGCGGGACACCGACCGTCAGGTTCGAGTTCTTGACTTCCAGCATGACGTAGCGGCATTCCGCGTCCTGCCGCAGGGGCCGGGTTTTGATGCCTCGGACCACGGCCGGACCGTGGTGTGGGTGAACAAGGGTTTGACCTTCAGCAAACAGCATTTGAGAGTCCTCTGATTCGCACGAGCGCCACACTCGACATCAGTGGACGGAGCGCCCCGGGGCCCTCGCGCCAGACGGTCGTCCCACGGATCGAAACCGCGGCCAGCAGACCGGAGCTTCGATATTGTGAGCACGCGGACCGGCTCGGATCCATGCGGATGGACCCGCCCAAACCCGCGAGCTTGGCTGCCTCAATTATCTCACGCGTGCGCCTGATGTCCGTGGGAATACCAAACGGTGGGACCCCTCGCGGCCGTGGGCCCGCGCGGCAGATGGGACGCCGCGGCGCCGCGCAACCGGATGGCGCTGCCCCTTGACTCCCCGGCGGAGCGACTGCCACCATGGCAGTCTCACATGGCGCAAAGTTGCGCATCATGCGCAACTCCTCAGGTCCGGCTGGCGCCAGAACCTCGAAGGAGAAAGCCCCTATGTCGGAGATTCTCGATTCTGGCTCCGCCCAGTTCAACGGCACCGATTCGTCCCGCGTTAACCCCAACCCGGCCGTCACCCTTTACACGCGGCTGCGCAAGTCCCCTTACTTCTGGAAGTCGCGAGAGCACGGCGTCGCGGCCTACAGCGTGTACAACCACACCTACCACCCGCGCCATTACGGCGATCCGGTCAGCGAGTACTGGTCGCTGCTGAACGACGTCACCCTGTGGGACGTCGGCGTGGAGCGGCAGCTGCAGATCAGCGGCCCGCAGGCCTTCGACTTCACCAACATGCTCACCCCGCGGGACCTGACCAAGTGCGAGGTGGGCCAGTGCAAGTACGCTTTCATCACCGCCGCCGACGGGGGCATCATCAACGACCCCATCCTGCTGCGCGTGGAGGAGAACAAGTTCTGGCTCTCGCTGGCGGACAGCGACGTGCACCTGTGGGCCATGGGCCTGGCGCACGCCGGCGGCTGGGACGTCACCGTGGAAGAGGTGGACGTGGCACCCGTCCAGGTCCAAGGCCCGAAGGCCAAGGGGCTGATGTCCGACCTGTTCGGCCCGCAGATCCTGGACATGCCGTACTACTACATGCAGCACCACACCCTCAACGGCATGGACGTGGTGGTCAGCCGGACCGGCTACACCGGCGAAGTCGGCTACGAGATCTACCTCTACAACGCCACCGCAAACGCCGGGCGCCTCTGGGACACGGTTTGGGAAGCCGGGCAGGCGCACGACCTGCGGGTTATCGGCCCCTGCCACATCCGCCGGATCGAGGCGGGCATGCTGGCCTACGGGTGCGACATCACCCTCGGCACCAACCCCTTGGAGGTTGGTTACGACTACAACTGGATGGTGGATCTGGACCAGGAAGCGGACTTCGTGGGCAAGGAAGCGCTCGGCCGCATCCGGGAGAAGGGCATCGACCGGCTGATGGTCGGCGTCGAGATCGGCGGCGAGCCGCTGGGCAGCTACAACGACGGCTCCATGATCGAGCCGTTCCCGGTCTCGGTCGGCGACGGCTCCCCCATCGGGGAGGTCACCAGCGCCTGCCACTCCCCGCGGCTGGACCGGAACATCGGCCTGGCCATGGTGCCGATCGACCTCAGCGGCGAAGGCACCACGCTGTCCATCCACACGCCCGAAGGAGTCCGCGACGGCCAGGTCGTCCAAAAGCCCTTCGTCGACCCCGCCAAATCCACACCCAAGGACTGAAACCGCCAAAACCACAACGACGGCGGAGCCCACCTGTAGAAGGCGGGCCCCCCCGTCGTTCGGGGTTACGGCTCTTGCCGGGCGCCGACGGTGGCGCTCTGGACGCTGGTCTTATCGGCTTCGGATTCATCGTCCCGGGGCGGCCCGGCTACGGGCAGGGTGAACGTGAAGACGCTGCCCCGGCCGGGCTCGCTCTCACAGCTGATGCTGCCGCCGTGCCGTTCCACGATGTCCTTGGACAGGGCAAGTCCGAGGCCCAGCCCCGGGATGGAACTACGGCGGGCGGCGGGACTGCGGAAAAACCGCGTGAAGACGTTGCGGCTTTCCTCGGCGCCCATCCCCATGCCCCGGTCCGCCACCTCGCATCGAACGGCTTCGTCGCCGCCGGTGCAGCTGACCGTGACGTCACCGCCCTGCGGGGAGTACTTGATGGCGTTGGACAGCAGGTTATCCAACACCTGCCGGACCCGCGCCGGGTCGCAGACCACCCGCAGGGCAGGCGGCGCCTGTACGGCGAGCGTGATGCCGCCGGCGGCGGCCCGGGGTTCTGCTGCTGCTACGGCCTGCGCCACGATATCCCCGAGATCCGCAGGAACCGGCTGCAGCTCGGAGAAGCCGGCGGCCGTCCCCAGCAAATCCTTGACCAGGGCGAGCAACTGGTGCGAATTGCGGAGGATGGTGTCCAGGCCTGCCGCCATGTTCTCTGGCAAGTCCGGCGTCAGCGCCAGCAACTCGGCATACCCCTGGATGGAGGTCAGCGGAGTTCGCAGTTCGTGGGACACGCTGGACAGGAAATCACTCTTCGCTTCCAGCGCGGACACCAGTTCCGTGACGTCGTTGAAGGCGAGCACGGAGCCTTCGCGCCGGCCGCTGCCGTCGACCATCGCCTGGGCGGACGCGGAGAGTACCCGCTGCCGCGGGGGCCGGCCGAACCAGACCAGGTATTCGGCAAACGACTCGCCCCGCAGTGCGCGGCGGATGGGCCGATCCTGGACGGGCATAAGCGATTTGCCTCCGTCGGCATAGAGCTCGAGCCTGGATTCCGGCGCGTCCTCGTCGCCCGGCGGCAGCGCCAGGCGGCGCAGCTCTTCCTGCCGACGGTTGCGCAGAGTCGGGTTGCCGTCCTCATCGACGGCCAGGACCCCCACGTTCACGGCGTTGACGACGGCTGACAGGAGCCGTTCGCGCTTGTCGCTGGCTTCCAGCAGCGCGCGGAGCCTTGCGTCCTTGGCCTCGACCACCTGCTGCTGTTCCATCATGCTCGCGGTCATGACCCGGACGGTGATTCCGATGGCCAGCATCATGAAGGGGATGAGCAGCGGGTGGATTAACGCATCGAAAGTGACGGCAGGCTGCTTGAGGAACACCGGAATCCACACCATCGCCAGCGCGGCCAGCGCGCCCCCGATGACGGACAGCCGCGGCAGTTGTCCGGAGGCCGCCAGCCAGATCACCGGGAAAGCGGCCAGCAGCCCTACCCCTGTCAGGAGCGACCCGGCGCCTTCGCGCAGCAGGCCGATCGGAATGAAATCCAGCAGCGGGATGATCAGGAACGACGGGTACGGCAGCTTCTCCCACGGAACGAGGAAACACGCCGCCAGCAGTACCGCGTTGAGCACCATGCTGAGTTCAAAGAGCGGATTCACCAGGAGCGGGGGAGAAAAAAGCCACGTGCCCACCCCCAGGAACAGCATGGTGATGGACAGCGGCAACTGGCTCATCACTACCCGCCCGCGCAGTGAGAGGTCGTGGAACTTCACCCGATGCAGGGTCAGCAGGTCGAGGATTTTTTCCATGGCGGCGAACTCCAATATCGTCGTCACGGGCGGATTCTGCAGTGACGGATGTGACAAACGGGAAGATAACCGCCTTAATGAAAGCATGCCAGCTGCCCCCAGCAACCGCCGTGCCGTCATAGTCGAGGACAACGCGGACATCCGCCGGTTGCTGGCCCAAATCGTCTCCGACCAAGGCTTCACGGTGGCGGAGGCAGAAAATGGGCGGGACGGCCTCGAGCTGGTCCGCAACGGCGGCGCCGACCTCATTACGTTGGATTTGAACCTGCCCGATCTGGACGGCATTGAAGTCTGCCGGCAGGTCAGGACCTTTTCCGACGCCTACATACTGATGATTACCGCGCGCGCTGAGGAGCTGGACCGGCTCAGCGGGTTGAACACGGGCGCCGACGATTACATCAGCAAGCCGTTCAGCCCCCGGGAGCTCCAGGCAAGAATCGGAGCGCTTTTCCGCCGCCCGCGATCCCAACCCGTTGAGGCGATTCCTAGCGAAGACCAGAAACGCGCAGCCGAGGTTCAGCGCAGCCTTCTGCCGGCCGAGCCCCTGAGACTTCAAGGCTATGAGATCGGCGGCCGTTGCCGGCCCAGCCGAAGCGTGGGCGGGGACTTTTTCGACTGGTGCGCCACGGAAAACGGGCTGCAACTGACGGTCGCCGATGCCATGGGCAAGGGCATGGGCGCTGCCCTTATCGCCGCGACGGTTCGCGCGGTGTTGCGCGCCTCCCACGGACACGCGGACATCGTCCCGGCCTTCCAGGCGGCGAGCCAGTCGCTCGAGAGCGACCTGGCCCAGTCCGACTCCTTCGTCACGATCTTTCATGCCAGGCTGGACGCCGGGAACTCTACGGTCGACTACGTGGACGCGGGGCACGGGCTTGGGCTGCACCTCTACGACGGCGGCCTGCGCCGCCTGCCCTCGGGTGGCCCGCCCGTCGGTGCCGTCCCGGGCAGCACGTGGGCCGCAAGCCGTCTGCTGCTGGAGCCCGGCGAATCGCTCCTTGTACTCAGCGACGGGCTTCTCGATGCCTTCGACTCGGTGGACGCAGCCATGGACGCGGTGGCCGCCGTTGCCAGCTCCGGCGACGATGTCCGGGACGTCTGCGATGCCGTGTTGGACCTGGCCGGCGCCGCGGTGGCGGACGACATCACCGCCGTGATGCTGCGCCGATGCCCGGCAGACAGCCCGGTCCGCTCGTGAAACGTTTTGCCATCCGGCTGCTGGTGGTTCTGACGGTCATCCTCGGAACCAACTACCTCGCGTGGCGATGGCTCGACTCGCTCAACTGGTCGGCGTGGTGGATAGCCGTCCCCTTGGTGCTGGCCGAGACCTACAGCCTGATCGACGTCGGACTCTTTGGTTTAACGGTCTGGCGGTTCCGGGAGCGCAAAGCGCCGCCACCGCCTGCGGACGCCACCGTCGACGTTTTCATCACCACCTACGACGAGCCGCTGGACCTCGTCATGGCTACCGCGCTGGCGGCGCGGGACATCCGTTACCCCCACAGCACCTGGATTTTGGACGATGGCGCCAGGCCGGAGCTGGGCGAACTGGCCGCCCGCCACGGGCTGGGCTACCTGACCCGCACCGGTGACTGGGCGGACAAGCCGCGGCACGCCAAAGCGGGCAACCTGAACAACGCGCTGATGATGACCCACGGGGAATTCCTCTTGATCCTCGACGCCGACCAGGTCCCCCGGCCCGACATTCTGGACAAGACGCTGGGGTATTTCAACCAGCGCAGGGTCGCCCTCGTCCAGACCCCCCAGTACTTCAGCAACGTTCCGGCCAACGATCCGCTGGGCAGCCAGGCCCCGCTGTTCTACGGGCCCATTCAGCAAGGCAAGGACGGCTGGAACGCAGCCTTCTTCTGCGGTTCCAATGCCCTGCTCCGGCGCGAAGCGTTGATGCAACTGGGCCTGGCCGGCTATGTCACCGAAGTCGACCGCGGGGTTCACCGCGCGCTCGCAGGGGCGCGAAGTGCCATCCGCAAGGCCCGAAGGTCCCCGGAGGCGGCAGATCCACTCGTGGCAATGCTGCTCGACGACGTGGAGGCCGCCACCGACACGGCCCGCGCCAGCCTCCGAAGCGGCGGGTCGCTCAGCGAAATCACTTATGACCTCCGGAAGAAGGTCGACGACGCCGTGCGGTCCTTGGTTGCCGAGAACTTCGCGGCCGTGGAAGCGGACCTGGCCGAGATCGCCGCCATGGAACTCGGGGGCACGGCCGGTGTGCCCGAGCCGGACGAATTGGACGGCGCGCTCGAGCGGATGTCCCGGCGGGATTGGTCCCCGCTGGGGGCGCTGGGATCAGTGCAGGCGGTGCTGGACGCCGTCTCGATAGAACGCCCCGACGAGGCCCAGCCGGTGATGCCGTTGGCCACCATCTCCGTGACAGAGGACATGGCGACCTCGATGCGGTTGCATTCGATGGGGTGGCACAGCGTCTACCACCACGAGGTACTCGCCCACGGCCTGGCCCCGGAGGACCTCAAAACCATGCTGACCCAGCGGCTGCGCTGGGCCCAGGGCACCGTCCAGGTCATGCTGCGCGAGAACCCGCTGGCGCAACGCGGGCTGAGGCTCGGCCAACGGTTGATGTACTTCTCCACGATGTGGAGTTACCTCAGTGGCTTTGCCGCGGTGATCTACTTCGCCGCGCCAATCGTCTACCTCACTCTGGGCATCCTCCCCGTCAACAGCCTGAGCACGGACTTCTTCATCCGGTTCATCCCGTTCATGGTGGTCAACCAACTGCTGTTCGCCGTGGTGGGCAAGGGCGTCAGCACCTGGCGCGGGCAGCAGTACAGCCTCGCCCTCTTCCCCACCTGGATCAAGGCCTGCACGACGGCGGCCCGCAACGTGTGGCTGGGACGGCCCCTCGGCTTTGCCGTCACTCCGAAAGCCCGCCAATCCGGGGGGAGCAGCTGGAACCTGATCACACCCCAGCTGGTCACCATGGCTTTGCTGGTTGCTGCCCTCCTGACGGGCGCGGCAAGACTGGCGGCCGGACTGAACGAACCCGTGGGCACGCTGGTGAACGTGGCCTGGGTTATGTTTGATTTGCTGATTCTGGGCGTGCTGGTCAAGGCCGTCAGGTACAAAGGGTTCAAGCCCGACGAAAGGAACGTGGATGCAGTTCACCGTTGAGACCACGCCCGCCTATGCCGAAGTCATCGGGAGCGGCCGGCTCAACATGGTCGCAGCACCCCGCCTCCGGGAAGTTGTCGCGGCCGTCGTGGCTAAAGGAAACCACCATGTGGTGGTGAATATGGCGGGTACGGAGTTCATGGACTCCTCCGGCCTCGGGGCGCTCATCGGCTGCCTGAAGATCGCCCGGCAAGCCGGGGGCGACCTCCGCATCGCGAACGTGCAGCCGCAGGTGAGGATGGTGCTTGAGCTGACCAGCATGCACCGCGTGCTGACTCCTTACCAGAGCGTCGACGCGGCGTTTTCCGATGACTGAGGTCCTCGCCCGAACGACACGCCAGGGGCTGGCCACGGCCGAAACCGTCGAGGCCCTGCACGAGGACTTCGAGGCGCTGTGGACGAAAGCCGACTTCGTTCCGGACTTGGACCGGATGGCCTTCTCGACTGCCGTGATCGAGGCCGCCACCAATGTGGTCCAGCACGCCGTCCCTGCTTCCGAAACTCCCCTCCAGCTCGGTGTTGAGATCACCATCTGGTCCCGCCGGTTGGAAGCACGCATTTCCGAAATCGGCGCAGCACCTTCCAGCCCCGGCATCTCGAACCCGCAAGAGCACGACGTCGACGACGGGTCGGAGTCAGGGCGCGGACTCAACCTGATCCATGCCTTGGTCAGCACCGTCACCTTCGAGCGCCACGGCGAGGACAACGTATGGGTCCTCTGCCGCCATGCCTCCGAGGACAGCGCCTGAAGCCGCCGTCCGGCTGCTTACCGGCTCCTAGCCGGCCGCGAGCTCCCCGGCGACCAGCCGCCGCGCGACCTCGGTCAGCAGTTCCACGCCGCGCACAGCGTCGTCGTCCCGGGTGAATTCGGCCTCGTTGTGGGAGATCCCTTCGACGCTGGGAACGAAGAGCATGACCGTCGGCACAACGTCCTTCAGGTTCGTCGAGTCGTGGCCGGCCACGGTCATGATATCCGTGTGGCTGAACCCGAGCCGCTCCGCGCTGGCGATGCCGAGCGCCACGCCCGCGGGCTGGTAGGACACCAGTCCCCACCGGTGGGTCAGCTCCAAACCGACCGTCGTCCGGGACACGGCCTCCGCCTCGGCGATCCTTTTGTCCAGCAATTCCATGGCGCGGGCCAGGACGTCCTCATCCGGCGACCGCAGGTCCAGGTTCATGACGGCCTGGCGCGCAATGGTCACCGGCGAGTTGGGCAACACGTACATCTCGGAGACCGAGGTGTGCAGCTGGCCGGGGGCGAACTCCGCGGCGAGGTCGCGGGCGGCGGAGATGACCAGGGCGGCTCCGTAGAGGGCATCCCTGCGGTCCTCCATCCGGGTGGAGCCGGTATGCGACTGCTCCCCGTCCACCGTGACGCGGTACTTGCTCGCCGCCCACGTGCGGTCCACGATTCCGACCTGCGTGCCGGTTTCCTCGAGGCTCCGGCCCTGTTCAATATGGATCTCGGCGTAACGGGCCACGTCGGCGAGCCGGGGGGCGCCGTCGTCGGCGGTGCGGTGGCCGGCGGCCAAGGCCGCGGCAACCGTCGTCCCGGCCGGATCCGCGGTGGCCAGCGCCTCTTCCAGGGGCAGCTTCCCCGTGAAAACCGAACTGCCCATCATGCTGGGCGTGAAGCGGCTGCCTTCCTCGTTGAACCAGTTGACCACGGCCACGTTGTAGACCGGGTCGATCCCGCCCGCGGCAGCTTCGGCCGCCACGCGGGCCGCGGCGTGGGCCCCGGCCAACACGCCGTAGGCGCCGTCGTACCGCCCGGCCAACGGCTGGGAGTCCAGGTGCGAGCCGAGCAAGACATAGGGAGCACCGGGAACAAGTTCAAGGGTCCCGAACTGGTTTCCGGCGGCGTCTACCGTTTCCGTGAAGCCGTGCCGCGCCAGCCACTCGCCGAACCACCGGCGGGTGGCATGGTCCTCCGGCGTACCGGCCTGCCGGTCCACGCCGCCGCCGGCGGTCGCGCCGAACCCGGACATGGCACCGAAGTCGTTGAGAAATCCCTGGCCGGTCGTGCTCATCGTGCTTCCTCCCCCGTCGACGCCGTCGCCGCATCAGCGAAGTCCAGTGCCGGAAATTTCTCCGCGCCGAAGCGAATGTCGCCGCCCACCATGGTGGCCAGCACCTGCGTGGCGCCGATGCGCGACGGCTCGACGGCAGTGGGGTCTTGGTCCAGAAAGACCAGGTCGGCCAGCATGCCCGGTACCAACCGGCCCTTGGTGTCCCCCGCTCCCGTCGCCGCGGCGGAACCGACGGTGTAGGCGGCCAGCGCCTCGGCCGCGGTGATCCGCTCGTCGGGGCCGTATACCTCGCCGGACGGGGTCAGCCGCTGCACGAACGATTGGATCACGTCGAGCGGACGGCCGTTGGACACCGGTCGGTCCGAGCTGCCCGGCAACGTGGCGCCGCGCCGCAGCAGGCTGTTGGCCGGGTAGGACGTGGCCGTCCGCTCCGGACCGAGCAGCCGCGCCATGCCGTCGCCGAACTCGGTGATGAAATGCGGCTGCGGCACCAGGACGATGCCGGCCGCGGCGATGCGGTCCAACTGCTCCGGCCGGATCACGCCGCCGTGCTCAATCCTGTTGGGCAGCGGCCTGCGGCCGTAGATTTCCTGGGCTTCGGTGATGATGTCGATCGCGTGGTCGATGGCGTGGTCCCCGATCGCGTGCATCGCGATGGACCAACCGGCGCGGTACGCCTCGAGGGACGATGCGCGCAGCACTTCGGCGTCCATTTGCAGGTAGCCGTGGTTGTGGGGGCAGCCGACGTACTCTTCGGTGACGTAGGCGGTGCTGCCCAGCAGCGATCCGTCGCTGAAGATTTTCACCGGTCCCAGCCGGAGCCAGTCGTCCCCCAGACCGGTGCGGATGCCGGCGTCGAGGCCCCGCGAGACCGGGTCTGCGTCGTGCCCTGGAACCTCGTGCAAGGCATCCAGAACCAGCATGGGTTGCATCCGGACGCTCAGCAGCCCCTTGTCCCGTGCACTTTGGTAGGCGCCGAACTCGCGCGGTGAGTAGCCGATCCAGCCGCCGGCGATGCCTGCGTCGGTGACGCTGGTGATGCCCTCGGTCAGATAGTGGGTGGTCGCGAGGTCCAGCGCGCGTTCGATGGTCGCCAGCGGGTAGGGCAGCATGATGTCCTGCACCAACCGCATGGCGTTCTCTTCCAGCAGCCCGGTGGGCCGGCCCTGGGCATCCGTGACAACGACGCCGCCATCGATCGGCGCGGCAAGGTCGGCGCCGCGTGCGGCGATGAGATCGAGTGCGACACCGTTGACATTGCAGGCGTGGCCGGAGGAGTGCTTGATCCATACCGGGCGGCCGCCGGCGGCAGCATCGAGCCGGTCGCGGTCAGGCTGGGCTCCGCCGTGCAGCAGCGGGCTGTACCCCGAGGCCACCACCCATTCGTCCTCCGCCAGCGTGGACGCGGCGTCGGCTATCACCGCATAGGCCTCATCGAGGCTGGCGACGGTCCCCAAATTCGCTTCCATCAGGCCGAGCCCGAACCAGACGCTGTGGGCGTGCACGTCATTGAAGCCGGGGACGATGACCGCACCGGCGGCGTCGACGACCCTCCGGGCCCGGGGCGCGGCCTGCGGGTCGACGTCGAGTGCCAGCACCTTCCCGTCGTGGATCAGCAGGTTTTCTGCCACCGGATGTCCGGGGTCCTGGGTCAGTATGCGGGCGTTGCGGATCAGGAGATCGACGAGCATGAGTCCTCTTCGTGCTTTCGCTGCGGCGTGCCCGGAGCGGTAGATGGCGCAGCTAGCCGTGCCCGGCGCCCCCTCCATTTCAACACTGGAGCAATGTCACGCTCAATGGACAAAAGACGCCATCTCCAGCGAAAGGATTAGGCAAATGCATAAGATGGATGCATGAGCGAGCCGCGCGTAGAGCCCTTCCCCCACGACGCCAGCCGGCACCGGGACTTCAATCCCGACCCGTCGGCCGAACCTCAGTGGACCGAACTTATCCGGCGCCTGTGGCAGGAACGCGATTTACTGGTCAGCGACTTCCTGGAGCGCTTTGCGGCCATCTCCTATGAGGGGGCACTGGTTCCGGACGAGGATGTCCGCCGGACAGCGGTGGACACGATGGAGATGTTCCTGTTCCAGATGGCCGGCCTCGAGTTGCCGCCCGATCTTCGGTCCCTGCCGAGGGATGTGGCTTCCCGCCGGGCACGCCAGGGGGTTCCGCTGGAGGCCTTCCTGAGCGCGGTACGCAACGACTTCCGGGTCCTGTGGAAAGGCCTTGAACGCGTTGCACGGGGGCACGGCACCGACGTGCTCGTTGCCAACATGGACCGGGTCTTGGACACTGTGGAGAGATACGTCAGCAGCATCCAGCAGGCGTTTTCGGAAGAGGAAGCCCTGCTTGCCCGCGACAAGCAGCTGCACCGGCAACGGCTGCTTTCGCGGCTCTTTAACACCGACACCCAAAACACCGGCGAGGTCTCCGACATCGCCGCCGGCTTGGAAGTAGAAAGCTCGGACGTGTTTGAACTGATTGCGGTCACCAAGGAGGCCGCGACGAAGTTGCCGGACCAGCCGGCGGCCGACCGTCACACCTTCTCCTACGAACGCGCCGGCGCCCTCTACCTTTTCCGGGTAAGCCGAGCCGGACGGACCTGGCAGGACGATCCGCCCGAATTTCCGGCCGGCTATATGCCCGGCGTGGAGGGCCTGGCCGCGATTCCGCAGGCGGCAGCGGCGGCTTTGGTTTTGGCCGCCAAGCACGGTGCCGATACGGGGCTGGCCACCATCGCGGGCACCTGGATGTCCATCGCCCGGGACCTCCTGGAGAAGGCGCTCCCCGGATTCTCGCTCCCCGTCACCACGGCACTGGACCACTGCACGCCGCATGAGCGCCAGCGGTTGCTGCAGGTGGCGCAAAGTTACGGCCGTACCGGTTCGATCAAGGAAACCGCGGAGGAACTGTACTGCCACCGAAACACGGTGGTCAACCGGCTGCATTCGCTGGAGGAAGTCATCGGGCTGGACATGACGGTTCCGGCGCAGGCAGCGCTCGCACTCGTGGCGCTCGCGGACTACAAAAATGGGCACAAGTTGTGAAAAGGCACAAGTAAGCTCTGTCAAGCCGGTGAGTATTGTCATTGTTCAGGGGAATGGCACTACCTTACAGTCGAGAGGTACTTCACAGCTCTACCTCGGGATGTCCTCCGTTCAGGGCCATAGGAATTACGGGCTGCCGCTGCCTCCTCCAACGATGCCGGCCCCGCACAGCTTGAAAGGCAACACGTGACGACGCCGCAATCTCTCAACACCCCCGGCGCTCCGCCGAAAGTCTCCGGCAAGGACGCAGGCAAGATCGCCCGGGCCGCCTTCGTCGGAACGGCGCTCGAGTGGTACGACTACTACCTCTTCGGCACGGCCGCCGCGTTGGTGTTCAACCGCCTGTTCTTTACGGAACTGGATCCCACGGCCGCGTTGCTGGCTTCGTTCGCCACCTTCGGCGTCGGCTTCGCAGCCCGTCCGATCGGCGCTATGCTGTTCGGCTACATCGGCGACAAGTACGGCCGCCGGCCCGCCCTGCTGACCACCATCGTCATGATCGGCGTCGCCACCGGCCTGATCGGCCTGCTGCCCGACTTCGGCAGCATCGGCCTGGCGGCCCCGATCCTGCTCGCCGTCCTGCGGCTCGTCCAGGGACTGGCCGTGGGCGGCGAATGGGGTGGCGCGGTCACGATGGCCGTCGAGCACGCCCCGGCCGAGAAGCGCGGCCGGTACGCCGCCCTGGTCCAGGTCGGCTCGCCGGTGGCGACCCTGCTGGCCTCCACGGCGTTCACCCTCGTGCTGCTCTTCCCGTCCGACTTCTTTGACGCCTGGGGCTGGCGCATTCCCTTCCTGCTGGCCTTCCCGATGCTCCTGATCGCCCTGTGGATCCGGCTCAAGGTGGAGGAGTCGCCGATCTTCAAGGATCTGCTGGCCCAGGAAGAGACCTCCAAGGTCCCGGCCTTCGACGTCTTCCGCAACGCCGGCGGCCGCCTGGTGGTTGCCGTGCTCGCCGCCCTGCTGGGCGTGGGCGGCTTCTACATGATCACCACCTTCGTGGTCAGCTACGGCGTCAACACCCTGGGTGTGGACCGCAACGTGATGGTCAACGCCACCCTGATCGCCGCCGTCGCCCAGATCATCGTCACCATCCTGATGGGCCGGCTCGCGGAAAAGATCGGCCCGGGCAAGGTCACCATGTGGGGCGGCATCCTCACCGCCGTCCTGGCCTTCCCGTTGTTCGCCATGATCGACACCAAGTCCCCGCTGCTGATCACCTTGGCCATCACGTTCGGCATCATGCTGATCGCCGTGGCGTACGCGGTCAACGGCGCGCTGCTGACCGAACTGTTCCCGGCGAAACTGCGTTACTCCGGCGTGGCCCTGGGCTACAACATCGCCGGCGCGACCAGCGGCTTCATGCCCATGATCGCCACCGCCATGCTCGGCGTCTCCGGCAACCAGTCCTGGGGCGCGGCCATGATCCTTGCCATCATCGCGCTGCTCACGGCCCTCGGCGGGTTCCTCGGCGAACGGCTGCGGGTCAAGGACAAGCAGATCGTGGCCGACAGCTAAGTCCCCACGCCCGCCCCACCCCGGGGCGGGCTCCGGCCTCCGGTGGACACCGCCTCCGGAAGCCAGCGTCTCACCACCTCGCGGGGAGCCGTCCAGCCGGGCGGCTCCCCCGCGCCATATCAAGGAGCATTCGGATGATCAATGACGAACAGTCCCAACGTATTCTCGATGCCGTCGACGCCGCGTTCGACGCGCAGCTGGCCTTCACCCAGGAGCTGGTGAAGCACCCGTCGCTCCGGACCGCGGAAGGCAGCGCGCAGGACCTGCTGCACACGGCGATGGCCGCCCGCGGCCTGGAAATGGACCGCTGGCAGCTGGATCCCGACGAGCTCGCCACGCATCCGGGCTTCGGCCCCGTCACCGTCTCCTACGACGACGTCGACAATGTTGTCGGCACGTACCGGCCTGCCGCCGAAACCGGCCGCTCGCTTATCCTGAACGGACACGTCGACGTGGTGCCGGAAGGGCCGGAAGAGGCATGGTCGCGCTCCCCCTGGGATGCTCCCATCATCGACGGCTGGATGTACGGCCGCGGAGCCGGCGACATGAAGGCCGGGCTGGCCGCCAACCTCTTCGCGTTCGACGCCGTCAAGGCGGCCGGCCTCGAACCCGCCGGCCGCATCCACTTCCAGTCCGTCGTCGAAGAGGAATGCACGGGCAACGGTTCCCTGTCCGCGCTGATGCGCGGGTACCGGGCGGACGCGGTCATCATTCCCGAGCCCGAAGAGGACATGCTGGTCCGGGCCAACGTCGGGGTGCTCTGGTTCAAGGTGCGTGTCACCGGCAACCCGACCCATCCGCGCGAGATGGGCACCGGCTTCAACGCCATCGACGCCGCCTATACCGCCATCACCGCCCTGCGCGAGGTCGAGGAGAAGTGGAACGCGGAGCGGGGCCGGCACCGCTACTTCGAGGACCTGGAACACCCCATCAACTTCAACTTCGGGCAGATCATCGGCGGCGACTGGCCCTCCAGCGTGCCCGCCTGGTGTGAATTCGATGTGCGGGCGGCCATTTACCCCGGGATCCCGGCCGAGCAGGCCTGGCACGAACTGCAGGAATGCCTCGCCCGGCTGGGGGCCGGCCCCGAGCCGATCAAGGCCGTCGCCACCAAAACCGGATTCTTCTCCGAAGGCTACGTGCTGGAGCCCGGCAGCGAAGCCGAGTCCCTGCTGGAGAGCACGCACGAGCAGGTCTTCGGTCAGGAGCTTGGCAGTTTCACCACTCCCGGCTACCTGGACGGGCGTGTCTTCGCGCTCTATGCCGACACGCCCGCGCTTGTTTACGGCCCAGTCTCCGAAGCGATCCATGGCTTCGACGAGCGGGTATCCATCGAATCGGTCCGTCGAATCACCAAGAGCATCGCTCTGTTCATCGCCAACTGGTGCGGCGTGGAAGAGCGGGCCTGATGCAGTCGCCGGCACCCGCACTTCCTGCCGGTGCCGGCGACCGCCTAGCGGCCCCGATTCCCGCTGGACTCCATCCGTTGCCGGTTTTCCCACCACTTCAACGTGTGGTTGATCAGCGACCCGAGCACCAAGGACGCTGCGATGGCGAGCAGCACCGCGAACTCGGTGGACAGCTGCGGCCACACGCCCGACGCGGTGCCAATGCCCACCGAGTAGGCGGACCACAGCACACCGGCCAGGGCGGAGTGGGCCAGGAACCGGCGGCCGGGCTGGGGAATCATCGCGGCGGCCACATTAAGCGTCACCCGCCCCATGGGAACAAACCGGGACGTCAGCACCAGCGGCAGCCCCTTGCGCCCCAGCCCGGTGCGGGCCTTGCGGAAGCCTGACTGCCAGTGTCGCCCGGAGAACACCTTCCGCTCGGCGAGGTTGAAGCGGCGCACCAGAAAGAACGTGCCGGCGTCACCCGCTACCGCACCGGCCAGCATGGCGGCCGCCAGTACGTAAGGGTCGAGGTGGTCCGAGTGCACCGAGAGCGACCCCAGCGCGACGAACAGCGTGGTGCTCGGCACCGGAGGAACCAGCGCGGAAACGGTCACGGAGAGCGCACCGGCAGGGTAGATCCACCAGTAATCCAGGCTGCGCAGCAGTTCGCCGAGTTCTTCCATCCCCCCATCCTCCCCGATGCACGGCGGTGCAGGTGCAACGCTGCATCTGGCGACACGCTACAATCGCCCGTCTAAACTGGGGCCATGAGCAACCTGGAGGCGGCACCGAGGGAAGTTGTCTGTTCACTGGAAGCAGACTCCGCCGACGCGGAGGTCCTGGCGCCGCGTGACGTCCCGCTGGGCGGCATCCGGGCCATGAACGTCCGCCGCACCCTGCCGCAGAAACGGCGCAGCCTGATCGGTTCCTGGTGCTTCCTGGATCATTACGGGCCCGACCTGGTGTCCGGTACCGGCGGCATGCAGGTTCCCCGCCACCCGCACACCGGCCTGGCCACGGTCAGCTGGCTGTTCTCCGGCAAGATCGCGCACCGGGATTCGGCCGGGTTTGAAGCCATCGTGCGCCCGGGGGAAGTGAACCTCATGATCGCCGGCCGGGGCATCTCCCACCAGGAATTTTCGACGCCGGACACCACCGTCCTGCACGGCGCGCAGCTCTGGTTCGCCCTTCCGGACTCGACCCGCAACATGCCGCCGACGTTCGAACATTACGCACCGGAACCCGTCGTCGGCGACGGGACGGAGTTGCGCGTCTTCTTCGGTTCGCTGGCCGGCTCCACGTCTCCCGTCAACACCTACACCCCTCCGCTGCTCGGTGCCGAGGCCACGCTGCGTGCGGGGTCCCGGCTGGAACTCGCCCTGGACGCCGGGTTCGAACACGGAGTCCTGCTGGATACCGGCGACCTCCGGCTGGACGGAAACGACGTCCCGGTGGACCACTTGGTTTACCTCGCCCCCGGGCGAAAGCGCCTCGTCCTCGAGGCCGGGGACGCCCCGGCCCGGCTGCTGCTCATCGGCGGCCAGCCGCTGGGCGAGCAGATCATCATGTGGTGGAACTTCGTGGGCCGGAGCCATGAGGAGATCGTGGCGTACCGCGCCGCCTGGCAGGCCGAGATCGACGTCGACACCGCGCCGGAACCCGAAAACGGCACCTATCCGGACGGCGCCCCGTATCCCCGGTTCGGCCCCTTCCCCGACGGGACGCCCGCACCGCTGCCCGCCCCGACACTGCCGACCGTCCAGCTGCGACCCCGCGGCTGAGCACTGCCGGACCGACCCATCATCAGGAGGACCCATGGAAGCCGACGCCCCCATCGCCGTCCGCAGCAATGCCGGACGGCGCCGCTACGAACTGGTGGACGGCGGCAAGGTGATCGGCAAGGCCCACTGGTTGCCGTTCGAGGGGCCGTCGGGCCCCGAGCGTGTCTTCTTCCACACCACCGTTGACGAAGAGTATGCCGGGCAGGGACTGGCCGGACGCCTGGCCCGCTACGCGCTGGATGACACCGCCGCTGCCGGGGTGTCCGTGGTGACCGTATGCCCCTACATTAAGGCCTACGTCGAGAAGCACCCGGAGTACCTGGCCCAGACCGCCCCGGTGCGGCCCGAACACCTTAAAGCGGTCGAACGCGTCGCGGGCTAGGGAGACCGCCGGAACCCTTTGCCGTCGCCAACAGTTCTTAACGGGGAGAGATGACCCCGTGCACCGGCTTCCACCGGGCAGGCAAGGAGCGGAAACATGGGAATGTTCGACAAGCTGGTCCAAAAGGGCAAGCAAAAGGCCATCCAGTACGCCAAGGAGCAATTGGCCCAACGCACCGGACAGCAGCGCCCGCCGCGGCCCCAGGACTCCGGCCGGGGACCCGGCTACGGCCAGGATGCAGGCTACGGGCGCGGCCAAAACCGCGAATACGGCCAGGACCCTAACTACGACGGCGGTTACAACCGCGGCTACGGCCAGGACCGTAATTACGACCGCGGTTACGGGCAAGACCGTGGTTATGGGCAGGACCGCGGCTACGACGGCGGGTACAACCGAGGCGGTGGCGACGGCGGTCAAAGGTATCCGTCCCGGCCGCAGCCTCGCGACGGCAGGCCCGGGCAACCCGCCGGCCGGGACGCCGACCAGGCGGCCATCGCGAAATACAAGTACATGCTGCAGACTGCACCGCCCCAGGACATGGAGCGGGCCCACGCCGAAGCCTTCAACCGGTTGACCCCGCAGCAGCGCGCGATGCTCCGGGACGAGCTCAACAGCCAGCTCCCCGCCGCAGAGCGGGCCGCCTCCGACCGGCCCGAGACGCTGGCCAGGACCGCCACCCGCGCCGAACTGGCGCAGCCGGGCTTCATGGAACGGATCCTCGGCCGGAGCGGAACGGGCCGGGGCGGCGGCCGCCTTGCCGCCGGAGCCGCCGGCGCCGCGGGAGGTCTGGGCGCCGGCCTGCTGGCCGGTGTGGCCGCCGGCTTCGTCGGCTCGGCCATCGCCGGTCCCCTGCTGGAAGGATTCTCCGGCATCGGGGAAGGACTGGCCGGCGCCGCAGAAGGATTCGGCGACACCGTCGCCTCCGCCGGTGAGGGCTTTGCAGACAACGCAGGCTTCGGTGGTTTCTTTGGCGACGGCGCCGAGGGGCTCGGCGACTGGGAGATCTAGCGGATCAGGCACCCGCCTGGGGAGCGTCGTCGTCGGCCTCGGCAACCGGCGGCGCGATCAGCAAGGCGGTGCCCGCGTACGGTCCGAGGTGGAGATAGAAGCTGTGCAGGTCGTCCACTGTGCCGATGGTTTCGCCACTGAACGCGTCGGTCACTTCGGAGCCCAGCTCCAAGGCTTCGGAGCGGACGGTACCGGCGATTTCCTGCCCGGAGAAGTTCAGGACCGTGACCTCTTGCCCGCCCGAGACCAGTTGGTGGACCATCACCAGCATGCCGCGATGGGAGACGTCGGGAACATCTATCAGGGCGCTCTTGGCGATGCCGTGCTCTTCCCGGACCGCCAGGATGCGGGCCAACTGCCGGGCGAACGACGCTTCGTCCTCGAGCTGCTCGGGCAGCGTGCCGTACAGGGCCTTGCCCATGGGCATGCCGGAGGTTGACGTCTCGGCTGTCGGGTCGAAACCCATCAGGTCATGCGCGCTGCGGTTGATCCAGCGCGTGTCCCCCCGCGACATCAGCCGGGCCACCCGGCTGCGCTCCAGCGGCAACATCCCGCACAGGTCCCAGCCGGAGAGCGCGAAGACCCCCGGCTGCAGCGCGTTGTACATGGCCAGCAGCAGGTGCACGCGGCAGATCTCGGCCGACTGCTCTTCGGTGATCGAATCCAGGTCGGTGATGCCCAGCACCGCGGTGATCACGCTGGCCGTGGTACAGGCGATTCCGTTGGCGGTGAAGACCAGGTTGTAGGGGGCGGCTTCGCCGGTGATCCCGTCCCGCAGGGTCTGCTGCACCTTGTGGGCCAGCTCCGCGCCGGTGAGCTCCTCGCCGTCGAGCTCATAGACGTCGTCCTTGTGCTTGGTGGTGAAGTGCACCAGTTCGTAGGTGAGCTCGTCGTGGTTCTGCAGCGCGTGCACCAGCGACGCCTGGTCCACGCCGATGTCCATGGCCAGGCGCAGCGTCAGCCGGAGAAACTCGGTGTCCGCGGTGACCAGGGCGTGGTGGTACGCCGGGCGCGTCACGAAGTCGTAGGACAAATCCGGCCCCGTGGCGGAGGTCTCCTTGATGTCGTCGATGGACAGGTTCAGCTCCTGGAAGGTGAAGCCGCCGACCTTGCGGACCATGCTGCCGATGATCTGGTTGGCCGCCGCCGAGAGCGGATGCCCCTCGGACCAGCCCGGCGTTTCCTCGGCACTCTTCTCCACGCCCAGGAAGCCGTTGGCGTCCAGCCGGAGCGCCCCGGTCCCCAGGTCCACCAGCGAATGCAGGGCATCGCCCATCACCAGGCGCATGCCGGAGAAGGTGGGGTCCAGCCAGTTGATGGACGGCTGGCCGGCCTTGAAGTAGTGCAGATAGACCCAGCGGTGGGCCTTGCCCTCGGTGTCCAGGACCGGCGGGGTGGCGCTCCAGTTGGTTTCCTTGACGCCGGGTTCGTAGAAAATGACCCGCTGGAGCTCGCCGATGATGTAGCCGGCCTGCTGGAGCCGGCGCTCGGTCGCGACGTCGATATTGACCGAGTCCTCGCCCTCGGGGACATCCGGCAGCAGGTCCCAGTCGGACTCCGGGATGTCGATCATGTGGTAGATGCCCGGATAGTCGCGGAAGTTCATCTCCGCCAGCCGGAAGTCTGCTCCCTTGCCCGTGTGGCCGGGCACAATATCGTCCACGATCGTGCCGCCGTGTTCGGCGGCCACCCCGCACATGCTCCGGAACTCGTCCTCGGTGCCGAACAGCGGGTCGATCGCCATGCTGATGCGGTCGAAGTGCCCGTCCACGCTGGGGGTATGGTTCCAGCCGGTCAGGCCGCCGGCCAGCTTCACCGGCCCGATGTGGATGGCCTTGATGCCGATCTGTTGGAAGGCCTCCCAGAGCGCGGCATCGCCCAGCGCCGCCAAGAACGTCTGTCCGGGCCTGGTGATCAGCGACAGCGGGTAGGCCGTGAACCAGACCGAGGCCCGCTCCACCGCCGCCCGCGGATTCGGGTACGCGAACGGGTTCTGCCACATGCTGGCCTGCCCGGAGAGCTGGCGCCCCAAAACCTTCGCGTCGCCCAGCATGGACTGGTTGCGCAGCCACTCCACATAGACCTTGTTGCGCGCGTCCGGCTCGAACGGCGGTTGGCCGGGGACGAACTGGCGGCGGCGGGCCGTGGGGCGCAGCGAGCGGGGACGGGCCGGGTAGAACTGCTCGTCAAAGCTGATGTCCGGCGCCTGGGGTTCGGCGAGGGGCTCGACGGCGGTGTTCCCGCCGTCTGCCGCGGCGGCACCCCCGTCTGCCCTGGCAGCACCCCCGTCTGCCCTCGCGGCAGCACCGCCGTCGACATGGTTGGTGCGGTCAAGGACGGGATCGTGCCCCAGAACCGAATCCTTCATGGCGTCATCTCCTTTGTGCTCGACGGCTGGAATTCTCCAGACGGGCTCTACCCCCAACATTGCCAGACGGCCGGGGCCACCACTACCCCGGGCCGCCGGTGGGCCGGGCGGTTTCAGCAGGAAGTGGACCGCCGCCGGGTTCGAGGACCGCGGAGCCGTTCCGGTCGTGCTCGTTGTAGGAGCCGACTTCGTACCGGTTCGGCTAGCAGCGCGCTTCGGCGGCTTGCTCCACCTTGGCCAGCAGGCGCGCGAGCTGGTCGCGTTCCGTCCGAGTCAATCCGGCAAGCAGGGCGCGTTCGGTGTTCACATGGTCGGGCAGAGCCTTGCTGACCAGGTCCCGCCCTGCTGGCGTGAGGGTAACCTGCTTGCCCCTGCCGTCCGTGATGTCTTTGGTCCTTGTGACCAGCCGCCGCTCTTCCAGCCGGTTTAAGCGCTGGGCGATGGCGGCGGAGGTCACCATGGCGGCCTGGGTCAGCTCGCGTGGACTGAGCGTGTAAGGCTTCCCTGAGCGCAGCAGTGTCGCCAAGACGTCAAAGCTGGCCGAATCGAGATCGTGGCGGGCGAACGTTGCCGCCAGCACGGCGTCCACCTTCCGCGACGCGCGGGTGATCCGTCCAATCACTGCCATGGGCGAAACGTCCAGGTCGGGCCGTTCCGCAGCCCACTGCCCCAAAATTTTCGCTACCGGGTCTTCCACGCATCCAGCATAGACGATTCGCTAAGAGCTTAGCTATATTGGCTAAGTGCTTAGCAATCGATGGCTCCTCCTCACAGCCACTGCCTTCGCCCCGTTGATCTGGGGAACGACCTACGCGGTCACCACCGAACTGCTGCCTGCAGACAAGCCGCTCCTGGCAGCGGCGCTGCGGGCGCTACCTGCAGGGCTCCTCCTGCTGTTGATTGTGCGGCGGCTCCCGCAGGGCCCTTGGTGGTGGAAGGCCCCACTGCTCGGCGCACTGAACATCGGCGTTTTCTTCGCCCTGCTGTTTGTTGCCGCCCATCGGCTGCCCGGCGGAGTGGCGGCGACCATTGGCGCCGTGCAGCCTTTGCTGGTGGCTGTCCTGGCCTCGCGTTGGATCGGCGAGCGGCTGACCGGCCCCAAGGTCATTGCAGCGGCCGTCGGCTTGTTTGGCGTCGCGCTGATAGTGCTGCAATCACACGCCGGACTCGACGCGGTCGGGGTCGCGGCCGCCTTGGGCGGCACCTTGTCCATGGGCGCCGGCCTGGTGCTGGCTAAGAAGTGGGGGCAGCCGGATACGGCTCTGGCCGTTACGTGCTGGCAGTTGACGGCCGGTGGTTTGCTGCTGGCACCGCTGGCCCTCCTCATGGAGGGCCCGCTGCCGCAGCTGACCGGTTCGAATTTCGGTGGCTACATCTACCTGTCGGTGATCGGAACTGCTGTGGCCTACGCGTTGTGGTTCCGCGGGCTGCAGCTGCTGCCGGCGTTCAGCGTGTCGCTACTGGGACTGTTGAGTCCCGTCGTCGCCACCGCCACCGGATGGCTGGTCCTTCATCAGGAACTCGCCCCCGGTCAAACAGCGGGGGCGTTGCTGATTTTGGCAACACTGGTCGCCTCCAATTCCAAGGCCACGACAACGGGCGGGCGGGCCTCCGCCGCCGCGGCAGCCATTCGGCGCATACATTTCCGCTGGTTCTCGTCAGGCAGACCTTCAGCCGATTGCCAGTTGGCGGAATACGGCGAACCCGTCAGCTGGCGCGGGCCTCGCGGTTCTCGTCCACGTATTCCGCCGTCACCAGGATCGGCAGGTGGTCGGACTGGCCGCGCGGCAGGGTTTCCACGCTTTGAATGTCCAGGCCCAGGGACGTGGCGAAGTCGAAGTGGCCACGGAACAGCTTGTAGCGCGTGTAGGTGCGGCGGTTGCTCAGGGTGAGCTCGTAGCCCGTTTCCTTCAGGTGCGCGATCAGGTTTTTGGTGAAGAAGGGGTAGTTGAAGTCCCCCACCATCAGTGTCATCTGCTCGCCGGTGCCGCCCATGCCCAGCAGCGCTTCGTGGCCGGCCTTGATCTGATGCCGGCGCAGGGAGTTGGTGGCCGTCAGCGGAGCGGCGTGAAAGTCGCCGACGACGATTTCGTGTTTACTCTCGTTGTCCACCATTTTGACTCCGAGCAGCCGCTCGTGGGCCGGCGCCAGCACGTAATCGTGCAGCGACTTCTTGAGTTCGAAAGTGTTGGTATCAAGGGCGGAGAACCGGTCCTCGTCGTAATAGACGGCCAGTCCCAGCCTGTTTCCCTTGGTCGAATTGGCCAACCGCAGGTGTCCCAGCGTGTGCGGAAGTTTCTCCGTGTCCGCTTCCTGCAGGCACATCACGTCGACGTCGTAGCGGTCGGTCAGGTCCTCGAGTTCCGCGCTCGCACTGTGTTTCCGCAGGTTGTAGCTGATAGCTCTCAACAAAGAATCACCCTTCCGTCGCGGTCGCTGTAGCCTGCGCCCATATTACAGAGCCGGCCCCGCGGTTACATTCGGCGGCCGCCCGCCAAACCGGCCCAAAGGGCGGATTCGCCCCGCAAGGACGGCAAAAACCGGTGGCCGATATCCTTCGACAATCAGGTGCCGGGCGCGGCCATCGGCGCCGCGTTGCCGGGCATCGGCACCCGTCCCGCCGGCGTCTTGCCGGCGCTCACGTCCCGCAGAAAGTCCGGTACGCGCCAAAGTCTTCCGGCGCAGCGGCTGCGTAACGCTCCAGACCGGGGCGCTCGTCGTAGGGGCGGGTCACCGCGTTCAGGAGGCGGGTCAACGGGTCCAGGTCTCCGTGCGTTGCGGCGTCGAGGGCCTCCTCGACCAGGTGGTTGCGGGGAATGTAGACGGGGTTGACCCGGTCCATCAAACCCGCGTCCGGCCGGAGCGGACGCCATCGTCCCAGCCAGTCGTCGAACCCTGCGGGGTCCGGAAACAGGCGCCGCGCCGCGTCGGTTTGGCCCCGGGCGGCCGCGCCGAGGCTGCGGAAGAACGCCGTGTGGTCTACCTTGCCCGCCTGGAGCAGGGCCAGGAGGTCGTTCACGAGCGGGGAGGCCGCCGCGGCATCGACCCCGTCGCCCAGGCCGATCTTGCTCTTCGCGCCGGCCAGCCAGACGGCGCTGTACTCGCTCCTGAAGGCGCCCAGGGCTTCCGACGCGAGGGCGGCCGCCTGCTCTTGATCGTCGTGAAGGAGCGGCAGGAGTGCGTCCGCTAGCCGGGCGAGGTTCCATTCGGCGGCAAGCGGCTGGTTGGCGTATGCGTAACGTCCGCCCTCGTCGATGGAACTGTAGACGGAGGCCGGATCGAAGGCGTCCATGAAGGCGCAGGGCCCGTAGTCGATGGTTTCACCGGAGATCGTCATGTTGTCGGTGTTCATGACCCCGTGCACGAATCCCACGAGCATCCATTGCGCCACCAGCGCGGCCTGGGCGCCGATCACGGCGTGGAACAGCGCCAGATAGGGGTGCTCGTCCTCGGCGGCCGCCGGGTGGTGGCGGGCAATGGCATGGTCGGCGAGCCGGCGCAGGAGGTCGACGTCGCCCGTGGCCCGGGCGTACTGGAAACTTCCCACGCGCAGATGGCTGTCGGCCACCCGCACCAGAACGGCTCCCGGCAACTCGGTGTCACGGTAAACCGGGAGCCCCGTGGCCACGACGGCGAGGGAGCGCGTGGTGGGAATGCCCAGGGCATGCATGGCCTCGCTGACCACGTATTCGCGGAGCATCGGGCCCACCGCGGCCTGGCCGTCACCGCCCCGCGCGAACGGCGTGGGCCCAGAACCCTTGAGGTGGACGTCGCGCAGCCGGCCGCCCGCATCGGTCAGCTCGCCCAGCAGGAGCGCCCGCCCGTCGCCGAGCCGGGGCGAGTACCAGCCGAACTGGTGTCCGGCGTACGCCTGCGCCACCGGAGTGGCAGCACCGGGGATCCGGTTGCCCGTCAACAGCTGCAGCCCGTCGGGGCTGCGCAGGGCGTCCGGCTCGATTCCCAATTCGGCGGCCAGCGGCTCGTTGAGAACCAGCAGGCGCGGGTCGGGGACCTCCTGCGCCCGCCAGGGGACGGCCAGCTCCGCAAGCTCGCGGGCGAAGCGGCCATCAAACGCGAGGGTTGATTGTGCTGGAGCACTCATCCCCCAAGAATAGCTAGGACACCACGGGCGGCGTCACCCCAGCCGGCAGATACCCGGAACTCAAAGGAAAGACCACGATGAGCACGCACATCCACAGCATCCTGAACCGGGCCGGAGAAGAGATGGTGTACATCGGACCGGACCACCCTTCCTACGAACTGCTCGCCGGGCTGGTGGCCTCCGTGCACCAAGCCTGGCAGGAAGGCTACGACCAGGGCCGCCGCGGCGGCACGGACGAAAACCCGTACCGCGGCTACTAAAGCGGGCGGCGCCAGCCGGAAAATAGGGCGCACCAACCCCTAGCACTCCCCCCGCGGATAGGCAAAGCTGAAGGCAGGGGAAACTGGCGCCCACCACGCTCTGAGGTTGTCGCCTTCAGCCGGCAGGGGGCGCCGACGCTGAAGAACGTCGCTCCTGCAGTTCCGGCATGGGGCCGGAACGGTCAAAACACAGAGAGGTGTTTCGAGATGACTGACGTAGCAAGCACTACCGGCGAAACCGGCCAGGTCACTACCGGGCTCTATATCGCCGGCGAAGTCCGGGACTCCGGCGAAAAATACCCGGTAGCGGACCCCGGCAAGCCCGGTTCCGTGGTGGGCTACGCGGCGGCCGCCACCCGGCAGGATGTGGCCGACGCCGTCGCCGCCGCGAAGTCCGCCTTCCCGGCGTGGGCTGCGCTCGGCGCCAAGGAGCGCGCCGCCCGGCTCGGCGCGGCCATCGAAGGCATCGCCGATCTCCGTGACGAGGACGCGGCGATCCTGTCGCAGGAAAACGGCAAGATCCGCATGGAGGCCTGGGTGGACGCCCTGGTCTTCGAGATCCGCTTCCAGCTCGCCCTGGCGCTCGCGGACGAGGTGGACCAGGGCAAGGTCCTCGAACCGGCCCCGGGCATCCCGGTGACCACCTCGGTGGCATACCAGCCGCTGGGCGTGGTCACGGTAATCGTTCCGTTCAACTGGCCCATCGCCATCCTGGGTGCCTCGCTGCCGCACGCCCTGCTGGCTGGCAACACCGCGATCGTCAAGCCGCCGCCCACCACCCCGCTGGCAATCACCCGGGTAGTGCAGCGCGTGGCGGAAAAACTGCCGCCGGGTGTGCTGAATATTGTCACCGGCCAGGACAGCGAGATGGGCGGCCTGATCCAGAACGACGACGTGGCGAAGGTCTGCTTCACCGGCAGTGTGGGCGGCGGCAAGAAGATGATGGAGATGGCGTCCAAGAGCCTGACCCGGGTCACCTTGGAGCTCGGCGGCAACGACCCGGCGGTGGTCCTCGAGGACGCCGTCCTGGACGACACGCACCTGGACCGGCTGTATGCCGCGGTCTTCGACACGACCGGGCAGATCTGCATGGCCGCCAAGCGCATCTATGTGCACCGCTCCCGGCTGGAGGAACTGGTCGCCGGGCTGTCCGAGCGGCTGGAGAAGGCCGTCGTCGGCTATGGCCTGGACGAGGGCACCACCATGGGCCCGCTGCACCAGCCTGCGCAGAAGACCTTCGTCGAAGAACTCATCGCCGAGGCGAAGGCCGCCGGTGCCGACGTCCGGGAATTCGGGGAACTGCCGGCGGACCCGGAGCTGCAGGGCGGCAACTTCCTGCGGCCGGCGTTGGTGGTCGACCCGGACCCGCAGCTGCGCGTGGTCACGCAGGAACAGTTCGGTCCGGTCATCCCGATCCTCCCCTTCGACACCGAAGAGGAAGCGCTGGCCCTGGCCAACGACACCTGGGCCGGCCTCTGCGGCTCGGTGTGGACCGCGGACACGGACAAGGCCAACGCCGTCGGCTCGCAGCTGGTCTGCGGCTACGTCTGGGTCAACGACCACGGCGCGACCCGCCTGGACCTCCGTGCGCCGTTCGGCGGCATGAAGCACTCGGGCTTCGGCCGTGAACAGGGCATCGAAGGCGTCCGCGCGTTCCAAGACACCCGCGCCATCGCCCACCTGGACGAGGCGGCAGCCGCCGCTGGCCACTAACCACGACGACGGCGGCGGGCGGCCCTTCGTCCGCCCGACGCGGAGCAGCAGAGGAACGGGGCCGGCCCCGCCTGCGGGACGGTCCCCCGGTTCAGACCGCCTGGGCGGTCCGCCAGCCGCCGCGGTATTCCTTGCGCGCGGTCACGGAGTAGGGCGCGGGGCTGACCACGGCCCGGACTTCCAGTTGCCGGTGCGGTTCCACGGTGGTCTTGCGGGTGCCGCCGTCGGGCTCGCCCCAGACCACGTTCACCTCCGTGCCGATCTCCACGTCGGGGTTGACCGTGGCCAGTGACAGCGCCCGCCGCTCGTTGGCGCTGTAACCGGTGAACAGGGACAGGCCCACGTTCGTGCCGCCGGCGTCGACGATGGAATCGTAGTTCGAGGAGCCGTAGTTGGCGTTGGGCAGGTCGAAGTACTTGTAGGGCGTTCCCTCCGGGTCGAACAGCGAGGCGAAGATTTTGGTCATGTCCTCGGCGTTCCAGGCCAGCGTGACCTTCTTCCGCTGCGTCTGGCCGTCGATCTTCTCCAGCGCCTCGCGGCCGATGAAGTCGTGGTCGAACTTGATGAACGAGCCGTAGCCCAGCTCCCACGGGTTCAGGTAGTAATCCTCGATGTTGTCGGAGACGAAGCTGCCGGCCACGGCGTTGACGGCTTCGTAGCTGTCCGCACCCAGCCATTCCCGGTACGGGCGAAGCTCCTCCCCAGAGTAGATGGCCGGCAGCGGGGACGGAATCCAGCCCGATTCCAGAGTGTTGGACGAGTAGGCCCGGGCGCCGACAGCCAGTAGGCCGAACTCCCGGCCGGCGTCCAGGATGAACTCGCGGACGCGCTCGTAGGACTCGTAGGGCCCCCAGAGCTCCAGCCCGGGGGCGCCGGCCATGCCGTGGCGGAGCGTGCGCACCTGGACCCCGGCCACCTGCATGTGGTCCATGCTGAAGAATTTCAGCTGCTCCACGGTGCCGCCGTTGAGCTTTTCGATGACCTGCCACGCGTTCGGACCCTGGATCTGGAACCGCCAGTACCTGCGCTGCACGGGCTTGCCCATCGGCCGCGACGGCGACCGCCGGTCCACCTCCAGCTCCACGTCGTACCCGCCGGTCTGCCCGTGGAAGAGCAGCCAGTTGGCCGCGGGGGAACGCCCCACGTAGACGAACTGGTCCTCGGCCTCGTGGAAGAGGATGCCGTCGCCGATCACGTGCCCGGACGGCGTCGTCGGCACATATTGCTTGGCCCTGTTCACCGGGAAGGTGGCCACCGAGTTGATCGCGGTGTCGGAGATCAGTCTCAGCGCATCGGGGCCCTTGATGAACAGGTTGTCCATGTGGTGGGACTGGTCGTACAGCACGGCGGTCTCCCGCCAGGCCCGGACCTCGCTGCGCCAGTTGGTGAATTCCGGTGCCACCACCGGGTAGACGTAGGCGCCGATCTGCGAATTGCGCAGCAGCTCCACGGTATTGCCGGCCTGGTCCAGGACGTCCTGCAGGTTCTGTGCACTCATGATTCCCCTATCCCCGCCGGCCGGGGCCGGCGTCTCTTCCATGCCTCCGTTGGCCGAAGGCATGCTGTGCGGTTGCGGGCGGCAGGGGAACCGGCTTCTTTAGCGGCCGGGGTCCTCGGCCGCCCGCGTGATGGCATCGGCAACGCTCTTGAGGTGCTTATCCATGGCTGCGGCGGCCCGTTCCGGGTCCTTGGCGCAGACCGCGTCCAGAATCTCCAGGTGCTCGGGCAGGGATACGGCGGGCCGGCCCGGCTGCATGGCCAGCCGGAACTGGAAGCGGACGCTCTGGCCGCGCAGGCGCGCGATCAGAGCGGCCGCCGTTTCGTGCCGGCTCAGTTCGACGACCCGGCGGTGCAAGGTCTTGTTCAGGTCCGAATACTTCAGCAGGTCGCCGGCGGCCACGGCCCGGCTCATGGCCTCGCCAAGGGCCCGCAGTTCCCGCACGTCCTCGTCGGTGACCTGTTCGGCGGCCTTGGCCGCGCAGATGGCTTCCAAGGCGGCACGAACCTCGGTGATCTCCACCGCTTCCTCCACCGCGACCGCGCGCACCCGGGCGCCGCGGTTCTGGATGCGCTCCACCAGCCCCTCCAGCGTCAGCTCCGCCAGCGCCGCCCGGACGGTGGCCCGGCTGGCATGGTACTCGGCGCAGATATCCGCCTCCACCAACCGCTGGTTGGGCACGAGTTCGCCCCGGTCGATCGCCCGTTTGAGCCCGGCGACGACGGCGGCCGGGTCGGTTGATCGGGGTGCGGCAATCTGGCTGGCGGTGCTCACGGGAGGCTGCTCCATGCTGAGAGAGTGTGCTGACGAAGTTGTTGCCAATAACCTAGCCCATGTGGTTCTCAGGGCGTGTCCGGCACTTCTACGGGCGGTGTGCCGTGGGTATGGAAGGTCGAGATGGTCTGCATCCCCCAGGCCTGGCCCTTCTTCCGTTCCGTCTCGGTCCAGACCACCGGTTCCCAGTCCGGTGCCAGCAGGAGCCGCGCGCCGGCGTTGGCGAACTCGATGCGGTTCCCGCCCGGCTCGTAGACGTAGAGGAAGAACGTCTGGTTGATCGTGTGCTTGTGCGGACCAGACTCGATGTGGATGCCGTTCTCCAGGAAGATGTCGGCGGCCTTGAGGATGTCTTCACGGGTGTCCGGGGCGAAGGCGATGTGATGCAGGCGGCCGGAGGCGCCCAGGTGGTCGGCCGAGTAGACCAGGTCATAGGACTTCTGGCCGAACCGGAACCAATGGGCCGCGGTGCGTCCGTTGTCCAGCCGGATCAGTTCGCTGTCCTTCAGGCCCAGGACGTCGGCCGAAAACTTCGCGTTCGCCTCCACGTTGGCCGCCAGGTAGTTGATGTGGTCCAGCCGGCGGGCGTTGACCCCGTGGCCGGGGAACCGGGACGCCTGGTTCTTCAGGGCCGGCTTGTCGTCCGTGGCCCGGTACCACTCGGTCTCGTAGTAGACGGACATCGGGTGGCCGTCCGGGTCCGTGAAGTGGAACGACGGCCCGACGCCGAATTCCCCGTCCCGCCACTGTCCGTCCTGCCCGGATTCCTGGATCGAAGCCACCAGCCGGTCCAGCGCCTCGGGTGAGGCCGCCCGGTGCGCGACCAGTCCGACGCCGGAGGCCTGCCGCGGGGTGAGCTTGATGCTCCAGTTTTCGTAGTCGTCCCAGGTGCGCAGGAAGACCGAGTCTCCGGCGCGGGCGACCTCCCGCATGGCCAGCAGGTCGTTGAAGAACCAGTAGCTCTCGTTGAATTTGTCAGTGAACAGTTCGATGTTGCCCAGGTGGGCGATGTCGCGGTGCTGGGGTGTCATGGTCTTCCTTCACTTCGGTTGCGGGGCCACCCGGTCTCGGGGAAAGACGGTGCCGTCGAACAGCTTCCGCGCCGTCCGCAGCACCGTGGAGGACGTGGTGGTGATGCCGGCGGGACGCTCGGCCAGTTCCGCGCCGACGTCCAGGTAGCCGGTGGGGTGCTCGAGCCGGAGCGGCCTTCCGCCGGCGGGGAGCCGGGCCAGTTCGTGTCCGACGGCGTTCTGCAGTTGGATGCCGGCCGCCACGGTGGTGGCACCGAGCACGCCGATGGACGTGTGGCAGCGCACCGGCAGGAAGCTGCGGGTGTTGACCGTGCCCCCGTTGCGCGGCGCGGAGAGCAGCACCAGCTTCGGCACGGTCTTGCCGGACACGTCGCCCATGCCCATCAGCTTCGCCGCCTCAATCCGGATCCGGGCCAGCCGGTCCGCCAGGGCGGTGTCGGCTTCCAGCTCGGCCGGGTCCTCGTAGCCGGTGACCCCGAGATCGCCCGCCCGCAGCAGGACCGACGGCATGCCGTTGTCCACGCAGGTAACGTCGACGCCGTCCGCCACGTCCGCCTCCCGCCCGGTGGGCAGCAGCGCCCCGGTGGAGGAGCCGGCGGTGTCGGCGAAGTCCAAGGTGACCGGGGCGGCGGTACCGGGCACTCCGTCGATGGCCGCGTCCCCGCGGTAGTCCACCCGGCCGCCGGGCGTCGGGAAGGTGGCCGTGGCCCTGCTGTCTGTGTTCACCATCCGGATGCGCACCGCCGTCGTGCTTCCCTGCGCCCGAAGCAGGCCGCGTTCGACGGCGAAGGGTCCGACACCGGCGAGGATGTTGCCGCAGTTCTGGCTGTCCGTGACCGTCGCCTCGTCCACGGCGACCTGCAGGAACAGGTAGTCCACGTCGGTCCCGGAATTGCTCGACGGTGAGATGACCGCCACCTTGCTGGTCAGCGGGTGGGCCCCGCCGATGCCGTCGATCTGGCGGGCGTCCGGGCTGCCCATGATCCGCAGCAGCAGGTCGTCGCGGTCGGCGCTGTCCGCCGGCAGGTCCCCGGCCAGGAAGTAGGCGCCCTTGGAGGTGCCGCCGCGCATCAGCATGCAGCGGACGCCGTGGTCGTAGTCCCCGCCGGCTCCGGAAGGGGCGGCCGCGGCCAGGGGCCGCGCATCGCCGTCGTGCTCAGCCGTCATAGTCCTCGGCCGCCACGTATTGAACGCCGAGCTTCTCAAGGACCGGCCGCAAGCCGTAGTAGTCCAGGCCCAGCGTCCCCTCCTGGAACCGGGACCGGGTCTTTTCCTCCTTGTCCAGGCGCGCCTGCGAAGCCTCGACCGCCGCCGGTGCTTCCAGCCGCGGCACGCAGACCACGCCGTCGTCGTCGGCGACAATCACGTCGCCCGGCCGGACCGTGACCCGGCCCAGGGTGATAGGGACGTTGACCGCCCCGGCGCTCGCCTTCACCGTTCCCTGGGCGTGGACGGCGGCGGACCAGGCGGGAAAGCCCATCGCCTGCAGTTCCGCCACGTCGCGCACCCCGGTGCTGGTGACCACGCCGCGGACGCCGCGGTACTGCAGGGCTGTGGCGAACAGCTCGCCGAACAGGCCGTCGGTGCATTCGGACGTGGTGGTGACCACCAGCATGTCCCCGGGGCGGCACTGCTCAATGGCCGCGTGGACCATCAGGTTGTCGCCGGGCCAGCAGAGCACCGTGACGGCGGTGCCGGCCACCCGGATGCCGGACTGGATCGGCCGGAACTGCGGGCCGGCCAGGCCGGTGCGGCCCATCGCCTCATGGACCGTGGCGACGCCGAAGCCGGCGAGCGCGTTGGCGTCGGCCAGGTCGGCGCGGGGCGGGTTGGTGACGATGACGTTTCTCATGCCAGCGTGCCGGTCACTTGCGGGTAGTAGCGCATGTACGCCTCGCCCTTGGTGTCCGTGGGGAAGCCGAGGTTGGGCCCCGCGTTGCGTTTGACCTGCACGCCGCGGCGCGTGGCCAGGTCCGTGTAGTAGTCCCACATGTGCTGCTGCGCCGGCAGGCATTCCATCGCCGTGCGCTTGGCCGGGAAGGCCGCCGTGATGTCGAGCAGGACGTTGGGCTTGAAGTCGCTTTGCTCCGGCTGGTGCGGTTCGAAGAAGAACACCGGCGGGGCGCCCAGCGGATCGCCCGGCGCGTCGTAGCCGATGGCCTGCGCCAGCACCCGCGCGTCCAGCGCCATGCGTGCCGCGGCCGGGTGGTCCCCGTTGTACGGGTCGGCCAGCGGATGGGTCAGCACCACCGTGGGCTTGACCTCGCGGTAGATCCTGACCAGCTCGTCCACCAGGTCCCGCGTGGGCACCAGCGGATAGTCGCCGGCGTCCAGGAACCGGACCTCGGCGCCGAGCGCCGCGGCGGCGTTCTCCGCCTCCTGCCGGCGGATCGCCTTGATCTCTTCCAGTTCCTTGCCCTCGCGCCAGGCCTTGGCGGACTCGCCGCGTTCGCCGTAGGACAGGCACACGACGACGGCGCGTTCCCCGCGCTGTGCCGCGGCGGCGATGGCGCCGCCGGCCCGCCAGACGAAGTCGCCCGCGTGCGCGCTGACCACCAACAGGGCCGGCTCGGTGTCGCTCAAGGGTCCTCCCGGTGTGGTTGTCCTAGGGGAAGTCAACCACCGGGAACCAGAATCGTCAACAATTCTGGTTTCACTTTCCGTGCGTGCCAAAGGACGGGCAACATCGGTCCCTTCCCACCAGAAGCCTCCGGGCCGCGGGCCTGCTAAATTATTCGCAACAAACTGCGAGCCCTCGGAAGGCAGGGCGCCATGACTACCTACCCGCAGAAGCCCCCGGCAGGAGCGCCGTCGACAGAAGACCAGGGGCGATTGATCGTCCAGGGCACCGACCGGCCGGGCATCGTCGCCAGCGTTTCCACCCTGCTGACCGAGGCCGGCGCCAACATCGTCTCGCTGGATCAGCATTCGACCAATCCCGAAGGCGGCCGGTTTTTCCAACGGACGGTTTTCCATCTGCCCCACCTGACGGCCCGGGTGGAGCAGTTGGCGCACAGCCTGGAGCAGCAACTGTCCGGCGACCCGGACCTGTCGTGGCGGCTGGTGGAAGTCAGCCGGCAGAAGCGCGTGGCGATCTTCGTGTCCAAGTCCGACCACTGCGTGCTGGACTTGCTCTGGCGGCAGCGGCGGGGCGAGCTGCCGGTGAACATCGCCATGGTCGTCTCCAACCATCCCGACCTCAGCTCCGATGTGCGCCAGTTCGGGATCCCCTACTTCCATGTGCCGGTGGACAAGGAGGACAAGGCCGCGGCCGAGAGGCGCCACCTGGAGTTGCTGCAGGGCAACGTGGACCTGGTGGTCCTGGCCCGGTACATGCAAATCATCTCGCCCGGCTTCCTGGAGGAGGTGGGCGTCCCGGTAATCAACATCCACCACTCGTTCCTCCCCGCCTTTATCGGCGCGGCACCGTACCGCAAGGCCAAGGAACGCGGCGTCAAACTCATCGGGGCCACGGCCCACTACGTCACCGAAGACCTGGACGAGGGGCCCATCATCGACCAGGACGTCATCAGGGTCTCGCACAGCGACTCCGCGGAGGACCTCGCCCGGCTGGGCGCCGACGTGGAACGCAGCGTCCTGTCCCGCGCGGTGATGGCCCACTGCGAGGACCGGGTGCTGCGCGACGGCAACAGCACCATCGTTTTTTAGAGGTTGCCGCGCGTCCGGGCCACGTTGCTGCCGCCGCCGAGTCCGTTGATCATCGACGCCGCGGCCGCGCGCCCGGGGTCAGGATCGGTAGGTCTTCCGCGCGAAGTCGGCGTACGGCACCGGGGCGACCGTCGCCCGAATCTCCACCTGGCGGTGCGGCTCGACCTGGGGCTTGCGGGTATTGGGCTCCTCGCCCCAGAGCACGGTGACTTCCGTGCCAGGTGCGCTGTGCCGCTTCTCCACGGTGGCCAGCGAGAGGAAGGCCTGCTCGTTGGCCGCATAGCCGCAGTCGAAGGACAGGCCGGCGGGTTCCCCGCCTGCCAGCACCTGGTCCACCTGGTAGAACGCGTAGCGGGCCTTGGGCATGTCGAAGTACTTGGCCGGCAGCGCGTTCTCACCGAGCGATTTGAACACGCCGGCCACATCGTCGCTGTTCCAGACCAGCGTGACCTTTTCGCGGGCCGGGTTCTCCCGCATCCGCTCCAGGGCGCTCCGGCCCAGGAAGTCATGGTCGAAGGAAACCACGCGGCCGTAGTTCAGGTCCCATGGCGTCAGGTAGTAATCCTCGATGTTCGAGGAGGCGAAGCTTCCGCCGAGCGACCCGGCGGAGGCGAGCGGCAGCCACTTCCGGTAGTCGGCGAGCCGGTCCCCGCTGAAGATGGCGGGCACCGGCGTCGGCACCCATCCGGAGCCGAGCGGGGAGGTGGAATAGGCCTTGGCGCCCACTTGGCGCAGATCAAGCTCTTCGCCCGCCTCGAGGATGGCCTGGCGGACGCGCTCGCCCTCCTGCCACGGGCCGAAAATCTCGAACCCGGCCTGGCCGGCGATGCCGTGCCGGATCGCCCGGACCCGGCAGCCGGCGATCGTGAAGTCGGTCATGTGGAAGAACTTCACGTCGGGAACCGGTCCACCGGTGAGCTTCTCCACCAGCGGAAGCGCCTGCGGCCCCTGCAGTTCATACCGGTAGATCTTCGGGTTGCCTTTCCGGACCAGGGAATTGCCATCGCGCTCGGCGGTGGCGTCGTAACCGCCCTTCCCCAGGTGGAACTCCACCCAGTCCACGACCATGTGATGACCCACCAGGTTGAAGCTGCCCTCGGCCAGGCAGGCCAGGATGGCGTCACCGATCAGGTGGCCGTCCTCGTTGACCGCGACGAACTGCTTCGCGGTGTTCGGCCGGAAGTTGGCGAACTTGTTCACGCCCAGGTCGCTGAGCAGCTTCAGGGCGTCGGGTCCGTTAAGGTACAGGTCGGTCATGTGGTGGGACTGGTCCAGGAGGGCGACGGACTGGTCCCAGGCCCGCTGCTCCGACCGCCAGTTGGTGAACTCCGGCTGGATCGGAAAGACAATGGGCAGCGCGGGCAGATTCCGCAGCAGCTCCACCGGATTGCCGGTGCGTTGGATGGCATCTTCGAGGTTTTCGGCAGGCATGTCATGTTCCCTTCGGTGATCTGGTTCCACGGCCGGGCCGGCCGGCCGCCGTGCGCGGCCCGGGCTGCGGCGTGTTAGCCCGGGGTTTCGGCGAACACCGGGAGCACCAGGTGCGAGGCGGACTGCCCGCCGGTGTGGATGCGGTGCTCCCCGCGGTTGACCGAGTCCTCGTGCCGGGCGTAGAGGTCGGGCTTGGGGTAGCGCATGACGTCGGACCCCTGCACCACCAGGCCCAGGGTGTCCCCGGCCTCGAAGCGGGTACCGGAGGGCAGGATCTCGATCTCCAGCCGGACCGGGCCGTCCGGGGGCAGCGGCAGGGCCCGCCGGTGGGCCAGCACCGGGAGGTACTCGGTGGAGCGGTCCGGATCGAGTTCACGGTGGGAGGCGCGCTGCCAGCCCACCGCGACGGGGCCGTCGTCGAAAATGGCGTAGTAGGGGAAGCCGACCACCGTGCCGTCCCGGTCCTTCTTGAACAGTGCCACGAAGACGTCCAAATCCTCGGCGTCCGGGGCCGACAGGAAGAGCACGGCCTTGGCGTGGCCCACGAGCATGGTCTCCTCGCGGAAGGCGAGGCTGAATTCCGCCCGGTGCGGCCGCAGCCCGCTGCCCAGCGAGTCGTAGGCGGCGGCCCCTTCTGCGGCGGGCGGCTCGTCCGCGAGCGAGCCGGCCGCGGCATCGAGATAGAGGGTGCGGTACCGGGTCTGCGGCGCCGGCCAATCCGCGGCAGCGTAGGTGCTCCCCTCGTAGAAGCGGTCCCGCACCTCCAGCCGCACCCGCGGCCAGTCCGCCAGGCCGCCGTCCCGCCCGTGGAGGAAGTGGTCGAAGAAGACCCGCTGCTGCTCCACCATGCCGGGGCGGTAGTACTCGGCCCACTTCTTCCGGCCGTGCACGTACAGCCATTTCTCCTCGGAGGCAATCCGGCGGAAGCCCTCCAGGGTCCCCCGCGTGTGCAGCCCCTGGTCCGACCAGCTGGCGACGACGAACGCCGGGACGGTGACCTTCTCCAATTCGGCGCTCTTGGACTCCCAAAAGGCGTCGTAGAACGGATGCGCGGCCGTCTCGGCTTCCAGGTCTTCGATGGGGCCGGTGGCGTAGCCCCAGCGTTCCCAGATGTAGGGCCAGAACCACGTTTCCGGGATGCCGCCGTGCCGCGCGACTTCCCGATAGGTGTCGGTCCAGCCTTCCCAGGGGTTGATTGCGGCCAGGTGCGGCGGGTCCAGCTCGGCCACGCGCCACTGGGAGACGGTCAGGTAGGAGACGCCGGACAGTCCGACCTTGCCGTTGCTCCATTCCTGCCCGCCGGCCCACTCGATCAGGTCGTAGAAGTCCCTGGCTTCCTCCGGAGAGCAGTAGGTTGCCGCGCCCTCCGAGTACCAGGTGCCCGGGATGTCGGCCACGACGACCGCGTAGCCGTGCGGCACCCAGTAGGCGGGGTCCGGCGCCTCGAAGGTCGTCAGCCCGCTGGTGTAACCGGCCCGCACCCCGCTGGTGGGGCGGACCACGCCCAGCTGCTCGGTGATGTGCTTACCGTACGGCGACCAACTGACCAGCGGAGCGGCGCGCACCGCGCCGTCGGGCCGATAGACATCCACGCGGATCACCGCGCCGGACGACGCGGCCACGGCGATGTCCCGCTCGATGACCATGCCCGGAAGATGTTCGGTCCGAGGCTGGGGCGGACGGCCGCCGCGCTCTTCGGGAGCATGGCGGTGTCCCCTGAAGAGATACGGGATGGAGCCAGACATCGTGTCCGCCTTTCCGCGGTGCAGCCGTGCAGCCGCCGAACGCCTGTTGCTTCCCCTGCCTGACGACGGCGGCCATAACGTTCCCATCACCGCCTTGACATGAGATAGATCACATCGTTAGCTTCAATGTCAACATTCTTGTTAGCACCAGCCGGCCCACGACGCCGGAATGAGCAGTCTCCCGCCTCCAGGAAGCGTTGAATCCATGTGGCGTACGGCAGAGAGTGTGCGGCCATGACGGCCCGGCTGACCGTCGAGGATGTTTCTCTGCACTTTGGCGGCATCACGGTGCTGGATTCTGTTTCCTTCGAGGTGGAACCCTCGACGGTCTTCGGGCTCATTGGCCCCAACGGCGCGGGCAAGACGTCCCTGTTCAACTGCGTCAGCGGACACTACAAGCCGTCGTCGGGGTTCATCGGCATCGACGGCGCGGACGTCCTCTCCCGTGCGCCGTCCGCCCTGGCGCGGATGGGGCTGGCCCGCACGTTCCAGCATCCCGCGCTGCAGTTAGACCAAACGGTGCTGGACAACGTGCTCCTCGGCGGCCATTCACGGCTGTCCGGCGGTGCGCTGTCCTGGGCGCTCCGGCTCCCGCACGCCGTCCGCGGCGAGCGCGCTCTCCGCCGGCGGGCCCATGACGTTCTCGCCCGGTTGGACCTGGACTGGGCCACCCGGCTGCCGGCCGGCGAGCTGGCCCACGGCTTCCGCAAGCGCGTGGAGTTGTGCCGGGCGCTGCTCAGCCAGCCCAAACTGCTGCTGCTGGATGAGCCGGCCGCCGGGCTTTCGCACGCGGAAGTCGAGGACCTGATCGGCTGGATCAGGAACCTGCGCGCGGAATTCGAGCTGACCATCGTCGTCGTCGAACATCACATGGGCTTGATTTCCGCGGTGACGGACCGCCTGGCCGTCCTCAACCAGGGGCGGAAGCTGGCGGAGGGCACGGCGGCCGAGGTCCGGCAGGATCCGCGCGTGGTCGAGGCGTACCTCGGGCAGGGGGCGGCATGACGGGCCTCCTCGAACTCTCCAACGTGCGCGCCTGGTACGGCCGGGCCGTGGCACTGCACGGGATCAGCCTGAGCGTGGCCGACGGCGGCGCGATCGGCATCCTGGGCGCCAACGGCGCCGGCAAGACCACGACGTTGCGCGCCATCAGCGGCATGGTAAAGACCAGCGGGGACATCACCTTCGAGGGCCGCAGGATCGGCGGGATGCGGCCCGACCAGGTGGCCCGGCTGGGTATCGCCCACGTGCCGCAGGACCGCGGCACCCTGGCCAACCTCAGCGTGCAGGACAACCTGCTGGTCGGTGCCTACCGGCGCAAGGACCAGCGCGGCGTCGCCGCCGACCGGGACAACTACTTCGATCTCTTCCCGCAGCTCGCGGCGCGCAGCAAGACACCGGCCGCCGCGCTGTCCGGCGGTGAGCAGCAGATGCTCGCGATCGGGCGCGCCTTCATGTCCGGGCCCAAGCTCGTGCTGCTGGACGAGCCGTCTTTGGGGCTGGCGCCCAGCACGGCCGGCCAGGTCTACGAAGCGATCACCAAACTGCGCACCGAAACGGGGTTGTCCATGGTGGTGGTGGAGCAGAACGCTGCCCTGGCCTTCTCCATTGTGGACGAGGCCACGGTCCTGGAAACCGGGCACGCTGTGCTGTCCGGGCCGCGCGAAGAGCTTATGGGCCTGGAAGCCATTCGCAAAGCGTACCTGGGCGGGTGAGCCGTGGATTCACTGTTCCTGCAGCTCATCATCGACGGCCTGGGCAACGGGGCCATCTACGCCGCCCTGGCGCTCGCCATCGTGCTGGTGAACCGGGCCACCGGGCTGATCAATTTTGCGCAGGGCGCCATGGCCGTGTTCTCCACCTTCCTGGCCTGGACCCTGTGGCAGGCCGGCATTCCGCCGGCGCTCGCCATTCCCCTGGCGATCCTGGTCTCGGCGCCGCTGGGCGCCGGGGTGGAGCGCCTGATCATGCGGCGCTTCGAGCGCGGGCTGCCCGACACCGCCATCATCGTCACGGTGGCCCTGCTGGTGCTGTTCACCGGGCTGGCCGGCCTGTTCTGGGGCTACAACTCCCAGCAGTTCCCCTCGCTCTTCCCGCTGGGCACCTTCCAGGTCGCCGGGGCCTTCATCAGCTATCAGTCGCTGGGCAACATCGTGGTGCTGCTGCTGGTGGTGCTGGCACTCCAGCTGCTGTTCAAGAAAACCAAGCTCGGCCTGGCCCTGCGGGCGGTGGCGGACAACCCCGAGTCCAGCGCGCTCTCGGGCATCCCGGTGGGCCGGCTGCTCATGGTGGGCTGGGCCCTGGCCGCGGTGCTGGGCGCCATCGCGGGCGTGTTGATCGCCCCGAAGGTCTTCTTGTCCCCGCACATGCTGGACCAGGTGCTGGTCTACGCCCTGGCCGCCGCCATCCTCGGCGGTCTCAACAGCCCGCTGGGCGCGGTGGTTGCCGCCGGCCTGATCGGCGTGGTCGAAAACCTCGCCGGGGCCTACATCGGCTTCATCGGCGACGACCTCAAGATCGCCGTGCCGCTGATCGCGATGTTCATCGTGCTGCTGGTTAGGCCCCAGGGCCTCTTCGGGCAGAAGGAGGTGGTGCGGGTATGAAGCGCAACGTCTTCGCCTCGCGCTGGTTCCGGATCGCCGCCGCCGTCGTCCTCGTCGTGCTGGCGGTCCTGGCGCCGCTGCAGCTCATCCCCTACGTGAACTACCAGCTGACAGTGGTCGCCGCCTTCGCCGTCGCGATCCTGGGGCTCAACCTCGTGACCGGGTACGCCGGGCAGATCTCGCTGGGCCAAAGCGCATTCATGGGGCTGGGCGCCTACGTCACCGCGTACGGCGTCACCGAGGGCTGGCCGGTGCTGCTGACCTTCGTGCTCGCCGCCCTGATCCCCGCCGTCGTCGGTCTCCTGGTCGCCCTTCCCGCGGTCCGGCTGCGCGGGGTTTCGCTGGCCATGGTCACCATCTCGCTGCCGATCATCGCGGACCGGCTGGCCAAGCGGCTGGACGATTTCACCGGCGGCTCCGTCGGCATCACCGTGCAGTGGATGAACGCCCCGGACTGGACCGGCCTGGCCGACGACCAGTGGCGGTACTACGTGGTGCTCGGCATCGCCGCCGTGCTCTTCGTGCTGGCGGCCAACCTGACCCGTGGCCGGATCGGACGGGCCTTCGCCATCGTGCGCGAGAACGAGGCCGTGGCCACCGCGATGGGCGTCTCCAACTACCGGTACAAGGTGCTCGCGTTCACCGTCGCGTCCTTGTACGGCGGCGTCGCGGGCTTCCTGTACCTGGCCGCCGTGCAATACATGTCCCCGGCCACCCTCAGCTTCGTGGTCTCCATCAACATGCTGGCGGCCATGATCATCGGCGGGTCGGCCAGCATTCTCGGGTCCCTGCTCGGCGGACTCTTCTTCGTTTTCATTCCCGTCTTGGCCGGGCAAATCGACGCCTCGCACACCCCGATCATCTACGGCGCGGCCCTGCTGGTCATCCTGTTCCTAGCCCCCGGCGGGCTGGTGACCCTGCCCGCGCTGCTGCGGCGGATGCGGCGCAGACGTGCGGAGCCCGAGGCCGCCCTCAAGGCTCCCGACACCGGCCCGGAAGTCCATACCCCGACCACCACGGCGATGTGAGCCGGCAGGGGGCAACTCACCGATCCAGCACAAGGCCCACAAGGCTAAGGAGAGAACAATGCGAACACGGCAGATCGGACGCGGCGCCACGGGTGCCGTGGCGGCCGCGGCGGCCCTCACGCTCGCGCTCAGCGGTTGCGGCCGGGGCGACGGCGGCAACTCGCCCGAGGGCAGCCCGGGCGCCACGGAGGGCGGCGGCGGAGCCGAGCAGGGCATCACCGACACCAGCATCCTGCTCGGCAGCACCACCTCGCTCAGCGGCGTGGCCGGCGCGCCGGGCAGCTGCCTGGTCGCGGGCATGGAGGCCTACTTCGGCGCCGCCAATGCGGACGGCGGCGTGGAATTCGGCGACGGCAAGACCCGCAAAGTGGAGCTCAAAGCGTACGACGACGCCTACGATCCCGGCCGCGCCGTGGCGAACTTCCGGCAGATGATCGCCGAGGGCGTCTTCGCCGACGTCAACGGTCTGGGCACCCGCACCAACCTGGCCGTCATGCCGGTGGCCACCGAGGAAGAATTCCCGCAGGTGTTCGTGGCCTCCGGAGACTCGGTGTTCAGCGAAGACCCCGAGGCCAACCCGTGGACCATCGGCTGGATGCCCACCTACTACGCCGAAGGCAACTCGTTCGGCAAGTTCCTGGTGGACTCCGGCACGGCGGTCACCGTCGCCGTGCTGGAACAGAACGACGACGCCGGCAACGAGTTTGTTGCCGGGCTCGAGGACGCCATCGAAGGCTCGGAGGTGGAGATTGTCCAGCGGGCCACATTCGAACCGGGCGACCCGACGGTGGACGCGCAGATGGCCCAACTGGCGGACAGCGAGGCCGACGTCTTCTTCTCGGCCAACACGGTGCCGGCGCTGACCGCGTCGTCGATGGTCCGCGCGCAGGACCTTGGCTGGACCCCGTCCATCTTCCTGGCGGCCGTGGCCGCCAACGAGCGGGACGTGCTGGAACCGGGCAATGCCAGCGCCTTCCCGAACGTGTACAGCACCGGCTTCACCAAGCAACCCACGCAGACCGACGACGAGGAAGTGAAGCAGTTCCTGGCCGACATCAAGGAGTACGCCCCCGATACCGCCGACCAGATCATCCCGCATTGCCTCTGGGGCTACGCCACCGCGGCCACCCTCGAGGAGGCGTTCAAGAACATGGCCGAGCCGACCCACGAGGCGCTCATGGAAGCGGTCCGCAACGTCAAGGACTTCGAGCCGCCGCTGCTGCTCGACGGCCTGAGCGTGGACACCACCACCAACATGGCCCCGATTTCCGAGGTGCAGGTCCAGGAGCACACGGGCGAGGGCTACGTGCCGGCGGAGTCCTATGCGCCGTAAAGGCCCCCCCGGGGCGCCGGGGCGGTTCCGGCCGTTCCGGCGGCCGTCACCTCTCCGCTGAACAGGGCACGCCACAGACAGGGCGTTCCCGGTCAACAGTGGCGGACGTATTTGAATGAAATTCGGTTTGCCTAACCAAACTAGTTTAGCTAGGCTTGTGGTGTCCCGCCGGACGTGGAAGAACCGGACGCTGAACGTATTTTGGCGTGCGTCCAACACGTTCTCGGGCGAACGCTTGAATTTGTCAAAAGGAGTATTGATTGGCGGTTAGCTTCTCTCAGAATCAGTTTGGAGCCCTTAATGAAGCGCTGATGCGCACGCGGTCGGAGAAGCGGTTCAGAACGCCCTTCGAAGCCGCGTTCCTGGCGCAACTGTCGCCAGCCGATGCACCAGCCACAGTATTTGGGCAGTACAAGGGGCAAAGCGACGAGGAAGTTGGTCCAGAATTTGACACTGCCGGGCTGACACACCTCTGTGGTTTCTCGCGGCAGCCTCGGGCAAGGACTGCGTCGCATTAGCAGTGCATTTGCCGACAGATCGATCACCCGGGCAGCCAAGCCCGCTGGGACGTTCGACCGCTGGCCCTGCCTGCCTGAGCGCCACCGGCAAACGCAGCGATGTGCCCGGCACCGCCAGGTGTGACCCGTCCCGCCGCGCAGTCGACAGGGCACCGCGGGTACGGAGCGTGACTCCCTTCTGGGGTCAGACCGAGTCAGGAGAGGATGCTTATGAACGGAACGGATATGGTCGCTGCTTTCATCCCCGAGGACCCCGTGGGGCAGCTGAACTACGCGATGCAACTGGTCGGCCAAACGCTCGTGGGAACCCTCATTGCGGTCGGTGCAGTCCACCTTCTGAGTGCACTTCTCGTGCTGACAGTCGCCGGAAGGGGTCGACCCTTCATCCGGATTGGCCTCACAGCCGCGGCGCTACTGGTCCCTGTACTGGGCCCGGTGGCGGCAGTGATGGTCCTGTGGGACAGGATCGGCGGCAGCCCTCACAGGCGCCGACCGCAATATATCCGAAACGCTGAGAGCGTCTAGGCCGGAAAATCCGTTGCCGCCGCGGCCCGGCCCCGAGTAGGCTCGCGCTTGTCTCCAGCACCCACCCTTTGAACAGGAGCCAGCCATGCCCAAGCCCACCCTCGCACCCGGTGCACCCTGCTGGGTGGACCTGATGACCTCCGATCCGGAGCGGGCCAAGCAGTTCTACACGGAGCTTTTCGGCTGGACCTATGAGACCGGCGACCAGGAGAAGTACGGCGGCTACATCATGGCCTTCAAGGACGGCCATGCCGTTGCGGGCATCATGCAGAGCCAACAGGCCGACACCCCGGACACGTGGACCACCTACCTGCGCGTGGACGACATCGACACCACCGCCAGCATCGCCACGGCCCACGGCGGCCAGGTCTACGTTGAGCCGATGGAAGTTCCCGAACAGGGCAAGATGGGCATGCTCGCCGACCCCGGAGGGGCCGCCGTCGGCCTCTGGGAGTTCGCCGGGCACACCGGCTACGAGCTGGCCGCCGAGCCTGGCTCCCCCGCCTGGCACGAACTCTTCACCCGCGACTATCCCGCCACCGTGAAGTTCTACCAGGACGTGTTCGGCTGGGACACGGACGTCATGAGCGACACCGACGAGTTCCGCTACACCACGCTTGGCTCCGGCGACACCGCGGCGGCCGGGATCATGGACGCCGGCGCCTGGCTGCCGGAAGGCGTCCCGGCGCACTGGCGCATCTACTTCGCCGTCGAGAACGCCGACGCGGCCGTCGACAAGGCGACTGCCCGGGGCGGGAGCGTGGTCCAGCCTGCCGAGGACACGTCCTTCGGCCGCGTCGCCACCCTGACCGACCCGACCGGCGCCATGTTCCTCGTGGTCCAGGAGCTGCCGCACGCCTAGCCCCCCGGGATTGCGGGCCGGCCCAATCGCGTGCGGGCCCGCCCCTCGCCGGCCGGCCCGGCCGTCAGCCCAGCCGCGGGGTCCGGGGCGGCTCGGTGCGGCGGGCGCCGGTCGCCTCGAAGGCGGCCGCCACGGCCAACAGGGCGTTGTCGTCGTAGGCGCGCCCCGCGAAGGTAAGTCCCACGGGCATGCCGATGTCCGCCGTCGTGCCCATGGGCACGGTGACGGTGGGAATGCCGAGGTGGCGCGGGACGAGGTTCCCGTTGGCCACCCAGACGCCGTTGCGCCAGCCGAGGTCTGCCGAAGCCTGGTTGACGTCCATGTCCGCGGGGCCGATGTCCGCCACCGCCGGGAAGACGACGGCGTCCAGTGTGTGCTGGTCCAGCCAGGCTTCCAGGTCCACCCGGCGGGTTTCCTCGAGTCCCCGCAGCCCCTCCTCCAGATGGGGGATGTCGGTGAACGAGGCAACGCCGTGTTCCCGCACGTGCGCCGGATAGGCTGCGATGTCGTCGAAATCGTCGTAGGGGTCCGGCAGGGCCCCGGGTGGGTGCGGGAAAATCTTCGACCCGTCCACGTCGGCCAAGGTCCGGAGCGCGGGGTCCCCGTTGGCGGCGAGGAAGTCATCCCACGCCCACGCGGAGAGATCCAGGATCTCCCGCCGCAGGTACTCCGGGCTGACCAGGCCGCGGGTGCCAATCTTCGGGGCACCCGGCCGGTCCCCCTCGTAGTTGGAGACGACCGGGAAATCGACGGGAACCACCTCGGCCCCCGCCGCCTCCAGGTCCCGGCGGGCAGCTTCCCACAGCTCGATGACGGAGGCCCGGGTCTCGATCCGCTGCCCGGTGGGACCGCCGATGCCGGGGTCCTCTCCGGTGCCGGCATCGGGGTCGGCGTTGATGTACATGCGGGGCACGCCGAACCGTTTTCCCTGCAGCGCGTCCCGGGCCTGCTGGAGTCCGCGGGGCGCCAGGGCCGGGTAGGAGTCGGGCCGGACCGACGAGGCGGCGGGGATGGGCACCCAGGGCTGCAGGCGCCAGAAGTCGCCGCGGGTTTCGGGGTCGTCCGCCACGATCACGTCCAGCACTTCCAGCAGGTCGGCCATGGTCCGGGTGTGCGGCACCACCACGTCCATGGTGGGGACCAGCGGCCAGTTGCCCCGCACCGAGATGACGCCGCGCGACGGGGTGTAGGCACACAACGCGTTGTTCGACGCCGGCGCCCTGCCGCTGGACCAGGTCTCCTCGCCGAGGCCGAAGGCGGCGAAACTTGCCGCAGTCGCGGTTCCGGAGCCGTTGGATGAGCCGGAGCCGAAGGCGGCCGTCAGGAAGTCGGCGTTGTAGGGGCTTTCGGCGCGTCCGTAGAGGCCGCGCTGCATGCCCCCGTTGGCCATCGGCGGCATGTTGGTGAGGCCCAGGAGCACCGCCCCTGCCGCGCGCAGCCGTTCGATGGCGAACGCGTCCCGCCTGGCGACCAGATGCTCGAAGGCGGGCGAGCCCGCGGCGGCGGTGAGGCCTTCGGCGAGGTAGCTGTCCTTGGCCGTATAGGGGATGCCGTCCAGCGGTCCCAGGGTTTCTCCGCGGGAACGCCTCCGGTCGGAAGCGCGGGCGTCCGCGAGCGCCTCGGGATTCAAGACGACGACGGCGTTCAGCCGGATGCCGCCGTGGTCGTAGGCGGCGATGCGTTCCAGGTAGGCGTTCGTGAGTTCCTCGCTGGTCGCCTGCCCCGTGTGCAGCGCCTCGCGCAGTTGGGCAATCGAGGCCTCCACCACGTCGAACCGGCTCATGCTGCCGCCTTCGCGCCGAGCTTGGGTTGCTGCTGCGTGATGCAGTGAATCCCGCCGCCGCGGGACAGTATCGGCCGCGCGTCCACCGTGACCACGCGGCGGCCGGGGTAGGCCTCGGCCAGGATTTCGGCCGCCAGCGCATCGGCGCGCTCCTCGCCGTAGCCGCAGGCGATCACGCCGCCATTGACCACCAGGTGGTTGACGTAACTCCAGTCGACGAAACCCTCCTCATCCTTCAGGGTGTCCGGGGCGGGCAGCTCGACGATGTCGAACGGCTTGCCCGCCGCATCGACCTGGGTCTCGAAGAAGGACCGCAGGGACCGGCTGACGTCGAAGTCGGGGTGCGCGGGGTTGTTTTGCATGTGCAGCAGGATCCGCCCGGGTGAGGGAAGGGCGGCCACCATATCTATGTGCCCGCGCGTGCCCAGGTCCTCGTAGTCACGGGTCAGGCCCCGGGGGACCCACACCGTATGCGTGGCGCCCAGCGTGCGGGCCAGTTCAGCTTCCACCCGCCCCTTGTCGGCATACGGATTCCGATCGGGATCGAGCTGCACGGTTTCGGTCACCAGCACGGTGCCCTCGCCGTCAACGTGGATGGCGCCGCCTTCGTTCACCAGCAGGGAGGTGACGAGCTCGGCGCCGGCCTGCGCGGCGACAAAGCTTCCGATGCCGCGGCTCTTCTCCCACTCGGCCCAGGCCGGCGCGCCCCAGCCGTTGAAGGTCCAGTCCACCGCTCCCAGGACGTCCGGCCGTTCATCGTCGACCACGAAGGTGGGGCCGATGTCACGCATCCAGAACTCATCCAGCGGCGCCTCGAGCCGGTCGATACCGCCATCCAGCATGCGGCCGGCGCGCTCCCGTTCCGTCGGGTCGACCACCATGGCAACGGGTTCGAACTCCGCGACGGCGTGCGCGACCGCGGCCCAGGCGCCGTACGCTTCCTCGGCCGACGCCGCATCCGCGCCCAGCGTCAGCCCGGCCCGCGGGAACGCCATCCAGGTGCGCTCATGGGGATCGGTTTCCGCCGGCATTCTCCAAGCCACAAAGGCCTCCGTCTCGTGAGGGAACAGGAAGGGCCGCCCGGCCCGCTTGTTGATCGCATGATCAATAATGCAGCGAAGTTACTCTAGACTGTTCTGTGATGTCAAGCACACCCAAACGCACGCCGCGCAAGGCGCCCGCCGAACGCGCCGCAGAACTTGCTGAAGCGGCCCGGGCCATCGGGCTCGAGCAGGGCCTTGCCGCGATCACCCTGCGCAACGTGGCGGGCAGGGCCGGTGTGGCCCCGGGCTTGGTGGCGCACTACCACCCCACCGTCGATGTCCTCGTGGCCGGCGCCTTCACCTCCATCGTGGCCGCTGAAATCGAAGAGGTGTCGGCCATGGTGGCGGAGAGGCCCACGCCCCGGCAGGGCCTCGGCCTGCTGCTTGACACGCTTCTGGACGACCGCCGGCTGGATGTGACGGCGGTGTGGGTGGAAGCGTGGTCCTTGGGCCGCCGGAACGAGGCGCTGGCAGTCAGCGTGCGCGCGCAGATGGACGCGTGGCAGGCGGTGATCCGGGAGCTGCTCGAGGCGGGCGTTGCCGCCGGCGAGTTCACCACGCAGGACGCGGAGGCCGTTGCCTGGCAGGTTCTGGGCATGATCGACGGGCTGAATGCCCAGGGGCTGGTGCGCTGGAACGGAGTCAGCGACCGGCACACCCACCTCGGCCGCGCCGTCGAAGTGATGGTCGGCGCGGCGCCGTCGTCGCTGCTGCCCCACGCGGCGCCCGTCACGGACCAATAGCGCGCGGCCGCCTTTCGGTGGGCAGGGGGACGGCGGCATCAGGCTTATGCTCTTCGCGTCGGAAAGCTTGGGAAGAGTTCCTTTGCCATGGCTGCACCAGGGCACCGGCACGCGCCTCGGGAAAAGTCCGCTTAGGCCTCAACGTGCGCATGCTCGCGGACCACTTCAATCCAGCGGTCTGTGACCAGCGACCATTGTTCTCTGAGCGCGGATTCGGCTTTCATGAATCGGTTAATAATCTCCGATTCCGGGTTTATCCCCAGACCGGCCAGGATATCCCCGCTCTCGAGGCTCCACTGACTTGCCGTGCGTGCGACTGCTTCGAGGTGGAACTGCACACCCCAGGCGTTCCGACCGACACGAAATGCTTGGTTGCGGCAAACGTCGCTCGAGCACAAGGAGACAGACCCTGCCGGAAGCGTGGCCACTTCAAGCCAGTGCCATTGGAGCGCTTGGAGCGGTTTGTCAAAGCCGTAAAGCAGCGGATCCGCGGCGCCCTCGGGAGTCAATTGCATCTCCACGAGCCCGATCTCCGGCCCCGCGGCGATCGCGTCAACACGTCCACCGGCGACATGGGCGAGCAATTGCGCGCCCAGGCAGATTCCCAAGAGCGGGACCTGCGTCTCCAGGGCGTCCTTCACCAGGGCGCGCACTCCAGGCAGCCACGGGGCGGACTCGTCGTCGACGGGCCCGGGAGTACCACCGAGCACTACGATCCCGTCGCAGCCGACGCTGGTAGCGGGCACAGAGTTCGCAGTTTCCGGTCCCACCACGGTCGTCTCCACCCCAGCCCGGGCCAGTCGTTCGCCGACCAGCGCTGCGTCGGCGCTGCGTTCGTGTTCCACGATGAGGACTTTGAGCTTGCCGCCTTCGGCGGCTTCCAACATCTCAAAGCCTCCCTGCTGCAATAATTTTTTTCAGAAATTCCTGCGTCCTGGGTTCCGCGGGGTTGCCGAAAATTTGCTCGGGTGGCCCAACCTCCAAGACCTGCCCCTCATGGAGAAAGGCCACACGGCTTGAGACTTCCCGGGCGAAAGACATCTCGTGGGTGGCCATGAGGATAGTCAGTCCGTCGTTGGCCAGATCCCGGACGATGTTCAGCACCTCGGCGACAAGTTCCGGGTCAAGGGCGGAGGTTATCTCATCGAGCAGCAGCACGTCGGGGTTCATTGCCAGCGCCCGCACGATGGCCACCCGCTGCTGCTGGCCACCCGACAGCTGGTCTGGAAAGGCCTTGGCCTTGTGATTCAATCCCACCCGCGTGAGCAGTTCATGTGCCTGCTTCTCTGCTTCCGCTCTCGCCACTCCCAACACCCGGGTTGGGGCGAGAGTGACATTGTCCAGGGCCGTCATGTGCGGGAACAGGTTGAAGCTCTGGAAGACGATGCCCACCCTGCGCCTTAAGGCATTCACGTCGATGCCCTCGCCGGACACGACGTCATTGTCCAAGTAGATTTCTCCGCCTTGGATCGTTTCCAACGCGTTTACGCAGCGGAGCAGGGTCGACTTCCCACAACCTGAAGCGCCGATGAGGCAGACAACCTCGTGTTTTTCGACGTGAAGGTCGATGCCACGCAAGACAACGTTATCTCCGTAAGACTTGACCACACTGTTCATTTGAAGAAAGGGCATGATTATCCTTGCAGCCTTTGTTTTCTCTCGTCCCGCTCCAACAGCCGGTCGACAAACCGGGTCTGCGGAATGGTGATCAGTATGAACAGAATCGCGACGACGGTGACCGAGGACAGGTTGAAGTAGTTGCTGGCGTACGTCTTAGCCTGAGTGAATGCGTCCACCGTCCCGATGATCGTGACGAGCGCGGTATCTTTCTGCAGCCCGATGAAGTCGTTGAGCAGCGGCGGCGACACGCGCCGGAATGCTTGCGGGACGACGACGAAACGCAGGGTCTTGCCGTAGCTGAGGCCGAGCGACCTGGCCGCCGAAACCTGCGACCAATGAATGCTCGAGATGCCGGCCCGATATACTTCCGCCACATACGCGCTGTAGGTCAAGGTCAGGGCAAAGATCGCCGCCCACATCGGACTCATATCGCTGAGCAACGGCACATTGGCCAGCGGCAGACCGAACCCGATGAGGTAGATGACGATGATCGATGGGATGGCACGGAACACGTCCACATACATCATCGCGAGCCAGCGGATAGGCCTGCCCGCCTGGCCGGGCACCATCCTCGCGATGGCAATGACCAAACCGAAAATCAGAACGAACAGCTCTGCCGTCACGGCAATAATGATGTTGTTGGTGAAGGCCTTGGCCACGTCGCCCAGGCTCTGCGCCATGAAGGAGATATCGAAGAAGGTGGACTGGACTGCGTGATCGTTCGCCAGAAGGAACAAAACGAATACGCTGACGATGCTGACCGGCATCGACGAACCGAGCGTAATCCAACCACAGTTGGCTCCCCGGAACCTTAGGCGCCGCCCCTGCACCAGGTCGCCGGCCTCCAGCGCGGCGGAACCGGCCTTGGCGAACCGGTAACCGCGCACGAGCGGGATTCCTGTCGCAAGGGCCAACACCACGAGAGTGGCACCGACGCCAGTAAGGACGACGGTCCAGAGCCCTTCCGTCGCCGCCGCGTTCAACATCACCGCGGTGTAGGCGGTCAGGCCAAGGGCCAAAAGGAAGATGACGGTGGCTGCCAGCAAGACCGTACTTGTTGCATCGGCAGGCTTCGCGTCTTTTGCGCGCCCTGTCGGGGGCGAGGAAGTTATGGGCGGGAAAACACCCGTCATCTGAGGTCGTCCCAGACGGGGATCGTGGCCGGGTCGACCCCGTAGGCGTCGGCAAGGTAGGTAGAGCCCAACTTGTCGAGGGTTCCGTCCGCGCGGAGTTCGGCAAGGATCTCATTGACGGTGTCGACGTTGGTTGATCCCTTGGGCATCATCACTCCGTAGGATTCGTCCGTCGGGATTTGGCCTGCCACCTCCAACGCGCCACCGGACTTCGCCGCTGCGCCCAGCACGATGCTGAGATCCTGAATACCGGCATCGATTCTGCCTGCTGCGACGGCAGCCTGCTGTTCGGGATCCCCGGGGAAAACAGCCACTTCGCTCTTGGGCTTGATCACATCCGCCACCAGCATCTGACCCACCGTTCCCTGCTTTACCCCGATCCGGGAGTCGGCAAGGTTTTGTTCGTTGACGGAAGAGTCCTTCTTGACCAGCACCCCGGCTGTGGATTGGAAATAAGGTTCGGAAAATTCCATCACCTGCTTGCGCTCTTCGGTGATCGTGATCTGGTTCAGCGTCATATCGAAATCACCCGCCTTCCCTGCCACGAGACCGTCAAAGGACGTATTCTGCAGGACGATATTTTCGGCTCCAGCCCGATGTGCGATGTTCGCCAGCAAGCAGAAATCAAAGCCGCTTGCGATGCTCTCGACGGTGTCGCCGTTGTACCAGCCTGGCGACGGGAGGTCCGCCTTGACCGTGATGGTCCCCTCCTCAATCAGGTCAAGCTCGTGTGTGCCTGCCGGGCCGGACACGGCACAGTCGCCGTAGGAAGCCGGATTCCCGTCCGCGGCAGCATCCTCTGAATCGGTACCGGCGCCCCCTGCAGAGCTTCCGCAAGCCGCCAAACCAAACGCCAGTGCCACGGCACCGGAGGTAGTCACCATTTGAGAGAGTCGCATATCGTGGTCCTTTCGGCGGTGCCTAAATCGATTTAGGCAATCGCTTAGAATTGTAAGTGCAAGTGCACCGCAGGTGTCAACTACGTCACACCAGAGAGAGATCTACATCGCATGAGGGAGCGGCCAAGCAGCGGCGCTGCGGCACCGCGCGTTCGCATCAAGGACGTCGCTGCCGCTGCCGGGGTGTCCACAGCGACGGTCTCGAACGTCTACAACAAGAAGGGCGAAGTGGCCGCGTCAACGCGGACAAAGGTCCTGGCCACCGGCAAGAGGCTCGGATACCAGCCAAACCCATCAGGCCGAGCGCTGCGGATGGGGCAGACCCGGGTTTTAGGCGTCCTCGTGAGTTACCGAAATTCCCCTGTCTGGCGCTACACGTACCTGCCCTATTACCGCGGCATAATTTCCGACGCCGCCATCGAGGCAATGGACCATGGCTACTCCGTGGTCGCGGCGTCACCGAAGGCAGACGACCTCGCCGATTCCTTCCCGCTCGTAGACGGGGTCATCGTCGTCGACCCCCTGGACAACGACCCCATAGTCGCCTTCTGCGCCGAACGGGGTATTCCGCTGGTCGCCGACGGCGGCTTCGTCAGGGGCTTGGAGGGGGACCTGCAGATGGCGGTCCTGGGCAATGTGGGTCGTTCCGTGCATGACATGCTCGACCTCACGGCCCGCCAAAGCCACGCCGTGGCCGGGCGGGCCCCCACCCACATGGCGCTCTTCACCGGATCCATCATTGACCGCTACACGGCGGAAACAGAAGCGGCGTTTTCCTCCTGGTGCAAGGCACATGGAATTCAGGCGCGCATCACGGCTCTAGGACCCAGCGAAGACGCGGGACAGGCCGCCCACCGACTGCTGTCCACCGATCGGCCCGATGCGGTCTATTGCCTTAACGAGAGTTACTCCGGTGCCATCATCGCGGCCGCAGCAGTTCTGGGGGTGGGAATCCCCGGGGATGTAGTCGTCTCCTCCGCGGCGACCTCCGAGCAGGCCATCCACGACCCGAGGGTCAACTATATGGAATCTGCAGACCCCGAGGGCCCCGGGCGAAGTGCCGTCCGCCTCCTCGTCAATTTTCTGGAAACGGGAGTCCGGGAAGATGCCCATCGCGTGTTCCGGCTGCGGCCCGCGGAACAATGGACCATGCCGCACAGCTAGGCCTGCATCAGGGAAACGACTCATACAACCGGGCGCTGGCCCAGGATCGCACCGCGTCTGCCGGGAAGCCCCGTCTACCTGCCGTGGTCAAGCGGTCGACGACGGCGGGCCGCGCACCTACGGAAGGTGAGCGGCCGCCGTCGTTCCGGGGTTACTTGTCCTGGTTGATGCGGATCATGTTGCCCGAAGGGTCGCGGACGGCGCAGTCGCGCGGTCCCCACGGCTGGTCCATGGGCTCCTGCAGGACCTCCGCCCCGATGGACACCAGCCGTTCGAAGGCGGCGTCCAGGTCATCGGTGCTGAAGACCAGCATGGGCAGCACGCCCTTGACCAGCAGCTCCTGGAGCTGGTCGCCGTCGGCCTGCGAGCGCCCGGCGTGGGGTGCGGACAGCACCAGCTCCAGCCCGGGCTGGTCGGGGCTGCCCATGGTGATCCAGTGGAAGCCGTCGTTGGCGACGTCGTTGCGGACTTCCAGCCCCAGGCCGTCCCGGTAGAACGGGATGGATTCCGCGGGGTCATTGACCGTGATGTTGCAGTACTGAAGTGAAATGCTCATGCGCCCAACCTACGCAGGGGCCGGGGCGGCCGCTTCTTCGATCCTGCTCGATCTCAGGTCCACGGGCCGGGTGAGCAGCTTCGCGAGGCAGGGCGGCATCGCCTCGGCCGCCGGATGCTCCCGGGCCCGATAGGCGCTGGGGGTTTCGCCCACCAGCTGGGTGAACCGGGTGCTGAACGATCCCAGCGAGGTGCTGCCCACCTCCATGCACGCGTCCGTGACGCTCGCCCCGGAGCGCAGCAGCGCCATCGCGCGCTCAATCCGGCGGGTCATCAGGTAGTTGTAGGGCGTCTCCCCGTAGGCGGCCTTGAACCGGCGCGAAAAATGCGCCGGCGACATCAGCGCCTTCGCCGCCATCGTCGGCACATCGAGCGGCCGGGCAAAGTCCCGGTCGATCAGGTCCCGCGCCCGGCGCAGATGCGCCAGGTTGGCCAGTTCCTCAGGGGTCACACGTCGAGGTTATCCCCTGCCCGGATCGACGGGTAGCCGTGCGGGCGGCGGCAGGCGGCCGCCGCGCGGCTTCCCGGACCCCGGATGGCAGCCGTGGCAACGACGGCGGTGCGGGGTACACCATCGGGCCTCAGTCTCGACCCGAAGGCGGGTGCCGCCGTCGCGCCTTACGCCCATTGCATAGTGACCACGGTTTGCGCCACGCTGATCTCGTGGCACAACCCCGGGACGGCGAACCGCCGGCACACGGCGCGGGCCCCGAAAGCTCCGCGGAACATTCCGAACAGCCGGAGCGCAATTCCGCCATGTTGGCCCGGGAGTCCAGCGAGTTTGACCGGGGCATCGGCTTTTACGACGTCATCTACGGTTTCGCCATCACGCTGCTGATCACCAACCTGGATGCTCCTTCGCCGGAGGCATGGCAAGACCTCCGGTCGCTGGCAGGCTCCGGCCTGGTGCATCAGCTTGCCGGTTTCGTCCTGAGCTTCGTGGTGATCGCCGTGTTCTGGCGGATGAACCTCCGCCTGATACAACGGCTCGCTGCGCTTGATTCCGCAACGACGACGGCGAACCTGGTGGCTGCCTCATTCGTCATCCTGATTCCGTTCACCACGCAGGGTATCAGCGACCCCGAGACCTCCTCCCTCGAACTGTCCGACCGTGCTGTACGCCGCCAACCTTGCCCTCGCTGCCTTGGCGCAGCTGGCCATGTTCGAGATCGCCCGCAGGAACCGCCTCGAGATCGAGCCGCTGAACCGCAGGCAGCATCGGGCGTTCGTGCTCGATTCCCTCGTCCCGCCGCTGGTCTTCGCGATATCGATTCCGGTGGCCTTCGCCGCCGGCGGGACAGCGGGAAAGCTCATCTGGGCCTCGCTCATCGTGCTGGGACCGCTTTCGGGCAGGCTCGCCGCCCGGGAAAACCGGCGGCCAACGGCTGATTCACGGCAGAAGGAGCGCCGGTGACCAGGAATTCCTACGCGGGGCAGCGGAACCCGCCGGCCCTCGGGCAGTGAGCGGGAGGCAGGAGCGTTCCTCAAAAGAGCGGAGGGACGGACGGGCCTGTGCCCGTTCCGTCCCTCCCAACTGTCTTCGCTGTGGCGAACGGGCCGGCTACGCCTCCACGATGATGACCGTGACCACGGGCTTGCGCCGCAGCGCCCGGTCCGACCAGCGGATCAGGGCCTGCGCGATCGCCTTCTCGGCGTCCGGGCCGGTCTTGTCGCCGCGCAGTTGCATCAGCGTCTTCTCCACGATGCCGGTGGCCTTCTCCAACTGCTCGACCGCCGGGGCGAAGCCGACCGGGAAGAACTCCGGGTCTTCCTCCAGCCGCCCGGTGTCCGGGTTGACGATCAGCAGTGCGGTGACTGCGCCGTCTTCGGCCAGCCGGAGCCGGTCCTGCAGGGAGGCTTCGGTGGCCGCGCCGGCCACCATGTTCTCCACGTAGACGTAGTCGGCTGCGATCTGGCCGGAAACCCGGGCCACGCCGTCCTTCAGGTCGATGGTGGTGCCGTCTTCCACGATCAGCGCACGCTTCGGGTCCACGCCGGTGCGGACGGCCAGTTCGGCATTGGCCTTCAGGTGGCGGTGCTCGCCGTGGACGGGCAGCACGTTCTTCGGGCGGACCAGGTTGTAGCAGTACACCAGCTCGCCGGCCGAGGCGTGGCCGGAGACGTGCACCTTCGCGTTGCCCTTGTGCACCACGTTGGCGCCGCGCTTGGTCAGGTCGTTGATCAGCCGGTAGATGGAGGATTCGTTGCCCGGCACCAGCGAGGACGCCAGCAGCACGGTGTCGCCTTCGGTCAGGTCGATCATGTGGTCGCCGCCGGCCATGCGGGCCAGCGCAGCCATCGGCTCGCCCTGGGAGCCGGTGCAGATCAGCACGGCCTTGGTGGGCGGCAGCTTCTCCAGCTCCTTGAAGTCCACGAGCACCCCGCGCGGGATGTTCAGGTAGCCGAGCTCGCGCGCCGTCGTCATGTTGCGCACCATGGACCGGCCCACGAAGGCGACCTTGCGGCCGTACTTGTGTGCCACGTCGATGACCTGCTGGATGCGGTGCACGTGGCTGGCGAAACTGGAGACGATCACGCGGCGCGGGGCGGTGCGCATGACCGTATCGATTGCCGGCACCAGATCGGCCTCGGCAGCGAGGAAACCGGGGACTTCGGCGTTGGTGGAATCCGGCAGGAACAGGTCCACGCCCTCGTCGCCCAGCCGCGCGAACCCGGCCAGGTCGGTGATCCGGCGGTCCAGCGGGAACTGGTCCATCTTGAAGTCGCCGGTTGCCAGCACCAGCCCGGCGCCGGTCCGGATGGCCACGGCCAGTCCGTCCGGAATGGAGTGGTTGACGGCCAGGAATTCCAGGTCGAACGGACCGAACTTCTTCCGGTCGCCCTCCTTGACCTGCACCATCTTGGCGTTCAGGCGGTGTTCCTGCAGCTTGGTCTTTACGAAGGCCAGCGTCAGCTTCGCGGAGATCACGGGGATGTCGGCGCGTTCCTTCAGCAGGTACGGCACGCCGCCAATGTGATCCTCGTGCCCGTGGGTGAGGACAATGCCGACGACGTCGTTGAGGCGTTCGCGGATGTAGGAGAAGTCGGGCAGGATCAGGTCCACGCCCGGGTGCTGCTCCTCGGGGAACAAGACGCCGCAGTCCACGATCAGCAGCTTGCCGCCGAACTCGAACACCGTCATGTTCCGGCCGATCTCGCCCAGTCCGCCCAAGGGGACTATGCGCAAGGCGTCCTTGGCGAGTTTCGGAGGAGTTTGCAACGGCTTGGTGTTCATGGATTCCGATCTGTGGTGCGGTGTGTTGCCGGGCATCAACGCCCGAAGCCGGAGTTGCCGGCACTGAAGTCTTGGGTGGCCGATGCGCCCGAGGCGCTTCGACGGCCTTCCGCGCAGCGGGTGCGGACGGAAAGCATACTTCTCCCGACTTTACCACCGGGCAGAAGGAATCCCGTCCCGATGCAGGCCTGCCGCGAATAATGACGGCGATGCCCACCCTCGACGTCAACCATCAGCGGTGGCACCGATCACTTCGGCTAGGGTGACTGGGGGATTCTCCGTTGCCGCCCACACAACCCGAAGGAGCCAGCCACGGTCCGCGCATTCGCCTCCCGGCCGGCATTGCCGTGGGTGCTTCTGGGCATCGCCATCCTGGCTTTGAGCCTGCGCGCACCGATCATCGCGCCCACCGCCGTCGTCGGGGACATCCGCGCCGACACCGGGCTGTCGGCCGCGGGCGCGGGTTTGCTCACGGGACTGCCGGTGCTGCTCTTCGCGCTGGCCACTCCCCTGGCCACCCAGACGATCCGGCGCTGGGGCCCGGAAGCCACGGTGGTGCTGTGCCTGGCCGGCGTCCTGGCCGGGACCGTGATCCGATCCTTGGGCCCGGTACCGGTGGTGCTGGCAGGGACGGTAATCATCGGCGCGGCGCTCACGCTCGGCAACATCGTGGTTCCGGTGCTGATTCGCCGCGACGTGCCCTGGAACCGCGTTTCCGCTGCCACCGGCGTCTACTCGGCCACGATGAACGTCGGGTCCATGGCGACCCTGCTGGGCACCGCACCGCTCGCCGCGCTCGTCGGCTGGCGGTGGGCACTGGCGGCCTGGGGCGTGTTGGCCGTCCTCGGCCTCGCCTACTGGCTGCCGACCGCGCGACGGCGGCGCGCGGCTTTGGCGGCCGGGCCGGACCGCGCGTCCGGTGAACCGCCCGCCCATACCGCCGCAGCCAGGCCCGCTGGCACCGGTGGATCCGGAACGGCGGCGCTACCGCGCCCGAAGACCGGCGGCGGGCGCCCCAATAGGTGGATCATCTGGTTGCTGACCCTGGCCTTCTGTGGCCAGTCCGCCGCCTACTACGGAACGACCACTTGGCTGCCCCTGCTGCTGTCGGAAGTCCGGGGCATGTCCATTGCCGCCTCCGGAGCCACGGCCTCGCTCTTCCAGGTGGCCGCCATCATCGGCGCTTTCGGCGTGCCGCTGGTGGCAGCACGAACCCGACTCTGGGTGCCGACGGCTGGCATCGCCGTCTTGTGGATGACCCTCCCCCTCGGCCTGCTCCTGGCACCCGACGCCTACATTCTCTGGTCCATCACGGGAGGGATCGCCCAGGGCGGCGGGTTCACGGCCATCTTTTCGGTCATCCCGCGCGTGGCCCGCAACGACAACGAGGCGGCCTCCGCGTCCGCCCGGATCCAGACGGGCGGATACCTGGCCGCGACCTGCGCTCCGCCGGTGGCCGGATGGCTGAACACGGTGACCGGCGGCTGGACTGCTCCCCTGCTTCTTGTCCTCGCGTGCACGGTGGCGTTCGCCGCGGGCGGGCTGATGGCCGTGCGGGCGTCCGAGCGGCAGTAGGCCGCGGGCGGGCTGATGGCCGTGCGGGCGTCCGAGCGGCAGTAGGCCGCGGGCGGGCTGATGGCCGTGCGGGCGTCCGAGCAGCAGTAGGCCGCGGGCCGGCCGCTGGCGGTGCGGGCGTCCGAGCGGCAGAAGGCTGGCCGGCGGCCGCCCTGGAGCTGCCTCTACGCTGGTGGTTCCCACTTGATGAAACGTATAATTCTGCTGCTTTCGTCGTTCGGCGAAGCCGAATTGGGGTAGTTGGGGGAAGCAGATGCAGCACCGGGCAGAGGGACTGGCAAGGGACGCGTCCCCCGGGGCGCAAACCCGGCCCGGGCAGCCGGGCGTCAAGCGGTCACCCAGCGGGAGGATCCCGCAATGGGCGTTGGACGAGGCACTGGGAACCTCTTCCCCGCCCCGGCCCGCCGAGGGGCCCGCTGCCGGCTGGCCGACCCCGGCGGCAAAGTCCCGCCCGCGTTCCGTGCAGCGGGGTACCTCCCCGCGCCGCGCCGGCCGCCTGTCGACCGGGCTGGCCCTCGCCTTCGTCATCGCCCTGTGCTTCGCCCCGGGCGTGTTCAGCCGACACGTCATGCCGGCGATAGCCCCCTACCTTCCCGGCGCGGACATTCCGCCCCGCGGCGTCGAAGCCGCCGACAACCCCTTGGGCCGGCCGCCCGCCATCGCGGAGTCGGACGCCTACGAGTTGTACGCAACACCGCCGGAGTCCTCGCAGCCCTTCCTCGCCTATGACCCCTGCCGCCCCATCCACTACGTGGTCCGTCCGGACAATGCGCCGCCGGGGGGCGACACGATCATTCAGGAAGCCATCGCTGAGGTTTCCGCGGCCAGCGGACTGCAGTTCGTTTACGACGGACCTACTGACGAGGCCTTCGCCGAGGAAGGCCGCGAACGCTTTCAGCCGGAACGGTACGGCAAGCGGTGGGCGCCGGTGCTGATCACGTGGTCGGATCCCGACGAAGTGTCCCGGCTGGCCGGAGATATAGCCGGACTCGGCGGCAGCTCCTCGGTCGGCGCACGGGGAACGCCGCACGTTCTCGTCGCCGGCCAGATCACCTTGGATGCGCCGTCGCTCCGGAACGTCCTCACATATCCCGACGGTCGGGAGCACGTGCGCGCCGTAATCATCCACGAGCTCGGCCACGTGCTGGGGCTGGCGCACGTGGATGATCCGGAGCAATTGATGTATGCCGGGGCAAACGGCGTGACGTCACTGGCCGACGGCGACCGGGCGGGCCTGGCGCTGCTGGGCACCGGGCCGTGCGTGCCGGAAGTGTAGCCCGGCGGCATAATCGGGACTGCTGGTCTGTCCGGAACGCTGGGACAACGAGGACCGGCCAGGCAGGCTAGGAGGCAGTCCGCATGCAGGAGAAGCTGTGGAGCAGAAACTTCGTGCTGGCCATCGGCGCGAATCTGTTCATCTACATCGTGTTCTACCTGCTGATGACGTCCATGGCGCTTTACGCGGCCCAGCGGTTCCTGGCCTCCGACGCCGGGGCCGGCTTTGCGTCCAGCGCCTTCATTTTGGGGGCGCTCGTCTCGCGGTTCTTTGCCGGGCCGCTGATCGACAACGCGGGCCGGCGGCGGATGCTGCTGATCAGCCTGGCCGCCTTCGTCGCGGCTTCGCTCTTGTACATTCCGGCGGACTCCCTGGCCTCGTTGGTGGTCCTGCGGCTGGCGCACGGTGTGGCCTTCGGCCTCGCCAACACCGCCGTCACGGCCGGTGCGCAGGCGCTGATTCCGCCCGCCCGCCGCAGCGAAGGCACCGGCTACTTCGCCGTTTCCACCACGCTGGCGACCGCCCTCGGGCCGCTGCTGGCGGTGGTGCTGGTTGTTGACGGCAGTTACGAAGGCGCGTTCCTCTTCTGCGCGGCCTGTTCCGTCGCGGCTTTGGCGGTGACACTGATCCTGAGACTGCCCGAAGCGCCGGCGGCGCCGGCCGCCGTCGCCAATCAGCGCGGTCCGGGCGGCGAGCCTGCAAGGGAGCGCCGGACGCCCGCGGTCCTGCTCGGAAAGGTGTTCGCACCCGAGGTCCTGCCGCTCACCACGGTGCTGCTGGTGAGCGGGCTGGCGTTTTCCGGCATCCTCTCGTTCCTGACCTCATATGCGGAGGCGGCGGGGGAGGCCGATGCGGCGGCGCTGTTCTTTATGGTGTTTGCCGCCGCGGTGCTGGTGTCGCGGCTGACCACCGGCAGGGTCCAAGACCGCCGCGGCGACAACGTGGTGCTGTATCCCGCGCTGGTGCTGTTCGCCGCCGGCCTGGCCCTGCTGGCGCTCGGGCCGGACACCTGGATCGTTATCGTCTCCGCGGTGCTGAGCGGCCTCGGATTCGGGACCCTGCTGCCCGGAACTCAGGCCATAACCGTCCGGTTGGTTGCGGAGCGGAGGTTCGGCACCGCCCTGGCCACCTACTACCTGATGCTGGACATCGGCACCGGCTTCGGCCCGGTGCTGCTGGGCCTGCTGGTGCCGCTGACCGGCTTCGACGGAATGTACGGCTGGCTTGGCCTGCTCATGCTCGCCTGCATCCTGCTGTACTACGTGGTGCACGGCCGGACGGCCAGCCGCGCGGCCGCCTGAGCCGCGGGCCCGGCGCCTCTTGTCGCGTCGGCAATTACCTCACAGTCTTATGCCTTTTTGATCGGCCGCATCGCGCCTACCGTAGTTAATGGAGCCGCCCAACCCGGGGCGGTCCCGGGATGGAAGGAAGTGCCATGACTGTGACTTCACACGTCAGCGACTGCTCAGTGACCAACTGTTCCTTCAACGATCACAGCGAATGCAATGCGGCCGCCATCACCGTGGCCGGCGGCGAGAACCATGCCGCCTGTGCCACCTTTATCGACACCGGAGTGCACGGCGGGCTTCCCAAGGTGCTGGCCAGCGTCGGCGCCTGCCAGCGGACCGAGTGCACCCACAACGACCACCTCATGTGCCAGGCGCCCGAAGTTCACGTGGGTCCCGGCGCGGACAACGCGGACTGCCTCACCTACGCGCACCGGTAACGCGCGGCCCTCCCTCTTCATAGACCACGGCCGCCGTCACCAGGTCCTCCCAGGCCATGCCGACGCCGGTGTAGAGGCAGCACGTGCGCGGGCGCCGGACCAGCTTGCCCTGCACCAGGTCACGCAGGTTCGGCGGCTGGATCTGCCGCCATTCCTCCACGCTTCGGGCCGGGATCAGGTCCCCGCTCTCCCGCCAGGACGACGCCCGGCCTTCCACCACCACGTCGCTCCGCAGCACCAGCGCCGCGTCGACCTCCCGGGCGTCCAAACCGTGCTGCCCGACCGACGCGATGATCGCCCCGTCCTTGGGCAGCTTGCCGTCGAACAGCGGCTCCGGCGAGGATGTCACGCAAAGTATGACGTCGGCGCCCGCCACGGCAGCGTCCAGCGCACCGGTTGCGTCGGCCACCTCTATTCCCTCCGCGGCCAGCACGGCGATCAGGTTCGAGATGCGTTGCGGACGCTGGCCGACGACCGCGAAGCACGCGTTCGGAAAAACGGACCTGGCGGCGCGGATGTGGTTCAGCGCTTGTATCCCCGCGCCGAAGACCAGCACCTGCGGGGCATCCCCAAAGCCCTCGCCGTCCGGTGCCGCCGCCGCAATGTTCTTCACGGCCGCCAAGGTTGTCGCCGGAGTGCGGATGGCCGTGAGCTCCGAGCCGTCCATCGTCGCCAGCGGGGCCAGCGTCTCGGCGTCGAACAGGACGTAGATGCCCTGGATCTTCTCCAGCCCGCGGGCCGGATTCTTCGGTGCGATGGTCGCCACCTTCACCCCGCTGTAGCGGCCGCCGCCCTCGGTCGGCATCAGCAGAAACTCCCCGTCCGGCGCGGGGCTGAACAGCCGGGGGCTGTCCAGTTCCGGATCCACGCCGGACAGCAGCCCCTCCTCGATGGCGCGCACCGCCCGACCGAACGGGACGGCGGCACGCACGGCATCGGCGTCGTAATAAGGGATGGTCACAGAAAGTCCTCTCGCAGCATCTGGAGTCCGTTGCTGGCCGGATTCTACGGTCAACATCCGCCGGTTTCAGTTTTCGTGACCCTCGTCACTTCACGTGGGCCGCCCCGGCGGGCGGCGATTCCGCAATTCCGCCCTTCTGTCCCACAACACCCCAGCCGGGCGGCTAGAGAGGAACACGCCGCCGGACCCGGAGGACCACCCGCCGCCAGCGGCGTTACTTGTTAGCTGCGTCATGTTTGCCGTACAGTATCTGCAACCGAACGGTTATTCAGTTATAGAACCCGGTGTTCAAATATAGAACACTGGCGACGGCCGCAGATGCAATAGAAGTGAGGACACCCGTGCAGTTTCACCACCACGGTTACGTATCCGGAGACCCGCGCGTCAAGCCGGCAGCCGGCGTAGGCATCGACCGCCCCGAGGAGCTTCCCGACGAGGTCGACGTGCTCATCGTGGGCTCGGGTCCCGCCGGCATGCTCGCGGCCGCGCAGCTGGCCCAGTTCCCGAACATCACCACGCGGCTGGTGGAGCGCCGGGAGGGACGGCTGGTCCTCGGTCAGGCCGACGGCATCCAGGCCCGCAGCGTGGAGACCTTCCAGGCTTTCGGCTTCGCCGAGCGCATCACCGCCGAGGCGTTCTGGCTCACCGAGATGAACTTCTGGCGCCCGGGCACCGAGAATCCCAAGCACATTGTCCGCGGCGGCCGCGCGGTCGACGACGAGATGGGCATCAGCGAGTTCCCGCACCTGATCGTCAACCAGGCGCGCGTGCTGGACTACTTCGCCGAGGTCGCGGCCAACTCGCCCACCCGCCTGACGCCGGATTACGGCTGGGAGTTCAAGACCCTCGAGGTTGCCGACGAGGGCGACTACCCGGTGAAGGTGGCGCTGATCCGCAGCGCAGGCCCGGACGCCGGCTCGGAGCGCATCGTCAACGCCAAGTACGTGGTGGGTTGCGACGGCGCCCGCAGCAAGGTCCGCGCCGCGATCGGCAGCACCCTGGCCGGCGACAGCGCCAATCATGCCTGGGGCGTCATGGACGTGCTGGCCCAGACCGACTTCCCGGACATCCGCACCAAGTGCGCCATCCAGTCGCACGACGGCGGGTCCATCCTGCTGATCCCGCGTGAGGGCGGCTACCTGTTCCGCATGTACGTGGACCTCGGCGTGGTGCCCGACGACGACAACGGCAAGATCCGCCAGACCTCTATCGAGCAGATCATCGCCAAGGCCAACGAGATCATGACGCCGTACACGGTGGACGTGCGCAGCGTCGCCTGGCACAGCGTGTACGAGGTGGGCCACCGCCTCACCGACCGGTTCGACGACCTGCTGCCCGAGGACGTCGGCACCCGCACCCCGCGTGTCTTCATCACCGGCGACGCCTGCCACACGCACAGCGCCAAGGCCGGCCAGGGCATGAACGTCTCCATGCAGGACGGTTTCAACATCGCCTGGAAGCTGGGACACGTGCTGGAGGGCCGCAGCCCGGAGAGCCTGCTCTCCACCTACTCCGCGGAGCGCCAGGTGGTGGCGAAGGACCTCATCGACTTCGACAAGGAATGGTCGACGATGATGGCCAAGAAGCCCGAGGAGTTCGCCGATCCCACGGAGCTCGAGGACTTCTACGTCCGCACCGCCGAATTCCCGGCCGGCTTCATGACCGAGTACGCCCAGTCGATCCTGACCGGCGCGCGCAGCCACCAGGACCTGGCCACCGGCTTCCCCGTCGGCAAGCGTTTCAAGTCCGCCAAGGTCTCCCGCGTCTGCGACACCAACCCGCTGCACCTGGGCCACCTGGCCGAGGCCGACGGGCGCTGGCGCATCTATGTCTTCGCCGACCAGGCGCAGGCCGGCGAGTCCGCGGCCGTTGCCAACCTGTCCGAGTGGCTGGTGACCGCACCGGATTCCCCGCTCGCCGCCCGGCCGGAGGGCGCCGACCTCGACGCCTGGTTCGATGTGAAGGTGATCTACCAGCAGCATCACGAGGAGGTGGACATCAACGCCGTACCCGCCGTGTTCAAGCCCGAGGTGGGCCCGTTCCAGTTGACCAACCTCGAGAAGGTCTTCGGCACCGCCAAGGATGAGGACATCTTCGACGCCCGCGGAATCTCCCGCGACGGCGCCATCGTGGTGGTCCGGCCGGACCAGTACGTGGCGAACGTGCTGCCGCTGTCCGCGACCGCTGAGCTGGCCGAGTTCTTCGCGCCCCTACTGAAGGCCCGCGAGCCGCAGCACTGATTCACCCTTCATGAGGACGACGGCGGCGCACAAGTGCCGTCGTCGTCCTTTTCTTGCGGACAGATCACCACCGTAGGCCCCGCGTTGCCCAGGGTGCGGGGATGAGGAGATGGGATATGAAACGGGCCGTTATCGCCGCGGCTGCGCTTGGCCTGATGCTGACTGCCTGCGCGCCAGCCCAGGGGACTACCTCCGCGGGGGAGGCCACGGACGCCGAATTCCTCGCTGGCTTCGGGCTCGACGATATGGACGCGGTTGGCATCATCGACCACCTCGACCGGCTGGACACTGCCGAGCGGCCCACCGACTTGATGGCATCTGTCCGGCAGGGCGATCTACTGCTCACCGACGGCCACAACGAGGTAACGCTGGACCTGCCGGAGGACAGTTCCTACATCTCAGTCGCCCCGTACCTGAACCAGACCCACGACTGCTTTTACCATAGTCTGACGACCTGCCTTGGCGAACTGGGCAACAAGGACATGAGCGTCAAGATCACTGTCGACACCACCGGGGAGACGCTGGTGGATGAGCAGATTGAAACCTTCAGCAACGGTTTCGCAGGGTTCTGCGTTCCCGGCGACATCCACGGCACCATCGAAGTGAGTTACGACGGGCACACCGGCTCGGCCGATTTCTCGACGACCGATGACAGCGCCACCTGCATCACGGATCTCCGGCTGACCTAAGGACGCCCGGATTTTGCCGCCTCGCGCCGGTAGCAAGCGTTGGCCTGCCTGCTGGCCAGTTCGTTGGCCCAGATGGGCGCGTACGGGGACGCGCAGTTCGGGGTTCAGCGCCCCAGCCGGCGCTGACCGCCACCGGATCAGCGGGGGTGGTCCCCGGGTCCCCACGCCTCAACTCTCCGGCTGCAACAGGTTCTCGCAACACCCGACTAGTTCCCCGACGAGGTCCGCGGGTGCGTCCTCGGCCGACAACGCCATGAGCTTCCGGGAAAGCTGCAGCTCGGGCACCTGCACGGCCGTCAGTCCGCTTGGCCGTGCGCCCATCGCCAGTTGCGGCACCATAGCTGCCCCATGGCCGGCGGCGACCAGCCGCAGCGTCGCGTGGAAGTCGTCACTGGAAGCCACGATACGCGGGTGCAGGCCGGCGTTGGCCAGCACTGCGTCCACTACGTTCGCGTCGCTGGAACCGCGCAGGTGGATGATCCAAGGCATCGCGCCCAGCGCATTGACGTCCATCCGCTGGTCTTCCCGGTAGCCCGCCGCGGCGGGAATAACGACGCGGAACGGGTCCTCCCCCAGCCAATGCCGGGTCACCCCCTGGGGCAGGACCAGCCCGGATTCGCCCACCTGGTACACAAGGGCCGCATCCAGCTCCCCACCGACTCGAACTCCCGGCACGACGGCGCTCGGTTCCCCGATAGAAATTTTCAATTGCGCACCCAGCTCCCGCCACTGCACTGATTCCAGGACGTCCCCCAAGATGAACGTCGCGGCCGAGGGGAATGCCCCGATGCGCAACTCGCGTACCGCATCTCCGCTGGCGGCGGCCCCCGCGGCCAACAACCCGTCGACGTCGCGCAACAGCTTCAGCGCATGTTGGCCCACTGCATGCGCGGCCTGCGTGGGCTGCACGCTGCGTGCGCTGCGCACGAACAACCGCGTGCCCATGTCCTTCTCCAGTGCCGACATCTGCTGGGACACCGCCGAGGCCGTGTATCCCAGCCGATTGCCGGCCGCCGTGAAGGAACCGAGCCGCAGCACTTCCACGAGGGTGCGCAGGTGGATCAGGTTGAGCATTAGCGTTCCTTGAACTGAGTTCGTCGAATCACCGCTGTGTTGTACGTCATAGTTTGCTACATCGTCGCCTAGAGTGTTGCGAACGGGACGAAGAAGTTCCGCAAGACACGCTTGGGCATGCCGCTTTTCGGCGCTAGCATGCCGCAAAGGATTAGGAATGCTTGAGCAACGCCTCTACGTCAATGCCACGTTCTACACCCAATGGGCCGGGCTTCCCCGGGCCACCGCGCTGCTGACCCGGGGCGAACGCATCCTCGCCATCGGCACACCCGAGGAAATGCGCACCCACGCCACCGGTACATACGAAACCATCGACCTCGGTGGCACCACAGTGGTTCCGGGCCTGACCGACGCCCATATCCACACCGCGAACTACGCCCGCGAAATTGCCGCCCTGGACCTTCGCGGCGCCACCAGCCTCGAGGACGCCCTGGACAGGGTGAGGAACTACGCGGAGGCGCTGCCGGCATCGGCCTGGGTCTTCGGCGGACGCTGGGACTTCAACGCCTGGGATGTGCCGGTTCAACCGGACCGCAAAGCGCTGGATGCCGCCACAGGTGGCAGGCCCGCCGCATTGCCAAGCATCGACGGGCACACGGTTTGGGCCAACACCTCGGCATTGGCGGTCGTCGGCATCGACGCCTCCACGCCGGATCCGGTGGGTGGTGAAATCGTCCGCGACGGCGACGGCCATCCCACCGGCATCCTGCGCGAGACGGCCCATGCCCAGCTGAGCGACATCATGCACAGCGCCGAGGCCGGGGACCTCGAGGCACAGCTTGCCGAGGCCCAGCACCGCCTGCTAGCCGTCGGGCTCACCGGCATCCACGACTTCGATGGCGAGGACTGCCTGCATGCATACCGGTCTCTGCGCGAGAGCGGCAACCTCCATTTGCGCGTACATAAGGCGATCCCGCGCATCGCCTTGGACCAAGCGATCGACGAAGGGCGGGCCACCGGCAACGGCGACGCCTGGCTGAGCACCGGTCCGGTGAAGCTTTTTTCCGACGGCGCCTTGGGTTCCCACACCTGTCACATGACCCAGCCCTTCCCCGGCGAGGACGGGAACGCTGGCATCGAGGTCATCCCCTATCTCGACCTGCTCGCACTGGTTCGCCGGGCCGCCGGCGCCGGAATCGCGGTCGCTACTCACGCCATCGGGGACCGCGCCAACCAGCTGGTGCTGGATGCCTATCAGGACCTGGTCCGCAACCCGCTCGATGCCTCCCCCAACATCACGGGCCACACCGAACGAGCAGCCAGCCGATTGCGGCATCGGATCGAACACACGCAGCATTTACGCCCCGCGGACGTGCAACGCGTGGCGCGCCTCGGCGTCGTTCCCTCCATGCAGCCCACCCACTGCACGTCCGACATCCCGCTGGCCTCCACCCTGCTCGTTGGCCGCGAACTGGCCTCTTACGCGTGGCGCTCGCTGATCGACGCCGGCGCACTTCCCGCCTTCGGCTCCGACGCGCCCGTGGAATTGCCCGACCCTTTACACGGGATTCATGCCGCCGCGACCCGGCAGAACCGTGACAACGATCCCGTCGGCGGCTGGCAGCCCGGCGAGCGGGTGAGCGTCGCCGAGGCGATCGCCGGCTACACCACCGGCGCCGCGCATGCCTCCGGCGAAGAGGCTACCAAGGGCCGGCTGCGCCCAGGAATGCTGGCCGACTTCACGGCCCTCGGGGCCGACCCCTACGCCGTCGGTCCCGCCGAGCTACGCGACATTCCGGTCATGGCTACCGCCGTTGGGGGATCCCTCCGGTACCGGAGGGACCTGTAACCGCTCCGCCCGCTACACACCTCCAGCACACAATCCGTTCCAACCATCCGCACCAAGGAGACCGCATGAACATCACCCGAGTCCGTACCCTCCGCTCCGGCGTCATGGCATCCGCTGCGTTGCTGGCACTGCTGGCCACGACGGCCTGCGGCGGGCAGTCACTCTCCTCCACCGAGGGCAACGCCGCCGGCAACGAGGACACCTCCTTTAGCGCCGCACCGGCACCCGATGAGGACCTGGCCAAGTCCGTCATCGACGGCATCACACCGAACGCCGATTTGACCGCCGGCCTGCCCGAGTCGATCAAGACCGAGGGCATCAAAATGACCACCTCCGAGGGTTACCCGCCCATGGAACTGCTCGCCGAGGACGGCAAGACACTGATCGGGGTGGACCCCTCCCTCGGCCGGGCGATCGCGAACAAGCTCGGCGTCAAAATCACCATCAACAACGAGGACTTCAACGCGCAGATCCCGGGCATCACCACCGGGCGCTACGACATCATCATGTCCTCCATGACCGACAACGAAGAGCGGCGCAAGACCGTCACATTCGTGGACTATGTCCAGGCCGGCAACGGCTGGGTCGTCAAGAAGGGCAATCCCGCCGGCATGGGTGACCCGTCGACGGCCTGTGGCAAGACTGTGGCCGTCGTGGACAACGGCTCCTCGCTCGCCCTCGCGGAGGGCTTTGACAAGGACTGCAAGGCCGCCGGGAAAGACGGACTGGAGATCCTGAAGTTCTCCGGCGACCAGGACGCCATCCTGCAGGTGCGCAACGACCGCGCCGACGCGGGGATCAACGACTACCCCGTCGCCGCCTACCGCGCGCAGACCTCCGAGGGCGTCCTGGAAGCCGTGGCCATCGAAGGCGATGAAAGCGTCTGGGGCATCGCGATGAAGCAGGATAACAAGGAACTGATCGACGCGGTGCAAAAGGCCCTGCAGGAGCTGATCGACGACGGCAGCTATGGGAAGATCCTCGCCGCTTGGAACGTCCAGCAGATGGCGATCGACACTGCCACAATCAACGACGGAAAATAGGGGGCGCAGATGAGCCAAGCGCTCCGACGCAGCAATCGGCCCAGGCAGCTGAGCGGGCCCGACGGCACCGCCGTGACCGTGGTCCCGCTCCGCCATCCCGAGCGGTGGATTCTGGGGACGCTGGCCGTGGTGGTCTTCGCCTGGCTGGCCTTCACGCTGGCCACCAACCCCAACATCCGCTGGGGCAAGGTCGCCGAGTACCTCTTCTTCCCCAAGATTATCGACGGGATCTGGGTCACCCTGATGATCTCCGTGCTCGCCACGGTGCTCGGGCTGGTCCTCGGCGTCTTGCTGGCAGTCATGAAGCTCTCGCACAACCCAGTGCTGAACTGGCTATCCACGCTGTACATCTGGTTCTTCCGCGGCACCCCCGTGCTCGTGCAGCTGATCTTCTGGTACAACCTGGCCTTCCTGTTCCCGTCGCTGATCATCCAGGTCCCGTTCACCAACATCGGCTATATGTGGAACACCAATGACGTGATGACCGGGTTCAACGCGGCGTTGCTCGGGCTAGGGCTGAACCTTGCGGCGTACTTCGCTGAAACGGTGCGCGCCGGCATCCAGGCCGTCGACGCCGGCCAAAGCGAGGCCGCGTATGCGCTCGGCATGACCCCGGGCAAGCGGATGCGGAAGATCGTGCTGCCGCAGGCGCTGCGCATCATCATCCCGCCCACCGGCAACGAGTTCATCTCCATGCTTAAGACCACGTCGCTGGTGTACGTCGTCGCGGGCAACGACCTGATGACCAACGCCAGTCAGATCTACAAGCAGAACAACCTGATCATGGAACTGCTGATCGTTGCCTCGCTCTGGTACATGGTCATGACCGCCATCGCAACCTTTTTTCAGTCCAAGCTCGAGGCCCGTTTCGGAGCCGACGCCGTGCGTCTGGTCCGCAGGCCGGGCTTCCTGCTCAAGACCGTTACAGCCAAGAGAACGACGGCGGAACCGCGCGCGGCGGATGATGTCGCCACGGCCGGAAAGGATCTCCCATGACTACCGAACCCAACAGCCTTTCCGCCTCCCCTGCACCTCGCGCCGGCGAACCTGTCTCCGCGTCATCCCCCGCGACGGCCGCCGGCGGTACCGCCTCCACGGCTCGGGCGCACAAGCTGCATGTGGAATCCCACGGCGTCACCAAGTCCTTCGGCGCCCACCAGGTACTCACCGGCGTGGACTTCACGGTTGCCGCCGGCGAGGTCAGCTGCATCGTCGGGCCCTCCGGCTCGGGCAAGTCCACCTTCCTGCGCTGCCTGAATGCGCTGGAGGCGTACGACGACGGCACGCTGCTGGTCCACGGGCGGCACGTCGGGTACGAGTATCGGAATGGACGCTACTACGAGTGGACCCCCAAGCAGTTCGCCGCGTTCCGCTCGCGCATAGGCATGGTCTTCCAGCGTTTCAACCTCTTCGGGCACCTGACTGCCGAGGAAAACGTCGCCTGCGCGCTGACCGAGGTCCGAGGCGTCTCCAAGTCCGCCGCCCGCACCCGGGCACTGCATGAACTGGCGAAGGTGGGCCTGGCCGACCATTCGCAGAAACGCCCGCACCAGCTTTCCGGCGGACAGCAACAGCGCGTGGCGATTGCGCGCGCTCTGGCCATGGACCCCGAAATCATGCTCTTCGACGAACCCACTTCCGCACTGGATCCGGAGTTGGTCGAGGAAGTCCTTGAGGCGATGAAGGCACTCGCCCGTGCAGGCATGACCATGGTGGTGGTCACCCACGAGATGGGCTTCGCACGTGAGGTTGCCGATACCGTTCATTTCTTCGATGCCGGGACCATCGTCGAATCCGGCGCGCCGGCTGATGTGCTCGCCAACCCGCAGATGGAGAGGACGAAGGCGTTCTTGGCGAAGGTGCTGTAGACGCCTGCGGTTGACCTTCGAGTCGCCGTCGCCGCCTAAGATCCGCTGAGGGGGCGGCTCCGGTGCGGGTCTTCGCAACGGCGCCGCTAACGAGCGCTCAGGCTTTGGCCTGCCGGCTCACCATCTCGTTGATCCAGGCAGGCGCATACGGGGACGTGCAGTTCGGCGGCGTCGGGTAGTCCTTGAGCACCCCGAGGCGTTCGCCGATGTTGATCGCGCGGGCGCGGTGCTCGGCGTGGTCGATGCCGATCTGGGCGAGGGTGTGGTTCATGGCCCACTGGAGGCGGTCCGGCGCGTCCTTCATCTCGGCCTCGACGGTGTCCAGCAGTCCCTCGAGGTCCAGGCCCTCGGGCTTTTTCGCCACCCGTTCGGTGGTCAGCGCCCACCCGGCGCTGGCGACCACCGGATCCGCGTCGCCGGTCCAGGCCACGCGGAGCTCCTCGGCGTGCGGGCTCTTCTTGACCACGTAGTTCACCAGCCAGTCGTGCACCTTGGGGGCGCGCGCCTCGCGCAGCATGGCGTCCAGGTCGTCGCGTCCGAAATCCTTCGGCCGGCAGATCAGCAGGGCCAGCAGCCGGGCTGCAGTGTTGCCCGTGGCCCACAGCCCGCGCGCCAAATCCTGCTGGGTCTTCAACCGCTTGGCGACAGCGCGCAGCTTGCCGAGGTTAACGCCGTGGTCGTCGCCGCGCTTCTCGTTCGCCTCGCGCACCTTCGGGTCCTCAAGCGCGGCCAGCTCGGCCATCACCTCTGTTACCGTCGTCTCGGACATCCACCCTCCCGGTTACTCACGTCTGAGATCCAGCGTACTGGTGTTTGAATCACGGGCGCTCTGGCGCTCCAAGCCTCAGGGCTCCGGTACTCCACGCCTCGCGGGGCTCTGGCGCTTCAAGCCCCTGTGCCCTGGTGTTCCACGCCTCAGCGCTCTGGCGCTCCAACCCGCAGGCCCGGCAGTTTCACCTCTCGCGGCGCCCACCATGCCCCAATGCCGAAGCACCCGCGTCGAAACGGGCCCATATCCGACAGGGCTACGACATTATCGGCCCGTTTCGCCGTTTTCGGCCGCTTTCGGCGGTATCGGCCGCTTTCGGCGTTTCCGGCGGCCGTCGATGGGACCAGGACTCAGGACGGCCCCGCGACAGCGCATCCCCCACCGTCGTCCTCGACCGCAGCCGGACTGCCGCCCCATTCCCGCCGTCGTGCCACAACGTGCACCGCCGACGGCCACCGGAGCACCTGCCTGACGCGCGATGGCGTATGGTCAGGAGTACGGAGCACGTCTGTGCTCCCGTTAAGGCGCAGCATTCTTTGCTGGCGCCAAGGAGGCACTCATGGCCGACAAATCTCCCCGACAGACCGCATCGAAGAAATCGGGCAAGTCCATCAAGGAAAAGCGCAGCGACAAGAAGGCCAAGGCCGCCGGCGCCGCAGCCTCGGAGACCCTGACCACTATCAAGAAGCGCTGAGGCTTTTGACTCTGCTCTCGCTCGGAGTCCTGGCAACTACGCGAAAGCCCGATGAGCGCAGGCTGGCCCTCCATCCTGCGCACATCGAGCGCCTCGACGCCGACCTCCGCGAGCGGATCATCCTCGAACGGGGCTACGGCGAGCGCTTCGGCGTGTCCGACGCGCACCTGGAACAACTGGTGGGACGCATGGCGCCGCGCGAGGAACTCATTGCAGCAGCGGACGTGGTGGTGCTGCCCAAGCCGCAGCCGGAAGACCTTGCCGAACTCCGCGACGGCCAGATCCTCTGGGGCTGGCCGCACTGCGTCCAGGACCGGGCCATCACCCAGTTGGCCATCGACAAGCGACTGACGCTGATCGCCTTCGAAGCGATGAACCATTGGGCCGCGGACGGCAGGTTCGCCCTCCACGTCTTCCATAAGAACAACGAGATGGCCGGCTACTGTTCGGTGCTGCATGCGCTGGAATTGGCAGGATCCACCGGCGACTACGGCCGCCCGCTCACCGCCGTCGTCATTGGTTTCGGCGCCACGGCCCGCGGCGCGGTCACCGCCCTGAACGCGCACGGCATCCACGACGTGCAGGTCCTGACCAACCGCGCGGCGGCCGCCGTCGGATCCCCGATCCACTCCGCGCGGATCACCCAGTTCGACCAGGACGCCACCGCCCCGCACCTCAGCCACGTCATCACCGACGACGACGGACGGGTGCCGCTGGCTCCGTTCCTCGCCGAGCGGGACATCGTGGTCAATTGCACGCTGCAGGACCCCAACAACCCGCTGATCTACCTCGACGAGGCGGACCTGGACGGCTTCCGGCCGGGCAGCCTGATCGTCGATGTCTCTTGCGACGAAGGCATGGGCTTCAGCTGGGCGAAGATGACGACCTTCGCCGAACCCACCTTCGAGGTCGGCAACCACGTGAGCTACTACGCCGTGGACCACACGCCGTCGTACCTGTGGAATTCCGCGACCTGGGAGATCAGCACGGCCCTGATCCCGTTCCTGCGCACCGTGATGGGCGGACCCGGCAGCTGGCTCGAGGACGAGACGATCAGCCGGGCCATCGAGATCCGCGACGGCGTCATCGCCAACCCGGCGGTTCTCGCCTTCCAGGACCGCTCGGAAGACTACCCTCACCTGCCTGCCTGAATTCCGCGGTACCGATCGCCCCATAGGGACGACGGCGGCGCTCACGTGCCGCCGTCGTCTTTCTGGCTCGGAGCCCCTCGCCTGCTCGGCATGTCTCAGCAAATTCACAGCCCGACCGGGCATCGATCCCGGCCGCGCGTGCGTTGTTGAGGAGACATCACCACAGGAGAGCAGGGAATTTTTGCCCACGGAAACCGGACGCGGCCCGCGGCGGCCCCCGCGGAGAACCGTCGTTATCCTCGGCATCGACGGAGCCGGGAAGACGACGGCCGCGGCCTCGCTGGTCGAAGTTGAGCGGGCGGCGGGCCGTTACGCGCAGTTAGTGCGTAACCCGGCCGGACGGCGCTGGCTGTCCCGGGCAGCTGCACGCCTCGGCATCGGCATTACTCCGCGCTGGGCCGACCGGTTCGAGTCGATGGTGCGCATTGTGAACGTGCTGGCTGCCCACCTCCGGGCGGCAGCCTTCCGGGGAACCACGGTGATGGACCGGCACCTGCACTGCCAGCAGGTCCTTCGTGACGTGCGTGGCCTGCCGCCGGGAGGCGTCCTGCCCTGGCTGGTCCGAGCCCTGCCTCGGCCAGGCGTCGTCGTGCTGCTGGATCTGCCCGCCGAGGCGGCGCACACCCGGATCATCGCGCGGGGCGAGGATTCCGAGTCGGCGGACTACCTGCGGGCGGCACGCAACGTCTACCTGCGAAGGGCCAAGTCCTTGGACTGGCAGGTCGTCGACGCGGTTGGGTCCCGCAGCGACGTCCTGCGCCGCGTCATGGAGGCTGTGTCCCCGCCTGCCACCTAGCTGGGCCTCCCGGCCCATGCTCACTTGCCTGCCTAACGACGACGACGGCCGGCCCTGACTGAGCGGGCGGCCGCCTCGGCGGCACTTACGGCCGGCCGGGGAGCGGGCGGTCCGTCGCCTGGAGGCACTCACCCCGGAATAAGTTGATGCTTCAATCGATTGCACCTAGCAGAGGCCAAGCCTTTTGAAAGACATCACGCCAACGTAAGGACAGCATGAAGATCGGAATCATCGGAGCCACGGGCAACGCCGGACGCGCCCTCTTCCACGAGTCGGCCAAACGCGGCCACCAGACAACAGCGATCGTCCGGAGCGCCGCAAAGGCCGGGGACGTCCTCGGCGCGGACGCCGCGGTACTGGAACGCGACGCTTTCTCCCTCGGCGCCGAAGACCTTGCAGCCTTCGACGTCGTCGTTAATGCGTTCGGCACGGCTCCGCACGAGGCCTACCGGCACGTTGACCTGGCCCGCTCGCTGGTCGAGCTCGCCGGGGAAACCACTCCCCGCCTGGTCTTCATCCTGGGCGCCGGCAGCCTGACCACCGGCGACGACGACCACCTGTTCGTCGAGGACATCCGCAACATCCCCAGCGCCGAGGCGTGGATTTCCATCCCGGAGAACCAGCTGAAGGAACTCGAATACCTGCGCGGCGTCACGGACGTCGACTGGGTCGGGGTGTCCCCCTCGGCGCTGTTCACGCCCGGTGACGCCACCGCCCCGGTGCTGGGCACGGACCGGCTCCTGTATGCCGCCGACGGCGAATCACACACCACCACCGGCACGATGGCCGTGGCCATCCTGGACGAGATCGAAAAGCCCGCGCACCGGAAGACCCGCTTCACGGTCAGCGACAGCTAAACCTCCCCGGCCACAACACGACGGCCGCCGCAGTTGGTCCGGCCCGGGCAACCTGTCCGGTCGCAGGCAGCTCGGCGGCCGTCGTTCACCGTCTCGACAGGCGCCTGTCCACGCGCCCCGCCCGCTGGAAGATCAGCGCCGGTGCCCGCGGCCGGTCCGGCGTGTACCGGTACCGGCCGGTGCTTTCTTCTGCATGGCAAGCAGCCTCGCCAGCGCGTAGCGGTTCACCGTTCCTGCCTTCTGCCCCTGCAGCAGCCAGTGGCCAATGCCGTCGACGCCGGTCTGCACGCCCGTGATGGGGATGCCGGTGGGAGAAATCTGGTGCCCGGGCGTGAACGTGATCGGGCCCGGCGCATTCGGATGGGCAATGACGTGGCAGGCGACCTCGGCCGCAACCCTGGCCGTGCGCGGGTCGGTCTGCACAACGTCCATGTGGATGGTCCGCCGCCTGAACCCGCGCGGATGGACGGAGGCCAGCGTCTCCCGGTCGATCCACTGGTATTGCCCGGGTTTCCAGAACTTGGAGTCGATATAGACCACCCGGTCGCCGTTGATGACGGCGTGGTCGATGTCCGCCACGTGGCTGCCCGGGAACCGCAGCCCGTGGAAGATCCGGGTCCCGGGAATGGCCAGCAGGGTCTCCAGTGCCTGCGCCGTCCACCGCTCGCCCTCCGCGCCCTTGGCGATGTCCTCCGGCCGAAACCGGGACCAACCGCCCGACAGGGCCGCGCCGCCCGCGCCGAAGACCAGTTGCCGGGCAACCTTTTTCGGCGCCGCGACGCCCCAGTGCCTGCCAATCGCGCCAAGGCCCAGGAAACAGGCTGCCGTCAGGACGACGGCGACCGGCAGCTGAGGCGGAGCGTCACCTAATGCGGCGCTGGCCAGCATCGAGATGAGCACCACTGACTGTCCGAAACCGATCAGTAATAGGACGACGACGACCACAACGCGAAGGCCGTTGTAGCTGCGGCCGATGCGCTCCGCGGGCGCGGGTTGGTTCCGCCACGACAGCTGGCCCGGATCGAATTCCATGAACGGCGAATACAGGGTTTCGGGTCCAGTCGGCCGGCGGGCGGCCCCCCACTGTTCCGGACGTTCCATGCAACCTCCCCGGATCTCGTTTCAGCATGGAGACCCAGTATGTCCCCGCCCCGCGCCGGGGGCCAGGGGTTCCGGGCCGTGAACCCGCCGGAAGTGCCAAATCGATAAACCATGGGTAGTCGTCCCCATTCAGTTCTGCGGTGCCGCATGCAACAGTGTGAGGGAAACGGTTAAGCGGGGGAGGGCGGCGGGATGGGCAGCTGGCGGATCAATCCGAGGCAGCTCCACATGATCCTGGTGGACGTGGCCGCGGACGGCCAGTCGCTGGACAAGGCGGCAGGCGACACGGCGGCGGCAGGCGACGAGGCGGCGTCGTTGTTCGGCAGTGCCACGGACGTAGCCGACGCGTTCGCGGGGTTCTGGTCGCCGCGGCGGGACGTGGGCCACCGGATTGCCGGCCTCGTGTACAACAAGTCGCGGGTCGTGGCCGAAACCGCGGAGCTGTTCGTCGAGGCCGACGGGCGGATGTCCGCCGAAGCCGCAGCCTTCGCCGAGTCCCTGAACGCCGACCACTCGACCGTCCTTGCCCCGCGCGGCTTCGGGCCGGTGCCGCAGCCGTGACGGTGCGACTGGGCAGCGTCCCGGAGATCAACGTCCCCTGGGACCGGCTGGGCGATGCGGTCCGGGAGATGTCCCTGCGCGCCGAGTCCGCGGCAAATTACCTGGTCGACGCCGGTGCGGCGTGGGCCGGGCTGAGCTTTGCCTATCAGCAACCGGACACCGAACTGGAGGTCCACTCCGCCCTGAATGAGCTGGACGGACCCATGCGGGAATGGACTGCGGCGCTGGCCGCTGCCCGGGAAGCCGTCACGGTCTTCGTCGCCTCCGGCCGGGCACTGCAGGCGGAGTCCGAAGAACTCGCGGCGGCACGCCCCGGCCTGGCCAGGGCGCTGAACGGCGCGGACTCGCAGGAGGGCGACGAGGCGGACCAAGCGGAGCAGCGGGCGGAGGCCTTCAACGGACGCGTCCGCTCCCTGCGGGCCGACTGGCAGGCGCTGACCGCGGAAACCGCCGCCGCCCTGCGGGCCATCGGCGGCACCGTCGACTCGCTGCCGCCCACCCCGCTGCTGGCCGCCGGGCCGTCCTCCCCGCCGTGGGCCCACTTCACCAGCGGGCTCGACGAGCGGTTCGGCCCGCTGACGCCGGAGTCGTACCTGCCGTCGCTGGCCGGGCTCACCGACGAGGAACTGCGGGCCTGGGCCGCGGCCAACCCCGAGGGTGCCGCCCTGCTGGCGGCCCACAAGCTCCCCGCGTGGCGGATGCCCGGCTCGTCCGAGGCCGCCATGGCGGAGGCGATGGCCGGCGACGCCGCGCTGACCGAGGGCGGGATCGCGGGAATCCGCGAGGCCTGGCTCACCCTGGCGCCGGCCGAACAGGAACGGCTGCTGCTGCTCTACCCGGCGGTGTTCGGGGGCCTGAACGGCATCCCCTTCGCCGGCCGGATCCGGGCCAACGCCATCACCGCCGCCGGCTACCGCGAAACCGTGGCGACCCGGCAGGCACAGCTGGGCCCACAGCCCGACCTCAGCGACTACGTCGCGGCCGCGGGCAATCAGCAAGGCCACCCGCGGATGGTCTACCAGCGGGCCTACCGGCAGTACGCCGCCGACCTCGACACCTGGCAGGCCGAACACGACCGGCTGGCAACGCTCAGGACGGGACTGGACTACGCCGTCGGCCATCACTCCCAGGTGGTCCTGGTTAGCCTGGACGGCGACGGCCGGATCGTCACCATGAACGGCACCCTGACGCCGGACACCAGGACCGTGGCCGCCCTGGTCCCGGGCACCGGCGCCGACCTGGGTCAGCTGGAGGCCTACTCGGCCCGGTTCGACGCGGTGAACGGCGAACCGCCCGCCGGCACGGTCTCCTTCTACTGGCAGGGCACCGACTTGCCGGATGAGGTCCCCGACAACATCACCACCTCGTTCAACGAGCGGGGCGGGCCCCTGCTGGCCGCCTTCGACCACGCCCTCGACCTCGAGACCCGGCCCGACGCCCGCACCACGTACATCGGCTACAGCGCCGGCGGCTCGCTGCTGGGCACCGCCGAACGCGAGGGCCTGGATTCCACCAACATCGTCTACGTCGCACCGGCCGGCACCGGGCACAACGTGGGCAGCCCCGAGGACACCGCCAACCCCGAGGCCCACCGCTACTGGCTGCAAACCCGCGACGACCCCATCAGCGCCGCCCAGATGCTCGGCGGCGGCTACCACGGCGCGTCGTTCTGGCGCGGCGGCAGCCCCACCGCCATGGACCCGGTCCGGCTCGAGACCGGCTTCCTGAGACCGGAGGACCCCGGCTCGCTGATGGACGGGCACACCGACTACTTCTGGCCGGGCTCCACCTCGGCCACCAACATCCAGGGCGTCGTCGAAGGCACCAGCGTCAGCACGTTTGTCGAGGACCGAATCCAGCAAACCTACTCCCCCTACGGCCCGCTGATCACCAGCCCGCTCAAGCAGGATCCCGAGGACTACGCATATGGCAACCTTGAAACCGTGACGGTCGAAAGTCTGGAGAAATGAACATGCGGGCTCGCTCCCCCTGGCACCGCCCGGCCCGCCCGCGCGGCGAAGAACGACGGCGGCGCCCCGGCTTCGCAGCCGCCCTCACCGCGACTTCCACCCTTTCCGCCGTCATTCTAGGAGGCTGCGCCATGCCGCAGGAGAACCAGTCACAGGAGATACAACCGACGTCCCAGGACTACGGCCGCCAGCTCGAGCAACTGCTCCCCCAGGCGATCGCCGAGGCATCCACCGCCGCCGACCTGAAGGTCAGCCTGCTGCGCGAACAAACCTGCCTGCGCCCCGAGGACGCACAACCGCAGACCCAGACCGCCTGGATCGCCCGGGCCACCGGCAAGGTAGCGGACGCGGACCAGGCCAACGCAGCCCTCGACGCCGCCGCCGGCTACCTGACCGCACATGGCTGGGAGCAAAAGAACGAGGCCACCGCCGAAACCGGCGACGTGCGCACCCTCTACTTCCGGAACGGCGACCTCGGCGCCACCGCCGCGCACCACGTTGCCGGCGGCGTGGGCGCCGTCGTCCTCTCCTTCACCAGCCCCTGCCTTGACCACCCCGAAGACCACCGCATGATCCGCTCCGAGCAGGATCCGGAGTTCGGGACGAACAGCCAGTATTACGACGACGGCGCCTGACGCATTCCCTTCTGGTGGCGCCCCACTGACCTCCCGTAAACAGAACACGCGGGGCAATCGACGTGAACCTCGCCACTTCATGAGGTGATACTCCTCACTTAGTTCATGTGCTATACGCGCGCATGCGGGTAAATTCCTGCTCTTGCTAGCGTCGAGAGTTGCCCTCACCCGGCCAAGACAACAGCGAGACCGCGACCAGCACTCCTACGATGCGAGGTACGAGACCGATATGAGTACGCCGCCCGAATCTGACGAGCCTAAGCTCAACGGCGAAGACAGTAACCGCCCCGTCCCCGGCACCGCCCCACCGGAGCCGCCCACCGGCAGCGCCGCCGTCGAGCCGCGGACGCGGGTCAACTGGACCGTCTTCATCGGCTCCGCGGCGGGCGTCCTCGGCATCGCGCTGTGGGCCATCCTGGACCGCGAATCGGCCGACGCAGTGATCGGCACCGCCGTCGCGTGGGTGGGCGAGACCTTCGGCTGGTGGTACTCGCTGATCGTCGTCGCCGTCCTGGCCTTCGTCCTCTTCGTGGCGCTCTCCCGCGTGGGCAAGACCCGGTTGGGGCCCGACCATTCGCGCCCCACCTTCAACCTCTTCACCTGGACGGCGATGCTCTTCGCCGCGGGCATCGGTATCGACCTGATGTTCTTCTCGGTCGCGGAGCCGGTCACTCAGTATCTGGCACCGCCGACGGGCGACGGCTCCACGGTCGAGGCCGCCCGGCAGGCCGTGGTCTGGACCCTGTTCCACTACGGCATCCTCGGCTGGGGCCTCTACGCCCTGATGGGGCTGGCCCTGGGCTACTTTGCCTTCCGGCACAACCTGCCGCTCAGCATCCGCTCGGCGCTCTACCCGATCCTCGGCAAGCGGATCCACGGGCCGGTGGGCCACGCCGTCGATATTGCGGCCATGCTCGGCACCATCTTCGGCATTGCGACCAGCCTGGGCATCGGCGTCGCCCAGCTCAACTACGGCCTGAGCTTCCAGTTCGGCATCCCGGAGAACACGGTGGTGCAGATCGCCCTGATCGCCGTGGCGGTGCTGATGGCGACCATCTCGGTGCTCACCGGGATCGAAAAGGGCATCCGCCGGCTGTCCGAGCTCAACGTCGTCCTGGCGATCGCCCTGATGGTCTTCATCCTGATTACCGGCTCCACCCGGTTCCTGCTGGACGGGATCGTGACCAACATCGGCGACACGCTCTCCCGCTTCCCGTCGATGGCGCTGGACACCTTCGCCTACGACCGGCCCGACGAGTGGCTGAACGGCTGGACGCTGTTCTTCTGGGCCTGGTGGATCGCCTGGGCTCCCTTCGTGGGCCTGTTCCTGGCGCGCATCTCGCGCGGACGCACGCTGCGCGAGTTCGTCGTCGGGGTGCTGGTGGTGCCGTTTGCCTTCATCCTGCTGTGGATCTCCATCTTCGGCAACAGCGCCCTCGAGATCGTGATGGGCGGCAATGCAGCGTTCGGCGAGGTGGCCATGAGCCAGCCGGAGCGGGCCTTCTACGGTCTGCTCGAGCAGTACCCGATGGCCCCGCTCAGCGCCGCGATCGCCACCTTCACCGGGCTGCTGTTCTACGTCACCAGCGCCGATTCGGGTGCCCTGGTGATGAGCAACTTCACCTCCTACCTCAAGGACGCCGATTCAGACGGCCCCAAGTGGCTGCGCGTTTTCTGGTCAGTCGCCACCGGCCTGCTGACCCTGGCCATGCTGCTGGTGGGCGGGGTGCCCACGCTGCAAAGCGCCACCGTCATCATGGGCCTGCCGTTCTCGGTGGTGCTGGTCTTCATCATGCTCGGCCTCTACAAGGCGCTGCGGCTGGAAACGGCCCTCGCGGACAGCTACCAGGCCGGCCTCCACTCCGTGCTGAACTCCCGCACTAACGTGCCGCACGGGGCGGACGGACGCCGCGGCTGGCGCCAGCGCCTGGCCCGGGCCATGAACTACCCGGGCCGTCGGCAGGCCCAGCGCTTCGTGGCCGAGGTCGCCATGCCCGCGCTCAACGACGTCCGCACCGACCTCGCCGCCCGCGGGCTGGAGGCCACGCTGAAGACCAGCACCGTCGATGCCTTCGGGATCGACACCGCGGACCTTTGCGTGGAGCTCGACGGCGAACGCACCTTCAAGTACCAGATCTATCCGGTGCAGAACGACGTCCCGTCCTATGCGCGCTCCTCCGCCGCCGGCGGCAAGTACTACCGCATCGAGGTGTTCTCGCTCGAGGGCAGCCACGGCTACGACCTCATGGGGTACAGCAAGGACGAGGTCATCGCCGACGTGCTGGACCACTACGAGGTGCACCTCGAGTTCCTGCACCAGCACCGCGCGACGCTGCCCTACAGCACCGCCGCCGAAAACGTCCCGCCCAAGGCGGACTGGGAAACCGATTACGACACCGTCGACGAACCCGTCGCCGCCGTCCCAGAACCCGTCGCCGCACTTTCGAAGGAGACACCATGACCACTACCGCCTCCACCCTGTTCATCAACGGCGCTTGGGAGCCGGCCGCCGACGGCGCGGTGCGCGAGATCCGCAATCCGGCCGACGGCCGGGTCGTTGCCACCGTGTCCGAGGCCGGCCGTGCCGACACCGAGCGGGCCATCGCCGCGGCCCGCGCCGCCTTCGACTCCGGCGTGTGGGCGGCCGTGCCGGCGCCCGAGCGTGGCGACTTCCTGCTCAAGGTCGCCGCAGGCCTGCGGGAGCGCCGCGAGGAGTTCGCCCGCGCCGAGTCGCTGGACACCGGCAAGCGGATCGTCGAAAGCCGCATGGACATGGACGACATCGCCGCCTCCTTCGAGTACTTCGGCAAGATCGCCTCGCAGCAAGCCGGCCGCGTGGTCGACGCCGGGGACCCCGCCGTCGTCAGCCGGATTGTCCACGAGCCGGTGGGCGTCTGCGGCATGATCACGCCCTGGAACTACCCGCTGCTGCAGGCCGCCTGGAAGATCGCGCCCGCGCTGGCCGCCGGCTGCACCTTCGTGCTCAAGCCCGCCGAGCTCACCCCGTCCACGGCCATCCTGGCCATGGAACTGCTCAAGGACCTGGGCCTGCCCGACGGCGTCGCGAACCTGGTAACCGGCCCCGGCGCGGAGGCGGGCGCACCGCTCTCCGAACACCCCGACGTCGACCTTGTCTCCTTCACCGGCGGCCTGGTGACCGGCAAGGTGGTCGCGGCGGCCGCCGCCGGCACCGTGAAGAAGGTGGCGCTGGAACTCGGCGGCAAGAACCCGAACGTGGTGTTCGCCGACGCCGACTTCGACGCCGCCGTGGACAACGCCCTGAACGCGGCCTTCGTCCACTCCGGGCAGGTCTGCTCCGCGGGCGCGCGCCTGCTGGTCGAAGAGTCGATCGCGGAGCGCTTCGTCGACGAGCTCGTCCGCCGCGCCGAGGGCATCCGCCTGGGCGGCCCGTTCGACGAGGCCGCGGAAACCGGGCCGCTGATTTCGGCGGCACACCGGGAGAAGGTGGACGCCTACGTGAAGCGCGGCGTGGAAGAGGGCGCGCGGCTGCGCTGCGGCGGCGCCGCCCCCGAGGGCCCCGAGTACGACGACGGGTTCTACTACCTGCCCACCGTCCTGGACCGCGTGGAGCGGGGGATGTCCGTGGTCGTGGACGAAGCCTTCGGCCCGGTGGTGACCGTGGAGACGTTCCGCGACGAGGATGAGGCAGTGGCCACCGCCAACGACACGATCTACGGCCTGGCCGGAGCCGTCTGGACCCAGGACGCAGGCAAGGCCCAGCGCGTTGCCGGCCGGCTGCGTCACGGCACTATCTGGATCAACGACTTCCACCCCTACCTCCCGCAGGCCGAGTGGGGCGGCTTCGGCCAGTCCGGCGTCGGCCGCGAGCTCGGCCCCACCGGTTTGGCCGAGTACCAGGAAGCCAAGCACATCTACCAGAACACCAGCCCGCAGGTGACCGGCTGGTTCGCTGACCACGGCAAGGAGAACTGATGCACATCGACAACGTCGAGAACCTCGTCGACCGGGAATTCGACTACATCGTCGTCGGCGGTGGATCCGCCGGCGCCGCCGTCGCCGCACGCCTGAGCGAACACCCTGCGGTGTCCGTGGCGCTGGTCGAGGCCGGCCCGGACGACCGGGGCGTGCCCGAGGTCCTGCAGCTGGACCGGTGGATGGAGCTGCTCGAGTCCGGCTACGACTGGGACTACCCGATCGAGCCGCAGGAGAACGGCAACTCCTTCATGCGCCACTCGCGCGCGAAGGTCATGGGCGGCTGCTCGAGCCACAACTCCTGCATCGCCTTCTGGGCCCCGCGCGAGGACCTGGACGAGTGGGAGTCCAAGCACGGCGTCACCGGCTGGAACGCCGAGGCGGCCTGGCCGCTGTACAAGCGGCTGGAGACCAACGAGGACGCCGGCCCGGACGCCCCGCACCACGGCGACTCCGGCCCCGTGCACGTCATGAACGTCCCGCCGGCCGACCCGACCGGCGTCGCGCTGCTGGATGCCTGCGAACAGGCCGGCATCCCGCGGGCCACCTTCAACGACGGCACCACCGTGGTCAACGGCGCCAACTTCTTCCAGATCAACCGCCGGGCCGACGGCACCCGCTCCTCCAGTTCGGTGTCCTACATCCACCCGATCATCGAGCGGGAGAACTTCACCCTGCTGACCGGCCTGCGCGCCCGCCGGCTGGTGATCGACGCGGACAAGCGCTGCACCGGCGTCGAGATCGTGGACAATGCCTTCGGCCGCACACACACGCTGTCCGCGCGGCGCGAGGTAGTGCTGTCCACCGGCGCCATCGATTCGCCGAAGCTGCTGATGCTCTCCGGCATCGGGCCGGCCGCACACCTCGCGGAGCACGGCATCGAGGTCCTGGTCGACTCCCCCGGCGTCGGCGAACACCTGCAGGACCATCCCGAGGGAGTGGTCCAGTTCGAGGCGAAGCAGCCGATGGTCACCGAATCCACCCAGTGGTGGGAGATCGGCATCTTCACGCCCACCGAGGAGGGGCTGGACCGCCCCGACCTGATGATGCACTACGGTTCGGTGCCGTTCGACATGAACACCCTGCGGCACGGCTACCCCACTACGGAGAACGGCTTCAGCCTCACCCCGAACGTCACGCACGCCCGCTCCCGCGGCACCGTCCGGCTGCGCAGCCGCGACTTCCGCGACAAGCCGATGGTCGACCCCCGGTACTTCACCGACCCCGAGGGCCACGACATGCGCGTGATGGTCGCCGGCATCCGCAAGGCCCGCGAGATCGCCGCGCAGCCGGCCATGGCCCCGTGGGCCGGCCGCGAGCTCTCGCCGGGCATCGATGCGCAGACGGACGAGGAGCTGCAGGACTACATCCGCAAGACGCACAACACCGTCTACCACCCGGTCGGCACCGTCCGCATGGGCCCGGTGGACGACGTCATGTCGCCGCTGGACCCCGAGCTGCGGGTCAAGGGCGTCACCGGCCTGCGCGTGGCTGACGCCTCGGTCATGCCCGAGCACGTGACGGTCAACCCCAACCTGACCGTGATGATGATCGGCGAACGCTGCGCCGACCTCATCCGCGGCAGCTTGGCCGCGGAAACAACGACGGCGGCGGCCGGCGCCGGCGCGGCGCACGCCTGATCGCTACCGCCTTCCCCCTGAGGAAATAGGCGGCGCCGGTGGTCGCCCAGACGACAGCGGGTGGCGGAAGCAAACACTGCTTCCGCCACCCTCTGCTCTTCTACCCGCTATGAGGCGAGAGGAACTCGAGCCGATTTCCGTTGTTGTCCCACAGGTAGAACCGGCGCATTCCCGGGAAGTTGTCATCCCACTCGGGAGCATGCCCATGAGCTTCTATTCGCCGGGTCAGTGCATCGATATCCCGAACGAGGATTCCGGGATGAGCCTTCCGCTGAGAACGGAAATTCTCCTCGACTCCCAGATGAATCTCTAAGTTATCGGCGCGCACCCACAGCCCACCACGCGCAGCCAATACCGGCGGCTTTTGAACCTCCGTGAGCCCAAGGACTTCGACGTAAAACTTACGGCAATCATCCTCACCACCCGGCGGAAGTGCGAGCTGAACGTGGTGCAATCCGAAACCAAAGTCAGTGGCTCGAGGTTTTGCCTCGTATGGTTCAGTGACCATGCACCCTCTTTCCCGCAGTACGCGTCGAACCTTTGAACTTACCGCGGTCGGAGGAACCGTCCATCAGGAACACACCAGAATATCTACGGCATGCACCACCGGACGGCGGGGGGTTTACTTGAGAAACTTGGACATCCGCCGGTCCGCCAACAGCTTCCCGCCGGTCTGGCAGCTGGGACAGTACTGCAGCGAGGAATCCGCGAACGACACCTCCCGGACCGTGTCCCCGCACACCGGGCAGGGCTCGCCGGTGCGAGCGTGCACGCGCATGGCCTTGCGCTTGGAATCCTTCAGCTCACTGGCCGGACGGCCGGAGGCGTGAGCGATGGCCGACTCGAGCACCTGGTGCATCGCCCAAAACAGGCGCTCCACGTCCTCTGCATCCAGCTTCGAGGCGTTGGCGAACGGGGAGAGCTTCGCCGCGTGCAGGATCTCGTCGCTGTAGGCGTTCCCGATGCCCGCGATCGCCGACTGGTCCCGCAGCAGGCCCTTAATCTGTCCCGAGTGGGAGGCGAGCATCCGCGCGAACGCCGCTAGGTCGACGTCGAGCGCGTCAGGTCCCAGGCGGGCGATGCCCGGAACATCCATTGGGTCCTTGACCACGTAGGCGGCCAGTGATTTCTTGGTCCCCGCTTCGGTCAGGTCGAACCCGGGCTGACCGGCGCCATCAGCCGCGACAAACCGCACGCGCAGCGCAATGGGACCCTTGCCGGGCCGCAGGGGTTCGGGCTTCAGGGCATCCGACCAGCGGAGCCACCCGGCCTTGGCCAGATGCATCACCAGGTGCGTCTGCCCGGCGGTGATGACGATGAACTTGCCGCGGCGCGAGACCGCGGACACCGGCTCGGCTCCCATCGTCTCCGGCGGCACGTCCGCCGTTTTCAGCACGGAGAAGGACAACACCTCCACCTTGGCCACCTGGGCGGGCGGGGCGTCGGGCGGGAGGAGCTTAAGCCGCAGGAAGTCGACGAGTCCCTGCACTTCCGGCATCTCGGGCATGCCCTAACGATAACGGAAGCTTGCTCCTATGACCGGGCGGGTTGCACCGGGCCGCGACGGCGTCCGGGTCGGGGCGCCCGGCTTCCTGCGCGAGCCGCGCCCAGACGGTCGGTTACCATCTGTGTAACGCTCGCTCTGGTGTAACGGGCGTTATGTGCTGGGAGGTGCCGGACCATGGGCAGAATCACGGTGGGTCGTCGAGCCGGCTCCGGCCTTGGCGTGGCGCTGGCCGGAATGCTGTTGATCGCGGCCACGTATGGCATGGCCCGGTTCGGGGTCGGCCTCTTCGCCCCGCTCTTGGCCGCACAGCGGCCGGAACTTACCGAGGTGCTGGGATGGGCTGCGGCTGCACAGTTCACCTCCTATTCGATAGCCGCCGTGGCGGCCGCCCGCTTCGTCGACCGCGCTCCTCGGGCCGGACTTCTTCTCGCCGGAGGCACTGCCGCCGTCGGCTGCTTGGGGGTGGCTGTCGCCTCAGCTCCGGGCATGTTCGTGGCGGCTGTATTCGTCGGCGGCATGGGCGGGGGCTTCGCCTCGCCCGCATTGGTGCCGGTTATCGACGCGCTCGTTGCACGCCGCACCAGTGCGACAGCACAGTCCCTGGTGAACTCGGGAACGGCGGTCGGCGTGGTGGGAGCCGGCATGGTCGCCTCAATGGCCGCTTCGATTGCCGGGGCATGGGTGCTCATGGCGCTGGTCTGCGCGGCGGCGGCGGTCGCGGCGTGGTATCCCGTCCGGGCTCGTGCTGATCCGGGTACCTCTGGCCTCCCAGCCGCTGCAGCGGCTTCGAGCCCCGAACGTCGCCATGGACCGGGGCACCTTCTCCTCGTCCCGGCCGCGGCCGCGGTCATTGCAGGAGCCGGCTCGGCCTTGATCTGGACGTTTGGACCGTTGCTGGTTACGGAAGCCGGTTCCGTTGCTGCCGCTCAGGCCGGATGGCTGTGGATCGCCTTGGGCCTGGGCGGGGTCCTCGGCGTACTCACGGGAGCCTTGGCCAGGCGCATGGGCCTGCGGGCCGCATGGTGCTTTTCTGCCAGCGTCCTGGCCGTCGCCAGCTTAGGAGTCTCAATATCGGTAGCCTCCGGCAGCACTTGGGTCGCTTATGCCGGCATGGCCGTTTTCGGTGCCGGCTACATGAGCCTGTCCGGCGTGCTCATTCTCTGGGCGCGCAGCGTTTGGCCTCAGAGTGCCGGAGCAGGGACTTCGTGGCTCTTCATCGCACTGGCCATCGGACAGGCGCTGGGGTCCGCCGGCTTTGGAGTGGCTTACGGGACCTTGCCGCCCGTTGTGCTGGCCGCCCTGGCCGCGGGCCTCCTCGTACTCGGCGGCATCACGGGACTTGTCCGGATGCGCCAGCCGCAAGTCCTGTGACCCGGAGCGCGGCTGGCCAACCACTGTTGTCAGTCGGCGAGCTCAACAACCTCGAACTCGAGCAGCTCCGACCCACTGGCCACGGGGGTCTTCGAGCCGTGATCCCGCGGCGCACGGTTGTCGCGCCAGTTCTCGAAGTCCTCACGGGTGGCCCATTGGGTGTACACGAAGTAGCGCTCTTCGCCCGCGACCGGACGCAGCAGCTGGAAGCCCTCGAACCCCGGAGCGGAGTCGACGGCGTGCTTGCGTGCGGCGAAGCGCGCCTCCAATTCTGTACCCGAGCCCTCGGGGACCTTGAGCGCGTTAATGACGACGATGGACACGATGCTGCTCCTTTCGGGTCCGAACCGCCCGGACCATCAGGAGTCCACGCTATCGCGTCCGGGACGTCGCGTTGCCGCTCGGCTGCACATGACCGCTGCTGACGGCGGGAGCAGGCTTTCCGGGAAACCGGCGACTGTTGGATTTAGTGATTCGCTGCACCTAGGCTGCGTCCAAGGGCACGACGTCGGGCCGGCGGGGCCGGTCACGGTACCGAGACCGCCGGGTTCGCGAAGTTGGAGGAGCAGAAGTGACGGGCAAGAGGAAGACGGTTCTCGAGGCGACGCTGGAGCTGTTCCGCGCCCACGGGATGACCACGATTTTCGGCAATCCCGGGTCGAACGAGCTCCCGTTCCTCGCCGGCCTTGGCGGGGACTTCGACTTCGTTCTCGGATTGCACGAGCAGGTGGTCGTGGGCATGGCCGAGGGCTACGCCCGTGCCACGGGCCGGCCCGCGCTGGTGAACCTGCATGCCGCCTCCGGATCGGGCAACGCCATGGGCGCCCTGACCAACGCCCACTACGGGCACATCCCGATGGTCATCCTCGCCGGCCAGCAGGTCCGCCGAACCGTCGGCCAGGAAGTGATGCTCGCCAGCGCCGACGCCGCTGCCCTGCCGGCCCCGCTGGTCAAGTACTCGCACGAGCCGCTGGCCGCCGCCGACGTGCCGCGCGCCCTGTCCCAGGCCGTATTCGAAACCTGCGCCCAGCCCCGCGGACCGGTCTACGTCTCGGTCCCCCTCGATGACTGGGCCGAGTCCGCGCTCGACGACGACGCCCTGCTCACCGAGCGCTCGGTCACCACCGCCGGCGGCCTCAGCGAGGACCTTGCCCGGGAACTGATCAACGCGATCGACGGCGCGAAGAACCCGGCCCTGGTCGTCGGCCCGCAGGTGGACACCGCCGCGGTCGAGGACCCGGCCGTGTTCGACGCCGTCGTGTCCCTGGCGGAGAAGGCCGACGCCTCCGTCTACGTCGCCCCCTCCCCCTCGCGGGGCCCGTTCCCGACCACCCACCCGAACTTCCAAGCGGTCCTGGTCCCGGGCATCCAGTCCGTGCGCGACCGGCTCGCCGGCCACGACGTCGTGCTGGTCCTCGGCGCCGCCGTCTTCCGGTACCACCGCTGGGAGCCGAGCAACTACCTCGAGCCCGGCACCCGCGTCATCCAGCTGACCCAGGACCCGCGCGAGGCGACCCGGGCGCCGTTCGGCCGGTCCGTCGTCGCCGACGTGGCAGGCGCGGCCAAGGCACTGGCCGCCGGCGTGAGGGACCGGGGCCAGCGGCGCGGTGAGCCGGGCACCCGGGAGCTGCCGGCGGCCAAGACCTCGCCGGACGGCATGACCGGCACCGAAATCCTCGAACTCCTTAACACCCACGTCAACGACACCGTCGCCTACGTCAACGAGACCACCACCCTGGACCTGGACTACCTGGAACGCATCGCCATCGACCGCCCGGGCATGTACCACTTCCCCGCCTCCGGCGGGCTGGGCTTCGGCCTGCCCGCAGCCGTGGGCATGTCCCTGGGCGCCCCGGAGAAGACCATCGTCGCGACCGTGGGCGACGGCTCCGCCAACTACGGCATCACCGCCCTCTACACCGCGGCCCGCCGGCAGACGCGGACCGTGTTCGTCATCGTCAACAACTCCGGCTACGGCGCCCTCGCCGGCTTCGCCCAACGCATGGGCGTGCCCGACGTCCCCGGCCTGAAGCTCGGCGGCATCGACTTCGTCTCCATCGCCGAGGGCTACGGCGTCCCGGCCGAACGCACCAGCACCCGCGAAGAATTCGAAGCCGCCTACCAAAAGGCACTCGCCGCCAGCGGCCCCGTCCTCATCGACGCACAGGTGGTTACCGGCTGAATCGCCGTAGGCCGGGCTGCTGCCAAGCGCCTACTTGAGCTCGATCTCGACGAACACAAAGTCGTCGTCGGACTCGTTGACAACGTTGTGTTCGCTGCCTGCCGTGCGCGTGTAGGAAACGCCGGCGGTCAACTGGCTGGCCGACGCCCCCTCGCTGGTCTCCAGGGTCAGGGTCCCGGTGCTCATGGGGACCACAACGTAGTCCACGGGATGCACGTGCCAGCCGGTTTCCGCGCCGGGAGGAAACCGCCACTCGGTGACCGTCACCCGGTGGTTGTCGATCTGCACGGTGGCCACCGCCGGCGGGCGCCCACCGGTCTGTTGGTCCGCGAAACCAGTCTGCACGTCGCGTTGCATGTTTCTCCTTCGGTCAGAAATGGCTGTTCGTGGCCACCCTATCCGGCGCCTCGCCCATCCTGCAGCAGCCCTCCACGCCGGCGCCCCTCCCCTGGCCAAAACAGGGTAGGCCGGCCCCTACCGAAGGGGGTTTTGAGCTTCTACCATTTCCTCTACTGCTCCACTGCGGGGAAGGAGGGGTGTGGGATCCAGCGTCAGGAAATGCTCCCCAACGCCCCGCCCGAAGGCTGCGCGCGGATGCATCCGTCACGTTGATTTCCCGCATAACGCATCATGTGGCCCTTTCGACGAAACAGGTTTCAACAGGTCGACCTCGACGAACTGATGGCGTCTGCCCGCCGCCCGAAGAAGAAGCTCCGGCGTCGGCGCCTCGACTTGTGGGTGGTGAGCGTTGCCGTCGCGGCCTTGGCGGCCGGGGCGATCGTCGCACCCGCGGCGGTGGGCGTGTCCGCCGTCGGCAATTCGGTCCTGGACATGTGGCAAGAGCTGCCGACCGACCTGCCGCTGGATCGCCCGTTGGCCCAGCACACGGTTTTGCTGGACAAGGACGGCAAGGAATTCGCCCGGTTCGCCAGCGAGAACCGCGTGGATGTTGAGCTGGACCAGGTGTCGGAGGCCTTCAAGAAAACCCTGATCAGCACGGAGGATGCCCGCTTCTACGAACACGGCGGCGTAGACCCGCTGGGCATCGCCCGGGCACTGATGCATAACGCCACCAACAGCGAGGTCCAGGGCGCTTCCACCCTGACCCAGCAGCTGGTCCAGAACCTGCTGGTCAACCACGCGCGGAACGAAGAGGAAGACAAGGTCGCTGTAGGCAACACCTACAACGCCAAGCTCCGGGAGATGAAGTATGCCGTCGCCTTGGAAAAGCAGTTGCCCAAGGACGAGATCCTCACGCGCTACCTGAACGCCGTCTATTTCGGGAACCGTGCCTACGGCGTGGAGGCCGCGGCCCGCTACTACTTCAGCACGCCGGCGGCCAAACTCGACTATGCACAGTCGGCCCTGTTGGTGGGGCTGCTCAAGGCGCCCACGGCTTTCGACCCGTTCGCCAACCCCGAAGCCGCCACGGAGCGGCGCAACACCGTGCTGGATGTGCTGGAAAAGCAGGGAGTACTGCCGGCCGACGAAGCGCAGGCCGCCCGCGAGGCCCCGCTGGGCGTGAAGCGCGGCGAGGTGCCATCCGGTTGCGGCGGGTCCAAGTATCCGTTCTACTGCGAGGCGGCCCGCGAAGAACTCCTGTCCAACCCGGCGTTCGGCAAGACCCCCGAAATCCGAGAGCAGCGCTTCAACTTGGGCGGCCTGACCTTGACCACCGCGTTGGACCGGAAGGCTGCCGACGCAGCACAAAAAGCCGTGGAGAGGGCGCTGGGCAACAACAACCGCGCGGCCCTGGGCACCGCCGTCGTGCGACCGGGAACCGGCCACGTGGCCGCCATCGCGCAGAACCGCGCCTGGGGCAAGGGCAAAGGCAAGACCCAGGTGGTCTACGTCCGGCACGCCTTCCAGGTCGGGTCGGCCATGAAGCCGATCGTGCTCGCGACGGCTCTCACGCAGGGCATCCCCACCTCCCAAAAGTTCCGGGCGGACGGCCCCTACCGTTCACCGAAACTGGACAACCCGAAGGGCGGGTACATCAACTACGACAACGTCGACTATGGAGTCATCAACGCGTACCAGGCCATCCGCGCCTCGGTGAATATCTACTTCATCAAGCTGGTCGAGCGCGTCGGCGTCATCAACGCGGCAAGGATGGCCAACAAGCTGGGCATCACGTCCATCAACCCCGACAAGCTCAGCGGCAGGGAAGGTTCGCTGGCCCTCGGCGCCTACGAAGTCACGCCGCTGCAAATGGCCAGCGCCTACGCCGCCTTCATGAGCAACGGGACGGTCTGCAAACCGGTCACCATCATCAAGGCAGTCAAGACCGACACGAAGAAAGAGCTGCCCGTTCCGGACCCGGATTGCCATCGCGCCATCAAACCCGCTGTCGCGGACACCGTTGCCGATGTGCTCAAGGAACCCTTCAACCCGCGAGGAACCCTGGGGCCGCGCATCGAACTCAAGGGAAACCGGGAGGCCGGAGCCAAGACCGGAACAACGAACGACTTCGCCGCCAACTGGATTGTGGGCGGCACCCCGCAGCTCACAGCCGCCGTCTGGCTCGGCGACCCGCGCGGCGGGGCGGAGTACCCGCTCAAACGCGTCAAGGCCTACGGCAAGACCTACACAGACCTGACCGGCTCCGAAGTCGCCGCCCCGGTGTGGAAGGAAACCATGGACGGCGCGCTCAAGGGCGAGAAGAAGGTAAAGCTGCCCGAGGCCCACCGGTCGATGACGAGGTAGCGAGCGGCCAGGGCTGGCATCAGCGCTGCCGGACGATGGCGGCCCGGTTAAGGCACCCCTTCCAACCGGGATTGTTGTTCATCGATCCACGTCAGAACCTTGTCCCAGTGTCCGGCCTGCGGGTCAATGAGTTGGACGTGGTCCATGCCGGGCTGAACGCTTAGTTCGACCTGGGCACCATATGTCCGGGCCTGGCGGACGAAGTCGCGGGTGTGGTCCAAGGGCACTCGTAGGTCAGCATCGCCATGCACCACCAAGGTGGGGATGGAGGACGGCCGATGCCGCACCGGTGATGCATCACGGTACAAATCATGGCGGCCAGCGCCAAAATATTCGACGACGGCACCTTCCGCCAGGTTTTCTTCGTAGGTTCGTGCCACATCCGTCACAGGCGCCAGCGCAACCAGTGCGTCAACCGGCGCGCGGGTCAGCAGGACCAGTTGCCCGCCCACCGAATGACCGATGGCAATCCGCGGTCCGGGCATCTCCTGCGCCCAAGGGCTTTCAGTGACCGCGCGGATTGCCGCGTCAACGTCCTCGTGCGGTTCAGGCCACTCACTCTCCGCCGCTCCGCGCCGGTATTCGATGTTCGCCACCGCCCATCCACGCGAGCTCAGGTCGGACGCCATGGGTTCCATCAGCGAGGCATCGAACTGGGCACGCCAGTAGCCGCCGTGCACCAGCAAGGCTAATCCGACGGGGGCGGCGTGGCCGGCTGGATTCCAGCAAAAAACGCACTGGGACGCCTCCGGCCCGTAGTGGATCGTCTGAATTTCTGCTGCGGGTGTGCTCACTGAACCTTCCCTTTCGGCCTGCTCGCCTTGGCGGATACGAATGTGACCGATGACGGTTGGCCCGGGACGTTGCCCCGGCCAACCGTCGTCGGTCATCAGACGCCACGCACCTTAGCCTGCCAGTGCGGGCTCAGCCGGGCGCAACGGCTTCCAGCGTAGATGCGGGTTGTCCGCCGTCTCGTTAACCTCCCGGATGAGGGAGAGTCGCGGGCGGACCGCGTCCGTGCGCGCGCTCGGCGGTTTGCGCCGTCCGGCCCGGAATTGTGGGATCCACGCGACGCCGTCGCCCCGGTAGTCCTGCTCCGCAGCCGCGTGCAGCGTCCAGTGCGGGTCATACAGGTGTGTTCGTCCCAGAGCGATCAGGTCGGCGCGCCCGGCCAGCAGGATCGAGTTCGCGTCGTCGTAAGTGGAAATCGCTCCCACAGCGATGACAGCGATGCCCGCGGGAACTGCCACTTCCTGGCGGATCCGGTCCGCATACGGCGTCTGGTAGCTACGGCCGAACTGAGGCTTCTCCCCCTTAGCGATCTGGCCGGTGGATACATCAATTCCATCGGCGCCGTGGGCCGCAAACGCCTTGGCGATTTGGACAGCTTCATCCAGCGTGTTGCCGCCGTCGATCCAGTCGGTCGCTGAGATGCGTACCGTCAGCGGTTTCTCCGCCGACCACGCAGCCCGCACCGCCTCGAAGACCTCCAGCGGGAAGCGCAGCCGGTTCTCCACGCTGCCGCCGTACTCGTCCGTCCGGTGGTTGGCCACCGGGGACAGGAAGGAGGAGAGGAGATAACCGTGGGCCGCGTGCACTTCCAACAAGTCGAATCCGGCCTCGTCTGCCCGACGTGTGGCGGCGACAAAGTCTGCCACGACCTTATCCATCTGGGCACGATCCATTTCCCGAGGAACCTGGTTGTCCGGTCCGTAGGGCAGCGGGGACGGGCCGATGACCTCCCAGTTGCCCGAATCCAGCGGCTGATCGATGCCTTCCCACATCAGCTTGGTGGACGCTTTGCGGCCCGCGTGGCCGATCTGGGCGCCGATCTTGGCGTCGGAATGCCCGTGGACGAACTCGACAATGTCTTCCCATGCGTCGCGCTGTTCATCCGTGTAGAGCCCCGTGTCGCCCGGAGTGATACGGCCTTCTGCCGAGACGCACACCATCTCGGTCATGACCAGGCCGGCGCCGCCCATGGCCTTACTGCCCAGGTGCACCTTGTGGAAGTCAGCCGGCATCCCATCGGTGGCGGAGTACATATCCATGGGCGAGACCACGATGCGGTTCTTCAGCTCCAAGCCGCCTATGCGGTACGGCTGGAACATCGCCGGCGCGACTGATTCCAGACCCTGCGAGGTGGCGAAGTGTTCCTCGACTTTCAGAGCGAATTCCGGATCGCGCAGCCGCAGGTTGTCCTGCGTGATGCGCCGGCTGCGGGTGAGCAGGTTGAAGGTGAACTGGACCGGGTCCTGCCCGGTGTATTGGCCCACGCGTTCGAACCATTCGAGTGACGCCTGCGCGGCGCGTTGGGTAGATTCGACCACTGGCCGCCGCTCGGTTTCATAGGCTCCCAGCGCCGTCTCCAGATCCTGGTGTTCGTGGAGGCAAGCCGCCAGGGCCAGGGCATCCTCCATGGCCAGTTTTGTGCCGGAGCCGATGGAGAAGTGTGCGGTGTGCGCGGCGTCGCCGAGCAGCACCACGTTGCCGTGCCGCCAACTGCTGTTCCGGACCGTGGTGAAGTTCAGCCACTTGGAATTGTTGGCCAGTACCTGATGGCCCTCAAGCTCGTCAGCGAATATCTCCCGGATCTTCGCGATCGCTTTCTCATCGGAGACGCCCGGGGCAAACACCTCGTTCTCGGTTTCATCGAAGCCGGCAGCGCGCCAGACGTCCTCGGGCATTTCCACGATGAACGTGGAGCCCTGATCGGAGAACGGGTAGCCGTGGATCTGCATGACCCCGTGCTCGGTCTCTTTGATAAAGAACTTGAAGGCTTCGAAGACCAGGTCGGTACCCAACCACATGAATTTGTTCGGCCGCGGGTCCAGATTGGGGCCGAACGAGTCGGCGTACTTCGAGCGGATCTGGGAGTTTACGCCGTCTGCTGCCAGCACCAGGTCATAGCCGGCTTCGAGTTCCTCCACCGGAGGTGCCAGGGTTGAGAAGCGCAGGTCCACACCGAGTTCCGCACAGCGGTGCTGCAGCAGTTCGAGCAGTTCTTTGCGGCTCATGGCAGCGAAACCTTGGCCGCCCACGGCGATGGTTTCGCCCTGGTAGTGAATGTCGATGTCGGACCAGCGGGCGAATCGGCGGCTCATATACTCGGCCACCACAGGGTCCGCGTTGCCGATCCCGCCCAGGGTTTCGTCCGAAAAAACCACGCCGAAACCGAAGGTGTCATTAGCCGCGTTGCGCTCCCAGACGGTCACCTCGTGCGCCGGGTCCAACTGCTTCATCAGGGCTGCGAAGTACAGGCCGCCGGGGCCGCCTCCCACAATTGCGATTTTCATGTCTGTTGTCCTTCCGGTCTGGTCTAAGCCGGGCTGCCGGCCAGGTCTGCCCCTTGGCCGGCCTGCTCGCGGAGTTTGAAGTGCTGAAGTTTTCCGCTGGGATTGCGCGGCAGTTCGGTCACGAACCTGATGTCCCGCGGGTATTTGTAAGGCGCGATGGTTGCCTTGACGAAGTCCTGGATATCCTTGCGTGTGGCGTCGTCGCCGACCGCACCCTCGCGCAGCACCACGAAGGCGCAGACGACGCTGCCGCGTTCTGGATCCGGCCGACCGATCACGGCGTTCTCCACCACGTCCGGATGCTGGTCGATCGCCGCTTCCACCTCGGGGGCCCCGATGTTGTAGCCGGACGAGACAATCATGTTGTCCGACCGGGCCTGGTAGACGAAGTAGCCTTCCTCGTCGCGCAGAAACGTGTCGCCGGTTATGTTCCAGCCGTTCTGCACGTAGTTTGCCTGCCGCGGGTCGTCCAGATAGCGGCAACCGGTCGGGCCGATAACGGCCAGCTTCCCGGGCTGGTTGACGGGGGCTTCGTTGCCGTCGTCGTCCAGCACCTTGGCACGAAAACCCGGGATCGCAATCCCCGTGGCCCCGGGGCGGATGTCGTCTCCAGCGGCAGAAATGAACACATGCAGCATCTCGGTGGAACCGATCCCGTTGACCAGGGATAGCCCGGTGGCCTCATGGACCGCCTCCCACGTCTCCTTGGGCAGATGCTCTCCTGCAGACACCGCTATGCGCAGCCCCCGGAGGAGGTCCGCCCGACCTTCCTTTAGGATTGCGCGGTACGCGGTGGGTGCCGTGAAAAGCACGGTAGCGCCGGCATTGGCTGCCTGTTCCGCCAACTGCACCGGGGTGGCCCGTTCAGTGAGGAGCGAGGAAGCCCCAAAGCGCAGCGGGAAGACCACCAAACCACCCAGCCCGAACGTAAACGCCAGAGGCGGAGATCCCGCGAACACGTCGTCGGCCGTGGGCTGCAAGATATACCGGGCAAACGTGTCCGCGTTAGCCAGGATGTCGCGGTGGAAGTGCATGGTGATCTTCGGCGTGCCGGTCGTACCCGAGGTCGGCCCAAGCAGGGCAACGTCGTCCGCCGCTGTGTCAACGTCGTCGAATTTGCCGCTCTTGGCAGCACACCTGACGGTGAGGTCATCGGGGTCGTCCGCCCCGTAGGTCATGACGGCGATGCCTTCCCCGACCGCCTCGGCAAGTCCATCAGCAAAGCGAGCATCAGTGATCGCTGCGGAGGGACGGGTCAACCGGGAGATGGTGGCGACTTCACTGGCGCGCAGCACCGGCATCGTGGTGACGACGACGGCACCGGCCTTGAGCACGCCCAACCAGGCGGCCACCAGCCAGGGGTTATTGGGGCCGCGCAGCAGGACACGGTTACCCGGCACCACGCCGAAATCCTCGGTGAGCACCTGCGCCACTTGGTTGGCGCGCTGCTGCAGTTGGCCGTAGCTCCACGTCTGGCCGTCCGGAGTATGCAGGGCGGGCTGCTCGCTCCCGAAGGCGGTTACGGCCTCATCGATGAGCACCGTGGCAGCGTTAAGTCGGTCCGGATACTGCAGTTCGGGAAGGGTGAATTCCAGGATTGGCCACTGCTCAACGGGCGGCAGGTGGTCGCGCGTGAACGAGTCCACATGAGCTGACGGGGAAAGCTCCATGGCGTTCCTTTCGGAGAGAAGAATGGGCGGGGAGATAAAAGAGCGGGTGAGGCGGCCAGAGCGGAGGCAGGTGGATGGTTCACGTGCCTCCGCCAGGCTCAGCGCGCCGTGCGGATCATGCCTTCTTGCGCGACCGTGGCCAGAAGGCGGCCGTCACGGTCGAAGAACCGGCCGGTGGCCAGCCCGCGGTTGCGCTGGCCGGAAACCGCTTCCTGGACGTACAGCACCCAGTCGTCAACGCGTCCGTCGCGGTGAAACCACATGGAGTGGTCCAGGCTTGCGGTCACCAGTCCGGGCTCCGCCCAGTGGTGGCCCTGCGCGCGCAGGATCGGCTCCAGGATGGTGTAGTCGCAGACGTAGGCCAGCGCAGTACGGTGCAGGTCCCGGGTGGCACGCTCGTCGGCTTGGTCAGGCAGTTGCCCGAATGCCTTCACCCAGACAGCTTGCTGCGGCACCTGTTCGCCCTCGATCTCCAGATACACCGGGCCGGGCACGTGCCGCATGTCGAAGCTGCGCCCCCGCGACCAGTAGGCCGCGGCGTCGCCTTCGACGCCGGCCAGCACGTCGGCGGCGCTGCGCAACGACTCCGGGTCCACGTTGGCCGGCATCTCCGGCTGGAATTCCGGGCCGTCCTCGGGCACCTGGAAGGAACCCATGGCGGCGAACACGGTCTTGCCGTCCTGCCAGCCCCGCACACTGCGGGTGGAGTAGCCGCGACCGTCGCGCAGCTTCTCCACTTCGTAGCGGACCACGGCCCCAATATCAACCGGGCGCATAAAGTAACTGTGCATCGAATGCAGCTGCCGGTCCTCGCCCACCGAACGCATCATGGCCGCTGCAGCCTGGGCCACCATGTCGCCGCCGTAGGCCTTGGGCCACGGCACGTACTGGGTGGTCGCCTCGTAGGCTTGGTCGTGGACTTGAGGTTCAACGGCAGTCAGTTCGACGGCGCGCAGGAAGGTCTCGGACGTGGGCGCCAGGGTGTCCTGGGCAGTTACGGTGTTCATGCCCGGCGGTATCCTTCCAGCGTCTCGTCCGGAACCTCTTCCAGGTTGACCACGATGTTCTCGGGCGTGCGGGCGGTGAGCCAGACCAGTTCTTCTGTGACGGACATGTTCGCTTCCACGTGCGGCATGAACGGCGGCACGAAGACCCAGTCGCCGGCCTTCATGTCCACAAACTCGGAGTAGCCCTCGCCGAAGTAGATCCGGCCATGGCCGCGCAGCACGTAACCGCCGGTTTCGGCCTCTCCGTGGTGGTGGGGCAGCGAGCGGTAGCCGGGAACGTTGGAGACCTGGCCGAACCAGATCTTGGTGGCCGGCGTGTGCTGGATCGAGACACCGGAGACCCGGACGCAATCACCGGACTGTGCGGTGTTCGTGTCCTCGCTGCCGGATTTGGTGACGACCGGGACCACCTTCCCGTCCGCTCCGGCATAGACCGAGTTGTCGCCCTCGGTGCGGTATTCGATGGCTGCTTCAGTCATAGTTGCTCCTCTGTTGAAGGGGGTGAATGGGAAAGGCGCCTTAGCCGCGGGCGGCTGGCACCGCCGTCGTTGTTTCTGAAAGTGTTGGTGCGGGCTCCGACAAGCCGTCGGCGGACTGGATGCGGATCAGGTTAGTCAGGCGGCCGATGCCGTCGATCTCGGTGCTGAGCACGTCGCCGTCGGCCAGGAAGCGCGGCGGAACCATGCCCATGCCCACTCCCCCGGGTGTGCCGGTCAGGACCACGTCGCCCGGGCGCAGCGTGGTGAACTGCGAAATATAGGACAGCAGCTTGGCCGGACCGAACACCAGCGTGCGGGTGTGGCCGCGCTGCACCAGTTCGCCGTTCACGTAGCCGCGGACCTCTACTCCGCTTCCGTCGAATTCGTCAGCGGTAACCAGCACCGGTCCCAGCGGCGTGCTCGCGTCGAAAGCCTTGCCTTGGAACCACTGCAGGGTCCGGCGCTGCCAGTCCCGCATGGAGACATCGTTGGCCACGGTGTAGCCGGCAACGGCGGCCGCAGCCTGGTCCTCGTCGGCGCGGGTCAGAGTGGCCCCCACCACCACGGCCAGCTCGGCCTCCCAGTCGACGTTCTCGCTGCCGGCTACCGTGAGTTGGTCCTCCGGCCCGGCCAGGGTGTCCGCGAACTTGGCGAACAGCGTCGGATACTCGGGCAGCTCGCGGCCCATTTCCTGGATGTGGTCGCCGTAGTTCAGACCGCAGCAAATCACCTTGCCCGGCCGCGGCACCACCGGTGCCAGTTCGCGGTCCCCGGGCCGGACGACGGCCGCGCCCGCGGCGGTGCGCACGGCCTCCTCGGCCACCGCACGCCAGCCCGGCGTCGCCAGCAAGGCTCCCACATCGGAGGCCGGCAACGGCACATAGGCGCCGGCCGCTATTTGGACGGCTGCCGTGGTGCTGCCGGGGCCGGTTCGCAAGGTGGCTAGTTTCATGCGGTTTCTCCTTCGTTTTCAATGTGTCGACTTTTTTACGGCCGTCACATATGCTCAACGTACACGATCGAAGCGATCTGCACCAGAGTTTTTTCCAAACTGACCACACCGACCCATCAACGCCAGGAGAGAACACATGAGCCATCAGTCAGCCCTTGGGAACCGCACCATCAATCCCGCTTCACTACCCAAGCCATCCGGCTACGCGCATGGAATCCTGGCCGGAAACACGGTCTTCCTAGGCGGCCAGACCGCGCTGGACAAGGACATGCAGATTGTCCCGGGCGGCATTGTGGAACAGTTCCGCCAAGCGTTCTCCAACGTGCTCGTCACGCTGGAGGAAGCCGGCGGACGCCCGGAAGACCTGGTCAGCGTGACCATCTACCTCACCGATGTGGACGATTACTTGGCCAACGGCCGGGAAATCGGGCGCCTGTGGCGGGAGATGGCGGGGACAGAGTATCCGGCGATGGCCGGCATCGGCGTCTCGCGTTTGTGGCAGAAAGAAGCGCTGATCGAGATCCAAGGCATCGCGGTGATACCGGAGCGCTGAGTTAAAACGCAGAGCCAAATCCTGTGGGAGGGCGGAGTTTTCCGCCCTCCCACACTTTTTTGCGGTCGTGGCCGACCGCACCTCGGCAGCGCCGGCGGTCAATGCCCCTTGAATGCCTCGGCAAGCCACCAGGCACCGCCGTCGGAGGCAATCCGCGCGTCGATGACCAGCGGCTCCGCCCGCGGACCCGCAAGCCACGCCGAAACCGCCGCCAGGTCGGCCAAGCCGGTAACGGTGACGGCTTCGGCCCCGTAGCCTCTGGCTATCGAGGCGATGTCCACGAGCGGGAACCGGACCACCTCAAGTTCCTCGTCCCCTACGTCGAAGTGATGGACCTCGGCGCCGTAAGCGGAGTCGTTGTAGACGATGACCACCAACGGGATCCGCTCCCGCACTGCTGTCTCCAGGTCTGCGATCCCCATCAGGAAGCCACCGTCCCCGGTGCCCAGGACTGGCAGGCGGTCCGGGCGGGCTGTGGCGGCGCCGATGGCAGTCGCAAGCCCGAGTCCGATGGATTGGAATGCCTGGGTGAAGCAGAATCCGAATTCGTCCGGCACGGACAGGTAATTGCTGGGGTAACCCATGAAGTTTCCGGAGTCGATGGACACCAGACGGTTAGCCGGGAGAATCTTGTCCAACTCCCGGCTGATGACCCGTGGGTCGATGACCTCATCGGTGGACAGGTCTTCCGTCGCCACGGAGTTCCAGCGGGCATGGGCGGAGATCTGCGCGGCCATCTCCGGGGTACGCAGTCCGGTGGCCTGGTAGCCCTCGGCCTGCAGCGCTTCCAGTACGGCCTTGGCGGTCTCGGCGCTGTCACCCAGTACGCCCAGTTCGATGGGCCGATTGGCGCCGAGGGCCGAATCCTCCAGATCGACCTGGGCCACCAGCGTGTTTGGCCCGATCAAGGATCCGTGCCGCATGGTCCACATGTTCAGCGCGCAGCCCCAGCCGACTATCAAATCCGCATTGCCAATGGTCTCGGCAGTGAAGGGGGAGGAAAATCCTCCGGATATTCCGAGATTGAAGGGATCCCCGGCGAAGAGCCCATGTGCCACTGCTGAGGTCGCCACCAGCGCACCGGAGGCTGCGGCAAGCGCCGAAATCTGCTGGCCTGCTCCACGGGCGCCGCGGCCGGCGACAAAAACCGGACGCTGGGCGCGCCGAATTAATCCGGCCAACCGGGAGGTCGATGCGACGTCTGGACGAACGGCCTGCGGCACCGGGCGATGTTCAAGAACGGGCAGCTCGTCAGGCACGGTTGCCGCCTGAATATCCGTGGGCAGCGACAGCACCACTGTCCGGCGTTCATTGACAGCGGTACGGAATGCACGGACGGTGTCCGCTATGGCGCTCTCCGGGGAATGGATGCGATCGGCGACGGCACCGACACTGCGTGCCAAGGCATCTTGGTCGATCTTGAAGTTGGAACGGATGGCCGAGGCCGCCGTATCCGCTGTCAGCACGATCATCGGAGTGCGGCTCTTAGCGGCTTCCCCGATTCCGGTGACAGCATTGGTCAGCCCGCAGCCTTGGTGGGTGGAGGCTATGCCCACCCTTCCGGACATCCGCCCGTAAGCGTCGGCCATGGTCGCTGCGCCGGCTTCGTGCCGGGCGGCGGTGAACGGTACCCCGTAGCGGCGCAACGCATTGGTGACAGTGAAGTTGCCGCTGCCCACTACCCCAAAAACATGACCCGCCCCCAGCCGTGCCAAGGTATAGCCGACGAGCTCTGCGACGTTCACGGGTTGGCGGATATCGGCTTGCGGGTGTGCCTGTTGGTTGTTGGTCGTAATGGTCAAGACGTCTCCCTTCGGATACGGGCCAGTCCAGCTCGGCGCCCGCAGCAACGATCAAATGGCGGAAATGCCTCGGCTCCGGCTGGGCTCCGAGGCATTTCCGCGCTCAGCAGTAGGGCTAGCGGACGCTAACGTCCGCAGTTTCCCCGCCTTGCTTCGCCGACGGCAATGTCGGCGTAATACGTTTCGGAATCAAAGCCACTGCTACCGCCGCAACAACGGCGACGCCCGCAAAAATGATGAAGTTCCATTCGAAGGGCAGTGCGGCGCTTCCGATCCATCCACCAATCAGTGGGCCGGAGATCGCTCCGATGCGAGCGAAGCTCAACGCCCATCCCGTGGCGGTGGCACGCATGTTGGCGGGATAGTAGTCGGCAATGTAGCCAGTCAGCACCAGCGAGGTAGAGATGGAGCCGATACCGGCGAACGCGACAAACAGGAGATTGACCACCATGTTCCCGGGGAATATCAGCAGCAGGATGCCCAAACCCCCGAGGAGGTAGAAGACCACCAGAATGAGCTTCTGACCGTACTTGTCTGCAGCCTTGCCCAAGGCCAGCCCTCCGGCAGCGGAGGCGAGGCTGAACACCAACAGGAAGGTCAGAGAGGAACCGAGGTCGTAGCCGGCGGATTTCATGATGGAAGGCAGCCAGGTGTTCAGCCCGTAGACCAGGACCATGCCGCAGAAAAGGGAAATCCAGAAGAATACTGTGGAGCGCAAGTACCGGGAAGAGAACATCGTAGTGATGGTCCGCCACCAGGGGTCGGTCTTGCCTTCTTCGACTGGCTTCGTCGGCACGGTCGGAACATAAGGAGCTATTCCCAATCGGCCGGCCAAAAGCTCAGCCCGCTGCCGCTTTCCGCTGGCCTCCAGATAGTCCAGCGACTCCGGCAGCAGCTTGGCGATAACCGGCAAGAGTAGAACCGGGACGGCGCCGATGGCGACCACCCAGCGCCAACCGGCCACCGGGAGCAAGAAGAGCGCCATGAGCGCAGCGGCAACGATGCCCAGCGAGTAGCCGGAGTACATGAGTCCGTAATTGTACGAACGCTTTTTCGGAGCCGAATACTCGATTGTCAGCGCGGCGGCCACGGGAATGACGCCGCCCATGCCAAGGCCGCCGATGAGTCGGAAAAGACCGAAGATTTCCGGCGTCGGAGCGACCGCGGCACCTGCTTGTGTCAGGGTGAAGATGACCATTGAGACCAACAGCATCTTTTTGCGCCCGTACATATCGCTAAGGGTGCCGATGAATAGAGCACCGATGAGCATTCCAACCAGGGCGTAGGCTCCGAGTCCACCGAGCTCCAACGGCGTAAGGTCCCAGGCACGGTACTCCGCGAGCGCCGGCAGGACAGCACCAAGGACGCCGACATCGTAGCCTTCCGCCAAGATGGCCAGCCAGCAGCAAAAAAGCACCGTCTTCGTTGCCTTGGGCGGCACCCTGAAAACGGGCGGGGATGTAGTTGTCATTCGGATCTCAATTCATCATTCGGGACGAAGTGGGCGAGTGCTCTACGGGACGGGCAGGACTGCCGTTGTGCGGTTCAACTGCACCACCCAAGGCATATGCCGACATCTTTACGAGCGTCATACTGGCACAACATAACACAGGCTTGTGACGGGCGTCACCAGATTTCCGCACATGAACTTTGAGGACGGGCAGGCGTCCCGCTGGCTCGGCTTGCAACCGGTCGGCGTGGCCGGCAGACGCCTAAGCCCCACACCGTACCGGCGATCGGCAGCTTATGCCGTCAAGACTTAGCCCCGGCGGCGCCAGCGACCAACGACTGGGCGTGGGCCTCGGCCAGCGGGCCGATCAAGCGATGAACTCCGAAAAAGGTTTGCCGCGCGTCCGGACCGCGCCAACCTTCAGGCAGGTACTTCAGCGGTAGGCCGGGATCCCGATACGGCAGACGCCGCCACAACGTCAGCATGGGCACGTAGTACCGGAAAGCGTCCCGTGTGGTTTCGGCATCCGACGCGGCCAGCGCCTGTGCGGCGTCGTCTCCGACGCGCTCCGTCCACGCTGCCAGCGATCCACCGTAGTAGTCCAGAAATTCATTGATTTGAGCGGCCAACGCGTCGAGGTCCCACCATTGAGCCACCTTGGCACGCATATCCGGCCCTTCCGAGTACTCGCCCGTGAAGAATTCCACGTACCCGGCCAAACCGCGGTCTTCGAGCCGCCGCCGGGCGCTCTCCCGGACTGCGGCCGGAGCGATCCAAACCCCCGCCGACATGGACCCGAAACCAAGCCGAGCCAGTTCGGTGCGAAGTTGGTGACGGCGATCGCGCATAGACTCCGGCACCGAGAAAATCGCCAGCACCCATCGTCCCTCCGGCCCCCCTCGCTGCGGCGCGAAAATGCGCTCATCGCCTTCCTGCACTATCTCCAGCGAGCGCGGCGACAGCTCGTATCGCGCCGCTCCACCGCTGCGAACGCTGTTGAGCACGCCCTTGGCCTTCATGCGCGAGACCGCTGAACGCACGCCCGGGGCGTCGTGCCCCAGGTCGCCAAGCATATCGATCAGCACCGACACGGGCAGCGCGGATCCGCCTCGCCGCCCATACAAGCCGTAGATGGTGAGAATCAACTGCTGGTGCTGCAGTTGCGGCGCTGGAATCTCCATCATGCCTCTAGGATTCCCGCATCCGCGGACCGGAAGCCCGCACCGCAGATGGCGGCGCGCATGTGGTCGGGCCACGGCTGCGCGCCGCCGCTGTCGGCCGGTACGTAAACAGTGGTGAAGGTTCCGTCGGCCGCCAGACCGCCCGGCGACTGTTCATGCGGCTGACCGTGGACCTCGAACGCGAACGTCAGGGATGTCCGGCCTAACTGCTGCACGGACAACCGGGCGGTCACCCGCTGGCCGAACCACAGCTTGGCCCGGTAGTTGATCACCTGCTGCACGCGCGGGGCGCTGGGGAAGTAATCGGGCAACTGCAGCCGACGGAACAGTTCGGCCTCAGCAGCCTCCACCCACCGCATGATTACGGAATTGTGCTGGTGGCCGGCCGCGTCGGTATCGACCCACTCGACGGTCCGTTCGATGCTGACCTCCGGCAGGCCGCCGTCGTTCGCCTCCATGGTTCTCCCTTCACTGCAGACCATGTCCATCCTATGGCGCAACGGTGACGGAGCGCCCTGCCGGGTCGATAGACGACGGCGGCCTTCCGCCCGTTCAGCCGTTGAACACGAACCGCTGCTGCAGCCGGTTTGCCGTGCGGTCCGGGTTGAGCATGATCACACTCAGGATCCCGACCGCGACGAGGTAGATGCCGATCATCCAGAATGCCGAGTTCATCCCCGCGGCCAGCCGGGCCGCCATTTCGCCGGTATCGGCAACGCCCTTGGGGCCTATAACATAGCCGGCACGGTCCATGAGGCTGCCGACCATGGCCGGAGCGATCACGCCGCCGAGCGAGGCCAAACCGGTCAAGGTGGCCATGACGGCGCCACGCTGCTTGGCGCAGACGCTGAAGGCCAGGGCCGTCGGAGCCAGCGGAAAGACCAGCGCCAGGCCCGCGCCAAGCGTCACAAAGACCACCGCTGCCGCGCCGCCGACCTGCGGCAGCACCAGGAAACACACACCCGAACACAGCAGCGATGCCCCGAACAGCGCTCCGAGTGCCCAGCGAACGGTCACACCGCGCTGCATGAGGAACCGGGAGGTGTAGCCGAGCACCAGCAGCGCCAGCGCGCCGAGGACCCAGGGGAAGGTGGAGACGAGCCCAATCATCTCGGGTGAAAGCTCGACGACCGAAGCGAGGTATTTGGGCGACCAGGTGGTCAGGAATCCCTGCGCCCAGAAGCAACCGGCTCCCGCCAGGACAGCGCACAGGAACATGCGAGTGCCGAGCACACGTCGGATCGGCACTATCTTGAGCAGGTCCGAACGGTCAGCGATACTTGCGGTCGTGGGAGCGGGCGCAGTCCGTTCCGCTCCCGCCGCCGCGGCAGCAACAGTTGGCTCCTCGCCGCCCGCCTTTCCGGACTCTGACGTGGCAGTGTGGCTATAGGGACCTTCGCGTCCTATGAACAGCCAGGCAAGCGACCACAGCAACCCCACGATTCCCAGAAATCCGAAGGCCCAGCGCCAGCCCAGATCGGGATGTGCGATGATCCAGGCCAGCACCGGAGCTGCAATGATGGGCCCCAGCGTGGAGCCGATGGCGACCATGCTGCTGGGCAGCCCCCGCTCCTTGGCCGGGAACCAGCCGTGGACGTGCTGCAGGCTGATGGGAGTGGCCGGCCCCTCTGCGGCGCCCAGGATGATCCGGGTAACCAACAGGACGGCCGCGCCGCCGCCGAAGAGCATCGGGAACTGCAGCACCGCCCAGGAAATACCCATGGCCAGCAGGATCCAACGCGTCGGCACCTTGCCGGCCAGGAAGCCCACGGCCACGGCAGCTGCCGCGAAGAGAAAGAAGAACGCGCTGCCAATGAAGCCGAACTCACCGGCACTCAGGTTGAGTTCCTGCATTACGGGCGCTGCAACCAGGCCGAGGACCGCCTTGTCCGCGAAGTTGATGATCTGAAAAACCACCAGCGCCCCCGTGACCAGCCAGGCTCGACGATTCATCCGGCCATACTTGACCGCGGCCCGGAGGGTGTGCGGCGGGATCGGCTCTTCTTGCCCGGACACCTGCCGGGCCTGCTGCGCGCTCATACTCCGACCTCCATGGTCTTGGCTGCGGCCACGGACGACCCTGCCCCCGTCACGGACGGTGCACCAGCCGGGAACTGCGGTGGCAGGACGAAGACGTCATTGTCTTCGGCCACGTCCACAGGGCCACCGAAGTCGGCGGCAGCGGCCTCCTGCATTTTTTGTGTGTCTGCCGCGCCCGGCGTGTTCGGCACCACGTGGTGCAGCACCAGCCGCCCCACGCCGGCGCGTGCGGCTACCTTGCCCACTTCGGTGTACGGGGTGTGCGATTCACGCAGGTGGACTTCTATGCCGTTGCGGGTCGGCCCGTCCGGGAAGGTCGCAAGGATGGCTTCCAGATCCATCACCTCGTGCAGCAGCAGCTCGGCACCCTGCGCCAGCCGGATGCAGTTCTCCGAAAAGGCTGTATCGCCCGATATCACCACCGACCCGTACGCCGAGTCGAAACGGTAGGCGAAGGCCGGGAAACACAACCGGTGGTCCACCAGAATGGCGCTGACGGCCACTTTGTCGTCCCGGTAGATCTCGAAGGGCTCCATCTCGGGATGCCGGTTGTAGACAGGGTCTGCGGCCGCCGATGTTGGTATCTCGATATCTGCGGCAACCACCCAGTCGTTCGGGTCGGCACGCCCTTCATCGGCCATCCGGATGCAGATGTCAGACGCGAAAACCTTGTCCAGCAGAGCGTCGACCATCTCGCGGGTACCTGTCATGCCGCGGTTGCCTAACCGGGTGCCGATCTGCCCGGCATGATCGTCATCCAGAGCCGGTACACGCTCCGGACGGCCCGGACCCAGAATCTGGATCTGCCGGCTGAAGGACTCCCCGGGGACTTGCCAACCGGTGACCAGGAACGAACCCAGGTCGTACACATGATCCGAGTGGTGGTGAGTCAGGAAAATCCCCCGCAGTTCACCCCACGTGGAGCTGGATCGGTAGTTGCGGATGCTGCCCATCCCGCAGTCCACCACGTAGACAGCGTCGTCTACGCGGATGGCGGTGCTGGTTCCTGCGCGACTGCTGGAGACAATCGGACCGCCTCCCGTTCCAAGCGTGTGAACGCTCATACCCTGCGGTGCTGTAGCCATGTGCCCTCTTTCCTTCGGTAGGTGGGCGGGAAAGGAGCCGCCCGGAAAGGTGATGTGGCGGCGTCGTGACGCGCCCCGGCCTGGTAGCGATCGAAGCGTGACACACATCATATGGAGCTACTTTTGCGATCGCAATACCTATTGCATATAAACCGTCAGCCTGCCATGCTGGCTGCACAGTTCGTTCAACGAAAGGAGCCGCCATGCAGGCGCAACAGGATCAGGAAATCGTTCTGGGAGACCTGCCCAAGGGCATAACTCTGGCCAGCGAAGCCATGGGTAACAAAACCTGGAACGTCCTCGGACACACCTACTTGGCCAAGTCGGAAAGCGCCACAAGCTTTGCGTGGCTGTCGCTGGATCCCACCGGAACGGGCGTGCCGCCGCACGTCCACCCGACTCAGGACGAGCACATCTACGTGATGGAAGGCGTCTACACGTTGTACCTCGACGGCGAGTGGACCACCGCGGGCCCGGGCGACACCGTCCGCATGCCCCGGGATCTGCCGCACGCCTACTACAACAAGGGAGAAACCCCGGGCAAGGCTCTCTTCTGGGTCAGCCCGTCAGGCCGGCTTGCCCAGCTATTCGACCAGCTGCACGACCTCAGCGATCCGGAAGAAGTTGTCCGCCGATCGGCGTTGCACGACGTAAACTTCCTGCCCGAGGGCAGCGTTCCCGGCGCGTAATCTCCGCTTCAGCGGCCGGGGTGATCCTGTCATCACGACGCCGGTGCCCTCCTCCCGCAGGCAGGGCACCGGCATCGGCGATCATTCGGGGTACGGGTACTGAACTGGCTCAGGGAACTGGTGTTCCCAACAACGCATGTGCACGGTCGGCCGCCGGAGCACGGAGGATGCCGTCCAGGGTCAGGAACACTTGTTTGGCTTGCGGTGCTTTCCAGCCTTCTGGCAAGTATTCGAAGGGCAAGTTCGGGTCCCGGTAGGGGAACCTTCGCCACTGAGTCAGCATCGGCACGTACAGGCTGAAAGCCTCGCGCGGATGCGGCCGCTCACCTGCTGCGGTCCGGCGCTGCCACTCGTCCGCCGGGAGCGAGTAGCACTGTAGAAAATCTTCGTACTGGCGCTCAAGCAGCGCCAGGTCCCACCACTGCTGCACGTGCTCGCGGATGTCGCCCTCTTTGAGGTAGCTTCCGGCAAAGTACTCCGTGTAGCGGTCAAGGCCGCGGTCAGCCAGCCGGCGCATAGCCTGCTCCATCACCGTAGTGGGAGCGATCGCCACACCCGCCGCCACAAATCCGAAGCCCAGGCTGGTCAGTTCCGCGCGCAGTTCGTACCGGCGGTTTCGCTCCGCCTCCGGCACGGAAAACACCACCAAAGCCCAGGCATCGTCCGGCCGTGACCGTTCCGGTGCGAAGATCCGCTGGTCATCGGCATGGAAAATATCCAGCACCCCTTCGGAAAGGGCGTATTCGGACACGCCGTCGACCCGCCGGCCGGACAGCACACCCTTTGACTTCAGCCGGGAAATGGTCGACCGCGCCGCTTGGCCGTCCACGCCCAGATCCGCCAACATGGCCACCAGCACAGAGACCGGCAACCACGCTCCGGCGCCTCCCGCATAAAGACCGTAGAGCGTGACCAGCAATTGCTGCAGCTGTGGGCGCTGCGTCCGTGGCGCGGTGGCGGGAATTGGGTCCTCCTCTTGACTGCGCACCCTCATACTCCGTGCGCCTCCCATCCTAAGTCGCTGGCGATGGGCTGCACCTGGCGGCAGCGACGGTCGGACTGGCTCGTCGCGTGCGCGCTGAAGACCAGATGCTGCTGTGTAACGTCGCGCCCCATCCGGCCGCTCGGCCAGCAGAGCGTGCAGGATTTCAGGGTCGGCGCTGCCGGATTATCCAGATTAGTGGGAAGCTCGCACGTCCGTTCGCTATTTGGGCCGGGCGGCCAGGGCTTCGGCGAGCGCAGTGGCAGACGCTTTGCTGCTGTCGATGCGCCAGTCCGTTTCCTTGTTGTAGTGGAACCAGACCAGGGCGGTGATGTCGGGCTGCTGGGACAGGTAGTAGACAAGGTCCTTGTTCCAGGCCGCCTTGGAGCCGCCCTCTTCCGCGGAGGACGTTTCGGCGATGAGGATGGGCTTGCCCGGGGCCAGCGACCGGAGTTGTCCGAGCCCGTCGGCGAACAGCGCCCACGGCGGGGTCCAAGTGCTCCACGCGACTGCGGTTCCCCAGTTGTAGCCGTCGAGGGCAACCGCATCCACGTAACCCGCGCCCGGGTAGAGACCATCCAAGAGGGTAGATCCGGCGTAGGGGACGTTCGGGTTCCAGACCCAGGTGATGTTCCGGGCGCCGGTGGAAGAGACGACGTCGTGCACGTGCCGCCAAGCGGCAGCATAGTCCCCGGCCGTATTGCCGTTGATTCCCTCGGACCAGGGGTACCAGTTTCCGTTCATCTCGTGGCCGAAGCGCAGCATCACAGGGTGGCCCCACTTAGCCAGCGCGGTACCCCATTCGCGGAGGTAGGGGTCGAAGTCTCCGGCGGTGATCCGGTCCAGCGAGTAGGCGGGTTGTGCAGTGCCTCCGCCCCAGGTCCAGGGCTCCCAGGTGAGCAAGGTATGAGCTCCGCGGGAGCGGACCGCTTCCAATTCGGTGATGGGCGGGGCTTGGTTGAAGTCCTTGTAGGAGAGGATGATCGACGGTGCTTCGCCAACCAGGGCAGCCGCTGCGTCCAGTTCGGCCGAAGCCAGCGGTCCACCGGGCGTTCCCAAGCCAAAGCGAAGCGGCGCCTTGCTGATCAATGGCGCGGTGGGGGCGGGAGACTGCTGGGGCGGCGCCGGTTCCTCCTGTGTCACCGAGGGGCTGCTGTAGGTGAGCGTGAAGGGAGCGGAGGCGCGGGTGGCGCCGGCTTTAGCCTCGATGGAGACAGTTGCCTGCTCGGTCGCAGGGATAACCAGCGTGGTACGGAAGTATCCCGAGGCACTTGAGAGGAAGGGGACAGGCTCTGTTCCTCCCGAGATTGTTCCGGAGGACTTCTTGGGAAAGCCTGTGCCGGTCACCGTGACGGAGGTCCCTGCCGGTCCGGATGAGGGACTGAGAGTTATCGCGGCCGTGGCTGCCTGAGCGGGGACAACCCCTCCGCCCAGGAGCGCGAGCGCCATAAGGACCGGGATCAGCATCATTTTTAAGGCCAGGCGCATGGAGGGACTCTCACGTGAAGGAATACGAGACGGGGAGGAGAAGCCGCTGGGCCTGCGGCCGCGTGTGGGGCGCAACACTACCTGAACGCCCTCTCGTTGGTCAAACGAGCAATCAGGATCGGTTCCCGCCCCTTGCGTCCTGACCATCAAGGGTGGACTGGAATCCGGCCGCACTGACTCCGCGCCACCCCGTTGCCGTGTCTGTGCTGCAAACCGATGAGCCCCCCCCCCACCCAAAACGGTTATCCCACACCAACGCCCCGCCGCAGCAACTCCTCCATAGCGTCCGCACCGGCAGGAGCTCCCCCGGCGGCGTCGTAGCCGGCCGCGACCCGGCGGGCACCGTCGGCCATCGAGATTGTCTGGCGGACCTTAACTGGAGGTCGCCGCCCGGGTGGTCGCCTGTGGGGCCGGTACCCGCTTGTCGGTGAAGAAGCTGTCGCCGGAGGCCCTGCGCGGCACGGCCACCGTGTAGGGTTCGCCGGCAAGACCGTCGACCGCGGCGCGGACCAGCGCTTCGTCCGCCTGGTACTCCGAGGAGGTCGTCACCAGCACCAGCGGCCCGGTGGTCCCGGCGAGCCAGGCCGGCGGTTCGGCGGGTGGTTCCCAAGACAGGGCACCGATCATGCGGATCCGGTCGCCCCAGTCGGGGTGCGGGTACTCGAACGGCTCGGCGGTGGCCACCAGCATCAACGGCGCCAGGCGGAAGAACTCGTCGGCGGTTTTGATGCTGCCCAGCCCGAACTCGGCCCGCAGGGCGTTGATGCCCGGACGCACCAGCCGCTCCACGGCGCCGATCACCAGCGGGCGGACGGCGGCGTCGCGAATCCGCCCCAACGGACCGCTCAAGGGACGCAGCCCCGGCCCAAACGGCGGGGTGCCCTGCGATCTGAGGGGAGGGGTGTACGGGCTGAACAGCACCCACGGCAGGCCGGAGGATTCGGCCATCATGCGGGCGCCCCACGCGTTGATGTCCACCACCAGTAGGTCCGGACGCACGCCGTCCATCGCCGCGCGCATATCCGGCCCGTCGAACCGGCCCCGCGTAACGAAAGTGTTGGCCGAGGCGGCGAGGGCCTCTCGGGTGTTCCCGGCCCGGTAGTCCTCGATCTCGGTGATGGCCCGCCGGTCCATCGCTTCCGCGCGGATGCCAAGGGCACGGACGGCCGTCAGCTGGGATTCCAGGGTGCGCAGGTGGACGTCGTGCCCCCGCCGGCCCAGTTCCTGCAGCAGCGGGATCAGCGGGTAGAGGTGCCCGAGCGCGGGCGAGGTGTACGCAAGGATGGTGGACATGGCGTCCTCCCGATGAGGGGCTCGAGCATCTCGAGCAGTGCTTTTTCCGTCTGGTGGCGGCTGAGGCCCGCGTCGAGCCGGAGCAGCTTCCAGGTGTAGACGTCGCAAACGGCGACGAATTGGGCCAGCCGGCGGCGCCGGTCCGCATTCTCCAGCCCTTCCAAGGACGGGGCGAAAACCCGGGCGCACCACCGCCGGTGAAAGGCACGCCCCTCCCCCGTGATGCGGCGCATAAAGTCCGAACCGCCCTCCTCCGCGAGCATGCGCAAGGCAGTCCGCCCCACGTGCTCATAGTGCTCCACAAGATTGACGACGGCGGCGGCCGCGTCACCCGGTTCGACCGCACCGCGGGCCCGGGCTACTTCCGCGCTGGCCCGTTCCGCGGCCGCTCCCAGCAGGCCGTCCCTGTCGCCGAACCGGCGGATGATCGTCTGGACCGTAGTGTCCGCGCGCTCGGCCACCTTGCCAAGGGTCACGCCGGCCAGGCTTTCCGCGGTGAAGAGCTCCACCGTGGCAGTCAGGATCCGGTCAGCCGTGGCCGCGGTTGTTTCGGCCCGCTTGCCCATCCGGTAGCCCCGGGCTCCCGTGTCCTGCACGGATTTCATGTTAATCAGGTTAACGCTAAAAGGGTTCCGGCGGAAGAGCCGGAAACCCATCACGACGGCGCTGCCCGCCTCCTTCCAAGGGGCAGGTTGCAGTCACTTCAGATACGACTCGTCCCACCAAAGACGCAGGTTTTGTAAAGCTGCGGCAACGTTTCGGCAGGTTAGCCGCAAGGAGGGCCTTTGCGGCGGTCGGACTCGTTATTTTCGAAGGGTGGCGGGCACTGGGCCGGCCACCTCATCCGAACACGGAGTACACATGACTGCAATCCGCAAGATCGCCGCCGGCTTCCTCGCAGCCGCTCTCCTGGCCGGTGGAAGCGCCACCGCCGCGTCCGCCGCTAACCTTGAGCCCGTCACCGAACCGGTCATCACCGCACCCGTCAGCGCCGAGCCGGCCGTGACCGAGGCCGACGTCAAAGCCGCCAAGGCCGCCTTCAAGGCAGCGCAGAATAATGCCCGCACCACCGAACAGCAGGCCCGCGCCACCGCAGCCGCCGAGCTGAAGGCCGTGTCCAAGAAGGCGAAGCTCGCCAAGGGCAAGGCCGTGAAAGCCGCGCAGCTGCAGGTAAAGAACCTGCGCGCGGCACAGACCGCTGCCTTGAAGGACCTCCGCGTCAAGAACCGCGCGATCGTCAACGAAGCCCGCGTCGCCTACCAGGCCGTTGCCGACGCTTACGAGGCGCAGCTCGCCGCCGAACAGCCGGTTGTCGAAGACCCGACCATCGAAGAGCCCGTCGTCGAAGAGCCCGCCGCCTAACCTGCGGACAGTCGCGAGGGGTGCCGTCCCGCCAGGGACGGCACCCTTACGTTTTTCAGGATGCTACAGCGCCTGCGGGTGCCAGACCCGCTCGCCGGAAGCCGTCGGTTCGGCCGGGGCGTAGTCGGGCCAGGCGAGGCCGGTCGGCGGCATGAAGTCGGCGGGGAGCAGGGCTTCGGTGGGGTCCTCGGCCTTGCGGCGGTGGAACTCCTCCCCCGCCGATGCCAAGAGCTCGGGCGACGTCAGCATGTCCACGAAGGTGCCGGCGATGGTCTTGCCGGCCACTTCGATGGTGGGGTCGATCGCTGCCGGGATGCCGCCGAGCGCGTTCATGACCCAACCGGGGTAGGCGCCCTTGCCGGGGGCCGGCTTCAGCGCGGGCCGGGAGATGTAGAACCGCACGGTCGGTGCGTAGTGCGTCATCTCCACGTAGTCGTCGCTGGTCCAGTTCTTCTGCCACGGGGCGAGGTGCTCGCGCAGCGCCTCCTCCGCGTCCTGCGGCGAGATCAGCGATTCGCACTCGTCCAGGAACGGCTTCTCCATCGGCTCGATTCCAAGTCCAGACTGGATCTGCTGCGCGGCGGCCACGGCGTCGTCGCCATACACAGGAGCGCCGACCTCCTCAAGGTTGTTGTACAGCGCCTGCGCCAGCGCGTGGTTGGTGATGCCCGGACGGTTGCGGGCCACCCAGGTGGTCTCCACCCGGCAGTGCGCCATCGCGGCGGCGTGCTCGGCGTTGCGGTCCAGCACCGCCAGGACGTGCTCGGCCATCTCCAGCGTGGGGCAGCGCCAGGAGTACTGGATCTGCGCGATCCGTGCCGGCAGGTTGTCCGCCGTCGCCTGCCCGGACCCGAGGATCGCGTCCGACAGGCTCCAGCCGCCGAAACTGGGCAGCATGGCGTCCTGCATCACCCGCGAACTGGTGTACATCTGCATCAGCGCCACGTTCGCCCCCGGGGCGCGGGCCGCCGAGTGCGACGCCGGGATCGGCGAGTTCGGGTTGGCCGAGAGCTGCCAGGTCTCCGGCTCGTCGCAGATGAACGAGTAGACCTTGGAGTAATAGGAGCCGCACTGGGTGTCCCAGCGGGCGGTGTTACACAGCGGCAGCATGTAGAACGGGTGGAAGCTGACAATCGCGTCCACGCCGTCGTAGTAGCCGCGCAGCCCGTGCACCACCTTTGAGCCCTGCACCTTCTCGGCCGGTTCGCCGGTGTAGCGCAGGGTGCCGGCAATGCCGTGCACCTCCATGGCGTGCTTGGTGCCAAGCAGGCCGGCCAGCGTGGAGATGCCCAGCGCCGAGTGCGGGTCGGTGTGGCCGGGCGCGAAGGCGCTCAGCCCGTCGCGCGGGGTTTCCTCGGTGGACGCGGCCTGGCAGTTGCCCGGCACGGCGTCGTATTCGGCGTAGGTCAGCAGCACCGGCCCCCCGCTCCCCTGCGTCCACTCTGCCTTGAACGCGGTGGGCATCCCGCCGCTGCCCTCTTCCACCTCGAAGCCCTCGGCCCGCAGCCGCTCCACGTACCAGGAGGCGGAGCGGTATTCGCGCCAAGCCGGCTCCGCGAGCTCCCAAATGTGCCGGTGCCACTCGGACAGCCGGTTCATGTTGGCATCGATCCACTCCCGGGCCGTGGCCTTGGCTTCGGCGGCGAGGCCTGCGGGGACGGCTGCGGCGGTGGTTTCCTGGGTGGTGCTCACTGGTGTTCCTTTCGGGTGGTGCAAGTTATTGAGGGAGGACGACGGCGGTGCTCGGCTGGGGGAAGTCCAGCACCGCCGTCGCGGCAGGGGGAGGTGTCACGCAGCTTCGAACAATTCGGTGGGCACGTGCAGCAGCCGGACTCCGCCGGCGTTGATGGCGGCGGCGAGTGCGGGTGCGAACTGTTCGGCGGCGGTGATCCGTTCGCCGTGGCCACCGAAGGCAGTGGCCAGGGCGGCCCAGTCGGGCTGGACCAGGTCCACGCCCACCGGGGCGATCCCGCGGTCCAGTTCGTTCTGCCGGATCTCGCCGTAACCGCCGTTGTCCGCGCAGACCACCACCAGGTCCAGCCGCTGCTCCACCGCGGTGGCCAGCTCCTGGATGGCGAACATCAGTGCGCCGTCGCCGAGCACGCAGACCACCGGCCGGTCCGGCGCGGCCACCTTGGCGCCGATGGACGCCGGCAGGCCGTAGCCGAGCGTGGCGTAGGCGGGCGTGTAGAGGAACGAGTGCGGCCGGTCTTGCTGCACAAAGCTCGCGGTGCCAAAGTACGTCACCTGCGAGGAGTCGCCGCCCAGTATGGCGTCGGCCGGCAGCACGGAGGCCACTTGTTCGGCCAGCGCGGCAAGCGGCGGGGCCAGCTCGCGGGCCGCCTCGCGCAGCACCGGACGCAGCTGCGCCACGCGGTCGGCGCCGCTCTCCGGGCGCGGCTGGACACCGCTGTCGTGCTGTTCCGGCAGTGCCGCCAGCAGCTGAGGCACGACGGCGGCGCTGTCACCGACCAGCGGTACGTCGGCTGCGATGTTCTTGGTCATCTGGCCGGGCAGGATGTCCACGCGGATCACGTTGCCGTGCGGCTGCAGCTGGTTGAACCAGAGTTCGGCCTCGCCCACCTTGGAGCCGATGACCAGCAGCACGTCGGCCTCCTCGCAGAGCTGTTGCGCGGCGGGCAGCCGGATGTCCGAGCCCAGCGCCAGCGAATGCGTTTCGGGGATGGCGCCCTTGCCGTTGAGCGTGGTGACCACCGGGGCGTCCAGCGCTTCGGCCAGCTGCAGCAGGGTGTTGCCGGCCCGGAGCGAACCGCCGCCAACCAGCAGCACCGGCCGCAGCGACTCGGCAAGCAGCTGGGCGGCCTGCCGGATCGCCTGGGCCGGCGCGCCCGCCGGCTCCCGCCGCGGTGATGCCTGAAGCAGATCCGCCGGGCAGTCGCTGGGTCCCTCGAGCACGTTAAGCGGAACCTCGATGTGCACCGGGCGCGGGCGCCCGTAGCGGAACAGCTCGAACGCGTCGTGGATGGCCTGCGCTGCCTCGGCCCCGGAATGGACGCGGCGCGACCACTCCACGATGGCGCCGGCGGCCCCGGTGGCGTCCTTGGTTTCGTGCAGCGCGCCGACGTCCGCGAACTCCTCGCCCTCGGGCACGCCGGGAGACAGGATGATCAGCGGCCGCGACTCGCAGTAAGCGGTGCCGGCGGCGGAGAGTGCGTTGAGCAGTCCTGGCCCGGAGGTGGTGATCACGACGCCGGGCAGCCCGGTCTGCTGTGACCAGCCGTCGGCGCCGTACCCGGCACCTTGTTCATGCCGGCTGGTCACCGCGCGGATGCCCAACGGCGACAGGTGCCGGTAGAACTCCAGGTTGTGGGTGCCGGGAATGCCGAACACCGCGTCGATCCCATAGTTGCGCAGCAGCGTCAGCATGGTCAGGCCCACGTTGTCGGCTACCACGCCGTCCGGCAGTTGGACTTCCTGTTGCACCCGCTGTGCGGTCTGCTCAGACATGGCCGCCTCCGGCGAGCGCCGGCTCGCTGCTTCGGCTGGGCTCGGCCTCGAACGCTGGCTTGCCGCCCACCCAGGTCTGCAGCACCTGGATCTGCGCGATGGTTTCCGGTGCCACGGCCAGCGGGTCGGCAGAGAGCACAGCGAAGTCCGCACGCTTGCCGACGGCCAGCGAGCCGAGGTCGTCCTCGCGGCCCAGCGCCCGGGCACCGTTGAGCGTGTGCCCCTCCAGTGCCTGGGCGGCGGTGATCTTCAGCGTGTCCGGTCCCAGCTTGTGGCCGCGACGGGTCACGCGGGTGACCGCGGCCTGGATCGCTTCCAGCGGACGCGGCTCGGCCACCGGTGCGTCGGAGCTCAGGGTCACCGGCACGCCGGCGTTAATGAATTCGCCCAGCGGGTTGAACCGCTCCCCGGGGGTTCCGACGGCGGCGGTCACGCCCTCACCCCAGTTGTAGTAGTGCTGCGGCTGGTTCACTGGGAAGATGCCGGCGTCGGCCATCCGGCGGATCTGCTCAGGCGTCGGCAGCCCGCAGTGTTCGATCCGGTGCCGCGCATCGGAGTCCGGGAACTCCGCCTGCGCGGCCTCGATCGCGGAGATCACCATCTCCAGCGCCGTGGGCGACTGGGCATGCGTGGCGGTCTGCAGCCCGGCGGCGTGGGCCTTCAGGATCAGCGAGGCGTAGTCGGCCGGGTCATGGTAGAGCTGGCCGGTGCGGCACGGGTCACCCACGTAGCCGTCCGGGAAGTACGCGGTCCATCCGCCCAGCGTGCCGTCGGCGTAGAACTTGAAGCCCGCGAAGCTCAGGTGCGCGTTGCCGAACGCCCCGGTCATGCCAATCTCCAGCCCCTCCTCCAGCAGGTGGGAAAGGAAGTACATGCTGTAGCGGATCTTCAGCTGGTCGGCCTCGGCCAACCGCAGGTACATGTCGAACTCCCGGCGGGAGACCTGGGCATCGCCTACGGTGGTCACGCCGCCGGCCAGGAAGTCCTGCTGCGCCGCAGCCAGCTGGCGCAGGTGCTCCTCCGGTGCGTCGGCCAGGTGGAAGTTGGGGCCGTGGTGGCCCACCTTCACCCCGCCCAATCCGGTGAGGATGTTGCAGGCCGCGTCGGAGAGTTCGCCGGTCAGCTCGCCATCGGCGTCGCGGAAGAACTCACCGCCCGCGGGGTTCGGAGTGTCGCGTGTGATGCCGCTGAGCTGGAACGTGTAGCTGTTCACCACGCCGCCGTGGCCGGAGGCGTTCATCAGGTAGACCTCGCGGTCGGTTGCCACCTGGTCCAACTCGTGCCGGGTGGGGTGCCGGCCCTCGGCCAGGTTGCGGTGCTCGTAGCCGTAGCCGCGCACCGGCTGCCCGGCTGGGGCGGTCTCGGCGGCCGCGCGCAGCAGCGAGACGATCTCCGGGATGCTGCCTGCCTTATCCGGCCCGCAGTCCACCCAGGTCTTCATCTGCCCGTACATCAGCGGGTGCGCGTGCGGGTCAATGAAGCCGGGCACCACGGTGACGTCTCCCAGCTCGCGGAGCACAGGTTCGCGCAGCCCCAGCCCCGCGGCAGCTTGGCGGCATTCGGCTTCGGTACCGACGGCGGCCACCCGCCCGGCGGCGACCAGCATCGCCGTCGCGCCCTTGCCGGACGGATCCAGCGCGTGGATGGTGCCGGCGGTGACCAGCAGCGGCTGGAAGTCGGCGCCGTCGTCGAACGTCTTTAGCTTGCGCATTACTTGAAGCTCTCCTTCTTCCACATACCTTGGGTGCCGGCGCCGGCAGAACCGGCGGCGCCGTCAGCAGCCCCGGCCGCACCCTGATCGCCGTACACGTCGTCGTCGACGTGCTGCGGTGCGATTGCCAGGCAGAAGAGGCCCAGCACGCCCATCGCGGCGAACAGTCCGATAACGGACCACACCGTGCCGGTCGCGTCCCACAGCAGCGTGGCGGCCAGCGGCGACAGGCCGGCCCAGAGGGCGGCGGCCAGGCCGTAGGAGAGCGAGATGGAGGTGTAGCGCGCCTGCGGCTTGAACAGCTGGGACAGGATGGTTGCCACCGGGGCGTAGGTGAAGTTCATCGCCACGCGGACCACGGCGAAGGCCACGAAGATCATCCATTCCGGTCCGGTGGACATCAGCAAGAACTGCGGGACGACGAACACCACGGAGCCGATCAGGCCGATGGCCATCACGCGCTTGCGGCCCCACTTGTCGCCCAGCCAGGCGATGCCCAGGCAGGTGACCAGCTCGCAGAAGGCGGCGACGGACATGGCGTTCAGGATCAGCGTCTCGTTCAGCCCCACCGACGGGTCGGTGCCGTAGGCCGTGGCGAACGTGGTGGCCAGGTAGTAGCCGCCGGTGGAGATCGGCAGCAGGCCGATGCCGATCAAAATCGGCTTCCAGTTATTGCGCAGCGCGTACTTGATCGGGACGGACTGCTCCTGCCCCTCCACCTTGTCCTCGAAGACCGGGGATTCCTCCACCCGGTAGCGGACCCAGAAGCCTACGCCGATCAGCACCACGGACAGCAGGAACGGGATGCGCCAGCCGCCGTCCACCAGGAACGTCTCGCCCTGTGCGGACAGGATGCCGAAGATCAGCGTCGCTCCCAGCGCGCCGGCCGGGTTGCCCAGCTGCGCGAAGCCGCCGTAGAAGGTCTTGTACTTCTCCGGCGAATGTTCCACCGCCATCAGCACGGCGCCGCCCCATTCGCCGCCCACGGCCAGGCCCTGCAGTACGCGCAGCACCACCAGCAGCACCGCGGCGAAGGAGCCGATGTTCTCGTAGGTGGGCAGCACGCCCACCAACACCGTGGACAGGCCCATCACCAGCAGCGTGATCACCAGCGACGGGCGACGGCCGAACTTGTCGCCGATGTGGCCGAAGATGACGCCGCCCAGGGGCCGCACGAGGAAGCCGACGGCGTACGTGGCGAAGGCGGCGGCGATGCCGGCCAGCCGGTCCGCCTCCGGGAAGAAGAGCGGGCCGAACACCAGGGCCGCGGCCGTGGCGTAGATGTAGAAGTCGTACCACTCAATGGCGGTGCCGACGAAGGCCGCGAATCCGGCGCGGCGGGCCCGGGCGTGGCTGAACTGCGGCCGGGCTGCTGACGTGTGTGACATGTTGTTCCACCTTGGGGTGTGGGCATGACTGCCGTTGTGATCTATGCGACTGTAGGGCCGAAATCACAATCCGACAAGATCAGAAACTTTGCGTTACGGGCCCCTGAATTCACTTCTGCTCTTGTTCTCATGCAGAATTTTCCCGATGCGCTTGCTTGTGGTCTGAATCACTGGATAATTGACGACGGCGGCGCTCACTTGGGAGGTTAAGGAAACTTTGGCGGACCCCATCGAAATGATCGACACAAAACTCGTCCGCGCCCTTCAGAAGGAGGGCCGGGCCAGCTACCAAGAACTGGCGCGCGAGCTCGGCCTGCCGCGGGCCATGGTCTCCGCCCGGCTGCGCCAGCTGCTGGACAGCCAGACGGTCCGGGTGGTGGCCGCGGTGGATCCGGCGTTCCTCGGCCAGCACGTGATCGCCCACGTCTCGGTGGTGGCGTCCGGGCCGGTGCGCAACATCGCCAAGCTGCTGGCCGGCTGGCCGGAAGTGGTGCTGGCCTCCGCAGTCGGCGGCACCCATGACCTGGTCACCGAGATCCGTGTGGCCACACATGACGAACTGCACGCCGTGCTCACCCAACTCCGCGAGCATCCCGACGTGGCCTATATCGACACGTTGGTCTACACCCGTCTGGTCAAGGGCTTTTTCCTCTCGCAATACGCCGGCGAGGTCACCATCGACGGCGTGGACACGCAGCTCATCGAGATCCTGCAGCAGGACGGGCGGACCAGCTACCGGGACCTCGCCGCCGCCGTGGGGCTGACCCCCACCGCCGTCCGCTCCCGGGTGCAGCGGCTGCTGGACACCAGGATCATCCGGATCAGTGCCGTGGAATCCCGCGGCGCTGGCGGCCGGCAGCTATCCATGGGCGTCGGCCTAAACCTGGCCGGCGACAACGACGCCGTCCTCGAACTCCTGCGCAGCTCATCGCACGTGGAGTTCGTCGCCCAGACCGTCGGCCGCTTCGACGCCATCGCCACCCTCGCCGCCCAATCCCCCCGCGACCTCCTCGCCCAACTCGAGGAAATCCGCAGCCTCCCCGGCGTCAGCCGCACCGACTCCTGGCTCCACCTCGAAGTCGTCAAGGAAGACTACGCGCGGAGGATTTCCTGATGTAGGGCAACCCTGGAGCAAGCACAAGCCTCAATTTAGCGCCTCGACGGCCGGTCACCTGATACGGACTTGGGCGGAATTGTGCATGGACCTGGCTATCGCGGGCCAAACGAATGTCTAGGCGGGTCAGAACCAACGAACAAGCCGGGAGCCCAGCACCACTTAGGGAAAAGCCGGAGTCCATGCCTTATCCCCGATCCGTTGGTCTCCTCGTCCCGATGGCAAGCCATTCGGGATCTCTCTGAGCCAGTTCGGCGGCACCGATTATGGCATTGAGGATCGCAGCGGGCTCAGGAACCTCGCCGGCCTCTTCGGCAGCATCGCAAAGTAGCGCGTCAGCAACTCGAGGACTGTGCACGATCGAAGTTGCCGCATCCGTAAGCGAGTACCGGAAGACACCGGAGTTGGGCGTTCGACGGATGGCCACAGTAAACTCCGCTGTCTCGGTCTCTACATCCATCCCAAACTCTGAACCATGATGAAGAATACGCAGGTCTTTGAAGACAACTGAATGTCGGCTTGTCATTGGCGTGCAGTCATGCCACGCCCGACGCAACGCGAAGTGACGCCGCGAGGAATCGAATGCACGGCCAACCTGCGACGCTTCGAGTTCCTCTCCGTCGGTCTCAAGCAAGGCGTCACTGAACTGGATAGGTCCCTCAGCGGTTTCTCCGTCGTCAAAATCGATCGAAGTCTTGGACAGCGTCACCGCGTACAGCCTCCCACCAGTGTGTATCTCTCCCTGCAGGGCAGCCGCTTGGTAGACGTAGTCATTCTTCAATACGCCTACGATGCCAGCGTCCTCCAAAATACCAATGCTCCAGTCGAAGAACTTCTGCTCTTCTCGGCTCCTAAGAGACTCGTGGGCCTCAACCGAAAACGCCTGTGAAGTCCAGTCGTTCGATGATGAAGGTTGGACTTCTGGAAGCGACAAAATCCAGAGTGGCGGCGTGCACACGCCTTCAGCGGCTAAACCTGCTGGAGGATTGGTCTGTTCCCGGCTCATGTGAGGATGCTATTTCGGACATACCGAGAAAGACTAAGCAAACGACGCAGACTAAAGCGTCCTAGGAGTGGTGACCTTGAGAGATGCATTAGCCCGGCCTCATCTACGACGCAAGACTGCTTGCCTGGTCCTGTCCGTCGCAGTTTGGCTCCCCCAAGACTGGCGATCACGCCATTCGAGCTTTACGCCACGAACGAAAAGCCACGACTAGTGCCACAGCCAGAACCGTCACCACTAACTTGCCAACCATCTGGCCTGCCAACGCCTGACTGACCGAAAAACCCGCAATAGTTAAGAAGATTATGGTGTCAACGAATGATCCCACGACATTAGATGCGACTGCAGCGCGGATGTAGCCACGTTTCCTGAGCGGAGTATAAACGGCCAGATCGGCTACTTCAGACGACAAGAATGCGACGGCGGACGCAATGGCAATGAATGGCTCAGACAGCAGGAGGGACAGTACCGCGCCTACCACAATCAGGCCCAACGTCCAGATTTTACCGGCAGAGTCCTGCAAGGCGTCGCGCAAAACGAACGTGAGCCCTGCGAAGTAGGTACCTGCAGTTGCTACCAAGCCGAAGCCGACAGGAACGACACCATACCGGGAAGTCACGAAATTCGCCGCCAGAATGCAAGCGAGCAGGCCAACCGCCGAAGCGAAGGCCACGATAACGTTCCTTCTATTGCGGGAGTCGGTGAGGTTGGTAAGGGTCAAGGTCATGGGTGTCTCCTCTACAAGTGGCTTGCCAGCCGATGTGACTGCCGGGGCCACTGGTAGACAATACAGCCTCCTACCGACGCCCTAACTGCCAGGGCAAGTGACGTTCGCGACCTTCCCAGACTTCCCACCGAGGCTGGTCTGAAAACCGCTTGGAATGTAGGTAGATCCTCGAAGCTTTAGCAGGAGCAGCAACTCCGTTGTCCCTGCTCAAAGCGCGAGTTGACCCTCTCCGCGCAACTGGACTCCAACTTCCGATGATGCGGCCTTTTACTCACACGTTCACGTCGACGGCCAAGAAGGGCTTTTTGCATGCGTTACAGCGGCACCCCTTGCCGTCCTTGGTAGTTGCTCTATTCCCAGTGGGCGCCCTTCACTCCCGACTAGTCTACTTGTCGAACACTGCCCCCTTGCTGATGACACATCCCTCCACGTCCGACCGCCCCCCACTAGAACCATGTTAACCTTCCCAGAGGGGGTGAATCGATGAACTTGGAAGATGGATGTCCTCTTTGTGGGGCTCCGTTAACTCTGCGATCCGCCAGGTTTGGACGCAACGCCGGAAACGATTTCTGGGGATGTACCAGGTACCCTAATTGCAAAGGGAGCCTGAATTTCGACGGCACGCTACCGGATCTTTCGGCGAAAAAGACGGGCCCCTCAAAAATATCGACCGCTACGAGTGCCACCGGAACGGCAGTTTCGTCCTCCGCGACCCGCGCCGGAAGAAGTACCAAACTTCGCCGAGGGGACCTGCTCGTCTCCAACACTAATGCGCTTGGACCAGGCAAATTGGTCGCTGCCGACGGGGAAAAGCTTGTACTCGAATACTTCGACAACCCAGGGCAGGCCACTGAGGAGCGTACACGGATTTCCGTCCCGCGCAGCGGATTACGCCGATTCCCCCTGAAACAGGAAACGCGAGTCTTCTGGATTTCGGCCGCAAAATGGCGTTCGGGTCGGGTCATAGAGGCCACCCCGGAGAGGGACATACACGTCCGGTCACGCGACTGGGAAGGCTTCGTCGCCGAGGAACAAATGTTTGTGCGGTGGCACCGTCCACTCACCGATCCCGTCGGGTTTGCTGCGGGCGGATTGCTCGAGTCGCCCCTGCTGGCCGATCTACGCCGGCCGTTCCTCCGGGCTATCCTGCAACAACGCTCTGCCGCCCGCGGCATGAAGGGCGCTTTGTCGAGCGCCATCGAACTCCATGATCACCAACTCGAGGCCGCGTGGCGTGTGTTGCAGGATCCCGTGCAGCGTTACCTCCTCGCCGACGAGGTGGGACTAGGCAAGACCATCGAAGCAGGCATTATCCTTCGCCAGTTACTACTCGACGACCCAGAACTTTCGGTGCAACTAATTCTGCCGCCGTTCCTGATCGGCCAATGGAGGAAAGAACTGGCCAGTAAGTTCTTCGTCCAGGACTTTCCCCGGGCGGACATCCGGTTCTCTCGCAACGACGCGCCCGACACCTGGGCGCCCGCCGACCTTCTGATCGTCGATGAGGCCCATAACCTAGCCGCCCTGGCCGACAGCGACCAGTCGGATCTCGCCGCGCGTTACGCCAAGTTGGCGCAGGTCGCTACAGCGTCCACGAGGCTTCTCCTGCTGTCCGCAACACCGGCGCTGAACAATGAACCGGTCTTCTTGCAGATGCTTAAACTTCTGGACCCCGCAGTATATACCGACGTGTCGGTTGATGACCTGCGCCAGCGACTAGCTGCAAGATCCGGGCTCGGCCGAATTTTCCTCGGCCTCCGACCCAGCCTCCCCGCAATAATCCTCCGCAACCGACTCGCAGAACTGCGCGACGAAATGTCAGGCGACTCTGAAGTCGAAAAGCTCCTCGATATCGCGTCGGCTGCCTTAACGGCAGCCGACCACGACGCTCTCAAGGGGGCGCTCGAGGAGGTCCGAACACACGTCGCCGAGATCTACCGCGTGCACCGGCGTATGCTCCGTACCCGTCGTACGTCAGCGTTGCAAACCACCTATCGAGTCACTGGCCGCAAAGCTCCCAAATCACTCACGTTTGAGTCGGGACTACTCACCGAGTTGACCCGACTGTTGGAGGCATGGCGTCAGGAAGTCCTAGCCGCGCATGAGCAGAATCCGATTGCTCTTCGGGCCGCTGCAAATTCGTTCGCCGAAGCCGTCAACTTCTCGTTTGATCCCGAGTCGCTTGCTGAGTGGGCACGTTCACGCAAGGCCGCGACACCAGGAGAGCAGACCGCGCTCGACCGCATAGTTCAAGACCTGGCGTTCACGAACCGCCGGGATGCCGTTGCCAAGCCGATCGCAGACGCGCTCTCCTATCAATTCAAAGACGGGGAGAAGGTCGTCGTTTTCTGTCCGACCGCCGATCTCGTGACCGAACTCGGGGAGGAACTCCAGGATTTCCTCCCCGACACCGCGGTGCTCGAGCACCGCATCACTGATGCGCCGGAGCATATCGAGATGGTAATCCGGAAGTTTGAGAGCGCGCGTGAGACCGCCATACTACTCGCCGATGCCTCAGCCGAAGAGGGCCGCAACTTCCAGTTTGCGGACCTGATGGTCCACGTCGGGGTCCCGTCAGACGCCAATCGCATGGAGCAGCGGATTGGACGATGTGACCGCTGGCAAATGATTGACACTGCAGGTGAACGGCGCTCGATGATCGTAACCGAATCCAGCGCATCCGAGACGTTCGCTTCCGTGTGGACCCAAATCCTCAAAGACGGCTTCGGGGTCTTCGATTCGTCAATCGCCAGCCTGCAATTCGCTGTCGAAACTGCGACTGAGGGTGCGTGGCAGCAACTCCTCACCGATGGCATGGAGGCCAGAGAAGCGATCGTCGAATCGGTACGCTCGTCCCTTGAGGAGGAAGTCCTGCTGATCCGCGAGCAGGATGCCCTCGACAGCATCGAATCCAGCGGCGATCGCGGTTCCATCTACAGGAAAATGATGGAGTTCGAGTCCACCGAATCCGAGTTTGCCGAGCTCACCCATGATCTCCTGGCAAATGTCCCCGGCAACCTCCGCTTCAATACCATCGGTGATCCGGTGCACAGTGTGGGTGGGTACGATGCCTTCTCGCGCTTGCCTGGTAATCAATTGCAGATCCCTCTCATCTCCTTGGAGCGCCTGCAGAGAGACTTCCTGCCTGTCCGCGACCAGCGCGGCACCTTTCTCCGCACCCACGCCATCAAGTACAACGACACTCACCTCTACCGCTATGGCGATCCGTTTATTGAAGCGGTTTCCGACTTCCTGTGGCATGATGACCGCGGTCGTGCGTTCGGCATGTGGCGTTGGCGCCCGGACTGGGGGTACGGCGAGAGGGTCGCCTACCGCTTCGACTACGCGGTCGAGGCACGCCCTCGCGCTAACATACCGGCGGCCGCTGGCCTGCAGTATCAACTATTGAATCGGGACAACTCTGTAGACACGGCTTCTTTGGCGCACCGGGCCGACAACGTGTTCCCGCCACTGATAATCACCGTGTGGATCGATGATCGGGGTGGGCAGTTGACAGATTCCGCTCTCTTGGACGTGCTGCAAGAGCCGTATGTTAAGCCTCGGGACAGGGCTCTCGGAGGCGACTACTCCCTCAACCGTTCGCGCATAGAGGCCGCCTACAAGTACGTTCCGGCCGCGGCCTGGTCTCGGAGATGGTACGAAGCGGAAACTACTGCGGTAAATCTCGTCGGCAGCCTTCCCGCGGTGCGAGACGCCATTCAAACGGGTCTCCAGCAGGCACAAGCCGATTCGGCGAAGCGCGTGAAGCAACTACAGTTGCGGGTTGCTCGTAGCGCGGGTCGTGAACGCTCAGCCCTCGAGAAGGAAGTGACGGTTGAGGAAGATGCCGGATGGGCCCTCTATTCGGCGATCAAAACCCCGTCGTTTCGCCTCGACAGCACCGGAATCGTGATCGTCTCCGGCGAGGAACTAACGCTGGGAAACGACGCATGACCCTCCAGTTCGAAGCCGTCCAGGCCGCCTTACTTGGGGACGTCGGAGCAAGAGACGAACTGACCGGACCTCACCGTCGTCTACTCGACGCATGGTTGTCGACTCGTTCCGGCGCGGAGATCGCTGCCGATGTCGCCGCGCTTGTCTCGCAAGTGCTCAGGCACGAGAGAGACGTATCATCCACAGATACCCCTCGACTGCGAATCAGGCTGGACGATCGTGCTATCACCACGGACGTATTAGCCCGCAGCAACCTCAACTGCACCCGCTACGGCGAGACCGAGCACGCCGTGACATTGGCGGACACTTGGGCTCCGGCTTGGTTGCACGGTGATCCTCGGTGGATCGACGTTGCTTGTGCAAGTCCCGGCCCCTACCGCGGCGGCACGCCTGAGGAAGTGTCCACTTACGCGCGCCCGGATAATCCGGTTCCTGCTGACCCCGCACTGACGATTATTGCCCCCAGCGTCACCAAGTATCGTTCTAAAACTCAAGCCGCCGCGATTCGCACCGCAACTCTCGGTCACCCTTCATCTACGTTGCATGTGGTGCTCCCCACCGGAACTGGTAAATCCATAGTCGGTCTCGCGCCCGGCCTGCTACGTCCGGACGGCACCACTCTCGTGGTAGTCCCCACAATCGCGCTCGCACTCGACCAGGAGCGCACAGCGCATGAACGGTTCCCTAATTTGCATTTGCCCATGGAACTCGCATACTACGGCGATCGCTCCGACGGCGGGAAGGAAGCGATCCGGGAGCGTTTGCGTGCAGGTACCCAACGAGTGGTGTTCACTTCACCTGAGGCCCTGACGAGTGGACTTGCGCCAGCACTTCATGCACTGGCTGCAAGCGGCAAACTCACCAGCGTCGTAATCGACGAGGCGCATTTGGTCCGCTCGTGGGGTCTCGACTTCCGTCCGGAGTACCAGTTGGTCAGCGCACTTGTGAGCGAACTCCGCGCAATCGCAACCGCTTCCGGACATCAGGAACCTCACGTCATCCTGCTCACGGCGACGCTTTCGGAGGAGGGCCTCGAACTCAATGACGCCCTTTTCCATGGGTCTCACAAGTCGACTTTCATTGGCTCGACATTCCTGCGAACTGAACTGCGCTACCTCAACGGCACCTCACAATCACGCGAGGAACGCCTTGACCGCGTCGTTGAAGCAATGCATCACCTTCCCCGCCCAGCCATCATCTACGTAACGCGCAAGCAGGATGCAGAGCAGATCACCGCTCGTCTCAGGGACGCTGGGTTTAGTCGGGTCGATTTCTTCCATGGCGACGTTAGCGAAGAGAAAAGATTGAGCATTTTGAGGGGATGGTCAGGTTCGGCAGGCACCACGCAACTCGACATCGTAGTCGGCACTAGTGCGTTCGGCCTCGGCGTCGACCAGAGCGACGTTCGCACCATCGTTCATGCGTGTGTGCCCGCGTTCGTCGACCGCTTCTATCAGGAAGTCGGGCGGGCCGGGAGAGATGGGCATGCTGCAGTGTCGGTTTGGCTCACTGCACCTGGAGATGTCAATGAGGGACGTAGCATCGAGAGGAACACCCTCATCGGCGACGAGAAGACGTGGAATCGCTGGCACGCGATGCGACTCCGTTCCGTGCATGCCGATTCCGATCCCGGGTTGCTCGTCGTCGACACTTCAGTAGTGCCCAAACACGTCACCCACGCATCAGACTCCAACCGCCTTTGGAACCGCAATACGCTTACGCTCATGGAACGGGCCGGCCTCATCTCGATTGAAGCGACACCGCCACCCGATATACAGCGAGGCGAGAACGAGGAAGAGACCATTTTCGAGTTGCGGCGGCAGAAGGTATGGGAGGGGTTCCGCAATCAGTTGCGAGTGCGCATCAATGCAGGTCTCAATCTCGACCAATCGACGTTCGAAGCTCGTCTCAGGCAACTCCGTACCAACATTCGCGCTACGGAGAAGTCTTCCCACGCACGCATCGATGGATTGCTCGCGAGGAAAGAGTGTTGGGCGGACGTGATCGCAGCCGAGTACACCTTCAAGGACGTTGGGCCGATGCTTGCAACCCTAGGCGCCACCCCGGCATGCTCCGGTTGCCCAGCTGAGCAGCACAAGCCCCGCCCGCAGTACGACACTCCAATACCACTCATTAGCGACTCCAATATCCCTGACCTGCGCCGGGACGTCAGCACGGCCCTGAAAGCACTCGCAGCTGGGGGCCACGTTGTGATCGTGAGTTACCCCAGGAGTCTGCGTTTGACCCTGCAAAACCTCGTCCAGCGATGCGTAAACCACGGAGTCCGCGGAATCTTGGCATCTCGTTCCTTCATGAACCACCCCGCCATGACCACTGCGTCTCAATCGGCCGACGAAGGATTGATCTGGATTGACACGATCGGCGATGGACTTCCGAAGGTCTCCTTCGCCGCTCCCACGCTCATCCTGCTTGATGAAACGGACTCGCCCAACTTGTCCTGGCTCAAACCTTCCTCAGGCCCACTACGAATTGTGGTTGTTCCTGAGGGGGCCGATGATCCCGAGAAAGCCGGGCACAAAATCGTAAACTACCGCTCCCCACACTGGGAAATGCACGATTTCCTGAGGAGGATCTGACATGGCCGTACTCAATCCACCTCGAGTCCTCCCCGGTCTTGGCCGAGCAATGATCAACTTCCTGATCGAGAGCCGCAGCACCAAAGACGAAGCAGGACTAGTTGATGCCTTCAAGCCTCTAGGTGTTAATGAGTCCAGTGGTGGTGCCGACGGTGTAAGGAACACTGTCAGCGCCTTCCGCGCCATAGCCATGCTTGAGAATTCCACCGAAGGTAATATCACCGTCGCTAAAAGCGTCACCACGCACGGACCGAGGTTAGGGCGCGATAAGTTCAGACGCCTTTTGGTCAGCCATGTCTTCGACCTCAGGCGGGACGGCGACCCTTGGTCCGTCAGTGACGGGGAAGCTAGCACCAGTGGCGCCCGCGATCTTACGCGCGCCTTGGCGTGGTTCCTCGCGCAGGACGCACTCGGCTATCCGCTCAATTGGAATGACAATGTCCAGAAGATGCAGGCCGATCAGTTCGGTACCGGACAGAACGCTCAGTGGCCGATTGCAAATGACACCCGATGGAACGCGTTCACGCGCTGGGCACCTGCACTTGGATTGGCAGTGCCTTCGCTCGTCCGTACCACCCCAGGATTGGTGCCGCTTCCTACGGTCGCCATCGCCGACGCTGTTGCCGAGATGCCAAACGGGCAGATGCAAATTCTGGATTTCCTCGACGTCCTAGCACGGAAAATTCCCGTTCTCCCGGGTGGAATGATCCGTAACGGACTCGTGGCGCGACTTAATGCCGACCCGGACCCGGGAGTGCAGGGTAACGCCCTAGACACCTCCATCGCCCAGGTACTTCGAATCCTCGAGAGTCGCGGGTGTCTGAAGCTAGACAACCTGGCTGACGCCGACGGCGTCTTCCTGTCACGAAGCAGCACAAACCGCACGACGCACATCACCCTGAAGGGCGGGAAGAAGCGATGAGTTGGCGAGGTACCTTGCCCCCCACATGTTGGGAAGCAGTCGAAGCAGAGAGAGTCATCCCCACAGAAGCGGAGACGCCCTCGGACGGCGTCTTCTTGGCAACGCACACATCGATCCCAGTGTTTCAGCGTGACGTTGTCGTCAACGCTAACCACACCAACCGAACCGATGAAGAAGCACTCCTGCAAGCCGTTGCGGAGCAGCCTGTTGATCAGCCGATCTTGCCCATTCTCGGCGGTTCCGGCACTGGTAAGTCACATCTGGTGCGATGGCTGCGCGCAAAACTGCCCCCCGAACAGCAACGTCGCGTCATCTTCGTACCGAAGCACCGGATGTCGTTGCGCGGCATCCTCGATCTGATCCTCCAACATGCGACCGGCGACCGGGCCGATGAGTTGCGCAGTAAAGTCGCTGCGGCAGTAGAGGGTTTCGCTGACGAGAACGTGGCCAGGTTACGCCTGCGAAGCGAACTCGCCCTCCTGATCGAGACGCAGAGTCCGCATTCCGATGCGCCCTCTGAAGAGCAGGACCTACGCGCTTACCTGTCATCACGTGAGGGCCTTCCTGCGCTGCTGGGGGACGACATCTTCCGCGATGCCCTCTTGGTTGAGAAGGGACCGATAAGCCGTCTTGTACGAGAGAAACTTGAGGGCAAAGGTGCAGAAGACAAGGAGGAGGCGTTCGGTTTCAGCGCTGACGACCTCAACCTGTCGGTCGACGATGTGAGCCGGGCAGGGGCAGCGGCAGAGAGTGTTGCTACTGCCTTGGCAAGCGGACCCGAGGTGCGTGAAGTGGCCGCCAAGATGCTCAACGAGCAAATCGGCCCGGCGGTTAGCCGGGTCTTCGGAATTGGCGGCGATGACTTGAAGGACTTGTTGGTGGAGGTCCGCCGCGAGTTTAAGAAACAGGGCTTGGAACTCCTGCTGCTCATCGAGGACTTCTCGATTTTTCAAGGCATCCAAGGCGGACTCTTGGATGCGATCACACTAATTCCGACCCAAGATAACAACATCTGTCCGATGCGTGTAGTGATGGCTGTCACTACAGGTTATTTCCGTAATCAAATGCCCGACACCGTCTACACCCGGGTTCACAAGGTCTTCGACCTTGATGATCCGAAACCGAAGGTTTCGTTCGATACGAAAGCTCTCGCGGCTCGTTATATGAATGCGATTCGCGTCGGCAGTCAAGTTCTGAAGCAAGCACACATTAGCGCGGAGGACATCCCCAACGCCTGCGATCAGTGCCCTGTCAACGACGCATGCCACAAGGCATTCGGAGCGGCGGACGGTTTTGGCCTCTTCCCATTCAATGAGCACGCCCTCGACAAGGCAGTGAAGAGCAAACTCGTCGAGGAGCGCCTCAGCGTTCGGGATTTTCTAACGCGAGTACTTCGACCAGTGCTGTTCAACCATCACGATGACATTGACGAAGGCAACTTTCCCACTTCGAACTTCGATATTGCGTTTCGTGCAGGCGCCACAGGCGCACTTGACAGTGTGGAGGATGAACATCTGCTGGCGACCCCGGGTGATCCCGAACTGACCAAGCGCCGAGTCAACTTGGTGCGTTACTGGGGCCCCAACGGTGCCGGTCCCCGGAACCTCCTGCAGACGATCCACGACGCGTTCGAGGTCCCACCCCTAGCAGAGTTGCCGGGCCCCAACGCTAGGAGCAATACCCCTGCTCCCAACCCCGGTCTGGCTGGGGGCTCGACATCGCTCATCCCTACTCCCCCTCCGGCCCCTCCAACACCGAAACCGATAGTCGCTCCTGCACTTGTCCAAGCGATCGATGAATGGCGTGCGACCGGACTACTCCGTCAGAGGGATCGTAACGATCTGCGCCAGATGATCCACGCCGCCGTCACCGGACGACTCGCACTCGAGGATGGACTCGGCGGCTACCCAATGTGGACGAGCACCGGCAAGCAGTGGGATACGACGTTCGAAGCACAGACTTCGATCGCCCTCGGTGACCAGCAGGTAGCTGGGGCACTGATTATCATCGACAAGGACAATGACGAGGACGTCCGCGTTCTTCGGGCCCTCGCCTGGGTGAATGCTACAGAGCACTGGAACTCAGTTGAAAACGGCGAAGTGCTCCACCGCCTTGTCGAGGAGAAGGTTACTGCGTGGACAACTGCAGTTAGCGACGCCCTGTTCCCCCAACGCGACGAGCGCCACGATTCCGAGCTCGCAGTCGCGGCTCACGCCCTGCTCGCGATGAGTAAGGCGCTCGGCGTCCCTGACGCCTTTAAGGAAGACGCGTTGAGTCGCACTCGCGCGCTGTTCGCTCCCATCTCGATCGACTTCAACCGTCCCCGCCAGAAGTTGCGACAGTGGCAGCAGCGTATCTCACAAGACTCCCAACGCCTCACGCGTGAACAACTCCAGTGGCGCGTACTTCGACTCGCCTCCTTCACGCAGGGTGCGGGCAATCCCCTAGCCCTCGATCTGCCCCGCCTGACCAAGGCACTGCGGGGCAAAGACAGTGGTGTTGACCTACCCCCTATGCCCGGGCTTCTCGGGGAGACCGTTAAGTGGATCGAAATGCTTCATGACATGCTGCCCGTTTTACGAGAGGAGGCACTCACGATGGTCCCGGACCTCAGCGGATTGGGTGGCGACCTAACTGACGTCATCAAGCAACTCGACAGTTTGATAACGGAACGCGCAACCGCCGGACAACTCCCCGCTGTGATCAGCCAAAACGGCGTCCAAACAGGTCTGAATGCCGCAGGCAAGTTGATCAAGCAGGGTGACCAGAACCGCGTTGAAGGGCTGCGGGCCAAACTCGACGACTGGGAAACTCTGTCGCCGGACGATCAAATTGGTTTGCTAACCGACAATTGGGACGAAACGGTCGGCCGCGTGCGAGAGTGGCACGCCCTCGCTACTAGTGCCATTCAAGCCCTGGAGGCCAAACTGGGCAGCGGCGTTGACTCTGCGGCTGAACTCGAATACGAACAGACCCGCTCCGCACTCCTTAGCGCTCTGCAGGAGTTGGCTGAGCTCCTCGAACCGGTCAAAGAGACGAAGGAGCCAGCATGACTCTGTTAGAGAAGATCAGTGAACTGCGTCTGAAGGCTACCGCTGCCGACGATGAAGATAAGATCAGGAGCCGATCCGGCGAGTTCACAGCACTGCGCGAACGACTTCAGAGCGCAACCTCGAACGCAGCAAACGTCGCGGCTGGCCGCGAGGAACTCCAAACCGTGGGGATCGCCCAGGACGACTACGATCAGGAACGCGCCTTTGCGCTCGCCACAGTGCAAGACCTCATCAACACGATCATTAGTCTGCCGGTTGAGGCGAAGTTCGACGCAGTGAAAATGCAGTGCCATGCCATCGAGGTGCACTTCAAGAACTCGGAGAAGTTCGTTGCCAGTGCTTGGAAGGAATACCTGCCGAACTCCACACCGGCCGACGACGACCTATTGGATGCGCTCGATCAGGCGGGTGTAGATGTGGAAGCAATTCGCTCGGATATCGAGAGCGCGAGGCTGGTGTTGTTCACTCTAAGGAACCGAATACTCCCTCAACCTGGCGACGCCCTAAAGTCGCAGCAAGCCCTTTACGCCTTGAGTTCCAGCAAGTCGCGCATCGGTGCAGTGATCGACCCTGCGATCGCCAAGGTAGTCGTGCTTGCTCAAAACGACGGCGTTCCATTCTTGGAGATGAGCCGTGAGGTGGTCTCAGCGTTAAACGATCTCGGCATCCTAGATCGCTTCCGGGTGGTGCTAAGTTGAAGGAGCCGACCATCATGCGGGCACTTGATGTACTTGAGGGGTTGGAAGACCCCCTCTTGTGCTGGGGAGTCGTGGACGGTGGGCTTACCGACGACGAGCTCATGCAAGCCTTGGATCGAGTCATTCTGGAGGTAGGTGAACTCGGTTCCCCGGAAGAACTGGCGGAGACACTCCAGGCACAAGGTCTCATCGTGCGAGACGATTCGATAAGCCCCGCACTGTGGCGTACCCGCAACGGCGAAACTCTGCGTTTGCTGGCACGGTTGCGCCAGATCTTTTTGCTTAAGGATCCTCAGGCAGCGTGGCGCCGCGGCGCACAACTTGTTGCGGACTACCGCTACGCCCGGCGCCCGCGGGCCTATCCAAAACGTGATCAAAAGTGGGATTCTCCCCTGACGGGCGAACTCAACCAAACCACCTACCGCGAGGTGCTGCAACGCTTAACTTCCAAACCTGCGATGCAAAACAGCGGCAACTTTAACATCGCGGGCTTCCAGAAGCGTGCTACCACCAACATCCTCACATCGTTGCGAGCGCCCTCCACAACAGGCACTGTAGTGGGCGCTGGCACCGGTAGCGGCAAGACCTTGGCATTCTATTTGCCTGCGTTTGCCTACATAACCTCGCTGGAGGACTCCAGTGCATGGACCCGTGCCATCGCTGTGTATCCCCGTAACGAACTGCTTCGAGACCAGTTCTCTACTGCCTTTGCCAATGCCCGCAAACTCGATGACGTCGCCACGACTCTGAACGGGCGCCCACTCACCATGGGTGTGCTCAATGGTGATACACCCACTACAAACAGATCCCTAAAAGGGGGCAACTCGACGTGGAAGAGGTCGGCACAGGGATACCGCTGCCCGGCCCTCACTTGCCCGAGCGACGGCGGTGCACTCTATTGGCCCGTGGCAGATGTCGAATCAGACACCGAACGCTTGGTCTGCGGTTCATGCCAGGCGTCCTTTGACTCCTCCGTCGTCGTCCTGACCCGCAGGCGAATGAGCCAGTCGCCTCCTGACCTGCTCTTCACCACGACGGAGATGTTGAATCGCAACATCAGCAACTTGGAGTTGCGGCACGTACTCGGGATCGGAGCCGCGAAGAAGCCTCGCCTCATGCTTCTCGACGAGATCCATACCTACGAAGGAACAACCGGCGCCCAGGCCGCAATGACAATCCGCCGTTGGTATCACGGGATCCAGGGCCATGTGTGCTTCGTCGGCCTCTCCGCAACACTCGCCAACGCCGTTCGTCACTTCGCCGATCTGACGGGCGTTGAAGACGGGTTCGTCACCAGCATCGAACCAGCACCCGATGAGATGGAGTACGAAGGAGCCGAGTACATGCTCGCGGTGCGAAGCGATCCGGCGAGCGGCGCCAGTGTCCTCTCCACGACTATCCAGGCCTCGATGCTACTTCCACGAACGCTCGATGCGCCGACGGTCCGAAGCGCCAAGGGAGCGTATGGCACCAAGGCCTTCGTTTTCACCGACGACCTAGACGTTACGAACCGACTCTTTTCCAACGTGCTCGACGCAGAGGGGCAACGTTACTCCCAACAACGCGCTAAGCAGGTGAAAGCGCCGCTCGCTTCGATGCGCATGCCTATCTCGGACGATCTGGATGGACAGCGGCGTGCAGGCCAAAGTTGGGATCTGCCGCTAGCGCTCGGACACCACTTCCAGACTGCTGGGTTGAAGGTGAGCCGTACGACTTCCCAGGATGCCGGAGTCGATGTCGACTCGCAACTGATAGTCGCCACCGCATCCCTGGAAGTTGGTTTCGACGATCCCGACGTAGGCGCAGTGTTGCAGCACAAAGCTCCTCGAGGCGTCGCGGCATTCCTGCAACGCAAGGGACGTGCCGGACGTACCCGCGGAATGCGCCCGTATACTGCCGTTGTCCTGTCCGACTACGGACGCGACCGGGCTACCTACGAAGCCTGGGACGCGCTTTTCGATCCGGTGCTGCCGAGACTCGTTCTGCCGATCCGCAATCGTGCCGTGCTTCGCATGCAGGCCGTGCTAGCGACGATGGACTGGCTTGCGGAACAGATACGTACTCAGAAGACCTACGCAAACCTTTGGCGCGACCTGTCAAGCCTGAGCAATCCCAGTTACGGGCCAAAGCAACGGGAGACCCAACTGGCTGCCGCCGTCCTGCTCAACAGGGTTCTGCGCGACCCGTCCCGGCAGAACAGTCTGCGCCAATGGATCGCGGGCGCCCTCAAATTGCCGCCGAACGTCGTGAACGAGATTCTCTGGCACCCGCCTCGAGCCGTCATCCTAGCTGCAATACCGGCCTTGGCCCGTCGCCTGACGACTGAGTGGGCGGTGGCGGAGACGGGCGGACTTGTGGCGGGCAAGGACAATCTGGGTGGCAATCCCCTGCCCGACTTTTTCCCCCAGAACCTGTTCAGCGAACTCGCGCTCCCGGAGGGCTACGTCCTGGTGCCATCGCAGCGCTGGGACACCACGGAGCGCGAGATGCAGGCGATGGGTATGGCGCAAATGTTGCGCGAGTTCGCGCCAGGACGGGTCTCCCGCAGATTCGCCACACGAGACCTCAGTCATCGGCATTGGATACCAATTCCCACCGATGCTCGCGAAGCAACCATCGACATCCCAACCATCCTTCCCATGTACCGCCACGACTCGGACTTGCTCATCGACGTCGAGGGAACTCCAACCGAACTCAAGCTGATCCGCCCCGATCACCTCAACGTCGAACTAGCAGATGATGAGATTCAGGACTCATCCAACGCCTTGCTCACTTGGTCGTCACAAATTACAGAGACCGGCACAGGCCTCGAAACGCGCATTCCCAAAACCGACCCGATCGGCTACTTCATCAAGGATTTGAGATTCTATTTGCACGCGCAGAACTCCCACATCGAAGTGCGTCGGGCAGCCATCGAGTCTGAAGCTTCCCTGATCTTGAAAGGCGGCGACGAAAGGCGTGTCCGCACGAACTTCACGCTCAACGGGCAACGCGTCGGCCTCGGTGCAACTTACGACGTGGACGGGATGTCCATCCGCCTCGACCTTCCCGACTCCATCGACGTACCCGATGAGATCCTTCCGGGCATCAAGAGCGCGTGGTTGCGCCATATCATCACAACTGATCCGGACCTCTTGGAGCACGTCAACACGTTTCAACTAAGCTGGCTCTTCGAGACCCTAGAGGCGATGTTGATGACTACTGCCGTGGACAAGAAATGCACGCTGGAAGCCGCTTACTCGGATGTGCGCGTGGGCTTTGCCGACAAGTTACATGAAACGCTTCAGGCGATGTTCCGGAGCGCCAACATCGATGAGGATGCTGACGGAACGATCAGCAGGCTCGGCAAGCGTCTCACCGAGTTGTTGCGCGAACCTGCCGTTGTCGCTCGCCTCGATCACCTTGTGGAGCAAGCGTGGGAACCTACTGCCGACGCTTTTCAGGCGTGGCTGCACCGCCGCCTCTTATTCACGCTTGGGCAGGCCGTCCTATGGGCCGCCCGCGAAATCTGCCCGGAGCACGATCCTGAGGGCTTGTTCGTCGACGTCGAACCAGGCCTCGAGGAATCGGGGAGACCGCGCAGCGACGAGGTCTGGCTAACGGAGACGTCTATTGGTGGCGGTGGCTTCATCGAGACGTTGGCCGCACGTGTCCGCCCCGACCCGCGCAGGTTCCTGCGCCTTGTTGCCCGCGCACTCGAGCCGGGCACAAACGAACTCGTCGACGCGCACATGCAGCGATTGCTCAACTTGATTGTTTCCGAATCCGACTGGAGCGAGATCATCGCAGCCTTCCGTACTGCGCAATCGCAGGAGCAACGGGTGGCAATCCTAGGAAGCATCATTACGAAGATGCGCCAAGCCGGGGTGTACGGCGCGGAGCAATCCGTGATGTCTTCAATGGCCAACCGCCTCCTCCGCCCAGGTTCGACAACTGCGACCGACCAAGCACTCCATACCCTGGTCAGCGAGTGGAGTCAGGAGGAACAGCGACTCGAGTTGGAGATTCCTTCGCGGACTTGGGCATATCTCATGCGTCAGCGTACTGACCTGGACGCAGGGCTCAACATCATGGCTACAAAGACGGAGCAGCACCGTATCGACACAATCCAGAGCCTACTTTGGCCACGGGGATGGTCACTGCGCGCTCGTGAATTGGAGTCGTACAACCCGTACTCCAGGAGTCTGCCGGCGGCGCCCGACCTGTTGCGTTCCATGCTGAAGAACTCCCAGGGGGCTGTCGATGTTGCTACACAAGAAGCTGACAGGAAGGTCCGGGAGATGCTCGCCAATCACGGATCAGCACAACTCAGCGCTCAACCAATGTGCTCCGGGGAACTCGCCGATCTCCTCGTTGGTCTCACGACCAAGGCCATCGAGACTGACTTCCTCCAGGTGTATCCCCGCATCACTGAGGTCAGGCATCTACCGGACGGAACAGCCGTAGTCTCACTGGAACTCGCGGAGATGGCCCTATGAGCACCCGCCGTATCGCTACGCGAGGTGGCGGGCAGACTCGTCTAGTCAAGGACCTGTTTCAGACTCTGCTCGTGACCGAATTGCTCGACCCATCGAGCGAACTGCTCGTGCTGTCGCCTTGGATCTCCGACATTGTCGTCATCGACAATTCCTCCGGACAGTTCAAGAGCGTGCTCCCTGGCCTGCCGGCTCGTCCTATCCGCATTACCGAGGTGTTGACCGAGTTAGCGCGCCGTGGCAGCAGGGTGCGCCTTGTGATTCGCGATGACCCGAAAAATGCCATGGTCCGCACCCTGATCCACGACTTGCCTATGTCCGGTCCGCGACCTGAGGTCCTCATACGTGACATCCTCCATGACAAGGGGTTGCTGAGCGACCGTTTCCACGTGCACGGCTCAATGAACTTCACGCACTTCGGCCAGGCAGTAAACGAGGAAGGCGTAACCGTAACGTCAGATCCCGACGCGATTGCACGTGCCCGTCTCGACTATCAAGGAAGATTTCAAGTCTCGTGAGCCACCTTCTGGAGGATTTCTTCGGTACCGGCAATGAAATCAATCCTGCTGACTTGACCCCACCGATGCAAGCACTGCTCGATAGTTGGCAGGCAACGATCCAAGGCGGCGGAATCGGCTTCCTGCCGCGTCTCTCACAGCGGCGCACCTACTGGTATGCTTTCGCTCCGTCACAACGCCAGCGCCGCGAACTTCTCGGACTCCTTGACGCGTGGGTCGGCCCAACCTACAGCGACCTCGAAATGGGACGGGGAGGGTTGGATGTCTCCGACCCCTTCGATGCCACTCTCGCTGATCTTGAGGTAGCGCCCCTCCGATTCGAAGTACTCCCTAGAGTGGCTCCTCATTCGGCTCAGGCCAAGGAAGCCGTTCGAAACGCCTTGACGACGCTGACCCGACTCGCAAACGAGCGCCCGCCGTCGCAGTTCGACGCGATGAGGACGACCGTGGAAATCCTCGACGATCTCGGCCACGCGATCGCAGCGCATGACCGGGCACTCGCAGAAGCGTGCCTGATCGAGCTTGAGCAGTCGGCTGACCTGGACGAGTCGAATCTGGCATTCCTTAGGCTTCGCCTTTATGCAGGTATGCGCGATTGGACCGCGATGTTTGCGGATCCGGCTCTGGACCAAGTGCTATCGATGCGGCGTCCGCTGGGGGTCACACGGGTGATCCAATCGGGGCTCTATTATGAGCGATTCAGGGACCTGGATTATCAAGGCGCAGAGTCCGAACTTCGCAATACCGCCGAGCAGTTGGAGCCTGCTCTTCGCGGCCTCTATACCGGGGGCCCTCCGAGCAGTCGTGCCGAGGCCGTCGTCGAACTTATCTGCCGACTGCTGGCTACCCCTTCTGCGAACGATCCTGCGGTCAGGCGACTCGTCGACCTCGCATCCGACATTCAATCGGGCCTCGATGAGCAGTTCCGCCGCATCATCGAAGCTTTCGTGCCAGCCGAAACTACCGCCGAGGCCGACCCCGGACTGTCCGTCGAACAGCCATCACCCAGCCCGACGGTGCAGATCGCCTCTCTGATTGTTCAAGGGGAGTATGCCGCCTGCATCGAACTAGGCATCGCGAGTGAGCCGAGCACGGAAGTGGGATGTGGTCTAGTGCACGCAGCCCGGCAACTGTCCAGTGCTAAGTGGGCGACCATGGTCCTCGATTATCTTGTCGCTCACGATCTGATGGCAGTTGTAGCAGCAACTTCCCCGGTTCTCCGCGCAAAAGTGGAGTGGCTGGAGTCCATCTGCGGTGAGTCGCCGTTGCGTAGCTGGGAGGACTGGTTCGCTAGCCTCGACAATCCCGAGGGCGAAACGGTGCAACTGTCGAACGGGGCAGTTCAGACATGGGAGCCCCTCCCGCCGGCCAGACTTGTGTCTTTGGTGACCCAGGCCTCCGACGCTGCGTTGACCAAAATCGGAGAGTGCGGCGGCCAGTTCCTTGCCGCTCACAGCTACGTTTTCGAGTCGCCGGACGCATCAGAGGTCACACTGCAACTGGTTTCTGCGATTGGTCTAAGTGGCAAGGCTTCGCCAGGTATCCGTGTGCAGGCACTTGCTCTGCTCGAATCTCTTGGCGCAAGCGGTCCCTCCCAGTCCACTTACGAGGACCTCCTCACTTGGGCAACAGCGATTCTGGAGGCGAACGCTGCTGCCACCACTGCATCTTGGGTTTGCGACATCCTACAAACTCTCACCGCGATCCCCACACCTGGCAGCAGCACAAGTGCAGTGCTCGAGTTTTACTTTAACGTAATCCAGGTACTCCGACCCTATCGGACCGCCCTCGACACCGCTGACCTCGAAGCTCTGGAGGTGGTCGCTGCAGAGATCGGCACCGAAGTGCCTGCCGACTTCCGTGCGGCCATCGCCGAAAACCTCAGCGAGGATCCCGCCGCCGCTTACCGCTACCTCGACGGCAAGACGGTGGTCCTACATTCCCTGACCGAAACGGCCATTACACGCGCCTCGCAAGTACTCAAGCGCCTAGTGCCGACCGTTGACGTGCGCACAAACTCCGAGCACGACGGCAGTCCTCAACTCGCCCAACTTAGTGCCAACGCAGACTTATTTGTCGTAGTTACTGCATCGGCTAAGCACGCTGCGACGACATTCATCGCCGATCACCGTCCCGGTCCTACCCTTCTGGTCAACTCTCGCGGATCCTCCGCGATCCTTCGCGAACTGGCGAACTTCGTCCTGTGACCTAGACCTGAACTAAGAGCGCTGCCAGAGGCGCTTCGTGCCGAAGTCAGAAAGCATCAGACCGTTCACCTCGATATATGCAACCGGACGTGCATGTCTCACGAACTTGCACCGCTGTCAGGAGAGGCAGTTGCTTCTCTAACCGCTGCCAAATCCACCGGGCGAGGACTTCACTTGTTGGGTTCTCGAGACCCTGGATATCGTTCAGGTAGTAGTGGTCCAGTTGCTCCTCAAGGGGCTTGAATGCGGCCTTGATGTCGCCGAAGTCCTGCACCCATCCCGACTCGTCAGCTACGGAGCCCGCTACGTGGACTTGCACGCGGTACGAATGTCCATGAAGTCGACTGCATTTGTGCCCTTCGGGAACGAACGGAAGCCGGTGAGCAGCCTCGAAGGTGAACTCACGGTAGATTTCTGCGCTAAAAGTCACGGAATCCCTAGGTACTTGTGGGTTTGCATACTGAGTTGCCAATTGGGATGCTCCAGACAGAACCGGACAGCGCGTGCGGTGTTCTCGGATATGTCTGGCCCGTCCATTGGCTGGACGCGGTAAGTGTCGAACTCCAACTTCTCAAACTCTGTCGGGTCAACACCGCCCTGAGGGAAGACGAACTTCAGTTCATTGCCGCTCGATATAGCGAGCTCAGCACCTACCTTGGGACTTACACACAACCAATCGATACCCTCCGGAGGAATCCTGGTGCCGTTGGTCTCGACGGCCACGTAGAAACCCCGACTCTTGAGTGCCGCGACTGCGGCGGCATCCAATTGCAGCAGTGGTTCGCCGCCAGTACAGACCACCATACGGTTTTCAAGCCAATCGGCCGGCCAGGCTGCCTCCACAGCATCAGCAAGTTCCTCTGCTGTTTCAAACCGTCCGCCGCCTTCACCGTCCGTCCCGACGAAGTCTGTATCACAGAACTGACAAATAGCCCGGGCCCGGTCTCGCTCCCGGCCGGTCCACAAATTGCAGAGACTGAACCGGCAGAACACCGCCGGGCGCCCGGCATGAGTCCCTTCGCCCTGCAGGGTGTAGAAAATTTCTTTGATCTTGTAGGTCAAGTCAAACTTCCTGGTACAGGATGGGGTCGTGGCTACCCGCCTCGGCGAAGCCTTTGAGGCGCAGGAGGCAGGAGTCGCAGTGGCCGCATGAGCGGCCCGCTTCATCTGGGTCATAGCACGAAGAGGTCAGGCTGTAGTCCACGCCAAGAGCGAGCCCCATTCTCACCGTCTCAGCTTTGGTCTTGTCGATGAGCGGCGTATGAATCTTGATTTTCGTGCCCTCGACGCCGATCCGAGTTGCCAGGTTTGCCATGTTCTCGAACGCCTCGATGTACTCGGGGCGACAATCCGGATATCCGGAGTAGTCAAGCGCGCTTACACCGATAAAAATGTCGGTTGCCTCGATGGTTTCCGCGTATGCCAGAGCGAAGGACAAGAACACCGTGTTACGCGCCGGGACATACGTCACCGGGATGTCCTGTTCAACCTGCTCGACAGACTCATGCTTAGGGACTTCCACGTCCGTTGTAAGAGCCGACCCCCCAAAGACACGCAAGTCGATATCGCAAACGACGTGGCCTTCGACGCCCTGTGCTTCGGCCACGCGCTTAGCAGCCTCCAATTCCACAACGTGTCGCTGCCCATAGCGGAAGCTGAGTGCGTAGGGTTCGTAGCCTTCACTCTTTGCGTGGGCGAGTACGGTAGTCGAGTCCAGTCCGCCGCTAAGTAGGACGACTGCCTTGCGTGCCATGCGATCCTCGTCTCGTTTGGATTCACAACTAGCGTCTAGAAATACGCCAGTTCGAAACTACACGATACAGTAGGTACGACAGGCGGACAGTTTCGAGGACAAGGGCAAAGGGCATGAACGAGAAACTGACGTTGGTCGTCACCTGCACCGAGCGTAAATCAGCGCATCCCGGTGAACCACTGCGCCTTCGGAACCTGTCACCCGCCCCGTTGGAAGAGCGAGTCATCCGTTGGTCCGACGCCCTTCATGAGGCCGATGAACGCACCCCCCTGCGGCAGCTTTACAGAGGTGATGCTTGGACTCAGGCATTGAAATTGGAGACGGCAGCGCATCGCGCCGGTTTTGAGCCCAACCTATTGGTGGCCTCCGCGGGCCTTGGTCTCGTCTCTGTAGATACAAGATGGCCTGCTTACGCCGCAACGTTCTCGCCGCGACATGCAGACTCCATCAGCAACGACCCTGCCGTAGTCAAGGCCTGGTGGGGTCTTATGAACAAAGATCAAGAATCACTTGAGCAGCAGTTGAGTGGGCCCACGCTGTTCGTTCTCTCAGAACCCTATGCCAATGCTATGTCCGCGGACCTTGCGGCGTTCGAAGACCGTGACGATGTCGTGGTTTTCGGAGGGTCGAAGCACGTACCCGACCGAATACGTATTCCTGCGGACCGGGGCTTGATGAACACTCTCGGAGGAACAGCAACCAGCCTCAATCTCCGAACCGCAATCACTTGGATCGAGCACCTGAACGAGCCTAAAATCCCAGGTGCCGTTCGCAGCCAAGCCTGGCACGACTGGGTGGAACGATCCCGAACGCCGGCCCCGCCGAGCCGTACCCCGCTTTCGGATGAGGCCGTCTTCAGTTTTATTCGTGAACTGCGCCAAACACATCCAGACATCTCGAAAAGTCGAGCTCTGCGAGCGCTTCGCGACGCGGGGCTAGCTTGCGAACAGAAGCGATTTGGCGAACTATTCACCCAAGTAGCAGTGGAGATGGCATGAGTCAGCAGTGGTTGGAACGTCGCGCTCTCAAGGTGCTCCAGAATGACGACATACCCCTATACCTGTTCGCGCTTGCCGCAGAGGAAGTCGACCTGATCGCAGCCGTCGCGAGGATCGGCCGTGACGAAGCCGGCAAACTGATCGGATACCAGCGGCCTGAAAAAAAGAAGCATGTTAAGCAGATTCAGGATTATCTGGATAGCGCAGACGTACTTTTTCCTAACGGTCTAATCCTTGCGCTTCCGCCCGAAGTACGTTTCAGATCCAGCCGTGGACCGTCCACCAACGACGGTTTAGTGGTTGCAGGAACTCTGGAAATTCCGCTGAGTACTGGCCCGGACGGGCCACGGCCCGCATGGATCGTCGACGGTCAACAGCGCAGCCTGGCATTGTCGCGCACCAAGAACCGGCGCCTGCCCGTGCCCATTGCCGGTTTTGTCGCAGACACGATTGAGCTTCAGCGGGAACAGTTCCTGAGGGTAAACACGGTGCAACCACTGCCGGTCAATCTCGTCACAGAACTGCTCCCGGACATAACGCGCATTCCCTCAGGACGGATGCCAACGCGAAGACTGCCCTCAGCGTTGGTCGACATGTTAAACCAAGACCCTGCGTCTCCGTTCGCAGGCATCATCAAACGTGCGTCGACACCTGACGAAGCGAAGAAGGCCGCGATCGTCACGGACACAGGTCTTGTTGAGGCACTCAAGGAATCACTGGAATCGCCGTCGGGCGTTCTGTTTCCGTACCGAAACATCGCTACCGGCACCACTGACACTGAAGGCATCCGAGAGGTTCTACTGACTTATTGGACAGCCGTAAAGAATACCTTTCCGGAAGCCTGGGGGCTTCCCCCTACCAAGTCTCGATTGATGGGTGGGGTCGGCATTAGGGGCATGGGGCGCCTGATGGAAAGGGTCATGGCGCACGTCGACGTTGGAAGTCCTGACGCTGTCCACGCGGCTGAATTAGAACTCGCGTCTATCTCTGGCGCCTGCTTCTGGACTCAAGGCGTATGGCCTGAACTTGGCCTGCCCTGGGACGAACTCCAGAACACGCCGAGACACATCAGTGCCCTTTCCAACTACCTTGCGAGGACATACGTGACCAACAGGGCGGCGATGAGATGAAGTTCTTCTTCCCAGACAGCCAAGACCTGGTTAGTCCAACCTATGACTTTTTGCGCGACGAGTATTCGCCTCTGCGCGTGCGTCAGAGGGACGATCTCTATGCACATGAGGTGCTCAACCCTGCACCGTACGACGGCATACTCGTAAGCAAGGCAATAGTCGACGGGACGTTGAAGGGAGCCGGAAAATACACAGGAGCGCAGCGGGCGCGACTATACAGACTGGGAGTCCGCAGGTTTTTTCGGCTTCCGGACATGGTTGAAACGCTTGGCGACAATGGAGCGTTTAATTACGTTGATGAACTGATCCCGCCAGTGACCGTCCCTGAGACTTTGGCATTTTACGAGGAGTGCGGTTTTGACGCCGGCGTTAGCGTCGATCACATCATCTTCGGATACGAACCGCTGGCGACCGAGAAGAATGTTGATCCGGCCTGGGCAGAACGCCGACGGATCACGCTGCGACTCGCCGAGGAATTCATCTCGCATGTCCGGGACCAAGGTCTGAAACTCCAACCTGTCGGAGCAGCTCAAGGCTGGAGTCCGGATAGCTTCGCGGACAGCGTGCGGCAACTGCAGGACATGGGATATGTGCGCATTGCGCTCGGCGGCATGGTTCCTTTGAAGACAAAAGACATCCTCGACTGCCTCGTCGCCATCGACGCCGTCCGTCGTCCTAGCACGGAACTTCACCTACTTGGCATCACCCGGGTGGAATCCATGGAGACCTTCGGTGACTATGGCGTAACAAGTTTCGACAGCACCTCTGCCTTCCGCCAGGCCTTCATGGATGATCGGAATAACTTCCACACTGAGAACGACTCGTTTGCTGCTCTACGTGTGCCACAGGTAGACGGTAATCCAACGTTGAAACGAGCGATACTGTCAGGCCAGGTGTCGCAGCAAGACGCGATCAGACAGGAAAGGGCCTGTCTGCGAGCCCTGCGTGAACACGATGGCAGCGACAAGTCGACCCAAAGAGTTCTTGAGGAACTTGAAGCCTACGAAATAATCAGTCAGGGCAAAAGCCAAGGCAAAAAGAAGAGCTACAAAGACGAGTATAAGCGGACCCTTGATGCCGCCCCGTGGAATACATGCCCATGCTCGCTCTGCCGGGAACACGGCATCGAAATCGCGATCTTCCGTGGCACTGAACGGAACAAGCGCCGAGGCTTCCACAACATGTCAGTGCTCGCCCGCAAGATGAAGAAGATCAATAGCAAGAGTCTCACATCCACGACAAGGAGTAACCATGGCTGACCAATACGAGTTGAGGTTGCCAGCCATCCGGCTTCAACAGGGTAAGCAGTACATTTTCTGCTTTGGTGTGGACGGCAAACGCATCCACGACTTCGCGGCTGTTTCACGTGTTCACCGCGACGATGACTCCCTGCAGGGGTACCAGCGCCCCGAAGTCTTGAGCCATATCCGAGCCATTCGCCGGTACCTTGAGTCGGAATCACCAATGCTGCCCAACGCGATAGTCCTTGCCTTCGACGAACGGGTAACGTTCGTACCGGCCACCCCAGTGGGGGAGATCGCCTACTCGACCGTCGGCGAACTCGTCATTCCCATAGACGAGTCCTTGCCTGAAGAACAGAAACCGGCTTGGTTAGTCGACGGCCAGCAGCGAAGCGCTGCCATCCGGGACGCGGACTTGGCGGAGTTCCCTATCGCAGCCGTCGGCTTTATTGCCCGCGGGGAGGCCGAGCAACGTTCGCAGTTTATCCTCGTGAACAACACGAAACCTTTGCCTAAGGGACTCATCCACGAACTTCTGCCCGACACCGCCGGGCATTTGCCGGCGGTCTACGCCCGCAAGCAGTTGCCCGCCTCGATCATGATGAGGCTCAACGCCGGTGCCCAACAGTTCGAAAGGCCGTTCGGCGGACGGATCGCCACACCTACGAATCCGGATGGCTACATTAAGGACAACAGCGTCCTGAAAATGATCGAAAACAGCCTGTACGACGGCGCACTGTATCAATACCGTGATCCCTCAGATGGTACTGGCGATATCGACCAGATCCTTCTGCATCTCAACCTTTTCTGGGCGCTTGTGCAGCGGACCTTCCCGGAGGCCTGGGAACTACCCCCGCTGAAGTCCCGTCTGACCCACGGCGTGGGCATCCAATCTCTTGGCTACGTGATGGACTCGCTCACTGAAGGTGTGCCGGCAGCCGAACTCCCGGGTCTCAGGCTTGAAAAGGAGATCGAGAAACTCAAGTCTGAAGTAGCTTGGACGAGCGGCAACTGGAACTTCGGCCCGGACGATACTCGACGGTGGAACGGACTCCAGAACACCCCGTCCGATGTGCGTCTGCTTACGAACCACCTGCTGCGAGCACTTCGATCGGCCCCGTCCCTGTTTTAGGCCTGTAGATGCAGAACCGAAATGAGTTACACGGGTGGCGCGTCTGTCGTTGCCCGCGTTTTCCATGACTGACCCGGGGCCGAAACCCTGTGGTCGAGTCCGTCCAACGCGCGCGCGGCAGTCGCGGACTACGGGGTTGAAGAGGAGCGCGGGGACCTTAGGGCGGCCCTGCTCCCAAAACATTTCCGGTGCCGGAATGGAGCGTTCCCGTCGATTTAATCAACCTTTGTATGCGTCGACGGTTGAAGTTAGTTCGGTCCAGGGATGTACCGCAGACGGAAAGTGTCGACGGCGGTGCTCACTTGGGAGGTTGAGGAAACTGCGGCGGTCTCCACCGAAATGATCGACACAAAACTGGTCCGTGCCCTGCAGCAGGAGGACCGGGCCAGCTACCAAGACCTGGCACGGGACCTCGGCCTGCCGCGGCTCACGGTTTCGGCCCGGCTGCGGGAGCTGCTGGACAACCACACTGTTCGGGTGGTGGCTGCGGTGGATCCGGCGTTCCTTGGGCAGCACGTGATCGAGCACGTCTCGGTGGTGGCGTCCGGTCCGGTGCGCAATATTGCCAAGCTACTGACTGCTTGGCCGGAGGCGGTGCTGGTCGCCGCTATCGGGGGCACCCATGACCTGGCTGCCGAGATCCGGGTCGCCACGCATGACGAACTGCATGGCGTGCTCACCCAACTGCGCGAGCACCCCAACGTCGCCTACATCGACACCCTGGTTTACACGCGCGTGGTAGAGGGCTTCTTCATCTCGCAGTACGCCGGCGAGGTCTCCATCGACCAGGTGGACACCCAGCTGATCGAGATCCTGCAGCAGGACGGCCGGACCAGCTACCGGGACCTCACATGGAGAGCAGCCGGCCGCCGGCACCGCGGGATTCCACCGCGCTGATCCGGATGATCCGGGCGTCCAGCAGGCCTGCACCCGTGAGCGTACCGCGGTGGGGGTAAGCCCCCACGGCGGCTGGGTGTTGGCCTGAACCTCTCCGGCAACAACGACGCCGTTCTCGAACTCCTGCGCAGCTCATCCCACGTGGAGTTCGTCGCCCAGACCGTCGGCCGCTTCGACGCCATCGCCACCCTCGCCGCCCAATAACCCCGCGACCTCCTCGCCCAGCTCGAAGAAATCCGCAGCTTCCCCGCCGTCAACCGCACCGACTCCTGGCTCCACCTCGAAGTCGTCAAGGAAGACTACGCGAGGCGGATTTCCTACCCCCGTTACCTTCTTTGTGGGCCCTGAATAGGTAAGAATCAGGGTTGCTGGCCTGTCGGCCCCGGCATGATGTCTGCCCCCAGTCGTTCATGATCCGGGGGGGTGTTGTCACCGGGGTCCGATAGGCGCCAGAGGATCGCTGATGGGGACAAGACCAGCCAAAGCTTTGACCGTGGCAGGTCGGCCGTAACGTGGATGCCGAACTCTGCCGCCGCAGGACAAGCCGGCACTGTCATCACAACGAAGTGTCTGGAGGCAGCGTGATCAAAGACCACCATCTCGTCGATGTCTTCATCGGCGTCGACGTCGGCAAGAGCAACCATCATGCGGTCGCGCTCGACCGCAACGGCAAGAAACTGCTGGACAAGGCGCTGCCGCAGGACGAGGCGCAACTGCGAACGATCATCGGCGGCCTCGCGGAGCACGGCACACTGCTGCTGGTGGTGGTGGACCAGCCGGCCACGATCGGTGCCCTGCCGGTTGCCGTGGCCCATGCCGAAGGCATCCTGGTCGGGTATCTGCCCGGCCTGGCGATGCGCCGCATCGCGGACCTGCATCCGGGCGAGGCCAAGACCGACGCCCGGGACGCAGCCATCATCGCCGAGGCTGCGCGGACCATGCCACATACTCTGCGCGCCATTGCCTTGGCTGACGAGCAGGCCGCGGAACTCTCTATGCTCTGCGGCTTCGATGACGATCTGGCGCAGCAGGCCACGGCTGCTTCCAACCGAATCCGCGGGCTGCTGACCCAAATCCACCCGGCGTTGGAGAGGGTGATCGGACCGCATCTGGACCACCCCGCGATGGCGGAACTGCTGGTCATATACCCAACGCCCGACGCCCTGCGAAAGGCCGGCCAGGCCCGCGTGGGCGCGCTGCTGGGCAGGTTCGCGCCGCGGGCAGGCAAGCGCTGGGCGGCCGAGGTGTTCACGGCCCTCGGCGAGCAAACCGTCGTGGTATCCGGCACCGGCGCCGCCGGCAACGTGCTGCCGCAGCTGGCCGCGCAACTGGCGCAGCTGCGAACGTCGCGCACCCAAGTGCTGGCCCGGGTCGAAGAACTCGTGGAGGCCCACCTTCTTCACCTCGTCCTGACCTCCATACCGGCGGTCGGCGTCAGGACGGAAGCACGGATCATCACCGAGATCGTCGGCAAGGACTTCGCCTCCGCAGGACATCTGGCCTCCTACTCCGGACTCGCGCCGGTGACCTGGAGATCGGGCACCTCGATCTGCGGCGACCACCCGTCGAAGAAGGGAAACAAAATCCTCAAACGCGCCCTGTTCCTCTCCGCCTTCGCGGCGCTGAAGGACCCCGTTTCCCGCGCCTACTACGACCGAAAACGCGCCGAGGGGAAACGCCACAACCAAGCCCTCATCGCCCTAGCCAGACGGCGCTGCGACGTCCTCTTCGCCATGCTCCGCGACATGACCCTCTACGAAACACCTCAGCTCAAGGCAGCCTGACCCCTTGACGAAGAACATAGGGACACCCCCGACTAACCGGCAGACTCTCTCTCAGCCCGCGCAGACTCAGTACGATTTGGTCTGGCCACTGTATTAGCTTGATTGCGGGCGGCGGGCGAGAACCGCGTGGCAGCTCAAACCAGTACCGAGTCAGGCATGACAAAGTCACTCGCGATGACGCGGCTAGTTATACCGGCCGCCATTATCCCTGTTATCGAGATCGCCTACTTGGAACAGTCTGTCCGGTTGAGAAACCCGGTACGATTCGAAGGTGTCTTTCCCTCGCCCGTTTCGGCCAGACATCGATTTTCTTCGCATGGGCGGGACCTCTTGGCTCCCCCGTGCCGACCTTGTTAATTCTTCTTTGATACTTTCCACTCCTGGGGAGGAGCTTGATCCAAATGGGGTAGGCCCCTCATCCGAATCGCATCGTGCCAGAGGCCAGCGTGTGGGCAGTGCGTTCCTTGTAATAATGCCGTTCGAAAGAGCGCTGTGGCGGGATAATTACTACCACACGTACGTGGTTACGGCAGCCCACTGCGCTTTTGACCACCAGTTCGCAGCACGAGATCTCGTCGAAGAGGGAAACTGGATGGGCGGGCAGGGCGGGAGTCGGTCTTTGCTGCCCGGAAGAGATTGGCACATCATCCTCAGCGAGAACCTCCGTGATGGCGAGGATCGGGTCGATCTCGCATGCCAACGATATCGGGGGCCATCGTACTCCGGGTACATCATCGGAAGAGCCACCACAGCGGTGCCGATTGAAGCAATCATCGATGTTGAACGGCAAGATTACGACGAATATCCGCCATTGGGCATTGAGACCGCGACCGTGGGTCTGTTCCGACATGTCCAAGACTCAAAGCGGATCGAGCCGGTTATGCTTTTCGGACGCTTGTCAATGGCTCCTTTGGAACCCGTCCCTGGTCGTCGTGGACACCGCGAAAACGTGCTGCTTGTTGAAAGCAGCGCCGCGGAGGGCATGAGTGGTGCACCGGTGTTTTCACGAATGGGCGAAGAGCGAATAGATGAGGTATTGCTCGGAATCCATGTAGGCCATTTTGTTGACGAGGTGAGCACGAGTGAGTCTGGACTGGGCCTTTCCCAGCACTCTCACATCGCCTTCGTTGTGCCTGCGGTACGGCTTTTTGACCTTCTACATTGTGCTGCGCTCGACACGGACCGCAGACAGATTGAGGACGAGGTCCAGCAGTCGGCTTGGCGCTTCCTGGATAGACGACACCGCCAACGGTCAGGCATCAGCGTCGAGCCTCAGCATTTTGCCAACATGGAAGACTATCAGGATGAATTCTCCAGGGATGACCGTTATCTATTCATCAATCCTTACGAGTTCGGCGCCGGTGGCGACTGGTGGAACCAGGTTCCTGTAGGAAACCTGGAGACTGTCGAGGCAGTCAAGCTATCGGTGGAATCGTCGATCGGGACGGTCTACTGGCGAGGCCGGGACGCTTCAGGGTACGGCACTGCACGAGACGGTTCGTCATTTGAGGTGGAGTTCTACCGGGATGGCAGCGACAACTGCGAGGCCTTTGTCCTGGACTTCGGGGATGAAATCGCTCCGACCACGAGATCACTTCGTGGGGAAATGTGCAAAACACTTGCCGATCAGAACGGTTGGGTTTGTATTTCGACGATCGATGACGACCGAATCGCTTAAGATTGCACGGCCCTCAAAAGCGCCGACGGCATCCGGCAGCTCTAGTAACGCTCAAGGCCGTAACTCGTCACCCAGGGCAATCGACAACTTGTTCCGGCCACGACTTTGGGGAACTCGTAGCTGGTTTAAGCAAGGCGGCGGACCAGAACGAGCAGGTCACGCATCACGTTTAGGGACTGGCTCGGACTACGTGGACACGCCGGCAAGATGCGTTCTGTATGTGCCGGCCGCGATAGTCTGAGTGGTCGGGCCGTCGATCACATTTGAAGGGCGCGGTGCCACACGACGGCGGTAGTGGAACCGCAGTTGGCAGTGGTGCACCGCCACGATCGTTTCGGGCCACTGACATTCGATTCTCAGGAACTGTTTACAATAATCAAGGTTATCGCGCATAGAATGACAGGGAATACATGGCTCAAATAGACGGATTCCGCATCACGAATTTCAAAACTTTACGAGACGTGACTCTTGGTAAGCTCTGGAATCTTCAGTCCGAAGAGCCACTTACGCCCCTTACTGCCGTAATCGGCAAGAATGGGGCCGGGAAAAGCACTCTTTTTGATGCTTTTGGATTTCTAGCGGACTGCCTCAAACTGGGTGTGGAAGAAGCGTGCGACTCTAGCGGCCGCGGAGGCTTCACAAGGCTTCGATCTCAGGGGCAGACCGGCCCAATTTCCTTCGAAATCTACTACAAGGAGGACGGAAACGCTCGACCAATTACCTATGAATTGTCGATTGATATAGATATGTCCGGTCGACCGTTCGTCTTGAAAGAGCGCTTACGACAGCGACGCCGCGGTCAGAGTAACGGTTGGCCCTTCTCCTTTTTGGTCCTCAATGACGGCAAAGGACTAGTGTGGAAAAACGACCTCGAAGGTAAGCAAATTGTCGAAGACGGCCGCGACAATTCCATATTCAAACTATTAGAAGACTTTAGAGACCTGGACAGCCAAGAGGAATCCAAGGAGACCGAGTTAGTCGAATTATCCGATAAGCGAAAACTCGGCATTTCAACACTCGGATCACTAAAGCAGCATCCGCGGATCTCGGCGTTTCGGAGTTTCATAGAAGGCTGGTATCTTAGTTACTTTACACCGGACGCCGCCCGGAGTTTACCACTAGCTGGCCCCCAGAAGCATCTCAATATTCATGGGGACAATCTTGGTAACGTAGTTCAGTTCATGCAGCGCGAACACCCAAAAAGATTTCAGACTATTTTAGACAGAATCGCAGGCAAAATACCTGGGATCAACAACATCACTACCGAAATGTCAGCTGATGGACGCATTTTGCTGCGCTTCAATGACAAGGGCTTCAAGGATCCCTTCTACTCTCAGCAAATGTCAGATGGAACTTTGAAGGTTTTCGCCTATCTCTTGCTACTTGAAGACCCCACTCCCCCACCCTTTCTCTGTATTGAGGAGCCCGAGAACGGTCTTTATCATAAGCTTCTTGAATCACTAGCTATCGAATTTCGAGCCCATGCAACCGGTCGCAAAGGTAGTTCGCAAGTGTTTCTGACGACGCATCAGCCCTACTTAGTGGATGCTCTCAATCCAGAAGAAGTCTGGATTCTTGAAAAACAAGATGACGGGTTCTCCAATATTCGTCGAGCTAACAAAAATCCTCTAATTGCAAATCTTGTATCCGAGGGCTTGCCTCTTGGTGGGCTCTGGTACAGCGAATATCTGGATGTGGATTAAAAGAATGCATTTGGTTTTTCTTGTTGAGGACAAATCAGGTGGCGCCGCCCTGAATGTTCTTGTTCCGAAAATTATCGAACTCAATGAACATACTTTTGAAGTCCTGCCATATAAGGGTATTGGTAAATTACCTAGGGGGATGGGAAGCAATCAAAATGCTGATAAGAGAATCCTTTTAGATCAGTTGCCTCGATTACTGCAAGGCTACGGTAGAACCTTTCAAGGATATGGGGTTGATTATCAGGCGGCCGTCGTCGTGGTGTGCGATCTCGACGATAAAGTTCTCCACAGTTTTGTGCGCGACTTGGAACAAGTACTCGAGAGATGCAATCCTGCTCCAACCGCAGTCTTCTGTATAGCAGTAGAAGAGGGTGAGGCTTGGCTCCTAGGTGATAAGAGTGCTGTGAAGACCGCCTATCCCCATGCAAAAGCAGACGTTCTTAGTCATTACACGCCCGATTCCATTTGTGGCACATGGGAGACATTGGCAAACGTCGTCTATCCTGGAGGGGCAACTGCACTTAAGAGGCAAGGTTTCCCCACTACTGGGCAAGCTAAGTGGGAATGGGCAGTCAATATTTCTCCCCACATAGACGTAGATCAAAACGAGTCGCAGAGCTTTCAATACTTTCGCGATAGCGTCCGAATGCTTGTTGCTAGTGAGCCTGCGCAGACGCGACCTGAATCCGCCACACGCTCCTGACGTCCGGAGAAATCCTGTTCGTAGAAAAAGACACTACGGCGACTGGCCCTGGCATTGATTACCGCTCCGCGTGTACGGCCAGGAACTGGTATACCTCGGTTTCATCCACGCCAGGAAAGGCTCCAGGGGGCAGGGCCGCGAGGAGATGGGAGTTGGCGCGGGCGCTTGGCCAGGCATGGCCGGCCCATTGGGCGGCGAGGTCGGCGGGCGGGCGGCGGCAGCAGGACTCGTCCGGGCAGTTGGAGACGGAGCGCTCAGCCGTGTCCCGGCCGCGGAACCACTTCACCTCCTTGTAGGGGATGCCGATGCTCAGCGAGTACTCGCCCGACGAGTGTCGCTCGGTGATAGCCGTGCACCAGAAGGTCCCGGCCTTGGTGTCCGTGTACTGGTTAAAGGCCCTGAATTTGTCCGGCACGTCGAACACCGCCCGTGAGGTCCAGTTGCGGCAGACGGGTTGGCCCTCGATGGCGCCGGTGTGGTCTGCCGGAAAGTTCACGCCGTCGTTTTCGTAGGCCTTGTGGATGATGCCGGAGACATGGACCTTCTGGAAGTGGCACGGGATCCCCAGGTGGTGCGTGGCTAGGTTGGTGAAGCGGTGGGCGGCGGTCTCGTAGGAAACGCTGAACGCGTCGCGCAGGTCCTCGATGGCCAACTCCTTGGAGGCCTTGGCCTTCTGCAGGAAGTCCACGGTGGCATGCTCGGGCATTAGCAAGGCGGCGGCGAAGTAGTTGGTGTAGACGCGCTGGCGGAGGAAGTCCGCGTAGTCGGTGGGCGTCTGGTGTCCCAGGACGTAATGGCCGACGGCCTGCAGCAGCACCGAGCGCGGGTCGTGTTCCGACCGGTGGCCCTGAGTCAGGTAAATCCTGCTGTTCTTCAAATCCGTCACGGACCGGGTGGAATGCGGCAGGTCGCTGACGTACTGCAGGCTAAAACCGAGGTGCTCGGCGATGTCCGCGGCCACGTGGTGGGACAGCGGACCGCCCTTGAACCCGACCGCCTTGAGCAGCTCCTGGGCCTGCGCCTCCAGGTCCTCGTAGTGGTTGTTCCGGGCGCGCATCTCGGCCCGCAGCTCGGTGTTGGCGCGCCGGGCCTCCTCTGGCGTGGCGGCCTGCTCGTCCAGCCGGCGCTCCAGCTCGTGCTGCAGACCCACCAACGACTCCAGCACATCCATGGGAAGCCGCGAGCTGACGCGGACTTTCGGCAGTCCCAGCGATTCGTACAGCGGCCCGCGTTGGTACCGCTCCAGCTCAATCTCCAGGGCCGCACGGCGGCTGGGCGGCTCCGCCCCGAGCAGCTGGTCGATTCCCACGCCCAGCGCTTTGCCAAGGGCCTGCAGCATGCCGAGCTTGGGCTCGCGCTTGCCGTTCTCGATCAGCGAGAGCTGCGACGGCGCGGCGCCGACCGCGGCACCGAGATCGTCAAGCGTCATGCCCTGGGCCTTGCGCAGGTGCCGCACCCGCCGGCCCAGGCTGATGACATCGATTTCGGGCTCTGCGGAGGCACCGCCGTCGTGCTTGGAGGGACGATTCCAGCTGGTGGTTGTCATTTCTTGAGAATACGAGAAGAAGTGCAAATCTTTCCAGCATTTTTTATGGATTACCTGTTGTGACCTGCGGAATAGTCGATTTCACGAAGAAGTTCGGTGCCGGTTCCGATCGGCAGGTTAGGCCGACGATGGCCTGGTCTCGACAAGCTCGACCACCGAGAGCTAGCTCGACCGACGGCCACTAAGGAGAACAGCAATGACTGCATCATTTGAGCCGGCCCCGATGAACGCTGAGGAAGCGGCCAAGGCACTGGAGCTCGAGTGGGCCGCCGATTCCCGCTGGGAGGGCATCACTCGCGACTACACCGCAGCGGATGTCGTCCGCCTCCGCGGCCGGGTCCAGGAAGAACACACGCTGGCCAAGCGCGGCGCCCAGAAGCTGTGGAAGCAGCTGACCGAGGAAGCCGCCGAGGGCCGCTACACCAACGCGCTCGGCGCGCTGACCGGCAACCAGGCGGTGCAGCAGGTCAAGGCCGGGCTGCGCGCCATCTACCTCTCCGGCTGGCAGGTGGCCGCCGACGCCAACCTCTCCGGCCACACCTACCCGGACCAGTCGCTTTACCCGGCGAACTCGGTGCCGCAGGTGGTCCGCCGGATCAACAACGCGTTGATGCGGGCCGACCAGATCGAGTTCTCCGAGGGCATCCAGACCGTCGAGGACTGGCTGGTGCCCATCGTGGCCGACGCCGAGGCCGGCTTCGGCGGGCCGCTGAACGCCTACGAGCTGATGAAGTCCATGATCGCCGCCGGCGCCTCCGGCGTGCACTGGGAGGACCAGCTGGCCTCGGAGAAGAAGTGCGGCCACCTGGGCGGCAAGGTGCTGATCCCCACCGGCCAGCACATCCGCACCCTGAACGCGGCCCGGCTGGCCGCCGACGTCGCCGGCACCCCGAGCGTGATCATCGCCCGGACCGACGCCGAGGCCGCCACGCTGCTTACCTCCGACGTGGACGAGCGCGACGCCGAGTTCATCACCGGCGAGCGCACCCCCGAGGGCTTCTACAAGGTCCGCAACGGGATTGAGCCGTGCATCGCCCGGGCCAAGGCCTACGCCCCGTACTCGGACCTGATCTGGATGGAGACCGGCACCCCGGACCTGGAGCTGGCCCGCAAGTTCGCGGAGGCGGTCAAGGCCGAGTACCCGGACCAGATGCTCTCCTACAACTGCTCGCCGTCCTTCAACTGGAAGAAGCACCTGGACGACGAGACGATCGCCAAGTTCCAGCGCGAGCTCGGGGCGATGGGCTTCACCTTCCAGTTCATCACCCTGGCCGGCTTCCACGCCTTGAACTACTCGATGTTCGACCTGGCCCACGGCTACGCCCGCAACGGGATGAGCGCCTACGTGGACCTGCAGGAGCGCGAATTCGGCGCCGAAGACCGCGGCTACACCGCAACCAAGCACCAGCGCGAAGTGGGCACCGGCTACTTCGACACCATCTCCACTGCCCTCAACCCCAACGGCAGCACCCTGGCACTGGTCGGCTCCACCGAAGAGGGCCAGTTCCACTAACGACGACGGGGCGCCCCTCCGGCGCTGCGCCGGGACCCGCCGCGGCACGACCTTCCGACGGCCACGGACGGCCTTACGGAAGCTATTAGCCGCTTTCCGGGTCCCGGCTCCGCACCTCAGATCCGAAGGTCACCTTTGGCACCCAGGCCGGGCGCCGGCGTCGTACTTACAAAAGTTTTCTTGAGGAGTGAATGAGCGATGAACGATCCGATTACCTTGAACGGGATTACGTTGACGGGCCCGGCCGTGTGCCGGCAGGAGGAAGTGCTGACGCCGCAGGCGCTGGAGTTCGTGGCCAGGCTGCACCAGGCCACAGCGGCCCGGCGGCGCGAGCTGCTGGTGCAGCGGGAGAACCGGCGGCGCTCGATCGCCCGCGGGCACGACCCGAAGTTCCTGCCCGGCACCCGGCACATCCGCGAGGATTCCTCGTGGCGCGTCGCTCCCCCGGCGCCCGGGCTGGAGGACCGCCGGGTGGAGATCACCGGGCCGGTGGAGAAGAAGATGACCATCAACGCGCTGAACTCCGGCGCGAAGGTGTGGCTGGCGGACATGGAGGACTCCTCTACGCCCAGCTGGTCCAACGTGATCAACGGGCAGCTGAACCTGACCGACGTGCTGGAACGGCGGATCGACTTCGTCTCCGACACGGGCAAGGAATACAAGCTCACCGGTCGGACGCTGACGGACCTGCCCACGATCGTGGTCCGGCCGCGCGGCTGGCACCTGCCGGAGAAGCACATGCTGATCGGCGGCGAACCGGTGGCCGGCGGCATCGTGGACTTTGGCCTGTACTTCTTCCACAACGCCCAGCGGCTCATCGCCCAGGGCCGCGGACCGTATTTCTACCTGCCAAAGATCGAGTCGCACCTGGAAGCCCGGCTGTGGAACGACGTGTTCATCCTGGCGCAGGACCTGCTGGGCATCCCGCAGGGCACCATCCGCGCCACCGTGCTGATCGAGACCATCACGGCCGCGTTCGAGATGGAGGAGATCCTGTACGAACTGCGCGACCACGCCTCGGGGCTGAACGCCGGCCGATGGGACTACATCTTCTCGGTGATCAAGAACTTCCGCGCCCGCGGGCCACGGTTTGTGCTCCCGGACCGCACGCAGGTGACCATGACGGCGCCGTTCATGCGCTCCTATACCGAGCAGCTGGTCCGCGCGTGCCACCGCCGCGGCGCCATGGCGGTCGGCGGGATGGCCGCGTTCATCCCCAGCCGCCGCGACCCGGAGGCCAACGCCATTGCCATGGAGAAGGTGCACGCGGACAAGACCCGCGAAGCCTCCGACGGGTTCGACGGCTCCTGGGTGGCGCACCCGGACCTGGTGCCGGTCTGCCGCGAGGTGTTTGACTCGGTGCTCGGCGACCGGCCCAACCAGCTGGACCGCCAGCGAGAGGACGTCACGCCCGACGACGCCGCCCTGCTGAACGTCGCCGGCACCGAGGGCTCCATCACCGAGACCGGCATCCGCACCAACCTGGAAGTCGGCATCCAATACATCGAGTCCTGGCTGCGCGGCAACGGCGCGGTGGCCATCCACAACCTGATGGAGGACGCCGCGACGGCGGAGATCTCCCGCTCGCAAATTTGGCAGTGGATCCACGCCCACGCCGTAACCGACGACGGCGAGATCATCACCCGCGAATGGGTCCGCGAACTGCTGGAGGAAGAGTTCGCCGCTCTGCCGCGGTTCGACGGCGACCGGTTCGACGACGCCCGCGAAATCTTCGAAGAGTGCGCCCTCGGCGAAGAGTTCCCCGCCTTCCTGACGATCCCCGCCTACCAGAACTACCTGCTGGAGAAGTCGCCGGCGAAGGTGATTGCCGCAGCCTGATCCGTCCGGCGGTTGACCGGGGTCCAATAGCCAGCCCCCGGTCACCGCCGGCACCAAAAACTTTCCGCAGGGCCGCCAGGTCCACGCATCTTTCGCCACAAGCAGCCCGATGGTCGGGCGGACCGGCGGACCCTGCGGAAGCACAGTGAAATGAAACGCCGGGTGCGGCTCTCTAGAGGGAGCCGCACCCGGCGTTTTCGCTTTTTCGAGTGGATTACGTAGCCGGGACCCTCCGGGCTGAGCAAGGATCTCGGCGGTCCTGCAGATAGCGGGTGCCCGATCCCGGACCGCGTAAGCCACGCCCTTGGCCACAGGCAGCCCGAAGTCCGGGCGGCCCGGACCGGTCCTGCGGAGACTGAGCAATTGAAGCTTTCGCGATTACGCTCTCATGCGGCGAGCTGCGCAGTGAGGCTAATTGATTCCTTTGTTCTAGAAGTATCGACGGAGATAGTCTCTGAGATCCCCGTCGCAAACATAGATGTACGTGCCGAATATCCCTCGAGTGAGCAGCACGGCGTAAATATTCCGCACGTACTGGAGAAGGTCTTGGTCGGAGTATTCGATGCCGAGCTTCGGGTTGTTTTCACGACCCTTCTTGTCGTGATATTTGGACCGGTCGAATGTGACTTTCCTCGCCGCTTTGTCATAGCGGAGATCTTCGCCAATGATGACGCCCGCATAGTTCAAGTCGTAGCCTTGCACGGTGTGAATTGAGCCGACTTCCAGCTCTGAGCTGGGTGAGTTGATCCAGTCGCGTTGAACCGAGTTCCACCGAAGCTTCACACCGTCGAGTTCGATGTCGAACCTATTCTTGTCCGTCTTGCTACTCCACTTCCAGGCGTACCCTGCGATCAGGCGTGACAGTCCCTTCTCCTGATCGCGCAGGAGGATCTCTCGTCTCATCTCCCCGAGATCTGTGAAGAAGCGGAGGTCGTAGCCCTCGAAGTCCTCACGTGCCGGCGGTGGTGTTTCACTGAGTACTTTGCGAACATACCCGACATAGTCCTGTTCCGCAGAAATCCTCATCTGTGATTGAAGGGGGTAGAGACGGCTTGAAGCCGATGCTTCTTCTAGGAGGGCGTTCGTGGTGGCGGCGGGCAGGTCTGCGGGGCGCACACTTTGCCCTGTATCGAGCATCAGAATCGTGTGTTTGCTCTGCTTCCTGACCCAATCTAATTGTGTCAACTTGGGGTCGTCCTCACCGAAGAGTTTGCGATTTATCTCAGCGAACTTTTTGTTGAGCGGGCCCGATGGCTGATTGGCCCTTTGGTTGAGGCGGTGCGCTTCATCGACAATCAATAAATCAAAAGGCTCGTCGCTCTCGCCAACGGAAAAAGGCGTGAGTACGAGGTTTTTGTGGAGTCCGGGGGTGAGCGTGAAGACCCGAGAGATGGATGCCCTGAGTGACTGTTGGGGTACGACGAGACCCACGCGTAATGTTGCCAGGAGTTCGGCGCGACCTGGTGTGAAGAATTCACTGAAGATGGAGTCACTGTCTAGTGGTTCTTCTGGGTTGTGCCGCCTAATGTCTTCCAGTAGCTTCAGAAGATAGATGGCGACAACCGTCTTCCCCGTGCCGGGATTGCCTTGGACGACGACAGTGCTCGGTGTATCGCTTTCCAAATCAGCGAAGAGTCCTTCGAGGATATCCTCGACAGCGATGGCCTGATCATGATTAAGCGCTTTGAACGGTGAAAGCTTGAAGAGATCACTGTTGATGATTTCAGGAAGAGTTCGCTGGAAGAGGTGCTCTTGGGTACGAAGCCTTTCGAAGACCTCGTCGAAGCTCTTCCTATACACTTCGCGGTCATAGTAGTCGGCGTCTGTGATGCCCGCGTTTTGGTTGAGCACCTGATACTGTCCGTCTCCGGAGAACATCCGGATGAGATAGGACTCCAAATCCAGGCAGGCTGACTTGTTGAAAGTTTTGTCCAGCACGACGCGAACCCAGCTGAGCCGACGCTTCTCGTCTGAGTCTAAATGCTGCCGCATGCGGCTTTCGGAGTTCAATGATTCTCCGACGTACACCTCAGTGTCATTGTTCATGACGTACACTACAGGCCAGTTGCGGTGTCGAAGATCGGCTGCACCCCACGCCCGGATTTCGTCCGGAGCGAATGGAAAGCGTTCGAGGCTAAAGTTGGTCATACTTCTCGCTTCGTCCTCGTGCCTTTTCTACCGGGTACTTATTGCCCGTTTTCTTCAGCTTCTCTAACACTATAGTGTGCGGATTTACGCCCAATCGGTCGGCAAGGAGAAAACAGTACGTGAGTACGTCCGCGAGCTCTTCCTGTGCTGAAAGAAGGTCCTCCCCGCCCCACTGGAAGCACTCAAGGAGCTCTGCAGCCTCAATGCTGATGCTCTTTGCAAGATTCTCGGGCGTATGAAACTGCCCCCAATCTCGTTCGGCAACGAACGCGCGAAGTGTTTCCAAGGGATACGTATCTTGCATGGAACAAAGCTATCAGCCAGCTTTGATGGCCCCTGTAACTATTGCCGCTTTATCATCATTGTTGCACCCACAGCGGCCATCAACGAAGACCAACTGCTGTTCAACGTCGTCAGTACGATCGGATGTCGTCCTCGTGGGGCGCTCCGCCTTCGCCTTCCCAGGTTTCCAAGCGCGCAATCTTGGAAGCGTTGAACTTTCGACGCACTCCGTAGCCGCCCTGATCGTCGTCCTCGATGAAGACGACGCCGAACTGCTCCAAGGCACGGCGCAATTGCCAGTTCTGCTCCGGGGTAAGCGCCTGGTTGCCCTTCTCGAAATCGCGCACCTGTTTTTTGTCCAGGCCGGCTGCCTTGCCGATCACCTTGGACGAAACCTGGGTTAGTGCGCGGGCCGCACGGGCAAGATCTGAAGGAATGATCATCGATGACTTAGTCATGGCCTGATCATCCCAGTCTTTGAGAAAAGGTGCAGCCGTCGTTGCGGCTTTCCGCCACGCCACCTCCAGCGTCCGGAAAATACCGGCACGTAAATAGCTTGTTGTCCTCAGCCACATCAAGCGATGCATGCCCTAGGTTGGAGCCATGATCGCGCTGCAAGCTCCAGATCCGGTCGAGGTTGTGGTCCGCAACGACGCCCCTGATGCTTGGGACGTTCTCGCCTCCCTCGGTCCGCTGGCGATTCTCGTCGCCGCCCTGATAGCCGCCTACATAGGCTGGCGCAGCATGCGCGCTCAGGCCCATGCAGATCGCCGTGCCCAGTGGTGGGCGCGGGCGGAGTGGGCGCTCGATGCGTCCATGTCCCCCAGCCTGGACCGCAAGGTGGTTGGGCTCGGCGTGTTGGCGCTTCTCGCCGAAAGCCATTTGGCCGGCGAGGAAGAGGCGCGGATTCTTCAGGTCGCCTCAACCGATGCCTTGGCTAAGCAGGTCACGGCTCTTGAGGACGTGGAGACCATGCCGGCCTCCCCCAAAGCCACTGACTCCGCACAACAGGACAGTGTCAGAATCCAGGCAGCCAGACTTCGTGTAGTGACGGACAAGAAACAAGGGCACCAGACACCCGAGTGGATCGTTGAGCTGGCCCGAACTTCGACTTAATCCGCGGTCATGGCACAATGACGGCAGACTAAGCCCGGAGGAAATGCATGACAACCCACGATCAAACCGTCCCAGAAACGCAGCAAAAGCCGAAAAGCTACTTGGAGTGGAAGTTTTCCAGCGGCGGCAAAGTCTTCCGCGATCTGCTCGGGATTGCCTTCATTTTTCTGTTCATCACGCTTTTCAATATCGCGGGCAACGGGTTTTGGATGAACCTTGGCGGTGCCGTCCTTATCGGCCTTGCCCTCGATGCCGTTGAATACCAGCACGAAGTGCATCGGCGGCCAGCCGTCCGGAAACACGTCATCTGGTGGCAACTGCTGGCCGCGGTTGCCGTGACCATTCTGTACATCAGCGTGCTCCAGTTGACCCGCTGACCATCGGCTGCCAGCCCCGGGCTCAACTGAACGGCGGCGCTCAGGCGAGCACCGCCGTCGTTGTTTCCTAGCTCCGGAACAGGCCGCTGTAGGCGTTGAGGGCCGGCTGGCCGCCGAGGTGTGCGTAGAGCACTGTGCTCTCGGCCGGGATCTGCTTGCTGCTGACCAGGTCGATTAGGGCGGCCATGGATTTTCCTTCGTAGACCGGGTCGGTGATCATGGCTTCGAGCGAGGCGCTCAGCCGCATGGCTTCCAGCGTGGATTCGACCGGGATGCCGTAGAGGTCGCCGGCCCAGCCTTCCAGTACCGTGATCTCGTCGTCGTGCAGTCCCCGCTCGAGGCCGATGAGCTGCGCCGTGTTGCGGGCGATGCGGCCGACCTGGTCGCGGGTTTTGGACAGGGTGGCGGAGGCGTCGATGCCGAGCACCCGGCGCGACCGGCCGCCGGCGTCCTGCAGGGCCGCGAACCCGGCGATCATGCCGGCGTGGGTGGAGCCGGTGACGGTGCAGACCACGATGGTGTCGAAGAAGACGCCGAGCTCCTTCTCCTGCTGCTGGACCTCGTAGGCCCAGTTGGCGAATCCCAGCCCGCCGAGCCTGTGCTCGGAGGCGCCGGCCGGGATGGCGTAGGGCTTGCCGCCGGCCGCCTCGACCTCGGCGATGGCGTTCTGCCAGGAGTCGCGGATGCCGATGTCGAAGCCCGCCGGGTCGAGCCGCACGTCCGCCCCCATCAGCCGGGAGAGCAAAATGTTGCCGACGCGGTCGGTGAGCGGGTCCGGCCAGTCCACCCAGTTCTCCTGCACCAGCAGCGCCTTCAGGCCGAGGGTCGCGGCCACTGCTGCTACCTGCCGGGTGTGGTTGGACTGGAAGCCGCCGATGGACACGATGGTGTCCGCACCCTCCGCGAGGATGTCCGGGACGATGTACTCGAGCTTGCGGGTCTTGTTGCCGCCGTAGGCCAGGCCGGAATTGACGTCCTCCCGCTTGGCCCAGAGCTGAGCACCACCCAAATGCTTGCTGAGCCGGGGCAGGTGGTGGACCGGGCTGGGGCCGAACGTGAGCGGGTAGCGGTCGAACTCCGTGATGGCCATGTGGTCCCCGTTCTGCCTCGGCGGCTACTGGCCTGATCCGGCGTTCTCCGGAGCGGTGATGTTGACCATCCAATTCACACCGAACTTGTCCGTGAGCTGCCCGAAGTAGTCGCCCCACGGGGCCTTTTCAAGCGGCTGGTTGACGGTTGCTCCGTCGCTCAGGCCCTCCCAGTAGCTGCGCAGCTTGTCGTCCTCGCCCGGGTCTTCGCCGCTGGAGCTGACACAGATGTAGCCGTTCGGGGAGGCCTGCATCTCGGGCGGCACGTCCGACGCCATCAGCAGGAAGCCGCGGTCCACGGTCACGGACGAGTGCATGATTTTCCCGCCGGTCTCGGGGCTCTCGTCGCCCATTCCCTCGGCGTAGGTCATTTTGCTCAGCTCGCCGCCGAACACGGAGTGATAGAACTCGATCGCCTCCGCGGCGTTGCCGGTGAACTGCAGGTAGGGGTTCAGGTCCAGTGCCATGGGTCTGCCTTCCGTAGTGGATGCGGCGCGTTCCGTGCCGCGTTCATTCTTGCGCCTTCCACGGCGCGCGGGAAGGGGCGGCGGGCCCCGGCCGCACCTGCCCGTGAGGTGGAACGTCCAACCTGTGCGTGCTCCGGTGCTTCCGCACCCTGTGCCGGGAAGCGGGGGTCAGTAAGTCCGCTCGACGCCGAACTCCAGCGGGGGCAGTGCGGCCCGCCGCTGGACCAGGTCCTGGGCGTGGGCGGCCAGCCGCCGATCCTCGTCTGAGCGCAGCACGAGTTGCGGAACCTTGGCGGCGTGCCCAGCCTCGTCCCGGGTGACGAAGACGGTCATGCACTGAGTGGTGTCCCGCCAGTCGCCGCCGCGCGGGTCCCGTGCCCGCACATGGACGGCGATGTGCATGGAGTGCGGACCGGTGTGGATCATCCGCGCGGAGAGTTCCACCAGGTCCCCGATGTGGACCGGGTTCAGGAAGTGGATGCCGCCGGAGTAGACCGCCACGGCGTCGGCACCGCACCAGCCCATGGCGCAGGCCCTGGCCACCTCGTCGATCCAGCGCATCACGATCCCGCCGTGGGCGTTGCCGCCCCAGTTCACGTCCGTGGGGGCGGCGAGGAAGCGGAAGTTTTCGGAGGGAGTGGTGCCCGCATCCGTATATGCCTGGGAGCTCATCACCTCGCGGATCTCGCGCCGGGCCTCCAGCCGGCCCTCGATCCCGCGGGCCAGCCGCTCCGACGCGTCGTCGGTCGGCGCCCATGCCGGAACGGGCCGGGGCCGCCGTTGCTCGTCCATGGCGACGAACACCAGGATGCAGTCCATCGCCGGCCGGAACTGCCGCGAGCGCACGTCGGCCGCATCGACGGTGACGACCACCTGCATGCTGGAACGGCCGGTGTGCGCGATGCGGGCGCTGACCTCGATCAGGTCGCCGTTGTGGATCGGCCGGGTGAAGTGCACATTGCCGACGTACGCGGTGACGCAGTATCCGCCCGAGTATCCGACGGCGCATGCGTACCCGGCCTTGTCGATCCATTCGAGGACCCTTCCGGCCTGTACCGTGGTCCCGTCGGCCGCGACGTCGGTGGGCGCGGCGAGGAAGCGCAGCGTGATCGAATCTTCCATGGCGCCATCGTAGCCGCGCGTGGGGCCGCCGTTGCCGGTTCGCGGACGAGCCGGGCGCTGAGGGACGGCCGAACGGATGAGGGACGGTGCCGGACTGCAGAGGCACGTGGCCGAACCGCAGAGGGACGTGGCCCGACTGCAGAGGGACCGACACAAAAACGTCCGCTCCCCGGAGACCCGGGAAGCGGACGTTTCGGTGCAGCCTGCGGGGGGCTCGGCTAGCGCCGGCCTGCCAGGGCGTCCTCGCGGCCTCCGAGTGCCGCCTTTTCCTCGGCCACCTTGGCGTCGTGGGCGGCGCGGATCGCGGTGTGCTCCGGGTTGCGGCGCAGCCACAGGTAGCCGATGCCGAGCGCGACGAACCAGACCGGGGTGAACAGCAGGGCCGCCAGCGTGTCCGGCTGGGTGGTCAGCGCCCACAGGATGAAGGCGAAGAAGGCCATGACCACGTAGGGCATGAACGAGCCGCCCGGCATCTTGAACTTGCTGGCCTCGTGCAGCTGCGGCCGGCGACGGCGGTACACGATGTAGCTGACCAGGATGATGGTCCAAACGAACATGAAGCAGAGCGCCGAAACCGTGGTGACCATGGTGAACGCCTCGGAGACGCTGCCCTCCGCGTAGAGCAGAACCACGCCGGCGAGCAGGAACATGCAGGAGAACAGCAGCGCGCTGCGCGGCACACCGCGGCTCGAGAGCTTGCCGAAGCGCTTCGGGGCATCGCCCTCCAGCGAGAGGCCGTAGATCATGCGCGACGTCGAGTAGATGCCCGAGTTCGCCGACGACGTCGCCGAGGTCAGGACCACGAAGTTCACGACGCCGGCCGCGCCGACGAGGCCGGCGAGGGCGAACATGCCCACGAACGGGGATTCGTCGGCGTTGAACCCGGTCCACGGCTGGACGGCCATCAGGATGATGAGGGCGCCTACGTAGAAAATCAGGATGCGGATCGGGATGGAGTTCACCGCCCGCGGCAGGTTCTTTTCCGGGTCCTTCGTCTCGGCGGCGGTGGTGCCGACCAGTTCGATTCCGACGAACGCGAACACGGCGATCTGGAACCCGGCCACGAAGCCCATGAAGCCGGTGGGGAACATTCCGCCGTGCTCCCACAGGTTTCCGAAGGAGGCGCGGACGCCGTCGTGCTCGAAGTTGGTGATAATCATGACCAGCCCGACGACGATCAGGGCCACGATGGCGATGATCTTGATCAGCGCGAACCAGAATTCGGTCTCGCCGAAGGCCCGCACGGTGGGCAGGTTCAGCGCGAGCAGCAGCAGGATGCAGGCGAGCGCCGGGATCCACAGCGGCAGGTCAGGCCACCAGAACGCCACGTAGTGCGCGATCGCGACGACGTCGGCGATGCCGGTGACCACCCAGCAGAACCAATACGTCCAGCCGGTGAAGAACGCCGCCCACGGTCCCAGGATGTCGCCGGCGAAGTCGCCGAAGTTCTTGTACTCGGTGTTGCTCAGCAGCAGCTCGCCCATCGCCCGCATGACGAAGAAGAGCATGAAACCGATGATCATGTAGACGAAGATGACCGAGGGGCCGGCGACGGAAATCGTCTTGCCCGAGCCCATGAAAAGCCCGGTGCCAATCGCACCGCCGATGGCGATCAACTGGATGTGGCGGTTGGATAAAGACCGCTGGAGGTGCGGTTCGGTGCTGGTGGCGCTCACTATGTTCCTTACGGGTGGGACTGTGCAGCTGCGGGAGGTTCCCTTCGAACCGGTCGGACGCAGGCTCCATTGCCCGTCCGGCCAGACCGAGAGCAAGCCGCCCGCGGCTCAGCCCGGAGGGGCCGACTGGGTGACCTACGCCACGAAAACCTATCTGCCGCGGCTCACGTGGGTCAAATCGAGAACAATCGGGAGCACGTCCAGGCTGGCCCGCGAGGAAACGCGCGGTGAACAGGGCTGGCATTCCGCCGGCCGGCCGGTGGGCGCGCTTCGCCGCCCGCCGGCTGGCCCGTGGGCCGCGTTTTGCCGGATATAGTCGGGGCAAAATAACGTTTCATCGAGAGAGTCGGTGTCGATTGTGAGTGCGAGCGTCGGGGTCTTGAAGGGCGCGCTGGGAGTGGTTGCCGCGCTGGCCATGTTCCTGCCGCAGCAGGTGCCGGTTTCGCAGGTGCCGGTTTCGCAGGTGCCCGTTGCGCAGGTGCCGGTTTCGCAGGTGCCCGTCCCACAGGCTCCCGCCTCAGGATCCGAGGAGGCCGTGCCGGTGATGCTGATTCTGGACGCTTCCGGCTCCATGCTCAACCCCGACGCCGACGCCAAGGGCACCCTGCGGATGGACGCAGCCAAGGCCGCTGCCACGGAGCTGGTGGAAACCCTGCCGGCGGGATCGCAGCTGGGCCTCATGGTCTACGGCACCAACACGGACAGTTCCCCCGAGGCCCGGGCCGAGGGCTGCAAGGACGTGAGCGTGCTGTCCAAACTGGGCACCGCAGATCCCGGGAAACTGGTCGATCAGATCGACTCGATCAAGGCGTCCGGCTACACCCCGGTGGGCGAGGCGCTGCGCCGGGCCGCCGCGGAGCTTCCCGACGACCGTCCCCGCAGCATTGTGCTGGTGTCGGACGGCATCGACACCTGCTCGCCGCCGCCGCCGTGCGAGGTCGCCAAGGACCTGGCCAAGGACGGCGTGGACCTGGCCATGCACACCATCGGGTTCAAGGTGGATGCGCAGGCCCGCAAGGAACTCGAATGCATCGCCAAGGCCTCCGGGGGCACCTACGCCGACGCGGACAACGCTGACACGCTGCGTGAGCAGATGGTCATCAAGACCGTCCGCGCGCTGAACCCCTACGACTTCGCCGGCATCCCGGTGACCGGCGGCAAGAGCGCCGCCGCTGCCGCGGAGGTGTCCACAGGCCAGTACCTGGACACCTTCGCCGCCGGCAGCGACAAGACGTACGAGGGCGGGACGCGCAAGTTCTACAAGGTCCACCTGGACGACGGCGAGCGCCTGCACGTCAGCGCGTCCCTGGTGATGCCGATCCGGGCCGGCAGCATGACTACCTACAGCGCCCTGGAGCTCGAGGTCTTTTCCCCCGACGGGCAGGAATGTCTGAACTCGATTCGCGAATCCCGCGACGAAGCCCGGCTCTCCGACGGCCCGGTCACCGCGGTGCTCTCCACTGGCGCCATGGGCAGCGGCGACAAAGAGTGCCTCGAGCCCACCGGCGGCGGCGACCTGGTGGTCAGCGTGACCCGGAGCGGTCCCGGCTGGAAAAAGGACCCGCTGCCGATGGAGCTGCTCTTCCTCGCCGAGCCGGAGGCCGATACCACCGGACTGCCCGCCGGCTACGACGCCGTGACCAAGCTCGATCTGCTGAAGCCGGGCACCAAGCCGCGGGAGACCACTCCCGGCAACAGCTTCAATTCCGCCCCCGAGCTGGCGCCCGGCAGCTTTGCGGCCACGCTCATCCCCGGCGAGGTGCACTTCTACAGGGTTCCGGTGGACTACGGGCAGCAGCTGCGTGCCGTCGCCCAGCTCGGCGATTACGAAAAGGACATCTTCAATCCGTCCTACCTGCAGGTCGGCGTCGCCAATCCGCTACGCCAGCCGGTGACGATCACCGACGGCACCTCCACGGGGGCCTACGGCATGACGTCCATGGCCGACCCGGGCACCAAGGTGGCAGCGAACTTCGCCTCTCCGGTGCGCTACCGCAACGCCGCCGAGGGCATTCACGACGTCCGCACCCTGTACCTTGCCGGCGACTACTACCTCCAGGTGGCCGTCGACCCGCTGTACTTCGAGGACGCGAAGGAGACGGAGATCCCCTATACCCTGACCCTGGATCTGGTCGGCGACGTCGAACCCGGCCCCGGCATGACCGAACCCGGTGCTTCCGCCGCGGCCACCGAATCCGCGGTGGCCGAACCGGCGGACCACCAGGCGGGGACGGCAACTGTCGTTGCCGTGGCGGACGACGGCGAAGGCCCGGCTTCGGTCCCGGCCCTCGCCTGGGGCATCGGCGCGGCCCTGGTCCTCGCCGCCGGCGTGGCCACCGCCGTCGTACTCCGCAGGAATCGCGGCGTGAAGTAACGCCGGGCTACCGGCTGCGGCTGTGGTCGGCGGGGTCTGTCTCGTCGGAGGACAGCGCCTGGAGGCGCCGGAGGTCCTCGGGGTGCAGTTCGGGCCGGTCCCGCATGGCGTCGAGAAGTAGCTGCATCTGCCGGTTCAGGGCCGGCGTGTGTTCGGGGTGGCCCTCGGCACGGACGTGGGCGATGAGCATGCGGAGGACCCGCAGGAGAGCGGCGACGACCTCCGGCTGGTCCAGGCTCGTCTGTCGCAGCTGGTCAAAGGCATGGTCGACGTATTCGGCATGGTCAAGGTTCCACGGCTGCAGCAGTACCCGGCCTGACTCGTCCTTCAGCGCTTCCGCAGCAAGCGGGGCGGTCAGGACCGCCCGCAGAAGGCTGCCCAGCCTCAGGATGACCTCCACTGCCGTGGTGGGGTCGTTGATGGCCGGGCTAAGCGCCCGCAGGCCTATGTCAACCAGCTGGCGGATAGCGAAGTCGACATCCTGCAGCATGGTCCGCGAGTCGGCTATGGCAATCGCCCCGGCAAGCTTCTCCCGGCTGCGCTCCGGCGGTGGCGGCCACACCGTGAACAATGCTTCACCCGCGTGGATGTAAGCACCCACACGGGTTTCCATCCGCACCGTCGTGCCGGCAGGGACCGCTCCCAGCAGCTGGCCGCTGTCCACCTGGCTGATCCATCCGCTCATCCGGCAAGGAATGACGGCGGCATTCCCGGGGGCATGGAAGTCTTTGGGCTCCACGGGCTGCAGGCCAGAGGGCACCCGGTTAAGAGCCGCCACGACGGTCCGGCCCTCTGCCGCGATGACCCGGGCGACGTTGCCAACCTGCAGTCCGCGGGCAAGATGGTCCAGGTGGACGATGATCCCCACCACGGTCACCAGGGTGAGGACGACGGCGATCGTCAGGGATATGCGCGGCGCCGGCTCGGTCGGTTCCCCGCTCAGGCTCGGCAGGACGAGGACGCAGTAGAAAAACGTGGCAACGAGCAGGCCGATAACCGCCTGGCTGAGCCGGTCCCGGATGAACGAGCGCATCACACGCGGCGAGAACTGGTCGCTGGCCAGCTGCAGGCTCACCACGGTCAACGAGAAAACCACGCCGACGGTGGTGATCATCGCTCCCGCGACGGTGGACAGCAGCCAGGTGGCGGCATTGCTGCTCATCGCCAGCGTGAGCGGCACATCGGCATGGTGGCCGAGGGCTCGGTCGACGGCGGTGGCACCGATGGCCAGCGCGATGCCGGCCAACATCACCACCGCCGGGAAGAGAAAGAGGCTCTCCTTGAAGCGGTAGCGCAACGCGGCAACACGCAGGCCCCAGGCACCTTCCTCTCGCTGAACCCCCGACTCCTTGCTCCTCCGCACCGGGCGGCTCACCAGGCGGAAGCGAGGATCAGCGGCGGCTGGCCCGGCAGCGAGCAGGTCAGCGTCAGGGCCGTGGCCGGCCTCTCCTGGGACCCGGGAGTTCGGTAGACGGTCAACGTCAATGGGTTGGCATCGATGGTGGTGACGCTGCCCTCGGTGGTGGGCACCGCCGTCGTCGTGGTGGGGACGATGCCGCCGGGACCGCCGCTGCCGCGGACCGGGAGGGCGCCGGCCAGCGGCTCGAGCTTGCCGTCCACGTCGCGGAACTGCTCCGCGCCGGATCCGCCCTGGATGATCACGGTGGCCAGCGCGGTGGCGTAGACCGGGTCGGCGCAGGCGTCGTAGACCCAGCGGTCGCCGAGCACGGAGTGGTCCATGGTCCCGGCCAGGAATTGTTCGGCTCCGGGCAGCGGTGCGCCCCGGTAGGTCAGCGGGACGTGCAGCACCGGACCGTCGCCGGCCCGGACCAGGTGCGTTTCCATGCCGACCTCTCCGGCCGGATCGTCGAAGCGGAAGGCGCCAAGGTGCTCCAGCTCGCCGGCGTCTGCCCCGAGTTCCCGGAACCACGGCTGTTCGGGCAGCCATGCCGCCAGCAGCTCCTGCTTGGTGGGATTCAACACTGCGTCGTAAATGATGGCCATGTTTGTAGCCTATCCACTCTCGGACGGGCACGGGCCGGCGGTCAGTCGGTCACCGGCTTGCCGTGCCGCCTCGGTGGTCACTCCCCTTTCGCTCGCGGGATGTCCGGGCTCAGACGGACGCGGGCTCGGCGAGGATGGCGTCGATCTGGCCCATGGCCCCCTGCATGCCCTCGACCATCCCCATCTCGAGCATCTTCTCCAGCTGCTCGGCGGACTCGAACCTGGACTCGGTGGTCATCCGGGTGCGGCCGTCGATGGATTCCAGCGTCACCGTGGCGTAGGTGGTGCCCAGGTCCGCCACCGGCTCGCCGTCGTCGTCGGCAAACCCGTCCTCGAAGGTCAGCCGGTGCGGGGCCTCGATCGCGGTAATCCGCCACCAGCCGGCGGCCGTCTCGCCGTCGGGCCCGGTCATGTAGTAACTGGCCGTGCCGCCGGGAGTGAACTCGTGCTCGCTGAAGGTGGCGGGCCACTCGGGCGGGCCCCACCAGCGTTCCAGCTGGCGCGGGTCCTCCCAGAGCTGCCAGACGCGCTCGACGGGTGCGTCGAACTCGGCCACGAGGGTGAATGTCAGGGCCTCGAGGTCCTGCTTGGTATCGGTAACCGGCATGACGGTGTCCTTCCTATCCCTTGGCGAGAATGTCCTGGATCCGGTCAACGCGTTGGCGCCAGAGCATCTCGTATTCGTCGAGCAGGCGACGCGCTCTTCGCACTCCTTCAGGATGAGGCCGCACCATCTGCTCCCTTCCGCGCTTCTCCTTAACCACCAGGGAAGCCCGCTCCAAGACCGCGACGTGTTTCTGTACCGCGGCGAAACTCATCTGGTACCCCGCCGCCAGACCCGACACCGAGAACTCGCCAGTGAGCACCCGGGCGACGATGTCGCGGCGGGTAGCGTCGGCGAGCGCCTGGAACAGGCGGTCCAACTCGGGGTCACTGACTTGATCTACAACCATTTGGTTGCAGGTTAGTCCTCGGCGGGCGCGGGGTCAAGGGTGTGGGTGGGAAAACGGTTGGCACTCCACACAGGGGCAACGATGCCGGCCTGATGATCGCCGCTGCGGCCACAGTGCGGTTGGCGTCGGGCGTACGGACGGCTTGTGGCCCGCTGGGGTTCCGGGCGGGGCGTAGAATTGACTGGCCGCTTTTTTGACCGGCTGTCTCCCTCCAGCAAGGTTGTTTCTCCCATGCCGCAATTCGCGTCCGCGCTCGCGCGTGGCCTGACTGTCCGCCACATCCGTTTCATGGCCCTCGGCTCCGCAATCGGCACCGGCCTGTTCTACGGCTCGGCCGCCGCGATCCAGGCCGCCGGCCCGGCCGTGCTGCTGGCCTATGCCATCGGCGGCGCCGCGGTCTTCCTGGTCATGCGGGCGCTGGGCGAGATGGCGGTGCGGCACCCGGTCTCCGGGTCCTTCGGCCAGTACGCCAGCCGCTACCTGGGCCCGTTCGCCGGGTTCATCACCGGGTGGACGTTCGCGTTCGAGATGGCCATCGTGGCGATCGCGGACGTGACGGCGTTCGGCATCTACATGGGCTTCTGGTTCCCCGAGGTGCCGCGCTGGATCTGGATCCTCGCCGTCGTGTTCTTCATTGCCGCCCTGAACCTGGTCAAGGTCAAGGTGTTCGGCGAGACCGAATTCTGGCTGTCGCTGGTCAAGGTCGCGGCGATCATCGCCATGATTGTCGGCGGCGCCGCGATCATCGTCTTCGGCTTCGGGCTACCGGACGGGGCCAACCCGGGACTGGAGACCATGCTGGGATCCGGCGGCTTCTTCGCCAACGGGTTCTGGGGGCTGCTGGCCTCCTTCTCCATCGTGATGTTTGCGTTCGGCGGAATCGAGACCATCGGGATCACGGCCGGCGAGGCGGAGAACCCGAAGAAGGCGATCCCGGGTGCGATCAACACGGTGCCGGTGCGGATCCTGCTCTTCTACGTCTGCACGCTGGCCGTACTGATGATGATCTCGCCGTGGGACCGGATCGACGGTTCCACCAGCCCGTTCGTGCAGATCTTCGACATGCTGGGCATCCCGGCGGCCGCGCACATACTTAACGCCGTGGTGATCACCGCCGCCATTTCCGCCATCAACTCCGACACGTTCGGCGCCGGGCGGATGATGTACGGGCTGGCCGAGCAGGGCCACGCGCCGAAGGCCTTCGCGAAGATCTCCCGGCACGGTGTGCCGTGGATGACGGTGGCGACGATGGCCGCGGTGCTGCTGGCCGGCGTCGTGCTCAATGCGCTCCTGCCGGAGTCCCTGTTCCTGATCGTTGCGTCGATCGCGACGTTCGCCACGGTCTGGGTCTGGCTGATGATCCTGCTCTCCCACATCGCGATGAAGCGGGAGATTGCGCGGAAGGGGCTGCCGGCGTCGGAATTCCCGGTGCCGTTCTGGCCGGTGGCATCCTACCTGGCGCTGGGCTTCATGGTGTTCATCGTGGTGCTGCTGGGCATCATGCCGGACACCCGGGTGGCCTTGGTGGTGGGCTGTGCGTGGATCGCCCTGCTGTTCGTGGCCTACCGCTTCGGCATCAAGGGCGCCGGGCGGCGCCGCGCGGAGCTGGTGGACGAAACCGGCGCGGACGTGGCCGCGGAACCGGCGCGGACGCCGGCGGAGCAGTAGTTTAGGCCCCTAGCCCTGCGCTGACCGACGCTCAGTCGATCTGGGTCCCGCGGGCCACTGCCCCGCGCCGGATGAGCCGCACGGCCTCTCGGCACGTGCCGGCGGTGGCCGACGGCTCCGGGTGGGCGGCGGCCACCTGCTCGAGCAGGTCGGCGCACCGCTTGGCCCAGAGCACAAAACCACCGGCGGACAGACCCGTCTCCGGCAGGACGTCGGCCAGGCTTTCGCCGGCCGCCCAGCCGTACAGCGGGCGCACCAGCCCGGTCTCCGGTTCCGCGGTACCCGGCAGCCGGTAGCGCCGCTCCAGCACGCTCAGCTCCGCCCAGGCGTCCGTGAGGGTGTCGAAGGAGTACTGCAGCCCGTCGGACGGCATTTTCACCGGCCCCGCCGGGCTCCTGCCGCTGCGGTACACCATGGCGGCCGCAAAACCGGCAAGCTCCACCGGAGTGAGCCGTCGCGCGGCGCCCCTGTCCAGGCCGAGGCAGACCAGCAGGTCCCGCTCGCCGTAGATCCCGCGCAGCCGCGCGCCGCCGTCGTTGTCGTCGATCAACGTCCCCTGCGCATCGACCGTCAGGTAGCCGTACCGGGCGAGCACGCGAACCAGGCCGTTGAAGGTTTCCTCATGAACAGCGGGGTCCGGCCGACCGGACCTCCCGGCCTGGAAACTGGCGAACGACCGCGCCAGCAGTGCGCGTGCGGCCTCGTGGCCGTGCCGCGCGATGAGATTGACGGCCATGTTGTAGCCGGGCCGGAAGCCTGAGTGCAGCGGGTAGGTGCGCCGGGAGGCCAGTGCCGCGACCCCCGCCGGATCCACTCCCGGTCTCCACAGCACGACGGCGTGGCCCTCCGTGTCGATGCCGCGCCGGCCCGCGCGTCCGGTCAGCTGCGTATATTGGCCCGCGGTCAAGGGAACCATGGCCTCGCCGTCGAACTTCTCCAACCGCTCGAGCACCACCGAGCGGGCGGGCATGTTGATCCCCAGGGACAGGGTCTCCGTGGCGAAGACGGCCTTGAGCAGTCCCTCGGCGAACAGTTGCTCCACCAGTTGCCTGCACGCCGGAAGCATTCCGGCATGATGCGCGGCGATGCCCCGGCGCAGGCCCTCCCGCCACCCGGGGATTCCGAGCGCCTCGCCCTCCTCCCCGGTCAGCCCAAGGTCCGCGGCGTCGATGCGGCGGAGGATCTCCCTGCGTTCGCGGAGGTCCGTCAGCCAGAGTTCCGATCCGGTGCAGGAACGAACGGCGGCGTCGCACCCGGCCCGGGAGAAGACAAACACGATCGCCGGCAGCAGCCCGTCGCGGCCGAGCCGCTGGAGCAGCTGCGCCCAGGGTTTGGAATCCCGGCCGCCTTCTGCCGGGCTGCGGGACCGGTGGAACTGCCGGGTCCGGCCGCGCTCCTGCTCATCGCCGGTGGCCGATCGGGTCAGCGAGGCCGCATCGGACAGCGCCAGCAGGTGGGGGTTGAGCGGATGCTCGTCAAGCACCGCCGGCGATTGCGGGTCGAGCTCGTCGAAGGCGACGGGCTCGACGAACAGGTCGAACAGCTGGTTCCCGGCCATCACGTGTTGGAACAGGGGCACCGGACGGTGTTCGGACACCACCACGGCGGTATCGCCCCCGACCGCTTCCAGCCAGCCCCCGAACTCTTCGGCGTTGGAGATGGTGGCGCTGAGGCTGACCAGCCGCACCGTCTGCGGGAGCTGGATGATGACCTCCTCCCACGCCGCTCCCCTGGTCCGGTCCGCCAGGTAATGCACCTCGTCCATCACCACATACGCCAGTCGCTCCAGGCCCGGGGATCCCGTGTAGAGCATGTTGCGCAGCACCTCGGTGGTCATGACGACGACGTCGGCGTCCGGATTGACGCTGCTGTCTCCCGTGAGCAGGCCGACCCGGGCGCTCCCGTAGGCCGCAGAGAGTTCGGCGAACTTCTGGTTGCTCAGCGCCTTGAGGGGCGTGGTGTAGAACGTCCTGGTGCCCCGGGCGACGGACAGGAAGGCGGCGAAGTCCCCCACCACCGTCTTGCCGGCCCCGGTGGGGGCCGCAACCAGCACCCCGCGGCCGGCCTCGAGCGCCGAGCAGGCCTCTACTTGGAACGGGTCCAGCTCGAAGCCCAGCCGGTCCCGGAATTCCCGGAGCCCGCGGGCGCCGGCCGCGCCAGCCGCGCCAGCCGCGCCGGCCGTGCCGGCCGCGCCGGCCGCGCCGGCTTCAAGGCGTTCGTTGTCCGGCATCTTCCGGCGCTCAGGCGCCGATGACCAGGGAGCGAGGGGCGGCCTGCTCGGGGAACAAGTAGGCGCTGATGGCGTGCGCGATCTTGCGGCCGCCCTGGACGGAGGGCTCGATCGGATTCGCGTAGTCGGCGTCTTCGGGACAGATAAGCCTCAGGTCCACCAGCGCCAGCCCCCGGGCGAAGACGGCCCGTGTGATGTGGTCGTTGAACAGGGCGGCGGCCGACCGGATGATCCGCTGGTCGGGGCCCGACGGCGGGGTGTCGTAGATGGTGCAGGCCGCCGTCGGCAGCCCCGTGGCCGCGACCGCATCCAGCATCGCGGCATAGCCGGCGCCGAATTTATCCTGGGCATCGGCGAACATGGCCAGGGCTTCGGCCGCCCAAACGGCCGGTTCATTGAGCAGGTAGGCGTAACCGAGAGCGTCGTTCCCGCCCACGCTGATCACCAGATGCGTGGCGTCCCGCGGGAGGGAGCGGAGCTGGCCGGCGACCCCGCTGATGACGGCGCCGTCGAGGGCCAGGAGCGTGGCCTGCCACCCGCGCGGCAACAGCCCGCGAAGGTGCGTCACGACGTCGGGGCCGCCGGCAACATAGGCAGCGTTGTCGAACACCGAGTCGCCGAGCAGCACGACGTGGCCGGTGCTGCCGGGTGCGTCAGCTGCCATGTCGCCCTCCTGCTTCAGGGTCGGTGAGGCCTTTGGGACCGCGGGCGGGCACTCGGGCCGGTGAGCACACCTTATCCCCCCGTCCCGACCACCCGGTAGGTGCGCCCCCTATCCCCCTGGAGCAGGCCAGAGGACGAAAGGACCCGGGTGCCGTAGAGCGCACCCGGGTCCTTGAGCGAATTACTGTTCAATAGCCGAGGTAGAGCACGTCCTGAAGGGGCTCTCCCGCGGCGATCCGCTTCAGGATTGCCGGCTCGGCATCGTCCGACTCAATGGCGGAATCGACGACGGCGGCTGCCACCTCGGGCGCCAGCACCACCACTCCGTTCTCATCACCTAAGACGATGTCGCCGGGATTCACCGTGGTGCCGCCGATGGTGACCGCGACACCGAACTGCGACCGGCCGGAGCCGTGCCGCTTCGTCGTCAGGCACGTGGTGCCGCGTGCGAAGACCGGCAACGCCCCGCCGTCGTCCGCCGCCTGCAAATCCGTGAGGTCGGTTACCGAACCGTCCACCAGGATGCCCGCCGCGCCGCGGGCCCTGGCCGCGGCAGAGGTGACCGCACCTACCGGGGCGTGGCTCCGGTCCCCGTTCAGGTCCAGAACCAAGACCTCGCCGGGACGAAGCCGGACCAGCGCCTGGTTTACGGCCACGGCATCTGCGTCGGGAATCAACGCGGTGGCGGCTACCCCCATCATGCGGACGCCCGGCACCATGCTCCGGATGTCCCCGCTGCAGAAGCCGTCCTCCAGGAAGTGGCCGAGCGTGGGGAGGCTGACCCGGCCCAGTTTCCGCAGCAACTCATCCATGGTCTGCCCCTGGAACCACTGCCACGCATTCGATCTCCAGGGACACGCCCCACAGGCTGACGCACACCGACGTGCGGGCCGGCCGGTGCGGACCGAAGTACTCGTCGTACACGGCGTTGTATTCCTCGAGCTGGTCAGCACTGGTCAGGTAGGTGTTCACCTTGACCACGTGCTGCAGGCCGCTGCCGGCCTCGATCAGGATCGCTTCCAGGTTCCGGATGGTCTGGCGCACCTGGTCGGAGAAGTTCTCCGGCTGGTCGGCCAGGCCGCCGGGCCCCGCCGGGATCTGCCCGGAGGTGAAGACAAAACCGTTCGCCACCACCGCCTGGGAGTAGGGCCCCACCGGCCCCACCGCACCCGGCGCTGCAGTGATGCGGCGAATGCTCACGATTCCGCCTTGGCAAATGCCTTCACCGTGTCCGTGTTGTCCACGGCGTCGATATCGCCGTGACGGGTCTCCGTTAGAAGGTACAGCGCGATGAGGGAGAGCACTGCGGCGCCCATGATGTACCAGGCGATGGACGTGCTCTGGCCGGTGGCCGCCAGCAACGCCACGGTGATCGCGGGAGTCGCCGCGGAGCCCAGCAGGCCGGAGAGCATGTAGGAAACGGACAGGCCGGAGTAACGGACCTTGGACCCGAAGAGCTCGGCGAGGAAGGTCGCGATCGGTCCGTAGTTGGCGGAGAAGGCGAGCATCATCAGGCCGTAGGCAACGAAGAGCAGCGGCTCGGATCCGGAGTTGAGCAGCCAGAAGAACGGGAAAGCCAGGAGGGCCTCGGCGATGATGCCGGCGAAGATGATGGGTTTCCGGCCCACACGGTCCGAGAGCCGGCCGAAGAAGGGGATGGCGACGAACGCCAGCGCGCAGGCGAACATGACCACCCAGAGCATCTTGTCCTTGGAGTAGCCGAGCTCCGCTGTGCCGTAGTTGACGCCGGAAGCGACCAGGAGGGTGAAGGTGCTGCCCGTGGAGAGGGTGGCGACGCCGCCCAGGATGACCTGCTTCCAGTAGCGCTTCATCAGGTAGGCGAACGGCAGCTTGGCCTTGGCCCCGGTCTCGCGGACCATCTGGAAGGACGGGGTCTCCTCGATGTTGAGGCGGATGTAGATTCCGACCGCAACCAGGACGGCGGAGAGGAGGAACGGGACGCGCCAGCCCCAGCTGAGCAGTGCCTCGTCGCTCATGGTGGAGGCCACGATGAGGAAGGCGACGTTGGCCAGCAGGGTTCCGATCGGAACACCGATCTGCACCATAGAGCCGAAGAAGCCGCGCCGGTTCTCCGGTGCGTGCTCGACGGTCATGAGCACCGCGCCTCCCCACTCGCCGCCGAGCGCCAGACCCTGGATGAGCCTGAGCAGCAGCAGCAGCAGCGGCGCTGCCACACCGATGGTGTAGTAGTCCGGCACCAGGCCGATGGCGAAGGTCGCCGCGCCCATGGTCATGAGTGAGATGAGCAGCATGGACTTGCGGCCCAGCCGGTCGCCGAAGTGACCGAACAGGATGGCCCCCACCATGCGGGCCAGGTAGGCCGACGCGAAGGTCAGGAACGACAGGATGGTGCCGACGGCGCCGTCGAGCTCGGGGAAGAAGATCCGGTTGAACACCAGCGCGGACGCGGTGCCGAAAAGAAACAGGTCGTACCACTCGACGGTGGTGCCGATGACGCTTGCCGTGGATATCTTCCGCATCTTCCGGCGGTCCAAACGGGCCGCGGCCGCGCTGGTGGGTGTCACATGCTGGGACATTGCATCTCCAATAGGGGTGCGAAGTGGTCGGCGGCAGGGCCGCATGCTCGTGCTGAGCGCATTCGAATCGTTTACCCACTATCCCGGGCGTGTAGTGTGCCTCACAATCGCTAAGCACACACGTTTCGGACGCCGGGGCTGGGCATCTGCACACCCGCGCCCGACACAACCCCTACAGGCCCCGGGGGTTTGCCTCAGGCCCAGGCGACAACCGCGCGGGCCGCCTCCACGGGTTTCATCAGGTCGATGCCGGTGAGGTCCTTGAACCGCTTGAGCCGGTTCAGGATGGTGTTGCGGTGGCAGTAGAGATGCTCGGCGGTTTCGGTGACGCTCCCGTTCCGCATGAAGCTGAGCACGGTTTCTTCCAGCCGGTCGCGTTCGTCCGGCCGGCAAACCGCCAGTTGTGCCTCGAGCCCAGCCCTGACATCGATGCCGATCCCTGCCATCCGCAGGCGGGTCAGGCGGGTCCAGTCCTCACCTACGGTCAACGGTTGCTTGTCACTGCTGTTGACCAGATCGCTGAGCACCGCGGCGATCCTCGCCGCCGGCGTCAGTTCCCCGAGTCCGAGCACGGGTCCGTGCACCCCGCAGGGAACCGATGCCAGCGGTGCCGGGACCCGCACGCCGCCCAGGTTTTGCATCCCCTGCGTTTCGGGCCAGAACACGTACGTGTACTTGTCCGCCTGATGGAGGAAGGCCGGCGCCCCACGGTGTGAATAGGACGCGAGCTGACGCAGCGCCGCGGCGGCCTTCCCCTGCGCGGCGGCTATCCCGAACCGGCCATCCGGATTCACGTCGAACGCTGTGGCGAAGCGGTTCCTGGTCTCCGGCAGTTGGCCCTCCGGCCCGAACAACGCGGCCACGAACTCGTGCCGCACGCCTGCTTCCTCCCGGGCCATGAGGATGCGCTCGGCGAGATAGCTGGAATGGGCGGCGGCGGCATAGTCGTCAACCACCTTCCAGACGGTTTCCACCCGGTTTGTCAGCATGGCGGCGTCCTCGGGGCCGGACAGCTCCAACAGGCTGCCCCAGACCACCGGAAAGTCGAGACGCACGGCGGAAATCAGCGCCTCCGGCGGCACACCCTGGCGTGCCCGGCGGGCGCCCAGTTCCTCCGCAAACCTCAGCAGGCCGGGATAGGAAGCGGGTTCCTCCAGGCAGTCCAGGATCAGCTCGAGGGAACCTGCCGCCGTCGACTCCAGATCGTCGTGGCCGACCAAGTCCTGCGCGTAGCCTGGGATGCTCCGAACCCGCTGGACGAAATCCGCCTTCAACGCCCCGGCCTGCTGCCGCAGCCGCGCCACGAGTCCTGCCCAGGCCCGGTCGGACGTCTCGCCAAAGACTGTGTGCATGAGCACAGTCTAAACGCGCCAAAGGGGTTGGCTTCAGCTAGTTACTTCGCAGTTGGCGGCTGCCAGCATGGAACGAGACAAAGACCGAAGGAAGGGAACAGCGTGAGCACTACAGCCATGCCGGAGGCCGGCAGGACCGGCAGCGCAGGCAGCGCCGGCGCCGGTATCAGCGCGGGACATCTGATCGTGGCACAGCTCGAGGCCGCCGGGGTGAAACGCGTCTACGGCGTCCCGGGCGAGAGCTTCCTCGACGTCCTGGACGGCCTGCACGATTCCTCGATCACCACCGTCGTCACCCGCCATGAGGGAGGCGCCGGGTTCATGGCGCTGGCCGAGGGCCGGTTGACCGACCTTCCCGGGATCGCCATGGTGACCCGCGGGCCCGGGGCGGCGAACGCGTTCATCTCCGTCCACACCGCCTATCAGGACGCCACTCCCCTGGTGCTCTTCGTCGGACTCATCCCCGTGGCCGACCGCGGACGTGAGTCGTTCCAGGAGTTCGACATCAACGCCTGGTTCGGCAGCACCGCTAAGAAGGTCTTGGTCCTCGACCATGCAGCCTCGGCAGCCGCAGTCGTGGACGACGCCATCCACACCTCCCTCAGCGGCCGGCCCGGCCCGGTGGTCATCGGCCTTCCCGAGGACGTTCTCACCCACATGGTCCCGGGCGGCGTCCCGGTGACGCCGCGAGCCTTGGCCCGAACGGCCCCGTCGTCGTTGGCACTGCAGGAATTCGGCACGAGGCTGGCACAGGCCAGCCGCCCGATGATCGTGGTGGGCGGCGAAAGCTGGACGCAGGAATCCGGCGAGGCGCTGGCCAGGTGGGCGGCCGGGCGTGGAATCCCGGTGGCCGCGGACTTCCGCGCCTACGATGCCGTGCCGCACCGGCTCGAGGGCGGAAACAGCTACGTAGGGTCGCTCGGCTACGCCCGCAGTGACGCGCTGGCTGCGCGGTTCGATAAGTCGGATCTGCTGGTGTTCATCGGCTGCCCGCGCGCGGACGTCCTGAGCGACGGGTACACCGCCGGCCTGGATGCCGAGACCGTGGTGGTGATGCCCGGCGACACGCTGGGGCACTTCGGGCGCCTCGACCAGCACATCGTGGCCGATCCGATTGCTTTCACCGAGGCCCTGTCCGGGCTGCCGGAGACCGGCGCCGCCGAGCCGTCCTGGCTGCCGGACGCCCGCGCCGAGTACGAGCGCTTCAGCGCCCCGGTGCCGCTCGACGGCGGCCGCGGCGTGGACCTGAACGAGTGCATGGCGGTGCTGCGCGAGGAACTGGACGACGACGCCGTCATCACCTACGGCGCGGGAAACCACGCGCTGTGGCCGGCACGCTACCTGCCGCACTCGGCGGCGGACTCGCTCGTGGCACCGCGCAACGGCGCCATGGGGGTCGGCATCCCTGCCGCCGTGGCGGCCGGATTGATCTTCCCCGGCCGGCAGGTGGTCTCCGTGGCCGGCGACGGCTGCTTCCTCATGAACGGGCAGGAGTTCGGGACGGCCGCGGCGTACGGCAGCGCGCCGGTGGTCATCGTGGTGGACAACGGGTGCTTCGCGACCATCCGCGAGCACCAGGAGCGCAGCTATCCGGGCCGGCCGTCGGGCACGGAGCTCACCAACCCGGACTTCGCGCAGTGGGCCCAGTCCTTCGGTGGCTACGGCGAACGGGTGGAGCGGACAGCTGATTTCCGCGATGCCTTCCGCCGCGCCGTCGACAGCGGCAAGCCCGCCCTGCTGCACGTGCTGCAGGACCCATCCGTGCGGTCACCGAAGACCGGAGAACAGGAGGACGCGCGATGAGCGGGCTGGATTCACACGACGACGCACGCTTCTTGCGGGACTTCGAGGCGCTGAGCGGGTTCGGGGCGACGGAGAACGGCGGGGTCCACCGGCTGGCCGGATCGGCGGCGGACGGCGAACAGCGGCGCTGGTTCACCGAACTGCTGGAGTCAGAGGGCTTCCGCGTGGAGTTCGACCAGATAGGCAACCAATTCGGCCTGCTGGAGTTGGTGCCGGACGCGCCGTTTGTGGTGGTGGGCTCGCACCTGGACTCCCAGCCGACCGCGGGTAAGTACGACGGCGCCTACGGGGTCCTCGCCGCCGCGCACGCCGCGTTCCGGCTGGCGGCCGAATGGCGCTCCTCGGGCACCGCCCCGCAATACAACCTGGCGGTCGTGAACTGGTTCAACGAGGAGGGCGCACGGTTCAAGCCCTCGATGATGGGCAGCTCGGTCTACACCGGAAAGATGACCGCCGCTGCCGCGTTGGCGGTGGAGGACCCGGCCGGTATTACGGTCGCGGAAGCGCTGCAGTCCATCGGCTGCCTCGGGTCCGGCACGGGGCCGGCGGCGGCCTACTGCGCCGAGATCCATATCGAGCAGGGCCGGAGCATGGAGCGCGACGGCGTGACGATCGGCCTGGTGGATTCAAACTGGGCGGCGAACAAGTACGAGTTCGTGGTGCACGGCGAGCAGTCGCACACCGGCTCCACGGTGATTGCGGACCGGAAGGATGCCCTGCTGGGGGCCTCGATGCTGGTGGTGGCGGCGCGGGAAATTGCGGACCGGTTCCCCGGCGTCCTGCACACCTCCGTGGGCCAGCTCGACGTGTATCCGAATTCCCCCGTCGTCGTGCCGTCCCGGGTGAACCTGTTGCTTGACCTGCGGTCAGCCGACGAGGCGGTACTGGCCGAGGCCGACCAGATGCTGCACGAGCGGATGCTTCAGATCGAGCGGGCCGCGAACGTGCGGATCGACAAGGGCGGCTCCCACTGCTGGCCCGTGACGCCGTACCAGCCTGAGGGCGTGGAACTGGCCGAAAAGGCCGCGGTCGACCTCGGCCTTTCCTACCGGAAGGTGAAGACCCTGGCCGGGCATGACTCGACGAACATGAAGGACATCGTCCCGACGATCATGCTCTTCGTGCCCTCGGTCGAGGGCATCTCGCACAACGAGCACGAGTACACCAGGGACGAGGACGTCGTGGCAGGCCTGCACATGCTCACGGACGTGGTCCGGCGCCTGTGCCACGGGGAGTTGGACCGCGCGGAATAGTCGGCCCGCGCTCTTTGTTGACGTGTCCATGAAGATTGAGATCTGGTCCGACATTGCCTGCCCCTGGTGCTTCATCGGCAAGCGCCGCTTCGAAACGGCCCTGGAGGGCTTCGAGCACAAGGACCAGATCGACGTCGAATGGCGCAGCTACCAGCTCGACCCCACCCTGCCGGAACACTATGACGGCACCGAGACCGAGTACCTGTCCCGGATGAAGGGCATGCCGCAGGACCAGGTCAAGCAGATGTTCGGGCACGTCACGGCGCAGGCCGCGGGCGAGGGCCTGAACTACGACTTTGACTCCGTGGTGGTGGCCAACAGCTTCACCGCGCACCGCTTCCTGCATCTGGCCAAGGAGCACGGCGTGATGGACCAGGCCAAGGAAGCCCTGCTGTCCGGCCATTTCGAGCAGGGCAAAGACATTGGCGACGCCGAGTACCTGGTGGGCATCGGCGTCGAACTGGGCATTTCCGAGACGGAGATCCGCGAGACGCTGGCGGGCGACCGCTTTGCCGCGGAGGTCCGCGCCGACATCGCCGAGGCCCGCGCGCTCGGCGTGAACGGGGTGCCGTTCTTCGTGCTGGACCGCAAGTACGGGATCTCCGGGGCGCAGCCGGCCGAGGCGTTCGCGCAGGCGATTCGGCAGGCGTGGAACGAGCGCAGCCCGCTGACCGTGCTGCCGCAGTCGAAGACCGACGACGGCGCGGTGTGCGGCCCCGACGGCTGCAACTGACCTGACCGGACCGGAACCGGCGGGCTGCTTCCCGAAGCGGCCCGCCGGTTTTCCTGTGTCCTATGCCTTATCTTGTGCCCTGCGCGTTGCCGGGCGGGCCGTCGAGCACGGTGGGGACGTACTCAAGCAGCTGGAGCCGGCCGTCGAAGGTTCTGCTGTCCACCATCTCGAGCGCGACGTCCGGGTAGCCGTCGTAGATCCGTTCCCGGCCGGTGCGGCCCGTGATGACGGGGAAGACGACCAGCCGGAACCGGTCCACGAGGCCCGCGGTCAGCAGCGACCGGCACAGGCTGAGGCTGCCTAGGGTGCTGAGCTGCCCGGTCCCGGTGCGTTTCATCTCAGCCACGGCCGCGACGGCATTCCCGGTGACGAGTTCCGAGTTCGGCCAGGTCAGCGGCGCCTGCAGCGTGGAGGAGAAGACGACCTTCGGCACGGCGGCGAGCCCGGTCAGGCTGGCGCCCTCATCTTCGGAGAATTCCGAGGACCCGGCCGCGGCCTGCTCGGACATGCCGGACATCAGCCGGTAGGTGTTCGCGCCCAGGAGGAAGGTGTAGTCCTTCTCCCCCTCCTGCTCGAGCCAGGCCAGATACTCCGGGCCCTCCAGCCCCCACCAGCCGGGCCAGCCCACGGCCGAGGCATAGCCGTCCAGCGAGATGATCAGGTCCACCATCAGGTTCGCAGATCGCGCCTGCGCAGTTGTCTCGCCCATCGCACGCTCCTCGCTCTGCACGGCGCTTGGCCGACATGTTACTCCCGAAGCGATAGGTTGTTGAGGGTGCTGCGGGCGCCCGGGCGCCCGGAGCGAAGGTCCGCTTCCCTGAACTGTGGCGGTCGCCGTCCCCTTGGGCGACCGGCGAAGCACCCTGGCTGCACACTGCGGTTCCATCGGCGTGTGCAGCGCATGTACTGATTGGCCGGCCGACGCTTCGGCCCGATTGAGAGGACCGATAGCGGGATGAATCAGCAACCGACGAGGCTCTGGACCAAGAACTTTATTCTGGCCATCGTCGTCAACCTGTTCATCTCCCTGGTTTTCTACATGCTGATGACCACGATGGCGCTCTACGCCGTGGACCGATTCCAGGCCTCCGACACCGCCGCCGGTTTCACGTCCAGCGCGTTCGTGCTCGGTTCGGTCATTGCGCGGATCTTCGCCGGCCGGCTGCTGGACGTCGTCGGCCGCCGGAAGATGATCCTGGCGACCATGGCCGTGTTCGTGGCCGCCTCGCTGCTGTACATTCCCACCGGTTCACTGACCTGGCTGCTGGTGCTGCGCATCGTGCACGGCATGGCCTTCGGCGCGGGCACCACCGCGGTGGCTGCCTCGGCACAGACCCTCATCCCCCACACCCGGCGCGGCGAGGGAACCGGGTACTTCGGCCTGTCCACCACGCTCTCGACGGCGGTGGGCCCCTTCGTCGGCGTGCTGCTGGCGGGGCTGCGCAACTACGATGCGATGTTTTACTTCTGCGCCGCCGCCTCCGTGGTTGCCCTCGTGGTGGCCCTGTTCCTGCGGGTGCCGGAACTGCCGGCCCCGAAGCGATCCGGTCGGTTCCGGATGAGCCTCAGCGATATTTTCGAGACAGCGGCCCTGCCCATCTCCTGCATCATCCTGCTGGCCGGGACTTCCTACTCCGGCATCCTGATCTTCCTGACCTCCTACGCGGAGTCGCGGGGCTCCACCTCCGCGGCCAGCGTCTTCTTCCTGGTCTATGCGGGGGCGGTGCTGGTCTCCCGCCTGTTCGCCGGCCGGATCCAGGACCGCCGCGGCGACAACAGCGTCATGTACCCCACCCTGATCTCCTTCGTGCTGGGGTTGGCGCTGCTGATCCCGGACCCCACCCTCCTGACCATCATCGGCTCAGCGATTTTCAGCGGCATCGGCTTCGGCACCATCATGTCCGGCGCGCAGGCGATTGCGGTGAAGGTGTCGCCGGCCATGCGCATCGGCACGGCCACGTCCACCTTCTTCCTGGCGCTCGACCTCGGTTCCGGGCTCGGCCCCATCCTCCTGGGCACGCTGGTTCCGGTTCTCGACTACCCGGGCATGTACGCCCTGCTGGCCGTGGTGATGGTGCTGACCACCCTGCTCTACTTCTTCGTGCACGGCCGCCGGAAGGGTGCCGCCGGCGCCGTCGGCACCTAGGGGCGCGGCGTCCCGGCGCCGCGGCGATGCGGAGCGGCCGGTGCGTCGGGCAAAGGTCGCGGGCGGAGCGTCGCGGCGGTGCGGAGGGCACCCGGGCCAGGCACCGCCGTCGTGCTGGAAGCGCTACTCCTGCTCCGCCGCTTCGCTGGGCGTGGGTGACAGCCGCGGGCAGCTCAGCGTCCCCGGCGTCTGGTCCACCCGGTTTGCCGGGACGAGTTCCTTGTAGCCGGCGCCCACCACCACGTCCACGCTGTCATCGGCGCGGTCGTCGGCCACGTATTCCGAGTCAGGAATATTCCGTTGGAGATTGAAGGCGTTGGCTTCGCCGGCCTTGCCGGACACGACGACGGCGCTCATCCCGTAGACGCTCAAGGTCTTGTTGCCGACGGAACCGATGTCGTAACCGCGGTCGGACAACGCCGCGGCCACCTTGCTGCCCAGGCCCTCCAGCTGCGTGCCGTTGTAAACGTTGAGCCGGAACGAACCGTTGTCCGGATAGTCGTAGGTGCCGGTCGGGCAGGTGACCGCCTCCGGGGGCGGCGGCGGGCCCCAGCCGGGAACCTTCAGGTCGCCGCGGGCGACGGCCAGGGCCGCGAGCGCCGCGGCGATGACCAGGCCGACCAGCAGCACCAACACCACCCCATGCAGGATCCGCCGCTGGTAACTGTGCGGCTTCTCCACATTGCCGTCCTCGACGAAGACGCGGTCCAGATCCTCTTCGGTGATGACGCGCTGGCCCTGCCAGCTCAGTATCTGCTTGGGCTTGCGTCGGGGTGGCGGCGGGATGCTGGGTTCAGTCATCGACCACCAGGACCCGGGCATGCAGCACGGCCCTCTGGTGAAGCGCCGTGCGGACCGCGCGGTGCAGTCCGTCTTCCAGATAAAGGTTCCCCTGCCACTGCACCACGTGCGGGAACAAATCCCCGAAGAACGTGGAGTCCTCGGCCAGCAGGGCATCGAGGTTAAGCGTCGACTTGGTGGTGATCAGCTCGTCCAGGCGCACTTGGCGCGGCGGCACCTCGGCCCAATCCTTGGGGCTGACGTGGCCATGTTCGGGGTAGGGGCGGCTGTCGCCCACGGCTTTGAAGATCACGAACCCAGCCTAAGGAAGTCGGCCCGCGAAGGAAACGCGCGCCACAGCGTGCCGCGGACCCGTAGCCAAAAGGTTACGGTCCGTGTGCCGCACGCGTCGGGGCTATTGCTGCCTGCTTCAGGCCGCTGCCTCCCGCCGGTCAGGCCGCGGTGATCGGCACTTCGCGGACGCCCACCGTCTCGCCGGTGATCCAGTCCTCCCACTCGACCCGCAGCCGGTACTCCCCCCGCTCCGGCGGATGCAACATCACGTCGTACCGCTCGGCCGCGCCGAAGGCCAGCACGTCGGTCATGAGCGGGTATCCGGCCTCCCGGCAGGTCGGTGAGGGCGCCCCCGGCACGGAGGTGTCACGGAACGGCCGGCCGTCGTGGGCGATCAGCTCGGCCATCCGCACCGGCTCCCCGTCCACGGCCGTGAAGTACATGCGGTTGGGAAGGTAATTGGCGTTCAGGATGCGCAGCAGCGTCGGCTTCTTCTCGCCGCCGGCCACGTTGGCCCGCAGCGCCGACAGGCTCCACACCCGGTTGTCGCCCGAGCGCCGGCGAACCAGCTCGCCGCCCATCAGGTAGAAGTGCTTGGGCTCGAACCGGTTCAGCCCCACATCTTCGCCGGAGAGCCCGGCCGCATGGTGCATTTCGTGCCACCGCGGATCCAGCGAATACGGAATCAGAATGGACTCGGTGTCGACGTCGTACTCCGGCCCGTCCACGAACGCCCGCCGCGCTCCCGGCGTCACCGGGTAGTCGGGGTGCACCACCGGATCCACGATCACGGGGCCAAACATCCCCATCTGCGCGTGCAGCACGGTGTTGACGTGGCAGTGATAGAAGTAGGTGCCAGCCGCGCCGTAGTTGGGATCTCCGGGCCGTCCCGGCTCCGGCGCCCACTGGTAGGTGTACGTGCCGCCGATCTCGAACGACGTATGGCCGACCCCGTCGTTGCGCGGGTCGGGTTCCAGCCCGTGCCAGTGGATGGTGTGCGGCCCCATCGAGGGATGCACGGTGGCGTGGAAGATCTGCCCTTCCAACGGCCGGATCAACGGGCCGGGAAAACCGCGGCCTGACTCGCGCGAGTCAAAGCTCCACATCTCGAACACGGCTCCGTCGTCGAAACGCAGGTCCCGGTTGAAGACCTCCAGGTAGACGGACGAATGCGGCGTCTGCCGGAATTCCGTGACCGGGCGGTCCAGATCCAACTGGTCGGAGCTGAAGTCCACCTGGCTCCGAAAGCGGTGGCGCGGGCGGCCGTCGTCGTCAGTGGGGCTCGGGCTCGGCGTCGGCTGCGCGGGTTGGGTCGGTTCCCCGGTGGGGGACGACGTCGGTGCCTCCGTGGGCTCGCCCGTGGGGGACGGCGCCGGTGCGGCGGTGGGCGAGGCGGTCGGCTCAGCCGTGGGCGCCGCCGTCGAAGTGGGTTTCGCCGTCGCAGTGGGTCGCGGCGTCGCGGTGGGCTTCGGCGTCGACGTGGGTTTGGTCCCGCCCCCGCCCGTGCGATCGTCGTCGTCCTTCTTCTTGCCCTTTTTCCGGTCCTCCTCGCGCCGACGGGCAGCTTCCTCCTGCTTCCGCTCAGCCTCGGCCCGCTTGCGTTGCTCTTCGGCCCGTTGCGCGGCCGTGCGGTTGCCGGAGCGCAGGGGCACTCTCTGATTGCTCATCATCCCTCCCCGGGAAGCGGTGCCTTCAGGTTCCAATGAGCCACCAGCCCGCCCGGATACAGGCCGCCGGCGGCAGTTTGCGAGGGCTCGGCGTGGCAGTGCATCGGGTACTCCCAGTCGCTGGTCCGCGCGTACCAGACCGGATCGAGGGCATCCGGCGGCCGCTTGACCGGGATGATGCAGTCCTTCCGGTCCATAGGTTGCAGCTCCACCACGTCCTCCCACTGCTGCAGCACCACGTGGCCCTGCTTGTCCACGTACCCCTCGCGCCGCGGCCAGTGGTAGTTGTTCCGCCGCACGGTCCACAGGTGGTTCCCGTGGAAGTGGATCTGGTGGTACACGATTCCGGGGTTGATAAGCCGCACCAGCTGGCCGCCGCGGAGGGTGCCGGCCGTGGTGCCCTCGCCGAACTGGCGCACATCGAGCTGCCGCGGATACCCGGAGACCAGGGTTTCCTCGTCGCTGGCCAGGTTGAGCGCCTCGTTCCGGGTCATGGCCAGCGACTCGTAGCCGCTGCGCCCGTTGAGCGTGAAGTACCGCGGCACCGCCTTGGTCTGCAGCGGGTCGACGGTGCCGCCAGCGGCCTCGATGGCCGCCCAGTTCGACTCCACCGCGTGGCAGATCCACACCCACTGCCGTTCGAAGCTGGCCCGGCCGGGCGTAATGTCCCACTGGTGCACCGGATCCATCACCACCAGCGCGCCGAAGAGCCCGAGGGTCCGCTCGACCGGCGCGTTGCTCGGGTCGCTGTAGATGTACGAGCCGGCCGGCGGGCACGGCAGCTCCAGCAGTGCGCTCCCGCCCGGCGCAATCGGACCGGTCCGCGCGTCCTCGTGGCCCGGCCCGACGTCGTGCAGGACAAACTCATGGTCCCTGGCCAGCCGGTTGTGCACCCGGAAGCGGAGCGTCGAACCCACCTCCGCGATGATGGTGCGCGCGGGGAAGTAGCTGGCCCAGTGGTTGCGGCGGATGAAGTACTGTCCGGGGTTCGCCGGGTCCGGGCCGTACGGCTGCGGGGTGCCGCGCGGCGGCAGCGCCGCCCCCAGCGGATAGCTCCGCGACTCCACCAGCCGCCCGTCGGCGGTAAACACCTTGGGCGCCACGGCCAGGCTCGGCGAGGCGTCCCGCAGGCCGGTGGGCCGGTCGCCGAAACCGCGGTGGTAAACGAGCGAGTCGTCCACCATCTTCAGGTAGCCCTCGTTGATGTAGAGGTCCAGCACGCCGGGGACGGGCACGACGGCGGAGGGCCGGGTTCCGGTGGCGACGGACTGGGCGGGGCTCCTCCGCCCAGCCACGGTCGCCTGGGCCGATGCCGCGCCGCCCAGTCCGCCCACCCCGCCCAGGGCCAGCGCGCCGATCCCGGCGGCGGCCCCGTACCTCAGGAAGTTCCAGCGCCCGACGGCGGGTGTCTCCTGGGAGTCCTTTGGCCGCCGGGGCTCCGCGCCTTCAGTGCCGGTCGTATCCAAGGCAGCGCTGCCCAACGCAGAACTACCCGAGGCTGCGCTGATCGTGCGGCCGTGGTCCGGCTCCGGAACGTGCTCAACCATCATGTCCGCCCTCGTCCAGCCAGCCGGGTCTGAACGCCACCCGCGGCAGTTCGAGCCGCAGCGGCGCCGCGTGCAGCCACGGATCCGTAAACTCCGCCGACAAGCGCTGCGTGTCCGCCGGCACCAGGAAGCTGATCCAGAAGCGCTCGGTGCTCCAAGCTGCCAGCGCCACGGCCTCCCCGGAGTCCCGGTTGGTCACCGTCGGACCGCCGTCGCCGACCCTCAGCCGCAGCTGCCCGGGAGCGAACAGCACCGCGTCCTCCGAAGCGTTCCGCACCTCCAGCTCCACCAGCAGGTGGTCGCCCCACGTCATGTTCGCCGGCTGTGGCGCCACGGCCATGATGGGGCCGTGTCCGGCGTGCCCGGCTCCACCCGCGGCACTCCCCCGGCCTTCCGCACCGCCGCCCGTAGGCGGCCCCGCAGCAGCGGAGGTCTCCGCGCCCGTGGCGGGGACACCGCCGTCGTACGCCAACCGATGCTGGCGCTCCGCGGACACCAGCCGCACGCTCCCGAACGACGTCTGCACGCCTCCCGCCCCGACCGTGCCGGCCTGCAGGTGGCTGGCCGTGAGCAGGCCCGCGCCCCCCGCCACGCCGGCGATGCCGGCCCCAACAAGTACCCCAAAAACACGCCGCGAGAGACCGGACGGCAGGCTCGCGCTGCTGTCCGGCCCCGGCACGACCGCGCTATCCCCATAGAGCGTCGTCATTGCCTTACCGCTTTCCCGCTCCCCCAAACCTGTAGGCACCCATCCTTGCCGGGCGGGCTTGGGAAAAACTGGTGGGATGCGAACGGCCCTGCCGCCCCGTCATACTGGGACCATGAGCCTCACAGCCGGTCTCCCTGCCCGCCCGGAGCAGCCGCCCATCGGCCTGCTGCTGGACGTCGACGGCCCGCTTTCATCGACGGTGACCCGAACCGTGCCGGCGGAGATCATCCACTCGCTGCTCGTGATGGCCAAACGCGGCTGGCCGATCGTGTTCAACACCGGACGGTCGGACCAGTTCATCAAAGAGCAGGTGATGGAGCCGATGCTGGCCGCCGGGATGCCGCCGGAGGTGCGCTGCTACGCGGTGTGCGAAAAGGGCGCCGTCTGGTTCAGCTTCACGGCGGCCGGCCCGGGCACGATCCATGTGGACCATGCGCTGGCTCCGCCGCAGGAGTTCGCCGCCGAGGTGCGCGAGCTGGTCCGCTCCGGCTATTCAAGCCACATGTTCTTCGACGAAACCAAGCGCGCCATGGTCTCCGTGGAGCAGGTGGTGGGAACGGAAAACCGGGAGTACCGCCAGGTGCAGGAAAAGTTCGACGCCGAGGTCCTGGCCTTGATGTCCCGGTTCGGCATGGGTGCCACTCGCTTGGACCAGCACCTGCCGGACAGCGACGACCAAATCGACTACCGGGTGGACCCGAACATCATCGCCACCGACATCGAGTCGGTGCAGCTGGGCAAGGACCTGGGCGCCGAGCGGGCGCTGGAAATGCTGGCCGCGGACGGCGTGGTGCCGCACGCGTGGCGGACGATGGGCGATTCGCGCACCGACTACGCGATGTCCGACCTGCTGCACCACAACGGGCACGCGGTGCTGCACGTGGACGTCCGCCCCGACGACGGGGTCCCGCAGAAGCCGTACCCGGTGCTGACCGCGGCGCACCTGGGCTTCCCGAGGGCCGTGCACGAAGAGGCCGGCGCGGCGTTCCTGCGGACGTGGGCGGCGATAGCGCAAACGTTGTAGCGGCTCCTGCCGGGCGGGCGTAGGGGTGCGCGAGCCGGGTAGGGGCTCCCCGAGCCGGGTAGGGGCTCTTCCCGAACCGGGTAGGGGGCTCCCCGAGTCGGCCCGAGGGTCCTCCCGCGTCGGCCGCGCCCGCCGTCGGGCCGTAACACGGCGAAATACGGGGCGCATTCCACGCCGATTCCCTTCGCGAGTCAAGCGAAACTCAGCCTCCGCAGCAAAACGTAACGTCCGTAACAATTGACTCCGGGCCCGGTGCTAGTCTGCCTTCCATGAACGCACTTCAGGGGAGCATTCCAGTACTCGACATGAGCACCGCCCGCCTTGCGGACGGCAGCTTCAACCCGGTCTTCATCGACCAGTTGCGCGACGCCGCGCACCGCGTCGGGTTCTTCCAGATCACCGGTTACGGCGCGGCTGAGGGCCAGGTAGCGGAGCTCTTCGACGCGATGAAGCGCTTCTTTGACCTGCCGCTGGAAGAGCGGCTGAAGCTGGACAACCGGAACTCCCCGCATTTCCGCGGCTACACCCGCATGGGCACCGAGCGGACCCAGGGCCGCGCCGATGCCCGCGAGCAGCTGGACTACTCGCCCGAGAGCGAGCCGGTCACCGACTACCCCGAGGACCAGAAATACTGGCTGCTCCGCGGTCCGAACCAGTGGCCGGACGCCGTGCAGCCGGACCTGCGCGAGAAGGCCATGGCCTGGGCCGAGCTGATGTCCACGGTGGGCCATGACCTGCTCTCGGCCATCGGCGTCGGGCTGGGCCTGCCGGAAGACTACTTCGACGAGCCGTTCGCCGGCACCCCGCACTGGATGGGCAAGCTGGTGCACTACGTGGGCGGCGTGGTGGAGGAAGCCGGCGACCAGGGCGTGGGCGTGCACGCCGACTACGGCTTCGTCACCCTGCTGCTGCAGGACATGGTGGGCGGGCTCGAGGTGCGGCCGCCGGAGTCCGATGAGTGGCTGCCGGTCGAGCCGATCGAGGGTGCTCTGGTGGTGAACCTGGGCGAAATGCTCGAGGTCGCCACTGACGGCTACATCACCGCCACCGTCCACCGCGTGCAGGCTCCGCCGCCCGGCGTGGACCGCTACTCGGTGCCGTTCTTCTGGTCCCCGCGCCTGGATGCCGTGATCGACCCGGTCCCGCTGCCAGACGAGCTCAAGGCCGAGTCCCGCGGCCGCACCGACGACCCCACCAACCCGATGCTCTCCAGCTTCGGCGCCAACATGCTCAAGGGCCGGCTGCGCGCCCACCCGGACGTGACCGAGAAGTTCTATCCGGAGCTGCTCGCCAAGAAGTAGGCGCGGTAGGTCGCCGGGGGTGCCGGGGGCTCCGGGCCGCCGGTTCCTGGCCTCCTGGCCTCCTGGCCTCCTGGCCTCCTGGCCTCCTGGCCTCAGATGCTGCCATGGTGTGTGCGACGTTCGGCGTCGCACACACCATTCTTCTCGATGCAGGCTCGGCGCAACCCGGTGCGCGGCCCTTCCCGCTCGCCCATAATGGGCTGTGTGGGCAACATCCTGACCCGCTGGCGCGACGAACTGCGAGGCACGTTTTCCGGGCAGAGCGACACAATCCCGCAGTGGGAGCTGGACCTGGAGAACGGCGACGACGCGGGCTACTTCGCGCCCGATTCGGCCGTTTGGGCGGTTCACGGCTCGATGCCCACGCTCGTTGCCGGCATCCGTTCGCTACTCACGCAGACGCTGCATCCCGGCGCGCTGGCCGGCGTGCATGACTTCTCCGCCTACCGCGATGATCCGCTGGGGCGCCTCGCCAATACCATCCGGTGGATTTTCACCGTCACGTACGGCGACACTGCTGCGGCACGCTCCGCCTGCGACCTGGTGTTGCGCCTCCATGAACGCGTCCGCGGAACCTACACCGACTCGGCCGGCGGACAGCAACCGTACTTTGCCAACGACCCCCACCTGTTGCGGTGGGTGCACCTGACCTTCACGGACGCCTTCGTCACCGCGCACCTTGCCTACGGCCGCGGGCTGCCGGGTGGACCGGACCGCTATGTGGCCGAATGGGCGAAGGCGGGCGAGCTCATGCATGTCTCGGACCCGCCCCGCACTTACGCGGAACTGCGCGCCCAGCTGGCCGGCTTCGCCCCGGAGCTCGCCTCATCGCCCACGATGGAGGAGACGGTCGCGTTTGTCAGGCGGCCGCCGCTGCCCCGCTCGCAACGACTGGGTTACCGCATCCTGTTCGCCGCCGCCGTGGAAACGCTGCCCGAGGAGCACCGCCGCCTGCTGGGGCTGCGCCCGACCACTCACCTGCCGCTGCGGGTCCTCATCAAGCCCGCCACCCGGCTCGTCCTAGGCGTCGTCCGGCTGGGGCTGAGCAAGACCGGGCCGAGCGAAGCCGCTGCCCGCCGCCGACTCGCCCGGCTCGGGCAGCAGGCCTGACGAAGGACCCTGGTAATAACTTCCCATGTTTCAAACGGGCCCTTGAACAAACCCGCAGGTCAGGGGCTTTTTGGTTCTCCGAAACGTGGGAAGTTAGGGCTATACATGGGCAGATGCTGACCGATCCGCGGCTGCTCGCCGCTACGACTCCGTCGGCCGCCCGCGCGCTGCGCATGAGCGACCGGCCCTGCCCTAACCTGCGCAGCAACGACCGGCGCGCGCTTTTAACGCCAGCGGCCCCGGTCTGCAGTGCAGATCGGGGCCGCTGGGTCTGGCGGAGGATGGGGGATTTGAACCCCCGAGGGCGTGAACCCAACACGCGTTCCAGGCGTGCGCCATAGGCCGCTAGGCGAATCCTCCAGATGCTTGCTCACAAGAGCAGATACCAGAGTACCCGAAAGCGGCCCCATGTGCCGAATCGAGCAGGAGTGCAGGGAGCTGGGTACGGGAGTACAAGGACCTCGGTCGCACGCCTCCCTGGGCTGACATTGGGCCTCTTGGCCCCGTCCGGAAACGGTCACCACCGGCACCGAGGCGGGCCCGAAAATCGAATCCGAGACCGCGCGGGTAACACCGCCGTTTAGCTCTGGAAGGCTGCGACCGGCAGTGGCAAACTTACGCCATGGGTGAGGTGAGGGGCTGGGGGCAGCCCCTTTTCTAAGGGGACTAAACAACATGGCCACCGGTACAGAGTCAGCGGTAGGCAGCGTGCCACCGGCACGCATTGTGGACTGGCTGCTGGCCGGGGATGCGTCAATCCGGTTCCAGACCCTGCGCGATCTCTGCGACGCGCCCGAAGGCGAAGTGGCGGCCGCGCAAGCCCAAATCGCCGACTCCGGCTGGGGTGCCCTGCTGCTCGAGGCGCAGGATTCGGACGGCAGCTGGGGCGGCGGCCTCTACAACCCCAAATGGACCTCCACCATGTTCACCCTGCTGCTGCTGCATTGGCTCGGACTCGCCCCGGGGCACCCGCAGGCCGTGGCCGGCTGTCGGAGGCTGCTGGACGGGGCAGAGTACTTCGACGGCGGGCTGACCTACGGCCGGCACCAGGACCGGGCCGAGAACTGCGTCACCGCCATGGCCGTGCTGGTCGGCTCCGAGCTGGGCCAGCGACTCGGCGGCGATCCACGGATCGACAAGGCAGTGTCGTGGCTGCTGGCCGAGGAACTGGACGACGGCGGTTGGAACTGCGAGCCCCACAGCTCACCGACCAAGCACGCCTCGTTCCACACCACCATCAGCACCCTGGAGGCGCTGGCTGCCTACCGGCACAGCGGCGGCTCGATCAAGGTGGACGTCGCCGAGGCACGCGGCCGCGAATTCCTGCTGATGCATTCGCTCTACCGGTCACACCGGACCGGGGCAGTGGCGCATCCTTCGCTGTCCCAGTTCCGGTTCCCGCCGCAGTGGCACTACGACATCCTGCGCGGCCTCGAGTACTTTCGCGCCGAGGGCTGCCCGCACGATGACCGGATGTCGCCCGCCATCAAAGTAGTGGCCCACGGACGACGCAGCCCGGGCAACTGGGGCGGGTACCGCCCGTATCCGGGGCGGATGTGGTTCCGCTGGACGGCAGAGGACATCGGCCGCTGGGCCACGCTGCGGTGCTCCCGCGTGCTGCGCTGGTGGGATGCCCCCGACGCCGCTCCCGACGCCGCAGCCGGTGCCCCGACGAGTCCGGGCGCCTGATTTCGGGCCGCCGTCCGACGTCAGGTAGACTGTTCGTCGGCCCCTCATGCGGTGTCATCCTGTGAACTCCCCCAGGACCGGAAGGTAGCAAGGGTAAGCGGGCTCTGTCAGGTGCATGAGGGGTCTTTACTTACCCCCATGCTGCCTATCCCCAGCCCGGCCGCTCCGGCGTGCACCGGCCCAGTTTCAACCGATAGGGTTTGATCGTGAGTACAGCCCTTTACCGTCGCTACCGCCCGGACACTTTCGCGGACGTTATCGGGCAGGAACACGTCACCCATCCGCTGATGGCGGCGCTGCAGAAGAACCGCGTCAACCACGCGTACCTGTTCTCCGGCCCGCGCGGCTGCGGCAAGACCACCTCGGCCCGCATCCTGGCCCGCTGCCTGAACTGCGCGGAGGGCCCCACCCCCACCCCTTGCGGCACCTGCGACTCCTGCGTCGAGCTCGGCCGCGGCGGCCCCGGCAGCCTCGACGTCATCGAGATCGACGCCGCGTCCCACGGCGGCGTGGACGACGCCCGCGACCTGCGCGAGCGGGCCACCTTCGCCCCGGTGCGCGACCGCTACAAGATCTTCATCATCGACGAGGCCCACATGGTCACGTCGGCCGGCTTCAATGCCCTGCTCAAGATCGTCGAAGAGCCGCCGGAACACATCAAGTTCATCTTCGCCACCACGGAGCCGGACAAGGTCATCGGCACCATCCGCTCCCGGACCCACCACTATCCTTTCCGGCTGGTCCCGCCGGAACCGCTGATGCAGTACCTGGAATTGCTGTGCCGGCAGGAGAACGTTCCGGTGGCCCCGGGCGTCCTCTCGCTCGTGATCCGGGCCGGCGGCGGCTCGGTCCGTGACTCGCTCTCCGTGCTGGACCAGTTGATGGCCGGCGCCGGACCGGACGGGCTGGACTATGAGTTGGCCGTTTCCCTGCTCGGCTACACGCACGCCTCCCTGCTGGACGACGTCGTCGACGCCTTCGCCGCGGGTGACGCGTCCACCGTGTTCAGCGCCGTGGACCGCGTGGTGCAGACCGGCCACGATCCGCGCCGCTTCGTCGAGGACCTGCTCGAGCGCTTCCGCGACCTGATCATCGTGCGCGCCATGCCGGAAAGCGCCCACTCGATCCTGCGCGGCGTCCCGGAAGACCAGATCGCCCGGATGCAGACCCAGGCCAACCAGCTGGGCGCGTCCGAGCTTTCCCGGGCCGCGGACATCACCAACCAGGCGCTGACCGAGATGACCGGCGCCACCTCCCCGCGCCTGCACCTCGAACTGCTGTGCGCGCGGATCCTGCTGCCCGCCGCCGACCAGGGCGAGCAGGGCGTCGCGGCTCGGGTGGACCGGATCGAGCGCCGGCTCAGCTACGGCGGGGCCCCGGTTTCATCACCGGCAGCCGGCCAGCCGCAAGCGCCCGCCGTGCACGCCGCCTCGGAGCCCCCGCTCTCCGGGCCCGAAGCCGCGCGTGCCGCGCTCCGGGGAGCCAACGCGCAGAAGGCCGAGCCCGCCCGCCCGGACGCCGAGCGCCTCACTCCCCCGCGGGTGAGCACCACCGACTGGCCCCGCGAAGACCAGCAGGGTCCCGCCGCCCCCGCCGCCAACAACTCCCGGCCCTCAGGCCTGCCTGCCCAACAGCACGACGGCGGAGCTCCCGCCGCTTCCGCGGGTACGGCACCTGCGACGGCGGAAACCTCCGGATCTCCGGATGGGAACGGCGTCGCGGCCGCAGCCGAGGCCCAGGCGTCTTCCGCCCAGCCGCCTTCCGCTCCGGCATCCGCCATGGATTCCAGCCGTCCGACCGTCCCGTCGTCGGTGTTCGGGAATCCGCGGGACGGCAGCAGGCAGGACGCCGGCGTGCAGGTCCCCTCTGATGCGGCCGGCCAGCAGAACGCTGCTGCCGGCTCCTCCGGCGAAAGCGCGGCCGACTGGGGTGGCACCTGGGGCGCCATGCCGGAGCCGGCTCCGGCAACCGAAGCACCGCGCCCCGCTCAGCCGGCCGGAGACCAGGCCCGTGGATCGGGCCAGCCGGCTCAATCTCCCCGGAACACGGCGGCGCCGGTAGCGGCAGCCAACGAGCGGCCGCAGGCACAGGGCCAGCCCCCGGCGCAGCAGCGCGGACCGCAGCGGCAGGCACCGGCAGCACCGCAGGCTCCGGCCCGCCCGGAACCGGTGACACCACAGGCGCAGGTCCCGGCCCCGGCCCACCAGCCGCCGGCACGACCGGAACCGGTTGCACCGCAGGCGCAGGCTTCGGCACAACAGTCTCCCGCGCGCCCGGAACAGGCCGCGCCACGGGCGCAGGCTCCGCGCCAGGGCCAGCCCGGCCCGCAGGCGTCCGGGCAGATCGAGATGATCCGCCGCGCCTGGCCGGAGATCCTGAACACGCTCAGCGGCATCCGCAAGGTGACGTGGATGAACGTCAGCACGAATGCCTCGCCGCTCAGCCTCGACGGCACGGCGCTGACGCTCGGCTTCAAGAACCAGGGGTCCGCCACCAACTTTAACAACGGCGACCACGCGGACAACGTGCGCCAGGCCATCCAGCAAGTGCTCGGGATCGACTTGCAGATTCAAACCGTCGAAGACGCGTCGGTGACAGCGGGTGAGTCAAACCCAAAAGTACCTACTAGCCGGCCGCAGCCGGCAGACGGAGGTTGGCCCGCCAACACCGCTACGGTAGGTGCGCCCGCACCGGTTTCGGGACCGGTTGTTGGGCAATCTGATCATCGGCAGTCGGCACAGGCCGCAGCCGGGATGGCCGGCTCGGGCTCGGCGCCTTCTCCGTCTTCTGCTGAACCGGCGACGCCGGCTGCCCCGGCCGAACCGGCCGGGTCGGCGATGTCGGCGGGCTTCGCAACGTCCGGCTTCCCCGGTGGTCTTGGGATGTCGGGGGGATCCGGCGTATCCCCTGCCTCGGCCGTTTCCGGTCCGTCTGCCCCCAGCGGGGTCTCCGCGTCCACCGGCCTTTCAGCCACAAGCGGGGTGTCCGCAGGCTCAAGCTTGTCGGCACCCACAGCCGCCTCCGCCCCCAGCGGCATGTCCGCGGACTCAAGCCTGTCGGCGCTCAGCGCCACCTCAGCTTCCAGCAGTCCGTCCGCGGGCTCAAGCCTCTCGGCGCCCACAGCCGCCTCCGCACCCAGCGCTACCTCCGCCGCGTCAGGAGCATCAGCCCCCAGCGGTTTCTCCGGGGCCACCGCGGCGTCAGCGCCGTCGGCCGAATCGCCGAACAGCGCCTCCGGCAACGGCCAGCGGCCGCCTGCCCTGCCAGGGGAGAAGCCGGTGTTTGCGAAGCTGGCCGAGCGGATGGCGGCCCCGGGGGCTCCAACCGCTGTCCCCGTCGCTGCCGGTGCGCCATCGGCCTCGAACCACTCCGGCTCGGCGCTGGCCGGCTTCCCCGCCCCCGCAGCTCCAGCAGCTCCTGCAGCTCCTGCCTCTCCAGCAGGGGAGATCCCCGGGGCTGCCGCCCCACCGAACAGCAAGCCCGCCGGCGCCCTGTCGGCACCACCAAGCACTCCCGCCCCCTCCTCCCCGGCACAGGCTTCTCCGTACGACGACATCCCGTACGCGAACGATGAACCACCCGCCGAGGAATGGGAAACGACGCCGGACCGGCAAATGCCCGGGCAAAAGCGCAGCCGCTACCAGCAGTTGCTGGATCAGGCGAAGGCCACACGGGCGACATCGGCCGCCGCGGCGCCGTCCCCGGCAGCCCGTGACCTAAACTTGAAGTACGTCGAGGACATCCCCAGCGAAGACGACGAGGCCATCGAAGATTCCGGACTGGTGGGCCGCGCTGCCATTGAAAGGCTCCTCGGGGGACGCCTGATCGAAGAACGAAGCCTCGACGGTTCCTAACCGTTCGCGGAGATTGAAGGTTCAGTGTACGAAGGTGCTGTCCAGGAGCTGATCGACGAGCTCGGCCGCTTGCCTGGAATCGGCCCGAAGTCCGCCCAACGCATCGCGTTCCACATCTTGGAGTCCGATCCGGCCGACATGAAGCGGCTCGTTGACGCCGTTACCCACGTCAAGGAGCGGGTGAAGTTCTGCTCCATCTGCGGGAACGTCTCCGAACAGGACACCTGCAACATTTGCCGCGACCCGCGCCGGGATCCGACGGCCATCTGCGTGGTGGAAGAGTCCAAGGACGTCATAGCGATCGAGCGCACCCGGTCCTTCAAGGGCCGCTACCACGTGCTCGGCGGCGCCATCAATCCGATCGGCGGCGTCGGTCCGGAGCAACTGCGCATCCGCGAGCTGCTCGGCCGCCTCTCGGACGGACAGATCGAGGAAATCATCATCGCCACCGATCCGAACCTTGAAGGCGAGGCGACGGCGACCTACCTGGGCCGGATGCTCAAGACCATCGGCATTCCCGTCAGCCGGTTGGCGTCCGGCCTGCCGGTGGGAGGCGACCTCGAGTACGCGGACGAAGTTACGCTGGGCCGCGCCTTTGAAGGCCGCCGCATGCTCACGTAGCAAACCGGCGGCCCAGCCACGCGTGAGTGGCGGCGTCGGGCGCCTGGCCCGGCACCGTCGTCGTTATTACCCTGGCCGGTCATACTGCCCGCCGCATTCTCCGCCCTCACCACTACGGCGCTAGAATGGCGGTTGCCGCGCGGTGCGCAGCCGGGATGCGTGGCAGCAAATCCATGAGCCCGCATGCGCGCCCTGGCGGCCGCGGTCCGGGCCCCAACCCAGGAGTTGTTTAGAGAACACATGAGCCTGATAGTGCAGAAGTTTGGCGGTTCCTCAGTATCGGACGCGGAGGGGATCAAACGCGTGGCACAACGCGTGGTCGACACCCAGGCCGCCGGCAACCAGGTTGTCGTCGTCGTGTCCGCCATGGGAGACACCACCGACGAACTGCTGGATCTGGCCAACCAGGTCTCCTCCAGCAGCAGCAGTGCCCGCGAAATGGACATGCTGTTGTCCGCCGGCGAACGCATCTCGATGTCGCTGCTGGCCATGGCCATCCAGGAATTCGGCTCCAGGGCCCAGTCCTTCACCGGCAGCCAGGCCGGCATGGTCACCGACGCCATCCACGGCAGGGCGCGGATTATCGACGTCTCGCCGCACCGGGTGATGACGACCATCGAAAAGGGCGAGATCGCCATTGTCGCCGGCTTCCAGGGCATCAGCCGGGAGAGCAACGACATCACCACGCTGGGCCGCGGCGGTTCGGACACCACCGCGGTGGCGCTGGCGGCGGCACTGGGCGCCGACGTCTGCGAGATCTACACTGACGTGGACGGCATCTACACCGCCGATCCGCGGGTGGTGCACACCGCCCGCAAGATCGACGCCATCTCCAGCGAGGAGATGCTGGAAATGGCGGCCTCCGGCTCGAAGATCCTGCACCTGCGCTGCGTCGAGTACGCCCGCCGCTTCGGCGTGAAGCTGCACGTGCGCTCGTCCTTCAGCACGAACGAGGGAACCTGGGTACTGCCCAACCCCGACGACAAGATCAAGATTCAAGAGGGAGAACCCTTGGAACAGCCCATCATCTCCGGCGTTGCCCACGACCGCTCCGAAGCCAAGGTCACCATCCTGGGCGTGCCCGACATCCCCGGCAAGGCCGCGGAGATCTTCGGCATCGTCGCCGGCGCGCACTCAAACATTGACATGATCGTGCAGAACATCTCCACCCGCGGGACCGGCAAGACGGACATCTCCTTCACGCTGCCCATGGTGGAGGGCAAGGAAGCCCTGGAGGCACTCAACGCGGCCCAGGACGTGGTGGGCTTCGAGGGCATTCTCTACAACGAAAACGTCGGAAAGCTCTCGCTGATCGGGGCGGGCATGCGCTCCAATCCCGGCGTCTCCTACAAGTTCTTCGAAGCCCTGCACAAGGCCGGCGTGAACGTGGACATGATCTCCACCTCCGAGATCCGCATCTCGATTGTCACGCACGCCGATCTGCTGGACACGGCGGTCCGCGCGGTCCACGCGGCATTCGACCTGGACACCGATGAGGAAGCCACGGTTTACGGCGGCACCGGCCGCTGACGCCGCAGGCCGAACCGGAGAGGGGCTGTCAGCAGTTGGCTGACAGCCCCTCTCCGTGTGTCAGGCCCTGCGCGGCCTGGTCATGTGCCGGGCCTGCGCGGCCTCGTCGCGTGTCAGGCCTTGCGCGGCTTGCGGTAGGCGTAGGCGTGGCCGGGACCGCGCTCCACTTCGATCTCGGCCAGTTGTTCCTCCGCCGCTTTCTCCGCCGCGTCGTGCCGGTGCACCACCGGGGTGTCGGCTTCGATGCGATCGGCAGGGCCCCAGACCTTCGCCGCCTTCTCCGTGGCTCGCATGAAGCGGTCCATGAAACGCCGATTTCCAGCCATCTGAATCACCTTCTTGCTCAGAAGAATCCGTGGCATCAGTTTAACGAGGCCCGGTACGGAAGAACAGGGCGGGGCTAGGCCGGCTTCTTCGGAACGATGTAAGTGCTGCCGTCCGCCCGGGTGACCGTTTCCCACTGCGACGCTTCGGCCTCGCGCTGCTTGAGCAGGGCCTTGTTCTCGTCGGTCATGGGATGGTCCACGCCGCTCTTCTGGGCCGGGCCGAAGACGATGCGGAACTTGCCGGTCGCCCGCATGAACGCGTTGACGCGGGACTTCTTCTCGGTCATGGGCGTGATCCTTCTTCCGGTGCCCGGTAGACTCTGCGGGCATTCAACCCCATAATAGGGCACGAACAATTAGCGCACGAACTGATGGAGAGTGGTGGCCGTGACGGCGACGGCGGGGACGACGGACGACCTGCTGCTGGAGCACCAGCTGTGCTTTGCGCTGTCGGTGGCGTCGCGCAGCGTGGTGGCCTCCTACAAGCCGGTGCTGGAGAAGCTGGGCCTCACGCATCCGCAATACCTGATGATGCTCGCTCTCTGGGAGCAGAGCCCGCGGATGGTCAAGGACCTGTCCGAGGCGCTGCAGCAGGAACCCGCCACCCTGTCTCCCATGCTCAAGCGGCTGGAGCAGGCCGGCCTGGTGACCCGGGGGCGGGTGGAAGGCAACGAGCGGGCGCTGGCCGTGGGGCTGACCGCTGCCGGCCAGGCGCTGCGGGAGGAGGCACTGGCCGTGCCCGGAACCATGCTGGCGCGCCTGGGTCTTGAACGCGAGCAGTTGCGCGAACTGAACGCCTCGATGCATGCGCTGATCAAGGCCGCACGGGAAGCCAAGGACTAGCGCCAACGCACGAAGCCGCCGGAAGATGCCGCGGGAGGGTGGCCGGTGGTTGTGTCCACCGGCTACCCTCCCGCTTGTTCAGGTGCTGTCAGCGGCCGGGGCCGCCGGCGCCGTTAGCGACCGGAGCGCTGCCCGGGCTGCTCCGAGGCACTGCCGTCGACTATCACGGCCGTACCTTCAGCTGCCGGTGCCTGCGCCGCGGCGCCGTTGCCGGAGACATTGACCGTCACCGCCGTGGCCGCGCCATCGCCGAATTTGACCAGGCCTACCCAGCTGCCGGCCGCCAGGCCGGACCAGGCGGCGGTCACCGTGCCGGTCTCGCCGTTGGCCAGCTGCAGCGGATCCGGGCTGACCGTTAGGTTGCCGGCGTCACCGCTCAGCGCCACCGTGTCGATGGTCCCCTTGCTGGCCTTGCCGTCCGGGCTGCTGTACAGGTGCGCGATGGCGTAGTACGTGCCCGGCGCAGGATTGTTGATCGCCAGGGACTCGCTCGCCGACGCCGTGGCCGCCGAGATCACGGTGCCGGCGGGGGTGTAGACATACAGATCCCAGTCTGCCCCCGGGTCGGCCGCGGTGATGGAGAACTGCGCCAGCGTGGCACCTGCCGGGACCGCCTGCGGCGCGTATCCGGTGCTGCCGTTGGAACCGATCACGGCGGGCTGGCCGGGGACCTTCTCCACAGCGGTGGCGTTGGCCTTGGCCAGGCCCTCGACCGCGAGGTCGATCGGCGAGTTGGTGCCCGAGGTGACCTCGATCGTGCCGGTGCCGTCGCCGCCGTCGGAAGCGAACGCCACGCTGGCGGGGGCCACCGCGGTGACCGGCCGGACGGCGATGGGCGACGCAACCGAGTGCTGCCCGCCGGCGCCCTTGCCCTCTTCCGTCCAGACCAGCTCACCCATGGTGAACTGATCCAGCGGGGCATCCGCGTTCTCGAAGGTGACCTTGAACGTGCGTTCCTGGCCGGCCTTCTTGAAGGTCAACTTGGCGGGCGAGACCTTCACGTTCACGCCCGGCAGGTCTACGTCAGCCGAGTAGGTGCCGGGCTTCAGGGCGGTGAGCGTGCGCTCCACGGTGACCTTGCCAGCCAGCTTCCCGAGGGCAAACGACGGCACGTTGATGTCCTTGGACTCGACGGTGTCCCGCTTCTTCAGGCCCAGGTCCAGGCCTGTGCCTTGGATGAAGCCGAGCCAGTCGTTGATATCGGCGTCGTAGGCCAGCCCGGGATCGCCCATCCGGGCGGTATCCACGTGGCCGGCGCCGGTGGCGAAGCGGTCTTCGTTCACCGAGCCGTCTTCCGTGACCAGGTCGCCGGCGGTGGTCATCATCGCCGACTTCACGGTGGCCGGGGACCACTTGGGGTTCTTGGCCAGCAGCAGCGCGCCGAGGCCGGCTACGTGCGGCGCGGCCATCGAGGTGCCGGACATGAAGCCGCTGGTCTCGCCGCTAACCACCGGGGAAACTCCGGCGAGGACGTTCACGCCGGGGGCCGCGACGTCCGGCTTCAGCAGGTTCGAGTCCACCGCCGTGGACGGACCGCGCGAGGAGAACTCGGCAACCTGCGGGACCGGGCTCTGCGGCAGCCCCGTGGTGTCACGGTCGCGCAGCGCCGCGGTCAGCGACGGGTCCGCGGCGACCTTGTCCTTGATGGACGGGTCGTCGATGTGCACGGTGGGGACGGCATGCAGGTCCAGGTCGAGCGACCCGGGGGTCACGTTGACGAGCACCATGCCGACACCGCCGGCCTGCTCGACGGCGACCGATTTGTCCGCGCGGGCGATCACGCCGCGGTCGCAGATGACGATCTTGCCTTCGACCTTGGCCGGATCAAGCTTGCCGGGGTAGCACAAGCGTGCTTCGTCACCGGTGGCGCCGGCCGCACCGGCCTGCGCGGAAAGGATCAGCGCCGTCTGCGGAACCTCGCGGTTCATGATGGACGTGCCGCGGTACTTGGTGCCGTCCGAGAGTTCCACGGTGCCCTGCAGTTCGTTGGAGAATGTGCTGGCGGCCACAGTGGTCACCCAGGGCGCGCTGTGGTTGACGGTGGCGGGAGCCGGACCCGCGTTGCCGGCGGAGGCGGAAACGAAAACGCCCACCTCGGCCGCGCTCAGGAACGCCACCGACACCGGGTCCAGGACGGAGTTGTTGTTGCCGGAGATGGAGTAGTTCAGCACGTCGACGCCGTCGAGGATGGCCTGCTCGATCGCGGACACGGAGGCCGAGGTGTAGCAGCCGCCGGTGGCGTCGTCGTTGTCCTCCCAGCAGATCTTGTAGACGGCGACCTTGGCGGCCGGGGCCACGCCGTTGCCGGTGCCAAAGTCGCGGCCGTCAACGGTCTGCGTCACGCCGCTGTTGCCGGCGGCCGTGGTGGCGGTGTGGGTGCCGTGGCTGGCGATGTCCAGCGGGGAGATGGACTCCTGCGGATGCCGGTCTTCCGGCGGCACATAGGCCAGGAAGTCGTCGGCGTAGTAGCGGGCGCTGAGCACCTTGGAATTGCATTCGGTGCCGTCGAAGCCGGAGCCTTCCTGGCCCGGCTGGCATTCGCCCAGGAAGGTGCTGCCGTCTGCCTTGAGCATGGCGATCTTGCCGTCCGGCGTCAGGTAGGGTTCGCCGACCTTGGCCTTGCCGGTCAGCGGCTTGACCTCCTCGCCGGCCAGGAAGTCGCTGTCCGGGTAGTAGCCGGTGTCGATCACGCCGACCACGGTTCCCTTGCCGGCGTTTTGTGCGCCGCCATACTGTTCGGCCCAGACGCCGTTGCCGCCGGGCAGGTCCAGGAAATCGGTGCTGGAGTAGTCCGGGTGGTGCTGCTCGTCCGGAGCCACCGCCGCCACGCCCGGCTTCTTGGCCAGCTCGGCCGCCTGCAGCCCGGTCAGCTCTGCCGCGAAGCCGTTCACCGCCGTCGTGAAGCTCTTCCCGATCTTGACGCCCTGGGAGGCGGCGACGTCGTTCTGCTGCTCCTGCAGGTGTGCCCGGTACTTCTTGGCGTGGGCGCTGTTTCCGTTCAGCTTTTCGCCCGGCGCGGGCTTCGTTGCCGCGATGCCGGACACGCCGCCCTCATAGGTGGCCAGCGGATCGCCGGAGAGCATCACGATGTAGCGGCCGTCCTCGTAGACGGCCTGCTGCCCGTCCGGATTCGAGGTGATGGTGCGGGCGAGGTCGGCGGGTGCGGCCGCCGCCGGGCCGGCGAGCCCGGAGAGGATCAGCGGTATCCCCAGTGCGAGTGCCGCGGCAGAGCGCAATCCCTGCCGGTGCACAAAGCTGCTGCTTTGCTGTGTCATGAGAAGGAAATGCCTTTCATCCGGTGGGCGCGACCGCTTTGGTCGGCCCGCAGACGCAGCCGAATGCCTATCCTGCAGGCCGTGCGGCCGCAGGGTATTGGATTTCCCCGGCGTGCGAGGCCGGCCCCATCCCCATCTGTGACAACAGCCACATTGGTGCGTCTGTGGGATCAAAGTACCGCACCGGAAGGTCTGAAAGAACCGTTTCACCCTTCTTGGGTGCGCCGCCGCGGAAATACCCTGCGCGTACTTCCCTGCGCGGGCCGGCGGTGCTATAAGCCGGGTGCCAATCTGACGCGGCGGCTGGGACAATGGAACCATGGCGCCGCAGGTTCTCCTCGACCGGCTCCGGGTGCTCGAACCGGAGCAGTGGCTGCCGCGCGCCCGGGCCCACGGTGAGCGCGCCGAGCGCTTCACCCAGCCCTACCTGCAACGCCGCTCGGCCGGGCTGAAACACCCGGTGGAAGACTTCCTCTTCACGTATTACAGCTTGAAGCCGGGGCAGCTGGCGCGCTGGCATCCCGGCGCTGGCGTGGTGTTGACCGGCGACGACGCCGGCGAGCGCCGCGGGTGGAAGTTTTATCGGGCGCTGACCGCCGCCGAGTGCCGCACCGCGGGTGTGGGGCCCGACGCCGGTGCCGTCACCTTCGACGCCGAAGCCTTCCTGGCGGCGCGGGGAACGGCGGTGGCGTTCTCGCGGGAAATCCTGGCCGGCGCCGCGTCGCGGCCGGCCCGGTTCGGCTGCTTCGGGCTGCACGAGTGGGCGATGGCCTACAAGTCACGGCTCAACGGCGTCCGGCACGACTACCTGGAGCTGCGGCTCGGCGCGGAGGGAACAGACCAGGTGGTGGAGGGCAGCCGGATCAACTGCTCGCACTTCGACGCCTTCCGGTTTTACACGCCGCAGGCCGTACCGCTGAACACGCTGCAGCCCACCCGGGAAAACCAGCGGCAGATGGAACAGCCCGGCTGCCTGCACGCCAACATGGACCTGTACAAATGGGCGTACAAGCTGGCCCCGGCGCTGCCCAGCGAACTGGTGATGGACTGCTTCGAGCTGTCCTGGCGGATCCGCGAGCTGGACATGCGGGCCTCGCCCTACGACCTCTCGGGCTGGGGCTACGAACCGGTCAGGATCGAGACCACCGAGGGCCGCGCCCAGTACGTGGCGGCCCAGCGGGCGTTTGCCGAGGAGGCGCAGGCGCTGCGCCTCCGGCTCCTGGAAGCCCTGGACGTGCTGGAGGCACTGGATGTGCTCAAGGCACCTGATGTGCAGGACCGCGGGACGGAGGGGAACTCGTCGTCGCACCGTGCGGGCGCGCGTCACTCCGCTCCGGGAAAGATCCGAACGGAGGACTGACCATGGCCGTTGAGGCGGAGCGTCCAGGGCGGCGGCGGGCCCGTTGCCGCCAAGCGGCGGTGCTCCTTTCCTGCCTGCTCTTCCTGCCATGGCTGGCGGCCTGCGGCCAGGGCGACCAGCCGCAGCCTTCCCCCGGCATCGCCGTTCCCGCTTCCCCGGGCGACGGCGATACCCCATCCCCGGGCGACGAGCGGACCCCTTCCCCGTCGGAACCCGCTCCCTCGGAACCCCCGACGGACAATCAGAAAGGTGTAGCCGTGGATGCCAAACTGTCCATCATGCTGACCTCCGCCGACAGCACCGCCCGGCTTGAGCAACTGCTGGTGTGCCGGGATTCCCGTCCCGCCGAAGGCTCCACGGTCAGGGACCCGGAGGGTGCTTGCGCCGCGCTGGCCAAGCACGGGAACAGGGTCTTCTTCGAGCTGCCCGATCCCAACCGCCTCTGCACCCAGCAATACGGCGGCCCGCAGCAGGCCCACGTCACCGGCACCTTTAACGGCCACGAGGTGAACAAGCACTTCTCCCTCACCGACGGGTGCAAGATCTCTGAGTGGAACGCCATGGCTGCCCTGCTGGGCGGCCGCGCCGGCGAAGTTTAGTGCCGACCTAGGCGGCGCCGTTGCCGTGACCTACCGGGTCAGCTCCGCCGTAAGCGACGGGATCAGCGGCGCCGTTGCCGTGACCTACCGGGTCAGCTCCGCCGTAAGCGACGGGATCAGCGGCGCCGTTGCCGACCAGGTCAGCGCCGCCTTAACCTGCCGGATCAGCGGCCGCCGCGGCCGGCCGGGTCAGCGCCGGCCGTCGCGCATGACTTCGCTCACCCGGCGGTCAAGATCCCGGCGTGCGGCACGGGCGGTCCGCCGGTCGTCGCGTTTCTTCCGAATGACCATCCGCCCGAGGCCGCCCAGCACGACGGCGGCCAAGATGGGCAGCAGCATGGACTGCGGCTTCTCCGTCATGAAGCCATGCTACGAGCCCCGCTGGCCGACGGCACGGTTTTGCCGGGATCCGCCGTCGTCGTCCCGTAAAATCAGCGCCCCGCGATGCCGGTAGAATAGTGCTGCAAGCTCGCGGAGCGCTGGGTCAGCGTGAGACGGCACCAATTGTTGGATTGACACTGCACTGAGTTCCGCGCGCCTCGCTTCGTTTGAAGAGCACAATCCAAGCACAGGAGTGGCCGGATGCCCCGGATCGTTGTTGATGTCATGCCCAAGCCCGAAATCCTTGATCCGCAGGGCAAAGCCATTGCCGGCGCGCTGAACCGCCTGGGCCTGGCCGGCTTCAGCGAAGTCCGCCAGGGCAAGCGCTTCGAGCTGACGGTTGACGGCGAGGTGACCGAGGAACTCCTGGAGCAGGCCCGGCATGCCGCCGCCACGCTGCTCTCCAACCCCGTGATCGAAGACGTCACCCGGGTGGAGGTCATCACCGAGGCGACCATCGGGGCCGGCGAATAATGACTGAGACTCCCCTGATCGGCGACTTCTCGCCCGCACCGGACGCAGGCCTCTCGGGCGCGCGCATCGGCGTCGTTACCTTCCCCGGCACGCTCGACGACCGCGACGCGGCCCGTGCCGTGCGGATTGCCGGCGGCACCGCGGTCAGCCTGTGGCACGGCGACCATGACCTGCAGGGCGTGGACGGCGTGATTATCCCCGGCGGCTTCTCCTACGGCGACTACCTGCGCGCCGGCGCAATCTCCCGCTTTGCCCCGCTGATGGAGCAAATTGCCGACGCCGCCAACGCGCAGCACGATCCGCTGCCGGTGCTGGGCATCTGCAACGGCTTCCAGGTGCTGACCGAGGCACACCTGCTGCCCGGCTCCATGATCAAGAACAACCACCTGCACTTCCTCTGCCGCGACCAGAGACTGCGCGTGGAGAACAACACCACGGCCTGGACCAGCCAGTACGAAGCCGGCGCGGAAATCGTGGTGCCGCTGAAGAACCAGGACGGCCAGTACGTCGCCGACGAGAAGACCCTGGACGAGCTGGAAGCCGAGAACCGCGTGGTGTTCCGCTACTCGGACGGCAACCCGAACGGGTCGCGCCGCGACATCGCCGGAATCAGCAACGCCGCGGGCAACGTGGTGGGCTTGATGCCGCACCCCGAACACGCCGTGGAAGCCGGCTTCGGCCCGGACTCTTCCGCCTTCGGCGACGTCGAGCTGCGCGGCGGCACCGACGGCCTGGGAATTTTCACCTCCGTTTTGACGAAGATTGTGGCAGGTGCCAAGTAAATGACCGAGACCAATCCGACCAGCGCAACAGTGGATACCCGGCTGGAAACCGAGGCCGAGGCACGCAATGAGCACGTGCAGAGCTACGGCGGGGCGGCCGACGCCGTCGAACGCGCCGAGGGGCGTCAGTTCAACATCGACACCGTGGAGCATGCCGCGCAGACCCCGGACACCGAGTTGCCCTGGGCCGAGCTGGGATTGAAGCGCAACGAGTTCGACGAGGTAGTCAAGGTGCTGGGCCGACGCCCCACCGCCGCCGAGCTGGCCATGTATTCGGTGATGTGGTCCGAGCACTGCTCCTACAAGTCTTCCAAGGTCCACCTGCGCCAGTTCGGCGACAAGGTCACCGAGGACATGAAGAAGCACATGCTGGTGGGCATCGGCGAGAACGCCGGCGTGACGGACCTGGGTGACGGCTGGGCCGTAACCTTCAAGATCGAGTCACACAACTCCCCCACCATGGTCGAGCCGTACCAGGGCGCCGCGACCGGCATCGGCGGCATCGTGCGCGACATCATTTCCATGGGCGCGCGCCCGGTGGCAGTGATGGACCCGCTGCGCTTCGGCGCGATCGACCACCCGGACACGGCCCGCGTCGTCCACGGTGCCGTCGCCGGCATCGGCGGCTACGGCAACTCCCTGGGCCTGCCGAATATCGGCGGCGAGGTCGTCTTCGACTCCGTTTACCAGGGCAACCCGCTGGTGAACGCCCTGGCCGTGGGCGTCATGCGCCACGAAGACATCCGGCTGGCCAACGCCTCCGGCAAGGGCAACAAGGTGGTGCTGTTCGGCGCGCGCACCGGCGGCGACGGCATCGGCGGTGCGTCCATCCTGTCCTCGGAGTCCTTCGACGACACCAAGCCCTCCAAGCGTCCCGCGGTGCAGGTCGGCGACCCGTTCTCGGAGAAGGTGCTCATCGAGTGCTGCCTGGAACTGTTCAAGGGCTCGCTGGTCGAGGGCATCCAGGACCTGGGGGCCGCCGGCATCTCCTGCGCCACCTCGGAACTGGCCTCCAACGGCGACGGCGGCATGGACGTCGAGCTGACCTCCGTGCTGCTGCGCGATCCGACCCTGACGCCGGGCGAAATCCTGATGTCCGAGTCGCAGGAACGCATGATGGCCGTGGTCTCGCCCGAGAACGTCGAGGCGTTCGAGGCCGTCATGGCAAAGTGGGCCGTGGAATACTCCTGGCTGGGCGAGGTCACCGACACCGGCCGCCTGGTCATCAAGTGGGACGGCGAGACCATCGTCGACGTCGACCCGCGCACCGTGGCCCACGACGGCCCGGTCTACAACCGGCCCTACGCCCGCCCGGAATGGCAGGACAGGGTCCAGGCAGACGGCTTCCGCGCCTCCGCCGCCGGCGCCAACCCCCCGGCCAGCGCCGAAGACCTCAAGGCAGCCGTGCTGGAACTGATGGCGTCCCCGAACATGTGCTCGAAGGACTGGGTGACCAACCAGTACGACCGCTACGTGGGCGGCAATACCGCACTGGCCATGCCCGACGACGCCGGAGTGGTCCGGGTGGACGAGGAAACCGGTCTCGGGGTTGCCTTGGCCACCGACGCCAACGGCCGCTACACCTACCTGGATCCCTACCAGGGCGCGCAACTGGCCCTGGCCGAGGCCTACCGGAACGTCGCAACTGTGGGTGCCATCCCGATGGCGGTGTCCGACTGCCTGAACTTCGGTTCGCCGGAGGACCCGGACGTCATGTGGCAGCTGGCCGAAGCGATCCGCGGCCTCTCCGACGGCTGCATGGAACTGGGCGTCCCGGTCACCGGCGGCAACGTCTCGCTGTACAACCAGACCGGCAACACCCCGATCCACCCGACCCCGGTCGTGGCGATGCTCGGCAAGCTCGACGACGTCGGCCGCCGCACCCCGTCCGGCTGGCGCGAGGACGGCCAGGCCATCTACCTGATGGGCACCACCCGCGACGAGCTGGACGGCTCCGAATGGGCCAACCTCCGCGGACACCTGGGCGGCAAGCCCCCGGCCGTGGACCTGGCCGCCGAGAAGCTGCTGGGCGAGCTGCTGATCAACGCCTCCCGGGACGGCATGATCGACGCCGCCCACGATCTCTCCGAAGGCGGCCTGGCCGCTGCCCTGTCCGAGATGGCGCTGCGCTTCGGCGTTGGTGCGCGGATCGGCCTGGCCGAGGTCTGCGAACGTGACGGCGTTGACCTGTTCACGTTGCTGTTCAGCGAGTCCCAGGCACGCGCCGTCGTGTCCGTGGCGCGCAGCGAAGAGGTCCGCTTCAAGGACATGTGCGGCGCGCGGGGCTTCCCGTTCATGCGCATCGGCGTGGTGGACACCGAGAACGGCGCGCTGGACTTCCAGAGCGAGTTCTCCGTGCCGCTGGCCGAACTGAAGGAAGCCCACGAGGGCACCCTGCCGAAGTACTTCGGGTAGGTTCCACCCTGCCCAGGGGCGGGCGAAAGGGGGATGTTTCCTGCACCGTGGTGCGGGAAACATCCCTCTTCGTCTTCCCCTCGGGGACCTGCACCCCAGCGCTGCCGGATATCCGTATCTGTATGCTGTGCCCATGACGGCACCGCAGATCTATATCAGTTTCCCCGGCACTGCCCGCGAAGCACTGGGTTTCTATGCAGAGATCTTTGGAGGAGAGCTTTCCCTGCACACCAATGAGGACTTCGGTAACAGTGTGGGACCGCCGGGGCAGATAGCCCACGGAATGCTGAACGGCGTGGTCGCCCTGGCCGGATCGGATGCGGCACCCGGCGAGAAGAGCGTCCGGCTCGAGGGCGTCATGCTCTCGTTGCTCGGGACGGCCGAGCCCAAGGTGCTGCACGAGTGGTTCGACAAGCTCGCCGTTGGCGGCCGGGTCGTCGATCCCCTTGCCCCGAAGCCGTGGGGCGCCTCCGATGGCCAAGTGATCGATCGTCACGGGCTTCACTGGCTCGTCGGCTACGAACCGGCGCCGTGAGCGCTGATTGAGCCGGCCGTCACCGGCAGCGACGACATATAGGCCGTGCCCGCCGGGCACGGCCTATATTCGTCAGGCGCCGGTCCGCAGACGCTCCACGTCCGCCAGCCACGGATATGCGGCCTGGGTTCCCTTCTTCGTGGCAGCCAAGGCAGCAGCGACCGAAGCGAACGCCGCCGCCTCGGCCAGGTCCTCCCCTGCGGCAAGCCGTGCCGCGAGGGACCCGGTGAAGGCGTCGCCGGCGCCGGTGGTGTCCACGGCGTCAACCTTGGTGGGGGCGATCCGGGTGAAACGGCGCCCCTCCTCGGCATGCCCATCCAGCACGATGGAGCCTTCGGCGCCCAGAGTGACCACGACGCGGTCCAGCCCCTGCGCCGCAAACTGCAAGCGCACCTGCTCCCAGTCGGCAACGGCGGCCTCGGCGCAGGGCATGTCGCCGCCGCCGAGGAACAGCGAAGCCTCGTGCGCGTTGACCAGCAGGACGTCGGTGAGTTCGGCCAGGCTTCTTGGCACTGGCGCGTAAGGCGAGAGGTTGAGCAGCACTGTTGCTCCGGCGTCGTGCCCTACTCGTGCTGTCGCCTCCACGACGTCCAGGCCGACCTCAAGGCAGAGGCAAACGACGGCGGCGCCATCGAAAACGTCCCCGGCTGCGGCGACATCATCCGGAACTACGGTGCCGTTGGCGCCGGGGGAAATGACGATGCTGTTTTCCCCCGCTGCGTCAACGGTGATGACCGCGACGCCGGTCTCGACGCCAGCGGCGCGGCGCACGCGGGAAACGTCCGCGCCGGCCCCTGCCACGGAGGCCAACAGCATGTCCCCGTTGGAGTCCTCGCCCACGGCGCCGATCAGGGCGACGTTGCCGCCGAGCCGGCCAGCGGCCACGGCTTGGTTGGCGCTCTTGCCGCCCGGGTTCACGGTGAAGCCTTCGCCACGGAGGGTTTCGCCCGGGTTGGGTAGCCGCTCGGTGTAGATGGTCAGGTCCGCGTTCAGTGAACCAACGACGACGATGCGTCCGGCCCGCGGACTCACTTTTCCACCTCGGCCTCAACGGGCTTGGGGATCAGCAGCGAGGCGGCGAAGGCCGCGACCGTGATGACCAGGCCGACCACAATCACCGTAAGGTAAGAGCCGCGGTCGCCCAGCGCCGAGGTGCCCACGAGCACCGCCGGCAGCACCAGGAAGCTCAGCCCGGCGCCGAGGTTGAAGGCTCCGGCGTTCATGCCCGGCAGGAAGCCGGGGTTGCCCGGGGGCGAGAGCACCACGCCGAGCCCGTTGAGCATGATGTTCGCGGTGCCGGCGTACATGATGCCGAGCAGCGCAGTGGCGGCGACCATCACCGGCAGGCTGTTCAGGCCGAACAGCGCAATGATCACCAGGGAGACGATGCTGCCGATCATGCCGATGCGCAGGACATTGGTGTAGCCCAGGACCGGGGCGAGCCGCCCGCTGATCGGGCCGAAGACCCAGCCCAGCAGCGCGTAGGGGGTCAGGATGAGCAGCGCCGTTTCGGTGGGGCCGAGGCCGAAGCCGGGTGCGGCGGCCTGTACGTAAGCGGGGACAATCCCGTTGATCACGGCGAAGATGCCGGTCATGGTCAGGATTGTGGTCAGCAGCGGCGCCCACGTGGAGCGCTGGCGCAGATGGACAATCTCGACCATCGGCTCCTTCGTACGCTTTTCGGTGACCCAGAAGGCGGCGAACGCTGCGGCGGCCACGGCGATCAACACCAGCGAGAGAATCAGGGTTCCCGTGGAGAACGCGCCGACCAGCTTGGCGGCCTCGTTCAGCGCGGTGAGCAGGGCACCGACTGCGACAACAATAAAGACGACGCCGGTCCAGTCCATCCGCGTCCCGGCCTGCGGTTTGCTCTCGGGCGTCAGGACGGCGACAAGAACCGCGGCGAGCACGGCGAGCACCACCATGAACCAGAAGATGCTGCGGAAGCCGTAGTGCTCGGCCATGTAGCCGCCGAGGAAGGCATCGACGCCGGCCACGCCGCCGTTGACCGCGAGGATGACGCCCATCAGCGTGCCGTAGGTGCGCGGGTTGGGCACGGCGGTGCGCAGCATGATGAGGCACAGCGGAACGGTGGGGCCGCTGACGCCCTGGATGATCCGGCCCACGAAGAGCCACGTAACGTCCGGGGCCAGCGCCGCGATCACGGAGCCGACGGCCGTCAGCAGCATCATGCCGACGAGGATCCGCTTGCGGCCGACGATATCGCTCAGCCGGGGCAGGAACAGGGAGAACAGCGCGGCCGTGGTGAAGAACCAGGTCTGGGACAGGCCGATCGAGGCCTGGTCGGTCTGCAGTTCCTCGCCCATGGTGACCAGGGCGGGGCTGAGCATGGAGGCATTGAGCTGGAAGGCCACGCAGGCCGTCAGCAGGGCGACCATGAGGGCGGTGGTGCCGCCGCGGGTTGCCTTGGTGTCGTGGAGAACGGCGCTCATTTCGCTGCCTCCCCGGTGGCGACCGACGCCGCGGAGGCGGGCGCCGCCGTCGTCGTTGTGGTGGCGGTTCCCGTTTCTACCTCGCCGATGCGGACCAGCGCATCGGTCACCAGGTTCCAGAACTTGGTGCGGTCAAGGTCCACGGCCACGGAGGTGTGGCAGTCGGCCGGCGCGGGGGCGCGGAAGTCGGCGACGGTCATGCCGAGGGTCAGCTTGCCCTGCAGTTCGATGTCGACCGGGACCTTGCGGGTGGTCATCACCGTGGGGTCGATGACGTAGGCGACGGCACACGGATCGTGGACCGGCGGGTAGTCGAAGCCCTGTGCATCCTTGTACGTCTGGGCGAAGAAGTCCATCAGTTCGCGGACAAAGCGGGCCGGGCCGGTGCCGACGGCTTCGATTTGCTCGACGACGTCGGGGGTGGCCAGTGCCTGGTGCGTGAGGTCCAGTCCCACCATGACCAGGGGCCACTTCTCGTTGAAGACGATGTGGGCGGCCTCGGGGTCGATCATGATGTTGAATTCGGCCACGGCGGACCAGTTGCCCACGTGGTAGCCGCCGCCCATCAGCACGACTTCCTTGACCCGCTCGACGATGCGCGGCTCCTTGCGGGCGGCCATCGCGATGTTGGTCAGGCCGCCGGTCGGGACCAGGGTTACGGTGCCGGGTTCGTGCGCCATGATCGTGTCGATGATGAGATCAACCGCGTGCCGCGGGTCCAGTTCGATCGTGGACTCCGGCTGCGCGGGGCCGTCCATGCCGGACTCGCCGTGGATGTCCGGCGCGGTTTCGATGGTGCGCACCAGCGGGCGGTCGCAGCCGGCGGCGAACGGGACGCCGGTGATGCCGGCGATCGTCCCCACGGCCAGGGCGTTCTTGGTGACCTTTGCCAGGGTCTGGTTGCCGACGACGGTGGTCACGGCGAGCAGTTCGATGTTCGGGTTGCCGTGGGCCAGGAGCAGCGCCACGGCGTCGTCGTGCCCCGGATCGCAGTCCAGGATGATCTTCTTCGGTCCGGGCGTCGCGGAAGTGGCGTCCATGTTTTCTCTCCACGTCATCGGGGCCCCGCAGCGGGGAAATTGTCACAGCGAGTTTGACATCCCCTTCCGGTCCACGTCAAACGCTTGACGTGGCACGCGTCAAGCGCTTGATGCCTTGTTGCGCTTGATTACGCTTATCATGGGGCTCATGGATTCCGCCCGCCCTCCCCAACACCCGCCGCGCGTCGGTCGGCGAGTGACCGCGGCGATGGTGGCGGCACGCGCCGGCGTCTCCCCCGCGACGGTTTCTTTGGTGGCGAACGGCAAAACGCGCGGGCGGGTGTCCGCCGACAACATCTCCCGGGTCAGCCAAGCAATCGCCGAACTCGGATACGTGGTGGACAGCGTGGGCAGTTCGCTGGCCAAGGGAGTCAGCTCCATTGTGGTGCTGGTGGCGCCGGACATTTCCAACCCGTTCTTCGCCAAGGTCGTTGCCGGCGTGCGCGAATCCCTCGGCGCGGACTTCCAGCTGCTGCTCTCCGTCACCGAAGCCGGCGAATTCCCCCGTGCGGATGACATCCGCCGGCTCCTCGCCCTGCGCCCGGCGGGCCTGCTGGTGGATGCCCCCGATGCCGCGTTCCTCGAGGACCTCTCCCCCACGGGCCCCTTGGTGCTGCTCGACGCGCCCGGGCTGGAGGCTTATGCGCCGTCCGTCAACCTCGACGTGGCCCACGGCGCCCGCGAACTCGCGGCACACCTGGCCGCCTCCGGCCACCAGCGGGTGGCGTACCTGGACAGCGTGACCGGCACAGCCACCTTCACCATTCGCCGGACGGCCTTCCTGGAGGAAGCGGCCGCTCGCGGGCTGACCGCGGACCCGGCCCACCTGATCAGCACCACGATCGACGTCGGCGCGTCGGCCGACGCGTTTGGCGCCGCCTGGCCCCAGTGGCAGCAAGCGGGTGTCACCGCCGTCGTCTGCGCCACCGATACCCACGCGTACGGCGTGCTGCAGCAAGCGCGCGTTGCCGGCGTGCGGATCCCGGACGAACTCGCCGTCGCCGGCTTCGACGACCTGCCCTACTCCGCCACCAGCAACCCCGGCCTCACCACCGTCCACCTTCCCGCCGCCCGCCTGGGCCTCAAGGCCGGCGAACAGCTGCGCGGCCTGATCGAAGGCCGCGACCTCGAGCAACCCCAGCTCACCTTGGAGGCCTCGCTGATTGTGCGCGGCTCCACGGATCGGATCGCCGCCAACTAACAACGACGGCGCGGTCCGGGCCGTCGCGGCTACACCTTGCGCCAGTCGTGCCCGGTCACGGCCGCCCCGGCCTGCGGCCCCATCTGCAGCATGCCGCCGTCCACCACCCACGACGCCCCGGTGACGTAGCCGGCTTCGGCCGACGCGAGGAAGGCGATCACGGCTGCGACCTCGCGGGCGTCGCCGGGCCTTGCCAGCGGAATGCCCGGCCGGTCGATGCGGTGCGGGTCTTCGTCCTCGTTGCCGGTCATGGCGGTGGCGATCTCTCCCGGCGCGACGGAGTTGACCGTGATGCCGTGCCGGCCGAGCTCCAGCGCCATGTTCTTCACCAGGCCGCCGAGGCCGTGCTTCGCGGCGTCGTACGGGGCGGCCCCGATCATCGGCTGGTGCTCGTGCACGCTGGTCACGGCGATGATCCGGCCGCCGCGGCCGGCATCCGCCATCCGCCGGGCTGCCCGCTGCATGCACACGAACGCGCCGTCCAGGTCGGTGGCGACCACCCGGCGCCAGGTCTCGTAGTCCAGCTCCAGGAACGGCTCCGAGGCGCCCGTGCCGGAGTTGTTGACGAACACGTCCAGTCCGCCGAGCTGCTCCGCGAGCGAATCGACCACGTCGCCGCAGCCGGGCAGGTCCGTGGTGTCCAATTGGGCGACGGCGGCGCTGCGGCCGAGCGCGCGCACCTCCTGCGCGGTCTCTTCAGCCCCGCTTTCGTCCGAGTGCCAGGTGATCCCCACGTCCAGCCCTGCCCGGGCGAGCGCGACGGCGGTGGCCCGGCCGATGCCGGAGTCGGAACCGGTGACGATGGCGGTGCGCGGCGTGAAATTTTCCATGGGCCTATTGTGGCGAAGAACCGGCCGCTTGCCAGCCCCACCGGCCGCGCGGGCCGCTACGCGACGGTCATTTCGCCCATCAGGTCCCAGTCGTCGCCCTCGACCTGGCGGCTGATGATCCGCGGCGTTTCCTGCAGGTACTGCGGCTGCTCCTGCATGGCCTTCTTGAAGTGGTCGCTCTTCACATGCGCTTCGGCCGCGTCGTCCCGGAAGGCCTCGACCAGCACGTACTCATTGGGGTCCTCCACGCTGCGCGACCAGTCGAACCACAGGTTGCCCGGCTCGGCACGCGTCGCCTCGGTGAATTCGCGGACGAGTTCGGGGAAGTTATCGGCGTACTCGTCCTTGACCTTGAACTTGACCACAATGAAAATCACGCGGCATCAGCCTTTCTTCTGTTGGGGGTGTCTTTTCATCCTGTCATGTACCGCGCGGTCCGTCAGGTCAGGTGCGGCCAATCAGTTAGCGGCGGTGCCCGGCCTGCCCGCCGGCGAGCGCCTTGGCCGCGGCAATATAGCGCCGCGTGACCAGCCGCTGTGCGGCCTCCGCCACCGGTGCTCCTGCCCGGTAGAACCAGTTGGCATGCCGGCTGAACGCGAACACCTCGAAGACCACCCGCCCGCTCCCCTCCAGCACAGCCACAAAGCCTTCCTCCCCCGACTCCGGATGTCCAGGCAGGGTGCCGTAGCCGAAGCCCGTCCGGGTCGGCGTCCGTTCCGTCCACACCACGCGGCACGGGATGGCGAGCCGCAGCGGCCCGACGCCGAACCCGCACACCACCTCCGCGCCTTCGGCGGCCACCGGCCCCGTGGCATCGACCCGCAGCCCGGCCAGCCGATGCACTTCCCACCCCATCAGCCCCTCGGCCAGCCGGTGAAAAGCGTCTTCCCCCTCACCGACACCGACCCGCTCGTCGACGACCCGGTATCCCGGCGGCGAGGTGCGCTCCCGGCTCAACCCCACGCCGTCGTACGTCAGCGGAACCCCGCCCAGGTCCTCGGCCCTCACCGCTCAGCCCTGCCGCGCATCGTCGCCCCTGGCCAGGCCCATCCAGCCCAGCATCTCGCGGTCGCGGCGCGGCAGCGACGCCACCACCAGGTCGTAGGAGTCCTCGATCATGTCCCGCAGCATGTCGTCGGGCAGCCCGCCGTCGCAGCGCACGCCGTTCCAGTGCGTTTTGTTCATGTGATAGGCACCCGTGATCTCCGGATGCGCCGCGCGGAGCTGCTGCGCCAGCACCGGTTCGCACTTGAGGCTGATGCTCAACCGCGGCGCCTGCAGGTCCGAGAGCGCGAACATCTTCGCCGCTCGGCCTGCCGCCCGGACCTTGAACACCGACGACTCGGGCCCAAACGGGAAGTCCTCGAACGCCCCGGGCAGGGACAGGCAGAATGCGCGCAGGGCGGTTGCGTCCATGGGCACGAGCCTACTGCTCCCGGCCCGCGCCGGTCACGGTTCTGCGCAGATCGACGTACCACCCGGCCTCCGTGCCTCGCCCCGCCCGTGCCTCGCCCCGCCCGAGCGTCGCCCGCGCCGCTCACGGTTCTGCGGAGATCGACGTGCCCACCCGGCCTCCGTGCCCCGCCCCACCCGAGCCTGACCCGACGCCCCCTGGACCGCATCCCGCCCGAGTCCCGCCCGGTGCGCGGCGGCAACTTCGGTGGCAGGATGGTTTCACAGTTGTTTCACGGGGAACGACGGCGGGCTTCGGTGCCGCCGGCGGGTTTCGGAACGGGCGACGGCTCTGGAGAGGAGACCCATGTCAGACACCGGCAGGGAAGCGAAGCGGGCGGCCGGCAGGGCCAAGGACAAGACCGAGGTCGCCGCCAATTCCAAGGCGTTCGAGCGGGTGGCGCGGTTCGGTTACGTGGCCAGCGGCCTGCTGCACGTGCTGATCGGCGCTATCGCGCTCCGGCTCGCCTTCGGCGGAGGCGGCGAGGCGGACCAGACCGGGGCCGCCTCCAGCCTGGCGAAGACTCCGGGCGGGATGTTCCTGCTCTGGGCGGGCATGCTTGCCGCCGCCGCCCTGGCCTTGTGGCAGATCAGCGAGGCGGTGTTCGGCGGCCGCGGCCGGGAGGCAAAGAAGAGGTGGGGCTACCGGGCGAAGTCCGTGGGACTGGCCCTCGCGTACACGGTGGTGGCGGTGTCGTTCGGCAGCTTCGCGCTGGGTTCCGGCGCCGACAGCAGCCGGAGCTCCCAGGACGCCAGCACCAGGCTGATGCAGTGGCCCGGCGGTGCCGTTGTCCTGTTCCTGATTGGCGCCGTCATCATGGGCGCCGGCGTTTTCTACGTGTACAAGGGCCTGAAGAAGAAGTTCCTGGACGACCTCAAACGGCTCCCCGGGGGCAGCACCGGCACCGCCGTGACGTGGACCGGCGTCGTGGGTTATGCGGGCAAGGGGCTGGCACTGTTCGTGCTGGGGCTGCTGCTGGCGGTGGCCGCGGTGCAGCACGACCCGCAGGAGGTCAAGGGGTTGGACGGGGCGCTCAAGGCGCTGCGCGACCAGTCTTTCGGCCCGGCCGCACTCGCCGTCGTCGCCGTTGGCCTGATCTGTTACGGCCTCTACATGGGCGCCCGGGCGCGCTACGCGAAGATGTAGGCACCGGAGAACGACGGCGGTGCGCCTCCCCGTGGGCCAGGCGCACCGCCGTCGTTGTTCAGATGGTTCTGCCGTGGCCTACGCTCGGTGGGCGAGCGCGTTCTGCAGGCGGAAGCCGGCGGCCCGGTGGTTTTCCGGCAGCTTGTCGCCGCGGCCGAAGAGCTTGTTGCGCAGGGTCCCTGGCGCGTACTCCGTGGGGTAGGCGCCCAGCTTCTGCAGCTCCGGCACGACGAATTCCACGATGTCCTCGAACGTGCCCGGGGTAATCGCGTAGGCCAGGTTGAACCCGTCCACGTCGGTCTCGTCGACCCACTCCACGAGCTTGGCGGCCACCTCCGCGCCGGAGCCGACGGTGATCGGGCCGAAACCGCCGACGCCGACCCATTCGGCCAGCTGCCGGATGGTCCACGGCTTGCCGCTATCGCCGGAGGCCTTCTGGAAGGTCTCCACGGAGGACTGGATGGCGTTGGACTTCACGTTTTCGCCGATCACGTCGTCCGGGCCGTAGGTGGACAGGTCCACGCCCATCCAGCCGGAGATCAGCGCCAGCGCCCCGTTGATGTCCGCGTAGGACTTGTAGTCCTCGAATTTGGCTTGCGCGGCGGCGGTGTCCGGTCCGGTCACCACGGTCTGCATGGCGTAGATGCGGACGTCGTAGCGGTGGCGCCCGGCCGCTTCCACGGCGTCGCGGATCTTCTTCACGGATGCGGCCAGCATCTCCTTGGTCGGGCAGGTCACGAACACTGCTTCGGCGTTTTCGGCGGCGAACTCGGTGCCGCGCTTGGAGGCCCCGGCCTGGAAGATGACCGGGGTGCGCTGCGGGCTCGGCTCGGTGATGGCGATGCCGGGAACCTTGAAGTACTTGCCCTCGTGCCGGATCTCGTGGACCTTCGCCGGGTCGGTGAAGACGCCGGTTTCGACGTCCTTGACCACGGCGTCGTCCTCCCACGAGCCCTCGAGCAGCTTGTAGATGACCTCGAGGTATTCGTCCGCGTGGTTGTAGCGCTCGTCGTGCTCCAACTGGTCTTCCTGGCCCATGTTGCGTGCCGCCGAGGGCAGGTAACCGGTGACCACGTTCCAGCCGACCCGCCCGTTGGTCAGGTGGTCCAGCGTGGCCAGGCGGCGGGCGAACGGGTACGGGTGCTCGTAGGCGGTGCCGGCGGTGACGCCGAAGCCGAGGTTCTCGGTCACCGCGGCCATCGCCGAGACCAGCATGAACGGATCGTTCACCGGGACCTGCGTGCCGGCGCGCAGCGTGGTCTCGTTGGAGGATCCGAAGACGTCGTAGGTGCCGAGCACGTCGGCGATGAACAGGCCGTCGAACAGGCCCTTTTCCAGCACCTTGGCCAGGTGGGTCCAGTAGCCGATGGTGTTGTAGTTGGCGGACTTGTCCTGCGGGTGGCGCCACAGTCCGGGCGACTGGTGGCCCACGCAGTTCATGTCGAAGGCGTTGAAACGAATCTGGCGCCGGGGGTTGGGCTGCGGGTTGTTTACGGTCATGTCAGGCTCCTTTTCTGATGAGAAGAGCCCGCGCCGGCCCTCCGTCGGGCATGCGGCTGCCAACGGAAGACCAACGAGAGATCGAGCTTCTCCATCGGTCCTGGCGGTAGCACCTTCCTCAGGGAGGGGGTTGCTGCGGCGTCAACAAGCCAGGTCTCTCGGCCGCTCTGGATGGGTACCCCTCCATTGGACACCCGCGGGCGCCCGGAGGGAAATGTCCTGCGTCACGCGGGGTAAGAATTACGACGCGTTACGCCGGGGCGGAGCCGGCTTTGGCCTGCGGACGCTTCCATCCCGCCACCGCTCCGGCCCCCAGGCAGACAAGAATCAGGACGACGACGGCGATCGCCAGCGGCACACTGTTGCCGACCAGGGTGGGCAGGTTCTGCAGGATCAGGCCCAGGATGGCCAGCAGCCCGAGGAGTCCGAGAGCCGGGGCGACCGAGCGCTTCCAGTCGCGGGCCGGTGCGCCCTGCCGGCGGAAGAAAACCAGCACCGCGATGCTGGTGACCGTCATCAGCACCACCACGCCCAGGGAGGCGAAACCGGCAAACCAGGTGTAGAACTGCACGATGGGGTCCCAGCCGGCCACCACCGCGGCCAGCAGGAACAGGGCCACCACTCCGGTCGAAGCGGCCGAGGCCAGATGTGGCGAGTGGTGCCGGGTGTGCGTGCCGGCCAGCTTGGCGGGGAAAATGCCTTGTCCGGCGATCTGGAAGAAATAGCGTGAGCTGATGTTGTGCAGGGACAGGATGCAGGCGAACAGGCTGCTGGCCAGCAGTACCTGGATGACGTGGCTGCCCGCGGTTCCGAGGTAGAGCGCGGTAGTCTCCGAGAGCAAGGTGCCGGGCGCGTCCGTGGCCTTTTGGACGATGCCCTCGTCGCCCCACACGCTGATCAGCAGCCAGCTGGAGAGCGCGTAGAAGCCGCCCACCACGATGAGGGCTACATAGGTGGCGCGCGGGATCGTCTTGTCCGGGTCCCGTGCCTCGTCGCGAAACACGGCGGTGGCCTCGAAGCCAATGAAACTCAGGATGGCGAACAACAGCGCGATGCCGGGCGCCCCGGACAGCACGGTGGACGGGGTGACGAACCCGGTGGACAGGCCCTCGCGACCGCCGCCGCCAAAAATTACGGCAGCGTCCAAAACCAGCACGATCAGCACCTCGGCGACCAGCAGTACCCCCAGCACCTTGCCGGAGAGCTCGATGTTGCGGTGGCCCAGCCAGGCGACGGCGGCCAGGGCGGCAGCGGCCCATGCCCACCATGGCAGTGCCGGCCCGCCGTAGGCGCGCACCACTTCGTCGACGGCCGGCGCCAGCAGGCCGTAGACGCCGGCTTCCAGCGCGAGGTAGGAGAGCAGGGCCACGAAGGCCGCCCCCAAGCCCGCCCTGCGGCCGAGGCCTTTGTCGACGTAGCTGAAGAACGCGCCGGCCGTTGGCACGTGCGGTGTCATTGTGGTGAAGCCGACGGCAAACAACAGCAGGATGGCCATGGCCAACAGGTAGATGAAGGGAAGGCCAGCGCCGTTGCCGCTGACGATGGCCAGCGGGACGGTTCCGCCGATGACGCCCAGTGGCGACGCGGCGGCCAGCACGATGAGCACGATGCTGGCGACGCCCAGCCGGCCGGAGAGCCGCGGAGCACCGGCATTGGCGGCCGTGGCGGCCTTGGGTGCGGCGAGGGTTGGGTTATTGACGGATACAGACATGGTTTGGCTTCTTCCTAGAGGGCCGCGGAGCGGGTGGCTTGGCTGGCTGGACGGGCGGCGTCGCTCTGTGGCTGACGCGCGGCCTCGGTGTGTGACTGAATGGCGGCGTCGCTCTGTGGCTGACGGGCGGCGTCGGCATTGGCCTCGCCAATCGACCAGACGTACGGGGGCTCGGCGCCGTTGACTTCCCAGTCACCGACGATCCGCGCCTTGTAGATGAACGGGTTGTGGGTCGCCACGGTGCGGGCGTTGCGCCAGTGCCGGTCCAGTGCCTTGCCGGTGCTGGTGGAGGAGGCGCCGAGGGCGTTGAAGAGGGCTCCTGCGGCGTCCGGGACCAAGGCGCTGAGCACAATCTGCGCCCGGCCCGATTCCAGTTCGACGGCGATGTTGGCCGCCTTCTCGGCGTCGGCGTCTGACTGCCGCGAGGCGAACACGCGGTCCAGGCTGCGGGCAACGCCGAGGGTGGTTGCCTTCGCGGCATAGGATGTGGCGCTGATTTCGCCGACCACTTGCAGGACCTGCGCGTCGTGCCGGACCAGCGGGGCGTTTCCGTGGCCGAACACCCGCTTGCGGTCCCGCACGTTCTCTGCGGCTTCGCTGGTGACGGCCTGGGCGATGCCGGCCAGGGTCACCAGCAGGATGTGCTGGTAGAGCGCCGTCTGGTACGGGAAGCGGTCGGCGAAGGCGGACACGTTGGCCGGGTCCACCACCGCGTCGGTAAACACGGTGGTGCCGCTGCCGGTGAGCCGCTGGCCGAAACCGTCCCAGTCGTCGAAGGTTTCCACGCCCGGCGTCTTGGTGGAAATGATCACCGAGACATCGGAGCCGTCCGGGCGCTTGGCGGTGACATCGATCCAGTCCGCGAAGATGGTGCCGGTGGTGTAGAACTTGCGGCCGTTCAGCAGCAGTTTGCCGCCGGTCTCGGACAGCACGGTGGCGGTTCCCCCGGCGCCCGGTTCGGTCCAGGCGTTGCCGGCCAGCTCGCCGGATGCGAAGCGCCGCAGCCACGCATTGCGGTCCGAGGTGCGCCCGTGGTGGTACAGGTTTTCCTCCACCAAGGCGATGTGCGAACGCAGCGCCTGCGGAATGTTGCTGTCCGCGGCGGCGAGCTCGATCAGGAGTCGGGTGAACTCTTCCCAGTCCAGCCCGTCGCCGCCGATCTCGGACGGGATCCGGGCCGCGCCGAAGCCGGCGTCCTTCAGCCAGCCGATCTGTTCAAACGGCAGCTCGCGGGTGAGCTCGCGGCTCAACGCCCCGGCGGCGATGCGCGCGAAGATCGGACGGTATTTGGCGGCCGCGGCGTCGAAGGCCGTGGTGAGTTTGTCGAGTGTTTCAGTCATGGTGTTCTCCTGAAGGTTCGGCCGTGAGGGCGTCAGGTGGGGCGCCCGGGTTTGGGGCATCGGTGATAGGGCCCCCGGGGGTTGGGGGCATCGGTGATGGCGGGCAGCGGTGGTGGGCCCGTGGATGGCGGGCAGTCATGAGGTGACCCGGGGGTTGCGGGCAGGGTGAGCGGCGTTCTGCTCCGCTCAGGTGTAGAGCGAAATCGGCTGGACGTCGCCGAGCAGGTAGTTGGCGCCGACCTCGACCTTCTTGTAGTCGACCGGGTCGTGCAGGGTGTGCGTGCGGATGTTGCGCCAGAAAATGTCCAGCCCGACCTCGGTTTTCGCGGAGGACGAGCCGGTGGTCTCGAAGATGCGGTTCGCCACGTCCACCCCCACCTCGGTGGACACGACCTTGAGCCGCGCGATCTCGAGCGCGAGGTCCGCCCGGGACTCCGCGCTCAGCTGCGCGCCGGCGGCAATAACAGCGTCGAACCTGGCGTTCGTCCGGTCGGCCAGGGCCTCCACCGCGGCGACCCGCGACACCAGCTCGCCATAGACCCGCTGGGTCAGCGGGTCTTGGGCATAGGTCTCCTGCGCGCTGAGGAACCAGGAGTTCCGGCGCGCCAGCGTGATCCGGCGCCCGCGGTCCAGCGCCCCCTGCGCGATGCCCAGGTAGAGGTTGCCGAAAACCAGCTGGATGTACGGGGTAACCAGCGTGGAGAAAGGCTCCTCCCCCACCTCACCGATGATGTCCGCGGCGGTGACCTGCACGCCGTCGTACTTCACCGAACCACTGGCCGAGAGCCGCTGGCCGAGCGCATCCCAGTCCCCGAGGTATCCGATGCCCGTTCGGTCATGCTCCAGCGCGAGGGCCAGGAACTTGCCCCGCTCGGGTCCGGCCGCGATCACGGCATTGACCAGGATGGCGTCGCCGACGGAAGCGCCGGTGGAGAAGTGCTTGGTGCCGTTCAGCCGGAAGCCGTCGCCGTCGGGAACCAGTTCCAGATTCGGGTCCACCGGGTTCACGGAGTCGCCCCAGGACCAGCGGCCCCGCGCGGAGCGGCTTAGCAGTCGTTCCTGGACCTGCGCATCACCGTAGAACACGACGGCGCCCAGGTTGGCGTAGTGGTAACCGAGTATTTGCGCGATCGACGCGTCCGTGCGGGCCAGGATGCGCACGGCGTGCAGCGCGCTCTCCCAGTGCCCGCCCTCGCCGCCCCAGTCGGCCGGGATAATCAGGTTGAGCAGGCCCGAGTTGCGCAGCAGCTCCACCTCGGCGTGCGGGTCGGCGTTGCGTCGGTCGCGCTCCAGCACGTCCGGGGCCAGCGCGGCGGCAACGCCTTCGGCTACTTGCTGCCATCGGGCCAGTTCCTCGGCGGTAGCCTGTCCGGCCCACGGGGCTCGGCGGGTTTGCGGGTTGTTGGCGGTCACGACGGCGGTCATGTTGGCTCCTCACGGCGGGGCTCCCATCCGGACCCGCGGCGCAGCAACCGTCACGGTTGGGGCGCAGCCCGGAGGGGGCCGTACTTGCCGGGCACGGTGTTGTGCGCGGCCGGATCCTCATCTGGGGCACCCCGCTACGGGAGAGGGTTGCCGCCCAACCAGCCAGAGCTTGTCGTTGGGACTCTTGATCTCGGAGTCGAGTATGCCGGGGCCGATCCGGCGCAGGGAAGCACATGACAGGCCATGACATTCTGCTGCCGTTTGTTACGGAAACCGCTTCTGATGACGACGACGGCCCGTCGCCCCAGCCGGCTCCGGGGGCTGGGGCCGGCAGGCTTCCGCCCGGCTCCACGGGCTGGGGCTGCAGGCTTCCGCCCGGCGCATTGAGCCGTGCGCATTCCTCTGCGCGGCTGTCCCCTACTGGCCTGGTTACGAGGGGACTACCGTGGAGGTGCACTGCCAATATGGCCGGGCCGGGACGGGCACCGTCCGCTGGCCGTCGTACGGGAGGTTCATCATGAAGGCATGGCAATTTGTCGGCACGAAGAAGCCGCTGGAGCTTAATGAGGTTCAGGAACCCCACGCTGGCCCCGGTGAAGTGGTCGTCGACGTCAAGGCGTCGGGGGTCTGTCACTCGGACGTCTCGACGCTCGATGATCCGGGATGGATGGCGCTGTTCCAGCACGGCCTGCCCCGCACCATGGGCCATGAATCCGCCGGCGTTATCAGCGAGGTCGGCGAGGGCATGGACCATTGGAAGATTGGCGACCGCGTAGGCCTCTCTCCGGTGATGTCGGACGGGGACGCATTGGGTTACGGGAAGTGGGATGGAGGCTTCGCCGCCAAGCTTCGCGCGACCGGCGACAATCTCGTCGCCCTGCCCGACGAAGTGCCGTTCGACCTCGGCGCGATGGCGACCGACGCCGGCTTGACCGCCTACCATGCCATGATGGCGGTCGGCGGGGCGAAGAACGGCATGAAGGTCGGTGTCATCGGCCTGGGCGGACTGGGCTACATCGGTGCACGCTGTGCCGCGTTGGTCGGCGCCGAGGTGTACGGCGCCGAGGTCAATCCGGAAACCCAGAAACTGGCCGACGAGATCGGATTGGCTGGCGTCGGCGCCTCGATCGAAGAGTTCAAGGACAAGAACCTGGAGCTGATCGTGGACTACGCCGGCTTCGGCACCACGACCTCGGCCGCCATCGAAACCCTCGCTGAGTTCGGCACCTTGGTTCAGGTGGGCATGGGCCGGTTGGAATCGACCATCAATACCTACCCGATCATCATCAACCAGCTCTCCATCAGGGGCTCAAAGTCCGGTACCAAGGAGGATCTTGCCGGCATCTACGAGCTTATGAAGAGCGGTCAGCTCAAACCACCCATGAACCACATCAAGCATGCCGACATTCCCGGCGCAATCGACAAGCTTCGCGAGGGAGGTGTCGTCGGCCGCTTCATTGCTGTGTACGAGTGATGCGGGGACTCGAGGCGGCCGTCCGAAGGCGGGCCAGGGCTGACCGCAGCCCGTGAGCTGCTGTTATAAACCGAAGCGCGGGGCCTCGATGGCCGGGCAGGTATCCATGACGACGTCCAGCCCGGCCGCCTTGGCCCGTTCCGCGGCGGCTTCGTCGATCACGCCCAGCTGGAGCCACACCGCCTTGGCACCGACTTCGATGGCCTGGTCCACCACCGGGCCGACCTTCTGCGAGTTCACGAAGCAGTCCACCACGTCGATCTCGCCGGGAATGTCCCCGAGCTTTTGGTAACCGGTCAGGCCGAGGACGTCGTCGCCCTGCAGGTTGACGGGGACGACTTCCATGTCCAGCTGGTCCATCAGGTACCGGGAGATGCGCATGGCCACCCGGTGCGGGTTCGTGGACAGGCCGACGACGGCCCAGCGGCCGGGGGTTTCCAGCAGCCGCCGGACGACTTCAGGGTCATTCTGGTGTGCCATGGCTCGACCCTACCCGCGACTCTTCGGCACCGGAACCGCCGCTGGCCCTCTCCCCCTCAGCCGCCCTCATCGAGGAGTCGGCAGGCGCCCTCAAACCGTCGGTTTAAGGGCGCCAGCTGAACAGTCGATGGTTTGGGGCTAGCCGGCCAACCGGGCCGCCGCTGCGTCGGCGTGCTCCGCCACCCAGTTCCCCACCAGTTCCAGCACTTCAGCGTCCACGGGCTCGCGGATCTGCCGCTTGTAGTCGGAGAGGGTCGGAACCTTCGGGTCGCGGCGCAGCAGGTGCGACAGGTCCTCGATCTTCCTCGTGGTTACCGGGCCGGGGATGGTGGCCGCGATGATGTCCAGGTCGGCCGGGTCCACCTGCACGTCCTTGGCGCCCGTGATGGCCAGCACCGGCATGTGCAGGCGCTCCAAGTTCGGAACGGGGTCGAAGTCGAGGAACTCCCGATGCCAGAGCGCGTTGATCTTGCGGCCCTGCATGCGCACCACGTCCTCGGTGGTGAGCCGAAGTTTTTCCACCGACTTCGCCTGCACCTTGACCAGGTCCTGGCGGAAAAGCTTCAGCAGCAATCGCGGGAAGGCGGGCAGCGAGTCGCTGATCTGGGCCGTCTGCCACCTGCCTGTCTCAAAGCCTGTCTGCGCCGAGGCTGAAAGCAGCACAGCCCCATCCACCCGGGTACCGGACTCTGCCGCCACGGCAGCCGCGTGGTAGCTGCCTTCGCTGTGGCCGACCAGGAACACCGGGAGGCCCGCGGCCTTCCGGGCGGCCATCCAGCGGAGGGCGGCCGCGGCGTCGTCGGTGTTCTGACGGAAGCCGGCCGCCCAGAAGGTGCCTTCCGAGTCGCCGGTACCGCGCTTGTCGTAGCGCAGGGAAGCGATTCCGTGGCCGGCAAGTGCCGTCGCCAAGTCACGGCTGATGCCCAACGGCATCCGTTTGTGGTCGGCATTGCGGTCGATCGGTCCCGAGCCCGGCAGGATCAGCGCGGCGCCGCGGACCGTTCCGGCCGGTTCAGCCCAGGTTCCCGTCAGCTGAACGGTCCCGGACGGGAAGCTGACCACTTCTTCGGTGAACGCCTGACCGGCGGGCAGGCCGGCGGCCTTCCGGATCCGGGCCGCAACATCCTCGGCATCGGGAAGCGACACGACCACCCGGGCGTACTTTTGCCCGTCCAGGTCAAGCTGCACTGCCGGGGTGCCGCGGCGGGCGACGGCGAGGGTCTTGCCGCGGCCGCGCCACGTTCCCACCCGAGTCCGTCCCGGGATCGCAAGCCCGGGAGCCCGCAGGCCGTGGACGCCGTCGAACGCATCCGCGAGCACCCGGACGGAGGTCACCGCGGACAGCGGGAATCGCTGGTCGCCGAGCAGCCCCGCAACTTTCTCGAATCGATCCAGCTCCAGCAGAACCTCCTTGTTCTCCACCACTATCGCCGCCACCGCGCCTCCCTTCGGGTCGTTTATTGCTCGTGTCTTGGTCGTTTGGTCGCCCACTTGGTTACCGGACAGTACGATTATTATCAGTTGTAGGAACAATGTCAACTATGAGAACGTTGAGCCATGTCCTCCTCACAGAGCGCCGACCTGATCCTGCACCCCGTACGCCTGCGGATCGTCCAGACGCTGCTGGGCAACCGTGCGCTGACCACGGCGGAGATCTCCGCCGAACTCCCCGACATTCCCACCGCGACGCTTTACCGGCACATAAGCACGCTCTCCAAGGCCGGCGTGCTGGCGGTGGCCCAGGAGAGACCGGTTCGCGGCACCACCGAACGTACCTTTCGACTGGACGTAGCCAGGAGTTCAGTGGCCGAGGACGATCTGGCGTCCATGACGGCCGATGACCACCGGCGCGGCTTCATGGCCTTTGCGGCCGGGCTGCTGGGTGCCTTCGACCAATACATCTCCGGGGGGAATCCGGACTTCGTGCGCGACGGGGCCGGTTACCGGCAGACCGCCCTCTGGATGACGGACGAAGAGTTCGAGGATTTCACCTCCGCCATCAGGGCTGCCGCAGAGAAGGTGGCGGCCAACGGCCCTGAGGAGGGGCGGCACCGCCGTTTGTTCTCCACGGTCCTCATCCCGGCGGATCCGCCCGCCTGACCGAGTGCCCGCCTGTCGGCCGGGCCCGCACCGGGAGCAACGTCCACATCGGCGGCACATGGGCGGGAGGAGACGGCGGCGTCGTCGGCTGGCTATGAAAGGAGGCAGCGATGCCGGCGACACCCTGGCGAACGGGGGCATCGCCGTCGTGATGACCCCGAGAGGGCGGGCCGGCGTTACGCGTCCCAGCAGAGGCAGAAGGGGTGTCCGGCGGGGTCGGCGTACACCTGGAACCCCGAGGCGGACGCCGGGTCATCGGCCGGCTTCAGCAGCTTGGCACCCAGGGACGTCGCCTGTTCATGGGCGGCCGCGAGATCGTCTATGTAGAGGTCCAGGTGGATCTGCTGCGGCGTCCCGTCCGGCCAGTCGGGCGGAGTGTGGTTGGGCGCAAGCTGGAATCCCAGCCGCGATTCGCCGTCCACCATGACCGTGTGCCAGTCGTCTTCGGCCTCGACCGTCCCGTCCAAGAGGCCGGCCCAGAAGGTGCTCTCCGCCGCGAGGTCGGCGGCGTCGAACACGATGATCTGTCTGCTGATTTTCATGCGGTCATCCTGCCACTGAGCCGAAGTTGCGTCCATGGTTGGCGGGGATGCGCCTGTTTCCCCGGCGGGTTCCCCCACGAGTGGTTCGCGCCTTTGTTACGGCAGATTGTCATTCCGCCTTTGTTACGGGTCATTATTACGGGCAGTTTGCCGGAAGCCCCGCCCGTGCCGTTTAGTTGGTGGTGACCATCCCGAGCGGCCGAGAGACCTGGATCGACGACGCCGCAGCAACCCTGGTCACCGGAAGCCCACCCAGGCTGCCGGTGATAACGAGGTGACAAGCCACGGGTACGGCCGGCGATTGCCGGGCCGCACGGCTTGATCCGTAGGGTGCTACTGCCAGGATCGATGGAGTGATCCCATGACTGCAGTACTGTCGTCGTCCCGCCACGCGGCTCCCGTTGCCGCTGCACCCGCGGCCCGTTCCGACTCCGCGCTGGCCGTTTCCTTTCGCGCCCTGAACCGCACGTTCGGCACGGGAGAACAGGCCCACACCGTGCTGCGCGACGTGAACTTCGAGGTCCGTCCCGGCGAGGTGCTGGCCATCCTGGGCCCGTCAGGCTGCGGCAAGTCCACCTTGCTCCGCGCCACCGCAGGCCTCGACGCGCCCAGCGCCGGCGCGGTGGAAATCGACGGCACTCCGGTCCAGGGCATCGACTCCCGCTGCGCCGTCGCGTTCCAGGAACCCCGGCTGCTGCCGTGGCACACCCTGCAGGCCAACGTGGCCATCGGCCTGCCCAAGAGCTCCAGCGCCAAGCAGGGCAAGTCCAAGGTCGCCCGGCTGCTGGACCTGGTCGGGCTGGCCGCCTTCGCCAAGCACCGGCCGCGCGAGGTCTCCGGCGGCATGGCCCAGCGGGCATCCCTGGCCCGGGCCTTGGCCCGCAATCCGGGCGTGCTGCTGCTGGACGAACCGTTCGGCGCGCTGGACGCGCTGACCCGGATCAAGATGCAGGACCTGCTGCTCGATATCCACGCGGCGGAACCCACCACTGTGTTGCTGGTGACCCACGACGTGGACGAGGCCCTGCAACTGGCGGACAGGATCATCGTGCTTGGCACGGAAGAGGGCCGCGAGGACGACGGCGCCACGATCGTGCGCACCGTCGACGTTCCCGGCAGCCGCCCGCGGGACCGCGGTTCGGTCGAGTTGGCCCGAATGCGCCGCTCGCTCCTCGAAAGCCTCGGCGTCGACGGCCATTAGGGCCGCCCTCGCCACCCACAAATCACGCAATGCCCGGGCCGTTCGCGCCCGAAAGTCATCCGTAGCGGAATTTCTCCTGTTCCGCACCCCATCCAAAGGAACCACCATGTCTCTTGCCAGCCGATTCTCCCGCCGCCCGCTCCTCGGCGCTGCCGCCGTTGCCGCCACCGCCTCGCTGGCCCTGACCGGCTGCGTTGCCGGTGAGGATTCCGAAGCCACCGCGGCCCAAGGCGGCGGCGATGGCGTGCTCAACATCGACTTCGCCACCTACAACCCGCTGAGCCTGGTCATCAAGGAAAAGGGCTGGCTGGAGGCCACCCTGGCCGACGACGGCGTCGAGGTGAACTGGGTGCAGTCGGCCGGTTCCAACAAGGCCAACGAGGCGCTGCGGTCCGGAGCGGTCGACGTCGGCTCCACCGCCGGTTCCGCGGCGCTGCTGGCCCGCGCCAACGGCTCGCCGATCAAGACCATCAGCCTCTACTCGCAGCCGGAATGGGCCGCACTCGTGGCGCTGCCCGACTCCGGCATCGAGTCCGTCGAGGACCTCAAGGGCAAGTCCGTGGCCGCCACCAAGGGCACCGACCCCTACTTCTTCCTGCTCCAGTCGCTGGAAGAGGCCGGCCTCTCCGCCGACGACGTCACCGTGGAGAACCTGCAGCACGCCGACGGTTTGACCGCGCTGAAGCAGGGCTCGGTCGACGCCTGGTCCGGCCTGGATCCGATCATGGCCGGCGCAGAAGAGGACGGCGCCGAGCTGTTCTACCGGAACCTGGACTTCAACACCTACGGCTTCCTGAACGCCACCGAGTCCTTCCTGGAGGAGGAGCCGGAGGTCGCCCAGGCCGTGGTGAACGCGTACGAGAAGGCCCGCGCCTGGGCCGCCGAGAACCCGGAGGAAACGGCTCAGATCCTGGCCGATGTTGCCGGACTGGACCTCGAGGTTGCCACCAAGGTGATCACCGAGCGCAGCAACCTGGACGTTAAAGCGGCCCCGGGCGAGAAGCAGCGCGCCGTGCTGGCGAAGGTCGGGCCGGCATTCGTCGAGACCGGCGACGTGAAGAGCCAGGCCGACATCGACGAGGCCCTCGCCACCCTGCTCGACGATTCGCTGGTGAAGCAGGCCGATCCGTCGGCCATCAAGGAATCCTGATGACGCACCTCGGCAATCCCGGCGCCTCCGGCGCCAGCATTTACGCCACCAGTCAGGACGGCCTCGCGGCCACCGGCGTCCTCAAAACCGCGGGCGCGCCCCGGCCGGAACAGGACGGCCCCTCGACCGAGCGCTCCCCCGCCAACGGATGGTCCCCGACCGGGGTGCTCGGCAACGGCTGGGCCCGCCTGCTACTTGGCCTGCTGCTGCCCGCCGCCCTGCTCGCTGCCTGGCAGTGGAGCACCTCCGCCGGCCTGTTCAGCTCGGTCCAACTGCCTGCTCCTGCGGCGGTCGTCGAGGCCGCCGTCGACCTGATCCAGCGCGGCGAACTGGCGCAGCACGTGGCCATTTCCACCCAGCGCGTGCTCCTGGGCTTCGCTTTTGGCGCCGCCCTCGGCCTGGTCTTCGGCGCGCTGATCGGGCTGTCCAGGGTTGCCGATGTGCTGCTCTCCCCCACCATCGGGGCGCTCCGCGCGGTGCCGTCGCTGGCGTGGGTGCCGCTGCTGATCCTGTGGATGAAGATCGGCGAGGACTCCAAGGTCACGCTGATCCTGATCGGTGCGTTCTTCCCCGTGTTCACCACCGTCTCGCTGGCCCTGCGCCACGTGGACAAGAACCTGGTGGAAGCCGGCCGCGCGTTCGGGCTCAAGGGCGTGAAGCTGCTGACCACCGTGCAGCTGCCGGCCGTGGTGCCCGCCGTGTTCTCCGGGCTGCGGCTGGCGCTGGCACAGGCCTGGCTGTTCCTGGTGGCGGCGGAACTGATCGCCTCCTCCATGGGCCTGGGATTCCTGCTCACGGATTCGCAAAACAACGGCCGCACCGACCGGCTGCTGCTGGCCATCGTCCTGTTGGCCATCATCGGCAAGATCACCGACGCGCTCCTGGGAGTCGCGGAGAAATGGGCAGTCAAGAGATGGGCATAGAAGTAGCCGAAACCGCCGGCGGCCGCCGCGCCGCTGGGAGCACCGCCGTCGTCGGTCAGGAAGGCCCGGCGCCGTACCGCGACCGGGTGACCGAGTGGCCGGAGCCGCAGACCGAGGCCGAGCGGATAGCGTTCTGGGAGCGCGCGGCGGCCCGGCTTCAGTGGGCCGAGCCGTGGCACACCGCGCACTCCGCCACCCCGGTGGACACCGCCGCGCGGCGGGGCCCGGAGCTGCGCTGGTTCGACGGCGGAACGCTGAACGCCGCGGTCAACTGCGCCGACCGGCACGTCGAAGCCGGCTTGGGCGACAAGGTGGCGCTGCATTTCGAGGGCGAGCCCGGCGACCGCCGGACGGTGACCTACCGTGAGCTGCAGGAGCTGGTCTCGCAGGCCGCCAACGCGCTGCTGGCGCTGGGCGTCGGCAAGGGCGACCGCGTGGTCATCTACCTGCCGGTGCTGGTGGAAACCGTGGTGATCACGCTGGCTTGCGCGCGGATCGGGGCGGTGCACTCGCTGGTCTTCGGCGGCTTCTCCGCGGAGGCCCTGAAGTTCCGGGTGGAGGACACCGGCGCCAAGCTGTTGGTCACCACCGACGGCCAGTACCGCCGCGGCACCGCCGTCCCGGTCAAGGCCAACGCCGACGCGGCCGTCGCCGGCGAGAACGCGATCGAGCACGTGCTGGTGATCAACCGCACCGGCCACACGGACATCAACTGGGTGGAAGGCCGCGATGTGTGGTGGCACGACGTCGTCGAGACCCAGCCGCGCGTGCACGAGGCCGAGGCGTTCGACGCCGAGACGCCGCTGTTCATCATGTACACCTCGGGCACCACCGGCCAGCCCAAGGGCCTGGTCCACACGACCGGCGGCTACCTGACGCAGGCCTCGTTCAGCCACTCGTACCTGTTCAGCAACCCGGATCCGGACTCGCGCGAGGCCGACGTGCACTGGTGCACCGCTGACCTGGCCTGGGTCACGGCGCACACCTACGAGATCTACGGTCCGCTGAGCAACGGCGTCACGCAGGTGATCTACGAGGGCGTGCCGAACGCCCCGCACCCCGGCCGGCACTTCGAGGTCATCGAGCGCTACGGCGTGACCAGCTACTACACCGCGCCCACGCTGGTCCGGTCGCTGATGGGCTGGTTCCCCGACGGCATTCCGGCCGAGTACGACCTCAGTTCCATCCGCATGTGCGGCACGGTGGGCGAGGCCGTGAACCCGGAGGCCTGGCGCTGGCTGCGCACCCAGGTGGGGCGGGATTCGCTGGTCGCCGGGGACCCGTCGTCGGGCGTGCCGATGGTGGATACCTGGTGGCAGTCGGAGACCGGGGCCACCGTGCTCTCGCCGCGCCAGACCGATGCGTCCTTCAAGCCCGGCTGCGCCACCCGCGCCCTGCCGGGGCTGGCCACGGACATCGTGGACGACGGCGGCGCCCGGGTGGGTGCCGGCGAGCAGGGCAACATTGTGGTCACCAGCACCGGGCCGGCGATGGCCCGGACGGTGTGGCGCAACCCGGAACGCTACTTCACGTCCTACTGGGAAAAGTACGCGGCGCAGGGCTGGTTCCTGGCCGGCGACGGGGCCCGCTTCGACGCCGACGGCGACACCTGGATCCTGGGCCGGACGGACGACGTCATCAACATCTCGGGGCACCGGCTGTCCACGATCGAGATCGAGTCCGCATTGGTCTCACACCCGGCGGTGGTGGAGGCCGGCGTCTGCCCGACCTACGACGCCAAAACCGGGCATGCCGCCACGGCTTTCGTGGTGCCGCGCGACAAGTCGCTGATCGGGACGAGGGTTGCGGGGCTAACGGCCGCGGAGGCCGCGGGGGCCGGGCAGACCTACGGGCAGTCGGGTGCCGGCCGGACCGCCGGAACGGCGACGGCCGAGCAGGCGGCGGAAGCTGCGGAGCGGGCAGCGGCGATTGCGGCCTTGCGGGACCACGTGGCCACGCAAATCGGGCCGATCGCCAAGCCCCGCGACGTGGTGTTTGTGCCCGACGTGCCCAAGACCCGCAGCGGAAAGATCATGCGCCGGCTGCTGACCCAGTTGTTCGAGGGGACGGAGCTGGGCGACACCACCAGCCTGCAGAACGAACCGTGCATCGCCCAGATCCAGGCCATCTGCGACGCACGGTAAAGTTTTCTGCACTCTTATCCGCCGTGCCACCGAGGCCGGCCAAAACTCCCCAAGTTTTGGCCGGCCGCTTGGCGTCACCGGCCGTTCGCTCCCACGTCTCAGCGGAGGCTCACGACGTTTCTCCTAGTCAGGGCGATATGACCCTTCCGAAACGAGGGAAGTTAGTCCTATACGTGGGAGCGAACCAGGCTGGTCCATCAGGCCGACCTCCGCAGCATCGTCAAGACCTCCGCGACAACGCGTTCCGGCGCGAAGACCAAGTCTTCGTAAACGTATCTAAGGGTAGGCAGCCCACTGAGCATGCCCGCATTGTTCCGTCTCCGGTCTTTGAGGAAGGTCGCGCGATCCCAGTGGAAACGAATCCGTCCAGCTCAATGATGAGACGGCCTTCCACCAGCAAGTCCACCCGCCCGAGCCCCCGGATCAGCACCTGTGTTTCCACGTGGAGCCCGGCAGCGCGAAAGAGTTCCCGGGCAATGACCTCCAACGGCGAGTCGGCGTCATGGCCTATGCCCTGCACCAACTGCCGCCGCAAGCTGTTTCGTGTTCCCGGCAGACGATCCATAAGCTCTGCCTTCGAAACCCGTCTTAGGCGTACCGCTGACTCGGCTATAACCAGCGCCTCCAAGCGCGGCCGGCAGCGGATTGCGTGCAGCACACAATCCAGGGTCCCTACGTAACCCCACCTCCCCTCGGCTGCGAGCCTGCCACGGTGCTTGATCACGGTCTCAGGTTGTCTGCCATGATCCGTCCAGAGATGCAATTGGGGCGGGTCTTTCACTGTCCAGAGTCCCAGCTCCCCGGCGGCCGAGACGCACGTGATGAGCCCGCCAGCCATCATCGCGATGCGCAGATCGGCATCCGCATTGGCAGTGCCTACTAGCCCCCGTCGAAGGGACGTCACGGCGCCCGACGCGATGGCCACCTTGATCGCATCCGGTCCGATGCCCGCCCTGCGCAGGTCCTTGACGAGGGCTGCTCCTCCTCTTTTCGCCACCCAGCCGGCGATCATTTCGGGACTCTGCATGTAATCGAGGATGACCGCACCCTTCGGCCGCCACCACTGCCGGCCCGAAATTGTGGACATCGGATGACCAGCAATGAGTAGCGGCCGCCGAAGACCTGCGAACGGACTGCGTCGCGCGCACCGAAGGCTTCGCGGCCCAGTTGAGTGCGCCAGTCCTCCGGCGGGGCGGCGAGAGGCTTCCGGCTCGGCGTGGACCTGCCTAATCCTGCCCCAGGGCGCGCACCAGCGAGTCGAACCGCTCGTTGGCGGCCAGGTCCTCGATCAGGACCGACGCCCCGTCGTGCCCGGCCAGCGGGATCCGCCAGTTCGGGTATTCGTCCGCGGTGCCCGGCTGGTTCTGGGTTCGAAGCTCCCCCACCGCGTCCGTGAGCGCAACGCCCAGCAGCACCGACGGGGTCTGCGTGATGAACGCGTGCAGCGCCTCGACGGTGCGTTGTTCGGCGGCGGGGCCGGCGCCGTCGTCGTGCTGTGGCGCGGCCGGCACCCGCGAGCGCACCGTGGAGAGCACTGCCTCTTGGGCTGCCTGGTCCAAAGCCCGTTCCTCCTCCACGGGCCGGTTCAGCAGGCCCAGCGATTCACGCAACTCCACGTGCTTGCCCGCCAGGTAGCCGGCGGTAGGCGGCAGGTCGTGCGTGGTGACGCTGGTCAGGCAGGATCGGCGGTAGCGCTCGGGTGCGCGGGGGCTGCCGTCCTCGTACTCAAACCACAGGATGGAGGTCCCCAGGATGCCGCGCTCGGCCAGGTAGTCCTGCACGCCCGGCTCGAACACCCCGAGGTCTTCACCAATAACGACGACGCCGGCCCGTTCCGCTTCCAGGGCGAGGATGCCGATCAAGGCCTCGTGATCGTAGTAAACGTAGGCGCCTTCGCCGGGAGGGCTGCCGGCGGGGATCCACCAGAGCCGGAACAGCCCGAGGATATGGTCCACCCGGATGCCACCGGCGTGCCGCAGGATGGTCCGCAGCATGTCCCGGTAGGCAACGTAGCCGGATTCGGCCAGGCGGTGCGGATGCCACGGGGGCTGTGACCAGTCCTGGCCCTGTTGGTTGAACATGTCCGGCGGCGCGCCCACGGAGATGCCGGGGGTCAGCACATCCTGCAACGTCCAGGCGTCGGCGCCGGTGGGATGGACGCCGACGGCGAGATCGTGCACTATCCCGATGTTCATTCCCGCATCGAGGGCGCTGGCCTGCGCCGCCTCGAGCTGCTCGTCGCACAGCCACTGCAGCCATTGATGGAACTCGATGCGGTCCTTCAGCTCGCTGCGCTGCGCTTCGATGAACACGGCATTCGACCACTCCGGTGCCCCGGCCGGAACAGTTTCGGCCATGGCACACCACAGGGCAAAGCGCTCCAGCCCCTCGCCTTCCTGCGCGCGGAAGGCCTCGAACCGCTGCTGGCGTTCCGCGGACCGGGGCACAGCGAAGACCGTTTCCAGCGCCTGCAGCTTGGCCGCAAAGACCGGGTCGCGGTCCAGGATGCCGGCGTCCAGGTTCGCGTCGTGGAAGTTGTTGGCCAGCGGGATGCCGCTGGCTTCGGGCACGTCCTCGACCCGCAGGTACAGCGGATTGACGAACCGGCGCGTGGAGGGCAGGTAGGGCGAGGGCTCCACCGGCGGTTTCGGCTGGGCCGCGTGCAGCGGGTTGATCAGGACGAAGCCCGCGCCCTTTGCGGCAGCCGTCTCGGCGAGGCTGGCCAGGTCATGCAGGTCGCCGATGCCCCAGGAGGACCGCGAGCGCACGGAGTACAGCTGTGCCATCAACCCCCACGTGCGGGGCAGGCGGTCCGCGGTGGTCAGGCGCCGCGGGGTGACCACGAGGGCGCACCGCGCCTCGCTGTCGGTTGGCTCCGGGGCCGCGCCGGTTCCGGGCTCCATCGATTCCGACCGGTCCGGGGCCGCGCCGGTCCCGGCCTGCATCACCTCCGGCATTTCCGGGGCCGCGCCGGTCCCGGCCTCCATCGGCTCGGACCGCTCCACGACCTCCAGCGTGTGCCAGCCCAGCGGGATGTCCGCCGGCACCACCGCCGTGAAACGAACAGGCGGGGCACCTTCCGCATCCTCCGACCCGCCGGCCAGCACCTCGACGTCGCGCCGGGAGCCGTCCTCCAGCAGGATCCGGACCCGCGGACGGACGCCGCGCCGCGCATTGACCGGAACCTCGGTGGCAGTGCCTTGGCGGACGACGACGGCGGGCGGCAGCGTGCGCTGCACCGGTGCCAGTTCAGCGGCCCGGAGGGAAGCCGTCACGTCGTCGTCGGTGGCACAGGGGACGCCCAGCGCGGTGAGGACGGAAACCAGCGTTGCCTCACTGACTGTTTTCTCGCCGCCATCCCAGCCGCGGAAGGTAATGCCAACGCCATGTTTCCCCGCGAGGCGCTGCAGCGCCGAAAGTTCAGCCATAGACCCAATCTACGGTGATCTGTCCGGACCCGGGAACGTTCGTCACGCCGGTACGGCGAATATCGTGGCCCCGACGCGCGGCGAGAACCGCCGTCGTGCCGGGCATTCGCAGGTCGGACAAACAGCGAGGCGTCGTCCGCAATTCCGAACGTCCAAAGCGTTCGCGAGGCCGGGCGGCGAAGGCGAGCACCGCCGTCGTGCCGGGCCGCCGCAAGCCCGGGCAACCGCACGGCGTGCCGCCTCAGGGCCCGGGCGCCCACAGCCCGGACGCAACGCGGCTCAACATTTTTTGGTGCCGCGGCCGTTGGTTGCGAGAATGGACGGGACCATCCCGAGCGGTTGAGAGATCTGGCTCTTTGACACCGCAGCAACCATCCGGACGCCACCGGAAAGGTGCTACCGCCAGAAGCGATGGAGAGAGCGCAAGCAATCTTTGATCCGGACGGTGCCTGCACGGTACCGCCAGGACCGTCATTCCGGGAACCCAAGTTTTGAAGGAGCAACCGCCTGATGGCTGAACGCACATTCGGTTTCCGCACCCGTGCCCTGCACGCCGGCGGCACGCCCGACGCCGAGCACGGTGCCCGGGCCGTACCGATCTACCAGAGCACCTCGTTCGTGTTCAAAGACACCGACGACGCCGCGAACCTCTTCGCGCTGCAGAAGTACGGCAACATCTACTCGCGCATTGGCAACCCGACGGTCGCCGCGTTCGAGGAGCGCATCGCCTCGCTCGAGGGCGGCATCGGCGCGGTGGCCACGTCCTCGGGCATGGCCGCCGAGTTCATCACCTTCGCGGCCTTGGCCGGGGCGGGCGACCACATCGTGGCCTCGTCCAAGCTCTACGGCGGCACCATCACCCAGCTGGACGTGACGCTGCGCCGGTTCGGCGTGGAGACCACGTTCGTCGACTCCAACGACCCGGCCGACTTCGCCGCGGCCATCGGGGAGAACACCAAGGCCGTCTACACCGAGATCGTGGCCAACCCGTCCGGCGACATCGCGGACCTCGCCGGCTTGGCCGCGGTGGCGCACGACGCCGGGCTCCCCCTGGTCGTGGACGCCACCTTGAGCACGCCCTACCTGATCCGCCCGATCGAGCACGGCGCGGACATCGTGATCCACTCCGCCACCAAGTTCCTGGGCGGCCACGGCACCACGCTGGGCGGCGTCGTCGTCGAATCCGGCCGTTTCAACTGGGGCAACGGCAAGTTTCCGCAGATGACCGAGCCGGTGCCCAGCTACGGCAACGTGTCCTGGTGGGGCAACTTCGGCGAGTACGGCTTCCTCACGAAGCTCCGGTCCGAGCAGCTGCGCGACATCGGCCCGTCGCTGTCGGCACAGTCCGCGTTCCAGCTGCTGCAGGGCGTGGAGACGCTGGCGCAGCGGATGGACGAGCACCTGGCCAACGCCCGCACCGTGGCCGAGTGGCTGGAAGCCGACGAGCGCGTCTCCTGGGTCAGCTACGCCGGCCTGCCCGCGCACCCGCACTACGAGCGGGGCCGGAAGTACCTGCCCAAGGGCGTGGGCTCCGTGTTCAGCTTCGGCGTCAAGGGCGGCCGCACCGCAGGCCAGAAGTTCATCGAATCGCTGCAGCTGGCCAGCCACCTGGCCAACATCGGCGACGCCCGCACCCTGGTGCTGCACCCGGGATCGACCACCCACCAGCAGCTCACCGCCGACCAGCTGGTGGCTGCCGGCGTGCCCGAGGACCTGATCCGCATCTCCGTGGGTCTGGAAGACGTGGACGACATTCTCTGGGATTTGGACCAGGCGCTGGCCGCCTCGCAGCAGGCCGGCGCCGAGCACGGTCCCAGCCGCGACCATGAGGACGCCGCGTTCGACAGCTCCGAGTTCGCCTCGCCCAGCTATGCCGGCGAGTCGTGCACGATCCCGGCGGAGCGCTCCCCCCGGACAGAGCCCGGAACGCGCGTGGTCGAGTCCGTCGAAGAACTGATCGAAGCCGAAGAAGGAGCCGCCAAGTGACCGCGACACCGGAACGCACCTGGATCGGCCCGTCCGCCGCGGAGCGTCTGAACATCCTGCGCAACACCAAATCCATCGCCATTGTCGGTGCCTCGGACAAGCCGAGCCGGGCCAGCTACTTCGTGGCCACGTACCTGCTGTCCAGCTCGCCGTACAAGGTGTATTTCGTGAACCCGGTGGCGAAGGAGATCCTGGGCCAGCCGGTGTACAAGTCGCTGGCGGACCTGCCCGAGGTGCCGGATCTGGTGGACGTCTTCCGCAGGCACGACGACCTGCCCACCGTTCTGGAGGAAACCCTGGCCGTCGGCGCCAAGACGCTCTGGCTGCAGCTGGGCTCCTGGCACGAGGAGGTTGCGGCCCAGGCCGAGGCCGCCGGCTTGAACGTGGTGATGGACCGCTGCGTGAAGATCGAGCACGCCCGCTTCCACGGCGGCCTGCACCTGGCCGGCTTCGACACCGGGGTGATCTCCTCCAAGCGGCAGCTGACCGCCTAGAGGGCCTGCCGCCCCGAGGGCCTGCCGCCCCGCCCCTTGTCCCTCGGCCTTCCACGTGGAGGGCCGGGGGCAAGGGGCGGGTCTTTTCCTGCCCGGAAGTAGACGGAAAGAGCCTTCAAGGATTTCCCCAAGGTCCTCATCGGATGCTGTGGCCAGCCACACATCACTCGACTAGGGGGAGTCACCGTGTTTACTGCACCAACCGATCCACAACCGAGGAGGGGCACTGAACGTGCCGACAAGGGGAGGCCATCCTTCCCCCGGAAAGTCACGGCCGGGCTCGCCGCGCTGGTGCTGGGCGCGGGCGTGCTGCCCTCCGCCCTCGCCCCCGCGGCGTTGGCAGCGCCGGTAGGCCAAGGCCTGACCCTCAATGCCGGGGACATGCGGTTCATCCTGAAGCAAATCAAGATCGCGGAAAACCACGCCACCAAGGAAGACGCCGAGGGCAAACCCGTGCCGGGCCAGCCGCTCCTGGGCCCCGGCCCCAACCAAATAGCCAATCCGCTGCTGCCCTACGGGCTGCGCACGGTGGACGGGTCCGACAACAACCTGGTGCCCAACCAAGGGCACTTCGGCGCCGCCAGCCTGCCCTTCCCGCGGCTGGCAGAACCGGAATGGCGGACCACCGCCGGCGGGCAGTCGTACAAGTCGGTCAACGTTCCGATGATCCGGGACGCGGATCCGCGCTTCGTCAGCAACGTCATCGTGGACCAGACCTCCACCAATCCGGCCGCGATCGCAGCGGCCGGCAAGGCACACCGAACGGTGAACGACGGCCCCACGGCCGTCCCCTGCGACGACGAGGGGCTGCCCCTGAACTGTGTTCCCGACGGCGAGACACTCGACATCCCGAATGTCACCACCGACTTCGGGCTCTCGCCGCCCTACAACGGCTTTTTTGCCCTCTTCGGCCAGTTTTTCGACCACGGCATCGACTTCACCAAGAAGACCAGCAACGTCGTCATGATGCCGCTGGCCAAGGACGATCCGCTGTATGTTGAGGGCTCGCCCACGAACTTCATGCTGCTCAACCGGGCGGAGAACCAGCCCGGACCCGACGGCAAGCTCGGCACCGACGACGACGTCCAGGACGCCACGAACACGGACTCTCCGTGGGTCGACCAGAGCCAGACCTACTCGTCGAATCCGTCCCATCACGTCTTCCTCCGGGAGTACGAGCTTAACGAGGACGGCGACCCGGTCTCAACCGGCGAACTGGCCGAAGGCGAACCCGGCGGCATGGCCACCTGGGCGGACATCAAGGCCCAGGCCGAATCCATGCTCGGCCTGAAGCTCTCCGACGCCGACGTCGTCAACATCCCGATGCTGGCCACCGACCAGTACGGGCGCTTCCTGCGCGGGCCCAACGGGCTGCCGCAGTACATCACGCAGGACAAGCAGTTCGTGGAAGGGAACCTGGAGAACCCCGTCGCGCCGCCGGCGGATGTCCAGCGGATCGGCATCGCGTTCCTGGACGACATCTCCCACTTCGCGGCGCCGTTCGACTCCCGCGGCGCGGCGCTGGCACCCGACGGGGACGACGGCATCACGCCCACCAGCGGCCGGCAGAACCCGGGCACCTACGACGACGAAATGCTCGACGCGCACTTCGTTGCCGGTGACGGCCGGGTGAACGAGAACATCGGCCTCACCGCCGTCCACCAGGTCTTCCACTCGGAGCACAACCGGCTGGTCACCTACATGGAAGAACTGCTGACGTCCCTGAACCTGGACCTGAACGAGTGGAAGCTGCCCAACGGCGAATGGAATGGGGAGCGCCTCTTCCAGGCCGCACGGTTCGTGACGGAGATGGAGTACCAGCACATCGTCTTCGAGGACTTCGCTCGCAAGATCCAGCCGGGCATCAATCCGTTCAACGTCTTCACCCAGTCGGACACGGCGATCGACCCGGCGATCGAGGCGGAGTTTGCCCACGCGACCTACCGGTTCGGTCACTCCATGCTGACGGACACCGTGGATCGGAAGACCAACAGCGGAGCCGACATCGGCCTCCCGCTGCTGGATGCGTTCCTGAATCCACCGGCCTACTACGCCAACGGAGACAGCACGATGACGCCCGAGCAGGCGGCAGGCGCGATCGCGATGGGCATGACCGACCAGGTGGGCGCAGAGCTCGACGAGTTCGTCACCGACACGCTGCGCAACAGCGTGCTCGGGCTGCCCCTGGACCTGGCCGCGCTCAACATCGCCCGCGGCCGGGAGACCGGCGTCCCGTCGCTGAACAATTTCCGCAAGGACCTCTACGCGAAGACCAGCGAGTCGTCCCTGAAGCCCTACAGCAGCTGGGTGGACTTCGGGCAGGCGCTGAAGCATCCAGATTCGGTGGTCAACTTTATGGCCGCTTACGGCACGCATCCCAGCATCACCGGGGCGACGAGCATCGAGGCCAAGCGCGCGGCGGCGCAGAAACTCTTCGACATGAGCCCCGACCCGGCGGCCGAAACTCCGGCCGATGCCTACGATTTCGTCAACAGCAACGGGGAGTGGGAGAACGACGGCGCCGCCTCCAGGACCGGTTTGGACACGGTCGATCTGTGGGTGGGGGGCCTGGCCGAAGCCCAGAATCTCTTCGGCGGGCTGCTCGGCTCCACCTTCAATTACATCTTCGAACGCCAGATGACGGACCTGCAGGACGGTGACCGTCTCTACTACCTGTCCCGCACCTCGGGCCTGAACCTGCGGGCCCAGCTCGAAGGCAACTCCATGGCCGAGCTGGTGATGCGCAATACCGACGCTTCCGCGCTCAAGGCCGACGTCTTCGGCGTCGCCGACTGTGAGTTCGAGATGGGCAACATCACCGGCACCACGGGCAACAATGTGGCCGATGATCCCGCCTCGGCCTGCGACGAGTCAGCACTGCTGCTCCGCATGGCGGACGGCACCATCCGCTACCGCGTCTCCAACAGCGTGGACCGCCCGGGCCTCAACGCCCAGGCGACCTACAACGGCAAGGACGATGCCGGCGGCGCAGACGGGACGGACCGGATCTGGGCCGGCGTCGACAACGACACCGTCTGGGGCAACGGCGGCAGTGACATCATCGAAGGCAACGACGGCGCCGACACCCTCCTGGGCGGCGCCGGCAACGATCGGATCACCGACTCCCACGGGGACGACGTGATCAAGGGCGGGCCGGGCAACGACGCGATGGACGCCGGTCCCGGACTCGACGTGATCATGTCCGGCGACGGAGACGACTTCTCCAACGGCGGACTCAACGGCAACCAGACCTTCGCCGGCGAGGGCAATGACCTCGTGATAGCCGGCGACGGACCGGACACGGTGTTCGGCGGCGGCGGCGATGACTGGCAAGAAGGCGGCAACGCGAACGACCTGCTCCAGGGCGACAGCGGTGCCCCGTTCTTCGACGACATCAACAACCCCGGCCACGACGTCCTCATCGGCGACAGCGGCGAGGACGACTACGATGCCGAGGGCGGTGACGACGTCATGGTCGCCGGTCCCGGGATCGAGCGCAATCACGGCGTCTACGGCTTCGACTGGGTGACCCACGCCCGGTCGGTCGAGGCAGCCGATTCCGATATGCGCATGATCGTCGTGGAGGGTCCGAACGCGCTCAAGGACCGGTTCCTGCTGGTCGAGGCCCTCTCCGGCTGGGACAAGGACGACGTCTTGCGCGGCGATGACGTGATTCCGGCCGAGCCCGACAACGAGGTGGCGGTCCCCGGCCTCAGCAATGTGCTGGACGCCGAGGGCATCAAGCGGATTACCGGCCTGGCCGAGCTGCTGCCCGCCGGTGCCACCGAGTTTGGCGCCGGCAACATCATCATCGGCGGCTCCGGGAGCGACCAGATCTGGGGCAACGGCGCGGATGACGTCATCGACGGCGACAAGTGGCTGAACGTGCGGCTCAGCGTACGCGACGCTCAGGGCGCTGAACTGCGGTCAGTCACCAGCCTGAAGACCATCCAGGCCGATATTATGGCCGGCCGGATCGACCCGGGCGACGTCGTCATCGTGCGGGAAATTCTCAACAGTGCGGCTTCGACCGACGTCGACACCGCCAACTTCTCCGGCGCGCTCGATGAATACGACATCACCACCGTCGACGGAGTCACGACCGTCGCGCACGTCCGCGGCGGCGGGGACGACGGCACCGACACCATCACCAATGTCGAGCGCCTCCGGTTTGCCGACCAGACCATCGAGCTGACGGATACCGAAGCCCCCACGGTGACGGACCGCGCTCCTGCTGACGGGGCAACCGGCGTGGCCGTCGGGGTCGACATCACGGCAACCTTCAGCGAGGACGTCCAGGGGATCTCCGGGACGACGGCCACGCTGACGGCCGCGGAAGCAACGGCACCGACCGCCGCCACCGTGACCTACGATCCGGTGACCCGAACGGCGACGCTCGACCCGGTGGCGGACCTGGCGATCGACACGGTCTACACCGTTGCGCTCACCAGCGGCATCCGGGACGCGGCGGGCAACCCACTCGCTGCCACCAGCTGGTCGTTCACCACTGCCGGACCGGCTCCATCGGTGACCGGGCGCAGCCCGGACGCGGACGCCACGAACGTGGCCACCAACAGCAACATCACCGCCACCTTCAGCGAACCGGTGACCGGAGTCGACGGCACCACCTTCCGGGTCACCAACGCGGCCGGCACGGCAGTGACCGCAACCGTCAGCTACGACGACGCGACCCGCACGGCTACCTTCGACCCCGCCAATCTGCTGGCCAACCGCACCTATACCGTGCAGCTGACCGGCGGCATCCGGGATCTGCAGGGCAATGCCCTGCCGGCCACTACGTGGAACTTCTCCACCGAGGCCGCACCGGTTATCACCGAACGGACGCCGGCGGCGAACGCCACCGACGTGGCCACCAACAGCAACATCACCGCCACGTTCAGCAAACCGGTCACCGGAGTCGACGGCACCACCTTCCGGGTCACCAACGCGGCCGGCACGGC